>NZ_JBHXAQ010000001.1:858836-1660322 GCF_042728755.1 Nocardia sp. NPDC060249
TTTTTTTTTAAAAACCCCCCCGCGGTTTTTTTAGTGGGTCTCAACTAAAACGCGCCCCCCCCCCCCTACGGGGGGCCGCGGGCCTCTTTGGGTCGATCGCTAGTCGAGGTAGTCGCGCAGAACCTGCGAACGGCTCGGGTGGCGCAACTTGCTCATCGTCTTCGATTCGATCTGGCGGATGCGCTCACGCGTGACGCCGTAGACCTGACCGATCTCGTCGAGGGTGCGGGGCTGACCGTCGGTGAGGCCGAAGCGCAACCGCACCACGCCCGCCTCACGTTCGGACAGCGTCTCCAGCACCGACTGCAGCTGATCCTGCAGCAGGGTGAAGCTCACCGCGTCGACCGCGACGACCGCCTCGGAATCCTCGATGAAGTCACCGAGCTGGCTGTCGCCCTCGTCGCCGATGGTCTGGTCGAGCGAGATCGGCTCACGCGCGTACTGCTGGATCTCGAGGACCTTCTCCGGCGTGATGTCCATTTCCTTGGCGAGCTCCTCCGGCGTGGGCTCACGGCCCAGGTCCTGGAGCAGCTCGCGCTGGATGCGGCCGAGCTTGTTGATGACCTCGACCATGTGCACCGGGATACGGATGGTGCGGGCCTGGTCGGCCATGGCGCGGGTGATGGCCTGCCGGATCCACCACGTCGCGTAGGTCGAGAACTTGTAACCCTTGGTGTAGTCGAACTTCTCGACCGCGCGGATCAGACCCAGGTTGCCTTCCTGGATGAGATCGAGGAACGCCATGCCGCGACCGGTGTAGCGCTTGGCCAGCGAGACGACCAGTCGCAGGTTGGCCTCGAGCAGGTGGTTCTTGGCCCGGTTGCCGTCGCGCACGATCCAGTTGAAATCGCGGCGCGTGGTGACCGAGAGCTTCTCGCCCGCCTCGGCGAACTCGCGCATCTTCTCCGCGGCGAACAGGCCTGCCTCGATGCGCTTGGCGAGTTCGACCTCCTCCTCCGCGTTGAGCAGCGCGACCTTGCCGATCTGCTTGAGGTAGGCGCGCACCGAGTCGGCGGAGGCGGTGAGTTCGGCGTCCTTGCGCGCTTGGCGCAGGGCTTCGGACTCCTCCTCGTCCCAGACGAAATCGCCGGACGCCTTGTCCTTCTCGGAGGGCTCCGCGGTCTCGGCGACGTCGGCGGCTTCCTCGGCGACGTCTTCGACGACGACTTCCTCGCCGACGAGTTCGTCTTCGGCGACTTCGAGATCACCGAGATCGTCGACCTCGACCGACTCGTCGTCGAGCTGCTCGTCACCGCCCTCGCCCGCGGTCGCCTTCTTCGCGGCGGTCTTCTTGGCCGGAGCCTTCTTGGCGGCAGCCTTCTTCGCCGGCGCCTTCTTGGCTACGGCCTTCTTGGCCGGCGCCTTTTTGGCGGCGGCCTTTTTGGCCGGCGCTTTCTTGGCCGGGGTTACGGCGTCGTCGGCATCGGCGTCGGAGGCCGAGTCGGCGGTCTGACGGGTATTCGTGGCTACCACGTACGCCCTTTCGTGACGGTCTCGTGCGGCGTCACGCCAGAGTGGTTTTCCGGCGGAGCGGTCGGTCGGGTTGCACCGGCGATGCGTCGGCCGGGGGAAGTCGGCGCTCGTTCACCGACCTTCTCGCGACCGGCCGCGGCCGGAAGGTTTCACCGGCTCACCGCCGGACGTGTTCCATTGTAACGATCCAACCAGGGTACTCATGGCACGATGCCACCCAGGCGTTGCGTCGCGGGCCGCGCCGGGCTACGGCGCGAGGCCCGCCTCGATGGCCATCGCCGCGCCGACGATACCCGCGGTGTTCTTCAATACGGCCGGAATCACGGGAGTTCGGTTGGTGAGCAACGGAATCCACTGTTCGTGATCACGGCTGATACCGCCGCCCGCCACGATCACGTTCGGCCAGAACAGATCCTCGATGTGGCGCAACACGCGACTCACTCGCTGCGCCCACTCCGGGTAGGTGAGGCCCTCGTTGTCCTTCACCGAGGCCGCGGCCAGATCCTCGGCGTCGACGCCGTCGATCTTGAGATGGCCGAGCTCGGAGTTGGGCACCAGCACGCCGTTGTAGAGCAGCGCGGAGCCGATGCCGGTGCCGAAGGTGAGCAGCAGCGTCAGCCCGTCGAGGTCGCGCGCGGTGCCGTAGGAGTCCTCGGCCAGGCCCGCCGCGTCGGCGTCGTTGAGCACGGTGACCGCACGCCCGCCCAGCGCCTTCGCGAACAACGCGCGGGCGTCGGTGCCGATCCATGCCTGGTCGATGTTGGCCGCGGTTCTGGCGTGGCCGCCGAGCACCACGCACGGCATGGTGATGCCGACCGGGCCCTCCCACCCTGACCGCGCGACCAGTTCGGCGACCGCCGCCGCGACGGCGGCCGGAGTCGACGGCTGCGGGGTCGCGATCTTGATGCGGTCATGGGTGAGCAGGCCGGTGGCCAGATCGACCTCGGCGCCCTTCACCCCGCTGCCGCCGATGTCGATACCGAATGCGTGCCCCCGAGTGGACATGATTCAACCCCTTGCTGACGTGGTCGATGTGCCTGGCAGACACCACGGAGAAGAGTAGCGGTAGTCACCACTCGCGCGACGAGCCACGACATGTGATGCGATGGGTGGGTGCCCGACTACACCGAGCCCGAGACCATCACCGCCCCCACCACATCCGCCGATTACGAGCAGTTGCGGCGTCTCGCCGTCGAGCTCGCGGAGACCGCCGCCGCGCATGTCCGTGCCCGCAGGCCCGAGGTGTTCGCCGACGACGGACCCGTGGCGGGCGCGGTGGCCACCAAGGGACACGTCACCGATCCGGTCACCATCGTCGACACCGAATCCGAACAGCTGATCCGCGGGCTGCTCGCCGAGCGCAGGCCCGGCGACGCGATTCTGGGGGAGGAGGGCGGCGGCGATGTCGGCGCCACCGCGCCGGGCGCGGTCACCTGGGTCGTCGACCCGATCGACGGCACCGTGAACTTCCTCTACGGGCTCCCCGGCTACGCCGTCTCGGTGGGCGCGGTCGTCGACGGCAAGCCCGTGGCGGGCGCCGTGGTCGACGTCGCCGCCGCCACCACCTACAGCGCCGCACTGGGCGCTGGATCGCACGCTGTGCGACCGGACGGCACCCGGGTGACATTGCGCTGCAGTAGCGAGGATTCGCTCTCGGTGGCCCTGGTAGCCACCGGCTTCGCCTATGGCAGCGCGCGCCGCGCCCGCCAGGCGCAGCTGCTCACCGAGATCCTGCCCCGGATCCGCGACATCCGCCGCCTCGGCGCCGCCGCCATGGACCTGTGCCACGTTGCCTCGGGCAGGCTGGAGGCGTACTACGAGCACGGCCTCAACGCCTGGGACTGGGCCGCGGGCGCCCTCATCGCCGCCGAAGCCGGCGCGGTCGTGCACGTTCCCCCGGTCACCGTCGGTGGTGCCGCGGGCGAACTGACGGTCGTCGCGGCGCCCGGCATCGCCGCGGACCTCGACGACCTGCTCGACCGGGTCGGCGCGCCGACGGCACTACCGGACTAGATCGCTCAGCACTTGACTTCGCGCGCGGCGTCGAGGAGATCCGGGTCGATCGAGGACGAGCTCGCTCCGGGGGCCAGGTTCTTGAGCGAGCGGAGCACCGCCTCGGCGTCGGCGCCGGGGCGCAGCGACTCACCGAACGCTTGCCCGAGGACCAGGTCCACGGTGTCGTCGGTGCGCGGATCCTCGATCAGCTCGGCGCAGGGCGCGATCAACTGCACCGAGGCGGCCGCCGGTCGGCCGTTCACACCGAACCGGATCTGACCGGTGCAGGTGAGGTCGCCGCTGACATAGACCGGATCGTTACCGACCTGTGTCCCCGGCGCGCCGGCGAAGCCGAGGTCGGCCAGCGCCGCGCCGATGTTGCCCGCCTGGCCGCTCTTGCCGTTGGCGTTGAACACCCGCACCCGCGACTCCGACAGGGCCGCCGGGTCAACCTCCGCGAGTCGCGTCGGACCCACCCGGGTGCCCAGCGCCGCGGGCTGCGGTGCGTTGGTGGCCGTCGGTGTGCTCGGCGCGTTGCACGCCATCGGTTCGTTGCTGTCGTCACGGGTTCGGAACGCCGTGATCCAGACGAACAGGCTCACCAGAGCCAGCACGAGGACGAGCGCGAGCCAGAGCTCGGGCCGCCGCCGCGGAAAGGGTTTGCCGTCGCGATCTGTCGCGCTGCCTTCGGTGATCAGTGAAACCACGCGCTCACTCTACGAGTCTCGCGGCGGCGCGCGAGTCCGGGAGGTCTCGGCGAGTTTCCCGGCAGGTGACGATTCGTCGTCGGTTTCGGCTCGGCGCGGGTTTGATTGCGACTTTCGTCCACAGGTCCGCTATTGTCTGGCCGCCCAGATCGAATATTTACCGGTGAAACGGTGGTCGGTCGCGGGAACAACAAGGGCATGTCCTGCGTTTACCGAACGCTGTCGGAGTAGATCGCTAGCCGATCGAACCTGATAGACGACCGGTGCACGTGTGAGGTGCACCACCGGCGGGGCGGTACGAACGCCGGAACCCTGCGGGGTTACGGCAATCGACTGATCCGGGATATACGGAGTAAGGACTGAGGGGAAGACGACATGGCAACCGACTATGACGCACCGCGGCGCACCGAATCCGACGAGGTGTCGGAGGATTCGCTCGAGGAGCTGAAGGCCCGCCGCAACGAGGCGCAGTCCGCCGTCGTGGACATCGACGAATCCGATACAGCGGAATCGTTCGAGCTTCCCGGCGCGGACTTGTCCGACGAGGTACTCAGCGTTCGGGTGGTCCCGAAGCAGGCGGACGAGTTCACCTGCTCGAGCTGTTTCCTCGTGCATCACCGCAGCCGACTGGCCACCGAGAAGGGTGGACAGCTCATCTGCATGGATTGCGCGCTCTAGCGGCAGGCAGTGCGCGGCACCGTGCGGTCGATCGACCCGCATAGGGCTACGCAGACTGATCCGTAGGGATCAGCGAGGAAGGGTCAGCCCGCGCTCGGGAGTCCGAGCGCGGCCAAGACCCGGTCCGGCCTTCGCGTACTGACCAACCAGTACGGCGTCGGGTCGTCCGGGTCGTTCAGTACCAGCAATGCCATCGGGCCGATCCAGGCCCGGTGCTGCACATAGGCGGCGGGGTCGAGTTGCCGGCCCAGCGCGGCACTCTTGGCCGTCGGCGCGACGGCCGCGGCGCGCGCGACGAAGCTCACCGGTAGGTGGGCGCGGTCGACGCGCAGTTCCGCCGTACCGTCCTCCGCCACGGTGACATCCAGGCGATGCCTGCTCATCCACAACAGAATCCAGACCGGGACCGGCGCCAGCAAGACGTACGGCAGCCACGCCCGCAGCCCCGGCGCGCCCATGTGGATCTCGGCCGCGAGCAGGCCCGCGATCGCGAAGCCGACCGGCCACCACCACAGCGGCACCCACAGGCGCTCGGAGTAGGGCGACGGACCCGGCGCGCTCGGCGCGCGATGGTCGGTGTCGGTGGTCGCGGTCGTCGGGGAATGGGGCTGGTCGGGCACCCCTCAACACTAGGTCACCGCACCAGGGCTGCGACGAGAAGGTCCGGCCTCGACCGCGTAGTCTCGACCGATGTGAACGCACTTGCACCGATTCCGCTGCGGCGGCTCGATCCCGGCATCCCTGTGCCGACGCGTGCCCATCCGGGTGACGCGGGCGTCGACCTCTGTACCACCGAGGATGTGATCATCGAACCGGGCGAGCGGGTGCTGGTCGGCACCGGGATCGCGATCGCGTTGCCGATGGGCACGGTCGGCTTGATCCACCCCCGGTCCGGCTTGGCCGCGAAGGCCGGGCTGTCGGTGGTCAACACGCCCGGCACGGTCGACGCGGGCTACCGCGGTGAGATCAAGGTGTGCCTGATCAACCACGACCCGCGCACCGCCGTCGAGCTGCGTCGCGGCGACCGCATCGCGCAGTTGCTGGTGCAGCGGGTCGAGTTGGTCGACTTCGCCGAGGTCGACGATCTCGACGACACCGCCCGTGGCACCGGCGGGTACGGGTCGAGCGGCGGGCATGCCAGCCTGGCCGGCAAGGAGGCGTGATGGGTCTGTTCGGTAAGAAGAAGCGCGCGCGCGACGAGGACGTCGACTACGTCGAATACGACGAGGTCGAGTACGACGAGGCGGACTACGACTTGGACGCGGACTCCGACGAGTACGACACCGACGAGTTCCAGCGGCCCGACTTCGCCCGCCTCGACTTCGACGACGCTCCCACCGATGAGCGCATCTACGGCAATTTCGACCACGCTCCCGATGCCGCCGCGGGCCCCTACGACATCAGCGAGGTCTCCGACGAGGCCATCTCGCGCCGCCTCGACCTCGGCTCGGTGCTCATCCCGGTGCCCCAGGGCGGGCAGCTGCAGGTGGAGATGAGTCCCGACGGCACCCCGCAGGCGGTGCACCTGGCCACCGAGCACGGCAGGCTCACGGTCGCCGCCTACGCCGCGCCCAAGTCGGCGGGTCAGTGGCGCACGGTCGCCGCGGATCTGGCGGAGTCGCTGCGCGGCGACGGCGCGAGCGTGGCCGTCGAGAAGGGCCCGTGGGGCCGTGAGGTCAAGGCGATCACCGAGGGCGCCGACCTGCGTTTCATCGGCGTCGACGGCCCACGCTGGATGATCCGGCTGGTCGCCGCGGGCCCCAAGGGCGCCGTCGACGACCGCAGCCCGCTGATCACCGCGGCCCGCGCGGTCCTGGCCGACGCCGTGGTCCGCCGTGGCACCGACCCCCTGCCCGTGCGCGACCCGCTTCCGGTGGTCCTGCCCCAGGAACTGGCCGAACAGCTGGCCGCCGCCCACCAGCAGCAGGTCCAGGCCCAGCAGGACGCCCTCGAGGCCCAGGCGGCCGCCGCGGCCGCGCCCCCGCCCTCGGCCCTCCCGCCGAAACTGCCGGACGAGCCGCGGCGCGGCGCGGACGGCTCGGCCATGCAGCAACTAGGACTGAACTAGGCGCATCCGCCTCTCCGCGACTTCTTCCGGTCGCGGGGAGGCGGTTCCGCTGGTGACCGGGCCTGCGGTTCGGGGTGGGTCTGGTGTCGGGTTACCCGGCGAGTTACCCGTGTACTCGCGAAATCAGTTGTGCTGCAAGGCTGTTCGTTGTCTGTGTGGTCGCCGGCAGCAACGCGCTCAACTCCGCGAATCCGGCATGTCCGAGTATCGCTGGGTCGGCGCCGAGCTCGGTGAGTGTCACCCGGTGCAGTCGGGCCGACGGCAAAGTTGCCGCCCATTCCTCGGCGACGGCGATCGGGTGTACCGGGTCGTCGCTCGCGCCGACCACCGCGACCGGCACGTCGTTGCCCGCCAGATCCGCCAGTGACGGCCACGCGTATGCGGCGGCCTCGTCCAGCGCGGCGGGCAGGTGCGGCCACTGCCCGCGCCACGACTGGGTCAGCGCGTCGGCCAGCCACGGCGGACTCGACGCACGCATCCGCTCGATCACCGCCTCCAGACCGTCGGCTCGCAGTTGCTCGGCGGTAACCGCGGCGCTCGATGCGGCGGGGCACGCGGCGGTTTCGGCACCCGTCCAGGCGGGTAATGCTGTGATGACACCGACCACCGCGGTACGGTGCTCGGCTGCCCAGTCGAGTGCGATCGCGGCGCCGAGGGAGATGCCCGCGGCCAGGACCGGACCGCGCGCCGCGGCCGCGTCCAAAGCCGCGGTACAGCTCCCGATCACGGCCTGCGGGTCCGGTTCGACGGCGTGGAAGGCGAGTCCGTACGCGAGGGCGGCAGGCCCGAACGCGCGGGCCGCGAAATCGGCGTCGGAGCCGGTTCCCGGCAGGGCGACCATGGTGACCTGGGGTGGGGTGCGCAACACCGACCGAGCGTAGCGGCCGGGCGTTTGCCCATCTACAGTGGCGGTGTACGGCCAACTAGCGGGAGAAGCGTGACATGTCGTCATCCACGGGCGGACACAAGTCGGGATCGGGTCCGGACTCGGGATATTTTCGCCGACTCGGTCGTCGTCTCACCGCCGATATCGACCAGCTCGACGCCGAGGAACTGGCCGAGACCGCCGATGCTTCCGGCGCCCGGCGGGCCAAGGATTGTTGTCGTGGCGAAGAGGCGACCATTCTGGGCAGACTCCGCAGTGTCGAGGCGTGTCCCAAGGCGGCCGGTGCCACCGTGCAGGCCGAGTTCTTCGACGGCACCGATGCCATCACCCTGGTGTGGATCGGGCGCAGGCGCATTCCCGGTATCGAGCCGGGCAGGCGCATTCTGGTCCGTGGCCGCGTCGGCGATCGCGACGGCCGCAAAGTGATCTTCAACCCCTACTACGAATTGCGCGGGAACAGCTGACGTATGCCCTCCAGCGACGAGTACCGCACTGCCGCGGACCCCGAAGCCACCGTGGCGTTGCCCGTGGTCACCGATGAGCAGGTGGACCCGGAGATCGACACCGAGGTAGACAAGGCCGAACAGACCTTGCTCGAGCAGCTCGGCGGTTTCAGCGGCCTGATCTATTCCACCCTCCCCGTTCTGGTCTTCGTCCCGGTGAACACCGTCGCGGGCCTCACCGTGGCCATCTGGGCCGCGCTCGGCGTCGCCGCCGCCATCCTGATCTGGCGACTGGTGCAGCGCAGCCCCATCCAGCCCGCCGTCTCCGGCTTCCTCGGCGTCGGCCTGTGCGCGCTCATCGCCCAGCGGGTGGGGGAGGCCAAGGGCTTCTTCCTGTTCGGCATCTACACCAGCCTGGTGTACGCGGGCGTGTTCGCGGTGTCGATCCTGCTGCGCCGGCCACTGGTCGGGGTGATCTGGGGTGCGCTCAACGGCCACGGTCATCGCTGGCGTACCGACAAGCGTGTTCGCAAGCTCTACGACCTGGCCACCGTGGTCTGGGTGGTCGTGTTCGGCGCCCGCTACCTGGTGCAGTCGCAGCTCTACGACACCGACCACACCACCTGGCTGGCCGTGGCGCGGATCGGCATGGGCTGGCCGCTCACCGCGGTCGCTCTGGTGGTGACGGTGTGGGCAGTGCGCCGCGCCGGGCATCTGCCCACCGCGAAGGCCGACAAGTCCGGCGCCGGAACGGAATCCGTGACCGCGTAAGGGTGGGCAGTGTGCCGCCGGAGGTGGGGAAGTACCCACCCTGGGGTACCTGGTCGCGACCGGTTGTTCGTCGCACGATCAATGCGTAGGAAAAACGCGATGATCGTGAGAGGACCGGCGACCATGATGGCAACCGAGCACCGAAATGAGCGACCGGCCACCGCAGTACGCCGCGACGGCGCCAAGACCCCGGCGCCCGTGCTGTCGGAGAGCAAGCGCATCGGCGCCGAACTCGACGCGCTGATCGGCCCGGCCGCCGCCGGTGACCGCGATGCCGTCGCCGAGATCCTGCGTCTGGTGCACCCGGTGGTCCGCCGGTACTGCTCGGCCCGGATGGGGACCACCGGCCATCTCACCGTCACCGCTGACGATGTCACCCAGGAAGTCCTGATCGCCACCGTCACCGCCATCCCGCGCTACCGCGATCAGGGCAAGTCGTTCCTGGCCTTCGTCTACGGTATCGCCGCCAACAAGGTCTCCGACGCGTTCCGTCGCGGCAAGCACACCGCCTATCCGACGGCCGAGTTGCCCGACAGCGCCAGCACTTCGGCGGGCCCGGAGGAGTGGGTGCTGGCCTACGAACGCCGCGCCGCCACCCTCGAACTGATGAAGGTGCTCGCGCCGAATCACCGTGAGGTGCTGCACATGCGCATCGTGCTCGGCTGGAGCGCGGCCCAGACCGCCGAGGCCATCGGCACCAGCCCGGGCGTGGTCCGGGTGATGCAGCACCGCGCGCTCAACAAGTTGCGCGCGGAACTGAAAGTGGCGTAGGGCCTTACGGCCGCACGCCGTGCGTCGCCAGGGTGAGCCGCAGATCCTCTTCGGCCTCCACCGAGGTGACGAACAGCAGTTCGTCGTCGCCTTCGAACGGGTCGTCGGGTTGCGGCACGATCACCCGGCCGCCGCGCAGGATCGTCACCAGCGCGGTATCGCGCGGCATCGTCAAGGTCCGCACCGGCTTGCCTGCCAACTGGGTGTCGGCGGGCAGGGTGATCTCGACCAAGTTGGCCTGTCCCTGGCGCAGCGTCATCAGCCGCACCAGATCACCCACCGAGACGGCCTCCTCGACGAGCGAGGCGAGCAGCCGCGGCGTCGACACCGCCACGTCGACCCCCCACGACTCGTTGAACAGCCATTCGTTGCGCGGATCGTTGACCCGCGCCACCACCCGGCGCACCCCGAACTCGGTCTTGGCGAGCAAAGCGTGCACCAGATTCGCCTTGTCGTCACCGGTGGCCGCGATCACCACCTCGTAGGTCTCGAGATCGGCGTTCTCCAGCAGCGACAGCTCACAGGCGTCGGCGTGCACCCAGACGGCATCGGGGATGGCGGCGGGATCGATGTGGTCGAGCTGGCGTTCGAGCAGCATCACCCGATGTCCGCCGCGTAGGAGTTCCCTGGCGATCGAGCGCCCGACCGCGCCCGCTCCGGCGATGGCGACCTTCATGTGTTCAGTCCTCGCTCAGTGGGGCCTTGGCGGCCAGGGCGATCGCCTCGCCGACTGTGCCGGACGTGGCCGCGACATAGACGACGTCGTCGGCCTGGACGATCGTCTTGGATTCGGGCAGCAGGCCCTGGCCGAAGCGCAGGATGAACGCCACCCGCACCTGCAGATCGCGTTCCAGATCGCGCACGGTGCGACCGGACCATTCCTCGTGCAGGGTCAGCTGGGTCACCGCGACCGCGCCGGTGGGGTCGCGCCAGGTGGTGGTCGAGTTGTCGCCGATGAGGGTGCGCAGGAACCGATCGGTGGTCCACGGCACGGTGGCGATGGTCGGGATGCCGAGTCGTTCGTACACCTCGGCGCGCTTGGCGTCGTAGATGCGGGCGACGACACGTTCGACGCCGAACATCTCTCTGGCCACTCGGGCCGAGATGATGTTGGAGTTGTCACCGGAGCTCACCGCGGCGAAGGCGTCGGCGCGTTCGATCCCCGCGCGGGTCAGCACCTCACGGTCGAAGCCGACGCCGATCACCTCCTGGCCGGGGAAGCCCTCACCGAGGCGGCGGAAGGCTGCGGGATCCCGGTCGATGACCGTGACCTCGTGACCCACCCGGGTCAGCGCACGCGCCAGTGACGAGCCGACACGCCCGCACCCCATGATCACTACGTACACCGTGCACCCTCGTTCCTTGCCTACCCGTGGCGTCCGGCAAGGACCGTACCCGCCGGATGCTCCCATCGCCCATTTTCCCCGTGCCGACGCGAGGCAAACAATCCAGACATCGCCGTGACGCCCACGAACGTGCGCGCGAAGGTACTGGTGAACTCCTCTATGCTCAGCCCGGTGTCCAAGTTGACGACGGCAGCCAAGCGTGTGCTGCTGGGCAGGCCGTTCCGTAGCGATTCGCTCGGCCACACATTGTTGCCCAAGCGTATCGCTCTTCCGGTCTTCGCCTCCGACGCGATGTCGTCGGTCGCTTATGCCCCGGAGGAAATCTTCCTGGTGCTGTCGGCGGCGGGCATCTCGGCCTACGTGTACGCGCCGTGGGTCGGTCTCGCCGTAGCCCTGGTGATGGCGGTGGTCGTCGCCAGCTACCGGCAGAACGTGCACGCCTACCCGTCGGGCGGTGGCGACTACGAGGTCGCGACCAAGAACATCGGCCCCACCGCCGGTCTGACGGTCGGCAGCGCGCTGCTGGTCGACTACGTGCTCACCGTCGCGGTGTCGATCTCGTCGGCGGCGTCGAACATCGGTTCCGCGATTCCGTTCGTCGCCACGCACAAAGTGCTGTTCGCGGTGGTGGCGATCGCGATCCTGACCGCGATCAACCTGCGAGGGGTACGCGAATCCGGTACGGCGTTCGCGATTCCGACCTACGCGTTCATCGTCGGGATGGTCGTGATGCTGGCCTGGGGCCTGTTCCGTACCTATGGGCTCGGCGATGACATCCAGGCCGAGTCGGCCGGGTTCGGGCTCGATGCCGAAGACGAGCACCTCTACGGCCTGGCTTTCGCCTTCCTGATCGCGCGTGCCTTCTCCTCCGGCTGTGCGGCGCTGACCGGTGTGGAGGCCATCAGCAACGGTGTGCCCGCGTTCCGTAAACCCAAGTCGCGCAATGCCGCGACCACCCTGTTGCTGCTGGGTTCCATCGCGATCGTGCTGCTGATGGGCATCATCATCCTGGCCCAGAAGATCCGCGTGGTGTATGCCCACGACCCCGCGCACCTGATCGGCGCGCCCGCCGACTATCACCAGAAGACGCTGATCGCGCAGATCGCCGAAGCGGTGTTCCACGGCTTCCCGATCGGCTTCTTCTTCATCACCATCGTCACCGCGCTGATCCTGGTGCTGGCCGCCAACACCGCGTTCAACGGGTTCCCCGTCCTCGGTTCGATCCTGGCCCAGGACCGCTACCTGCCCCGTCAGCTGCACACCCGCGGCGACCGGCTCGCGTTCTCCAACGGCATCCTGTTCCTCTCGGGTGCCGCGATCGCGTTCGTGGTGGTCTTCGGCGCCGAAGTGACCAAGCTGATCCAGCTCTACATCGTGGGTGTGTTCGTCTCGTTCGTGCTGAGCCAGACCGGCATGCTGCGGCACTGGACGCGCCTGCTGCGCACCGAGACCGACCCGGCGCAGCGCGGGAAGATGCAGCGCTCCCGGGTGATCAACGCGATCGGTTTGACCGCGACCGGCGCCGTGCTGATGATCGTGCTCGTCACCAAGTTCTTCGCCGGTGCCTGGATCGCGATCCTCACGATGGTGGCGATCTTCGTCGTGATGAAGCTGATCCGTAAGCACTACGACTCCGTCTCGCGCGAACTCGACGAATCCGACTGGGACGGCGTGCTGCCCAGCCGCACCCACTCCCTGGTCCTGGTCTCCAAGCTGCACCTGCCCACGCGCCGTGCGCTGGCCTTCGCGCGCGCGACCCGCCCGGACACCCTGGAAGCGGTGACGGTCAACGTCGACGACGCCGACACCCGCAAGCTGGTGCGGGCCTGGGAGAACAGCGAGATCAACGTGCCGCTGAAGGTGATCGAATCGCCGTACCGCGAGGTCACCAAGCCGGTGCTCGACTACGTCAAGCGGGTACGCAAGGACGCCCCGCGCGACGTGGTCACCGTCTTCATTCCCGAATATGTGGTCGGTCACTGGTGGGAGCAGGTGCTGCACAACCAGTCCGCGCTGCGGTTGAAGGGCAGGTTGCTGTTCGAGCCCGGTGTGATGGTGACGAGCGTGCCGTGGCAGCTCAGTTCCTCCACCAGGGCCAAGCAGGCAGCCGATGTGAACGCACCGGGTTCGGTGCGCCGAGGTTTCGAACGACCAGGACGTCGCGAATGAGCGGCGCGCCGGTCGAGGGTGAGAGTGGGTGTGGCCGTGAGTGATGGGAGCGGACAGGAATTCGAGGTGCGCCTCGGGTCGCCCGGGCACGGCGGGTTCATCGTCGGGCGTCACGAGGGCCGGGTCGTGTTCGTGCGACACGGGCTGCCCGGTGAGCTGGTGCGGGCCCGGGTGACCGAGGACCGCGGCGGCTCGTTCTGCCGGGCCGACGCGATCGAGATCATCGAGGCGTCCCCGGACCGGGTACCCGCGACCTGTGCTGTGTCCGGGCCGGGCGGTGCGGGGTGCTGTGACTTCTCCTTCGCGACGCCCGCGGCGCAGCGCGCGCTCAAAGCCACGGTGGTGGAAGAGCAGTTGCGCCGGTTGGCCAAGATCGAGCGCGAGGTGACGGTCGAGCCGATCGCCGGTGATTCGGGTGCGGTCACCGGTGGTTGGCGCACGCGGGTGCGGTTGGTCGTCGACGGTGCCGGGCGCGCCGGTGTGCACCGGTACCGCAGTACGGAGGTGATCACGGATCTGCGCTGCCCGCAGCCGGTCGCCGGTGCGCTCGACGGCGTCGCGGATCGGTTGTGGACGCCGGGGGCCGATCTGGTGGTCGCGATCGACGGTGACGGTGTGCGTCATATCGTGGAACTGGCCGAGACTCCTGCCGGCGGGCCCTCCGGGCGCCCGCAGACGCCGCGTGGCGCGAGCCGTGGTCGTGACCGGCGTCCCGGGCGTCGTCGTGAGTCGGCGCCGCCGGTGAGTGACGAGCGTGGGGCGATCCGGGACCGGGCGGCTTCGCGGAAGTCGGCGATGAACGCGCCGCGTGAGGAGTGTGTGGTCGAGGGTTCGGGTCGCGTCGTCGAGTATGTGGCGGGGCGTCGCTGGGAGTTGTCGGCGACGGGTTTCTGGCAGGCACATCGCGGTGCGGCGCAATGTTATTCGGATCTGATCGCCGAGTGGTCGGGGCTCGCTCCCGGCGGTTCCGGGTGGGATCTCTACGCCGGTGTGGGTGTGTTCGCGGCGCGCTTGGCCGAGCAGGTGGGCCAGACCGGTGCGGTGATCGGTGTCGAATCCGCTCGTTCGGCGGTTGTCGACGGGGTGGCGGCGCTGGGGGATCTGCCCTGGCTGGAGTTGCGCGGTGAGCGGGTCGAGCCGTGGGCTCGCAGTGCTTCCGGTAGACCGGATGTCGTGGTGCTCGATCCGCCGCGGGCGGGGGCGGGCAAGGATGTCGTCGCCGCCGTCGCCGATGCCGATCCTCGCCGGATTGTGCACATCGGGTGCGACCCGGCGGCTTTCGCGCGTGATCTGGGGTTGTACCTGGACGCCGGTTACCACCTGGCGGAGCTGCGGGCCTTCGACGCGTTCCCGGCGACGCACCATGTCGAATGCGTGGCGCTGCTCGACCGCTGAGTGGTCGGTGGTCCCGGACGATTCTGCCGATAGAAAGAGAGAGTTCGCGCTACATTGTCTCAATGGTGGACGTGAACGACTCACGCCGGTTCGTTGTCATCGGGGGTGGGCTGGCCGGGCTGGCCGCTGCCGTGTGGCTGGCGGAAGCCGGTGAACAGGTGACTCTGCTGGAGCGGCGAGGTCGGCTCGGCGGCCGCACGCAGGCGATGCGGGTCGCCGAGGTGGACGACCTCGCCGACAACGGCCAGCACGTGGTGGCCAGCGGGTACCGCAGCCTGTGGCGGTATCTGGAGAGCGTGGGCACCCGGCAGTACGTGGAGTTCCCCGGCGCCGGGAGTCTGCGCTGGCCGGGTGGTCGCGCAGTCATGTTGCATACCAAGGGTTTCGCCGCCGTGCGCACGCTGATGGGTGCGCATCCCGACGCGGGACCGCTGGAGCGGCTACGTGCGCTGCGTTCCGCGCTGACGTTGGTTCGCCAGGCACTGTGGCAGCCGGCGTACCTCGCCGACATCACCACCGACGAGTGGTTCCGGCGTCTGGCGATGCCGCCGAAAGCGCGGGAGGCCCTGTGGGATTGGCTCGCGCTCGGCATCGCCGCCGAACCGGTGGACAAGGAGTCGGCGAAGGTGTTCGCCGACGTGCTGGCCACCGGGGTCAGGATCGGGCTGCGGACCCGGACGGGTGTGACGATCGGCTATCCCACCGTGGATCTGGACACGCTCTACATCACCGGTGCCGAGAAGGTCTTCGAACGCCACGGGGTCGACGTGCGTTACCGGGCGGTGGCCCGCAAGATCGTCATCGTCGGCGGTAAGGCGACGGGGGTGGCGCTGGCGGACGGCTCGGTGGTCGAGGCCGACGCGGTGATCTGCGCGGTCCCGAACTCCGGTATCGGCGGGCTCCTCGACGACCTGCCCGAGCATGCCGAAATCTACGCTGCCGCGGACAAACTGGGCTTCACCCCGATCGTGAGTACGAACCTGTACCTGGACCGGCCACTGAAAACGAAGTCGGCGATGGAAGCGCTGATCGGCGGCACCGGAGTGATCGATCAGGTCTTCGACCGGCAGCGCATGCACCAGCGCGCGCCCGACGGCACCTGGCTGTACTGTCTGACGACCAGCGGTGCGTACGAGCAGATCCACAAGAGCAACAGCGAGATCGTCGCCGAGCAGATGGATCTCATCCGCCGCTACTACCCGGAAGCCGCCGACGCTCAGGTCGTCACCGGCCATGTGGTGAAGATGCCGAAGGCGACCTTCTCCCAGGTTCTCGGCACCGACAACCTGCGCCCCGGCCAGCGCACCTCGGTCCCGAACCTGATGCTGGCCGGCGACTGGACCCGCACGGACTGGTGCGCCACGATGGAAAGCGCCGTCCAGAGCGCCGAACGCGCCGTCGAAGCGCTCCTCGCGCACCCCGGGTAGACCGCGCCGGGCTGCCTAGTCGAGGGCCCAGGTCACGCGGACGCTCGCTCCGACTTCGGTTTCGCCGGGGACCACGGGAACCGGGGAGCTCGCTCGGGCCATCAGCATGGGGGAGGAGTCCATCTCCGCGCTGATGTCGTAGGCGCGGGAGGTCTGGGGCGAGATGTCCTCGGTGATCTGCAGGACGGCGCCCAGGGTCACTCCGGCGCGGGTCGCGTACTGCTCGGCTTTCGCCTTCGCGTCGTCGTAGGCCGTGTCGCGGGCTTGCTCGAGCAGAGGGGCCGGGTCGGCGATGCCCCGGGTGAGGCCGCCGAGGCGGACATCGTCGCCGCCCGCGTTCACCGCGGCGGCGACCGTGTCGGCGGGGTCGGCGCCGGTGTTTTCGCGCAGCGACACACTGAGGCCGGTGGAGGCCAGGTAGCCGGCGATCTCGTTGCGCCCGTTGTCGGTGTAGACGGTCTCGGTGCGCACGCTCAGGCCGCTGGTCGCCATGTCCGCGTCACTCACCCCGGCGGCTCGCAGCGCCGCGACGACCGCGCTCACCCGGTCACCGGCCCGCCCGTAGGCCCCGGCGACGGTGTCGGCGCGCGATTCCACCGACAGCGTCAACCGGATCAGATCGGGGACCGCGCGGACCACGCCGCGCCCGAAGGTGGTCGTGCTCGCCTGCCAGGACTTCTTGCTCACCGCGGTACTCCTGTCGGTCGAAGGCTGCTGTGCTGCTCAACGTCTCGCGTCCGGACCGAGTTCCGCCGTACGGTCAGTAGTTCTCGGCGTTGCCCGCGATGGTTCGGACGGTGGCTTCCATCTGCGCGTACGCCCCCGCCGCGAGCCGTTGCAGCAGGGCGAGCTTCAGGTGCGGGCGCTGCTCGGCGAGCTCGTCGAACACGGCCGCGCTCATCACCGCCACCCGCAGCCCGGTCTCGGCGACGATGTCGTTGACGAACTTCTCACCGGTCAACATCGGGATCTCGCCGAACGACATCCCCGACGACAAGGTCACCAACCGGTGCACCCGCCCGTCGGTGCCCGCGAACGTGGCCCGCACCCGCCCGGCGAGAATCAGATACAGCCCGGACCGTGGCTCGCCGCGCTCGGCGATCACCTCACCGCGGGCGAAGGTGCGGGTGACGAAATCCGCGCACAGCCGGTCGCGGTCGGCGGCGGCGAGCCCCACCAGCAGCGGATGCTCGTCGAGGTCGATCGAGGTGGCGGCGCGCGTTCCCGGCGGCCGATGCCGGTCGAGCACGATGTCCTCACACCATTCGGTCGCGGTGTCGCGATCGACGAACACCCGCCCGCGCGGATCGTCCGGATCCAGACTCGACACCTCGTGACCGAGCTTGGCGTCGGGATCGACCAGCGCCACCCGGCTGCCCCGGCGCACCAGCTCCGCCTGCAACTGCTCGACCATGCCGCGCGCCACCTGGCTCACCTCACCGACCCGGCGCAGGTCGATCACCAGCGCGTCGAGTTCGTCGGCATTGCCCTCGATCGCGCGCACCGCCCGCTCGGCACCGGCGAACAACAGGTCGCCGTGCAGCTCGTAGACCCGCGCACGGTCACCGTGGGCGGCCAGCAACTCGGCGTCCTCGGGGGTGCGGCGCAGCCGCGACGGCAGCTGCGCCACCGAGTAGTCGGCGCGGATCGCGGTGCGCGCCGATCGGGTCACGTGACAGAAGTGCAGTTCGAGCCGCCGCGACAGCTCCCGGCACGCCGCGACCCCGCGCACACTGTTGCCCTGCCCGTCCAGCCGCGGCGAATACACCGAGATCCCGAGCTGACCGGGCAGCACCGCGATGATCCCGCCGCCGACCCCGCTCTTGGCGGGCAGTCCGACCGTGGTCACCCAGTCACCGGCGGCGTTGTACATGCCGCAGGTGGTCATCACACTCAGCACCCGTTCGGTCAGCGCGGTCGACAGCGCCCGTTCGTGGGTCTTCGGGTTGACCCCGTTGTCGGCGAGCGTCGCCGCCATCACGGCCAGATCGGCGCAGGTGATCTCGATCGAGCACTGCCGGAAGTACCGGTCGACCACGTCGTCCGGGTCGACGTCGATGATGCCGACCGAGCGCAACATGTACCCGATCGCCCGATTGCGGTATCCCGTGCGGGCTTCGGATTCGTAGACCGACTCGTTCATCGTCAGCTCGCGCCCGGCGAAGCGGGAGTAGCAGCGCCGGACCCGTTCGAACTTGTCGGCGGCGTCGCGGCCGTCGATCAGCGAGGCCGCGGTGATGGCCCCGGAATTGATCATCGGATTGCTCGGGCGCTGGGTGTCGGGTTCGAGGCTGATCTCGTTGAACGGCTCGCCCGACGGCTCCACATCGATGTGCTCGGCCACCCCGTCGAGCCCGCGATCGGCCAGCGCGAGCGCGTAGGTGAACGGCTTGGAGATGGACTGGATGGTGAACCCGATATCGGTGTCGCCGACCTGATAGACGAGCCCGTCGGCGGTCGCCAGGCACAGCCCGAACGAATCCGGTGCGACGGCGGCGAGCTCGGGGATGTAGTCGGCGGGTGCGCCGGAGAGGTCGTCGCGGCAGGCCGCGTACACCTCGTCGAGCATGCCCGCCACCACACCGGGGTCGATCGTGCGCGTCGCGCCGTGCGGTCGGATCACAGCGTCACTGTAGGGCGGTGAGCTGGTGGCCAGGTCCTGGACGCGCGGGGCAGATTGTCCTCACAGCCCGGAACTCGGTGAGGTAAGCCTTGGTCGAACCCGATTTCCGCCCGCGTGTCCTGTTCACCGGGCCTGCGGCGGTATCGTCGTCGCGACCGTAGACCTCGCCGTGCCCATGCTGGGAAGGGCCCGCGAGCCTGTGCCCGTCACGCGGGCAAATACACTGGGCTGATCACAATGTAGTCCGGAGGGAGCGAGTTCAGGTGGGAGTGCTGTCGCGGGTGGATTCACCCGAAGATCTGCGCCGGCTGAGCGTGCCGCAGCTGCGGGAGCTGGCGGACGAGATCCGCGAGTTCCTGGTGCAGAAGGTCGCCGCCACCGGAGGCCATCTCGGCCCCAATCTCGGGGTGGTCGAGCTGACCATCGCCGTACACCGGATCTTCGATTCGCCGGCCGATCCGTTGATCTTCGACACCGGCCATCAGGCTTATGTGCACAAGATCCTCACCGGCCGCAAGGACCGCTTCGACTCGCTGCGCAGCCGCGACGGTCTGTCGGGCTACCCGAGCCGCGCCGAGAGCGAACACGACTGGGTCGAGTCCTCGCACGCGTCGGCGGCGCTGTCCTACGCCGACGGCCTCGCGAAGGCGTTCGCGCTCACCGAGCAGGACCGCACCCCGGTCGCGATCGTCGGCGACGGCGCGCTCACCGGCGGCATGTGCTGGGAGGCGCTCAACAACATCGCGGGTGCGCCCGATCGCCCGGTGGTGGTGGTGGTCAACGACAACGGTCGTTCGTATGCCCCCACGATCGGTGGACTCGCCGACCGTCTCACCGCCCTGCGCACCCAGCCCGCCTACGAGCACGCGCTCGACGCCGGGAAACGCATCCTGAAAAGCATTCCGGCCGTGGGGGATTCGGCGTATTCGATGGTCCACGCGCTCAAGGCCGGGATCAAAGACGCGGTGAGCCCGCAGGAACTGTTCTCCGATCTGGGCATGAAGTACGTCGGCCCGGTCGACGGCCACGATCTCGTCGCGCTCGAGGCTGCGATGCGGCGCGCCAAGGACTTCGGTGGTCCGGTCGTGGTGCACGTGGTCACCCGCAAGGGCAACGGCTACGAGCACGCCGAGAACCACGTCGCCGACCAGATGCACGCCTGCGACCCGATCGACCCGCTCACCGGCCGCCCGCTGGCGGGCAAGAAGGCCAAGGGCTGGACCGCGGTGTTCTCCGAGGAGCTCATCGAACACGGTGCGCGCCGTGCCGACATCGTCGCCATCACCGCCGCCATGCCGGGCCCCACGGGCCTGGCCGCGTTCGGTGAACGCTTCCCCGAGCGCATGTTCGACGTCGGCATCGCCGAACAGCACGGCATGGCCTCGGCGGCCGGTCTGGCGCTGGGTGGCATGCACCCGGTGATCGCCATCTACGCCACCTTCCTCAACCGCGCGTTCGACCAGCTCCTGATGGACGTGGCGCTGCTGAAGCAGCCGGTCACGGTCGTGCTGGATCGCGCGGGCGTCACCGGCCCCGACGGCGCCAGTCACAACGGCATGTGGGACTTCTCGCTGCTGGGCATCATCCCCGGCATCCGCGTCGCCGCCCCGCGCGACGGTGCCACGCTGCGGGAGGAACTGGCCGAAGCGCTCGCTGTGTCGGACGGTCCGACCGTGCTGCGATTCCCGAAAGGCAGTGTCGCCGAAGACATCACGGCCGTGGAACGGCTCGACGGGCTGGATGTGCTGCGACTGGCCGTGCCCGGTGCGGGTTCCGCGCAGTCCCAGCACGGTGACGTC
Source organism: Nocardia sp. NPDC060249 (assembly GCF_042728755.1). Classification (NCBI taxonomy): domain Bacteria; kingdom Bacillati; phylum Actinomycetota; class Actinomycetes; order Mycobacteriales; family Nocardiaceae; genus Nocardia; species Nocardia sp. NPDC060249. Next base: position 879,388 of record NZ_JBHXAQ010000001.1, read on the forward strand.
CTGATCGTCGCCGTCGGCCCCTTCGCCGGCACCGCGATGAAGGTCGCCGAACTGCTCGAGCCCCAGGGCGTTTCGGTCACCGTCGTCGACCCGCGCTGGGTCATCCCGGTGTCCGACACGTTGGTCAAGCTCGCGGAGAACTATCGCCTCGTCGTCACCGTGGAAGACGGTGGCCTGCACGGCGGCATCGGCTCCACCGTCTCCGCCCGCCTGCGTGACGCGGGCCTGGACGTCCCCACTCGCGATCTCGGCGTACCCCAGCAATTCCTGGACCACGCCTCCCGCAACGAGATCCTCGAAGAGCTCGGCCTCACCCCCGACGCCATCGCCCAGCGGATCGGCGGCTGGCTGCAGTCACGCTGATCAGAGCCGGACAACGCCCGCCGCGTGTCGGGCGTCGTCCGCCTCGGTGGTGCCTGCGCTCGCTGCCCGAGACTTCGCGGCTCGACAGTGCCTAGTGGCGAGGCCGGCGGGCGATGACAGCGAAATTCAACGGGATGCGCGGTGCGCCGTCGGGCAGCGTCCACCCCTGCTCGCAGGGCACGAGATCGGAGAACGCGGGCCAGTCCATGTAGGGCAGCTCCGTCAGCGCCTCGATGACGAGCCCGGCCCCGAGCAGCGCTCCGACGATCTCCCCCAGATCGTGGCGCCACTCGTGATTAGCGGTGTGCGCGATCTGCCCCTCGGATTCCTCGGTGTAGGTACCCGAGTCCGAGTAGCTCCGAGCACCGCCCCCGCCGAGGTAGTCGTCGTCGATCTCCCACGGTTCGTACTGCATCGCACCCAGAATCGGATGGTCGTCGCGGATCACGAACACCCCACCCGGTTCGAGCAGGTCATGGATCGACCGCGCCCACGCGGTGAGCTCCGGCAGCCAGACGATGGTGCCCGCGCTGGTCACGATGGTGTCGAAGCGCCGGTCGAGCAGCGCCGAGGCGAATCGCGCGTCCCCTTCGACCCAGGTGATCTCGCGACCGTCGGCCGCGGCGATCCGCGCGGCGTGGCGCAGCGAGTTCGGTGACAGATCCAGTCCGTGTACCTCGATCGCACCCAACCGCGCCCAGGACACGGTGTCCGTGCCGATGTGGCACTGCAGGTGCAGCAGGGACCGCCCCCGGATGCCGGATTCCGGAAGGTGTGGGGCCAGTACCGCGAGGTCGTTGCGCACCACCGAGGAGATGTCGTCCGGGTCGGCCAGAAAGGCGTCGACGTCGTACATCCGCGAACGCGCGTGCACGTCGGCCCGATCGTCCCAATTCGCGCGGTTGGCGGCGATCGCTTCGGCTTCGAGCACGGCATGACCTTTCGACGGCGGTGTGATGGCGAGGATCAACGCTAGTTGCCGGGTCACCGTCGGGTCGACTGATTTTGTGCGCCGGACCGCTCGGCACCCGGCGGGGTCTCGGTGCCGACGTGGGTCATGCCGCTCACCGCGTGCGGCGGGTAGGGGAGTACTCCTGTTCGGGGCGGCCGGTGGTGCCGTAGCGCAGTTGCATGCGTAGATCGCCGGTGGTGACGAGAGCGGCGAGGTAGCGCTGGGCGGTGGCCCGCGAGATTCCGATGGCGGTGGCGACCTCGCCCGCCGACATCGGGGCGGTGGCCCCGTGCACCGCTCGGAGGACGAGTTCCCGGGTGGGGGAGGCGGTGGCGGATCCCCGGTCCGGGGTGGCCGGGAGGGGTCGCAGCGCTTCGAACGCCGCGTCGACCTCGCGTGCGCTCACCTCGGGGACGGCGAGGATTCTGCGGTAACGGGCGTAGCCGGCCAGGCGGGCGGCGAGGACGGTGTGATCGAACGGTTTCACCAGATACGCCAACGCTCCCGCCGTCGCGGCGGCCCGGACCGTGGTCGATTCGGTGGCAGCGGTGAGCATCATGGCGTCGCAGTGCAACTCGCGCACCAGATCGATGCCCGAACCATCCGGCAGATAGACGTCGACCAGGGCGAGATCGATGGCGGTCGTGGCGAGTGCCTGACGGGCGGCGGCGACGGTGTTGACGACCGCGCCGACAGCGAATCCGGGGAGCGCGCCGACGATTCCGGCATGCATGTTCGCCACCCGGAAGTCGTCGTCGACCACGAGCACGGTGAAATCGGGCCGGTTCACGACACTTCTCCCTCGCTGAGCACGCCGGGTAGGCGCGCGATGAACTCCGCCCCACGCAGTTCCCCACCGGCCTCGCCGGCCGAGGCCAACCACACATCGCCATCGAGCGCCCGAGCGACCTGCCGCGACAACGCCAACCCCACCCCGCGACCGCCGGGGACCCCGCCATCGTGTTTCGTCGAAACCCCGTCGGCGAACAGCGAATCCACCAATTCCGGTCCGATTCCCGGGCCGCTGTCGGCGACGGTGATGTGCAGCGTGGATCCCTCCTGCACCAACTCGACCTCGACGAGCGCACGGGCCCGCGCGCCGGGCCCGTCGGCCGCGGAATCCTCGCGGAGGTGTGCGTCGAACTCGGCGTTCACGCCAGGCCCGACGGCGCGCACAGCATCGATCGCATTGTCGAGCAGATTGCCCAGCACTGTCGTCACATCCACCGGCGCAACGAGATTCGCGTCCACCCAGGTGCTCGGCCCCAGCCGCAACGACACCCCGTTCTCCCTGGCATGAGCGGCCTTGGCGGCGAGAAACGCTTGCAGATACGGATCGCGTACCGCCTCGATCCCCGGCATCGCGGCGCCGAGCGGCCCCGACCCGAGCAGCTCGTCGATGTATCGGGCGGCCTCGCCGGGTCGATCACCGTGCAGCAACCCACTGAGCAGATGCAACCGATTGGCGAACTCGTGCCGCTGCGCCCGCAACACCGTGCTCATCGACCGCACCGCGTCCAACTGCCGGGTCAGCGACTCCACATCGGTCCGATCGCGCACATCGAGCACCGCCCCCAGCGCGCGTCCCTCCCGGGTGACCGTCCTGGCGGTGACCACGACGATCCGGTCGCCGACCGCCGCCTGCACCGGCTGCCCGTCGGCGGCGCGAAACGCCTCGAGCACACGCGGCGTGAGCCCGATCGAATCCACGGGACGTCCACTCTCCCCATCGATTCCGAGCAAGGCGCGCGCCTCGTCATTGATCACCGTCGTGTGCCACCTGGCATCGACAGCGACCACCCCCACGCCGATCCCGTGCAGCACCACATCCTGCTCGCGCACCAATTCGGCCAGCTCGGCGGGCTGCAAGCCCAGGGTCAACCCGTGCCACCGTCGCGCCAGCAACACCGACCCCGCGATCCCCGTGAACAGTGCGCCCAACACCAAGACGGCGGCCCGGCGCAGGTCGCTCACCAGCTGATCGCTCACCGCCTCGGTGGAGATCCCGACACTCACCTCGCCCACCACCCGATCCGAACCGGGTTCGCGCACCGGCACTTTCGCCCGTACCGAGTCGCCGAGCGTGCCGTGCTCGCGAATCACCACCTCGCGCCCTGCCAGCGCCTGCGAGGGGTCGGTGCTCACCTTCTGGCCCAGTCGTGCCGGGTCGGGATGGGCCAACCGCAATCCCGCGTCATCGGTGATCACCACGAACAGCGCCCCGGTCCGTAGCCGCGCCGCCTCGGCCGTCTGCTCCAGTTCCCCGCTCGCGAGCTCCGCGCGCGGCAACGGCCCCGGCTCCAGCGCCGCGTACCGGGCGACCTCGTCGCGCACCACCGGATCGCTGGCGACTGTGCGCGCGATGGCCAGCGCCCGCTGCCCGTACTCGGCCGAGAGCCGCTGATCGCTCAGGTAGGCGAACACCCCGAACGCCAGCCCCAGGATCAACGCTACCAGCGCGACCTGCAGCAACACGATCTGCGTCCGCAGCCGGACGCCACGGGGGAACAGCCTCACCGGCTCAGTGTAGGCACGCCTGGTGGCTGTGAGCACAATGCGCACAACGTCCGTATCGCCGCTTGCGCTGGTTGTGCGCACAAGCGCGCACCCTGTGACCCACAACACTTATCTTTCGATAGCGGCCGCACATCACACCCAGGCGGCGCCGGACACAGGAGCAGCAATGAGCAATCCACTCATCGAACTCCGGGGCGCGACGAAGCGCTTTCCCGGAACCGACGGTGGCATCCACACCGCGGTGGAGAACATCGACTTCACCGTTGCGCCAGGCGAATTCGTCGCGGTGGTCGGCCCGACCGGCTGTGGTAAGTCCACCACCCTCTCGCTGGTGTCGGGCCTCGAGCCCACCTCGGCGGGGCGCACGCTGGTACACGGCAAGGATGTCGACGGCATTCCCGACGGTATCGGCTACATGTTCCAGCAGGATGCGGTGCTGCCGTGGCGCAGCGTGCTCGACAATGTCGCGCTCGGCCCGCGCTTCCGTGGCGTGTCCAAGGCGCAGGCGAAGGCGAAGGCCGCCGAGTGGGTGCGCATCGTCGGGCTGGCCGGGTTCGAGGACTACTACCCGCACCAGCTCTCCGGCGGCATGCGCAAGCGCGTCGCACTGGCCCAGACTCTGGTGAACGAACCCGAGATCATGCTCATGGACGAGCCGTTCAGCGCGCTCGACGTGCAGACCCGCCAGCTCATGCAGGACGAACTGCTGCGCGTGTGGGCAGGCACCGACGCCGCGGTGATCTTCGTGACCCACGATCTCGAGGAGGCCATCGCGCTGGCCGACCGGGTCGTCGTGATGACCGCGAGCCCCGCGACCGTCTGCGGTGACTTCCGCGTCACCCTCGAACGTCCGCGCAATGTCGAAGAGGTCCGCCTCACCGAGGAATTCCGCGACCTCTACCGGGAAATCTGGGAAACGCTGCGCGATCAGGTCGAGGCGGCTCGCACGAAGGGAGCGACCCGTGTCGCTTGAGACGATGACCAAGACAGCGGCCACCGCGCCGGAGGTCGAAGCCGAATCCGAGGAACAGATCCTCGCCAGGGTCAAGGCGAAGAACCGCAAGTCCACGCTGCGGGTGTGGGGTCTGCGGGTCGCGCTGATCGTGCTGTGGCTGGGCTCGTGGGAGCTGGTCGCCAGCGTCTGGATCGACCCCTTCTTCTACTCCAAGCCCTCCCTGATCTGGGATCGGCTGGTCGAATGGTTCACCGAGGGAACGCAGTTCGGATCGATCTGGCTGCAGATCTTCACCACCGTCCAGGAAGCCGTGCTCGGCTTCGTGATCGGCACCGTGGCCGGCGTCGTCCTGGGCACCCTGCTGGGCCGCAGCCGCTACTGGGCCGACGTGCTCGCCCCGTTCATCAAGGCGCTCAACGCCGTTCCCCGCATCGTGCTGGCCTCGCTGTTCATCATCTGGTTCGGCTTGGGTCTGAGTTCCAAGGTCGCGACCGTGGTGGTGCTGGTGTTCTTCGCCGTGTTCTTCAACGCCTTCACCGGCGCCAGGGAAGTCGACGGCAATGTCATCAACAACGCCCGCATCCTGGGTGCGAGCAAACGCCAGATCCTTGGTTCCATCGTGCTGCCCAGCGCCACGACCTGGATCCTGTCCAGCCTGCACACCGCCTTCGGTTTCGCGCTGATCGGCGCGGTCGTCGGTGAATACGCCGGTGCCAGTAAGGGTTTGGGACTGCTGATCTCCAACGCGCAGGGCACCTTCGACGCGGCAGGCATCTACGCGGGCATGATCATCATCACCGTGGTCGCCCTGATCGCGGAATCGCTCATCGGTTTCGCGGAGGGCCGCCTGCTGAAATGGCGTCCCTCGCAGGCACAGTCGGGTCACGGGGTGTAGGCGATGAGATACCGCAAACCTTTCGCCCTTGCCCTGCTCGCGATCAGTTCGCTGCTGCTGGCCACCGGATGCCGCGATTCGCGGTCGATTCCGATGGCCGACGGCAGGCCCCAGATCACCATCATGGTCGGCGGTCTGGAGAAGGTGATCTACCTGCCCGCGATGCTCGCCCAGCAGCTCGGCGCGTTCGAGGCCAACGACATCGACGTGAAGCTGCTCGGCGAACAGTCCGGCGCCAGCGCCGAAACCGCGCTGCTCACCGGTGACGTCCAGGCCGTGGTCGGTTTCTACGACCACACCATCGACCTACAGGCCAAGGACCAGTGCCTGCAGACCGTCGTCCAGTTCGCCGACGTGCCGGGCGAAGTGGAACTGGTCGCCACGGCCGACGCCGACGTCATCCGCTCGCCCGCCGACTTCCGCGGTCGCAACCTCGGCGTCACCTCGCTCGGCTCGTCGACCGACTTCCTCACCCAGGCGCTGGCCGGGCAGGAGGGTCTGCGCACCTCCGACTACACCCGGGTGAAAGTCGGTGCGGGACAGACCTTCATCGCGGGCATGAACCACGACGGCATCGACGCGGGCATGACCACCGACCCCACCGTGGCGAAGATGGTCCAGTCCGGCGACGCGAAGATCCTCACCGACATGCGCAACGAGGAAGGCACCCGCGCGGCACTCGGCGGCCTGTACCCCGCCTCGTCGCTGTACATGAAGTGCGACACCGTCTCCGCCCACCCGGAGATCGTCCAGAAACTGGCCACCGCCTTCGTCCAGACCCTGCGATGGATCGACACCCACACCCCCGACGAGATCGCCGCGAAGATGCCCTCCCAATACGCGGGCAGCGACCCCGCCCTCTACACGAAATCCATCCGCGACTCGATCGGCATGTTCAACGGCGACGGTCTGATGAAACCCGAAGGCGCCCAGAACGTCCTCCGCATCCTGGGCCAATACTCCCGCAACGTGGCCCCCGTCCGGGACCGCATCGACCTCGAAGCCACCTACACCAACCAATTCGTCGAACAAGCGCACCGAACACCGGCCCAGTGACACCATCGACCCCTGCCGCAACGCACGGCAGGGGTCGATGCCTGTCTATCGGTAGGCGGGTTCGTTGTCTTCGCGATAGATCGCGAGGGCCGATTTCATCAACCGCACCAACGATCCTCGGGCATCGCCGGTATCGCACGGTCGCGCCTCGATCACAGAACCTCGTTCGGTGACCAGGTAGCGCCCATCCGGGAAATCCATCACGTGGAAGCCCTGTCCGGGTTGTGGCCGGTTGTCCGTCGCGGCGCCCGGATAGCCCGCCACGTATACCAGCGTCGACCGGGTCCGCCCGAAGAAATCATCCGCCTTCTGCTGCGGTGTGCGCCGGTCGGCCGCCCACGGATCGTAGGGCGCTTCCTCGTCGAAGTCGTTGCTGTTCAGCGAGAACACGTCCCCGCCTGCCGCCGCCGTCTTCGGCAGCCGGGCAAGGAGCTTGTCGGGCAGTTGCTCGATCTCGAGCATGCTCATCCGAATGTCACCACCCTCGTGGTCGAGCGGCACCCGCTGCTGTTCCACCAGCACGGCCTGCTGCTCCCGCACCGCCGCGAACGACCGCAACTTCTCCCCGTCGCCGTACCCGGCGAGCTCGAATCGCGCTTCCGGCTCGAGCAGAATCCGCAGTGCGGCTTCCAGAGAGTGGTCGAACATCGGCAGAATGCGCTGTGCCTCGTCCTGCCACAGCCGGTCGTAGTCGTCCACGGTCACCGCGTCCGCCTGCGTCTGCAGGGGATAGGGGAGCACGTCGCGATCCGCCGCGCGCCACAGCACCGTGAACCCGAGCGCACTGAACTGCCACTGTCCCTGACTCATGCGCCGATCACCGGCGGTACCGTCTTGGCTCGCTGATCCTCGCTGAGCCCTGTGAGTTCTTCACCGTTTTCCTGATTGATCAGATAGTCCTTCGTTCCGGATTCCTTCTCGTCATCACCCTTCCCGCCCCTTCCGCCTCCGGCACCCATACCGCCCATGCCCGACATTCCGCGGCCCGCACCCCCGGAACCCGCGCCTGCTGCACCGGCACCGGCCTTTCCCGCGGTTGCGCCACCCGGTGTGCCCGGAACGGCCGCTCCTGGAACGCCGGAACCCGGTGTCCCCCCGCCGGGAGAACCTCCACCCGGAGAGCCACCGGTCCCCATCGGAGTCGTCGACGCGGGGGTGGTGCCTGCCGGTGAAGTCGGCGTGGTCGGCACGGTGGACTGCGGTGTCGTCGCCGCGGGCTCGGTGCTCGACGGAGTGGTGTCGTCCCCGGTGTCGTCGTCGGACGGGTCCTCCGTCGTCGGCGTCTCGGTGGTCGGCTGTTCGGTCGTGGGCTGTTCGGTGGTGGGCTGTTGCGTGGTCGACTTCTTGTTGTCGGTGGTGTCGTTCTTGCTGCCGTTGCCGTCGTCCAGCTTCGAGCCGGTATCCAAAGGGTTGTACGGCTGGGGGACGAGCGGGACGTTCGTATCCGCTTCGCCTATCGCCTTGTAGTAGACGCCCCTGACCACTTCCGCCCCTTCGGATTTGGCGGTGTCGGCGTTGTGGCTGTCCATCTTCCATGTCGGCCCGGGAATGTAGCTCGCGATCCCACTGATCGTCGAGCCCTCGTGCGGCTTCACCCGATCCTTGGTGATCTGCATGGCCGACTCGACGAGCTTCACCTTCTCGGCCATCATCTGCGCCGACCCGAGGAGGTTCCCCGACTTCTCGACGTACTCCTGAATCCCCTTACCGGCGCTCGCCGCAGCGTTGCCGGTCCACTTCTCCGAGATCGCCTTCGCGATCTCGGCGTCGTAGGTCTTGAATCCCTCTTCGAGCTTGTTGCGCAGCGTCTCCCAGCGGGTGTGCAGAGTGTTCACATCGCTCATCGACATCGCGGAGACCCGCTCGAACAGGTCCGACAATCCGCTGGGATCCTCGTAGGAGGCGGGGAGAACCTTCGACTTCTGATAGGTGCCGTCGAACGTGGATTCTAGTTGCGTCAGCCGATTCCGTGCCACAGATGCGTCCGGACTCTCATCCGTTGATCGGGTCGGCTTGCTGCCTTCGGCATAATTCTTCAACTGAACGTATTCGCGACCGATCGGTACGGCGCTGAGGACATTGTCCAAGAATGACATTATTGATCACCGCCGGGGATATTGGCGCCCTGCGAAGTCAGTGCTTGTGCTTGGGCTGTTTGCTGGTCTTCGTACTTCTTCACCGAGATCTCGATGGTGTCGCGGATGAGTTCGAGGACTTCGATGTGCTCCTTGAATGCAGTATCGAAGTCTCGTTCGCCGCCAACAGCTTTCATCCCGAGCATTTTCGCGAGTTCGTCGGCGCAGTTGAAGCGACCCAAGCCGGTCACGCTCGACAGCATTCGAAGGTCGGTCTTCAATTGCCCGAACAGCGCAATCTGTTTGTTACTGGCGTCTCGGCAACTCTTGGCTACTGATGCGTCCAAGTACAGTCTTCCTGCCTTGGCCTCTTCGTTGAGAAACTGCCAACGACTCTTTTCCTCGGTCGGAGCCATCGCCGACCCCCCTTCTTTACGCCCTACTTCGGAAGATTTGGGACGACGGCCTCGGCGATTGGACGAATCCGATCGCAGGGGGCTACGCCCTTCGATTTTGAAGTCGTATTTATGATGCCGAATTGCGCAGATCCCGATGACGTCGGAAAAACGAAGTTGCATTCTTCGTCTGCGTCATAGTTGCTTTGCCGGAACTGCACGCCTTGGCGACCGGCGACAGTGACGTCTTTGAATTCGATGTTGTTGGTCTTTGCTCGGACCTCGTCGACAGTATGGACAGTGGTGGCCACGCTTGCGCCATAGCTGGGCGGAAAATTAGCCTCGTCCCACAAACAGATTTTCCATCCAGGTTCTTCGGCCCCCAAGATGCCAGAGCGCTCAGAAGCGACGTCCAGTCCCAACCCAGCCAGGGTCGAATCCGAAATCTGCGAACACGGATCCCACAGAGCCGCTGTCGCCGCCGACAGATCTGCGGACGCACTCGGCTGCGCATTCCCACTCTCGGTAGTGGAACACCCCGCTACTGCAAACACTCCACACAACACCGCGCTCACCACCACAGACCGTCGCCGCACGAGCATCCTCCGTCTTCCCCGATCACCGAGCCACACCGTCCGGCCGAGCCCGCACCAACCCCACGGCCACCCGAATGCTCCCCGCACCCGGCCACCCCGTCGTTGCGCACAGCTTACGACACCACCCCACCCAATTCACATGACCGCCTCCGCCCCATGAAACCTCCACAACTCCACCGAGTTCCGCCCTGCCACAGTTCTGCCAACCCTCGACAACAACCCATGGCAACGCCCGGCGATCGCGAATGACGGTCGAATGTCGATCCTCACCGCCCACCGCATCACACCCGACCGGCACCTGAGATGGCACTCCTTCACGCCCTTAGACGCGCCGAAGCCCCTTCCGGTTCCATCGATTTCACCGCACTTACCGACCCTGTCGTATCCGCTACGCTCGGCCATTGGCACTGCGTGCCGCAGGTCTGAACCCTCGGGGTCGGACCTGTTCGATCAGGTTCGACATCGCAGGTCGCGGGCAAAGTGCGCCCGCCGAACCTCGGTGGCATCACACGAGGGGCGGGCATCACCATGGCAGGCGCAGGTGGGGAACTCAGCATCTCCCCGGACAAGATCAAAACCCACGCCACCAACGTCACCTCGGCCGGTTCGGGGTTGACCGAAGCCCTTGAAGCAGCCCAAGCCGTCTCGGCCCCCTCCGACGCGTTCGGGAAACTCTGTGCTTTCTTGGGGCCGTTGTTCGTCGACTCGGTCGAGACCGATGGCATCGACGCGATCCAGGCCGCGATCGACGCCTTCGGAAACACCAGCTCGAACCTGACCGCGGTCGCGGACGCGTTCACCACCCGTGACACCACCAACGCTGCCGCGCTCAAGACCCAGCAGTCCGGCCTGTAATGGCCGCCAACCCGTTGATCGCGGCCAAGGAAGACACCACCGACTGGTCCACCGGCATCAGTCTGGTCAGCTCGGTCACCGACCTGTCCGACGCGATCTCGGGCGGTTCCTGGATCGAAGTAGGCCTCGGTGTGGTCGGTCTCGGAGCCGAAGCTGTTTCGTTGGTCGTGGACCCGCTCGGTACCTTGGCCGGCTACGGCGTCGGCTGGCTCATCGAACACTGCCAACCCCTGCAAGACGCCCTGGACTGGATCGCCGGTGACCCCGCCCAGATCGAGGCCTACGCCAAGACCTGGGACAACGTCGCCGCCCGCATCAGCGAGGTAGCCACCGCCCAGAACGCCGCGGTCACTGCCGATGTCGCGGACTGGACCGGTCAAACCGCCACCGCCTACAAGTCAGCGGCGTCGAACACCACGAATCTGCTCACCGCGGCCAACACTGCCGCGACCGCGGCAGCTTCCGCGATCCGGATGGCGGGTGGCATCGTGGCCGCGGTCCGCGAAACCGTGCGTGACTTGGTGGCCCAGACTGTGGGTCGTCTCGCGGTATGGGCGGCGGAGTTGGTGTTCTCGGTCGGTCTGGCGACCCCGCTGGTCGCGGTCCAAGCCACCGCCTACATCGCCAAGACTGTCGCGACGATCTCGAAGTTGTTCTCGAAGCTGGCCAAGACGATGTCGAAGCTGAAGCCGTTGCTCAAGCAATTGAAGTCAGCGTTCGGTGATATCGCGAAGGCGTTCAAGAAGACCCCGTCCAAGACCTCGAAGAACGCCGACACCACCACCACGAGCCCCGCGGCGACGAAGAACACCGACACCTCGACAACACCGTCGACCACCAAACAGCCTGACACGCCCACGAATCCGGCCAGCACACCCGACACACCATTGAAAACAACCGACAACCCGGACACCCCGGGCAGCACGAAACCTGCGAACACTCCGAGCGATACCAGCAAGCTTCCCGACCAAACCGACTCACAGAAACCCGACCTCAACAAAACCGCGAAACAAACCACTGACTGCGGTGACCCCGTCGACGTCGCGACCGGCGAATTCCTGCTCCCCGCAACCGATATCGAACTCCCCGGCGTACTGGCACTCGTCCTGACCCGCCGGCACCGCTCGTCCTACCGCTTCGGCCGATGGTTCGGACCTTCCTGGGCCGCGACCCTGGACATGCGCGTCGAAATAGACCAGGTCGGAGTCCGGTTCCTCGGACCCGACGGCGAGGTGTGGCAATTCCCCCACACCGCCCCCGACGTCCCAGTCCGGCCGGTCCACCAGGGCACCCGCGCGACCATGACCCGCACCGAAACCGGTGAATACTCAGTCCACGACCCAGAACGCGAACTCACCTGGATATTCCGACCCACCGTGGCGGTCGGCCCCGAAACCTCACTCGGTAACTATCCGATCACCGCGATCACCGACCGCCACCACAACCGAATCACCTTCCACTACACCAGCACCGGCCAACCCACCGAAGTAACCCACTCCGGCGGATACCGCGTCCGTGTCGACACCACCGAGGGCCGCGTCACCGGCCTGACCGTGCTCGGCACCACCCCGACCGGGGAATCGCTCGAAACGACCGTCCGCGAATTCGGTTACACAGCAGGTGATCTCACCGCGGTCACCAACGGTGTCGGCGCGACCACGACTTTCCGCTACGACAACGAACACCGCATGCTGTCCTGGCGCGACTCCCGCGGCACAGAAATGCGCAACACCTACGACCGATCCGGGCGGGTTGTCGAACAAGTCGGCACCGACAACATCCTGTCCGCGACCTTCGCATATGAATCACTTCCGGACTTCGGGCGGTCGCGCACCCATCACACGAACTCCCTCGGCGCCACCACCATCTACGAGTTCGACGAAGACCTCTGCCTGCGCAACCAGATCGATCCGCGCGGCGCGACATCGATCACCGACTACAACGAGTACCGCCAACCGGTCCGCCACGTGGACGCCTACGCCAACACCACCGTCTACCTCTACAACCCTGACGGCGACCTGGTCCTACTCCGACGCCCCGATCAACAGACCATCACCATCACCTACGCCGCGCCCCGCCGCCCGGCCGCGATCGTAGATGTCGATGGCACTACCAACACTCGCACCTACGACGAGCACGGCAACCTCACCAGCATTACCGATGCCGACGGTGTCAGCACGGCCTACACACACCATCCGTGTGGTGCGCCGGCTTCGATCACGCTCTCGACGGGTGCCACTACTGGCATTGATGTCGATGCCGCCGGGCTACCGATCCGGATCATCGAACCTACCAACGCGATAACCATCGTCGAGCGCGATACATTCGGCCGACCCATCCACATCACCGACCCTTGCGGCAACACCAGCACCCATCACTACTCGGTTGAGGGAAAGCTGCTCGCCCTCATCGATCCCGACGGCGTGACTCAGTCCTGGACGTACGACGGCGAAGCGAACCTGCTCACCCACACGAACCAGATCGGTGCACTTACCCGCTATACATACGGCACCTTCGACTTGATCAACACCCGCGAAACCGCCGATGGCGCGATGACCGCGTATACCTACGACACTGAACGCCGTCTCACCTCGATAACCAACCCGCTCGGTGACACCTGGACCTACGAATACGACCCCATCGGCAACGTCTGCACCGAAACCGATTACAACGGCTCGGTCACCCATACTGACTACGACCTGCTCAACCGGCCCACCACCATCACCACACCCGCCGGTGTCCAACGCCGCCTCACCTATGACGTTCTTGGTCGATTCACCGGTGTCAGCACCGACACCGGCGAATGGATCAGCAACACGTATACCCCGACAGGGCAACTAGCGACAGCGCGAAATGGCCACTACACCAACATCATCCATACCGTTACGTTCGCCCACACCCCTGCCGGCCGGACACTGACCCAGCACGTCGATGGACGCATCAGCGCCTACGACTACGACCGTCACGGCGGTCGCATCGGGCAATCGGGTCCCGGTGGCGCTGTCACCAGCTACGAACGTACTCCGACAGGACAGATCGCCGCCCTCACCGCTAACGGCCACCGCTTCGACTTCACCTACGACCCGGTCGGACGCCAAAACAGCTGGCACAGTAGCGGTGTCGGGCAGCACAACTCTTTCAGTTCCACCGGCCACACCGTGCGCCGCGAACTTGTACAGCTCGATCCACACACCAGCGCACCGGTCCAACTGCTCGAACGCGACGAGTATGCCTGGCGTCCGGACGGTTACATCACCAGTCATTCCACCACAACAACCAGCACGAGCCGCCGTCGCGACTACACCCTCGACCTAATAGGTCGAATTACCAAGATCACTACACCGAGCGTCGGTGTAGCCGAGCAGTACACCTATGACGCCCTCTCGAATCTGATCAGCGCTGACGTCCCCGCATTGTCGGCGCCACCTGATCCGATCAGGACCGCTCCCAACTCACCCGAACCCGCGATCGATCCGCGCTTCGAGTACCGCAATAACCTCCTCATTCGCGCCGGACGCACCCGCTACTACTACGACACTGCCGGGCGCCTCATCCGCAAAGAGCGGACTCGGATCTCCCGTAAACCCTCGATCTGGCACTACCGCTATAACGCATTCGATCAACTAGTAGAAGTCACGACCCCGGACGGCGATACCTGGTCCTACACTTACGATGCCTTCGGCCGCCGTACCAGCAAACAACACCTTGCAAGTGAAACCCGCACCGATTTCACCTGGGACGGTGTTCATCTCACCGAGCAATCCACGACCTCCCCGTCCGGCACCAGTACTTACACCTGGACTTACCACCCCACCAGCCATATCCCACTCACGCAATCGACCGATGACCAATTCTGGGCAATCGTCACCAACCTGGACGGTAGCCCCACCCATCTTGTTGACCCCGACACTGGCGAAATATCCTCAACGGCCGTCACTACTCTATGGGGGAACACCAGATGGAAAGGTGCTGACACACCCCACCGATTCCAAGGTCAACAATACGACCCTGAAACCGGTGTCCATTACAATCTTTTTCGGATTTATGATCCGGACACGGGTCGTTTTGCCACACAGGATCCGCTGGGATTGGCCCCTGCCCAGAATCCGAACACCTATCCTCATAACCCGACTACGTGGACCGACCCGCTAGGTCTGGTACCTTGTCCCAAGATTACAGATGGAGGACTCAAACACTCGTTTACCAGGCATGCTCATGAATGGTTCGGTCGTGAGGATCATATGAACCCTACAGACACGGAGCGATACGACGAATGGCGGTCTATGATCGAGCGGGCCATGCGAAGCAAGAGCCCGTTCGAGTGGAGTACCGGCAACACTGATACTCATGGATATCTTACAAAGATTGACGGAAAGTATTTCGTGGCGCAATTCAATAGAGCAAATGGAGAGCTGGTGACGGCATTTCGTCCAAGTTATGGCCAGGTAGCGGCTATGGGCAGACTGATGGGTTGGAGTTGATGTGACAATGTCGAGAAAACAGCCCTCTGCGCCGTTTGTTACGGTAACAATTTACTCGACTGAATCCGAACGAGACGCGTTTGACGCAACAAAGGCGATCCTTGGTAAGATCGGATCTTCTACCGGAATTGTTTCAGTGGCTTCGGGTGAAGATGGTTCGATCGGGGAACTATTAGATGGGTCGAACAGTAGCGACGGGACCGTCGAATCGGTAGCAGACGGCCGAATTATCGGAGAGCTATTCCAGCTTCCGCGAATGGGACCTGCGTATTGCGAGTACGCGCGTCGATGGTCGGACCGTGATCGGTACCCTATCGCAGTCAACATGTCGGCCGAGGAGCTCGGCATGCCAATCGAATACCTCGACAAGAAACAGATTGCGCTCGCGAATAAGCGACAGGAATTTACGAGGAAGCTTCTTCGTCGCATGTCCGGCATTGCCGGTGTGCTGTACGGTTCCATAGATATAGAGCAGACGATTCCGACGCCATCTGCGCTGGGCTCTGTTCCGTTACCTCTCGACCTCTATGTCTCAAATGATCTTTTGGACTCGCAATTTTCGGAGAAGTTGACCTCTCTGTATGAGGAAGTAGGGGGTGCGGTGACTCCCTGGGAGGATGGTACCTTCTACTCCCCATTTAGTTCAGTGCGATTTCGTGATCCGAAAGGCAGGCGAAATGTTGCTAGCCTCGCGGAATCGGTTACCCCAATTGTTGCGACTGCCGTCGATCGGTGGTTACGCCGGGCTTGAATTGCGGGCGAATTAACGTGCACGAGGAACGGGTGCCGTTCGATCTGACGGAGTATGAAGAACGGGTGCGATCAGGGTCCTGCTTCATCTGTGACCTGGTCGCCGGGGAACCGGGGTCCGAACATGAGGTACTGCTCGACGACGGAACGCACATCGCCTTCCTCGGAAGGTATCCGACGATGTACGGGCATGTTCTGGTAGCGCCGAAACTGCACCTCGAGCATGTGGTGCGAGACTTCGAGCACGACGGGTATCTGCGGCTACAGGCAGTCGTCTACAGGATTGCCCGCGCTGTCGAAGCTGTTGTGCCAGCCGAACGAACCTATCTGCTGTCGCTTGGTAGCCAACAGGGCAATGCTCATGTCCACTGGCATATCTCGCCCCTGCCTCCGGGCACGCCGTATGAAAGCCAGCAGTTCCATGCTTTGATGGCGGAGAACGGAGTTATTCCATGGTCGCCTGCGCAAGCGGCAGAGCTGGCCGCACAGTTGCGGGCAGAACTCGGTTCGTGAACGCCGTAGCGATATCGCAGCATTGACCTGCCACGGGAACCTCGCGAAGGCCCGGAAGCTACGACGTGAGACATGATCTAAGAGATATGGGCTTTAACGTATCTGATCGAATACATGGGAAAGATGGGCTGTCCGACGAACTGGCTGGTGTAGAAGATATGTCTCCGGCGCAGATCGAAGAGTTCATAGAGAGGGCAAGCAAATATGGGCAGTAGTGGAGTAATCAGAATACACAATCTGTTGGAAATGGTGTCCCCAGATGCCGTGCTGTGTGAAAATCGATGCATGGCAGGCGAGATCAGATTGGGTGATGTGGCGTCGTATGGTTTACGTATTGACGGCACATTGGAAGCATTGCAAAATTCTTGGACTGTCGATCACATCAGCTACCATCGAAATTCTGTGGAGTCGATAACTGAGGGATTTTCCAACGGAATGTGGATTGTCGGCCACAGTGTTGACAAGTTGAGCGAATTTGTTGAACTGTTCACGGTGTCACCTGGGTCAGCTCCCGATCTGCTTGTGTTCTCCCGTATGGTCGATGCCGCGCGCAGGCAGCGTCATGATTTGGCTGCTGCCGCGAGGAGGTCGACTAACAGGCGCGAGACCGAGCGGAGGGTTGCGGCGAAGGTTGCCGTCGCGTCCGAATTCGACTGGACCTGGACGCTCGATAATTTTAGAAGGTTCTGCGACATCGTAGGTTGGCATGAAAGCTATGACTCCGAGGACGATGGGGTACTGATTACTGATATAGACGTGCAGCAGTCGACAGTGAGTTCAAAGGTCGAGGAAGGCGAGGTGAAATACTGCTTCTTCTCCGCGATCGATACGGTGCCTGCTCGCCGCTCTGATGGAGAATCGACAGCTGGTTACGTAGTGGAGGAATTTGTTTCTCTCGCGCACGCAATCGAATCAGTTATCGGGCCACCGAATCACCCGCCCGGATGTATCGACGGCGATAATCAGATAACTTGGATACTTCCTAAAGTGATCGTCCGCCTCCGTAGGTCCATGCATAGCTTCAATGTGTGGATGGTAAACCCGGAATATATCGCTCACCTCGATTGAGAACTCACCACCGACCGTTGGGCCCAACTGTGGTCTGGAGCCTGGGTGGTCACGGAGGGTGTCCGATCGAAATGTAGTGCCTATGCAGGTGCGGGTGTCAGCGCTGTGGTGAGCGCCGGAACCGCGAGGGTGCGCTGCCAGTGGCGCGCGCCGCCGGCGAGGAGGAACGCGTCGATCCTCGCGGACAGTTCCTCGGGAGTGCCGACGTTCTTGTAGTCGGGGAGTCCGTCCCAGCAGAGGCGGCGGACCAGTTCGGGGGACAGGAGGTTCTCGACCGGGATGGAGTGTTCGGTGGAGAGTTCGCCCATGGCGCCGCGGGCGGTGGTGAGGCGGGCGGCGGCGATCGGGTCGCGGCGTTCCCAGCGGTTGACCGGGGGTGGGCCGTCGAAGGGGAGGGTGAGTGGGGGGAGTTGTTTGTCGGGGAGGGTGCGGCCGCGTTCGACGGCGGCGAGCCAGTCGCGGGAGTAGCGGCGTTGGCGCGGGCCGCCGAAGACGGGGAGGGTGCGCAGTTGGGCGATCGAGCGGGGTTCGCTGGTGGCGGCGGTGACGATGGCCGAGTCGGGCAGGATGCGGGCGGGGGCGACGTCGCGGGCGCGGGCGAGTTCGTCACGGGTGGTCCACAGTTCGCGCACGATCGCCAGTTGACGGGTGCGGCGCAGGGTGTGGATGCCGGAGGTGCGGCGCCAGCGGTCGGCCTTGGGCGTGGGCGGGTCCATGGTGCGGACGTGCTCGAATTCCTCTGCGGCCCAGTCGAGTTTGCCCTGGGCGGTGAGGTCGGCGGCGACGGTGTCGCGGAGTTCGAGGAGCAGCTCGACGTCGAGGGCGGCGTAGTTGAGCCATTCGTCGGGCAGCGGGCGGCTCGACCAATCGGCGGCGCCGTGGCCTTTACGGAGCGAGCGGCCGAGGAGGTTTTCGACCATCGCGGCCAGGCCGACGCGTTCGTAGCCGGCGATGCGGCCGCCGAGTTCGGTGTCGAACAGGCGGGCGGGGCGCAGACCCAGTTCGGCCAGGCCGGGCAGGTCCTGGTCGGCGGAGTGCAGGACCCATTCGAGGTCGTTGATCGCCTCGGCCAGCGGGGTCAGCGCGTCGGTGACGGGAATCGGGTCGATGAGGAACGAGCCCGCGCCCTCACGGCGGAGCTGGATCAGGTACGCCCGTGCCGAATAGCGGAAACCGGACGCGCGTTCGGCGTCGACGGCCAGCGGGCCGGTGCCTGCGGCGAGGGTTTTGGCGGCCGCGGCGACCTCGTCGGCGGTCGCCAGCACAGGTGGAACCCCCTCGGCAGGGGCGAGCAGGGGCTCTGCTGCGGTGGGTTCCTCGGCGACCGACATAAACGTGAACTCTACGTGGCGATCAAGGGCGATCGGTGCGGGTATAGGACTCCGGTCGTAAATGAGTGACCCCCGCGGGCGGTAACCCGGCGGCGAAGGCGAGCACTTCGCAGAACGCTTCGACGTGACGTCGCATGTCGGTGGTCGTAGCCGTCCACGACGCGCGCAGCTCGAGCTGGTGCGCGCGGGGTGGGCCCGCGATGTCACCGTAGCGGACCGAACTGGTCGCGGTGACCGTGCCGCCGAGGGCGGTGAACGGTTCGCCGCGCGATTCGAGGGAGTCGACCAGCCAGCTCCACGCCACCTCGGGTAAGAGGGGGTCGGCGGCCAGTGCGGCGTCGATGTCGGCCTGGATGTAGGCGACGAGCCGGAACACACCGTGCCAGGCCTCGTCGCCGTCGGGGTCGTGCAGCAGGATCAGCCTGCCGAACGCGTCGCCCTCGGAGTCGGTGGGCACCACGGGACTGTCGGGGTGGACGACCTCCGCTCCGAGCGCATAGGAGAACGGCGCCAACCGTTGCGGGGGACGGATAGGCGCCAGCTCGATTCGGGGGTGCACTGTTGCGGTGCCCATCGCATCGACCGCCGCCCGGAAAAGAGCAGGCTCGCGGGGCGTTCCCCCGGTCGGTGCGGCGCCGTCGCGGATGTCGAGCGGTGTCACGAGGAGGAACGGTAGACCGTGGGTGCCCGGCGCCGTCGGAGGCGCGCCGCCGAGCGCGTTGCGTGCGGGTCGCGTTGCGTAGGGTGCATTCTCGGCGTCGGCGCGATGCGCGATGTGCGACGCGAACGGGGCCGGCGGGTATCGGCTACTCGATCGGCTGACCGTGTGGGCGGTCCCACACCCGCCGGGGCGTGAGGTTCCCGCGGGCTCGGCGCTTAGGATGAACCGTGATGAGCACTTACACCCGCCGCCGGTTGACCGATGCCCCCTTCCTGGCCGCCGCCACCGGCGCGACGCCGAGCAGGCGCCCGGTGTGGTTCATGCGTCAGGCCGGCCGGTCGCTGCCGGAGTACCGGGAACTGCGCAAGGGCATCGGCATGCTCGAGTCGTGCTTCGACCCCGAGCTGGTGTGTGAGATCACCATGCAGCCGATCCGCCGTCACGGCGTCGACGCGGCAATCCTGTTCTCCGACATCGTCGTTCCGCTCAAGGCCGCGGGCATCGACCTCGACATCGTGCCCGGCGTGGGCCCGGTCATCGCCTCACCGGTGCGCACCGAGGCCGATGTGCGCGCGCTGCCTCGACTGCGTGCCGAAGAGGTCGGCGCGGTCACCGAGGGCGTGCGACTGCTCACCGGCGCGCTCGGCGACACCCCGCTCATCGGTTTCGCGGGCGCTCCGTTCACCCTCGCCTCCTACCTGGTGGAAGGTGGGCCGAGCAAGCAGCACGAGCGCACCAAGGCGATGATGCACGCCGACCCGAAGACCTGGCACGCCCTGCTCGGCGCCCTCACCGACATCACGATCGCGTTCCTGCAGGCCCAGTTGTCGGCCGGGGTCGACGCGGTGCAGCTGTTCGATTCCTGGGCGGGCGCGCTCTCGCTGGCCGATTACCGCGAGTACGTGCTGCCGCACTCGGAGCGGGTGTTCGCCGAGGTGGCTTCGGCCGGGGTGCCGCGCATTCACTTCGGCGTCGGCACGGGCGAACTGCTGGGTGCCATGGGTGAGGCCGGTGCCGATGTGGTCGGTGTGGACTGGCGGGTGCCGTTGACAGATGCCGTGCGTCGAGTCGGTGCCGGGAAGGGCTTGCAGGGCAATCTGGACCCCGCGATCCTGTTCGCGGGTTTCGACGCGGTCGAGGCCGAGACGCGACGGATCGTGCGCGAAGCGGACGAGGCGATCACGCTCGGCGCGACCGGGCACATCTTCAACCTGGGTCATGGCGTGCTGCCCGACACCGATCCCGGTGTGCTGACCGCCCTGGTCGAGTTGGTGCACTCCCTGTAGGTCCGGCTCACGAACGCCGACGCGCTGGTGACACAGCCGACATCGGAGCCGGTGCGTCGGACAGGGCGGCGCGCCGCACGGCTACGGTCGAGGCATGCGGATCGCGGTTATCGGGGGCGGAATCAGCGGGCTCGTCGCGGCTTATCGGTTGCGGCAGCGGTTGGGGCGCGACGTCGACATCGTCGTACTCGAGCAGAGCGGACGAGTCGGCGGCGTGCTGCACACTCGCGAATTGGCCGGGGAGCCAATAGATCTCGGTGCCGAGGCCTTCGTGGGGCGCAGGCCCGAGGTGATCGAGTTGATGAGCGAACTCGGCCTGGCCGACCAGTTGGTGCGACCCGCGGGGAAACGGCCGCTGATCTGGGCGCAGGAATCGGCGCATCCGCTGCCGGGGCGCACCCTGATGGGGATTCCGTCCGATGCCGAGTCGCTGCGCGGGCTGGTCGACGATGCGACGCTGGAGCGCGTCGCCACCGAAGCGCAGCGTCCGCTGCACTGGGAGCCAGGCTCCGACGTCGACGTGCAGACCCTGGTGGGTGACCGTTTCGGCAGACAGGTCGTCGAGCGCAGTGTCGATCCGTTGCTGGGCGGGGTGTACGCGGGAATCAGCGCTTCCATCGGCGTCCGTGCCGCGCTACCGACCCTTGCCGAGGCGCTCGACGACGGCGCTTCGAGCCTCACCGAGGCGGTCCGCGCGGCGATGCCCGCACCCAGCTCGGCCCCGGTGTTCGGTGGGCTGCGTGACGGCTACGCAGCCCTGCTCGCCGCGCTGACCGACGCGTCGGGAGCACGTTTGGTCACGACGATGGCCGCGACGCGCGTAGCCCGTGCACCCCGTGGCTGGGTGGTCGACCCGCTCGGCGCCGTCGACGCTGTGGTCATCGCGACGCCCGCCCCGGTCACAGGCCGCCTCCTGCACCACGTGGCGCCCGAAGCGGCGCGGGCAATCGCCGGTATCGAGCTGTCCTCCTCGGCGCTCGTCGCCATGGCCCTCCCGCGTGACACCCCACTCCCGGACAACTCCGGCATCCTCGTGGCCACCGGAGAACCCTTGCGCGCCAAGGCGTTCACCCTGTCCAGTCGCAAATGGCCCCATCTGGCCGAGCGTGACGTCGCCTTGGTCCGCGCCTCCTTCGGCCGCCTCGGCGACGACAAACCCCTCTCCTGGACCGACGAGGACCTCATCGCCGCCGCGGTCGCCGACCTGTCCACCGTCACCGGCATCCCGATCGACCCGCTCGAAGCCGTCGTCCAGCGCTGGCCCGGCGGCCTTCCGCAGTACGCCCCCGGCCACACCGAGCGGATCGCGGCTCTCGAATCCGCCATCGCTGCCCTCGACGGCATCGCGGTAGCGGGCGCCTACCTCCACGGCGTCGGCGTCCCCGCCTGCGTCGCTGCGGGAACCGCCGCCGCCGAGCGCGTGGTTACCTCGCAGATCGGGAGCGCGCAGCGCTGATCCAGGCCCGACCCACAGCGTGTCATCGACAGTGGTGCCGCGTGAATGCTGTGAGTCACCCAGTGGCGCAGGCACAATGGGGCGATGCTGAGTTTCGATGCGGTGCTGTGTGATCTCGATGGCGTACTCCGTCTGTTCGACCACGACGGTCAGCGCGAGCTCGAGCAGCGCTACGGCCTACCGGTGCTGGCCACCGCCTTCGCCCCTGAGCAGATACGCCCGGCCATTCTCGGACAGGCCACCGCCGAACAGTGGCTGGCTTCGATCACCGCGGCGCTCGGCGGTCACCCCGATGCGGTTCAGGCGGTCAACGCCTTCGCCGCAGTCGACTTCTGGGTCGATGAGCAGGTCAGGGATCTGCTGGCAGAGGTCCGCACGCGCGTCCCGCTGGTCTTGGTCACCAACGCGATGGACGACCTCGACGCCCATCTGACCCGGATGGGCCTCACCGATTTCGCCGACACCGTGATCAGCAGCGCGGCCGTCGGCATCGCCAAACCGGACCCGCGCATCTACGAACTCGCCGCCGAAGCGGCAGGCGCCGCGCCGAACCGCTGCGTGTTCATCGACGACCGGCCGGAAAACGTCGCCGCCGCACGGTCTGTCGGCATGACCGGCATTCACTACCGCGGGATCGAAGATCTGGCGGTACTCGGCGCGAAGGCGTGAGACGTGTCGTCAGCCGCCGCCCGTCTCTGGACCGAAGTCCAGTGAGCTCACCGGACTTGACAGCTTCGCCGGCTGACCAGCGGCGTGTCAGTGGGCATCGACGATAGCGGTGCTGCATGATCGCCCGCTGTGACCAATGCCGATGAGCAGCGCAACGCGCGAAGGCTGATTCTCGATCCCGATCTCGGGCCGGTCGAACTCCGCGACGGCGAGGCGACGACGGTGACCTCGGTGTTCGGCAGTGACGAGTCGTCGCCGTGGCGGGCGGGCAGGCCGGTGGGGGACTGAGCCCCAGCGGCGGGCGAAAACGCCGCAGTGGCACCATAGATCCATGGCGCGACTCGACTATCAGGCTCTCAACTCCACTATTCGCTACCTGATGTTCTCGGTGTTCCAGGTTCAGCCGGGCGTGCTCGGTGACGACCGGGCCGGGGCGATCAAGGAAGCGCGGGAGTTCTTCGACGGACTCGCCGACAAGGGCGTGGTGCTGCGCGGGATCTACGACGTCGCGGGGCTGCGGGCCGACGCCGATTTCATGCTGTGGACCCATGCCGAGCGGGTCGAGGACCTGCAAGCCGCCTACGCGGATTTCCGCCGCACGACCGCACTCGGCCGCGCGAGCGCTCCGGTCTGGAGCAACGTGGCGGTGCACCGGCCCGCGGAGTTCAACAAGAGCCACATTCCGGCGTTCCTGGCAGGCGAGGACGCGGGGAACTACATCTGCGTCTACCCGTTCGTGCGGTCCTACGAGTGGTACCTGCTCCCCGACGAGGAGCGGCGCAAGATGCTCGCCGATCACGGCAAGGCCGCGCGCGGATACCCGGACGTGCGGGCCAACACCGTGAGCTCGATGGCGCTGGGCGATTACGAGTGGATCCTCGCCTTCGAGGCCCCCGAACTGCACCGGATCGTCGATCTGATGCGTGACCTGCGGGCCACCGAGGCTCGGTTGCACGTGCGCGAAGAGGTGCCGTTCTTCACCGGACCGCGCGTCGAGGTCGAACAGTTGATCACCGCACTGCCGTAAGCGGCGCGAACACCGAAGGCCCTCTCGCGGAGAGGGCCTTTCGTCTCGGCCTGGTGTCGCCGCGGTTTCGCACTCGAGTATCGTGAGCGGGCTGATTGTGGCAATGAGGGTGAGAGAGATTCGCGCGTGGTTTCAGGGTGGGGAACGGATCGGACCGAACAAGGTCGATCCGGCACAGCAGTGACCGATCGAACCGCACCGGAAACGGTCGAGTCGCGGCGAACTCCGGCGCGGTGGCTGCGCTCGGCGCGCACCGACCTGATCGTCGCCGGTTGCTACCTGTCGCTCGCGGTCTTCGTCCTCGCCGGGCTGTGGTCGAACCCGAGCAGTGGCTACCTGACCAAGAGCGATCAGGACCAGACGCTGTACGAGTGGTTCTACGCCGTCACCGCGCGAAACCTCACCCACCTGGACAGTCCGTTCAGCACCCAGTTGCAGAACTATCCCGACGGCATGAACATGATGGCCAATACCCTCATGTACGGCTGGGGGGTACCCTTCACGCCGATCACCCTGCTGTTCGGGCCCACCGTCACCTTCGTGTCGGCGCTGACATTCGGCCTGTTCAGCACGGCATTCGCTTGGTACTGGGCATTCTCGCGCGAGCTGGTGAGCTCGAAATTCGCCGCAGCCATCGGCGGATTGTTCTGCGGCTTCGCACCCGCGATGATCGCGCACACCAATGGGCACGCGAATTTCGTCGTCCTCGCGTTGCTTCCGCTCATCGCTGTGCAGGTCATCAAAATGGCGCGCCGTGCCGAGAACACCGTCGGGGCGCGACCGGTCTGGCAGCCACGCGCCGCCGTCGTGCTCGGGCTGCTGGTCGCGCTGCAGCTCACGTTGGGCGAGGAGCCGCTGCTGATCTTCGCGCTCGGCTTCGCGGCCTTCGCCCTCGCCTACTTGCCCACCCCGGGCGCTATCGCGCTCACCGCGCGCGCGGCGGCCCCGTCGATACTGCTCGCGGCACTGATCACACTGACGCTCACCGGTTTCGGGCTGTGGTGGCAGTTCGCCGGACCGCAGTCGTATCGATTCGTCGGGATCGGCCGGGTCGGCAACGACATTCTGTCGCTGGTCCAGTTCTCGCCGGAATCGGCGGGCAGCATGTTCTCGTTCGGCCCCGACGTGAGCATCAATCCGACCGAGGACAACACCTACTTCGGGTGGCCGCTACTGCTGCTCGTCGCCGTGGCCGTGTTCTATCTGCGGCGTGAGCGCATAGTGCGGGCCGCCGTGATCGTCGGAGTGGTGTTCACGGCGCTGTCGATGGGCATCGTGCTGTCCTTCGACGGCGTCGTGCGCTTCCGCGAGGGCGAATACTCCATGATTCCGATGCCGTGGCTGGCCTTCGGATGGATCCCGCCACTGAACGGGATGATCGAATCGCGGTTGGCCATGATAGCCATTCCGGCCATCGCGATAGTCCTGGTCCTCGGCACCCAGCGGGCGATCGAATCGCTGCGCACCGCTGCCACGATGCGGCGACCGGTTGCCTGGTTCGGCGCTCTGGCCTTCGCGCTGCTGCCCATCGCGCCGACCATGCTGCCCGTCACCGAACGCCCGCAGACGCCCGCGTTCTTCGCCGACGGCACTGTGCGCCAGTACGTCTCGGACGGCTCGGTGGTGATCGTACCGCCGCCCACCTCGGGAGATGCCATCGCGCTACGGTGGCAGATCGACGCCGACTTCGCCTTCCCGCTGGTCGGCGGCTACTTCGTCGGCCCGGTCGGCGCGGACCACGGGGCCGGCTATGGCGCCGACCCCCGATCCACCGCCGTGCTGCTCATGCTGGTCCGGAAGACCAATACGGTTCCGGTCATCGACCGGGCTCGGCGCGAGCAGGCCATCGCGGACCTGCGGTACTGGGGCGCCGACGTGATGGTGCTGCCGCCGTCGCAGAGCGATGATGCCCTGCGTCGCACCGTGGATGCCCTGCTCGGCGTCCCGGCCGAGCAGGTGGACGGTGTGTGGGTGTGGGACGTGCGCGGTCTGGTGTGACCGTTATTCGCCGGCGGGCTTCAGGCGCAACGAGATCGAGTTGATGCAGTACCGCTGGTCGGTGGGCGTCGGGTAGCCCTCCCCTTCGAAGACGTGCCCGAGGTGGCTGTGGCAGTTCGCGCAGACCACCTCGACCCGGCGCATCCCCAGGGTGTCGTCGGGCTTGAGGATCACCGCGTCGGAATCGGCGGGATCGAAGAACGACGGCCAGCCGCAGTGCGAGTCGAATTTCTCTGTGCTGCGGAACAACTCGGCGTCGCAGGCGCGACAGGTGTAGACACCCTCGGTCTTGGTGTCGGTGTATTCGCCGATGAACGGACGCTCGGTGGCGGCCTCGCGCAGGACCGCGTATTCCTCGGGATCCAGTTTCGCCCGCCATTGCTGCGGCGTCAGCTGGATGCGCGGCGTGGGCAACGAAGTATCGGAACTCATGGCTCCACGCTAATGGTTTCGGCCGGTGCGCGCCGTGAGCGGTGCGTCACCGGCCGATAACTACTTGAGCGCGGGCTCGCGATCCTCGACCGGAGCCACCGGATCCTCGCGGTGCGGCGGGGTCTGCTCGACCGGTGCGACGGGCGCGGGTTCATCGGTGCCGTCCCGCGAATCGGGCGCACTCGCGATCCACGTCGGGTCGATCCCGAACTGCAGCCTGCCCTCGCGACGTGCCGCCAGATACCGGTCGCCGAGCACACAGAACACGACGATGAGCAGCAGGCCCCAGCCGAAGGTCACCCGCAGGTATTCGAGATTGCGCCCGACTCCCTGCCAGCGATCGGAGAGCCACTTGTCGTAGGTCATGAACCCGAAGATCGCCAGCCACGCGGGCCAGTTGCGCAACACGGAATTACGCAGCACCACGGTCATCAGGAACGGGAACACCATCATCGAGTAGTACATCTGGCCCAGCGAGGGCAGCAGGAACCACGCGGTGAGCAGCACACCGGAGAACGTGGTGACGAAGAACAGTTCGTCATGGCGGTAGTAGCGCCACAGCAGCCACAGAGATACCGCGACCACGCCGGCCATCAGGACCTTGACCAGCAGGATCAGCCATTCCGGCAGCCCGTAGTAGAGCCCGTTGCCGCCGACCGAACTGTTGAAGTAGTCGCGGGTCTCAGCCAGGTACGGCATCACATGCGTGAAGAACTTCTCCGGGTCCGCCGACAGCGGCCAGGCGATCGCGGTGAGCACCAACGGCACACCGAGCGCGGTGATGAACACCTTCCACTGGCCGCGAACGGCCGCGACCAGCAGCAACGGCGCCAGCGTCGGTTTCACCGCGATGCTCAATCCCAGCGCCACGCCGGCCCAGAGGTCGCGCCGTGCCAGCAGCAGCGTGATGAACAGCAATTCGGCCAGCAGCAGGCAGCCGTTGACGTTGGTGAAGACCAGCGTGTTGGTCACCGTCTCGGAAGCGAACATCGCCAGCAGCAGCGCGGGCGCGGCGATGGAACCGAGACCGAACTTGAACAGGCGCAGCAGCAGATACCAGGCGAGCAGAATCGCGACCGCGTTGAGCCCGATGAACAGCCACCGCGACAGCTCGTAATCGATGATCGCCACCGGCGCGATCAGCAGCGTTCCGCTCGGATAGTAGAGATAGTGCGGGTCGACCGACGAGAAGTCGGCGGTGTACAGCGGCCTGCCGTTCAGGAACTCGAACGAGGCGTTGTACACAGGCCGGTAGTCGTCGGTGACGAAACCGTTGATCGCCTTGATGAAGACGCGGTTCAGCACCATCATGACCGCGAAGGGCCAGAGTGCGAACTTGATCACCTCGGCGGAGGTGCGAGCGGTACGGGGCTCGAGCTGTCGGAACAACACTGGGGCACGGTACACCGGATCGGGTAGCGATGGTGTCGCCGGACCCGGATGACGCGCCGAAACCCGGTGATTGCCCGGGTCGGATCAGGCCGGGCAGGCGCCGCCGTCGGCGGGCAGTTTCCCCTCGGCGAGGTAGTCGTTGACGGCCTTCTGCGCGCACCCGGAGTGGGTGACCACCGGATGGCCCCAGCCCTGCCAGGTCATCGTGGCGTGCCGGGCACCCGCCGAGCCGAGCGCACCGGTCACCGAGGCGGCGGCCCCGCCGACGATCGGATCGGCGGCACCGGCGAACACCAGCACCGGCAAGTCGAGTTTCGTCGGCAGCGGCGCCGCGGTGGAGACCGGCCAGGCCGAGCAGACCATCAGCCCGATCGCGGCATTGCGCCCGAATACCGGATATTTGCTCGCCCAGGTCTGGCTGAGTTCACGGGCCTTGTCCGCGGTCGGGGGCTGCTGGCTGTCGGTGCACCGGTTCACGAACTCGCCGTCGGAGGTGATCGCGGCGGATTCGCGCACGACCATCGCCGACAGCGGCCCACGATCGCCACGGTCGGCGGCGGCCAGGATGTCGGCCATGGCGGTGACCCGATTGGCCTGATCACCGCGGGGACTGGACAGGAAACCGATGAGCGCGGTCGACAGGTCAGCGGCCGAGATCTCGCCGAGCCCGCCGCTGCCTGCCTTGTTCATCAGCGCGACGACCGCCGCTCGCGGATCGGCGCCGAGAGCGCAGTTGGCGGCTTTGCAGCGTTGCGCGAACGCGGTGAGGGCCGCTTCGGCGCCGGTGACCCGCGCCTCGGCCATGGTGGTGGCGTCCGCGCCGACGGGTTCGGGGGCGTCGAGCACGAGGCGGG
The DNA here is from genome assembly GCF_042728755.1 of Nocardia sp. NPDC060249. NCBI lineage: Bacteria > Bacillati > Actinomycetota > Actinomycetes > Mycobacteriales > Nocardiaceae > Nocardia > Nocardia sp. NPDC060249. Next base: position 907,965 of record NZ_JBHXAQ010000001.1, read on the forward strand.
CCAGGTGATCGCCGTAGCGGCGGGCATAGCTCAGGGCCACCTTGGCGCCGTTGCCCGCGCCGAGCACGTTGATCTTCTCGACCTGCCATTGCTTGCGCAGCTGTTCGATGTCGTCGGCGGCGTGCGGCGCGTCGAACGTGCCCTCATAGGGCTGCAGGAAATCGCGGCAGGCGATGGTGGCGTCCTGGCTGAAGCCGGCGACGGCCCCGACCTGATCGGCGCTGCCCACCCCGGTCTGGCCGAGGTCGGTCATCACCGCGCGCAGCTGCGCCGGAATGCAGTCGATGGGCTGGGAGGCGCCGATGCCACGTCGATCCACCGCGACGATCGGCTGCGCGGCCAGCAAGGCGCTGTTGGGCCCGATCGCCAGACCGGCCAGCGTCGAGGCCGACGAACGGTCCGAACCGGAGGTGAGCACCAGCGGGGCCGCGTCGGCGGGCGTCTGCGGCAGACGAGCACGCAGGGCGCCCGCGCGGAACGTGCCGAGTACGGTGCCCGCGGTATCGATCGGGGTCGAGAATTCGGCGCAGTCGAGGACCAGACCCGCCGGAGCGGCGCCGAAATCGAGCGAGCTCAACGTGGCCGCGGTGCAATCACGCCAGGCCAGATCGGTTTTGGGCACCTCGGCCTTGGCCAGGTCCTGCGGTGCGGGCGCCTCGGTCTGGCCGCCGCCCGACCCAGGGCGCTCGACGGCGACGACGGGCCGATCCGACGGCCCGGCCCCACAGCCCGCGAGCATGATCGACAGTGTCGCGGCCGTTGCCGCGGCCCGAGTCCAACGCATGCGCTACACACTGCCAGGTTCGGCGCCAGGTTTCATCGACGGGCCCACCGGGCCAGGACGGTGCCGTCCTCGGCGAGCACCAGCTGCTTGCGTGCCATCGGCAGGTCGAAAGTGCTCGCCGACAGCGAGATTCGCCCGCCAGCGCCCCCGACCAGCATCGGGGCGGTGGTCAGGCAGAGCTCGTCGACCAGGCCCGCCTCGGCCAGCTGCCCGAAAAGATGCGGTCCGCCCTCACACAGCACCCGGTGCAGACCGCGCTCGGCCAGCACCCGGATCAGCGCGGCGGGCATGATCGCGGCCTCACCGGCGACCACCACCTGCGCGCCCGCGTCCTCGAGCGCGCTCACCTGCGTCGGGTCCGCGTGACGGGTGGTGATGATCAGCGGCGCCACCTCGGCGTCGGTGAAGAACCTCGACCCCGGATCTAGCTTCGCGGTCGCGGTCACCACCGCGATCGGTGGCGGGGTGCCGTCGGGATGACCGCCGATTCCGTGCCGATGGTGCGCGATGCGCCGCTGCGGGTCGGTGTGCGCGCCGCCGTAGTTCTCCGCGCGCACGGTGCCCGCGCCGATCACGATCACATCGGCCAGTTCACGCAGGACCGTGAACACTGTCTTGTCCGCCTCGGTACCCAGCCCTTCGGAGACCCCGTCGACTGTGAACGCGCCGTCGATGCTGCTGACGAAGTTCGCCCGCACCCACGGACCGTCCAGATGCCGGGGATAGGCATAGCACCTGGCCAGTGCGTCGGCGTCGAGGTCTGCGAGCTGGGTCACATTGTGGATACGCTGCATAGGGATCGATGCAACCACGTCCGTACGATTTGTCCATGCAAGAACGCCTTGTCGATCGCCATCCGGAGGTCCCGGCCGACCAACTCGTCGCGCAGATGGTGCCCCCGCCCATGTTCGACGAGGTCAGCTTCGCCTCCTACATCCCCGACCCCCACGAACCGAGCCAAGCGGCCGCGGTCGCCAAGGCCGAGCAATTCGCAGGCCAGGTGGCGAAAATCCACAAGGCCGCCTCGAAGAAGAGCCTCTTCGGCAAGAAGAAGGCGGTCTCGGGTGCGGGCCTGTATCTCGACGGCGGCTTCGGTGTCGGCAAGACCCACCTGCTCGCCTCGATCTTCCACAGCTCCCCGGCACCCAAGTCGTTCGGCACCTTCGGTGAGGTCACCAATCTGGTCGGCGCACTGGGCTTCAACAACGCCGTCGAGCGGCTCTCGGCCAACAGCGTGCTGTGCATCGACGAGTTCGAACTCGACGATCCGGGCGACACGATGCTGGTCTCGCGACTGCTCACGGAGCTGTCGGCCCGTGGTGTCTCCATCGTGGCGACGTCGAACACACTGCCCGGCCAGCTGGGTGAGGGTCGTTTCGCGGCCTCGGACTTCCTGCGCGAGATCAAGAAGCTCGGCTCGATCTTCGATCCGGTCCGCGTCGACGGGCCCGACTACCGGCACCGCGACCTGCCGCCCGCCCCGGAACCCACCTCGAACGACTTGCTCGTCGAGCGCGCCGCGACCACCCCGGGCTCCACGCTCGACGAATTCGATGTGCTGCTGAAGCATCTGAGCACCCTGCACCCGTCCAAGTTCGGTGCGCTGATCCAGGGCGTGGCATCGGTGTTCATCTCCGACGTGCACACCGTGACCGATCAGGCCGTCGCCCTGCGCGTGGTCGTGCTCGCCGACCGCCTCTACGACGCGAGCATCCCGGTGACGGTATCGGGCGTCAAGCTCGACGAGATCTTCTCGAAGGAGATGCTCGACGGCGGCTACCGCAAGAAGTACCTGCGCGCGATCTCACGTCTGCTCGCGCTCTCGCGCTTCGAGGCCGCGGCCGCATAAAACCCCGCACGAGGTCAGAGCGCGCGTTCGAAGACGAAATCGGAGTGCAGCTGGTTGCCGACCACGAACGTCTTGGTGCCCACCTGCCGAAAACCGTGCTTGGCGTAGAACTTCTGCGCGCGCTCGTTGGCCTGGTTGACCCCCAGCCACACCGTCTCGGTGCCCGAGTCGCGCGCGGTGTCGACGACGGCTTCCATCAATGCCGCGGCGACACCGCTGCCGTGGTGTCCGGGCAGGACGTACATCTTGCTCAGTTCGACCACCTCACCCGCGCTCACCTGCGCGGCGACCTCGGGGTCGCTCGGCCTGCCCGCGATGAGCATGGCGTAGCCGACGATCTCGTCACCCTCGACGGCTTTGAGCACGGTCCTGGTCGGGTCGGACAGGTATTCGCCGAAGCGTTCGCCCGACAACATCTGCTCGAGGAAGATCTCGATATCGCCCGCGGTGGCCTCGGGCGGGCAGGCGAGCGGAAATGTCGCGGCGGCGACATCGCTGAGCGCCTCGGCGTCCCAGAGTCCGGCCCGATCGACGACGACGGAACTGTTGGTCATCCTTCCAGTACAGCACGGGTCACCCCGGCCGCGGCGCGACTGCGGATCGCGACAGCGCGGCGGCCCAACGGCGGGGCCGGGCACCGCCCCACAGACTGTGGGCTGTCCAGCGCGGTGGCACCTCACCTACTGGTCCGAGTAGTCTCCTGCGCATGACGAGCGGTAGCCGCATCGGGATCGTCGGTGCGGGAGTGGCGGGTTTGGCCTGCGCGAAGGTATTGAGTCAGGCGGGGTTCCCGGTCGAAGTCTTCGACCGAGCCCCCGACGTCGGCGGTGTGTGGAGTGCCACCCGCCGGTATCCGGGACTTCGCGCGCAGAACAGCAAAGCCACGTACGCGTTCAGCGATCACCCGATGCCCGAGGACTTCCCCCGCTGGCCCGACGGCCAGCAGATGCAGGCCTACCTGGCCGGATACGTGCAGGAGTTCGGCCTCGGCCCGCACCTGCGCCTCGGCACCGAGGTCGTGGCCGCCGACCCGGTCGACAGCGGCTGGCTGCTCGAGATCCGTGACCACAGCGGCGGGCACCGCACCACCTGCGATCACCTGATCGTCGCCAACGGCGTCTACAGCGACCCGGTGATGCCGGCCCTGCCCGGTGCCGCGGCGTTCCGCGCCGCGGGTGGGCGGCTGTGCCATGTCTCGGAATTCCACGATGTCGAGCAGGCGCGTGATCGTTCGGTGGTCGTGCTCGGCTACGGCAAGTCCGCGTGTGATGTGGCCGAGGCGGTCAGCCACATCGCCGACGAGACCACCGTGGTGGCGCGCAGACTCACCTGGAAGATGCCGCGCAAGCTCGGTTTCGGCGCCGACTACGAGCGTCTGCTGCTGACCCGCGCGGGGGAGGCGCACTTCCCCTCCCGCTTCCCGCACCGCGTCGAACGGCTGCTCGACCGTCTCGCGTTGCGCCAGTCGAACATGGACCTGCTGCAGGAGCGGGTGACGCGCAAGCTGCGGCTGCGCGAGCTCGATCTGGTGCCGACGAGCCCGATCTCCGAGATCGGCACCAGCAGCGCGAGCTTGGCCACCGAAGGCTTCGCCGAGCAGGTCGAGGCGGGCCGGATCAGCGTGCACCGCGACACCGAGATCACCGAACTGATCGGTGGACGGCACGGACCCGCGGTGCGTCTGGCCGACGGCAGCCTGAAACTGGCCGAGATCGTCCTGTGCGCCACCGGATACCGGCAGGAGGTCCCGTTCCTCACCCCGTTCGTGCGACGCGCCCTCACCGACGAAGTGAGCGATTTCCGGCTCTACCGCCACATCCTGCCGGTGGAGGTCCCCAACCTGAGCTTCGCCGGGTACAACAGCTCGAATGTGAGCGCCCTCAGCGCCGAGGTGGGCGCGCACTGGATCGCCGGGTTGCTCACGGGCCGGTTCGTGCCGCCGATGGCCGAGCTGATGAACAACGAGATCGATGCGCGCCTGGAGTGGTCGCGCACGCGCAGCGAGGGCGGCCACGCGCACGGTGCCTCGGTGGTCCCGTTCTCGCTGGCCAATATCGACGAGATGCTCGACGACCTCGGCACGCCGCTGCCGTTGATGTCGAGGCTGGCGCAGTGGGTGCGACCCGTGCGGCCGTCGTCCTATCGCGGGGTGCTGCGCAATCGCGCGGTGGCCGCGCCCGTGGCGCCCACACCGGCGCCCGTAGCGGAGCGGTAGCCGACACGCCGGATCGCCGTCGGCAACGCCGATGGCGAACGGTGCGTTGGTGATAATCCTCGCGTGGACGCGCTGGATCTGAACCTGCTGCTCGCTCTCGACGCGCTGCTCGACACCAACAGTGTGACCGAGGCGGCCAGGCGACTGCACACCTCGACTTCGGCGATGAGTCGCACCCTCACCCGGCTGCGCGAGGTGCTCGGCGATCCGCTGCTCGTTCGCTCGGGCAGGCAGATGGTGCCCACGCCGCGGGCCCTCGAATTGCGCCACGATGTGGCGAGCCTGGTCGATCAGGGCCGGTCGCTGCTCACCGCCCGCGACGGGAACGGGCCCGGCCGGCATCGCGATTTCGTTGTCCGCGTGGGTGATTCGGTCGGCGCGAGTCTGTCCGGTCCGCTACTGGCAGCGGTCCACGCGCAGCTGCCCGGGGTGACGGTGCGGCTGCTCGCCGCCGACACCGCCGACGGTGCGGTGGCGCTGCGCGACGGCCGCGTCGACGTCGAAGTCGGCATGATCGGGCAGACCGACCCGGAAACGGTGGTCAAGCGTCTGTTCACCGACCGCTGGATCGGCGTCGCCGCGCCCGAGCACCCGTTCGCCGCCGACCGCCCCACCGTCGCCGCCTACGCCTCGGCTCGTCATCTGGAGGTTTCGTCCACCGGTCGCACGCACGGCCCGATCGACGACCGTCTCGCTCTGCACGGCCGCACCCGCCGCGTGGTCGCCACCGTGGCCGACCTGCCCACCGCGCTGCTCACCCTCGCGTCGACCGAATTGATCTGTCCCGCACCGGAACTGCTGTCCCGCGCCGCACGTACCGCGCTCGGTTTGGCGATGTTCGAGATCCCGCTGCCGCTGCCCGCCCCCGTCGTCGCCATGGCGTGGCATCCACGCAACACCGCCGACGCCGGCCATCGCGCCCTGCGCGACCTCATCGGCACCGTCCTGCACGAGCCCCCGAAGCCGGAGGTCGACCCGGGGTTTGTCTCGCTGGCGACGTCTGCCTGACGGCTCTTCGAACCTTCGTCAGCCGCTCACGGGTCACTGACGCGACGTAGACGGGCGCACGATGGGGGTTGGATCGAGGGAAGCAGTACGCCTGGCAGGCGCAGTGGCGGCTCAGCTGCGCGACGCCCGAGTACGCCTAACCCAGGTCCGGGGTCGGCGGGCCGAACACGTCGCGGCGGCCCGGCGGGAGACCGGCCGAGCGTTTCAGCTCGTCGAGCATGGCCTGCAGCTTGTCGACGTGGGCGCGTTCGATGTCGAAGGCGCGGTAGGTGCCGGTGACGGTGATACCGGCCGAGTCGGTGGCCGTGGGCGGAACCGGGTCGGAGGCAGGGCGTTCCAGCGGATCGGGGCTGCTCGTCGACCCGTCGCGTCCGGTCGGCAGGCCGAGAGTCGGTGGATCGAAGTCCGCGGAGGGGTGATCGTGGTTGGTGAGCGTCGCGTGGTTGTTGCGCGGCGCCTGCTCGTGCAAGCCGCCGGTGTTCGCCGGTCGATCACCGGCGGGGAACGCGGTGCTGTCGCCGACGCCGTTGACCTGCGACGAACCAGGAGTCCGCGCCGAATCCACCGGCGCCTGCGCGGTGAGTTCTGTCGGTGGGGTCAGGCGGGGAGGCGGCCCGGAGACGGCCGGTGGCTCGGGTGATTCCTCGGTGGTCAGGCGGTCGCGGGGGGTGAAATCGTCGAAGAGGGATTCGGCGCGGCGCGCGGAGTCGGTGGTGAAGCCGTTGCGGGCGTGCCCGTTTCGGTCCGAGGTCGGTGATGTGGGCGCCGGGTCGTCCGTGAAAGACCAGTGGATGCCGTTGGTGGTGTTGCCTACCGGCGGTGCCTCCACCGACGTGTCCGGGCGGATTTCACCTGCCAGCGGGGAGTGGGACTCGAATCCGTTGACCGGCTTGCCATTCGGGGGCGTTGTGGATCGCTCGCCGGTGAATCCCGACGACAGGTGCTCGTCGGCAATGTGGACGGGTTCCGTCGGCGTGGGCCGGGCGACACCATTCCCGTTGGTGGACAGCTCTTCTGGCGACGGAACGCTGAGTCTGCTGTCTCCGGTGGCCGAGCTCTCCGCCGGCTTCTTCACCGGGCGAGCCCGCTCGATCACGGCATCGGGGCTGATCTCCGCCGTCAGCGGATCTCCGGGCGACGGCCGCGCCGACCGGCTCTCGACCGGTGAGCTCGCAACATGATTCATCGCATCGGAACCGAGCCCGAATCCGTTCGGGCCGCTCTCCCGCACGACAGCGCTCACCTCCGCACTTCCGGGTAGCTCTCCGTCGGTAGCCGACGGCGCCGTGCCCGACGTGGGCGCGCGATCCTCGGAGAGCACCGCCGTGCTGGGCCTCGAAGCTGTCGCCGCACCGGATCCCGGCGCGTGGTCGGCAACAGGTGCCGTCAGCACCGTGCCGATCACCGCGGGCACCGGTGTGCCGTTTCGTGTGGCGGCGATGTCGCCGGCCACACCTTTCGCGGTGCCGTTCGTCCCGTTTGCCGACGTCCCGTTGCCGGCCGTGGCCCGCTCGCCGGTACTGCTGAGCCGCACGGGTGCGGGCCGGCGACTCGGCGGTTCGCTACCGGCGGTGGTGCCGACCGCGACGATCGAATCGGTGTCGAACGACGCCGGTTGACCGAGAGGAGCCGTTTCCGCCTGCACCGTGCGCGGGATCGGCGTCGCGGCCAGCGCGGTGGGATCGCCGAGGTGATCGGTGGTCGGTCGGCCAGGGGAGTTGCGGCGTTCGAGCGGGGGCCGGGAGGCGTCGGTATCGCGGTTCTGGTGCGGCGGTAACCGATCGGGGGCCGATTGATAGTCATCGAAGGCGTCGGCCGCGCGTTCGGCGGCCTCCGCGGCTTCACGAACCTCGCGGCGGCTGCGCGTGCCGCGCGCCGGACGGCCGGAATCGGGCTCACCGTCATTGTCGAGGGCGTCGAGCCGGGAACTCAGGCGTGAAATGTCCTGTGACGCACGAAATGCCCAGGATTCCAGTCGCCTGATCCGGGTGTGGTCGGGCAGATCCTCGTCGACCGGGAAGGTGGGCACATCCAGCTGGACCCGCGCGGCGACGATATCGAGCTTGTCGCTGACTTCGCGCAGCGCCGTGGCGATACTCGCCAGCATCGACCCGATGGACTCGTCGTGCTCAGCGTGGTTCATGCACACCCTACTTCCCGTGGTCGCCCGAGCGTGCCCGCCTCGGCCGCAGCGATCATATCCACCGGAGCAACAGCACGTGTTGTCGTGACCGCTTACGCGACGCGCCGAACTGATTCGCAATCAGGATGAAACGGACACGCAACAGGCCGGGTCTGTGTATCGAAATGATCAAGATCTAGGCGTCTTCGTGCGACGTTGGCACAATGAAATGGCTTGATATACAAGCAGAGTCGCATTTGTGACGTCAATCACCGGGCGATGACGCACCCGAACGCGGGTCAAGGGGGCTGGCGCCTTTTCGGTGGCTGCGGGAACCTGATGTCCAGGACGTGCGCGTGAGCCTACGACAGGTCCCATGGTGAGGGAGTGATGGTGTGAGGACGAAGCGGCTGAGCGAGACCCAGGTGGCGTGTGGACGTCGAGCGCTGCTCGATGAACTGGGGATTTCCGAGGGCAGCCGCCGCGCCGTCACCGAACGCACCGGATATGGCTGTGGCTGCCCCGAATGCGCCGCGACCCAATGGAATACGCAGCGTCTCGAGCACTGGATCTGCGGCAGGCTCACGGCGGCGGGCGCCGACGAGGCCGAGGTCGACGCGCAGATCGGCGAGATTCCGGTCGATATCTACTGGCGCCGCGGCGACCGGCGCTGTGTGGTCGAGGTGCGCAGTGGCCCGGTCGACATCACCGCGGCGCGCGCCCACCGGAAACGCTTGCAGGCGGCCGGAATCGACGATGTGCTGTGGGTGTGCCCGCAGGGTTTCTGGGTGCCGCTGGTCCCCGCGGTCGGCATCGCCGATTTCGCGCCCGCGGCCGCCGACTACCGCATCGACCAGGGCATGCTCTCCGCGGGCAAGACCGGTTTCGCCGCCCCAGCCGGCGGCAGCACAGAGTTGCGCGATTTTCTCGCAGGCTGGGTGTCCGGCGAAATGCACTGGGGGTATGCGGATCTCACGACAGGAGGGTGGTCCGACGTGGGCACCTGGGAACGGCACACCGCGGCACAGGCTGCGATGATCGAGCATCAGCGCACCGAGTTGCGCGATCAGCGGGTGGAGCTGGCGGTCTCGCGTCAGGCCGTGCGCGACAAGCAGCGGCTGGTCGGACGTTTGCACAACCGGATCGATCGGGCCGGGGTGAACGCCGACGCCGAAGCCATCACCATGGCCGGACTGCGCAGCGAACTCGTCGCCCAGCAGCGCGTCGCGGCAAGCCTGCGCGCGAGCATCGGGCGGATGGATCGCACCCTGAATCAGTGGCAGTGGCTCACCTGCTGTGCGATGCTGCTGGTCCTCACTGTGATGGTCGGCGCGATGGTGATGCGCTGAGCCGCATCGGCAACCGGTCCCACTGCCAGTCGTTGCGGAGCACGAGACCGGCCAGGTCGAGGAGATCGAGGCCGGCTTCGGTGCTGACCGTGGCCAGCGCCTGCCGGTCGTAGGGGCCCTGTTCCAGGTCGGTGGCCAGGCGTTGCTCGATCGACGCGTCGACCGGGCGGGTTTCGAGCTGGGGGGTCCCGATCGCGCTCCCGGTCCAGACGAGCCAGCCCCAGCCGTGCTCGCGCGCGTAAGCGCGGCCGAGTTCGCTCTGGATCCGGTTGTGGTGGAAAGCTGTGCGGCCCAACGGGACCACATCGATGAGCAGGGTCCGGCCGTCGGTGAGCTGTGCGGCGACAGCCGGATAGTGCACCTGGTCCGCATCTGCGAAGCGGTAGGTCAGCGCGGTCGGTTCTTCCTGGAACGCCGCCACCGCCGGGTCGGCGTCGAGGGTGCGCAGCAGTCGGGCCGCCATGGCCGAGTCGTAGGCGACATCGCGACCTGCCTTCGCCAAGTAGAACCGTCCGCGGCCGTCGTCGTCACCGTCGGCCACGCGGGCCGACTCCGTGGGCAGCGGGGCGGGGGACCCGCTCGGCCACTCGGCGTCGGCCAGCAGCGCCCGCAGATCGTCGGTGCCGTCCTCTGGCACCTGGAGCTTGGCCAGGATGCTGGCAGTCTTCTTCTGCCAGCCCAGGATTCGCTGCATCACATAGCCGGCCACCCGCTTGGCGTCGCCCGGTTCGTGTCCGGCCAGCCGGAGCTTGAGATAGGACCATTCCATGGCCACCAGGTCGGTATCGGTCGCATAGGTCTCGGCGAGCAGCATGCGCACCAGACGAAGATCGCCCACGTCGACCGGGTAGCGATGCGCGAAGATCTGCGCTGACCGGTGCCCCGAGCGGGCGGCTTCGCGCACGATTCGCCCGACTGCTTTGGCGTAGAGCTGGCGGACCCGGTCACGAGCCAGGTCGTAGCGGGCGCCGATGCGGGTGAGGGTTTCCGGCCGTTGCCCCCCGATTCCGAGGCGCAAGGCGACGATCCGCGCGTCGCGGGCCGCGCGTTCGGCATGGTCGGTGAGCAGTTCGCCGACCAGCTCGTCGAGCTCCTCGAGCTCGAACGAGACGTCGGCGGCGATATCGTGACCGGGTGGTCTGACGATCTCGGCACTCACAGCGGCGACCTCCCTCGCTCGGTCGAGTCAGCGTAACCGCAGGCCCCGACAACTAGAGCGAGGTCAGATACTCGCTGTAGAACAGGCACAGCCCCGTCGCCGATGCGATCCCGGCCAGCACCCAGAACCGGATGATCACCGCGGTCTCGGGCCAGTTGTTCAGTTCGAAGTGATGATGGAACGGCGCCATCCGGAACAGCCGGGTATGCGTCGTACGGAACACCACGATCTGCAGCACCACCGACATGATCTCGGCGACGAACAGCGCCCCGATCACCACGGCCAGCAGTTCGGTGCGGCTGGTGATCGACAGCCCGGCCAGCAGGCCGCCGAGGCCGAGCGAACCGGTATCGCCCATGAAGATCTTGGCCGGCGCCGCGTTCCACCACAGGAAACCGATGCACGCCGCCGCGCCCGCGGCACTGACCATCGCCAGGTCGAGCGGATCGCGCACCGTGTAGCAGGCGCGTCCGGGGCTGATCTCGCACGAGTTGTCGTACTGCCACAGGGTGATCACCACGTACGCGCCCAGCGTGAGGCTCATCGAACCCGCCGCCAGTCCGTCGAGACCGTCGGTGATGTTCACCGCGTTCGACCACGCGACCACCAGCAACACGATGAAGGCCACGAAGAACAGTGACGCGAAGGTGATGGTGTTGATGTCGCGGACATAGGACAGGTTTCGACCGGCCGGCGTGAGCCCGGTGGCGCCGGGGAAGCGCAGCACGAGCACGGCGAACACCACCGCGGCACCGATCTGCCCGATGTACTTGCCCGCCGCGGTCAACCCGAGGTTGCGGTGCTTGCGCAGCTTGATGGAGTCGTCGAGGAAACCCACCACACCCAGCGCCGACGCCAGCAGCAGTACCAGCACCCCTGACGCGCTCGGCCCCGGTGCGTCCCACAGCAACCCGATCAGATGCGACCCGAGATACCCGGCCCACACCCCGGCCCCGATCGCCAGGCCGCCCATCGTGGGCGTTCCGCGTTTGGCCTGATGGCTGGCAGGTCCGTCGATCCGGATCTCCTGCCCGAACCCGCGCCGCGCGAAAATCCGGATCAGCCCCGGCGTGAGCGTGATGGTGATGACAAGCGCGATCCCCGCCGATAACAGGATCTGCCTCACTCGATGCCCCTCCATGCCGCCGGTCCCGCACCGGACCCGCCCGGCGATGCCGTGTGCCGATACTAGGGGAGCTCACCAGGAAACCGTGCCGAGAGTGATCTGGGTTACAGGTTCGACACGGTCGACCGGCAACGCAAACAAGTCAGGCCCCCTCGAAAGGGGGCCTGACTCGGTACGGTGGTGCGCGATACTGGGATTGAACCAGTGACCTCTTCCGTGTCAGGGAAGCGCTCTCCCGCTGAGCTAATCGCGCGAGGTGGAGACGGGAATCGAACCCGTGTGCACGGCTTTGCAGGCCGTTGCCTCACCACTCGGCCACTCCACCGTACAAAGGAGGATGGGGCTAGTGCCTTACCTACCTCTCGAGCGGATGACGAGATTCGAACTCGCGACCCTCACCTTGGCAAGGTGATGCGCTACCACTGCGCCACATCCGCATTTACTTCACACTTAGGGGAGCGGCTCGGCCTGGCGGCTTTGCTGCTCTCTGCGGTGCGAGGAGAACATTAGCCGACGTTCGACGCAGACTACAAATCGCCTGGTAAACCGGCCTAAATATGAATTACACGCGTGTCACCCACGTCCATCCGGGTCGGCTCACCCCTCGACGCCTCCGGCGCCGACATCCTGAAACATAGATATGCGCATCCATCTATGTTGTCGCCAGCTTGTCGAGTGCGGACCATCGATCGCCCACGCACGCCTACGCGCGCGCGAGCGCGAGCAACGACCCCGGCGAGGTTCCCCTAGCCGAAACCCCGCTTCACAAGGCGATTTGGTGTCATCCCGGCCCCCCGTGCTAATGTTCCATCTCGTTCGAGCGGCGCAAACCCGCCCGACGCAGTGTTCGGTCCCATAGCTCAGCGGGAGAGCGTCCGCCTCACACGCGGAAGGTCGCTGGTTCGAAACCAGCTGGGACCACCTTGAAAATGCAGGTCAAAGCCTTATTGGCGACGGCCTGCATTTTTTGTGCAATTTACGTGCAATAGTGTTCGACCTACACCCGCGGTAGCACACCGAAACGCGTGCAGCGGCAAACCCTCATCGGCCACGCACCGCGTGCCTCGCCGTCGTCGTCGCACTCGACCAATGCCGCTACTTGTGCGCCGCCCACCTCGCTGAAGTCGCCGAGACCCGCAGACTTGAATCCGTCGTGATCATCGCCGTGGCGGAGGTTCGCCGCACCAGGCTCGCGAGGTCAACGCGCCGCTGAACTTGCGGGTCATAGCGATTCCGGCGTCGCGGCGATCTCGGCGTCGGTCAGGCCGTTCGGTGTGGTGACCGCCCGGAGGGGGCAGGCAAGACTGAAGCGGGCGAGTCGTCGGGGTCGCGGTGGCAGCGCATTTCCCACCAGATGCTCAGCGCTACCGTGCTCCAGGCGGCGGCGCACGTCAGCGCCGTCACGGCGAGGGCGAGGACCAGTGCGGTGCTCACGCCGGGCTCCGGCGCGACGACGATATCGGCGAGTCGTGCAGGTGTTCGCCGGGGACGGTGTCGCGGGTCCGGGTAGGTGGGGCGCCGTCCATGATTTCGGTCCACCAGCCGTCGAGTGGGCTGGGCTCGGGCCAACAGACGACACCGGTGTCGGCGGGTTCCGCGGAGGGGGTGGTGTATTGGGGCATGGGGCACTCCAGGCAGGACGGGCGGTGCGGTTCAGGCGGCGTGGCGGCGGCATCGCGGACGTGACCGCGGCGGGCCGACTGCTTGTGCTTCGGTGACGGGTTGGGTGTAGGCCAGTACCCGGGTGGCTTCGGGGCCGCGGCCGGTGTCGGTGGCGGTGAACACGACCCGCTGTCCGTGGTGCAGGGTCTTGTAGCCGGGGGTCTCGATGGCGGTGTAGTTGCAGAACACTGGCGCGCCGCCGTGGTCGGGGAGCAGGAATCCGAACCCTTTCTGGGCGTCGAACCAGTCGACCTGCCCGGGTGTCCACGCCGGGGCAGGGGCGCGGCGATGGGCGGGATCGGCGGCGGGGTCGGTGTTGTGCCGGTCAGTAGGCCAGCAGCGTGAGGTCGTCATCGTCGGCACAGGGGGTGCTCCATGCTTGCTCGAAACGGTCGGCCGGGTCGGCGGAATCCAGCCCGGCGGGACCAGGCGCAGCTGTCTGGACGGCATCGAAGTCCGGGCCCGGGTCGCGGTCGGCGTCGTCGGCGAAGGTGTCCTGCTCGACGCGGTCGGCCTCGGACGCGGTCGGTAACACGGTCATGGCGATCCTCCTCGGCACAGGGATGGATTCGGCGGGAAGTGGTGGCCGGGCGCGGCGCCCGGCCACCGGGACCGAAGGGAAACAACATGTTCAGCTCATTGGAAGAGTCGATGTCGCGGATCTGTCGATTGCACATCACCTCCCTTGCACTCCTGGAGGATCGGGGTCAGGTAGCGCAGCCGCGCCGCCGCCACGGAGGGCTGCGCTGGGTGGGTGCCCACCACGCTCGCACCGGCCGGGCCATTAGTGGGTAGGCCCGCGGTCGGCCTCGCTGGCGGTGCCGGTCCGGTTGACCGCCACGTGGGTGGGCAGCCGGTCGCGGTGGCCGACCGGTCCCGGTGAAGACGGCCTCGATCTCGGCGATCAGGTCGGCGTAGTCGGGATCCAGGGCCAGCAGCTCGGCGTCGAGGTACCAGCGGCCAGGCGTGGTGTCGGTGATCGAGGCAGACATCGTCGACCTCCAACCTGGGCTCAGGCCTCGATGACCTGGGGTTCGTTGTCGCGGGCGATCTCAATCTTGCGCGGTTTTGCCTTCTCTGCCACCGGGATCGACAGGCGCAGTACCCCGTTGCGGTAGTCGGCGCGGATCCGATCGGTATCGAGGCTCTCGCCGAGGAACAACTGGCGGCTGAAGACCCCGCGCGGGCGCTCCGCGGCGATCATCGACCGATCGGCATCCAGGCCGGGCCGCGACGCGCGCACGGTCACCACATTGCGTTCGACATCCAGATCCAGCGAGTCCGGGTCGATCCCGGGCAGGTCGAACTCAACGACGAACTCCTCGCCGTCGCGCCAGGCATCCATCGGCATAGCCGCCGGCTGCGCCGCTGTGCCGAACACCTGCTGGGTCCACCGGTCCAGATCGCGGAACGGATCGGTGCGCATCAACATGGTCGCCACCTCCAACTCACTCCATTCTCGGTAGTAGGTTCGCCAGATAACCTGTGCCATCTGGCATAGATATTATTTAGCACTCAGCCAAGGAGAGTGCAAGTATCGGCATCAGATAATCTTGAGTCGAGTACAGAAGCCGAGGTGAGGGCGGAGATGGAATCACAACGCGACACGCTGCCGGCGGTCGGGCAGGGGGTGTATGCGATCTCGGTGGCCGCGGAACTGGCCGGGATCGGAGTGCAGACCCTGCGACTGTATGAACAGCACGGCCTGCTCACCCCGGCTCGCAGCGCCGGCGGCACCCGCCGCTACAGCGGCGCCGACATCACCCGACTGGCCCGCATCACCACCCTCACCGGTGAGGGCGTCAACCTGGCCGCCGTTGCCCGCATCCTCGAACTCGAAGACACCGTGGCCCGGCTCCGCGAGCAACTCCATACCGCCCAGGGCGCACCACGGCGCCCACCGGCTGCCGGGCGGGCATGAGCGGACCGTCTCCGGCCCGTGGCCTGGGTGCCGGGGATCGAGGCATTCCATCGGCGCGCCTGGGCACCGGTGGCGTTGGGGCTCACAGCAGGTCGCGTGATCGTATATGCCCACGCAGCTGAGTACGATTTCGGTATTATCCAGGCGCGCAAACTTTTTCGGGTTGACGTCAGCATCGGGCACCGGATACGGGCGCGCTCGTGCTGGCACAGTGACCGGTACGGACGCACGCAGCCGCCGAGCTCGACCTCGCGCTGATCGAAGTGCTCCTCGAACTCGCTCCACTCGGCCTCGGTGACCGCGGCGTATCAGTCGGCCGGGCGCCGCACCGCGCGAGGCTGCTGTTCTGAGAGCTGCAGTGGCAGCGCGTGGTTCGCATCACCGCGCTGGCAAACGCCTGCCAGCCAGGCCCGATCGCCGCGATCACGACCGGTGGTGCTGTGTACAGAGCTGATGGCCGGATCCAAGTCGTCCGCGCAGAGGTGGTGACGGGGTGGCCACGGGTTGATCGCTAGACCACCCGGCTGAGCGCGCGCAGGTCCGCGTCCAGCTTCCGGAACAACCAGTACACGGCGACGAAGGCGAGCCCGGCGGCCGCGCACAGCCCCACGACCGAATCGCGCACGAGCCACAGCTCCTCGGGTTCGAGAAAGCTGAATCCGGCCAGCACCCCGACCACCGGCACCGACGCCGTCACCGCGAGGTAGACCGTGGTTCTGCGGCGCAGCCAGCGCAAGTCGGCGAAGTCGCGCTCCGTTGTGCGCCCGTAGCGCAGGTAGCGGGGATAGACACAGCGGACGAGATAGAACGTGGAAAGGAAGAAGGTGTAGGCGACCGAGATGGTGCCCGCTACCAGGACAGTCATCGCCGCATGGACCTGCAGCCGCACCGGAAGATCGGTGAACCAGCGCAGCAGCAGCACGGCCGTCCCGGTGGCGAGAAGCGCGGCCAGCAGGGTATTGAGCGCACAGAGGTCGCCCCACAGCAGTGTTCGCGACCGCACCCGCGCGAGTCTTGCCTCGTCGTAGCGTCTGCCCTTGCGCAAACCGCGAAGAACCTGGAGCTGATCACGTGAAATGCCGGCGTAGATGACGACGGCCAGCAGAAAGCCACCGAGGATGCACACCATCACGCCCCTGTTGATCTGCGCGTTCGCGGCAGCGGGCAGGCGCTCTCTGATCAGTTCCTGTGCGTGCACGGCCAGGTACACCGTGGCCAGGCCGACACCGACCATCGACGACAGCCAGAGGATGAGGGTGGGCCATCGCGACAGTCGCGTTCGCCAACTGTCCGGCGGCGGATCGACGAGGTCGCGGGCCCTCTTCTCGAGGCAAAGGTCGAACTGCTGGGCCAATTCCGAACCGGACGGATAGCGGTCCTCGCGGTCGGGCGACAGGCATTTCAGCAGCACGCGGCGCAGCGCCATGGGGCAATCCGGCGGAAGCTCCGACAAGAATGCCGCCTCTACCGGTCGGCGCCGTAATTCGAGCATGCGGGCCAGCGACGTCTCCGACTCGCCCGCGGACGTCTCGTCGGGGAAGGGCCGCCGCCCCGTGAGCAATTCCCACAGCATGACGGCCAGCGCGAAGATATCGCTGCGAGTATCGAGATCGAAAGCGGTCGCGGGCAGGTCCGGATGGCAGGCTTCGAGCTGTTCGGGCGACATGTACGCCAGGGATCCGCCGAAGTAGGCCAGGGGGCTGGTGCCCTTGACGCGTTGGCTGAAGCTGACGTTGAAGTCGGCCAGCTTGGGCACGCCCTCGGCGCTCAGCAGCACATTCGCGGGTTTGATATCTCGATGCAGCACCCCGCGCTCGGACGCGTGCTGCAGCGCGTCCGCGAGTCGGCGGCCCAGCCAGGCGACGGTCTCCGGCCAGGTCAGTGCCGCGGTCCTGGTCCGGATCGCCGATTCGGTAGGCCGGACCTCGCCCTTCGCGGCGAGTACCTCGTCGACGGCGTCGAGCAGCAGTTGCCCACCGTGGCGTTCCGGCGGCGTCGAGCGGCGCAACCGCAGCACGTCGAGCAGCGTCCCGCCCGGTAGGTACTGCATGTAGAGCAGCTTCAGCTGGCCATCGGCGATGAGCCGCTGGTCGAAGATGCGCACGATGTATTCGTGGTCCAGCTGGGCGAGGGTCTGCGGCTCGATGCCGTGGTTGTGGGAGATCTTGACCGCGACGAGTCGCTGCATCGATTGTTGCCGAGCGAGATAGACCTGGGCGAAGGCGCCGGCGCCGATCCTCATCAGGAGGTCGAAGTCGTCGACGTGGTCGCCGACATCGATGGTGTCGAGCAGAACCTGCGCGCCGGGACGCGCGATGATCGTGCTGTGGTAGTCGTTCGTGGGGTCGGGGCCGGTCACCGCGTCAGCGGTGGGAGCCGCATCGGCTACGTCTGATCCGCGGCGCACGGCATGGAATTCCTCGTAGACGAGCTCGGCGGGCAGCGGACCATCCCGCAGCTCGGCGAATTCCGCGCGGTATTCGATCAGTCGTTTGGGAAAGTGATACCGAAGCCAGCGGTATTCGAGGTCGATCTTGATCAGTTCGACCAGGACGGTGTGCCGCGCCGCAGGTTCCCCGGGGAGGAACGCCGAGAGATCGGGTGGAGAACCGGACGCCCAAGCCTGCGAGAGTTCCGCCACGGCACTGGCGAGCGCGGTGCGGGTTCGTTCGGCTGAATCGACCAGGTCGATCGGCTCGGACATCGGCAGCTCGGGATCAGCCTCGGTCGATCACAGAGCGGCAGCAGGCGATGCGGCCCAGTTGCCCCACGTCAGCTCCTTCCGTCAAGAATCCCTTGCTCAAGGGTATCGCTCCGATTCGAGCAAAGGGTGCGCCTGGGCATCCGGGCGCTTTGTCGATGTGGCCGTGCGCTCGGGTCCGCTGCGTCACCGGTGCGGTGACGAAGCCGGGCGTCAGTGAACGGTCGTCGTCGCCCGGAGTCCTGGAATCGATGCTTGCGGGATTATTGCGATGCTGAGAAGAAGTGATGGAACGGGTCGCCTTTCACGCCGACTCTGTTGGTCATAGCCCCAGTTTGGCGGAGGTATTGTCGCGCCATGCCGGTGGACCGAAGGTGAGTTTGCTGAGCGTGTGCTGTGTGTATCCTTTGCGCGTCCTGGTCGACAGAGGTGAGCCGGTGGCTGTTCGCCTCATGAGGGTCGGAGGTTCGTGCACACATGGTTTGGCATCGCTCGGTTCCGCGTCCGGCGGTACTCACGCCCGGCGCTGCGACGTCGCATTTCCGTCCCGAACTGCTCGATGCATCGAGCCCGGAAGGGCTACGTGAGCTCGAAGCGCTGACAGCGTCGGGTTCGGTCAGTGCGGTGGCCGACACGATCGAAGATCAGCTCGACGAACTGATCCGCTGCGAAGAACCCGCTGTCGCGCATTCGACGGGGTCACTGGCAGCGGCCCGGCGTCGGATCTGTGACGGGGCTCCGCTGTGGCGGTGGGGAACGTGGGTGTTCTATCCGTGGAACGGCCGGTTGGTGCATGTGCTGCCGCGCAAGGGTTTCCAGCGGGTGCGGACCGACCGGAATCGCAACAAGATCGACCGAGCGCAGCAGCGAGATCTGCGCGAGCGGCGGATCGGTGTGATCGGGCTGTCGGTGGGCAACAGTGCGGCTGTGACGCTGGCGATGGAAGGGGTCGGCGGATCGTTCCGATTGGCCGACTTCGACACCATCGGACTGTCGAATCTGAACCGGCTGCGGGCAGGGGTGGGCGATCTCGGGGTTTCCAAGGCTGTCCTGGCGGCGCGTCAGATGTTCGAGATCGACCCCTATCTCGACATCGAGGTGTACACGGACGGGTTGACCGAGGAGTCGATCGGACCGTTCTTCGACGGCGTGGGCGGCAACCGGCCGCTGGATCTGCTGGTGGAGGAATGCGACACAGTATGGGCGAAAGTCGCTGCCCGTGAGTACGCGCGGCGCCGAGCCATCCCGGTACTGATGGACACCAACGATCGCGGCTTGCTGGATGTGGAGCGTTTCGATCGCGAACCCCATCGCCCGCTCTTGCACGGGCGCACCGGCGGGTCGACCTCGTCCGATGTCGCGGGGATGAACCGGGACGAGGCGCTGTCGCTGCTGCTCGCTGTGGTCGATGAGCCGCGGCTGAGTCCGGCGATGCGCGACGCTGTGAGTGAGATCGGCCGGAGCCTGTCCAGCTGGCCGCAGCTCGCCTCCGGGGTGATGCTCGGCGGCGCCTTGGTGGCGGACACGGCTCGCCGGATCCTGCTCGGCGAGCTGATCCCGTCGGGGCGAACCTATATCGACCTCGACGAGCTCATACCCGCGGTAGGTCCACAGATCGCTCCGGCCTTCGTGCGGGTGATGGAGGAAGTCCGTTGACGATCGACCTGCGCGACGTGGAACTGGTCGGCCCGCGGCTGCGGTTGCGTGATCTGCGTGCCGGTGATCTCGGCGTGTATCAGCGGATCTTCACCGACCCGCAGCTGACCCGATACATGGGCACCGACAGCATGGGCGTCCGGGCGGCCACGACGTCGTTCGACGCCGCCCTGCGCGCTCGCGGTGAGAGTCCGCGGCGCAAGTACACGCTGGCGATCACGGCACCGGATACGGACACCATGGTCGGCACCATCGGCCTGCTGGTGGAGGATTTCGGCAGCAACGCGATGATCGGCGGTCTGGTCGTGGTTCCGGAAGGGGCGCTGCGCGCGGGCGGCATCGAGGCGGGGCGGCTCCTGGCGGCATTCGCCTTCGGGCCGCTCGGGATTCACCGGGTATGGGCGGGGCACCGGCACGATCATCCGGTCATGGACACGGTGATGTCGGGAGTGGGCTTGACGCCGGAAGCGCGGCTGCGGCAGCTGTACCGAACCCAGGGCCGGTGGCGCGATGTGTGCATCTACGCGGCCTTGCGGCCGGAATGGGCTGCGACGGCGACACTTGCCGAACGTCGAATCCTGGCGTCAGGGCCTACTGCGGCAAGGGAACACGCCGCCGCGGGTCGGTGAAATCGGTGCGGCAACCCTGCCGAATCGGGCTCCGCGCGCGGCGACGGCGCGATAGCATCGCCGACTACAGACCCCCGAATCGCCACCACGCGAGTACGTGCAGCGGCCGGCGAGGGGCGGGACTCCGCCGTCGACGAGAATCCGAAGTAGAGATCACAAATGGCAGTGCTGATCGACTCCGACTACTTCACGCCGGCAGACCGGCGGGAGGCGGTCACCGCAATCCTGCAGGAAGCCGATATCGGGGCCACCCTGCAGATGTGGGATTCGCCGGCTGAAGTGGTCAGCCGTCACCAGGCCTGGATGCTGGGTCCGATCGCGCTCACCCGCTCGGAGGTATCCGGTCACCAGGTCTGCCGAACCAGTCGGCACGAGCGAACCACGCCCAGCGACACTCTCACGGTGACCGTGCAGAACGGACAGGTCCGCAGGCACGAACAGTTCGGTGCGCAAACGCTGATCGAGCCCGGCGCCTGCGAAGTGATCGACCTGGCCACGACGTTCGCTTCCGGTTGGCACGGTCTCGGCGGAACGCTGTGCCTGCAGCTGTCCAGGGAGCGCCTCGGCATTTCCGCGGAAACGGTCGTCGCGGCGCACGGGCGGCTGGCGGCATCGCCGCTGTATCCGATGGTCACGGCGCAGATCCAGCATCTCGTCGGGATCGCCGACCAGCTCGAAGCCGATCCGGCCGCTGCCTCCGTGGGCGAGTCGTGCCTGGAAATGGTTCGGGCGCTACTGATCTCGGCGGCCGGCCGTGGGCCGGGTGACGGCGCCGCCATCCCGGAGCAACTGCTGATCGAGCAGATCCTCGGGTATGTGCGGACCCACCTGTCCGATTCGGACTTGAAGATCCCCGATATCGCCGCGGGCAACAACATCTCCGTGCGGCACCTGTACAAGGTCTGCGCACAGTCGGGTATCAGCCTCGAGCAGTGGATCATCGAGCAACGCCTGGTCCGAGCCCGCGACATGCTGATCGACAGAGGCTACGCGCACCGGTCCATCGCGTCTGTGGCCGGTGCCGTGGGCTTCCGCGATGCCGCCCACTTCGCCCGGCGATTCCGCGAAACATTCGGTATGACACCACGTGATTGGCGCCGCAGCGCCACCGATGTGGGTAACCCACCGAAATAGCCGGGTTTCCGCAAGGGGATGCACGCACGTTTGTGCGTGCACAGTCAGTTGCCGTGCAGTCACAGCCTCCTTCGCGGGCCGATTCGCCGATATCTTTCGAATGTGGCTGCGCGATACCGCATCAGGAGTACGAGGGGTTCGCCGACGGGCACCCGCGCCGATGTGGTTCGCGCCGAGGGCATCGAGAGAAAGGGGAGACCATGTCCACGATCGGCAAAGCGATTCGGGCGGCAAGGATGGCCTCCGGATTCACCCAGGCGGAGTTGGCCGACTGGATCGGAATCGCGGACGGAAACCAGATCAGCCGGTGGGAGCGCGATGTGGTGACACCCAGTGCCGACAATGTCGGCGAGTTGTCGAGAGTTCTGGGGGTGCGTCTCGACAACTCGGTCGGAGATGCGGTGCCGTGCTGAGCTGAATGCTGTTGCGTCGGCTCGATCGAGGTCGAGCCGACGCACCGGCGAGTGTGTCCACGGCTACGAAACGACCTGGGAACTCAAGTAGTTCAGGAGGATCTGGACGTCGTCGCCGTAGTCGATGTGGGCTTCGGAGGCGTAGAAGTTCGCCATGTCCACGCCTTGGCGGGCCAGTTGGACGAGCTCATCGATGGTGGCCGGATCGGTCATGCTGAGCAGGGTGCGGGTGGTTGCGCGCAGGTCTGCTCGCAGGCCCGCGGCGACGGGGCCGAGCACGGAGCCGGTGAGATCGGCGCCGGTGGCGGCCAGGGTCGCCAGGTCGGCGGCGGCGGCGAGGGGGTCGTTGCGATCGAGGGATTCGACCGCACGCCACAGGATTTCCTGAATTCGGCCGACCCTGTCGGCGATGCTCAGAAAATCGATGGGTGCGAGGGCGTCGGCGATCACGCTGACGGCCGCGGTCCAACCGGAGGGGTCGACGGCGGCGGCTGCGCGGATGACCTGGGCCACCAGCACCCGGTCTACACCCGCGGCGGCCTCGACCAACGGGGACAGGGCGACGTTCAGGGCACGCGCGGTGTGGTGCGCACCGCGAATGTCGCCCGCCGCGATGAACTCCGTGAGCTGGGTGAGATTGTCGAGAATGGTAGGCAGGTTCGCCGCGGTGGCGGTCCAGCCGGCGCCCATGGTGACGGCTTGGGCGATCAGGCTGCCGGGATCGACGGTGGCGGGGATGACGTTCGCGATCGGTTCGGGATCACCGCTCAGGACCCGGCCCAGCACGGCGAGGAACGGGGAGGTGGCGGCATCGAGGGAGCAGTACAGGTCGCCGTCGGCGCACAGGGTGCGAACCCGCTCGGTCAACGCACCGAAATCCCGGCTTCGTGTTCCGGCGATGCCGTAGCCGGGCTGTGGATTGCCCAGGGAGAGTGTGGTGTCCGGATCGCGATGCGGATCGGCCAGTAGCCCGACGCCGACCACTCGATCAGCATCGATGGGACCGTCGCCGTTGCCGATCTCGGTGGCGAGATCGCCGATGCCGTCCGCACCCTGGCTGTAGCCGGCGAGGATGACCCGCGTCGAGCCGCACAGGCCACGAATCATGTGGTGCACGCGGGATTCCAGCGTGCCCAGCGACTCCGCGTAGCTCAGGCCCAGGTCGAAAGCGCTTGCGGCATACGGCACGTAGAGCACCGTGATGTCGCGGCCGAATTGCCGTTGCAGGCCATCGCCGACCGGCCGGAGCATCCCGACGGGCACCCCGGGATCGGCATCCAGCGTGGTCTCCCAGGTCCCCGGCGCGAAAACTGCCGTGTACGGGGTGCAGGGCTGCGCACCGGACGTTTCCGCTCGCGCGACACCGACCGCCGCGGTCGCGACCGCGACGACGGCGGCCAACGTCGCCGCGGTGGATCTCGACAACCTGTCCATCGTCCAATTCCTCTGTTGCCGAAGGAGATTCGTGACGATGCGACAGGTGCTGAAACGCGCCGAACCGTCGGGGCCAATTCTCGCCACTCGCCGTCGGTTTCGCCGAGGTTTTCAGACACAGTTTCATTTCAGACTAGCTGCCGGGTGGGATGGGGCCGTGCTATGCGCGGTGAGCGGGCTGCCAGGCGGTGACGGCCCAGATGACCACGACGCTGATCGCGATGATCACGATGGACCACGCGGGATAGTAGGGCAGGGACAGGAAGTTCGCGATGATCACCAGTGCCGCGATGCCCACCGCCGCGTAGCGCGCCCACGCGGTGCCCGACATCAAACCGATCGAGCAGACGATGGCGATCACACCGAGGACGACATGGACCCAGCCCCAGGTGGTCGCGTCGAATTCGTAGACGTAGCTGATGCCGGCGACATAGAACTCGTCTTCGGCGATCGCGGAGATCCCCTCGAGGATCGAGGCCGCCGCGGTGATGAACAGCATGATCGCCGCCAGTACGGAGATCCCCCCGGCAGCGGCTTGCCGCGCGAAAGACTCGTCGTCGGGAACGGGACGATATGCGGAAGGATTGCGATCGGTCATGACAAGCCCCTTGCTGCAGCGAAATTCTGCCATCGCAGGTCTCCGGAGCCCCTTCGTGGCCGCGGTGAACGCATCGACCGGCTCACGTTTACGGGCCGCAATGACAGGCAATCGCGTACTTCGGTAGGGACGGCGGATTGCGCGGCACGCCGCTGCGCAGCGCCGACTGAAGGGTGGTGCTCGCGATCGGAGTTCGATCGCCCACGATCCGTCTAGCTCGACACGCTGCGATTTTACCGGAGACTCTGCTCTTGATGCGGCGATGTTTCAGGTTCGCAATCCGTGCCAGCGGTCTTCCGTGAACTCCCGCTGAACGCTGTTGGCCGTCGGATCACTGCCGCCTGCGGACCCGAAACGCGACGACACCCCGGCTCGACCGTGACTACCTGTCGAACGGCGTGATTGCTGGATGATTGCCGTGCTGGTGGGCGGGGACAAGTCGCGTGCGCGCCGGTCGGAGAGAACTCCAGAGCCCGGGAAGCAAGCGAATCATGTGTGGCTGTTTCCCGCGCGACAAAGGAGTTCACGAGATGGATCGGCCCAATTCGAGTGTCCGGGTGGTGCTTCCGCGGGCACCAGGTGCGTCGTTGGCGCACCCGGGACCCGGACGTGGGCCGCCGCGGTGGTGAAGGCAGAAGGGGTCGTTGTGGACCGTTCTGCTCGCGAATTCACCCGGGGTCGCGCCGCTGCGCTCAGCGCGCATTCGCCTCGGATACCGGATCGGGTGTCTCCCCGCTAGCACGGGGAGACACCCGAAAAACACTCTGTACGGCGGTCGCCACCGCCCACAGAGCAGATGCAGACACTTGGAGAACTCTGCGATGACCACAGTAGATGTACTCGTCATTCTCGCGCGCCCCTATGGCGTCCGCCGATGACCGGCCCCACGATCACCCACGAAGTCGTGGTCGTCGGGGCGGGATTCGGGGGGCTCACCATGGCCGCGGAGCTCAGACAGGCCGGGGTGCGTGACTTCCTGATCCTCGAGGAAGGGCCCGAGGTCGGCGGGGTGTGGCGGGAGAACACCTATCCGGGCTGTTCCTGCGATGTGCCCGCGCACCTGTACTGCTTCGCCTTCGACCCTTATCGAGACGTTCGCGTGCGTTATCCGGATCAGCAGGCGATCTTGGCCTATATGCGCGAGGTCACCGACCGCCACGGTTTGCGAACGCACCTACGCTGCGATACCGCCGTGGTGGCCGCCGACTACAGCGACACCGACCGCACCTGGACATTGACCACGACCACCGGGGAGCTGATCCGCACCGACGCGGTCGTGTGGGCGCTGGGCCAACTGCATCGACCCGCGGTTCCTCGGTTGCGGGGAGCGCAGACCTTCGGTGGCCGTGCGTTCCACTCCGCGCGGTGGGATCACACCGCGGACCTGAGCGGGCAGATCGCGGTCGTCGGCACCGGTTCCTCGGCGGCGCAGATGATTCCCGAGCTGGCCCGTGTCGCGGCCGGTGTCACCGTGTATCAGCGTTCCCCGTCCTGGGTGCTGCCCAAGCCCGCCGCGTCGTTCGGTCCGCTGTCGCGGTGGGCACTGACGCATGTGCCCGGTCTGCACGACCTCTACCGGGCAGGGATCTACCGCACCGCCGACCTGGTTCTGGCGCCGATCATGCGTGGGGGGTGGTCGGCGGGACCAGCCGAACTCGTTGCGCGGGCCCACCTTCGGTGGCGGGTGCGCGATCGTGCGCTGCGTGCCGAGCTCACGCCGAACTACCGGATCGGGGAGAAACGGATCCTGCTCGACAGCGGATACTATCCGGCACTGACCCGGCCACATGTCGAACTGGTCACCGACCGCATCGATCGGCTCGGCCCGGACGGGATCCGCACTGTGGACGGCACCGAGCGCCGCGCCGACGTCATCGTGTGGGCCACCGGGTTCCGTGCGCCGGAATTCCTTGCCGGGGTGCGGATCCGTGGCCGCGGCGGAGTGGACCTGCACGACCGGTGGCGGCGCCGGGGGCGGCCGGCCGCCTTCTACGGACTCGCGGTGCCCGGCTTTCCGAATCTCTACCTGATCGCTGGGCCGCACTCGTTCACCGCGTCGAACAGCAACCCCTCGGTCAAGCAGCACCAGGCCCGATACATCCTGCGCTGTCTGGCCCTCAGCGCCGACCGGGGCGCACCGGTGGAGGTGACCGAGCGGGCCATGGCCCGCTACCTCGATCGTCTGGATCGTGCTCTCGCCCGGACCATCTGGTGCGACGGGGTGGCGACGGCATGGTGGAAGCGCGCGGACGGCACGATCACCAATGCCTGGCCCGGCACCGTCAGCGAGTTCGAACACGCGATCCTCGGCAGCGATCCGGCCGAGTCGTTCGTGCAGGTGGCAGCGATCACCGGAACGCGCGGCGCCGATCGAGAGGTTGCGGAGCAGATCACCTGACCGCGTCGCGGCGGGACCTCGGCATTACTCGGCCGAGGCCCGCCGAGGGCGGCATTGTTCGCCGCGGGGCGGGCCTGCGCGCTGGAGGCGGTCGCCAGGCATCGACGGACGAGCGCCGACGTGTTCGGCTCAGGCCACGGGTGGGTGTTTGCGGGCGCCCATCGACTCGGCCGCGAACAGCAGCACCACCGCGGCGATGACCGCGAGGACGAAGCCCCAGAAGTTGAGCTCGGTGATGGAGCCGACCCCGATGAGACTGGCGATCACGCCCGCGATCAGCGCCGCCGCCATGCCGAGCACCAGGGTCATGCCCATGCTGATGTTCTCCTTACCCGGTTTGAGCATTCTGGCGAGCACGCCGACCACCGCGCCGATGATCAAGAATCCACAGATCTGAACAATCGCGTTCCACATCGCTCGAACCTCCACGTTGTGTCGATGGCCGGGGAGTGCCGGCTATGTTCGATCATTTCTCCCCTTCGCCCGCAGAACCAGTGTCGTGTCCTCGGCGTTGTCGAAGCGTGTCCGCGCCGACGCCGGATCACACCGTCGCCATCGATGCGGTTGCGGCCGTCCCTGGGTGAGTCGGACTCAGAACTGAGGGTCTACCCGGCACTCGCTCGCGGACCGGTCGCTCGGAGCGCTGCCGTCGCCCTGCTCGAAACGCCACTGGGTGATCGGACCCGCGGGTTGCCAGCGCAGGCCGCGGTTGTCCGGCACGGCTTCGTAGACGGCGTCACGCCCGCTGACGAGCTGTTCACCCACGCAGTAGTCGTTGTATCTCGTGCCCGGCTGGACCGCCCCGGCGCTGAAGCGGCCGGTGGGCTCGGCGGCGGCGCCCGGATTGGCGACAGTGCTCGTCCGATGCGTCGATACCCCGCGATCCCAGTGCGCGTCCCCGGCTCGCGATCGGCCGCAGGTGAAGGTCCAGCCACCGGCGACGACGGTGGCTTCCTGCGAGTACGGGGTGCCCGCCCACAAGCAGCTGACGGCGGTCTCCGCGGACGCGGTGCCCGTCGAGAGTCCGAGCAGGCCCGCTACCGTGACGGCCGATGCCAGCGCGGCGATACCGCGACGCCGTCGAGCGGTTCCTGAATTATCTTGATTGCCAACGGTTTCCATCCTTCGATGCTCCCGTCGGGACGGGGTCGGGCACATCCGGTGCCGACCCGGAGCTTCAGCTCAGGGATTCCCCTCGGTCGATGGCGGGTCCAGGTTCAGCAGCACCGTCCGAGCTGCGGGTTCGGGCTCGGGGTGGTGCCGCTGGTCGGCACCGCGGCCAGGAACGCGTCGAGGTCGATCCGCCGACCACCCACCCATGTGCCATTGACCCGGACCGTCTCACCCAGGGTCGCCGGGTCGGCCTCGTAGGGGTCACCGGACAACTCGACGAAGTCGGCCAGCTTGCCTACCTCGATGGACCCGATCAGGTGGTCGCGGCGCAGGGTGCGGGCGGCGTCGATCGTCTGCGCGCGGATCGCGGCATGAAGCGGAATCGCCTGATCGGCGCCGTGCACGATGCCGGCGCGGGTGCGCCGGGAGGTGACGGTCTGGATGTTGACCAGCGGTGACGGTGGCGACACCGGCCCGTCGTTGTGCAGGGACACACACGCGCCCGAGGCCAGTGCGTCGGCGGTGGGCTGCCATCGGCTGCCGTGTTCGTGGTCGAAGATCGCGCCGTCGAGCAGATCACCCCAGAAGTAGTACTGAAATGGTGACAGTGACACGTGCACGCCCAGCCGGGCGGCGCGGTCCATCTGCGCGCGGGTGGCTCCGCCCAGGTGCTCGATCCGCCACCGGTGATCGGTGCCGGTCAGGCCGTGGCGCTGCAACGCCGCCTCGTAGGCGTCCAGGGCCAACTCGACGGCGAGATCGCCGTTGGAGTGGAACGACATCTGCCAGCCCGCGGGTGCGGCTCTGTCCAGAATCTCGTCCAGTTGCGATCGGGTGTAGTTGAGTGAGCCGGTGCCGCCCGCGGTCGCCGGGTCGATACCGGCGCGTCGAGTCGCCTCGGTCTCGAGATAGGGAAACGACGTCGCCGCACTGCCCACCCACACCGCACCGTCGGTCCAGAGTTTGACCCCGGCCTTGCGCAGCATCTCGTCACCGGCGGCGAAGGTGTCGGGCTCGGCGTAGGTGCCGGTGGTCGACATCTCCCACAGGTTGACCCGCAGCGGGCACGACGCAGTGGCGGCCAGTGTTTCGTAGTCGTGCTTGGTCTGCGGGTCGTAGGCCATGTCGGAGGTGGTGGTGTACCCGGCGCGTGACATCGCCGCGAAGAACCCGGCGCCGCTGACGAGGGGGCCGGGCATCTCGGCGATCAACGGAGTCATGACCGCGGTGAGCACCGGCACTTCGAATCCCTGACCGTCGAGCGACCCGTCCGGATTGCGACCGTAGTGACCGCCTTCGGGGTCCGGCGGTGGGTTGCCGGACCAGCCGTAGTGCTCGATGAGCGCGGTGTCGAAGTAGATGCCGTGCGCGGAGTTGTCCAGGACCACGGCCACCCGATCACCGAAGATCGCGTCCAGGTCCGATGCTGTCGGCGCCGCGTGTTCTTGGAGCAGCGCGTCGAATCCGTTGAACACCAACGGCGTCGACGGATCGGTGGCGGCGATGGCCGCTGTGAACACGGCCACCACATCGGCCCAGGTCGGTGCCACCCACGGGGTGATCTGCGCGATGGGTGGTTGGGTGAGGACCCCGCCCAGGAACGGATGCCCGTGCGGCTCGACGAATCCCGGCAGCAACGCCCGCGCGCCGGTATCGATGACGTCGGCGTCCGGGCCCACCGCCGACACGCACTCGGCCAGCGACCCGACCGCGACAATGCGTGATCCCGAGACCGCGACGGCGTCGGCGCGGGGGCGGTCGTCGTCCAGGGTGATCACGGTGCCTGCGGTGAGGATGAATTCCGACACAGCCAACTCCCTCGCTTGTGGTGTTCGAGGCGGAGATGAATTCGGCCGACCGTGGACACCGATTCGCCGGCAGCAAGGGCCGGAAATGCCGTCGACCAGCACAGGCTATTCCGGCAGAGCTACTCGCTGCGGGGGCGACACGCGTATCCGAGCTGTACGCCCGCCTATTCGGCGGCTTGCCCCGGCTCCGGTAGCTCGGCGTAGAACTCGCGCAGTGCGGCGGTGACGCTGATGAGTACGCGGTGCGCGGCCGTCAGGTCGGCGTCGGGCAGGGCGGACAGCGCGGCGCGGGTGCGGGAGCCGAGCGGTCCGAAGAATCCGGCGGCGACCGACATGCCCTGGTCGGTATAGGTCAGGTTGACCCGCCGCCGGTCCGCGGGGTCGGGCGCACGTTCGAGGTGCCCGGATTCGATCATGCGCTCGACGAGGTAGGTGACGGCGGGCGCGGAGACGCCCATCAACTTGCTCAACTGGCCCGCGCTCACCGGTGACCCCTCGGCCTCGGCCGTGGCGACGTGCATCAGGGCCCGAAAATCGTTCGGGCGCAGGTCGTTGGTTCGCGCGAAGACGTGACCGATCTGTTCGGAGATCGCGGTCAGCGCGCGGAGATCCCGGGCGATATCGGTCTCCAGCTCTGCCCGGTCGGCGGTGTCGTCAGCCACGCGCGGCCTCCTCTCTGTCCGACAGGGAGCTTAGCCGCCGCAACCACCGGCATTGCCAAGTAGTTAAGTTTCTGAAATAGTTTCGGCGTGATGCGAGTGAGCGACGGAAACGGTTGGGACCGGTTCGCCGGGCTGGTCACCGGTCGGCGATCGTGGGCGGTACTGCTCGCTGTCGTCGCGGCCGCCATGGCGGTGATGGCGCTGGCGGGGAGCAACGACAGCGCGGGCCAGGCCCCGGTGTCGTTGCCGCGATCGGCGGAATCGTCGTCGGCCGCCGAGGCCGCGGCACAGTTTCCCGATGCGGGAACCGCCGCTGCGATCCTGGTGGCCACCCGCGTCGACGGCGACCCGCTGACACCGGTCGATCTCGCGGCACTGGACGCGGCGCTCGCTCGCGCGGGCGATCCGCCGGCCGACGGTGCCCGGGTGGTCCTGGCTCCTGACGGGCGGGCCGCGCTCGCCCAGATTCCGGTGTCCGCGCAGCTCAACGGCTTCGCGCTCACCGATCGGATCGGCGAACTGCGCGCTGCCGTCACCACCGACCTCCCCGATACGCTGCGCGTGCAGATCACCGGCGGACCGGCATTCGGCGCCGACATCGCCGACTCCTTCTCCGGCGCGAACGCCCTGCTGCTGATCGTCACCGCGATCGTGGTGATGGCCTTGCTGATTGTCACCTATCGCTCGCCGGTGTTGTGGCTGGTGCCGTTGACGGTGGTCGGGCTCGCCGACCGCGTCGCCACCAGCGTCGGCACGCTGCTGGCCGAGCTCACCGGACTCACCTTCGACGGTTCGACCTCCGGCATCACCAGCGTGCTGGTGTTCGGGGCGGGAACGAACTACGCGCTGCTGTTGGTGTCGCGGTATCGCGACGAACTGCATCGCCACACCGATCACCGGGTGGCGTTGCGCGCCGCGGTGCGCCATGCCGCGCCCGCCATCGTGGCCAGCAATGTCACCGTGGTCCTGGCCCTGCTGACGCTGTTGCTCGCGCTGCTGCCCAACACCCGCAGCCTCGGCGCGTTCGCCGCCGCCGGACTCGTGGTGGCGCTGATCTTCGTGCTCGCCGCGTTGCCGCCGGCGCTGGCACTGTGTGGACGGCGGGTCTTCTGGCCGTTCGTGCCGAAGGCGGACGGTCGCGATGCGGCCGAGCAGGGCGTCTGGGCGGTCGTCGCGCAGCGGGTGGTGCGACGCCCCGCCGTCGTGGCCGGGGCGGCTTCGGCGGTGCTGATCGTCTTCGCGACCGGGCTCGCGACCACCGACATCGGGCTTTCGCAGACCGAGCAGTTCCGCGTCGAGGCCGAGTCCGTCGACGGGCTGGACACGATGGCCCGACATTTCCCGTCCGGTTCGTCGGATCCCGCCGTGGTGATCGCGCGCAGCGACACCACCGCCCAGATCCAGTCGGCACTCGACGGCGTGCAGGGCATTTCGCGCGCCACCGCGACCGGTACAACCGCCGGCGGTGCGACACGGTGGTCGGTCGTGCTGGACGCGCCGCCCGGCTCGGCGGAGGCGTTCACCACCATCGAGGCGATCAGGACGGCGGTCGGCCAGGTCCCCGGCGCGCAGGCCCTCGTCGGCGGTACGGATGCCGAAGCACTCGATATCCGCGACGCCGCGCGCCGTGACCAGGCGCTGGTCATTCCGCTGATCCTCGCCGTCGTGCTGCTGGTGTTGCTGGCGCTGCTGCGCGCGGTGCCCGCCGCCGTGCTGCTGGTCGGCGTCACGGTGCTCAGCGCGCTCGCGGCGCTCGGTGCGGGCAGCTGGATCAGCGGCACGATCTTCGGCTTCCCCGCACTGGACACGAATGTGCCGCTGTTCGGCTTCCTGTTCCTGGTCGCGCTCGGTGTGGACTACACGATCTTCCTGGTCACCAGGGCGCGTGAGGAAGCGGGCGCGCACGGCACCACCCAGGGAATGGTGCGCGCGGTCGCCTCGACCGGGGCCGTGATCACCAGCGCCGGTGTGGTCCTGGCCGCGGTGTTCTGTGTGCTCGGGGTGCTGCCGTTGATCACCCTGACCCAGTTGGGCATCGTGGTCGGGATCGGCATCCTGCTGGACACGTTCGTGGTGCGCACGCTGGTTGTCCCCGCACTGTTCGCGCTGCTGGGCGACAAGGTGTGGTGGCCGTCAGTACCCGCGAAAGCCGAAGCGGCGCAGCCTGCTACGGCCGAAACGGTGGCCGCGGACTGAGCCGCGCGGTTCACAGCCGCGCTCGCTGACCATCGGTCGGTGCGGGAGAATCGCTGGATGCGCATCCGAATCGTGGGGACACACCTGCCGGGGTCGTCTTGCCGGCCGCCGGGAATCGAGACGGCGTACTCGAACATCCATGTGGGCGTGCAGCGCAAAGATCGGCCACAGGAGCTGCTCGATCTCCAGCGCGGTGACGCGGAAACCGTCACGTGGACTGTGGAGTGCAGTGTCGACGGCACCGGCATTCGCGGGCCCTACATCCAGGGCAGGCCGGGGGAGCGGTTCCTCTACCTGAGCTGGGTCACCGTCGACGACGCCGCGACGCTCACCATGTTCCGGCGCGCCAAGCTGATGCTCGCCGACGTCCCCGCGGAGATCCTGACCGCCGCTACGGAATCGGGAATGCTCGAGGCGCGGCTCGGTCTCACCGACGCGACGGGAAATCCCCTGTGCGCCAGAGTGAAACCCTCGCTGATCCGCTGGACTGCCGCGACCTGACCACGGTGGCGGCGGCGTCGACAGGCCACGGACTGTGTCGGTCGTCGGTGGCAGGATGCGGGGGTGGGTGATTTCTTCGAACGGATCGTCGATCTCGAGGTGTCCGCAGCGGACGCGGGCGCGTCGGCGGAGCGGATGCTCGACTGGATGGTGTCGCGGCGATGGCTTCTTCGGGAGACGTCGAGTCACGCGATGTACAGCCTCGATGTCGACGAGGGGTACGTGGCGGGACCCGCGTGGGCGGAGATCGCCCAGAATTGGGGCGCCGATTGGATCCCGGCGCCGGTCGCCGTGGTGATCGGCAGGAACGCCCACTATCCAGGGCAGGGCGCTGTCGAACCGTCCGCCGCGACCTGTCCGCGGTGCGAGGCGACCACCGTGATCATCGACTACCCGCAGGCATGGGAAGCCGATCCCGTGGTGTGGCAACCCTTTTCGGATGCGATCGACTCCTGGAAGGAGACAGGCGAAGGTGCGGTCACCTGCGTCAGCTGCGCTGCGGCGAGCCCGATCACCAGCTGGCGCTGGGGCGATGACTTCGCCCTCGGCGCCCTCGCCTTCGACTTCTGGGGCTGGCCACCCCTGACCGACGAGTTCGTCGCCGAGTTCACCACCCGGCTCGGCCACCGCATCGAGCACCACACCGGCAAGTTCTGAATCGCGTTCGGTGTCGCGCGTCACAGCTGTCCGATCCCACGCACTCCGGTCAGCACAGTGCGCACGATCTCACCGGTGGGGAGTGGCCCTCGGTGAAAATTCGGGCCTCACTAGCCTTGATGCAGCGGAAACATCGATGAACCCAGAGGACGTGTGTTGACTACCGAACAACTTGATCGCTGGAACGCCCAGGAAGCTGCGGCGGAGGCGATGATTCCCATCATCGGGACGCTGTACCGCAGCAAGGGTGTGACGATTCTGCTGCACAGCCGGTCGCTGGTGAACAAGTCGGTGATCAGCATCCTGCGCACGCACCGGTTCGCGCGGCAGATCGGCGGCGAAGAGCTGTCGGTGGACGAGACCCTGCCGTTCCTGCAGGCGATCAGCCGGCTGGATCTGGGGCCGTGCAAGATCGACCTCGGTCAGCTCGTGATGGCATTTCACGCCGACGCGCGCGGCCTGTCGATCGAGGAGTTCACCACCGCGGTGCTGGCCGAGGTGAGCGACGGCAACAAGGCCGTGTCGCAGGGGCCGCGCGATGTGGTGCTCTACGGGTTCGGCCGGATCGGACGGCTGGTCACCCGGCTGCTGATCGAGAAGGCCGGGTCGGGCAACGGGCTGAGCCTGCGCGCGGTGGTGGTGCGCAAGGGCGGCGACGACGACCTGGCCAAGCGGGCGTCGCTGCTGCGCCGCGACTCGGTGCACGGGCACTTCAACGGCACGATCAAGGTCGACACCGACAACGACACGATCACCGCGAACGGCAACGTCATCAAGTTCATCTACAGCGATGACCCGACGACGATCGACTACACCGCCTACGGCATCGACAACGCGATCCTGATCGACAACACCGGTCGCTGGCGTGACCGCGACGGCCTGGCGCAGCACCTGCGCCCCGGGATCGCGAAGGTCGTGCTCACCGCGCCCGGCAAGGGTGACGTGCCCAACATCGTGCACGGCGTCAACCACCGCGACCTGGACCTGTCGCAGCAGATCTTCTCCTGCGCCTCCTGCACGACCAACGCGATCGTGCCGCCGCTCAAGGCCATGGACGACGAATTCGGCATCGTGCGTGGACACGTGGAGACGGTGCACTCGTTCACCAACGACCAGAACCTGCTGGACAACTACCACAAGGCCGACCGTCGTGGTCGCTCCGCGCCGTTCAACCTGGTGCTCACCGAGACCGGCGCCGCCTCGGCCGTCGCGAAGGCGATGCCGGACTTCAAGGCCAAGATCACCGGCAACTCGATCCGCGTTCCCACCCCGGACGTCTCCGTCGCGATCCTGAACCTGCAGCTGAAGCAGGACACGACCAAGGAAGACGTGCTCGCGTACCTGCGTCAGGTGTCGCTCGCGGGCCCGTTGAGCCGCAACCTCGACTACACCGCCGCCACCGACGCGGTCTCGAGCGACTTCATCGGCTCGCGCGCGGCCTCGATCATCGACGCCAACGCCACCATCGTCGAGGGCGACACCGCCATCCTCTACGTCTGGTACGACAACGAGTTCGGCTACTCGTGCCAGGTGGTGCGGACCGTGCAGTACATCTCGGGCATCGAATACCCGACCTACCCGCAGCTCGGCGCGCAGACCGAGGCGCGCGAACTGACCGACGCGCGATAGCTCCGGCGAGGCGGGCATCCGGTCGCTGACCGGGGCCCGCCTCGTCGAGGCCGGTAGCCGACCGCGCGACCCGAGCGCACCGCTTGTCGGGCCGCGCGATGTTGTGCATACTGGCCACATGACATCCAGTCGAAAGGGCGTCCTGCGCCCGGGCCGTTGAGCCCCACGCCGGTCATCGCACCGGCTTCTCTCCCGCGTGAACGCGGGGACTTCACCGAAAATCCGCAGTTTTGTCGTACGTCCTATGACGATGCGCGCCTTGACCTCTGGCTGCGCGTGCGCGAACTCGCGGTGCCGACCGGGATGATCGAGGTGGCCACCGCGCGGCGGCTCGTCGGCGACTGGTCCGGGGCTTGCGCCGCGGCACACGTCGATCTCGATGTGGATCTGCGGGCGTTGGCGCGGACTCACGGTCGCGGACTCGCCGCTCGAGTGCGGGCGGACCTGCGGTATCTGGCGCCCGACCTGTTGCGCTGGCATCTACCCAGGATCGCGCCGGACGGTCTATTACGACCCGGGCTGACTATGGTGCTGGCTCGCTACGACCTCGGTGGTATCGCGGGAAGTGACCGAACGCAGGGTGGTGCTACGGATTCCGTGCACCTGGTGGCCCGCACGCCACCGGCGTGGGCGGCCGCCGGTCAGCGGATCGGCCTCGCGCTGTGGGACATGGCGAGCCCCGCGACCAGTGCGCGCATGCACCCACACCCCCGGCCCAACAGTCGCTACCGGCTCGACCTGCACCGTCATCTGTGGGATTCGCGCAGAGCGGGCGAGTTGCGAACCCGCTCTGGCGCAGGGCAATTCGCTCATGGGCCCGCTGATCCGATCGCGCAGGTCGGGGGGCTCGACGGCGGCCTTTTCGCCACGGTGTCGCCGGGTTGTGCCGTCGACCGCTGGGCGGACGAGGCGGGGATTCTGCTGCGGTCGCAGGGGCGTCGGTCCGGACTGGTTCTGGTTCGGTGCGGTGCGCGGAAACGGATCGTGTTGGACGTGAACAGGGATGCCCCGCCCGCGGTGCGGATTTCGAGGCAACACCCGCGCGGCGGAATCTCCGCTCTGCCGGTCCTGCCCGATGCGGCGACCTGGGTGCTCCCGGACTCGGAGTTGCTGCGCGCGGGTGTGATCACCACCGATCGCTTGCATCCGATGGTCGCTTCGGCACTCGGTGGCGACGGCGCGCCGGGCGGGGCATCCGGAATCACCGCCGGTCATCGGATCGTGGAGTGCCGGGGCGAACGCCATCGGATCGGGTTGGTGAACGGGGTGCTCGCTGCCTTGGACCACGACCCCGCCGAAATCCGGCGCGAGGAGCTCCTGGCGGCCCTGACCGGAACCCCGATGCCCTGCCTCCGGGCCATCGACCGCTCACTGCGCCAACCGGATTGGCTCGCCGACGTCTGCGACCGCCTCGACCACGGCGATATCGACGGCGCCCTGACCATCGTCGAGGCCAGGCTCGGTGCCGACGCGGTGTTGCGTGACGGGCCACTGCGCGACGCACTCGAAGCCGCTGTACGACAACGGATTACCTACGGCTTGTTCCGGGCGGGCCTGCCCGCACCGGGTCGCGGGCACATCCCACCGGACCGCTACGACCGCAAAGGTCGTCGCGCCCGTCCGAGACGCGCGGTTGTGCACTGAGTTGTCTCCGGGCCATCAGGGTCACGCCTCGTCGCGCTGACGGGCGGACTCGTACGCACCGGCAATGACCGGCTGATCCGCGGGTCGCCGGTTCGACCGGCCGACTCGCGCGTTCGGATCGAACGACCTTCGGACCGCAGCCTTCGCGCTGCGTCGACGGTGCGAGCGCGAGTCGAGCTCTCACACCGACCTCACCCATCGAATTCCTCCGAACCCAAAGGTGATTGACACATGACTGTTCACACTCTCTGCCCGCCGCTCCCGACTCGCGCCGCCGCCACCCAGCTCGATGTCGCGGGCGAACTCCTCGCCCTGCTGAGCGAAGTGAAGACGGAACCGCGCACCAACACACAACTGGAAGCTCTCACCTTGGCCGTGGCCGCCGACCTGCCGGTGCTGCTGTGGGGTGAGCCGGGCATCGGTAAGACCGCTGCCCTGACCCAGCTCGCGCAGTCCCTCGACCTGCCGCTGACCACGGTGATCGCGAGTGTGCACGAGCCGTCGGACTTCTCGGGTCTGCCGATCATCGGCGACGACCCCGCGACCCAGGGTGTACCGATGGCGCCGCCGGACTGGGCGGTTCGGCTCGTGCGGGCCGGGCGCGGCTTGCTGTTTCTCGACGAACTGTCCACCGCACCGCCCGCCGTGCAGGCCGCGCTGCTGCGCGTGGTGCTCGAAAGGCGGGTCGGCGCACTGGAACTGCCGCCGGGTGTGCGCATCGTCGCGGCCGCCAACCCGCGCTCGTCGGCCGCCGACGGCTGGGAGCTGAGCCCGCCGCTGGCCAACCGCTTCGTGCACCTGCAGTGGACCCACGAGCACGACGTCGTCGTCCGCGGCCTCGGCGGCACGTGGCCACGCGCGAGCTTGCCTCGGCTCGCGCCCGAAAGCCTTACGGAAGCTGTCACCTTCGCCCGTCGTGCGGTGTGCACCCTGCTCGCGGCGCGGCCCAAGCTGGTGCATCAGATGCCCACCACCGAAACCCGGCGCGGCGGTGCCTGGGCGTCTCCGCGGAGCTGGGAGATGACCGTGCGGCTGATCGCCTTCGCCACCGCGGCCGACGCGAGTCGTGATGTGCTGTCGCAGCTGATCCGCGGCACCGTCGGTGACGGCCCCGGTTTCGAACTGCTGACCAGCATCGATCGGATGGACCTGCCAGACCCGGAAGCGCTGCTGGCCGATCCTGTCGCCGCTGAACTGCCCACCCGGGGCGACTTGCGCCAGGCCGTTCTCGACGGTGTGGTGGCCGCGGTTCGCAAACAACCGGAGCAGTCCCGGTGGGACGCGGCTTGGTCGTTACTGGTGAAAGCCGTGGAAACTGGAGCGCCCGACCTGGTTGTCGTCCCCGCGACCACTCTGGCCACGCTGCGCCGCGACAACTGGCAGGTGCCCGCGGCGATCGAACAACTCGCCGGGGTGGTGTCGGTGTCGCAGAGTGCCGATCGCGCCGCGGCCCGCGTTGCCGTCAAGGCGGGCCGATGACAGCGGCCACCGCTGGCCTGGATTTCGGCAAGCTGTATGCCGCACGGCTGCACGCGGTTTCGGCCCGCCCCTATCTGGCGACCGCGCTGTACGCGCTGCACATCGTCGAGTCGCCGAGGGCGCCGACGATGGGCGTGGACAAACACTGGCGGTGCTACGTCTCGCCACGATTCGTCGATTACACACCGGTGGAAGAACTGGCGTCGATCCTGGTGCACGAGGTGTCGCACCTGCTGCGAGACCATCACGCACGCAGCGACCGCTACGCCCACGCCCACGACCTGACCGGTCCGGGGGAGCGGCTGCGCATGAACATCGCCGCGGACGCCGAGATCAACGATGACGCGTTCGGTGACGGGCTGGTCTGGCCCGAGGGCGCCGTGCTGCCCAGCACATTGGGGCTGGACCCGGGGCAACTCATGGAGGACTACCTGGGCCAGTTCCGCCTCGGGAGGCTGACCGAAGACATGGCGTGGCTCGACTGCGGCAGCGGCGCGGACGGATCGGACCGCGAATGGGAGCTGGGACCCGACGGCGCCGACGGTCTCAGCGAACAGCAGCGCGACGGCGTCCGATTCCTCGTGGCGCAGGCCATCATCGGGCGTCCGGGCGACGCGCCGCAGGGATGGCGACGCTGGGCGAAGCAGGCCCTGCATCCCCCACAACCATGGCGGGACCTGCTCGGGGCGGCTCTGCGCGCGGCCGCCTCGGCGCCCGGCGTCGGCGAGGACTACACCTACCGGCGCCCCGCCCGCCGCTCGACCGCGCTCCCCGGCATCGTGCTGCCGAGTCTGCGCCGCACCCCACCCAAAGTCAGTGTGGTCATCGATACCTCGGGTTCGGTCAGCGACGACGAACTGGGCAGCGCCCTGCTCGAAGTCGCCGCCATCATCCGCGCCGTCGGCGGCCGCCGCGACCTGGTCACTGTGTTCTCCTGCGACGCGGCGGCCAGAATCGCCCACCCGCTGTGCCAGGCCGAGGGCATGACGCTGATCGGCGGTGGCGGCACCGACCTGCGCACCGGTTTCACCGAAGCCCTGCGCACCCGCCCGGACGTACTCGTCGCCCTGACCGACGGCCAAACTCCCTGGCCCTCCCACCAACCGGCCTGCCGCACCGTCGTCGGTCTCTTCCGCCGGGAGCGCGCATGGCGTCACGACGACCCGGACTACGTCCCGGACAGTCCACCCGCCTGGGCACGGGTGGTCGACATCGGCTGAGAAGAGTCGTTCACCTATCGGGCGCGCCGCGCCCGTACCCACGGCGACACGAACAGGAACGAGCCGGACAGGAACAGGCCCGCGAGGGGGATCAGCGGGAGGTAGGACACCCAGACGATCGGTTCCGGTTGTGCCAGCGCGATCACGGTGGCGACAACGGTGACGACGAACAGCACCGCAGACCAGCGGTGCACCTGGCGGACGCGACCGGCACCGGCGCCGAACGCTGACGACGGTCGTGGGCCGCGCAGGAGCCGGACGAACATCAGCGCACCGGACAGGAACAGCCCGGCGAGCGGAATCAGTGGCAGGTAGACCACCCATTCCGGGCCGCTGAGCGACAACCCGATCACCGTGATCACCACGGCCGCGAGGAAGGCGACGGCGAGACCGCGGTGAGTTCGCCGAACCCAGGTGATGTTCATCGCAAAACCCTTTCGTCGATCCGTGGAAAACAATGCTGACACAGCGCCGACCTGGAAACTTCTCGATTCCTGACCGTTTCTTCCCGCTCGCTACCGATAGCCGATCGACCCCATTTCAATCCGGCAATTCGTTGAAAGTATCAATCCGCGCGGGCCGCCGAACCCCTGCGAGACTCGTCGTGTGATCAGCGCGATTGTGCGAATTCGGTCCATCACCTACGAATCAGAGGGCGTGCTGTCCTTTGTGCTCACCGACCCCGGCGGCGCGCCACTGCCGCCGTGGGCACCGGGTGCGCACGTGGATGTCGTCCTGCCCGACGGCGTCGTTCGCCAATACTCGCTGTGTGGCGATCCCGCGAATCGCGACAGTTATCGCATCGCGGTGCTGCGCGAGGAGCAGGGCCGTGGCGGGTCGGCGTCGATGCACGAGAAAATGCGGCCGGGCTCACTGTTGGAGATCCGGGAGCCACGCAACAATTTCCCGCTCACGCAGGCGGCGAGCTACCTTCTGATCGCCGGCGGCATCGGGATCACCCCGCTGTTGCCGATGATCCGTGAACTCGAACAGCGCGGCGCCGACTGGCAATTGCACTACGGCGGCCGCACCGGCGCGCGGATGGCGTTCGCCGAGGAACTGTCCGCCTACGGTGCGCGGGTACATCGCTACGCGCAGGACGAAGTCGGGCTGATGCCACTGGCCGAGATTCTCGAGCCGGTGGCCTCGGGCACGCTCGTGTACTGCTGTGGCCCCGAGCCGTTGCTGGCCGCGGTCGAGCAGCACTGTGTCGCGGATGCCTTGCGGGTCGAGCGTTTTCATCCCAAGGAGATCGCGGCGACCGGACCCGATCGGCCGACGACGGTCGTGCTCAACCGCTCCGGACGGACCATCGAAGTTCCGGCCGGGTCCTCGGTCCTCGACGCGCTCGAACGGGCCGGTGCCGACGTGTTGTGGTCGTGCCGCGAAGGAACGTGCGCGACCTGCGAGACCACGGTGCTCGAAGGCGACGTCGAGCACCGCGATTCGGTACTCACCCCGGCCGAACAAGAGTCGGGCAAAACCATGATGATCTGCGTTTCCCGAGCGCGCACGGACCGTCTCGTGCTCGATGCCTGAAAGGTCGAAGACTGTGCACGATGTCATTGTTGTCGGCGCGCGTTGCGCCGGTGCCACGGTCGCGATGCTGCTCGCGCGGCGTGGCTACCGGGTGCTCTGCGTCGACCAGGCGCTGTTTCCCAAGGATGCCGTCTCGACCCACATGCTGCGGCAGAGTGGGCTCGCGCGGTTGCGGGATTGGGGTCTGCTGGATCGGCTGACAGCCACCGGTTGCACGCCCATCCACTCGATCACCATGTCGTACGCCGACGCCCACTTCTCCGGCTTCTCCGACCCGATCGACGGCATCGCCGAGACCTACGCGCCGCGGCGCATCGTGCTCGACAAATTGTTGCAGGACGCCGCCCGCGAGGCAGGCGTCGATCTGCGTGAAGGCGTCACCGTGACAGATCTGGTGCGCGACGGGGAGTTCGTCACCGGCATCGTCGGCCGCGACCGCGACGGCGAACCGGTGACCGAACACGCCCGCCTCGTCATCGGCGCCGATGGGTACGCGTCCACTGTCGCCCAGCTCACGGGGGCCCAGAAATACGACGTGATCCCGGGGGAGACCTTCACCGCCTACTCGTACTGGTCCGGCCTGACTATGCAGAGCCAGTTGCGGATCGGCGACAAGCAGGCGGTCGGCGGCTGGCCGACCAACGACGGCAAGACGCTGATCTGGTGTGTGCAATACGTCGACCGGTTCGCGCCGTTCCGCACCGATGTCGAGCGCAACTTCTCGCTGGCGTTCAAGGAAACCGCGCCCGACCTCGCCGAACTACTCGACACCGGCGAACGTGACGAACGGTTCTACATCGCCCGCTACCCGGAGAATTTCTATCGCCAATCGCACGGCCCCGGGTGGGCGCTGGTCGGTGACGCCGGTTATCACAAGGACCCCTTCACCGGCCTCGGGATCAGCGACGCGTTCACCTACGCCGATCTGCTCGCCGAGCGGGTGCACGAGGGATTGTCGGCGGCGCGGCCACTCGACGAAGCGCTCGCCGACTATCAGGCGCAGCGGGACCGGTCGAGCAAGCCGATGTACCGGTTCACCTGTGAGTCCTCGCGACTGGTGTTGCCGGACAAGCACGTCGAGGTGATGCGCGCGTTGCCGAGCAGTGCCAAGCACACACAGCAGTGGTTCCGGATGATGGCGGGCGGGCTCAGCGGCCGGGAGTTCTTCGCCGAGGACAACCTCGCCGCGCTGCTGAACCCGCAGGGTGCGCGATGACTGTGCAGCCGTTCGACACCGCCGGGATCGTGCGCGACGAGCACGGTGTCGCGCACTACGAAGGCCTGCCCGATTCCCTGGTGGCGATGCTGCGCCACACCGTGAAGACGTGGCCCGAGCAGGAAGCCGTTGTCGAGGTCGGTGGCGAGCGACTCTCCTACCGGCAGCTGTGGGACCGGGCCGCCGAGGTCTCGGGTGGGCTGCGGGAAAGCGGAATTCAGCCGGGTGACCGGGTCGCCGTGCTGCTGAACGCCGGAACCGAGTGGGTGGTCGGCTTTCTCGGAATCGTGCTCGCGGGCGCGGTCGCCGTGCCGGTCAACACGCGGTTCGCCGACCCCGAAATCGACTATGTCCTGACCGATTCCGACGCCGCGTTCAGCCTGCGACCGAATGAAGCACTGCCGCAGGGTGATCCCTACGTCTACGAGGGCGCGGGCCCCACGGATCTGGCCGCGATCTTCTACACCAGTGGGACGACCGGACGACCCAAGGGTGCGATGACCACCCATCGCAACCTGCTGTCCACCGTGGAGAACGTGCGCAGGCTGGCCCACATCGGCGCCGACGAAGGCCCGGCCCTGCGCAACCTGGTGTCGGTGCCGCTGTTCCACGTCACCGCCTGCAACAGCCAGCTGATTCCCCAGCTGGCCATCGGCGGGAGCACGATCATCCTGCCGCAGTTCAAGATTCAGGATTTCCTGCGGGCGATCGTCGATGAGCGGATCACCTCGCTCACCAACACTCCCGCCATCTACTTCCTGGCTTTTCGGCAGCCGAACTTCGCCGACTTCGATCTGAGTGCGGTGAACCGGGTCGCCTACGGTGGCGCGCCGGTCGCGCCCGCGCTGGTCGCCGAGATCGACCGGCACTTCCCGAACGCACGGCTGGCCAACGGGTTCGGGCTCACCGAGACCTCGTCCATCGCGACCTACCTGCCGCACGAATGGGCCACCGAACACGCGGAATCGGTGGGGTTCGCCGCGCCGATCATCGACCTGGCCGTGCACGCGCCCGATCCCGTCAGCGGTGTCGGCGAACTGCTCGTCCGCGGCGCCACTGTCGTCGCCGGATACTGGAACAACCCCGCCGCCAC
Organism: Nocardia sp. NPDC060249; assembly: GCF_042728755.1. Classification (NCBI taxonomy): domain Bacteria; kingdom Bacillati; phylum Actinomycetota; class Actinomycetes; order Mycobacteriales; family Nocardiaceae; genus Nocardia; species Nocardia sp. NPDC060249. The sequence goes on from NZ_JBHXAQ010000001.1 coordinate 950,880, forward strand.
CGCCGCGACCTTCGTCGACGGCTGGCTGCACACCGGCGACCTCGCCCGCATCGACGAGCGAGGACTGGTGTCGATCGCCGATCGAGCCAAGGACATGATCAACCGCGGTGGCGAGAACGTGTACTGCGTCGAGGTCGAGAACGCCCTCGCCGGCGCACCGGGTATCGGTGAATCCGCGGTGGTCGGGGTGCCCGACGACATGATGGGCGAGAAGGTCGGCGCGGTGGTGGTGCCGCTCGCGGGTGTCGAGTTCGACGAGTCCGCCGTGCTCGGCTACCTGAGCGAGCGGCTCGCCGATTTCAAAGTCCCCCAGTACTTCTCGGTGCGCACGGCGCCGTTGCCGCGCAACCCCGGCGGGAAGGTCGTCAAGACCGCGTTGCGGTCCGAACCGTTCAAGCCCGCCGGACGAGGGTGATGCTGGTTCGCCGCTGCTCGGCGAAGGCGTGGATGTCGTCGTCGGGCGCCAGGTCCTCGGCACGGTAACCGATCGTGCTGAGGATCGCGCCCGTGCCGACGTCGAAGACATCGGTGTAGTACCGCGCGCGGCTGACCCGGGTGTAGACCGGATCTGAGCCCCGGTCGATGCCGGAGAAGTTGACGTTCGCGGTGAACCAGCCCGCCCGCGCCGCCAGCAGCGTGGTGAGTGTCGCAGCACTCGCCCCGGCGACCCAGCTCCAGTCCCAATCGTGCGGCGCGTCCCACGGTCCACCGAATTCGCGCGAGAGCGCGATGCCGGGCACACCGCGTGCTCCCGCCTCCTGAACCGCGCCATAGGTGCCGCTGACATTCAGGGTGGCGCCGATGTTCTCGCCCGCGTTCACGCCGCTCAGGCACAGATCCACCGGCGCGAGGACCCCGGAGGTCAGCGCGAACACCACGCAGGCCGCCGGGGTCGATCCCACGTGAATCGTGGGAATTCCGGCGGTCGGGGCCGCCCACTCCCACGCCACCGCGACGCCGCTGCGCCGGGACTGGCTCGCGCCCGACATCGGCCCGCTCGGTGCTACCACCGTCGCGTCGATGCCGAGCGCCCGCACGGCTTGCGCCAACGCCAGCAGCCCCGGCGCGCGATATCCGTCATCGTTGGTGATCAGCAGGTGCATCGAAAGCCGTAACGCGAGAGCCGGTCTCAGGGTCGAACACATGCAGCCGATCGGCCGGGACGAACACCTGGATCCGCGCGCCGATCTCGGGAGCCGGATCGTTCGCGGGCAGTGTCACGGCCCAGCGACCCGATTCGCCGGTGCACTGCGCGATCTTGGAGTCGCCGGTGAACTCGACCAGCTCCACCACACCGTGCACGAGCAAACCGGGCCCGTCGTGGTCGCGGAGCGTGCCGTCGCCGGGCCGCCAGCCCAGTTTCAGTTCGGCGGGTATGCCGGGGACGGCCTGGGGGAGCAGCACTTCCAGTCCGCGCCCGGTCATCTCGTCCCCGGTCTCGTTCATGGTCACGGTCGCCAGGTTCATCGGCGGGCTGCCCAGGAACGTCGCGACGAACAGGTCGACCGGCCGCCGGTACACCTGCGCCGGACTACCCACCTGCAACACCCGCGAATCGTTCATCACCACCAGGTGGGTGGCCATCGACAACGCCTCGAGCTGGTCGTGGGTGACCAGCACGACGGTATTGCCGAGCTCGCGATGCAGTCGCACCAGTTCCACCCGAGCCTGCTGACGCAACTGCGCATCGAGGGCGGACAGCGGCTCGTCGAGCAGCAGCACCTTGGGCTGGCGAACGATCGCCCTGGCCAGCCCGACGCGCTGACGTTGACCACCCGAGAGCTGAGCGGGCTTGCGGTGGCGCAGTTCGCTCAGCCCGAGGCTGTCGCACGCACCGGCCACCCGTCGTTCGATCTCGGCGCTGTCCAGCCCGGACTTGCGGTTGTGCTTGCCTTCCAGGCGCAGGCCGAAGGAGATATTGCGCTCGACGGTCATGTGCGGGTACAGCGCGAAGTCCTGGAACACCATCGAGACTCCGCGTCGTCCCGGCGCCACCTCGGTGACGTCGGCGCCCTCGATGAGCACCCGCCCCGAGGTGGGGGTGATCAGGCCGGACACCACGCCGAGCGCGGTCGATTTGCCGCAACCGGACGGGCCGACCAGCACGGTCAGCGATTGTCCGGGTACGTGCAGCAGGTCGACGTCGAGAGCCGGGCGGTCCTCGCCGTATTGCTTGGTGATGCTGTCGAGCACCACGCCGGCCGAGAGATCGAGCTCGGTGGTCAGCACCGGGGGCTCGCTCACACTGAGACTGGTCATGTCGATTACCGAACCCCTGAATGAAGGAAGGCGTCCGCGATCCGTCGCGACGCCAGGACATAGATCACGACGACCGGCAGCGAGGCCAGCATCGCCGCGGCGAGCATCGGCCCGTACTCCGCGCTCTCCGGGCCGAGGAACAGCGCCAGACCCGGCTGGATGGTGGTGTCTTCGGGATCGGGCATCACCAGCAGCGGCCACAGGAACTCGTTCCACGTACTGATGAACAGCAGGATCGCCACCGCGCCCAGTGCCGGGCGCATCACGCCGAGAACCACGTGCCGCAAGATCTCCCACGACGTAGCGCCCTCGAGCACGGCGGCGCCGATCAGCGATTGCGGCACCGAGCGAATGTGGTCGCGCAGCAACAGCACCGCGAGCGCGCTGACGCCGAGCTGCGGGATGATCACCCCGATCGTGTGCCCCTGCCAGCCCAGTTTCGCGGTCATCAGGAACTGCGGGATGATCAGCGCCTGCGGCGGGATCAGCAGCGAAATGCCCACGGCCGCGAGGACGAAACCACGCCCGCGCGCCTTGTCGAACCGCACCAGCGCGTAGGCGGCGGGCAGGGCGACGAGTATGGTCGCGATGGTGACGCCCGCGGCCATCACGAAGGTGTTCCACAGCAGCCTGCCGATCGGGAACTTGCCCACGGCCATCTCGTAGTTCTCCAAGCTCGCCGGAAGCGGGATCGGATTCAGATCGAAGATGGTCGACACCGGTTTGAACGAGGTGGCCAAGGCCATCGCCACCGGGAACAGCATCAGCACAATGGCTGTGATCAGTAGCAGGTGTCTGCCGATCGCGTCACCGCGTCGCACGGAATCTCCTCGAGAGCAGGGTGTGAACGGTCAGGAGCAGCCCGAACGCGAGCGCGATGACGATGGCCGCCGCCGAGGCGGTGCCCGCGTCGAAAAAGGTGAAACCGTAGGTGTAGAGCCGGTAGTAGACGTTGTCGGTGGCATTGCTCGGTCCGCCGCGGGTGAGCACCCCGATATTGGTGAACAGCCACGGCCACACCACCACCATCGACAGCAGTCCGAGCAGAATGATCGGGCGTCGCAGCTGGGGCAGGATGATCGAGCGGGTGATCTCGCCCTCGGTGGCGTCGTCCAGGCGCGCCGCGTCGACGGTGCGGCGATCCAGGTTCGCCAGTGCCGCACCGAAGAGCAAGGTGTTGAGCGCCACTACTTTCGGGGCTGTCACCACCACGACGGTCGGGAGCGCGGTCGCGGGGTCACCGAGCCAGTTGATCGGTTCCACCCCGGCGAACCCCAGTACCTGATTGAGGGTTCCGTACAGCGGGTCCAGGATGAACTGCCACGACAGCGCGTTGGCGACCGGCGCGAGCACGACCGGCATGAACAGCAGCATCCGGTAGAACTCGCTCATCCGGCCCGGGCGCTTCCACAGCGCGATGGCCAGCGCGCACGGCACCACCGTCGCGAACGGCAGCACGAACAGCGCGTACTTCAGCGTGTTCCAGGCCGCGTTGCCGAATTCCGGCTCGGTGAGAAGGGTTTCGTAGTTCTTCAGACCGTTGAACGCGATGTCGGGCGACACCAGGTTCCAGTCGAGGAAGCTGAGTACCGCGGTGAACAGCAGCGGACCGTAGACCCACACGGTGATCGCGAGCATGGTCGGCGAGAAGTACAGCCAGGCGAGCCCGGTCGCGGCGGGGCGCTCGACCACGCGCGCCTTCGGCGTTACCTCGGGGTCCTTGGTGAGCGTCATGAACGGGCTCGCGCATCGAGCATCCGCCGGGTGGTGTCCAGGGCTTCCGCGTGGTGGCGGGCGTGGCGCATCTCGATGATGATCGCCGGGTCGTGCGGGAAGGGCGTCGCCAGCACCTCGTCCAGCGGGATCGTGCCCCAGCCGGGCGGCAGGTGCAGATCGCCCTCACCGAGGAGTTCGAGTTCGTACGGGTTCGCGTCGGGCTGGCGAGGCATCCGGCCGAAATTGTCGTGCAGGTGAATGTGGCCGACAACCGGGGCGACCTCGCGGATCGCGGCCAGGAAGTCGTAGTTCAGGTAGCCGGCCGACAAGTACGCGTGGCCGACGTCGAGGCACATCGTCACCGCGGGGTGATCGATCTGCTGCACCTGCTCGGCGACCATATCCAGCCGCATCCCGTAGGAACGGCGGGTGAGTACCGCGGGGCCGGGCGCCCGGTTCTCGATCGCGATCGTGACCCCGCGCGCGCCGGATTCGTCGGCGAGCTCACGCAACATCGTGCGCTCGGTCGCCATGCCCTCGGCCAGTGCCGCACCGTCGCTGTAGAGACTCGGCAGCACTCCGGCGTGGTAGACCAGCACCTCGGCGCCGATCACGGCGGCGATCTCCAGATCCGCCAGCAGACCGAGTTGCTGTGCGGACGCGGACCCGGTGTCGAGCAGATTGCCGGTGCGACCGGACGAATGCCACGAACTGTGCAGAGTGAGCCGGACTCGGCAATCGGCCAGCGCGTCGCGCAGCGCCGCCAGCCGGGAGCGCTGCACCTGTCCGCCGATCACCACCCCGAGGCCGCAGCCACCGAGTTCGGCGTAGCCGAATCCGGCGGTCGCGGCCTCATCGAGGAATTCGCGCATCTCCTCGAAATCGGAGCGTAGGAGCTGCTTTCCCGACCAGGGATTGACCGTCAGGCCGATCTTGTTCGGGATCGCGCCACCGTCGGTCGAACCGTTCGGTGGCGTGTGTGCGAATACCTGGTGTGACAACGGTGTCTCTCTTCGAGGGGGTGGTGGTCAGCGGATGGTGCGCGAACTCAGTTGAGTCCGCGGATCTTCGCGGCGGCGGCGCGCAGAGTCGCCGTCGGGTCGGCGCCGCGCAGGACGATCGGTTCGACGGCATCGTCTTGGAGAATGACGACGCCCTGGTTGGACTGCTTGCCGGGGAAGGCGGTGTAGGGAACCAGATCGGCCATCTGCTTGACGGCCGAGCCGAGCCGCGGATCGGCCGAGGACTCCGCCGCGGTCCGCAGCGGCAGGTACCCCATCTGCGAGGCGATGAGCTTGAAGCTCTCGTCATTGGTCATGTACTGCACGAACTTCCACGCCGCCTTCGCCTTGGCCGCGTCCTTGGCCACGACCGTCAGGCCGGAGCCGGAGAAGGTGGGGCGGGCGGGCAGATTGTCGAAGGCGGGCAGCGGCGCCACCTGCAGGGCGAACTTGCCCTTGGCCGCTGCGTCGAGGGTCAGCAGACCGCCACCGGTGGTGACCAGCATGCCGAGCTTGCCCGAGTTGAAAGCGCTTTGCGCGGAGGCGAAGTCGACGGCGGGCTGCACACCGGACTTGGTCAGATCCTGGATGGTCGACAGCGCGGTGATCACCGGGGCCGAGTCGACGGTGACTTCACCGCTGCTCGACACCAGCGCGCCACCGGCGCTGTTGACCAGGGACTGGGTCAGGTAGTCGGACTTGCCCGGGTCGACGGCCGAGACGTACACGCCCTGGGCCTCGGTCTTGTCCTTGATCGCCTGCGCGGCCTGCTTGAGCTGGGCCATCGTCTTCGGCGGCTGGGCCGGATCCAGTCCGGCGGCGGTGAACAGGTCGGCGTTGTAGAACACCACGGGGGTGGCCATCATGAACGGCATCGCGACCGGCTTCTTGGCACCGGCCACCGGGGTCGCCTTCAGCACCGACGGCACGAAGCCCGCCATGTGCTTGTTCCACTCGTCGGTCCCGGCGACCTCTTCGAGTGAGCGCAGCGGCAAGGTCTGCGACGCCTGCGCGACCTTGCTCCAGCCGATCTGCGCGACGTCGGGCGGGTTACCCGCCACCACTTCGCTCTGGAGCTTGGTGAGCGCGTCGGCCGTCGGGACCGACTGCGGCTTGACGGTGATCTTCGGGTTGGCGGTCTGGAAGTCGTTGATCAACTTCTCGATGCCCTTGCCCAGCGGGTTGGTCTGTCCGTAGGTGTAGGACAGGAAGGTGATGGTCACCGGGTCGTCGGCCGCGACCGGGGCCGAGCTGTTCTGGCCGCAGGCTGCGAGCAGCGTGGTGACCGCGACGAGCACGATCCCCCATCCGGCCTTACGGCCGTGGTGGTGCGAGTTCATAACAGGCTTTCTGTGGAGGGGGTGGTCGAATCGGAGATCAACGGAGACGAACTCCGCCGTGCGTGACGGTCAAAGCGTCGATGCCACGCAGGTTCACATTGGGCCGGTAGCGCAACGAGCCCGGGACGAGCACCGGGTCGATCACCCGGCCGGCGAAGGCGGACAGCGCCGCGGCGCCCTCGGCCCGGCCCAGCGCCGCGGCGAGGCAGAAGTGCGCCCCGGCCGAGAAGGCGAGGTGGTCGGCCGCGCCGCGGGCGACCAGGAAACGGTCGGCGTCGGGGTAGTGCTCGGGATCACGGTTGGCCGAGGCGAGCAGCACCAGCATCGCGGTGCCGGGGCTGATCGCGGTGCCGCTCACCTGCATGTCACGGGTGGCGATCCGCATGACGAACTGGATCGGCGCGTCGTAGCGCAGCGCCTCGTCGGCGGCGCTGATCCCCAATTCGGGGTCGGCGGCGAGGATCTCGCGCTGGTCCGGGTTCTGCAGCAGCGCGAGCACGCCGTTGGCGATGAGGTTGGCGGTGGTCTCGTGACCGGCGACCATCAGCAGCACACAGGTGGCGAGCAGTTCGCCCTCGCTGAGCACCTCGCCTTCCTCCTCGACCTCGATGAGCCGCGAGAGCAGGTCGTCGCCGAGGTTGCCGCGCCTGCGGGCGATCAGGTTGACCAGGTAGTTCATCAGCTCGTTGCGCGCGCCCTCGGCATCGTCGAGGTCGTCGTTGTGGACGACGAGGTTGAAGTCCAGGACACGGCCCAACCGGCGGGCGGCGGGTTCGAAGTCGCCGAACTCCTCGACGGGGATGCCGAGCAGGGCGCACATGATCCGCACCGGCAGGGGCAGCGCGAATTCGGAGATCACGTCGAATTCGCTCTTACTCGCGATGTTTTCGACGAGTTCGTCCACGATCGAGTGGATCTGCGGCTGCGAAGCCCGAATAACCCTGGGGGTGAAGGCTTTCGACACGAGCCGGCGAATGCGGGTGTGGCTGGGCGGGTCGAGGAACAGCAGGGACTCCGGGCGCTCCGGGTGATCCTTGCCGAGCCGGGAAAGCTTGGGGTCGTTGCGCACCGACGGGTCGCGCAGCACCTGCTGGCAATCGGCGTAGTTGGCGATGATCACGAGGTCGCCGCCTTTGGTGACCAACGGGGACTTCGTGCGCAGGGCGCGGTGGACGGGATACGGATCGGGTCGGGTATCGGGAGCGAACAGTTCGGCCAGTGTCGACTCGGCGTCGTGCTGGCTGGCAACCGTGGTCGTCATATTCTGGGCTCCTTCGAAATCGGCGTCGAAATTACTTCGCCTGCACCGGATAAAAGTGTTCCACTCCGGTGTCCGGGGCGACAACGTGGAACGCATTATGGATCAATTGCGGTACGAAATGGATCGCCCTGTCAAGACGGGGATCATCGGGTTTTTCCGAGTCAGCGATTCGAGTGCCGAATCGACCGTGTTCACGCTGTTGCCCGCGGCGCCGGTCACCGCGAGGCGGGGTGGACACGCCGCAGGGGCGGCAGGAATTCGGTCGCTGCTCATCTGAGCTTCACGGGCCCGTTCCCCGATGACGTGCGGTGCCGCTATACAAGGTGCATATCTCGGACGAGTCACGTACCTGATCACGCGAGGGCGCGCACTATGGAGACACGGCATATCGAGGCATTTCTTGCCATCGCTGACGAACTGCACTTCGGAAGGGCGGCCGCCAGGCTCCATCTCACGCAACCGTCACTCAGCCAGCAACTCAAGCGCCTGGAACGCCATCTCGGCGTCGAACTGGTGTCGCGGACGTCGCGGGTGGTGCAGCTGACCCCCGCGGGGGAGGCGTTCCGCGCCGACGCGCGACGGATTCTCGGGGAGGTGCACTCGGCGACCAACACCGTCCGTGACATCGCGGCCGGGCGGATGGGCAAGATCAACATCGGGTTCAACGGCCGCGCCGGGCAGCTCATCATGCCCAGGTCACTGGCCCAATTGCACGCGCACTATCCCAACATCACCACCAAGCTCAGCTCGGGTCGGTCCGGGCCGCAGCTCACCGCTCTCACGCGCGGGGAGCTCGATGTCGGGCTGCTCTACGGCGGCGCGTCCAACGGTGGAGCGGTGCTGTCGCGGTGTCTGCTGCAGATGCGCATCGGCGCGCTGGTCGGGCAGGGGCACCGATGGGCCGACCGGTCCTCGATCTCGATCCGCGAACTGGCCGAAACGCCGTGCGTGCTGTTCAACCGCGAGGTGAGCCCGGCGATGTACGACGCCATCATGACCGCGGGCGAGCGGGCGGGCGCGTTCCCGAAGGTCGCCGAGTACATGAACGACTCGGTGGCCACCGAGATCACCGTGGCGGCCCGCCGGTATGTGGGGTTCGCGTCGTTCATCAGCATGGACGAGCCGCGGCCGATGGGTTTGAAGGTGGTTCCCCTCGTCGATCCGGAACCGGTGGTGGAATTACAGGTCGCCTGGCGCGTCGACAGTCCCAACGAAGTGGTGCAGGTATTCCTGGACAGCCTCGATTCGACGAGGAATTTCCTGCAATCCACTATCCGCGGCAAGGTGTACGGAGAACCGCTGGCTAGTTGATTGCCATTCGGTCGATTGAGATCGGCAATGGAAATCCGAATCGATGGGTGCGGATGGTGCAATTAATACATGGCACCTGAACTGAAAACATCGGCCACCCTCGGTTCGGTATTCGAGGCGATCGATCCGGATAACCCCGACTTCTTGCATCTGCAGCGAATTGTGAGCAAGTTGGTCCCCTTCGGCACCCATGCGGGTACCGAGATCGCCGAAATCGGTCCGCACCGCGCGATCGTGGAAATTCCCGACGAGCCCTACATCCTCAACCATCTGCGTACCGTGCACGCGGGTGCGCAATTCCTGGCCGCCGATATCGCCGGCGCGTGCGCGTTCGTGGGCGCGCTGGCGTCGCGGCTGTCGGCCATCGACACCTTGGTGCTGCGTGACGCGCGGCTGTCGTTCCGCAAGCCCGCCCTCGGCCGGATCCGGGCGATCGGGGTCATCGACCCGAGCGATGTCGCGACGGTGCTGGCGGCCAAGGGTGGCCAGCGGCTGGATGTGGACGCGCGGGCGCTGATGTACGACACCGCGGGTGTGCTGGTCGGCAAGGTCGCGCTCGACTACGTCTGCACGCTGGCCGCGGAGGCGTGATGAGCGAGCAACAGACCCCGATCGCCGGGCTGGAATCGACCACCGTCGCCACCCCCGACGGCGCCGCCCTGGCGGTGCGCCTGCTGCCGCAAGCGGATCCGGCCGCACCGGTGGTGCTGATCCTGCCCGCCATGGCCATCAAGGCCAAGTACTACTTGCCGCTGGTCACGGCCTTGCACGCGGCCGGACTCACGGCCGCCGTGCTCGATCTGCGCGCGCAGGGCGACAGTAAGCCCGCACTGGGGGAAGGTCCCGGGTTCGGCTATCGCGAGCTGATCGAGGTCGACCTGCCCGCCGTGGCCGACGCACTGCGCGAGCGGTTCCCGCAGGCGCCGCTGCACCTGTTCGGGCACAGCCTCGGCGGACAGCTCGCGCTGCTGTTCGCGGCGGCCGAACCGGATCGGGTGGCGAGCATCACGACGATCGGCACCGGCTCGGTGTACTGGTGGTCGTTCGAACTGCGCAGGCGCCTCGAGGTGCTGGCGCGTGGCCTGTCGGTCGGCGCGGTCACCCGGCTGCGCGGCCGGTGGACCGGCGGTGGCGGGATCGGGCCGATGACCGCGGGCGTGATGATCGACTGGGCCCGTCACCTGCGCACCGGCAACTACCGCCCCAGCGGGAGCACCCGCGACTACGACCGGTTGCTGCGCGAATTCACGCTGCCGGTGCTGCTCATCTCGCTCGACGGCGACCCGCTGGGCCCCGAGTCCACGGTGCGGTTCCTGAGCAAGCGGATGGGCGCGGCGGATCAGCATCGCTGGCACATCGACCGGGCCTCGGGCTTCACCCACATCGGCCATGCGTCGTGGGTGAAGGACAGCGAACTGGTCGCGCCCGCGGTCGCGGCGTGGGTTGCCGAAGGCCGACCGCCCCAGTAGCGAAAGCCGATCCACTCGGCGTCGACGACCGATGTCCTCGGTAGCGCGGGCCGATCGCTCAGCGATGGTCGGCCGGCTCGGTGGCGACGGCTGACCGCCTCGCCGCAGGACGGCCGACCACCGCGGGCGCCGATGTGCGTCGTTCGCGGCGCGACCGTTCGTGGCACCTCTCGATAGCGACCTCTGCCCTCGGGCTCTCAGAAGGATTGGCACAGTGACGACTTCTATTGCACCCTCGGCGCTCGCCAGGGACGACAACTCCATCTACCGTGCGCTGTCGGAATTGGACAAGCCGGTGTTCGTGGTCCGTGACGATCGCGGTGTCGCGGTGACCACCGATGCCGGCACCGCTCGCGGTGCGCAAGTGCTGGCAGCGGCTCCCGCGCTGCGGCCGGAAACGCTGGGCAACACCGAGTTCCGGCAGACCCACGGCGTGAACTTCGCCTACCACGCCGGTGCGATGGCCAACGGGATCGCCTCGGCCCCGATGGTGGTCGCGATGGCGCGCGCCGGTTTGCTCGCCTCGTTCGGCGCGGCCGGTGTGCTGCCCGCCCGGATCGACGAGGACCTGGCCACGATCGGGCGCGAAGCGCCGGGAAAACCCTTCGCCTGCAACCTAATTCACAGTCCCAGTGAGAACGCGCTGGAGCGGGCGATCGTCGACGCGTGCCTGCGCCACGAGGTGCGCTGTGTCGAGGCGTCGGCCTTTCTCGACCTGACCCCCCAGGTGGTGCGTTACCGGCTGGCGGGTCTGCACCGTGACCCGAACGGTCAGGTGGTCGCCCGAAACCGGGTGATCGCCAAGGTATCTCGTGCCGAGGTCGCCGAACTGTTTTTGCGCCCGGCGCCGGAGCACCTGGTGCGCGGCTTGCTCGACGCGGGGGAGATCACCGCCGAGCAGGCGCAGTTGGCGTCGTCGGTCCCGATGGCCGACGACATCACCGGCGAGGCGGACTCCGGTGGCCACACCGACCGCCGCCCGCTCGTGGTGTTGCTGCCGTCGCTGCTGGCGGTGCGCGAACGGATCCAGCGCGAATACGGTTTCGCCCAGCGGGTCCGGGTCGGCGCGGCCGGTGGCATCGGCACCCCGGCCGCCGCCGCGGCGGCCTTCGCGATGGGCGCCTCCTACGTGGTCACCGGGTCGGTCAACCAGGCCACTGTCGAAGCGGCGCAGTCCGAGACGGCGAAGCGGCTGCTGGCCGCGGCGGGCGTCGCCGACACCACCATGGCGCCCTCGTCGGACATGTTCGAACTCGGCGTCGACGTGCAGGTGCTGCAACGCGGCACGATGTTCGCGAGCCGGGCACGACGGCTGTACGACACCTATCGACGCTACGACGGCATCGAGGCGATTCCCGCCGCCGAACGCGCCGAGATCGAACAGCGGATCCTGGCCCGCTCGTTCGACGAGGTGTGGAACGACTGCCTGGTCTACTTCCGCGAGCGCGACCCCGAGCAGATCGCGCGCGCCGAGGGGAATCCGAAACGCCGGATGGCACTGATCTTCCGGTGGTACCTGGGCCGGTCGTCCGGTTGGAGCACGGCCGCGACGCCCGAGCGCACCCTCGACTATCAGATCTGGTGCGGGCCCGCGATGGGCGCGTTCAACGACTGGGTCGCCGGCACCTACCTGGCCGCCCCGGCGCACCGCCACGTCGCTGAGGTCGGGCTGCAGATCATGCACGGTGCGGCGTTCGCCACCCGCGTGAGTCAGTTGCGCGCGGCGGGGGTTCGGCTGCCGGGCCGCTGCTCGACCTACGTTCCGGCCCCGCTGACCAGCATCGAGTCACGATGAGTAGCGCCGTGCACGAAGACAGCGCCGTGCAGGCGAGCAGCGCTGTGCAGGGGCCACGGGTCGTGCAGGAATACAGCGTCGCGCCACTGGTCACCATGGCCGATGACGACAACTTGGCCAACGTGGTGTTCCGCAAGGCCGCGGCTGATCCGTCGGCCGTTGTGTTCAGCCGCAAAACGGCCGAGGGCTGGCTCGACGTCGACTACGACGAGTTCGCGCGGCTCGTCCTCGGACTCGCGAAAGGTTTGCTGGCCAACGGGATCGGCGTCGGCGATCGGGTGCTGATCCTCGGCGGGACCAGTTTCGAATGGTCGGCGGCGGACTTCGCCGTGCTGAGCGTGGGCGCGCTGGCAGTACCGGTGTATCCCACGTCGTCGGCCGAGCAGATCCAGCACATCGTGGCCGATGCCCGCCCCAGCGCGTGTTTCGTGGAGACGACCGAACAGTGCGAGCTGATCGGCTCGGCCGCGGGGCAGGACCTGCGCGGCCGGGCCTGGCTGCTCGGTTCGTCGTTGCCTGCGCTGATCGAGCAGGGCGAACCGATCACCGACGCCGAGGCGGACGAGCGTCGGCTGGCGGTACGCGCCGACGAGGTCGCGACGATCGTCTACACCAGCGGCACGACGGGCGTGCCCAAGGGCTGCCTGCTGACGCACCGCAATATCTTCGCCGCCGCGGCCAACGTGGTCGAGCTACTCGACACCGTGTTCCACCGCACCCCCACCGATCCCGCGTCGACACTGCTGTTCCTCCCGCTCGCGCACGTGTACGGGCGGGTCGTGCAGTTCGGCTGTGTATTGGCCGGGGTCCGCACGGGATTGGTCGCCACTCCCGCGCAACTGCCCGCCGAGCTGCCGATCTTTCGGCCGACATTCCTGATCGGCGTCCCGTACGTCCTGGAGAAGATCCGCAAGGCGGCGCGCCAGGCGCTCGGCAGCGCTCGGTACGACGCCGCGGAGGCGGCGGCGATCGCTGTCGGTCACGCGCGCAGGCGCGGTGAGCAGCCTCCGGCGAGCGCGGTGATCGACGCGGAGATCGGCAAGCAGTGGCGGGGCATGCTCGGCGGGCGGCTCGAGCACATGGTCGCGGGCGGCGCGTCGCTGGAACCATCGACGGCGGACTTCTTCACCGGGATCGGCGTGGAGATCATCGGCGCGTACGGCCTGACCGAAGCGTCGTCGACGGTCAGTATGAGTGCGCCACACGCCAATCGGGCAGGCGCGGTCGGCCGACCGGTGCCCGGCACGACCGTCGCGATCGCCGACGACGGCGAGATCCTGGTCCGTGGCCCGCAGGTCTTCCCGGGATACTGGCCCGATGGCGGCCACGCGGCCGAGAGCTGGCTGGCCACCGGTGATCTCGGCCGACTCGACGAGGACGGATTCCTGTTCATCACCGGCCGGCGCAAGGAGATCATCGTCACCAGCGGCGGCAAGAACGTGGCGCCCGCGCCGCTCGAAGACCGGGTTCGCCTGCACGCCCTGGTGAGCAACTGCATGCTCGTCGGGGAAGGCCGACCGTATGTGACCGCGTTGATCACCGTCGATCCGGTGGTGCTGGCTCGCTGGGCCGCGGAGCACGGCGTCGATGTGTCCGGCGGGGTCCCGACCGAGGACACCCGGTTGCTCGCCGAGATCTCCGCCGGTGTCGAGGCGGCGAACCGGCTCGTCTCGCGGGCGGAGTCGATTCGCCGGTTCGCCGTTCTCGCGGAGGACTTCTCGATGGAGAAGGGTCAGCTGACGGCGTCGTTGCGGCTGCGCCGCGCGGCGATCGAAGCCGATTTCGGCGCCGTGATCACCACGCTGTATCCGGACTAGGCCGCGCCCAGCCAGCAGAAGTACTCGAGATCCACCTTCGCGAGCAGGGCGCCGCTGTCATCGTGCAGCAGCGCCTTGCCGGTGATGTCGAACTGCTCCTCGGTCCTGCGCCCGACCACGTCGGCCAGGATCGGGGAGCTCACCGTGCCACTGGCGCGGATGCGGCCGCGGGCAGGCCGGAAGAAGGTGGCCTTGGTGCCGCGCAGCACGAAGGTCCGCACGTGCAGGATGCGCGGCGCGATGATCCCGGAAAACGCACCGGCACAGGCGACTTCGGCGGCGAGGAACAGCGCGCCCGCGTGCACCGTACCCAGGTGATTGCTCATCGCCGGTGCCTCGGGGATCTCGGCCACCGCCGAGCCGGGGCCCAGCTCGGTCATGCGCACGCCTACCAGATTCACGAACGGGACGAGCGTGTCGACGGTCTTGCGGATCTGTTCGTAGTCCGGCGTCGCGGCACCGGTCATATTCGTCAGCCGAGCCTGTGCTGCGGCGATTCCGGGGGCCGGTTCATTTCCAGTTGGCATGCCCCAATTAGCCCATATCGAACCGTTTTCCGTGATGAACGGAAGTTGAATTCAACTATTCATCCGAGCTGCCGGATCGCTAATACTCGAAATCATTGTTCTGGAACATCTATTCATGTAATCCGATTGGAAATCGGTACGCGGATCGAGCGGTTCGACTCCGTAAAATCGCATCCGGGGCCATAAGCGTTTCATTTACTGAGGAGTCACCCTGATGTATGACGCGATTGTTGTCGGCGCGCGGTGCGCGGGTTCACCGGTTGCCATGTTGCTGGCGAGGCAGGGGCATCGAGTCCTGGTGGTCGACCGTGCCACGTTCCCGAGCGACACCATCTCGACGCACTACATTCAGCAGCGCGGGCTGGCCCGGCTGGCCCAGTGGGGCCTGCTCGACAAGCTGATCGCCACCGGTGTGCCGGCGATCAAGCGCATGACGGTGTCCTACCTCGACATCGTCATCGCGGGGTTCGCCGATCCCATCCAGGGCATCGACGCCACCTACGCGCCGCGGCGCACCGAACTCGACGCGATCCTGGTCGAGGGTGCCAGGGAGGCCGGCGCCGAGGTGCGTACCGGGTACACCGTGAGCGAGCTGATCATCGAAGACGGCGTGGTCGTCGGTATTCGCGGCTCGGTAGCCGGTGGTGAGATCGCCGAGGAGCGGGCCCGCATCGTGATCGGTGCCGACGGCACCAACTCGTTCGTCGCCAACGCTGTCGGCGCCGAGACCTACACGAAGGTCGCGGCCGAGTGCTTCATCTACTACAGCTACTTCAGCGGCCTGTCGGTGTCGGAGTTCCACAGCCGGATCGGCGACAAGCAGCAGATCGGCATCTGGCCGACCCACAACGACCAGACCCTCGTGGCGGTCATGCGCAAGATCGACACCTACGCTGATTTCCGTGCCGATGTCGAGGCCAACTTCGTGAAGGTCGCGCGCGAGATCCTGCCCGAGTTCGCCGAGGAACTGGTCACCAAGGGCAAGCGCGAGGAGCGTTTCACCCCGATGCGGTACCCGGACAACTACCGCCGCCAGTCGCACGGCGAAGGCTGGGCGCTGGTCGGGGACGCGGGGTACCACAAGGACCCGTTCACCGGGCTCGGCATCTCCGACGCGTTCGACTACGCGGCGCTGCTGGCCGAGCGGGTGCACGAGGGTCTGAGCGATCAGCGACCGATGGCCGAGGCGCTCGCCGATTACCAGCGCGAGCGTGACGAGAAATCGCAGTCGAGTTTCGAGTTCACCTGCACGATTTCCACGCTGGAACTGACGCCGCAATTGCTGGCCGTTTTCCGTGCGCTGGAAAATAACGAAGAATATGCCACGGACTTCTACGCGATGGTCGGCGGCGGAATGACCGGCGAGGAATTCTTCGCGCCGGAACGCATCGCGAAATTGCTCGGTGCCAACGTATGAGCTGATGGTGCTCGGCGACAGTTTCGCGGAGGGGCGCGGCGGTTCGGTCAACGCCGACGGCTCCTTCGCGGGATTTGTCGCGCGCGTCGAGCACCTGCTCGGAATTTCCGGCGCGATACTGAACCTCGGCTCCTACGGGGCCACCACCCAGGAGGTCGTCGATCGGCAACTGCCGGTCGCCCTGGCCGCCGATGCTGCGCTGATCGGCGTGATCGTGGGCGGAAACGACCTGGTCACCGACTACGACCCGGATCGCTTCCGCCGCAACCTGCGTCATATCTACGCCGGGCTGGCGCGCCCGGATCGGCTGGTGTTCACCACGAACTGGCCGAATATCCCGGACCGCCTGCCCGGTCTGCCCGAATCCGTGCGCGCAGTGTTGCGGTCGCGATTCGCGCAAGCCAACGACTATCTCGACGACCTCGTCCACGAGTTCGATCTCGTGCGACTCGATTTGGTGAACGCACCCATCACCGCGGACCCGGTCATGTGGTCCCCGGACGGCATGCATCCGAGTCCGGCGGGCCATCAGCTCATCGGTACGGCGATGGCCGACCTCATCGACGAGGTCCGGACTGTGCGAGTTTCGCAACTCTGAGCAGAAGACAAGGGATAGCAACCATGAACGACCACCTTCGGCACTCCGAAGACCCGGCCATGACGCGGCGACTAGCCGACAATCCGATCGCGATCGTCGGACTGAGCGGACTGTTCCCGATGGCCGCCAACTTCCGTGACTTCTGGCAGAACGTCGTCGACGCCGCGGACTGCATGTCCGATGTGCCTTCCACGCACTGGAACCTCGACGACTACTACGACGCCGACCCGACCGCGCCCGACAAGACCTATTGCCGCCGTGGCGGGTTCGTGCCCGAGATGCCGTTCAGCGTCACCGAGTTCGGGCTGCCGCCCAACCAGCTCGAGGTCACCACCGTCGTGCAGTTGCTGAGCCTGCTCGTCGCCCGTGACGTGCTCGCCGACGCGGGCGCGGTCGGGTCGGACTGGTACCGGCCCGAGCGCACCGGTGTGGTCCTCGGCGTCGCCGGGCCGACCACGCTGTCGCACCCGCTGGCCGCGCGCCTGTCGACCCCGGTGCTCAAAGAGGTCATCCGCAGCTGCGGGCTGACGCAGGCCGACGCCGAACAGATCGCGCAGAAGTACGCCGATGCCTTCCCATCGTGGGAGGAGAACTCGTTCCCCGGTCTGCTGGGCAATGTGATCGCGGGCCGGGTCGCCAACCGCCTCGACCTCGGCGGCATGAACTGCACCGTCGACGCGGCGTGCGCGAGTTCGCTGTCGGCGGTCCACGTCGCGATCAGCGAGCTGGTGTCGGGTCGTGCCGACATGATGATCACCGGTGGCTGTGACACCGAGAACTCGATCTTCGGCTACCTGTGCTTCAGCAAGGTCGGGGCGCTGTCGCGGTCGGGCGTCATCAAGCCCCTCGACGACAGTGCCGACGGCACCCTGGTCGGCGAGGGCATCGGCATGATCGCCCTCAAGCGCCTCGCCGACGCCGAGCGCGACGGTGACCGGGTGTACGCGGTGATCAAGGGCATCGGATCGTCGAGCGACGGGCGGTTCAAGAGCATCTACGCCCCGCGCGCCGAGGGTCAGCAGGCCGCCCTGCACCGCGCCTACGAGGACGCGGATTGCTCGCCCGCCACGA
Source organism: Nocardia sp. NPDC060249 (assembly GCF_042728755.1). Taxonomy (NCBI): domain Bacteria; kingdom Bacillati; phylum Actinomycetota; class Actinomycetes; order Mycobacteriales; family Nocardiaceae; genus Nocardia; species Nocardia sp. NPDC060249. The sequence continues at coordinate 968,462 of NZ_JBHXAQ010000001.1, forward strand.
TCGGGCTGTTCGAGGCGCATGCCACCGGCACCCGCGTCGGCGATCAGACCGAACTCTCCGCGTTGACCACGGTGCTGCGCGAGGCGACCGACGAGATCGGGTACGCCGCGATCGGCAGCGTGAAGTCCCAGATCGGGCACACCAAGGGCGCCGCCGGTGCGGCGAGCCTGATCAAGCTGGCGCTGGCGTTGCACCACAAGGTGCTGCCGCCGACGATCAATGTCACCGCGCCGAACAAGGCGCTCGACGACTCCTCGCCGCTCTACATCAACACCAGGACCCGGCCGTGGATCCGCGATCCGCACCGGCCGCAGCGCCGCGCGGCGGCGTCGGCGATGGGCTTCGGCGGCACCAACTTTCACGCGATTCTCGAGGAAGCCGGCGACGACCGCGGACGCGCGCTCACGATGCACCGCACCGCGCGGGTCCACCTGTGGCACGCCGCCTCGACGGCCGAACTGGCGAGCCTGCTGAGCTCGGGCGCCGCCCCGAACGGCGACGCCGGGATTCCGGCCGAGCACGCCCGTGTCGGGTTCGTGGCGCGCGACGAGGAGGAAGCGTCGGCGCTGCGCGCGCTGGCCGTGACCGAGCTCGCCGGTGACGCCGAGGAGTGGACGCACCCGCGCGGCATCGTCTTCCGGCGGCGGGCCGTGCCCGATCTGAAGATCGGCGCGCTGTTCGCCGGTCAGGGCAGCCAGTACGTGGACATGGGCCTGGCCGCGGTGCTGAACAACCCCACCGTCGCGACCGCCTTCGACGAGGCCAACGCCGTGTTCGCCGACGCCGCCCGCCCGCCTGCCTCGGTGGTGTTCCCGGCGCCGGTGTTCGACCCCGAACTGCGCAACGCCCAGGAGGCGACGTTGCGGCGCACCGAGTTCGCGCAGCCCGCGATCGCGGCGCTGTCGGTGGGCCAGTACCGGTTCCTGTCCGAGCGCGGCCTCACGTGTGACGGGTTCATGGGCCACAGCTTCGGCGAGCTGACCGCGCTGTGGGCGGCGGGTTCGCTGGACGCCGTCGACTACTTCACTCTCGCCAGGGCACGCGGTGCGGCGATGGCGATCGACACCGACACCGACGCGGGCACGATGGCGGCGGTACAGGCCGACCGTGAACAGGTCAGCGCGATCCTGGCCGGCCATCCCGATGTGAGCGTGTGCAACCACAACGCACCCGATCAGGTGGTGGTCGGCGGCGGCACCGCGGCTGTCGCGGAATTCGTCGCGGCGGGCCGGGCACAGGGACTGACCGTGCGCGAGCTGCCGGTGGCGGGCGCGTTCCACACCCGCTACGTCGCCCACGCGGTCGAGCCGTTCAAGGCCGCGGTGAAGAGCGTCGCCATTCGCGCCCCCAAGACCAAGATCTACGCGAATTCCCGGGACGCCGAATACGGTGCGCGGGTCGCGACCAACCGCCGCGTGCTCACCGAGCAGTTGCTCGAAACCGTCGAGTTCGTGGCGGGTCTGCGGGCCATGCAGGCCGACGGCTGCAACGTGTTCGTCGAGTTCGGCCCGAAGGCCACGCTCACCTCGCTCGTGCGCCGCACGCTCGGCGCCGAGGTGATCGCCCTGTCCACCGACCAGGGCCCGACCGGCGACAGCGATGTGGCGCTCAAGAAGGCGGCGCTGCACCTGGCGGTGCTCGGTGCGCCGATCGTCGACATCCACCGCCACGACGCCGCACCGTTCGCGGTACCGGCGGCGCCCGGCATGGTGGTGCGGCTCAACGGCCGTGATTTCGTGCCGGAATCCCGGAAAGACCTCTACCGCAAGGGAATCGAGGAGCAGGTCGTGTTGGAAGCCGTCACGCAGGCGCGAGAGGCCGCCGAAGCCGATGCCGCGGCACAGGCGCAGGTGGCCGCGCGAGCGCATACCGCCGAGCGGGAGCGCCTCACCACCGAGGCCTACGCCGCCGGTCGGAACGAGGCCGCGCAAACACCCGCCGTCACTCGGGAACTGGTGAGCGCCGAAGCTCCGGCCGCTGCACCGGTCCGGGCGGAGTCGACCATCGGGCATCAGCCCGCGACCGGATACGACGTGGCTGCCCAGCAGCACCTCGACATCCACAGCCGGTACGCGCGGGGTCAACTCGAGGTCGCCGAAGGGCTGGTCTCGGTTCTGCGCGACGCCCAGCACACCGGTGGCGTCGATGATCGCCTGCACGCGACCGTGCACGCGATCAAGGAACAGAGCCTGGCGATCGGCCGGACCCATGTCCAGGTCAACGAGATCCTCGCCTCGCTGTCCGGCCTCGAACTCGGGTCCCCGGCGCCGACCGTCGATACCGCGAGCACGAACGGGACGAACGGCTTCCACGCCGAACTCCCCACCGGCAACGGGAACGGCAGCCACACCCCCGCGCCGACGCTGCTCGACCACCGGACAGTCGCTGAGCCCTCGGCGCCGAACGCTGTGGCGACCCCTGAACCACCGCCGACACGAGCAGCGGATGTTGCCACGGCGCGCCGGACAGCCGACATCGAGCCCGCTCCCCAGGCCGCGATGCCCGCCGCCGTCACAGTGAGCGAGGCCCCCGCGCTCGACGCGGACGCGGTGTGGTCGGTGTTGTCGCAGGTGGTTTCGGACAAGACCGGTTATCCGACCGACATGCTGGCGTTGTCGCTGGATCTGGAAGCCGATCTCGGGGTGGATTCGATCAAGCGGGTTCAGATCATGGGTGCGGTCGGTGAGCGCATCGAGGGTGTGCCCGCTGTCGGACCCGAGCAGGTCGCGGAATTGCGCACCCTGAGCGACATCGTGAATTTCGTTGCCGAGTCCGTGGTGTCGGGTGCTCTCCCCGCGGCGACCGGTCCGGCGCTCGACGCGGACGCGGTGTGGTCGGTGTTGTCGCAGGTGGTTTCGGACAAGACCGGTTACCCGACCGACATGCTGGCATTGTCGCTGGATCTGGAAGCGGACCTCGGGGTGGATTCGATCAAGCGGGTTCAGATCATGGGTGCGGTCGGTGAGCGCATCGAGGGTGTGCCTGCTGTGGGTCCGGAGCAGGTCGCGGAATTGCGCACGCTCAGCGATATCGTGAATTTCGTTGCCGCATCGGTAGGTTCGGTTCCGGGTGCCGCGTCGGCGCCGACCGGCCCCGCGCTCGATGCCGACGCGGTGTGGTCGGTGTTGTCGCAGGTGGTTTCGGACAAGACCGGCTACCCGACGGAGATGCTGGCGCCCGCGCTGGATCTGGAAGCCGATCTCGGGGTGGATTCGATCAAGCGGGTTCAGATCATGGGTGCGGTCGGTGAGCGTATCGACGGTGTACCCGCTGTCGGTCCGGAGCAGGTCGCGGAATTGCGCACGCTCAGCGACATCGTGGACTTCGTTGCCGCGTCAGTGGTTTCGGCACCTGTAGCGCCTGCGACCGAATCGGCGGTCGATGCCGACGCGGTGTGGTCGGTGTTGTCGCGGGTCGTCTCGGAGAAGACCGGCTATCCGACGGAGATGCTGGCGCCCGAGCTGGATTTGGAAGCCGATCTCGGGGTGGATTCGATCAAGCGGGTTCAGATCATGGGTGCGGTCGGTGAGCGCATCGACGGTGTACCCGCTGTCGGCCCGGAGCAGGTCGCGGAACTGCGGACCCTGAACGACATCGTCGATTTCGTCGCCGGCTCCGCCGCTCCCGCCGCAACCCCGGCTGTCCCCACGGTGGGTGGCGGATCGGAAGCCGCCGGTGCACAGGGGTTTCAGCCGGGATCCAGCCAGGACGGGATCGAAGACGATCCGGTGCTGCTGCGGATCGTGCCGGTCGCACTTCCCGACATCGACCGCCTTACCCAGCCCTACGCCGCGGAGCGGACGGCCCTGATCCTCGACCACGGTGACACCACCGCGGCGACTCTCGCGACCGGCCTCGAACAGCAGGGCTGGACTGTGCACACGGCCGCCGTCGCGGCCCGCGACGATGCCGGAGTAGCCGCATGGGACGGCGCTGTCGTGCAAGCGGCGATCGAGTCCGCGCTGAAAGATGTCGCGCGGCTCGATCTGTGCTTGACCGTGCTCCCTGCGGACAGCCAGTGGCTGGTGGGCGGTCATCGGCTCGCCGATACGATCCACACCGCCACGCTGGTGCACGACCGCCTGGTCGCGACCGCCGAAGCCGGGACACGGGCGGCGTTCGTGACGCTCACCCGCATCGACGGCGTGCTCGGCCACCGCGGTGAACGAGCGGCCGCCGCCGCCGTTGTGGGCGGGGTCAGCGGTCTGGTGAAGACCCTCGCGCAGGAAGCGCCCGGGCTGTTCTGCCGGGCATTGGATCTCTCGCCGCACCTGACCGACGAGGCATTGATCGTCTCCTTCCTCGCCGAACTCGACGACGCCGCGATCGACGCGCGCGAGGTCGGGGTCGACGCGGATCACACCCGCTGGACACTGCGCCCGCAGGCAGTCGACAGCACGGCCACGGCCACCGAACTCGCCCTCACCACCGACGACGTACTCGTTGTCACCGGTGGCGCACGGGGAGTGACCGCGCGGTGTGTTCGTGAACTGGCCGCGCGCAAGCCGTGCGAGTTCCTCTTGCTCGGCCGCACCGAACTCGAGGACGAGCCGGAGTGGGCGACAGGTGTCGCCGACGACGCGCTCAAGGCCGCCGCCATCGCCGCCGTGCGCGCCGCGGGCGAGCAGCCGACGCCCAAGCAGGTCGACCGCCTGACCCGAAACCTGCTGGCACAGCGCGAGATCCGCGCGACCGTCGACACGGTGGCCGAGACCGGCGCACGGGTGCGCTACCTCGCGGTCGACATCACCGACGCCGACGCCACCGAGCGGGCACTCGCGCCGGACGCGGGCCGGATCACCGGCATCGTGCACGGGGCAGGCGCCCTCGCGGATTCCCTGCTCCCCGCCAAAACGGCCGACGACATCCGTCTCGTCCTCGCGACCAAGCTGGACGGGTTGTACAACGTGGTCACCGCGCTGCGCGACGCCACGCTCGGGCACCTCATCCTGTTCGGATCGGTGGCCGGGGTGTACGGCAATCCGGGCCAGGCCGACTATGCGGTCGCCAACGAAGCCCTCAACCGGGCGGCGGTGAGCTGGCGACGGCAGGGTCTGGCCGGCCACGTCACCACCGTCAACTGGGGCGCCTGGGACGGCGGCATGGTGACGCCGCAGTTGCGCGAGGTCTTCCTCGCCCGTGGTGTGGCGCTGCTCGGGATGGACGCCGGAGCGCGCATGTTCGCCGAACAGTTCGCCCCCGGTCGCGCCGACGACGTGTCGGTCCTGGTCGGTCCCGCCGCGCCGCTGGCCACGGCCGTGACCCTCACCGCGACCAGCCCTTTCACCGCCCACCGTGATCTCGCGCCGCTGGCGAGCGACCCGGTGATCGGCGATCATCGAGTCGGCAAGTTCCCGGTGTTCCCGGCGGCCGCCGGACTCGGTTGGGCGATCAATGTGCTCGAGCGCGCCAACCCGGGCCTGCGGGTGGTGGAATGTACCGGCTTCGAGGTGCTGCGGGGAATCGTCTACGACGGCAAGGACGAACGCTCCTACCGGCTCGACGCGCAGGCGGGAACCATCGTCGAGGACCGGCTGAGCATCACGGTCTGGATCCGCAGCGACGAGCCCGGCAAGACGCTGGCGCCCGCGCACTTCACCGGCACTTTCCTCCTCGCCGCCGAAACATCGCCCGCCCCGGTCGTTTCCGGTTGGCCGGGCTACGCGATCGGCGTCGGGCCGGAGAACGGGCTCGATGTCTACCGTGACGCGGATCTGTTCCACGGGCCGCTGCTGCAGGGTGTTCGCCGCATCCTGGAGCGAGCCGACCGCCGCCTCGTCGTCGAGGGCAAGCTCCCCGACGCTCGGATCGGCGCAGGCAATTACGCGGGCGCGCTGCACAGTCCGGCACTGGCCGATGTCGCCATCCAGGCCGGCGCGTTGCTCGGCGTGTGGTTCATGAACTCGGCCTGCCTGCCGCTGTCGATCGGGCGTATCGAGTACTTCGCCCCACTGCCCGACGACCGTTCGTTCGTGCTGGTGGTCGACGACCTGCGCGCCAATGCGACCGGCACCGAGGTCACCGTGACCGTCACCGCGTGTGATCCGAACGGCACTGTGCTGCAGTGCTACTCCGATCTCGCCGTGATCGCCACACCGGAGATGACCGAGAAGTTCGCCGAGGCCGTGCGGTTGCGTGAGCAGCGCGCGTGAGCATCGTCGATGTGAGGAATGGAGATCCGATGACCACCACACCACTGGACACCCTCGACTTCGACGGTGAGCCCTTCGACGTCCTCGCCTGGTCGCTGGCACTGGAGCCGGCCGTCAGCTCGGCCCCCCGACCGTCGGCGCCGGAGGCTCCGGCGCCCACCTCGACGGTGCCCGCAGTGCGACACACCACCGCACCGGCGCAGTCGGCCACCGCACCGGCGCCATCGGCCACCGCACCGATGGCGGCGGGTGGTACACCCGCCGACCCCATTGCCGCCCTCCTGCACGAGGTCCGCTCCGAGCTGGTGACGGCGCACCTGTCGGCGATGGACGTGCAGACCGCGTTGCAGCGGCGTGCGCTCGCGAGCCTCGGTCGCGAGGAGCACATCGCCGGGACCGGCACCGACACCGTTCCCGCGTCGCCCACCTGGGCGGAGCAGTCGTTCGCGGTGATGGTCGACTACACACCGGCAACCGGTCTCGCGGTCTCCGCGGCGCCGGGGCACCCGGTGGTCTCCGAGCTGCCGCCGCCGGCGACCACCATGAATGCCTTCAAGTTCCTCGCCCGCACGCCGATCACCACCCTGAACGGCGCCGACCTCGCGGCGTTGGGCAGGGGCGAGGTGGCTGCCGTCTTCGGTCCGGCCTACGACCAGGAAGGCGTCAACCCCGACATCCGGCTGACCGAGGGCACCCACGCCGACCTCACCGAGGTACTCGAGATCGCCGGCCGCGAAGGGCCATGGGCCAGAGGACGATTGCGGGCCCTCGGCCGCGTCGACGGCCCCGATCCGGTCACCGCGGCCACCGAGCTCACCTGGCAGGCCGCCCAGGTGTTCGCGGTGCGCGCGGGTCTGCAGCTGTGCCTGGCCGGGGCCCGATTCCAGGCGGGGGAACCGTTCGAGGTGACCGTGTCCGCGCCGCTGGCAGGCCCGGTCGAACTGATCGCCGATGTGGTCCAGATCGACCTGCTGCCGCGCCCCTGGATCCGGGTCAACGCCGAAATCCGTGGCGCGGGACAAGTAGTGGCCCGCGTTCACGGCCTCACCGTCGAGGTCGCGGAGGAACCGGGTCTGCCGATCGGTCCCGAGGTCGGCGGTGAGATTCCCCGATTCCTCGGCCGCCGCAACGTCTTCGGTCAGCGGGCGCTGCTCGGTGAGTTCCACATGACCCACAGCGCCCGTGGTGATCTCGGCATCGCGCTCGGCCCGGAGTTCTCGGCCTACGCGGGCCGCAGGGCCACGCGCATGCCCAACCACGGACTCCAGCTCTGCGACCGCGTGATGGCCGTCGACGGACGACGCGGACAGCTCGACGCGGGCAGCTCGCACACCGAGTACGACTCGCCCGCCGATTCCTGGTATTACCTCGAGTCGGCCGATGCCTCCATGCCCAACGTCGTCTACATGGAGACCTCGCTGCAATCGGCGTTGCTGCTCGGCTACTTCCTCGGCGCGACCCTCACCTCGCCCGAGGAGGATTTCAGCCTGCGCAATCTCGACGGCTCCGCGACCGTCCTGCGCGAGGTCGACCTGCGGGACAAGACGATTCAGCAGACGAGCAGGCTGACCGACACCACCGTCCTGGTCGGCGTCGTGTTGCAGACATTCTCCTACGAACTCTCGGTGGACGGTGAACCGTTCTACGCGGGGCAGTCACTGTTCGGCTTCTTCAACGCCCCGGCGCTGGCGAACCAGAACGGACTCGACAACGGCGAGTTCGTGCCGACGTGGCTCGACCGCCAGGAGCAGCGTCCCGCCGTCCGGGTGATCGACGTGGCGGCCAGACGCGCGGCGGGCACCGGCATGCCGTGCGCGGTCGGGCATCTGGCGATGCTCGACCGCATCGAGACCGTCGACAGCGCGGGCGCCTACGGGCTCGGCTACCTGCGTGCCACCCGCCCGGTCGCCGCCGACGACTGGTTCTTCGGTTACCACTTCTACCTCGACCCGGTGATGCCGGGCTCGCTCGGAGTCGAGGCGGTGATCCAGGCGATGCAGGAGTGGGCGGTCGACACCGGCCTCGCCGCCGAGCTGGTCGCGCCGGAATTCGTACTCCCGGTCGGGGTGTCGCTGTCGTGGCGGTATCGCGGGCAGATCCTGGCGAGTGACGAGCTGATGACCCTCGAAGTGCACATCAAGAGCGTCGAACGGCGACCGGGCCGGATCCGGGTGATCGCCGACGCGAGCGTCTGGAAACCGACCATGCGGATCTACGAACTCATCGATGTGGCCGTCGAGTTGCGTGATGTCGGCGCCCGACCCTGGTGAGGCGCCGGGGCATTCGGTGAGAGTCGCCGATGCCGCGCCGTCGTCGATCCGGTGGTTGCCGGTCCTGGTGCTCGCGCTCGGCGCGTTCTGCGCGGGGACCGACAACTACCTTGTCGCCGGGGTACTGGCACCGATGGCGGCCGACCTGCGGGTCTCCATCACCGGTGCCGGGCTGTTCGTCACCGGCTACTCCCTGGCCTACGCCCTGGCCGCACCCGTCGTGGTCACCGTGCTGCGGGTGCGCTCGCCCCGGCGGCTGCTGCTGGCCGCGACCGCGCTGTTCGCCGTCGTGAATCTGCTCGCGGCGGTGGCCTGGGCGCCGTGGGTGATGGCGGTGGCGCGCATCGCGGCCGGGTGCGTCGCGGGGATCTATGTCCCCTTGGCGGCCGCGGCGGCAGCCGGCATGGCCACGGCGGATCGTCGCGGCCGGGCGCTGGCGGTGATCCTGGGCGGCATCTCGATCGCCACCGTGGCGGGCGTGCCGCTCGGGGTGTGGGTCGCCGGGTTGTCGTCGTGGCGGATGGCGTTCGTCGCCGTGGCCGTGGTGGCGCTGATCACCACTGTCGGTGTGGCACTGACGGTTCCGGCGGGCGAGGCCACACCCGTGGTGTCGCTGCGACAGCGGCTCGCACCCCTGCGGCACCCACCGGTGTGGCTGGGGCTCGCGGTGACGATCTCGGCGATGACCGCCGGATTGATGATGTTCACCTATCTGGGCCCGATCTTCGCCGAGGCCCAGGGGGTGGGCGCGGGCCATGTCGGCACGTTGATCATGGCGCACGGCGTCGGGGCGATCGTCGGTCTGTGGGGCGGGAGCATGCTGGTCGACCGATTCGGTGCCCGGCCGGTCCTGCTCGGCGCGTTGACACTGTTCACCGTGAACCTGACGTGGCAGCCGATCGCCGCGCAGACCCTGGCGACCACCGTCGCCTTCGTCACGATGTGGGGTGTCGTCGGCTGGGCGTTCCTGCCCGCGCAGCAGCACAGCATGATCGCCGACGCGAGCCCGGAGCAGGCACCGATGTTGTTGTCGCTCAACGGTTCGGCGTTGTATCTCGGGGCCGCACTCGGCTCGGCGATCGGCGGAGCCGTCATCGCGATCTTCGGGGCCGATCGCATCTGGATGTTCGCTATCTGCTTCGGCGCGCTGAGTGTGGCGCTGTCGCTGGTCCGTCATAAACAATTCCGATCCGACGATCGGCAATTGTCACACGCCGTCGCCGACCGTTGAACCCCGGTTACGGTAATAATGTTGCGCCCGGTTTCTATACCGCCTGAGGTGAATTGAGCAATGAATCCCGATCCGCGCAGAAAAACGATCAGTAGTCCCTATATTCATCGACTGCAACGACGTCACTTCCTGCTGTTCGACATTCTCCCGATCATCGGCACCGTCGTAGCTTTCGCCTTCCTGCTGGTCCGGCCCTTCGGTGTACTGGAATTCGCCCTGCTCTTCGGGATGTGGCTGCTCACCGGACTCGGCGTCACGGTCGGCTATCACCGGCTGTTCACCCACCGCACGTTCAAAGCGGCGCCGTGGGTGACGTGGGTGCTCGCGATCCTCGGCTCGATGGCGGGCCAGGGCCCGGTCATCTCCTGGGTCGCGCTGCACCGGCGCCACCACGAGTACAGCGATCGCGAAGGCGATCCGCACTCACCCAACCTCGCCGGTGACGGCCTGCGCGGTGCGCTGCGCGGCCTGGCCCACTCGCATTTCCTCTGGATGCGCCGCCACGAGTACCCGAACGTGGTGCACTACGCGCCCGATCTGATCAAAGACCGGAACCTGGTCCGCATCGCCCGTCTCTACTACTACTGGGTGGCGCTCGGGCTGCTGATCCCGACCGTGATCGGCGGCCTGGTCTCGATGAGCTGGACCGGTGCGGTCGGCGGCCTGCTCTGGGGCGGGCTGGTGCGCATCTTCGTTCTCGAGCACATCGTCTGGGCGATCAATTCGTTCCTGCACATGTTCGGCACCCGCCGGTACGAATCTCGCGAGAACAGCCACAACGGCGGTGTTTTCGCCCTGGCGACGCTGGGGGAGTCGTGGCACAACAATCACCACGCCTTTCCCGAGTCGCCCTCTTTCGGGTTGGACTGGTATCGGCTCGACCCCGGTTTCTGGCTCATTCGAACATTGGCATTCTGTGGTCTCGCCTGGGACCTGAAAATGCCGTCCGCCGAACGCATGGCAGCCAAGCGAATCTAAGGAATTCTCACCATGGATACGAGTAAAGAAGCCATTGTCACCTGGTGCCAGGAATACCTCGCGAGTCTGCTCGAGGTACCGGCCGCCACCATCGACCCGGCCACCGATTTCGACCGCCTCGGCATCGACTCGGCCCTCGCCGTGGCGCTGCTGATCGAGGTCGAGGAGCGCTACGGCGTCGATCTGGCGCCCGAGGACCTGTTCGACAACCCGAACCTCGACGCCGTCGCCGGGTACTTGCACGAGCAGAGCCGGCGGAGTGTGGGGTAGCGATGCCGGTGCATACCGAGCGGTCCGTCGCGGCCGCCGCAGCGATCCGTCACCACTACGACGCGGGTAACGACTTCTATCGCCTCTGGCTCGACGAGTCGCTGTCCTACTCCTGCGCCCTGCGCGAAAACCCCGACGACACACTGGAAATCGCCCAGGACCGCAAACTGCGGTACCACCTGGACGCGATCGACGCCGAGCACGCCACCTCGGTCCTCGACATCGGCTGCGGGTGGGGCGCGATCCTCGAACGCTCGGCAACAGCCGGGGTCGTCCGGTCCGTCGGGCTCACGCTCAGCCCCGAGCAGGCCGAGTTCGTCCGCTCGCGCGCCTACGCCGGCGTCGAAGTGCGGACCGAGAGCTGGGTGCACTACGAGCCGGACACCCGATTCGACGGCATCATCTCGATCGGCGCCTTCGAACACTTCGCGACCCCCGACGACTCGCCGGAACAGAAGATCGGCGTCTACCGGGACTTCTTCACCCGCTGCCGGGACTGGCTCGAGCCCGACGGCACGCTGTCGCTGCAGACCATCGCCTACGCGAACATGTCCCGCGACCAGGCCAGCGCCTTCATGCAGCAGGAGATCTTCCCCGACGCCGACCTGCCGACCCTGGCCGAGATCACCGCCGCGGCCGAGGGACTGTTCGAGGTGCGCTCGATCAGCAATGGTCGCCTCGATTACGCCTGGACGTGTGAACAGTGGGCGCGCAGGCTGCGCACGAACCGGGCCGAGGCCACCGAGCTCGTCGGCGCCGATGTGGTCGCGCGTTACGCGCGCTACCTGAAACTGTCGGCGCTCGGTTTCCGGATGGGCAAGATCGGCCTGCTGCGATTGGTGCTGGTGCCCTATCGCAGCGGATTCTTCACCGACCATGCGGTGCGGTCGGCATGACCACGCAGTCGCCCGATCCCGTCGCGCCCGCCCGGACCCGGGTGCGGTTCAACCCGTTCAGCGCCGAATTCCGGCACGACCCGTACCCGATCTACCAGCAGTTGCGCGAGGCCGAACCGGTGCACCGCACGCTCGGTATGTGGGTGCTCACCCGGCACGCCGAGGTGCGCGGCGTGCTGCACGATCGCTCGTTCAGCGCCGGACTGATCCCCAGCCTGGTGACCCGTCAGGCCGAGCGGCTCGGCCATTGCAGCGTCGCGCAGATCGAACGCCTCGGGCGTAAGTCGCTGGTGTTCACCGACAATCCCGATCACGCGCGGTTGCGCGGACTGGTGAACCGGGTGTTCACCGCCCGGTCGGTGGAATCGCTGCGACCGCTGGTGACCCGGATCGCCGGCGATCTGCTGGAGCGGGCCTGGCGCGACGGTGGCATGGACGTCATCGCCGACCTGGCCGCGCCGCTGCCGGTGGCCGTGTTGTGCGAGTGGATGGATCTGCCCGAGGAGTTGCGCGGCCGGGTCGGGCCGTGGACCCACGACATCCGGTTCCTGCTCGAACCCGGGATGATGAAGGCCGGGGACTTCGAGCGGGTGTGCGCGGTGGTCGAGGAGTTCGCCGCCGCCATCGACGCCGTGTTGCCCGAGCGGCGAGCCCGGCCCGGCACCGATCTGATCAGCCAGTTGCTCGCCGCGCGGACCGGGGGCGGGGATGTGCTGTCCGACGAGGAGCTGGTGTTCGTCTGCATCATGTGTTTCGTCGCGGGCAACGAGACCACCAAATCGCTGATCGGCAACGGAACGCTCGCCCTGCTGCGGCATCCCGAGCAGGCCGCGCTGTTGCGCCGGGGACCGGAGTCGGTCGAGGCGGCGGTCACCGAGGCGCTGCGCTACGACCCCCCGTTGCAGTTGACCAAGCGCCTGGCCACCCGCGATATCCAGCTCGACGGGGCCAGGATCTCGGCAGGCGAGCAGATCCTGGTGTGTCTGGGCGCGGCCAACCGCGACCCCGACGTCTTCACCAGGCCCGACGAGTTCGACCTGACCCGCACCGGCGGTGGGCATCTGGGCTTCGGCCACGGTATGCACGGGTGCCTCGGCGGGTTGCTCGCCGAACTGCAGGCACAGGTCGCCTTCGAGTATTTGTTCGTCCGTTCGCAGTACCTGCGACCACGGTCGGCGGAACTCGAGTGGCAGGACCACAGTTTCATCGTGCGCGGCCTGAAGGCCCTTCCCGTCGATGTGCGGCGGGCGTGATGACCGGCACCGGACTGGTGAAATCGTGGTTGCGCAGTGACACCGCGCCCGCGGCGGTGCGACTGGTGTGCATCCCGCACGCGGGCGCCGGGGCGTCGTCGTTCAACCGCTGGCCCGACCTGTTCGGCCCCGAGATCGGGGTGGTCCGCGTCCAGCTCCCCGGCCGAGAGGACGTCGCGCAGCAGCCGCCGCTGCACCGGGTCGGCGAAGCGGTCGACGAATTGGCAGGCCAGATAACACAATCGGGTGACTTGCCGGTGGCGGTCTACGGCCACAGTATGGGCGCGCTGATCGCCTATGAACTGGCTCGCGCGCTGACCCTCGCGGATCGGCCACCGATCCACCTGTTCGTGTCCGGTCGCCGCGCACCGCACCTGGCGGCGAGTCGCGCGGTCCTGCATCGCCTGCCCGACAACGACTTCGCCGACGCGATGGCCGCGATGGGGGCGTGGGGCGCGGCGGGCCGCAGCGCGAGCTTCCTGCGGTACGCGTTGCCGCTGACGCGGGCGGACCTGGAGTTGTCGGAGGAGTACAGCCACCGGCCCCAGCCCCGGCTCGCCTGCCCGATCACGACGTTCTACGGCACCGAGGACCCGATCGCCGATCCGGACGAGGTGTGGGCCTGGGGCGCGCTGACCGACGGCCCGTTCGCCACGCACGAGTTCACCGGTGATCACCTGTTCCACCATCGACATCGCGCGGCGATCGCGGCGATCATGACCGCCGCTCTGACCTGAGGACCGACGTGCAGCTTCTTCCCGACATCCTCGCGCGTCGCGCCGTCGACGAGCCGGACCGCATCGCCTACATCTTCCTCGACGACAACGGCGCCGAGCACACCACCACGACCTATCGCGAACTCCACGACGCGGCGATGGCGGTGGCGAGCCTGCTGCGCGCGCGGTGCGAGCCGGGCGATCGCGCCCTGCTGGTCTTCGGGCAGTCCGTCGAGTTCATCACCGCCTACTTCGGCTGCCTCTACGCGAACATCGTGGCGGTGCCGGTGAATCCGCCGCGCCGCGGCAAGGTTCAGGACTCGACCCGCGCTGTCGTCGCCGACTGCGCGCCCACGGCCGTGCTGACGATCGGCGCGGTGCTCGAACCCCTGCGATCGGTGCTCGAACCGGTGTGCACGGCTCGCCAGTGGCTGGCCGTCGACGAATTGCCCACGGCGGACACCGCTTTCGCGCCGGAGGTGGTCGATCCGGATGCCGTGGCGTTCCTGCAGTACACCTCCGGGTCGACCTCCGCGCCCAAGGGTGTGATGGTCACGCATCGAAACCTGGTGGCCAACGAGGAGATGATCCGGCACAGTTTCGGCCACGACCGTGAATCCACCGTCGTCGGCTGGGCGCCCTTCTTCCATGATCAGGGCCTGATCGGCAATGTGCTGCAACCGGTGTACGTGGGCGCTACCTGTATCCAGATGTCGCCCACCACTTTCATCCGGCGGCCGCTGCGGTGGCTGGAGGCCATCTCGCGCTATCGCGCGCACACCAGCGGCGGCCCGAACTTCGCCTTCGATGCCTGTGTCGCGCGCGCGGCGGCCGGCGAGCTGCCCGATCTCGACCTGAGTTCCTGGAAGGTCGCCTTCAACGGCGCCGAACCGATCCGGGCCGAGACTCTGGACAGATTCGCGAAAACCTTTGCCCCACTGGGTTTCAGCGCCCAATCGGTCTTCCCGTGTTACGGGCTCGCGGAAGCCACCCTGCTGGTGTCGGCCAGCGGGAAGGGACGCGGTCCGAGATTGCTGGACGCCGATATCGACGCGCTCGCCGACCGGCGCTACGTCGCGGCGACCACGGATCAGGGGCGCACGCTCGTCGGCTCGGGAGTGGTACTGCCGGGTGAGTCGCTGCGCATCGTCGACCCGGAGACGGGCGAGCCCTGCCCGCCGGATCGGGCAGGCGAGATCTGGGTAGCGGGTGACCATGTGGCCCAGGGCTATCGGGGCCTACCCGAGGTGAGCGCCGCGACCTTCCGAGCTCGCATCGCCGACGATGCCGAGCGCGCCTACCTGCGCACGGGCGACCTCGGCCTGATCGTCGACGACGAACTGTATGTGGTGGGCCGGCTCAAGGACATGATCATCATCCGCGGCCGCAACTACTACCCGCACGACATCGAGCACACCGTGGCCCGCGCGCACCCGGCGCTGCGACCCGGCAGCGGCGCGGCGTTCGCGGTACCGGGGCGCGACGGCGAGAAGCTGATCGTCGTCCAGGAGCTCGAGCGCGACGCCGCCGCCGATGCCGACGCCGACGACATCGTGGGGGCCATCCGGGCGGCGGTGACGCAGGAGCACGAACTCGCCGTGGCGGATGTGGTGCTCGCCGCGCCGAACACCGTGCAGAAGACGAGCAGCGGAAAAATCATGCGAGCAGCAGCGAGAAAGCGGTACCTGGAATGAGCACCGAGACCTACGTCTTCGATCCCACCGCACCGGGATTCATCGACGACCCCTATCCGCACTACGACCGACTGCGGGCCGCGGGACCCGCGCAGCAACATCCGCTCGGGTTCTGGATCATCGCCCGGCACGCCGATGTGGCCGCTTTGCAGCGCTCGGCGCACTCGGTCGACGAGGCGCACCTGCGGTACCTGCCCGCGTGGAAGAGCGGCAGCGCCGAGGTCCGCAAGGAGAGCCGGGTGATGGGCGGGCTGTCGATGCTGGACCAGGACCCGCCCGACCACACCCGCCTGCGGCGGCTGGTGTCGAAGGCCTTCACCCCGCGCGCCATCGAATCGCTGCAGCCGCGCGTCGAGGAACTCGTCGAGGAGGCGCTGGTCCGGATCGCCGCCGCGGGCACCACGGATGTCATCGCCGAACTGGCCTTTCCGCTGCCCTTCACCATCATCTCGGAAATGCTCGGTATCCCCGTCGGCGAGCACACCCGCCTGCGCGAGCTGACCGCGATCATCGTGCTGGTGTTCGAGCCGTTCGCGAGCGCCGAGACCCAGGAACAGATCAGAGCCGCGAACCAGGAACTGTTCGGCATGGTTCGTGAGCTGATCCGCTGGAAGCGCGCCACCCCCGGCGACGACCTGCTCTCCGCGTTGATCAGCGCCGAGGACGACGGCGACATGCTCAGCGAGGACGAGCTGATCTCGCAGGTGATGTTCCTCTACATCGCCGGCCACGAGACCACGGTGACCCACCTCGGCAGCGGAATCCGCTCGCTGCTGCAGCATCCGGACCAGGCGCGGCGGCTGCGGAACGAGCCCGACCTGGCGGTGAGCGCCGTCGACGAGCTGATGCGCTTCGACACCCCGGTGCACCTGATGCGCCGGATCACCGTCACCCCGTTGCGCGTCGGCGAGCACGAGATCCCGGCGGGCAGCTGGGTGATCGGCGCACTGGCCGCTGCCAACCGGGACCCGGAATTCTGGGGCGCCGACGCCGACGAATTGCGTCTGGACCGGTCGAACGCGCACCAGAACGTCTCGCTCGGGGCCGGCATCCACCACTGCCTCGGCGCCGCCCTGGTCCGCATGGAGGCCCGGGTCGTGTTCCCGCGCTTCGTGACCCGCTTTCCCGAGGCCGCGGTGGTCGATCAGACCTGGAACGGCCGGATCAACCTGCGCGGCCTCGCGACATTGACGGTCGCGGTGTAGCGCTCAGCTCGGCTGTTCGGCGGGCACCGAGAACCGCATGCCGGGTCGGCTCAGGTGCACGGGCCCGTCGAACTCCGCGGCCACGTCGTCGCGTCGCGCCTGCTGCCATTGCGGCTGCGCCGAGCCGAGATGGGTCAGCACCACCGAGCGCGCACCCGCGGCCGCGGCGGCCCGCCCGACCTCGGTGGCGCACAGGTGACCGTGTGCTGTGTGATCCGGCTCGGCGAGGGTGGACTCGGCGAGAAAGATGTCGACATCGGCGGCGAGCGCGACCAGGTTGTCGTTCCAGCCGGTGTCGCCGGTGAACGCGATACTGCCGGTGGGGCTTTCGATCCGGATCCCGCAGGCGGGTTCGGTGTGCACCATGGGCACCAGCTCGATGCTGCAATCGGTGAGCGGATACGTTGCGCCGCGCTCGTACTCGATGACCTCGTAGGCCAGGTCGAACGCTCGATTCAGGTCCGGGAACGTCTTCACCGGGAACAGCGCGGCGAGCTGATCCAGTCGCGCGCGAGCGCCTTTCGGCACGAACAGCTTGATCCGGCGGTCCGGGGCATCGGGGGCTCTGCGCATCGCCTGCTTGCCGATCGGTAGCACGTCGTAGACGTGATCCAGGTGCAGGTGGCTGATCACCACCGCGTCGAGCAGGCTCGCGTGCAGGTAGTTGCCGAGCATCACCGCGATGCCGGGACCACAGTCGAGCAGAATTCTCGACTGGCCGGTTTCGACCAGATAGCCCGAACTGGCGGCGCCGTCGGCGGGCATACCGGCTCGATTTCCGACGATTGTCAGGTGCATTCGACATACCTTTCGACACGGGAGTTTTCGTGCCGACGGTATCGATGAGAACAGCCGGCGCCGACTCGCATCGAATATTCCGATCCGTCCATCGCATTTCACGATCGAATCGACCGAGTAGGTGCTGTGACCTGCGAAAACGTCCGGAAGCACGTTCGGAGAGAGCGGAATTCGGAATTTCTGGTGCTCGGCACCGAATACCGTTGATCGACGTTGACGAGCAGGTGCTGCGAAGATGAGAACGGGGATTGTGATGACCAACGGTGTGAGTTCTGCGACGGGCCGGGAATTGCCGCTGCGCGGTGCGGTGAACGCGCGAGATCTGGGTGGGTTGCGCACGGTGGACGGGCGGCAGGTGCGCCGCTTGCGGGTGCTGCGGTCGGATCTGCTCACCCGGCTCGACGCCGGGGACGTGTCGTTTCTGCTGACCGACTGCGGACTTCGCACGATCGTCGACCTGCGCGCTCCGGGCGAGATCGTCACGGACGGAACGGGTGCCGTGGTCGACGCCGTCGCCGACTACCGGAACCTGCACGTCTACGGCGCGGACCGGGTGCGGCTCGACCTCACCGAGGTCTCGCCCGACGGGAGCATGTTCGACCGGTACTGCGAATACCTCGAGCACAGCAGCGAGAACATCGCCGCCGTGCTGCGCCTGCTCGCCACGCCCGGCCAGCTGCCCGCGCTGATCCACTGCGCCGCGGGCAAGGATCGCACCGGGGTGGTGATCGCCCTGCTGCTCGCGGTCGCCGGGGTACGCGCGGACGACATCATCGCCGACTATGCCGCCACCACCCACAACATCGCCGCGCTACGGGCTCGCGACGGTCAGCCGGTCCGGCCGGACGGCGCGAGTGATCGCCTCCCCGCCTGGGTGTTCGCCGCCGACGCGAGCACCATGCGCCAGTTCCTGGCCCATCTGGACGCCGAGCACGGTGGCCCCGCCGCGTGGGCGACCCGAGCCGGTCTCGACCAGGCGACGCAGCGGCAGCTGGCCGACAATCTGCTCTGTGACTGAGGTCACAGAACGACGGCGATTCCGTCCCATTTTTCCCGGAACGTTTTCTAATGCTTGGGAAGTTCTTTACTATTAACCCGACTCTGTGTCTGGGGTCCGATCTCTTCGAGCAGTGCTGCAGATCCGCCGTTCGCTCGCAGCTCAGCATCAATTGCCAGTGCATGTTCGACCGATGAACCGGGAGCCCACCCGCCCCGGCGAAGGAGAATGATGACCGACAATGATCCGGGCACCACTACCACCACAACGACACGCCAGCTGTCGTGCGCTTCACTGAAATCGGTTCTCCAGCAAGATCTTCCGGCGTCCCTTGTCGTCTTCCTCGTCGCGCTGCCGCTGTCGCTCGGCGTGGCGCTGGCCTCCGGCGCGCCGGTCGTCGCCGGGCTCATCGCCGCCGCCGTCGGCGGGATCGTCGCCGGGTTGCTCGGCGGCTCGAAGGTTCAGGTCAGTGGGCCGACCGCGAGTCTGGCCGTCGTCGTGGCGGGAGCGGTCCAGCAATTCGGCTGGGCCGCTATGTGTTTCATCACTGTCGGCGCGGGTGTACTGCAGATTCTGTTCGGGCTCAGCCGGATTGCGCGCGCCGCGCTGGGAATCGCGCCGGTCGTGGTGCACGCGATGCTCGCCGGCATCGGGGTGGTGATCGCGCTGCAGCAGGTGCACGTCCTGCTCGGCGGAACGACGGTCAGCTCGCCGTGGGCCAGCATCGTCGCGCTCCCGCAACAGGTGATGTCGGTGCAGAAGGGCGATCTGTTCGTCGGGCTGCTCGTGATCGCCGTGCTGATCGGATGGCAGTATCTGCCGCGCCGGGTACGGGTGGTGCCCGGTCCGCTGGTCGCGGTAGTGGTGGCGACCGTGGTCTCGCTGGTGCTGCCGGTGACGGTGGAACGGGTGCGCCTCGACGGCTCGCTGCTCGACGGCATCGGGTTGCCCGCGCTGCCGCACGGCGGGTGGCTGCCGCTCGCGCTCACCGCGCTCACCGTCGCCCTCATCGCCAGCGTGGAGACGCTGCTCTCGGCCGTCGCGGTCGACAAATTGCGCCCCGACCAGCGCACCGACTTCGACCGGGAACTGCTCGGTCAGGGTGCGGCGAACATGGTCTCGGGTGTGCTGGGCGGCCTGCCGATCGCGGCGGTCATCGTGCGCAGCATCACCAACGCCAACGCGGGCGCGCGCAGCCGGGCCGCCACCGTGCTGCACGGTGGCTGGATCCTGGTGTTCGCGATCGCGCTGGTCGGCCTGGTCCGCCAGATTCCCACGGCGGCGCTGGCTGGGCTGCTGGTGCTGATCGGGGTGCAGCTGGTGAAGCTGGCGCACATCAAACGTGCCCGCCGCACCGGCGACCTCTACGTCTACCTGGTCACCGTGATCGCCGTGGTCGCGCTGAACCTGTTGCAGGGCATGGTGATCGGCCTGGTCGCCTCGTTCGCGCTGCTGCTGTGGCGGGTCGTGAAGTTCACCATCGCCGCGGCACCGCGCGACGACGGGACCTGGCTGGTGCGCATCGCGGGCACCTGCACCTTCCTGGCCGCGCCCCGGCTCACGGCCGAACTGGCGAAGGTACCGGCGGGTGTGGACGTGACCGTCGAACTGAGCGTGGACTTCCTCGACCACGCGGCGTGCGAGCTGCTCTCGGAATGGGCCGGCGCCCGTGAATCCGGCGGTGGCACCGTCGACTTCGTCGAACTCGGTGCCGCGAGGATGGCCCGCACCCACGACGGACCGCCCGAGCACGGCCACGCGCGCAAAGCGGTCGACGAGGCGATCCGGCCGTGGCGGCGCAGCGGCGGCGTCGACCCGATCGCCGCGGGCATCGCGGCCTACCATCGCCAGCACGCGCACCTGATGCGCCCGCATCTGGACGGGTTGCGGCACCGGCCCGATGCCGACACGTTCTTCCTGGCCTGCGCCGACGCGCGCATCGTGCCCAATGTGATCACCAACAGCGGTCCCGGCGACCTGTTCACGGTGCGCAATGTCGGCAATCTGGTGCCGGTGGGCGGATCCGACGTCTCGGTGGAAGCGGCACTGATCTACGCGCTCGACAAGCTCGATGTGCGCTCGGTGGTGGTGTGCGGGCACAGCGGCTGCGGCGCGATGGAAGCGCTGTACGGGCAGGTGCAGGCCGGGCCCGGCCTCGACGACTGGCTGGCCCATGCTCAGCCCACGCTGGCGGCGTTCCACGCCGGCCACCCCGTCGCCGAGGCCGCCAGACTGGCGGGCTTCGGCCCGGTCGACCAACTCGGCATGGTGAACGTGGCCCGGCAGGTGCAGACCTTGATCGACTATCCGGCGGTGCGCAGTGGCATCCAGGAGCGCGGGGTCGCGGTGTCGGGGCTGTTCTTCGACCTCGCGACCGCGCGGGTCATCGAGATCACCGCCGACGGGATCGCCGACTTCGACGAGGCCCGGCGGGCCGCCGCCGAACCGGTGTAAAGAGGGGTAGTTGTGGGTCACACCACACACTGCCTGCCGTTATGGCGAGACCCACTAAGTGTGCGGCACACTGGCTTTGCCAATTCTTTACCAATAGGTTGGATCCATCCGTACCCGGTTCGCCGTTGCACCGGATCTTTCGAACGCTCCCGTCCCTTTGCTTCACCGTCCTCGTGATGATCGGCCTCGGCCCAGCGCCGGGAGCCGGCGAAGGAGAGTCAAATGTCTGTCGAGAACGACCTCGCCCCGCCCCAAGCGGACGGCTCGTCGAACGAGTCGTCGCGTCCCGCGTGGCAACAGACGCTGTTGCGTCACGATCTACCCGCCTCCATCGTGGTTTTCCTGGTGGCACTGCCGCTGTCACTCGGCATCGCGGTCGCCTCCGGCGCACCGATCGCCGCCGGTCTCGTCGCCGCCGTGATCGGTGGTGTGGTCGCGGGCCTGCTCGGCGGCTCGGTCCTGCAGGTCAGCGGTCCCGCCGCGGGTCTGACCGTGGTCGTCGCCGAGTCCATCTCGCAATTCGGTTGGCGCGTCACCTGTTTCATCGTCGTCGCCGCCGGCGTGCTGCAGATCCTGTTCGGTCTCAGCCGGATCGCGCGGGCCGCGCTCGCCGTCGCCCCCGTGGTGGTTCACGCCATGCTGGCCGGTATCGGCATCACCATCGCCCTGCAGCAGGTCCACGTGCTGCTCGGCGGCTCCTCGCACAGCACCGCGCTGCGCAACCTGATCGAACTCCCCGGACAGCTGCTGTCGCTGCACGGTAGTGACGCGCTCGTCGGCGCCGTGGTGATCGCGGTGATGCTCGGCTGGAAGTACGTCCCACCGAAACTGCGCGCGGTGCCGGGCCCACTGGTCGCGGTGCTGGTGGGCACCGTGCTCTCGCTCGGCCTGCCCGAGGTCGAGCGCATCGCCCTGAGCGGGTCGGTCTTCGACGCGCTCGGCCTGCCGGAACTGCCCTCGGGCAACTGGTCCGCCGTCGCCATGATGGTGCTGACCATCGCGTTGATCGCCAGCGTGGAGAGCCTGCTCTCGGCCGTCGCGGTCGACAAGATGCACACCGGTCCGCGCACCGGATTCGATCGGGAACTCATCGGCCAGGGCACGGCGAATGTCGTCTCGGGCCTGGTCGGTGGCCTGCCGATCACCGGTGTGATCGTGCGCAGCGCCACCAATGTGCAGGCGGGCGCGCGCACGAGGGCGTCCACCGTCCTGCACGGACTCTGGATTCTGCTGTTCTCGGTGGCGCTGGTCGGCCTGGTGGAGCAGATCCCCAAGGCCGCGCTGGCGGGTCTGCTCATCGTCATCGGGATGCAGCTGCTGAAACTGGCCCATATCCGGTTGGCCCGGCGCACCGGCGACCTGCTGGTCTATGTGGTGACCGTGCTCGGCGTGGTGTTCACCAACCTGCTCGAAGGCGTGGTCATCGGCCTCGCCCTGGCGTTCGGGCTGCTGCTGTGGCGGGTCGTGCGCGTGCAGGTGACGGCGACCCCGCTGCCTGACGGGCGCTGGCAGGTCCATATCGACGGCTCGTGCACCTTCCTCGCCTTGCCGAAACTGTCGGGCGAGCTGGCGAAGGTGCCCGCGGGCGCCGAGGTGACCGTCGAGATGACCGTCGACTTCCTCGATCACGCCGCGTTCGAGGCGATCGAGGAGTGGCAGCGTCAGCAGGAAAGTGGCGGTGGCCGTGTCGATTTCGTCGAAATCGGCAGTGCGCGGATGGCCGATACCCCGGCCGCCCCGCCGATCCGCGGATTCGGTCGCGCCGCCATCGACGAGATACTCGGTCCGTGGCGGCACAAGAAGTCCGGCGGCGACGCGGTGACCGCGGGCGTCGCGGCCTACCATCGCGGCCACGCGCACGTCGTGCGATCGCATCTGGACGGGCTGCACGACAGTCAGGACCCGGACTCGTTCTTCCTGACCTGCTCGGATTCGCGGATCGTGCCCAACGTGATCACCAACAGCGGTCCCGGCGATCTGTTCACCGTGCGCAATGTGGGCAATCTGGTCCCGGTCAGCGGTGACGATTCCGTCGAAGCGGCACTGAGTTTCGCGTTGGACAGTCTCGCGGTGCGCTCGGTGGTGGTGTGCGGGCACTCCTCGTGCGGTGCGATGAAGGCGGTCCACTCCGCCGCCGCCACCGAAGGCGGCCTGAGCTCCTGGTTGCGGCACGCCGAGCCGACACTGGCGCGGTACCTCGCGGGCCATCCCGTGGCCGCCGCGGCCGAGGCAGCCGGGTACGACGAGGTGGACCAGCTGAGCATGGTCAACGTCGCCGTGCAGCTGGAGACGCTGGGACGCAATCCCGCCGTGCGCCGTGCGGTGGCCGAGCGCGGGCTGACGGTATCGGGGCTGTTCTTCGACATCGCGACCTCGCGGGTGCTCGAGGTGACTCTCGACGGGGTCAGCGCGATCGACGATCTCGCCGTCACCGGTTGACGATGCCGCGACCGGTCGGCGGTCGGACTCGTAGTCTGGAAATCATGACCAGCGATCCGACCGCCGCCGAGCGCGTCACCGACGGCCCCGACACCGTGGACGAGAAGTCCACGGCCGAGCCGGGGCGGTGGGACGGGGCGAAGGAACGCGGGCGCGCCTTCCGGGCACACGTCGCCCAGCGCCCTACCCTCGACTTCGGCTACCGCATCGTCGTCGGCGTGGTCGGTGGGCTGGTCCTGCTCGTCGGGATCGTCACGATCCCGTACCCGGGACCCGGCTGGGCGCTGGTGTTCGCGGGCTTCGGCATCCTGGCCACCGAGTTCGTCTGGGCCCACCACACCCTGACCTGGGTGCGCGGCAAGTACCGGATCGTCATGGACTGGTACACCTCGCGCGGCTGGTTCATCAAGGTGCTCGGCGCGGTGGGCACCTTCGCCCTCGTCCTCGTGACGTTGTGGTTGCTCGGTACATTGTCGATGGTCGCAGGGTGGATCGGAGTCGATTGGCCATGGTTACGCAGTCCCCTGATGTCGTGAGCACAGTTCCCGGCCACGCCCTCACCGACCCCGCCTGGGTCGCGGCGCGGATCGACGCGATGAGCCATACCTGGGGCACCGACGTTCCCCGGGTCGCGGGCACCCTGTGGTGGTGCATGGTCGCCTCGACGCTGGTCGAGCAGATCGCTGTCGCCTACGCGGCGGGCACCCCCGCCCCGGTCGCCGCGCTCGGCGAATTCGACTGTGTGGTCCGCCGCGACGGCGGTGTCGAACACGCGGAATTCCGTCGGGTGCCGGTCGATGGCACCGGACGTTCCGTGCGCTCGGATGTGGGCGGCGAGACCGGTGCGGCAGCGGCCGAGGAGGTCGCCACCGCCTTGCGTGACACCCTGACCGCCGTGATCTCCCAGGTCGCGGCCGTATCCGGCGCCGGGATTCCGGCACTGTGGGCGGTGGTCGCCGACGCCATCGGCAATCGGGCGCTGGACGCGGGCTCCCCGGACGCGGCGACCCGGCTGGCGGCCGACATCGGCGCCCGCCTGCCCGCGCCCCGGTTCGTCACCGTGGCCGGCCACACGTTCGTCCGCCGCGCCTCGTGCTGCCTGGTCTACGAGGCGCCCGGCCGCGAGATGTGCACGAGCTGCCCGAAACGCTCGCCCGCCGACCGAGCCGAACATCTGGCCGCCGCCGCGCGCGCTCGGACCTGATCCGCTGTTCGGATCCGCCGGGAACGGCTGTGCGCCCGGTACCGTCGATGCGCCGTGTCGCCGTCGCTGATCATCGTGCGGTCCTAGGTCCATCGACACGGCCCACGCGTGCTCCCGATAGCATGGGCGGGCGCGGGAAGGACCCTGCGAGAACTGCCGGATCGACCCGGCACCGAAGTCAAGGAGAGCATCCCCGTGACCACCTCTGCACCCATCAGTCCAGTCGCCCTCGTTCGAGTGCAGGCCGGGACTACGGCGGGCGCGGCGGTACGGGAAGCGGGTTTGCCCACCAAGGGCCCCGACACCATCGTGGTCGTGCGCGATGTCGACGGCGCGCTCAAGGATCTGTCCTGGATCCCGCAGGAGGACGCCGACGTCGAGCCGGTCCCCGCGAACAGCGAGGACGGGCGCAGCGTGATCCGGCACTCGGCCGCGCACGTGCTGGCCCAGGCGGTGCAGCAGGAGTTCCCCGACGCCAAGCTCGGGATCGGCCCGCCGATCAAGGACGGCTTCTACTACGACTTCCAGGTCGACAAGCCCTTCACCCCCGAGGATCTGGCCAAGCTGGAATCGCGGATGAAGAAGATCATCAAAGGCGCGCAACGCTTTTCGCGTCGCGTCGTGGAGATCGACGACGCCCGCGTCGAGCTGGCGAACGAGCCGTTCAAGCTCGAGCTGATCAGCGACAAGTCCGGCATCGACGACCCCGAGATCATGGAGGTCGGCGGCAACGAGCTGACCATCTACGACAACCTCGACCCGCGCACCGGCGAGAAGCTGTGGGCCGATCTGTGCCGCGGCCCGCACATCCCCACCACCAAGTTCATCCCCGCCTTCAAGCTCACCCGTTCCTCGGCCGCCTACTGGCGTGGCGACCAGGACCGTGAGGACCTGCAGCGCGTGTACGGCACCGCGTGGGAATCCACCGAGGCGATGGACAGCTACCTGGAGCTGCTCGCCGAGGCCGAGCGCCGCGATCACCGCAAGCTGGGCCTCGAGCTCGACCTGTTCTCCTTCCCCGACGCGCTCGGTTCGGGTCTGCCGGTGTTCCACCCCAAGGGCGGCATCATCCGCAAGGAGATGGAGGAGTACTCGCGTCAGCGCCACGTCGACGCCGGCTACGAGTTCGTCAACACCCCCCACCTCACCAAGGGGCATCTGTACGAGATCTCGGGCCATCTCGACTGGTACAAGGACGGCATGTTCCCGGCCATGCACCTCGATGCCGAACTCAACGAGGACGGCACCGTTCGCAAGCCCGGTCAGGACTACTACGTCAAGCCGATGAACTGCCCGATGCACAACCTGATCTTCGGCGCGCGCGGCCGGTCCTACCGTGAGCTGCCGCTGCGGATGTTCGAGTTCGGCTCGGTGTACCGCTACGAGAAGTCCGGCGTGATCCACGGACTGACCCGCGTGCGTGGCATGACTCAGGACGACGCGCACATCTACTGCACCAAAGAGCAGATGCACGCCGAGCTCACCAGCACCCTGCAGTTCGTTCTCGGCCTGCTGAAGGACTACGGTCTCGACGACTTCTACCTCGAGCTGTCCACCAAGGACCCGAAGAAGTACGTGGGCTCGGACGAACTCTGGGCCGAGGCCACCGAAACCCTCGAGAAGGTCGCCGAGGCTTCCGGCCTCGACCTGGTACCCGACCCCGGCGGCGCCGCGTTCTACGGCCCGAAGATCTCCGTGCAGGTCAAAGACGCGCTGGGCCGAACCTGGCAGATGTCGACCGTGCAGCTCGACTTCAACCTGCCCGATCGCTTCGACCTCGAGTACACCGCCTCCGACGGCACCAAGCAGCGTCCGGTGATGATCCACCGCGCCCTGTTCGGCTCGATCGAACGCTTCTTCGGCGTCCTCACCGAGCACTACGCCGGTGCGTTCCCCGCCTGGCTCTCGCCGGTGCAGGTCGTCGGCATCCCGGTAGCGGAAAACTTTGCCCCGCACCTGGATTCGGTGATCGAGCAGCTGCGTGACGCCGGCGTGCGCGCCCAGGTCGACCGCAGCGACGACCGGATGCAGAAGAAGATCTTCAACCAGACCGCGCAGAAGGTGCCGTTCATGCTGCTGGCGGGCGCGCGCGACGTGGAAGCGAACGCGGTGAGTTTCCGGTTCCGCGACGGCACCACGGTCAACGAGGTGCCCGTCGCCGACGCGATCGCCACCATCAAGACCTGGATCGCCCACCGCGTGAACGCCTCACCCACCGCCGAGGGGTTCGAGGTCGTCTCCGCGGCGGTTCCGGCATGAGTGAGAACCTCGCCCCCGACGCCGGCTCGATCGTCGACGCCGGGGCGGGTCAGCCCGACCGCCTGCAACGGTTGTGGACCCCGTACCGGATGTCCTACATCACCGGTGAGGTCAAGCCCAAGGACGCGACCGGGCATCCGTTCACCGACATCCCCAAGATGTCGGACGAAGACGGCCTGATCATCGCCCGCGGCGAGAACGTCTACGCCGTACTCAACTTGTACCCGTACAACCCAGGGCACATGATGGTGGTGCCGTACCGCCGGGTAGCCGACCTGGAGGACCTCACGACCGCCGAGAGCGCGGAACTGATGGCCTTCACACAGCGGGCCATTCGCGTGATGAAGCAGGTCTCGCGGCCTGCCGGATTCAACGTGGGTCTCAATCTCGGTGGGGTGGCCGGTGGTTCGCTCGCCGACCACCTGCACCAGCACATCGTGCCGCGCTGGGGCGGGGATGCGAACTTCATCACCGTGGTCGGCGGGGTGAAGGTGATGCCTCAGTTGTTGCGCGAGACGCGACAGCTGCTGGCGGAGGCGTGGGAGGAATAAAGACCGTGCTCAGCTTCTTCGGCCGCCAGACGTTTGCGAAAGCGACTGCGCCGCTGGGCAAAGCGCTCGTCAAGACGGGGCTCACCCCGGACGCGATGACCCTGATCGGCACCACGGCGACGATCGCCGCCGCGGTGACGCTGTTCCCCTCCGGGCACCTGTTCTGGGGAACGATGGTCATCTGGCTGTTCGTCATGTTCGACATGCTCGACGGCGCGATGGCGCGCGCCCGCGGCGGCGGCACGAAGTACGGCGCCGTCCTCGACGCCACCTGCGACCGGGTGGCCGACGGCGCGATCTTCGGCGGACTCGCCTGGTGGGCGGTGTATCACGAGCACAGCAAGCAACTGCTCGCGCTGACCTTGATCGTGCTGGTCACCTCGCAGGTGATCTCCTACGCCAAGGCGCGTGCCGAGGCCAGCGGCCTGTCCGCCGACGGTGGGCTCATCGAGCGGCCGGACCGTCTGGTCATCGTGCTGGTCGGCGCCGGGCTCACCGGCATCGGCGGCCACTGGGGGATCGACTGGCTCACCTGGGCCGTGTACGTGGCGATGGGGGTGCTGGCGGTGCTGAGCATCGTGACGGTGTTCCAGCGGGTGCTGGCGGTGCGTCGTTCGCCGGGTGCCCGGGTGGTCATCGCGCCGACGCCACAGCCGGACGCGGGATCTGCCTCGTGAGTCTCACCGATCGACTGAGCGACTGGGGATACGCCGCAGGCTGGGGCCTCGTGCGTTCGGCGCCGGAAGGGGTGGTGCGCAAGGTCTTCGACCGCGGTGCCGATCGCGCGGTGCGCGGCGGTGGGCCGCAACAGCTGCGCCGCAACCTCGCTCGCGTCCTCGGTGTGCCCGCCGACCAGGTGCCCGACGACCTGATGCGGGCGAGCATGCGCTCCTACGCCCGCTACTGGCGTGAGGCTTTCCGCCTGCCGTCGATGGACCACACGAAGATCGACTACTACGTCGGCGGTCTGGAGAACGTCGACGCCGCGCTCGAACAGGGCCGCGGCCTGATTTTGGTGCTGCCGCACTCGGGCAACTGGGACATGGCCGGTGTCTGGCTGGTGCAGCACTACGACAACTTCACCACCGTGGCCGAACGGCTGAAGCCCGAATCGCTGTTCGAGCGGTTCGTCGCCTACCGCGAGAGCCTCGGTTTCGAGGTGTTCCCGCTGACCGGTGGCGAGCAGCCGCCGTTCGCCGCACTGGCCGAACGTCTGCGCCGCAACCGGATCGTGTGCCTGATGGGCGAACGTGACTTGACCGGCAAGGGCGTGCCCGTCGACTTCTTCGGTGAGCGCACCTGGATGCCCGGCGGCGCCGCGAAACTGGCCATCGAGACCGGTGCCGCGCTGGTTCCCGTGCACGGCTGGTTCACCGTCGACGACGACGGCACCGAAGGCTGGGGGCTCAAAGCCGAACCGGCCCTTGATGTCTCCGGTGGGGTGGCGGCCGCGACGCAGGCACTCGCCGACCGGTTCGCCGCCAATATCGCCGAGCATCCGGCCGATTGGCACATGTTGCAACCGCTCTGGGAAGGCGATCTGTCGCCCGAACGGCTGTCGCGGATCATCGCGCAGCAGGCGGGAGGGCAGCCGTGAAGATCGGCATGATCTGCCCGTATTCGTTCGACGTTCCCGGCGGTGTGCAGGCCCATGTGGTCGAGCTGGCCCGGGTGTTCATCGAACGCGGCCACAAGGTGAGCGTGCTCGCCCCGGCCTCCGACGACACCCCACTGCCCGATTTCGTCGTTTCGGCGGGTCGCGCCGTCGCGATTCCCTACAACGGGTCGGTGGCGCGGTTGTCGTTCGGACCCATGGCCTACACCAGGATCCGGCGCTGGATCGACAGCAACGACTTCGACGTGCTGCACATCCACGAACCCAACGCCCCGAGCCTGTCGATGCTGGCGCTCAAGATCGCCGAGGGGCCGATCGTGGCGACCTTCCACACCTCGACCACGAAGTCGTTGGTACTCAGTACTTTTCAGGGTGTGCTTCGCCCCTATCACGAGAAGATCAGCGGGCGGATCGCCGTATCCGAGCTGGCCAGGCGCTGGCAGGTCGAGGCGCTCGGGTCCGACGCGGTCGAGATCCCCAACGGCGTCGATGTGTCCGCGTTCGCGCGCGGTGAGCCACTCGACGGGTACCCGCGCGCGGGCCGCACCGTGCTGTTCCTCGGTCGCTACGACGAACCGCGCAAGGGCATGGACGTGCTGCTCGGCGCGCTGCCCGCGCTCATCGACCATCACCCCGACGTGCAGATTCTCATCGTCGGACGCGGCGACGAGGACCGGTTGCGCCGTGAGGCCGGGCAGCACGCGGGGCATCTGCGGTTCCTCGGACAGGTCTCCGACGAGGAGAAAGCCGCCGCGCTGCGCAGTGCCGACGTGTACGTCGCACCGAACCTGGGCGGCGAGAGTTTCGGGATCATCCTGATCGAGGCGATGGCGGCGGGCACCCCGGTGGTCGCGAGTGAACTCGACGCCTTCCGCCGCGTCTTGCGTGACGGCACCGCGGGCCTGCTCACCCCGATCGGTGACTCCGGCGCGCTGGCCACCGCCATCGACACGCTGCTCACCGACGACGAGACGCGGATGCGTCTGGTCAGCACCGCGACCCAGGTGGTGGCGGGCTATGACTGGCCGGTCGTGGCCGAACAGATCCTGCGGGTGTACGAGACCGTCACCGTCGG
This sequence comes from Nocardia sp. NPDC060249, assembly GCF_042728755.1. NCBI lineage: Bacteria > Bacillati > Actinomycetota > Actinomycetes > Mycobacteriales > Nocardiaceae > Nocardia > Nocardia sp. NPDC060249. The sequence goes on from NZ_JBHXAQ010000001.1 coordinate 998,519, forward strand.
CGACAACCGCGTCCGGGCTGCCGGATGATCACTTTCTCCGCGACCACCGTCCTCGTTCTCGGGCTGATCGCCCTGCTCGTCCTCGCTCTCGGAGTGTGGGCCTACTCCACGGCGAACCGGCTCGACCGGCTGCACGTGCGCTCCGATCAGTCCTGGCAGGCGCTCGATGCCGCGCTCGCCCGCCGGGCGGTGGTGGCCCGCGCGGTGGCGATGTCGGAGGCCGGTCCGGTGAGCACCGATCCCCGCCGGGCCGAACGCGCCACGCAGCTCGCCGCACTCGCCGATCGGGCCGAGCGCGCCGATCGTGGTGACCGGGAAACAATCGAGAACCAGCTCTCCGCCGCGCTGTCGCTCGTCGACATCGACCATCTGCGACCGCAGCTGGTGGCCGAACTCGCCGACGCCGAGGCCCGCGTGCTGATCGCGCGCCGCTTCCACAACGATGCCGTGCGCGACACCCTTGCCCTGCGCACCCGCAGGCCCGTGCGCATCCTGCACCTCGGCGGCACCGCGCCGCTGCCGCACTATTTCGAGATCACCGAACGCGCGACACCGGCCGCGGCCACCGGCCTCACCGTGCACACCACCCGCACCTCCGCCCGGGTGATGCTGCTCGACGAGCAGAACCGGGTGCTGCTGCTGCGCGGCCACGACCCGATGATCCCCGAGGTGGCCTTCTGGTTCACCGTCGGCGGCGGCGTCGAACCGGGGGAGAACCTGCGCGACGCCGCGGTCCGCGAGATCTACGAGGAAACCGGTCAGCGCGTGGATCCCGCCGCGCTGCGCGGTCCGCTGTGGCGCCGGGTGGCGGTGTTCCCGTTCAACGGCGAGCTGATCCGCTCCGAGGAACTGTTCTTCACCCTGCGCTCGCCGGGCTTCGAATGGCGCCCGGCCGACCTGACCGCCCTGGAACGCCGCACCATCACCGACCACCGCTGGTGCTCCGCCGACGACATCCGCGCACTCGACGACGCGGGCGAGGCCGTCTACCCGTACCACCTCGACGAACTCCTCACCGAAGCCGTTTCCGCGGCCGAGGACGATACCCAGCACGTGGTCCGCTCGATTCGCTGACGCGCGCGCGACCCAGCGCGTGGTCCGGCCGATTCGCTGAGGACGACACCCGGCGCAGGGCCGACAGTGTTTCCCGCGTCGACGATCTCCGTCGGCTGTCGAGAAAACAGGTTGACTCCGCTGCCGTGCTCTCACATAAGGTGGGCGGGTGAATTCTCCGGAGGCGTCCAGAAGGTAGCCGTCCGGCCTGCGGGCCGGGCGGCGTTGTGGTTCCACCATCCATCGGTCCGCGGACCGGTGCGATGTGTCGTTCGCAACGCCGGATGATCGTCGATTCCTCGCGGCCGGGCCATGATTCGCTCGCGGCCGCCTCATCTCGGACACCGCGCGCGACGCGCGGTGTCCTGGTATCCGGAGAGTTGATCGAATATGCCCATCGGGGTTTTCGTGCTGGCTGCCGCGGTTTTCGCGCAGGGCACATCGGAATTCATGATGTCGGGGTTGCTGGCGCGGACCGCCGCCGACTTCGGCATCTCACTCGGCACAGTGGGGTTGCTGACCTCGGTGTACGCGGTCGGCATGGTGCTGGGCGCGCCGACGATGGCGGCCACCGCGGGTCGGTGGCCGCTACGACGCTCGGCGACAACATTTCTCGCGCTCTTCTGCGTCGCCCATGTCGTCGGCGCGCTGACCACCGATTTCGCGGTGCTGGTGGCTACCCGCGCGGTCGCCGCGGTCGCCAACGCCGGATTTCTGGCGATCGTGCTGGCCGCCCTGCCGCGGCTGGTCGGGCCCGCGCTGGTCGGCCGGGCGAGCTCGATCATCGTGTCCGGGGTGACGGTGGCCTGCATCGCCGGCGTGCCTGCGGGGACTGTGCTCGGACAGCTGTGGGGTTGGCGATCGGCTTTCTGGGCTGTCGCGGTGGTGAGCGCGGTGGTCCTGGTCCCGGTGGCGTCGATGGTGCCGCGCGACGGTGCCGGAGCCGGCGCCCCGGATCGGTCGATGCGGTCGGAGTGGACGGTGCTCGGGGTGCGCGCGGTGCGGTCGGCCGTGCTGGTCGGGGTGCTGGTCAATGCCGCGACGTTCGCCGCGTTCACCTATCTCGGCACCATCGCCGCCGGGATCGCGGGCACGCCCGGGATCTGGGTCCCGCTGGTGCTGGCGTTGTTCGGCCTCGGCTCCTTCGCCGGGGTGACGCTCACCGGTCGGTACAGCGACCGCCACGGTCGCTCCATCATCGCCGTGGGCACGGCCGGACTGGTCGGCGTGTGGGCGCTGGCCGCGATCAGCGCGCACACGATGGCAGGATTCGCGGCCATGACGTTGCTCACGGGCGCGGCCGCGTTCGGCGTCGGATCGGCGTTGATCGCGACGATCGTGCGGACCGCGGCGCCCGCCGCGCCTCGGCTGGCCGGGGCGTTGGCCACCACCGCGCTCAATATCGGCGCGGTGCTCGGTCCGGTCGCCGCCGGCGTGGCCGTCGATCGCGCGCACACCCCGGTCGCGGCGCTGTGGTGCGCTGCCGGGACGGCGGCCGTCGCGGCGGCGATCGTGCTGTTCGACCGGGTCCGTCGCGGCCCTGAGGCGGTCGCGGTCGGAGCCCTCGCACGGTGAATGCCAGGCCATCGGACAAGGCCAGCGGTGGGCGGTGAACGCATCGCCGCTGGTCGCGACAAGGCCAGTGGTGCTCAACTGGCTATGAAGGCCGATTTCGGGCAGCTCTAGAATCGACGGTGAACCGAATCCGAGCGACTTGATTGGCGCCCATGACACAGGAGACATTCGTGACTACGCCTGAGACCACCAACACCGTCGGCACCGCCCGCGTGAAGCGCGGCATGGCCGAGATGCTCAAGGGTGGCGTGATCATGGATGTGGTCAACGCCGAGCAGGCCAAGATCGCCGAAGACGCCGGCGCCGTGGCCGTGATGGCGCTCGAGCGGGTGCCCGCCGACATCCGTGCCCAGGGCGGCGTGTCCCGGATGAGCGACCCGGACATGATCGACGGCATCATCGCCGCGGTCTCCATCCCGGTCATGGCCAAGGCCCGCATCGGCCACTTCGTCGAGGCGCAGATCCTGCAGAGCCTCGGCGTGGACTACATCGACGAGTCCGAAGTCCTCACTCCGGCCGACTACGCCAACCACATCGACAAGTGGAACTACACCGTCCCGTTCGTCTGTGGTGCCACCAACCTGGGCGAGGCCTTGCGCCGCATCACCGAGGGCGCGGCCATGATCCGCTCCAAGGGCGAGGCGGGCACCGGTGACGTGTCCAACGCCACCACCCACATGCGCACCATCCGCGGCGAGATCCGTCGCCTGACCTCGCTGTCCGAGGACGAGCTGTTCGTGGCCGCCAAGGAATTGCAGGCCCCGTACGAGCTGGTCCGTGAGGTCGCCGCGACCGGCAAGCTCCCGGTCGTCATGTTCACCGCCGGTGGCATCGCCACCCCCGCCGACGCCGCCATGATGATGCAGCTCGGCGCCGAAGGCGTGTTCGTCGGCTCGGGCATCTTCAAGTCCGGCAACCCCGAACAGCGCGCCGCCGCCATCGTCAAGGCCACCACCTTCTACGACGACCCGGACGTGCTGGCCAAGGTCTCGCGTGGCCTCGGCGAAGCGATGGTCGGCATCAACGTCGAAGAGATCCCACAGCCGCACCGCCTGGCCGAGCGCGGCTGGTGATCTTCCGCCCGAAACTGTTCGGGCACTGAGTAATTCGAGTGTGGGCTCGTCCGTTTCGGACGGGCCCACAGCCGTCAGCGCCCGCGGGCGGACCGGTGCCCTGACGACCTGGCCGCGCTGCTTCTGTCTACCCAGGCCGGCCCGACCCGCCACCGTGCGCAATCAGCGACCTGTTGTTGGCAAAACAGCGACTTTCTGTCTGTGAAACAGCGGATTTGTTGTCGTAGAACAGCGACTTTGACGTTGGATGGGGCCGTGACCTCGAACGATATCCTCGCCCGGCATGCCCTCCCCTGGACGAAGGAGCTCGTTGACTCGTTCCCTGTTGTTGTCGTGGAGGGCGCACGCCAGTCGACCGGCACCGCACGCCAAGCAGGTTCCTCCTCACCGGGTCGGCGGATCTGCTCCGGCTCGAACGGACGCCCGACTCGCTCGCGGGGCGCGCTGTCACGCTGCCACTGCGAACCTTGAGCCAGGGAGAGATCAACGGTCGCCTCGACGACTTCGTGACTCGCTTCCTCTCCGGTGTCGATCCCTTCGAAGTCCGTTCGACGGTCTCGCGTGAGGACTACGCGAACATTCTCGCGGCAGGCGGATATCCGGAAGTCTTTCGGAGGTCATCGCGCCTGCGCGCGGCCTGGTTCGACGGATACGTGGACCGCATTGTTCAGCGCGATGCCCGCGATGTCCGACGCCTCGTCGACGGCAACCGCTTGTCGACCGTTCTGCGCCTGGTCGCGGCGAACCAAGCCGGCGAGCTGGTCCGCGCACGCCTCTCGCGCGACGCCAACGTTCCCGAGACAACCATGACCGCTTATCTCGACCTCGTCGAGACGCTGTACCTCGTCGAGAGGATCCGACCGTGGACGGGAAATCTCACGACTCGCCAGACCGGCAAGGCCAAGGGGCTCATCACTGACTCCGCGCTTGCGATGCACCTGTCGGGCGTCACGGCTGCCCGAGCCGCCGCACTGGTCGGCGGCGGCGAGCTGCTGGGTCCGCTGCTCGAAGGTCTAGTGGTCTCCGAACTGCGCAAGCAGCAGACCTGGAGCGACACGCGGTTCTCTGTCTTCCACTACCGCGAGTCGTCGGGCGTCGAGGTGGACGTCGTCCTCGAGCTGGACGATGGTCGGGTCCTCGGCCTCGAGGTGAAGGCGAAGCAGACCTACAAGCCCGAGCTTTTTCGTGGCCTGCAGCGGCTTGCCGAGCGTTTGGGCGACAGGTTTCTCGGCGGGGTGGTGCTCGGCACCGCGGACCAGGGCGTGCGGTTCGGCGAGAACCTCGTCGGGTTACCCATTGCCTCCTTGTGGGAGCTCTGATCGGATCAGTCACCTTCTCCGACGACCCGGACGTGCTGGCCAAGGTCTCGCGTGGCCTCGGCGAAGCGATGGCCGGCATCAACGTCGAAGAGATCCCGCAGCCGCACCGTCTGGCCGAGCGCGGCTGGTGATCATGGGCCCGATAGCGCTCGGGCACTGAAGAATTCGCCTCGCGGGCGTCGTGATCGCGACGCCCGCCGAGGCATTTCCGGGCGAGGGCTCAGCGCCGCAGGAGTTCGGTGGTGAGGGTGTCGAGGCGGATCGCGTTGTCCGGGTCGAAGTCCTTGCGCGTCAACGGAAGTCGGGTCCGGAGCCGGAAAGCGGTCACCGGATCCGCGGGTGGTTCGTCGAGCAGCCGGGCGATCGGCGGGACCGACCGGCCGACAGATCGGCCGAAGACGAATCCGGCGGCCTTGGTCAGGATTCGCTGAGGCGTGGGCAGGGGGTCGGCCATCGCGGTGCGCACCATCATCGGGTTGTAGAGCACGTAGCGGGTGCGTGCGTGCGGGTAGCGCTGGGGAAAGGCGATGCCGAGCAGGTCGTTGGCGCGCGAGGCCTGCATGGCGGCGCGCGTGCCGGTGTAGTTCTCGCGCAGGGTCAAGTCGTCCCAGTGGATTCGGCCCGGGAAGCCGCCGGGGCCGCAGATGTTCAGGATGACCGGGGTGTCGGCGCATTCCAGCGCATCGGCGAGACCGTGCCCGAGGACGAATCGGCTCAGGTAATGCAGCGCGAACGTGAACTCGATGCCGTCCTCGGTCACCTCGCGCCGCGGCCGGAAGCGCTGGGCGCCGAAGACGAGGCCGTCGGCGGTGCTGACCAGAGCAGTGACCCGGGCAAGCGTGTCCCACATTCCCGTCAGGGTGCTCAGGTCTGCTCGGAGGAACACCGCGCGTTCACCCGCGCCGATCGCGATCGCCTCCCGGAGGAACGCCTCGCCTTTCGCCGTGCCGCTGGCGATCGCGATCACCCGGTCGCCGCGTCGCAGAAGATGTAGGCCGAGCCCCTTGCCCATGCCGTCGGTGCCGCCGGTGATGACATATGTGCGCATCGAATCCCGTTCTCCTCGAATCACTCTGGGCTGTGTCATCGGCCGATATCTCGAGGCTGGAAACGGGGACACCACCAAGTCAACATCTGATGACTTAGCATGACTTCATGGAACCGAAGCCCGAACCACGTCGCCGCGATCGTGCGGCCACCCGCGCCGCGCTGCTCGCCGCCGCGCGCATCCGTTTCGCCGCACAGGGTTTCGACGGCACCGGCCTGCGTGAGATCGCCGCCGAGGTCGGCGTCGACCCCGCTTTGGTGTCGCGCTACTTCGGTTCCAAGAAGCGGCTCTACGCCGAGGCGATGCACGTGGAGATCCCGACCGGAGTGGCCGCGGATCCGCACCGGCCGGTCGTCAGCATCGCCGACGCGCTGCTCCATGACGTCGTGTACCAGGACTGGTCGCAATACGGCGGAGAACACCCGCTGCTGGCCATGCTCCGATCGGCCGGCCACGACGACGTGCGCGATCAGCTCCGCGCCCAACTCTGCGACGGCTACCTGCGCGAATTCGCCGATCGACTCGACGGTCCCGACCCGCAACTGCGTGCGGAGCTGATCGGTGCGCTGCTGATCGGTCTCGGGGTGCTGCGCTCGGTGATCGGCACGCCCGCCGTGAGCGCGGCTCCGTTCGACCGCACCCGCGTGCTCGCGGCCCGGATGGTGAACGCCCTGAGCTGATCGCGACCAGGAGACCCGCGATCGCCGTGGCGGCTCAGAGGATTCCCTGTTCGTGGGCGTAGATCGCGGCCTGGGTGCGGTCGCGGACGCCGAGGCGATGGAGGATGCTCGAGACGTGGTTCTTGACGGTGCCTTCGCTGAGGTAGAGGGACCGGGCGATGTCGCGATTGGCGGCGCCTGTGGCGAGTAGGCGAAGGACCTCGGTTTCGCGGCCGGTGAGGTCGATGGTGGGGCGGGGGATACGGGAGCGCACCATGGCGGCGAGGCGAGTGGTGACGGCGGCGGAGTACTGGTCGACGCCCGCGTGCGCGAGACGGATCGCCTGGGCGAGCTCGGCGGCGGGCAGATCTTTGAGCAGGTAGCCGGACGCGCCCGCCTGCAGGGCCGCGACGATGTAGCCGTCGTCGTCGAAGGTGGTGAGCATCAGTACTGTGACCCGGCCGCGCAGCCGGGTAGCTGCCTCCACGCCGTCAATCCCCGGCATCCTGACATCCATCAGCACCACGTCCGGATCCAGCGTGGTAGCGAGTTCGACCGCCTCGGAGCCGCTTTCGGCCGTACCGAGCACTTCGATGCCCGGTTGCAGGGCGAGCAACGCGGCGATCCCTTCGCGAACCAGGCGCTCGTCATCGGCGATCAGCACGCGGACCTTCGCCGCAGTGCCCGGCATCTCGGGATCGCGTCCGCTCATCGTGTCACCGCGGGGGCCGTGGCGAGCAGACGAGTTCCGCCGGGACCGGAGGTGATGCGCACCTCGCCGCCGACCAGGTCCAGGCGTTCACGCATTCCGGACAGCCCCTGCCCTTCCGTCACGCCAGGCGCGAAACCTGTTCCGTTGTCGGCGATATCGAGGATGCCGCTGCCGGCGGTGAGGTCGACGCGGACCGTGACGGCGGTGGCGCCGGAGTGGCGGCGTGCGTTGGTGAGCGCTTCTTGTGCGGCGAGGTACAGGGCGAGCCGGACGGGTTCGCCGACGGTTTCCTCGGGGCCGGTGAGGTCGAGGGTCACGGCGAAGCCGGTGTCGTCGAGGCGGGTCGCGAGCGCTCGCAGCGCGGTGGCGAGGGTGAACTGCGTGTCGTCGGCGCGCAGGGTGCCGACCGCACGCCGCACCTCGTCGAGAGCCCGGCGCGTGGAGTGACGCCCTTCTTCGAGTGCCCGGTCGGCGATGTCGTTGTCCAATGTCCGGTAGGCGGCCGATTTCTCCAGTTGGATCGCGGTAACCACGAGGTGGTGGCCGACACTGTCATGGATATCGCGCGCAACCCGGGTTCGTTCGGCGACGGTGGCGAGGGAGACCGCCTGGTCGGCGTATTCCCGGAGCCGGGCGTGCGCGTCGGACAGCTCGGTGAGCAGTGTTTCGGCACGGCGCCGCCCGGTTTCCTCGCGTTCGGCGATCACCGCGATCGCGAGGGCGAAGACGACGCCGATCGTGAACATCAGCAGATCCGAGAGTGCTTCGGGATTCGCGCGCAGCGCCGGTCGCCCGAGGACGATGATCCCAGCGAGGAGTAGACCGCCACCGGCGAGTGCGTAGGCGACACGATGCCCGACGGTGAAATAAGCGGTGAGCGGAAGCAAGACGAACAGAACCTTCGCATTGCCGCTGCTGTCGAGGGCGGTGATCACCGTGTACAGGACGGCGCGGACGACCAGCCCAGCGATCGCGAGAGTCCTCGACCGGGTGAACCACTCTTCGGCGACCTCCAGCCCTCCCGCGAGGACCAGGGCCCCGGCGAACGCGATCGACCGGGCGGGGTCGACGGGGGCGGTGGAGGCGACGGCGAGCCCGGCGACCAGCACCGAGACATAGAGGAAGCACGCCACCCAGGTCAGTGCGCGCGGTCGATGCATTCGCTGAGCGTAGGGGCAGATCCGACGCACGGCCACGGTCGCGCGGAGATTGTGGCCGAAGGTCATGGGTCGCGCGGCACTTACCGCCGTGACCACCGGATTCCTACCGTCGAGCTCGACATCGAGAAGGGATTCAGACATGGACACACGAGCACTACTGCGCCTGGGTGGCGTCTCCGGTTTCCTCTGCGGCGCAGCGATCGCGGCGGCGGGCGCGATCGAACTGATCGCCGCGGGCAAGATACCGCTCACCCAGGTGCTCAACGGGGCGGCAGTCCCGTTCGGGATCGGCCTGCTGGTGGCGTTGTACGCGCTGCTGCACCAGCGTCTCGGCCGCTTCGGCGCAGTCGCTTTCGTCGTGCAGTTCCTCGGCTTCGGCTATTTCGCGGGTATCGCCTTCGCCATGAACTTCGTGCTGGTGTATCTGGACAAGCCGGTGGTCGACGAATTGCTCACCAGCCCAGCCAAGATCGCCTTCCTCGGCACCGCGGCCCTCGCGCTGAGCGGAACGCTGCTGTTCGGCGCCGCGCTGCTGCGCAGCGCGGCGGTCCCGCGCTGGGCGGTGATCCTCTACATCGTTGGCCTGTCCGTGCTCAGCCTGACCTTCCTGCTCCCGACCACGCTGGTCCGCGTCGGACACCTCGCGGCCGGATTCGGCATGGTGTGGCTGGCCTGGGCCGTGTGGTCGAGCGTGACAGTGAACTCGGCGGCTCCCGCTCGCGCGTGGCAGCCCTCGACCTAGCGATACCGGATGCCGCGGCCTACGGCTGGCCTGCCGCGCCTTCGGTATCGGCGGTGAGGGCGTCGGCGAAGTTCTCGGCGTAGCCGAGGATGAGCTGGCGCTGGGTGGGGAGCAGGACGGCCAGTTCGTGCCAGGCGATGGCGGTGGGGGAGCCGTACAGATGGGTCAGGTCGGTGACCAGCGCCGCCGCCTGTTCGGGAGTGGGAGCGGCGGGGCGGGCGAAGGCGAGCAGGGAAGCGCCGATGGCGATGTGGCGGTAGCCGTGGGTGGCCATGCGGCGGATGACGGTGTGGTTGTCGTAGGTGCTCCAGTCGTCGGCGAAGTACCCGTTGGGGATGCCGGCGATGGCGAGGTCGTCGCGGTCCACCGGGACACGCTGGATCAGCACGACGTCGTCGACCACACGATCGGGGGAACGGTTGGCGGCGACGAGCGCGGCGAGTTCGTCCTCGGACGCGGTGCGGGTGTCGCTCAGCGCCTCCCACGGAACACGGGCGGACGGGTTGTCGAGCAGTGCGGCGATCCGGGAGACCGTGGCGTTCTCGGCGTGGTGGGTGGCGGCGGGGTCGTCCGGGTCGTCGTGGCCGACGCCGCCCTCGCCTTCGATGAGGCCGAGCGTGGCGTGCATGCTCGTGTACGCGCACTGGCCGAGATCGTCGAGCGTGCACAGGATCCTGGCGTCGGGATGGTCCATGCGGACCAGCTCCAACGCGTCGAGCAGTTGGGCGAAGGTGGTGACGTCGTCGAGGCGGGCAACGGTGTTGGAGTCCAGCCGGTTACGTCGAACGGGTGGTTCGCCCGGCTCGAAAGTCGTCATCTGCACTCCGACATCCTGGCACGGCCTTCGGCGCGTCGGAGTGATCCCGGCGCAGGTGGGCGATGTGGGCTCGGTATCGGTTGGCCCAGAGATTGCTGCCAACTGGGCGTACCGTACAGTCGGTCCGTGACCGCGCTCGACTTCTCCTTGCTGGTCGTCGCGGGATTTTTCACCGGCTTGATCGGTTTCGTCACCGGGATGGCCTCGATCGTCTCCTATCCGGCGCTGCTGGCCGCCGGTCTGCCGCCCGTCGCGGCCAACGTCACCAACACGGTCGCCATGGTCGCCGTCGGTGTCGGCGCGACCGCGAATTCCGGACGTGAACTCGTCGGCCGAGGGCCCACACTGGTGCGCTGGGCGGTCTTGGCGGCGGTGGGCGGGCTGCTCGGCGCGCTCGCGCTGCTGGTCGCGCCCGACGGCGCGTTCGAGGTGGTCGTGCCGTTTCTGGTGGCCATGGCGTCGATCGCGCTGCTGGTGCAACCACTGGTGCGCCGCCATATCGGCGAGCTCAGCGCGCCCTGGATCGTGCCGGTCGGCATCCTGCTCACCTCCGTGTACGGCGGGTATTTCGGCGCGGGCGCGGGCGTGATCTACCTGTCGATGATGATGTTGTGCACCGCCGAATCCATCTGGAGCGCTTCGATTCTCAAGAGCTTCCTGCTCGGCATCGCGAACCTGGTCGCCGCGGTGGGCTTCGCGGCCTTCGGGCCGGTGCACTGGGGCGCGGCGCTGGCTCTCGGCGCGGGTGCGCTGGCAGGTGGCTGGTGTGGTCCGCCGGTGGTGAAAGTGATCCCGCCGGGTGTGTTGCGGGTGACGGTCGGCATCGGCGGTCTCGGTCTCGCCGTGTATCTGGCCCGATAGCGGCGCCGGTTCGCCCGCCGCGGTGCCGCCCGGTCCGTAGCCTGGAAACGGTGCACCACTCAGATAGTGAAATCGCAATCCACGCAACAGAAGTCGCTTCGACGGTGATTCGGTCGGCGTTCCACGCACCGCTCACTCGCTACGCCAAACAGGGCGACGACTTCGCCACGCAGGCCGATATCGCGGCCGAGAAAGCCATCCTCGACGTCCTCGCGACCGCCTGTCCGGGCGACCGATTCGTCGCCGAGGAATCGGGCGTCACCGGCTCTGCCGGCGGCGATCGGACGTGGTTTGTCGATCCACTCTGTGGCACCAGGAATTTCGCTGTCGACACCGCGTTCGTGGCGGTCAATGTCGCGCTGCGCGACGGCGACACCGTGACAGCGGCCGCGACCGCCGACCCGTTCGCCGGGGAAGTGTTCTGGACCGCGGGGCAGGGTGCGTTCCTGCGCACCGGCGGCCGCGACGAGCCGTTGCGCCCGCACGCGGGCAGCCATCTCGTCGATGTCGACCTCGACCACCCGTTCCCCTGGTCGACCCCGGCGCGGCTGTTCGACGCCGAAGGCTTTGCGGGAGAGTTCCATCCGCGGGTCTTATCGACCTCGTTAGCCCTCGTCTGGGTGGCGGCCGGGCGCCGGGCCGCCTACATCACCGGCGGTGATCTGCGCGACAGCGTGCATTTCACCAGCGCGATCGCGGTGTGTCAGGCGGCGGGGTGCGTGGTCACCGGTCTCGCGGGGCAACCGCTGCACACCGCGCCACACGGGCTCATCGCGGCAGCGGACGCGCCGACCCATGCGCGGCTGGTCGAGGCGGTGGCGGTTCTGCGCGCCGGGTGATGCTGGGGTGCATCACAATCGGGGGCATCTCACAGACCGAGGTTGTGTGTGTCTCAGAGTTTCCTCAACATCACTGGGTAGCGTCCTGGCCGTGGCATCGAGGCCTGCGCTGTGTGGCGCCGGTCCGTCGCCGTCGCCCAGAGGGCGAGATTCCGACCCGACGTAAGGACGAGTGGATGAAGTTTCGTAGGACCGGACGAGTCGCGATCGCAGGACTGGCTGTGGTCGCCGCGCTCGGCCTGAGTGCGTGCAGTGACGACAAGGGCGACAAGCCCGCGCCCAAGACCACCACCAGCGCCAAGGCTCAGGGTTCGGCAACCGCGGACCTGCCGGCGGTGCCGACGGTCGAACAGCTCAACGCCCAGCTCACCACCGCACTCGACCCGGCGGTCCCCAACGACCAGAAGCTGGACTTCGTGCAGGGTATCGAGGCCGATCCCGAGCTGCCGAACCGTTTGGCACAGGCCGTGCAGGACAACAACGTCCAGGTCCAGGTCACCGAGGTGACCTCCTTCGGTGACAGTGTCAACGCCAAGGCCAACTTCACGGTCAACGGCCAGACCAATGTCGTCGACGTGCCGTTCGTGGCCGAAGCGGGCAAGTGGAAGGTCCAGAAGTCGTGGGCCTGCGGCATGCTGACCAACCTGGGCCAGACCTCGGTCGCCTGCGCCTGATCGTCCGCGCCGAAGCCCCGTTCGCTCCTGGTGGACGGGGCTTTCGCGTCCGCGCCGCTTGCCGGGGCCGGCGCGGTGTTTGTGATGTCAGCTGCGCAGCGCCGCCCGATCGGGATGATCCCAGCGAACCGTCCATGTCGCTTCCTCGGGATTGTCGGCAGTGTGATCGCGCACAGCGGGCAACGTCCAGTGCTGCTCGGCGGGCGTGCGCCGCAGCGCCGCTTGTTCACTGAGCTCCAAGCGGACCGCGAGATCGAAGTCCAGACCGCGACCCAGCAGCATCGGCCCCGCGAGCACCAGGGCCAGATCGGCCTGCGCCGGGCGAATCGCCGCCCGCGCGGACCGGTCTCGCTGCTCATCCCACAGCGCGGGCAACCAGCGCCCCTCGGTGCGCAGCGCGTCCACGATCTCACGGCGCAGCGCCTCGTAGTCGAACCATGCTGTGCGATAAGACCATTCGTCATCGCGCCCGTATTCCATGCGCAGCGACGCGGGTCGCACGAAGTCGTGCACCGACACCACCGCCGCCGATCGGCCCCGATCCGAGAGTGTCCGCGCGATCTGGCGGCCCAGTTCGACAGGCATCGCGGCATCGGCACCGTCCACCGCGAGTATCCGTCGCCCCGGCAGCTCGACGAGCCGGTCGGCGACGAGCCGGGAGAGGGCGGCGGGCGAGGTGGGCGTGAAGGTCGGCACCGGACCATCTCAGCAAATTCCGGGCCGCTGCGCAGAGCCGGACATACCGCCCGGTCGGCAAGGCGATAATCTCGAGCGCATGGCGACAATCGAAGAGGCGCTCGCGATCGAGCGACTGGAGCGCGACATCTTCCGCGGTGCTTCCACGGAGTCTCAGCTACCGCGCACCTTCGGCGGTCAGGTGGCCGGGCAGGCGCTGGTCTCGGCGGTGCGTACCGTCGATCCCAGCTACCAGGTGCATTCCCTGCACGGCTACTTCCTGCGACCGGGCAATCCGGAGGAACCCACCGTCTACCTGGTCGAGCGCATCCGCGACGGCCGGTCGTTCTGCACCAGGCGGGTCACCGGGGTGCAGGACGGGCAGGCGATCTTCACGATGTCGGCCTCGTTCCATCACGGTGACGAAGGGCCCGAACACCAGGATGTGATGCCCTCGGTCGAAGGTCCCGACGACCTGCCCGACGCCAGCGTGACCATGACCCCCGAGCGGCTGTGGGCCATGCGCGAATGGGAGCACTGGGACATCCGCACGCTCCCGCAGGAACAGGTCGTCGCGCGCGACGGCGCCGTGTCCCCACAGCAGGTGTGGTTCCGGTACCGGCACCCGCTGCCCGACGACCCGATGTTCCACGTCTGCACCCTGGCCTACATGAGCGATATGACGCTGCTCGGCTCGTCGAAGGTGATCCACCCCGACGAACCGACCCAGAACGCGTCCCTGGACCACGCCATGTGGTTCCTGCGCCCGTTCCGAGCCGACGAATGGCTGCTCTACGACCAGTCCTCACCCTCGGCCGGTTTCGGTCGCGCGCTGACCGGTGGCAAGATCTGGGACCGCGAGGGCAACCTGGTCGCCGCCGTCGTCCAGGAAGGTCTGATCCGCACGCCGCGCCACAAGTAGTACGGTGCCGCTCCGGTGCGGGTGGCCGCCGCACCGGAGCCGCCACGACTAGGGAACCTGCACGCGCAGGTGGCAGACCACGGTGTCGCTCATCCGGCGCAGCACCCGTTCGAGTTCGTCGCTGCGGTGGCTGGGCAGTACCCGATCCCACCCGCTCGGCGGATCGATCTCGGCGATCACCACCACCTTGCGCCGATCGCCGAAATTGTCGCGGACATAGCGGGCGACCGGCCCGCCGACGGTGGCGTCGCTGTCCTCGAGCAGCACCAGGCGCACCTCGGGGTGCCACACGTCCCAGGCTTTCGTGAACGCCGTCGTGGACTCACCCGGCAGGCAGACGTGCACGGCGGTGACGTCCTCGCCGATCGACAGGGCGGCCGAGAGCGCTTCGCGACTGAGCTCGCACACTTCCGCGATCGGCACGATGATCGCGGTGCCGGTCGGCCGCGGCCGCGCGGGTACCGCACCGGTACCGCGAGAGCCGCCGATCCTGGTGTAGGCGTTGCGAATTCGTTCCATCCCGAGCATCAGCAGCGGCAGCACGACCACGATCAGCCAGGCACCCTCGGTGAACTTCATCGCGGTGGTGACGACGGCCGCGACGAACGTGAGCAGCGCGCCGAACCCGTTGAGCGCGATGCGCCATCGCCACCCGTCGGCGCGGGTCAGCCACCAGTGCCGCACCATGCCGGTCTGCGCGATGGTGAACCCGACGAACACGCCGATCGCGAACAGCGGGACGAGCGCGTTCATGCTGCCCGCCGCGGCCACCACCAGCACCGCGGCACTGATCCCGAGCGTCAGCACGCCGTAGCGGTACACCCGGCGTGGGGTCGCGACGGAGAAGCGATGCGGCAGGCAGTTGTCGTCTGCGAGCAGTCTGGTCAGCGTCGGCAGCCCACCGTAGGAGGTGTTCGCCGCCAGGGCGAGCAGAATGACGGTGGCGAATTGCACCACGTAGTAGCCGATGCCGTGGCCGAGCGCGGCCTCGGTGAGCTGCGAGAGCACGGTGGTGCCCTCGATCGGCTGGAGCGAGAACTTCTCGATCAGCACGGCCAACCCGATCAGCATCGTGCCGAGCAGCAGCCCCAAGGCGACTTCGGCGCGCTGGGCGCGGCGCACGCGCGGCTGTTCGAAACTCGGTACCGCGTTCGCGATCGCCTCGACACCGGTCAGCGCGGCGCAGCCACTGGAGAACGCCTTGAGCAGCAGCAGGACCCCCACGGTGTGGATATCGCTGACCGCCGCGGTGCCCGCCGTCACGGCCGCGGGCTCCGTGCGCAGCAGGCCGCCGATGATCACCACGAAGATGCCGCCGACGAACACCGCGGTGGGCAGCATGAACGCCTTCGCGCTCTCGGTGATGCCGAGCAGATTGAGCGCGGTGATCCCGACCAGCACGGCCAGGCAGATCCCCACCGTGTACCCGTGCAGCGCGGGGAAGGCCGAGGTCAGCGCGGCGACACCGGCCGCGATCGAGACCGCGACATTGAGCACGTAGTCGACGATCAGCGAGGCCGCGGCGAGCAGGCTGGTCCGGTCGCCGAGGTGTTTCTTGGCGACCGCGTAGGCGCCGCCGCCGTTGGGGAACGCGGCGATCACCTGCCGATAGGACGCGATGAGGACGGCGAGCAGGGCCGCGATGGCGAGGGTCACCGGCAGGGTCATGCCGAGTCCGAGCCCGCCCGCGGTGGCCAGGACCAAGACGATGGCCTCCGGTCCGTAGGACACCGAGGCCATCGCGTCGAGGGACAGCCCGGCCAGGCCGGTGGGAACGGTCAGTCCGCGGCGCTCCGGGACGATCTGCGCAGGTCCGGGCGACTTGCGGGGCAGCAGTGCAATCACACATTGCAGTGTCGACCTGTTCCGCGTGGATGCACCCGCCGTTGACGGAACCTTGACGCCGCGGCGTGAGCGGGCACACATCACCGTGGCTCGTAAGCTCAACGGCTGTGAACGCAACCTCGACCCCCGCCCGGCCGACCATCGGTGTCCTCGCACTGCAGGGTGACGTGCGCGAACACGTTGCCGCGCTGGAGCACTGCGGCGCCGATCCGGTGCTGGTGCGGCGCGAGCCGGAGCTGGCGGCGGTCGACGGGCTCGTGCTGCCCGGCGGCGAGTCGACCGCGATCTCGAAGCTGTTGCAGGCGTTCGACCTGCTGGAACCGTTGCGGGCGCGGCTGCGCGACGGGCTGCCCGCGTTCGGGTCGTGCGCGGGCATGATCCTGCTCGCCTCGGAGGTCCTCGACACCAGGCCCGACGCCCAGCACCTGTCCGGCATCGATATGACGGTGCGGCGCAACGCGTTCGGCCGGCAGGTCGATTCCTTCGAGACCGATCTGGACTTCACCGGCCTCGACACGCCCGTGCGCGCGGTGTTCATTCGCGCGCCGTGGGTGGAGCGGGTGGGTGACGGTGTCGAGGTGCTGGCGCGGGTGCCGCACGGCCCCGCCGAGGGCCGCATCGTGGCTGCCAGGCAGGGCAACGTGGTGGCGACCTCGTTCCATCCCGAGGTGACCGGCGATCTTCGGGTGCACGAACTGTTCGTAGACCTGGTTCGCGCAGCGCGATAAAGCCCGCGTCGGCGGGCGTGGCGGACGGTGAGTAGGCTGGATCGAGCTTGTCCGCCCGGGCAGACGCGCAACCGACTTGAAGGAAGTAGGGCATGAGCGGCCACTCCAAATGGGCCACCACCAAGCACAAGAAGGCGGGAATCGACGCCAAGCGCGGCAAACTCTTCGCCAAGCTGATCAAGAACATCGAGGTGGCGGCCCGCACTGGTGGTAGTGACCCTGCGGGCAATCCGACGCTGTTCGACGCCATCCAGAAGGCGAAGAAGACATCGGTCCCCAACGACAACATCGAGCGCGCCCGCAAGCGCGGCGGTGGTGAAGAGGCCGGCGGCGCCGACTGGCAGACGATCATGTACGAGGGCTACGGGCCCAACGGTGTTGCCGTGCTGATCGAGTGCCTCACCGACAACCGCAACCGCGCCGCGGGCGAGGTCCGGTTGGCGATGACCCGCAACGGCGGCAACATGGCCGACCCTGGTTCGGTGTCGTACCTGTTCGCCCGCAAGGGCGTGGTGACGCTCGAGAAGAACGGCCTGTCCGAGGACGACGTCCTCGAGACGGTCCTCGACGCGGGCGCCGAAGATGTCAACGATCACGGCGACGTCTTCGAGATCATCTCCGAGCCCGGCGATCTGATCGCGGTGCGTTCGGCCCTGCAGGCCGCGAACATCGACTACGACTCCGCCGAGTCCGGTTTCCAGGCGTCGGTGTCGGTCGCGGTCGACGTCGAGGGTGCGCGCAAGGTGTTCAAGCTGGTCGACGCGCTCGAAGACAGCGACGATGTGCAGAACGTGTACACCAATGTCGACATCTCCGACGAGGTCGCCGCGGAACTCGACGACGAGTAGTCGTTTTCCGTCGATTCCGCCCCGGCCGCGCATTCGGCCGGGGCGGTTCACGTTTCGGCTAGGACGCCCGCTGCTGGTAGTAGCCCGACATCGACGGGTAGTAGTCGGCGAATTCCGGTCGCTCGGTGTGCGTGCAGGCGGCGACGAACATGTCCGCGTAGTACTCCCACCCCGGACCGATCTGCGGGATCTCCGCCAGCTGAAATTCCGATGTCAGATGGTGGACCAGGCGCAGTTCGGTGGCCGCGCCGGTGTCGAGCAACGTCACCTCGAGCCGCCACACGCCGATCTGGTCGGTCGAGGAGATGGCGAGGTGGATCGGTGGGGTGCAGTCGTCGATGTGCATCGACGACCACGGTTCACCCTCCTCGAACCGCATCTGCACCCGGATGGTGTTGCCGGTCCCCGCCTCGCCCTCCCAGGTGCCGTACCACCCCGAGGTCAGATGCGGATCGGTCAACCGCGCCCACACCTCCTCGATCGGCAACCCCAACGACCTCGTGATCACCAGGTCCCGCCCATCGGGCGTCGCGACGATGTCACCGGTGGGTATGGCCATGTGTGGTTCTCCTCGCCTCGGACGGACCGACCATGCCTGCTCGTTCGACGGTACCCGTGGCCGGCGTCGGCGCCCCGGCACAATGAGGATCATGACGCGAATCGAGACGGTCCGGGGCGACATCACCGAGCAGCAGGTGGACGCGGTGGTCAACGCCGCGAACTCCTCGCTGCTCGGCGGTGGTGGTGTCGACGGGGCGATCCACCGCAAGGGCGGTCCGCAGATCCTGTCCGAATGTCGCGACCTGCGCGCCTCGCGCTACGGCAAAGGCCTGCGAACCGGGCAGGCGGTCGCGACCACCGCGGGCCTGCTCCCCGCCCGCTGGGTGATCCACACGGTCGGCCCCGTCTGGTCCGCCACCGAGGACCGCGCCGACCTGCTCGCCTCCTGCTATCGCGAATCCCTGCGCGTGGCAGACGAAGTGGGAGCGGCGACCGTCGCGTTCCCGGCGATCTCCACCGGCATCTTCGGCTGGCCGATGGATGACGGCGCGCGGATCGCGGTCGAGACGGTCCGCGCGGCCGAGACGCGTGTGACGCAGGTGCGGTTCGTGCTGTTAGACGATCGTGCGCTCGCGGTCTTCACCGCCGCGCTCGGATAGCGGCGAAAGGTGTCGGACCTCGGTGGCACACTCACGGGCATGGCGGAAACCACTGTGCCGTTTCGGGTTCGGATCCCGATTCGGGTGTCCGATCTCGACCCGCAACTGCACGTCACCGGCTCGGCGTATCAGCAGTTCGCCGACCACGCGCGGTTCGCGTGTGTGACCGAGGCGGGCGTCTCGGTGCCGGACTTGCTCGCGGCGGGGCTGGGTCCGGTCAATCTGGAGCTGAACGTTCGCTATCTGCGGGAGTTGCGCGCGAACGACACGGTCGAGGTCGACTGCCGGTGGGAGTGGGGGCAGGGCAAGACCTATCGGGTGGAGCACACGCTCACCAGGGATGACGGTGCGGTCGCCGCGACGGTGTCGTATGTGAGTGGCCTGCTCGACCTGCGAACACGCAAGCTGGTCGCGGATCCGGCCGGCGTCTGGGCCGAGCACGCCGGCGATCCGGCACTGCTCGGGCTCCCGCCGCGACCGGCCTGAGCGTCGTGTCGCTGGTCGGCCGGAACGCGGGAATGCTCTAGACTTTCGAACAACTGTTCGTGTCTTCGAAGGGGTGGCCGGTGCGGGTGATGGGCGTCGATCCGGGTCTTACCCGGTGCGGGCTCAGCATGGTGGACAGCGGACCGGGCCGCAAGGTGGTCGCCCTCGACGTGGGGGTGGTGCGGACCCCGCCCGATGCCGAGCTGGCGTTGCGGTTGATGGCCGTCGCGGATGCCGCCGAGGAGTGGATGGATACGCACCGGCCCGAAGCTGTCGCGATCGAGCGGGTGTTCGCGCAGCACAATGTGCGCACCGCGATGGGGACCGCGCAGGCCGGTGGGGTGATCGCGCTGGCCGCGGCGCGGCGTGGGATCCGGGTGGCGTTCCATACGCCCAGTGAGGTGAAAGCGGCCGTCACCGGCAACGGTACGGCCGACAAAGCACAGGTCACCGCCATGGTGACGCGGATTCTCGGTTTGCGGGTCGCGCCGAAACCGGCCGATGCCGCCGACGCGCTCGCGCTGGCGATCTGTCATTGTTGGCGGGCGCCGCTGATGGACCGGATGGCGGCGGCGCAGGCACAGGCGGACGAGGTCCGCCGCCGCTACGAACAACGGCTCGCCGAACAACGGAAGGTGGTGCGCGGGTGATCGCGTCGGTACGCGGGGAGGTACTCGAGATCGCGCTCGATCACGTGGTGATCGAAGCCGCGGGCGTCGGGTACCGCCTCAACGCCACCCCGGCCACCCTCGCCGGGCTGACCCGTGGCGAGCAGACCCGCCTCTACACGGCGATGATCGTGCGCGAGGACTCGATGACCCTGTTCGGGTTCGCCGACACCGAAGCGCGCGAACTGTTCGGGCTGCTGCAGACCGTGTCCGGCGTCGGCCCCCGCCTGGCGATGGCGGTGCTCGCCGTGCTCGAACCCGAAGCATTGCGCAAAGCGTTGGCCGAGAGCAACGTCGCCGCCCTCACCCGGGTCCCCGGCATCGGCAAACGCGGCGCCGAGCGGATGGTCGTCGAACTGCGCGACAAGGTGAACCAGGTGGCCGTCCCCACCGGTCCGCCCGGTGCGCACACGCCGAGTGCTCCGGTGCGCGAACAGGTTTGCGAGGCGCTGATCGGCCTCGGGTTCCCGGCGAAGCAGGCCGAACAGGCCGTCGACACCGTCCTCGCCGACCACCCCGCCGCCACCACCTCGGCGGCGTTGCGCGCGGCGCTCGGCCTGCTCGGCAAGAACAGGTAGACCGTGGACGACGACTTCGACAACGTCGCCGAGACCGACGAATCCGACCTCACCGCCCGGTATCTCAGCACCGACGGCGAAGCCGAAACCGGCCTGCGTCCCACCTCGCTCGACGAGTTCATCGGCCAGCCCCGCGTGCGCGAACAGCTCGCACTGGTCCTGCGTGGCGCGCGTCAGCGCGGCGCCACCCCCGACCACGTCCTGCTGTCGGGACCGCCGGGCCTCGGTAAGACCAGCATGGCGATGATCATCGCCGGCGAACTCGGTACCGCCCTGCGCATCACCTCGGGACCCGCTCTGGAGCGCGCGGGCGATCTCGCCGCCATGCTCTCCAACCTGGTCGAGGGCGACGTCCTGTTCATCGACGAGATCCACCGCATGGCCCGCCCGGCCGAGGAAATGCTGTACCTGGCGATGGAGGACTTCCGCGTCGACGTGGTCGTCGGCAAGGGCCCCGGCGCGACCTCGATCCCGCTCGACATCGCCCCGTTCACCCTGGTCGGCGCCACCACCCGCTCGGGCGCGCTCACGGGTCCGCTGCGCGATCGCTTCGGGTTCACCGGGCATATGGACTTCTACGACCCCGTCGAGCTGCTGCAGATCCTCACCCGCTCGGCCCGGATTCTCGGCGTGCGGATCGATCACGACGCCGCCGCCGAAGTCGCCGGACGCTCGCGGGGCACGCCTCGTATCGCCAACCGGCTGCTGCGCCGGGTTCGCGACTATGCCGAGGTCAGGGCGGACGGCGTCATCACCCACCCCATCGCGATGGCGGCGCTCGAGGTCTACGACGTCGACGCGCTCGGT
This sequence comes from Nocardia sp. NPDC060249, assembly GCF_042728755.1. Lineage (NCBI taxonomy): Bacteria > Bacillati > Actinomycetota > Actinomycetes > Mycobacteriales > Nocardiaceae > Nocardia > Nocardia sp. NPDC060249. Next base: position 1,019,768 of record NZ_JBHXAQ010000001.1, read on the forward strand.
CTCGACCGGCTCGACCGAGCCGTCCTCGGGGCGCTCGTGCGTGGCTTCGGCGGGGGACCGGTGGGTGTGTCGACCCTGGCGGTCGCTGTCGGTGAGGAAGCCGCCACCGTGGAAGAGGTCTGCGAACCGTTCCTGGTCCGCGCCGGACTGGTCGCCCGCACACCCCGCGGCCGGGTGGCGACCGCCGCCGCCTGGGAACATCTCGGCCTGGTGCCACCGCCGGATCTGGTCATCGGCGCCATCGAAGTGCGCGGTCGCGAACCGCAACCGAGTGCCGACCGCTACGACTGAGATACCGCGGCTCCGGGCGGGCATCGCGCCGCAACGTCGTCTACTGTCGATTCGGTGGCAGTCCTAGAGGTGGTGCAACGACTCCCCGAGCCGTTGCGTTCCCTGCTCCTGAAGCATCGGGAACTTCTGAAATTCGCCGTGGTCGGTGCGATCACCTGGTTCATCGACACGGGCGTCGTGTACGCGGTGAAACTGACGGTGCTCGGCGACAAGCCGCTCACCGCGCGCCTGCTCGGCGCGCTGATCGCGACCATCGCCTCCTACATTCTCAACCGCGAGTGGTCGTTCAACGCGCGCGGCGGTCGGCAGCGCAGTCACGAAGCGGCCCTGTTCTTCGCGGTGAGCGCCCTGGGCATCGTGGTCACGATGATCCCGCAGGCGTTGTCGCTCTACGCGCTGAATCTGCGTGTGCCGCACGTGGATCCGACGGTGCAGATGGTCGCCAACTTCATCTCGGGACAGATCCTGGGCGTCCTGCTGGCCATGGCCTTCCGCTTCTGGGCCTTCCGCCGCTACGTCTTCCCCGACGACCTACGCGAAGCCGAACTCCACAGCATCCAGGGATAACGCAACCGGCGCCGATCCCTACCGGTCGTGCCGGGCCGAGAACCCGGAGAACCAGCCGCCGAAGTTGCTGCTGGTTTCGCCTTCGGGCCGAGAACCCCGCGGCGCCAGCCGCCAAGATCACATCCGGCGTTCGGGGTGTTCCAGTGCGGTGATCACCAGGTCGATGAAGGCGTCGACTTCTTCGCGGGCGTAGCCGCGAGTGCCGAGGCGGGTGTCGGTGAAGCGCACGCCGCGCACATCGGCGGTGGTGAGGCTGCCGGGGCCGTTGTGGGCCAGGGTCGCCGCGACCAGGTCGAGGAAGGCGTCGACCTCTTCCTCGTGGTAGCCGCGCCTGCCGACGGCGGACTGGGTGAACCGCATGCGGTGCACGTCGTCGGGGGTGAGCATCTCGGCGACATCGTCGCCCGCACGCGCCGCCGGAACGGGAGCGCCGCCCTTCTGGCGATATTCGAGCTCGGTCCGCACCCGGTCGAGGAAGTCGTCGACCTGGTCGGCCTGATATCCGCGACCGCCGAAACGCGGTGCGCCGAAGTGCACGTGGCGGATGTCGTCGGCGGTGAGCGCGCCCTGCCCGTCGAGGGTGGCCGATACCCGTTCCAGGAAAGCGTCGACCTCGTCTGCGTGGTAGCCGCGATGGCCCAGGGTCGGCATGGCGAAGTGGGTGCGGCTCACATCGTCGGGCGTCACAGCGGTCATTCTCTCAGGATTGCCCTTCTATCCCACGGCTTTTCGTTATCGGGCAGCGGCGCGCACGCCGTCGATGAACAGCCGCCGCACGGCGTGACTGTACACCGACATCGATGCCGGATCAGGGGTTCGCATCCCGGCGACCAGCCCGGCGACGATCATGCCCAGTGCCGCCTTGGCGGTACTGGCGGTATCGATATCGGCGCGCAGGTAGCCGACGCGCACACCGTGTTCGAGGTAGCGCGTCATGAGGATCTCGGTGGCGTCGACGAGGCCGTACACCCGTTCGGTGAGCTCGTCGTCGATGCCGGTGGCGTGGAACAGCAACAGGTGCGCGGTGCGCGGATCATCGAGCAGGACGCGGTTGAGCGAATCGCTGATCCGGTCGATCAGCGCGGCGTATTCCTCGATGGTGGCGGCGCTTTCGGGCTCCATATCGTGGTCGAGTGCGCCGAAGATGCGTCCGCTCACCTCGTCGATGACATGGTCGATGATGTCGCGCTTGTTCGCGAAGTAGCGGTAGAAGGTGCCGTGCCCGATACCGAGACGCGTGGCGATATCGGCGATTCCGGCGGCGTGATAGCCCTTCTCGGCGAAGCAGTCGAACGCGGTATCGATGATCTCCCTGCGCAATTCGGCTTTGCGCTGGTCGATTCGCGAGGGTGGCTTCGTCACATTGACGATGTTACATTCGATGTAATCAGAATGACGTGTCATTCTGGAACTGGAGCATTCTCCCTCAGTCTGGAGGTTCGGCGTGGTACCTCAGTTCGACGCGGTCGTGGTCGGAGCGGGTTTCGGTGGCATCGGTGCCGGTATCGAGCTCGACCGGCTCGGGTTGCGCGATTTCGTCATCCTGGAACGGGAGGACGACCTGGGCGGCACCTGGCATGTGAACCGGTATCCGGGTCTGGCGGTCGACATCGCCTCGGTGACCTACTCCTATTCCTTCGAGCCGAACCCGCGCTGGACCCGTTTGTTCGCCCCCGGCGCCGAGCTGAAGAGATACGCCGAGCATGTGGCCGGCAAATACGATCTGCGCAGGCGGATGCGGTTCGGGACCGTCGTCGACGGTGCGCGCTGGGACGCGGAGCACCAGCAGTGGGTGGTGACGATCGCCGGCGGTGAGACGCTGACCGCGCGCTATCTGCTCGCGGCGACGGGTTTTCTGTCCCAGCCCTACACTCCGCCGTTCCCCGGCATCGAGTCCTTCGCGGGCAAGATCATCCACACCACCGACTGGGACGCCGGTTACGACCTGACCGGTCGCAAGGCCGCCGTCATCGGCACCGGCGCCACCGCGGTGCAGCTGGTGCCCGAGGTCGCGAAGAAGGTCGACGAGCTCACCGTGTTCCAGCGGACCCCGATCTGGGTGGTGCCCAAGGTCGACGCCCCGATTCCGGGGGTGGTGCGGGAACTGTTCGACAGGGTTCCGCTCACGCAGAAGGCGGCCCGGCTGGTCAACACTGGCATGCTCGAGGCGTTGATGGTTGTCGGCGTGCTGCACTACAAGCAGGCCAAACCGTTGAACCGGGCGGCTGCCGCGTTGGCCAAGGCGCACCTGTTCGCGCAGGTGCGTGATCCGGAGACCAGGGACAAGCTCACCCCGCACTACGACTTCGGCTGCAAGCGCCCGACGTTCTCCAACACCTATTTCAAGACCTTCAACCAGCCGCACGTGCGGCTGGAGACGAACTCGATCGACCATGTGGAACCCGACGGCATCGTCACCGCCGACGGCCACAAAACCGAGATCGACACCTTGCTGCTGGCCACCGGCTTCAACCTGTGGGACGTGAACTTCCCGGCCATCGAAATCGTCGGCCGCGACGGTGTGAATCTCGGAAAGTTCTGGCGCGACAACCGTTTTCAGGCTTACGAGGGCATCACTGTGCCCAAGTTCCCCAACTTCCTGAGTCTCAACAGCCCTTACTCCTACAGCGGGCTGTCGTACTTCACCACCATCGAAGCCCAGATGAAGCACATGGGCAGGTTGTTCACCGAACTGTTCCGCCGGGGCGAGCAGACCTTCGAGGTCACCGACGAGGCCAACGCGCAATTCCTCGACCGGATGACCGACAAGCTCGGTTCCTCGGTCTTCTACGGTGGTGACTGCTCGTCCGCGCGCAGCTACTACTTCAACCAGCACGGTGAAGCGGCACTGCTGCGCCCGACCAGCACCGCCGCCGCGCACCGCGAGGCCGTCACCTTCCCGCTCGACGATTACACCTACGGCCCCGTCGCCTGAACACCCTCTGCCCCGGTTCGCGCACCCGCGGACCGGGGCAGTTTCACGCGCGCGTCGGTGTCCGGTGTGTCGCCGCGGCGGGGAACTGGCAGACTGTCAGGCGTACTCGCACGTCCACCACTGACTAGGGACTGACTTCGACGATGGACTTCCTCTTTCCGCTGCTGATCCTGGCCCTGCTCGTGCCGATGTTCTTCGGTATCCGCAAACAGAAGCGGGAGGCCGAGAAGGTCTCGACGATGCAGGAGTCGCTGAAGGTGGGCGACGCGGTCGTCACCACCTCGGGTCTGTACGGCACCATCGTCGACCTCGACGAGACCACCGTCGACCTGGAGATCGCCGAGGATGTCGTCACCACCTGGCTGCGTCAGGCGATCCGCGAGGTGCGCGCCGACGAGGCGACCGTCGAGGAGACCACTGAGGCCACCGACGCTCCCGTTGTCGAGGAAGCCGTGGAACAGACCGAGACCCGGCTGACCAAGGACTGACCAGCCCCTCTTCCCGCCCGCGCGCACTGGCGTCGCGGGCCGGGCACCGTCGTGCCCACCGATCCAGCCTCGACTTCCCGCCTAGGAGATGACCTGCTGTGCCACCTTCCCAAGGATCGGCGCATCCGTTCCGGCTGCTCGGCGTCTACGCCGCGCTGCTGGCCGTGATCTACGCGCTGGTGTTCTTCACCGGTGACCATTCCCCGTCGGCCAAGCTCGGCATCGACCTGCAGGGTGGTACCCGCGTCACGTTGACCGCGCGGACCCCCGACGGCAACAAGCCGAGCCAGGACAGCCTGAAGAAGGCGCAGGAGATCATCGACGCCCGCGTCAACGGGCTCGGTGTCGCCGGCTCCGAGGTGGTCATCGACGGTGACAACCTGGTCATCACGGTGCCCGGCGATGACAGCCAGCAGGCACGCGCGCTGGCCACCACCGCCAAGCTCTACATCCGCCCGGTGCTGTTCGCGACCGAGCCGCAGGCAGGCGGGGCGGCTCCGCCCGCGACCGGCACCGCGCCACCGGGTGGCACCACCCCCCCGGCGGCCACGGAGACTCCGGCCCCCGCCCCCGGCGAAGCGACCCCGCCGGCCGAGGGTGCCCCGCCCACCGAGGGCGCGACAACCCCGGCACCGCAGTCGCGGGTGTTCCCCGCGCAGGCGCCTCCCACGCCGACGCCGCCGCCCGGTGGGCTCACCACCCAGCAGCAGCAGGCCAAGGAGATCGCCGACGCCAAGGCACTGCGCCAGAGCACTGATCAGCAGGTTCAGCAGGTCGCCGTGGCGGCCATGGACTGCACCAAGCCCGACCCGCTGACCGGTAACGACGACCCGGCCCTTCCCCTGGTCACCTGCTCGCAGGACGGCACCGAGGTGTTCCTGCTCGGCCCGAGCCGCATCGACGGCCAGGAGATCGCCGACGCGACCTCCGGCCTGAACTCCCAGCAGGCCCGGCACGAGGTGAACCTCGAGTTCAAGTCCGCGGGCGCCGATGCCTGGTCGAAGCTGACCGGTGAGTACGTCAACAAGCGAGTCGCGTTCGTGCTCGACACGAAGGTCGTCAGCGCGCCGCAGGTGCAGCAGGGCCCGCAGCTGGGTGGTCGCACCTCGATCTCGGGCAGCTTCACCGCCGACAGCGCGGACGAGCTGGCCAACACGCTGAAGTACGGTTCGCTGCCGCTGTCGTTCCAGACCTCCGAAGCGGAGACGGTCTCGGCGACGCTGGGCCTGTCCTCGCTGAAGGCGGGTCTGCTGGCCGGCGCCGTCGGCCTCATCGCGGTGCTGCTGTACTGCCTGCTGGTGTACCGGATGCTCGGCCTGCTGGCCGGGTTCTCGCTGATCGCGGCCGGTGTCGCGGTCTACGGCATCATCGTGCTGCTCGGGCGGTGGATCGGGTTCACCCTCGACCTCGCGGGCATCGCCGGTCTGATCATCGGTATCGGATTGACGGCCGACTCGTTCGTGGTGTTCTTCGAACGCATCAAGGACGAGATGCGCGAAGGCCGCAGCTTCCGCTCGGCGGTGCCGCGCGGTTGGCAGCGCGCGCAGCGCACCAACCTGTCCGGTAAGACGGTCAGCTTGATCGCCTCGGTCGTGCTGTATCTGCTCGCCGCCGGTCAGGTGAAGGGCTTCGCCTTCACCCTCGGCGTCACCACAGTCCTCGACGTGATCGTGCTCTACCTGGTCACCGCACCGCTGCTGATGCTCGCCTCGCGCTCGCCGTTCTGGGCCAAGCCGTCGGTGAACGGACTCGGCTCGGTTCAGCAGATCGCCAGGGAACGCGGCCAGGCCAGGCCGAAGGAGATGTCACGATGAGCAACGACAACCCCACCGAGGAATCGGTGAACCTGGACTCCTACGAGCCCGCACAGGGCCCGAAGCACGGGTTCTTCGAGCGTCTCTACACCGGCACCGGCGGCTTCCCCATCGTCAGCAGGCGCAAGTTCTTCTACACGCTGTCGGCGGCGCTGCTGCTGATCTCGCTGCTCAGCATCGGCGTGCGCGGTTTCACCCTCGGTATCGACTTCGAGGGCGGCTCGCGTATCCAGATCCCCGCAGCCGAGGGCGTCACCACCCAGGAGGTGGAAGACGTCTACTCGCAGGCGCTCGGCCACGGACCGGTGTCGGTGCAGAAGGTCGGTTCCGGGGAGTCGGCCACCATCCAGGTGCGTTCGGAAACCCTCGACCTGGCACAGATCGACCAGCTCCAGACCGCGCTCTACGACGAATTCCAGCCCAAGGACTCGTCCGGGCAGGTGACCCGCAACGCCATCAGCATCGCCGAGATCAGCGAGACCTGGGGCGGGCAGATCACCCAGAAGGCGTTGATCGCGCTGGCGGTGTTCGTGTTGCTGACGATGGTGTACATCGCCATCCGCTTCGAACGGGACATGTCCATCGCGGCGATCGTGTCGCTGTTCTTCAACCTGTTCGTGACGGCGGGTATCTACTCGCTGGTCGGGTTCGAGGTGACCCCGGCCGCGGTGATCGGCTTGCTCACGATTCTGGGTTACGTTCTCTACGACAATGTCGTGGTCTTCGACAAGGTCGAGGAGAACACTCGCGGCGTGCTGCACCTGAACAAACGCACCTACGCCGAACAGGCCAACCTGGCCGCCAACCAGACACTCATGCGCTCGATCAGCACCACCGTGATCGGCATCCTGCCGATCATCGGCATGCTGGTGATCGCGGTGTGGCTGCTCGGGGTCGGCACGCTCAAGGACCTCGCGTTGGTGCAGTTGGTCGGCATGATCGTCGGCGCCTACTCCTCGCTCTTCCTGGCGGTACCGGTGCTGGTCTCGATCAAGGAACGCTGGGGTCCGGTGGCCGCGCACACCAAGAAGGTCCTGGACAAGCGTGCCGGTGTCGGTGCGGGCGCTCGGGTTCCGGTGGGCGCGTCGGCCGCCCGTGGCTCGCGACCGACCGGCAGCGGCGCGCCGCGGCCGGGCTCGCGTCCGAGCGGAAAGCGGCAGCAGAGAAGGCACTGACGACCGACTAGCAGGGGGTCTCATCATGCGACGCAGCACGATTCGACTGATCACCGTGCTCGCCACGGCGGCTGTGACCACCTCCGTGGTGGCCGGGTGCTCGACCAAGAACCAGGTGCCGTCCATCGGGTACGCGGTCGACGCCGCGGTCGCCAGCTACAACGGCGCGAGCACGCTCGGCGCGAGCAGCGGCGCCGCGGCAGTGTTCGGCCGGGTGCTGACCGGGTTCTTCTACACCGGACCGAACGGTCAGCAGGTGGCCGACACCGACGTCGGCACGGCCAAGGAAGTGCCGGGCGAGACGCAGACGGTGCAGTACCGGCTCAACCCGGACGGGGTGTACTCCGACGGGGTGAAGACCTCCTGCGACGACCTGGTGCTGGCGTGGTCGGCGCGCTCGGGCAAGTTCACCCGCCCCGGCGACCGCGGGCCCGTCTCGTTGTTCGACGCGGCGAGCACCGTGGGCTACGACGAGATCGAACGGATCGACTGCCAGCCCGGGTCCAAGGACGCCACCGTGGTGTTCCGGCCGGGTAAGCACTACCTGCCGTGGCGGACGCTGTTCACCGCGGCCGAGGTGATGCCCGCGCATGTGGTGGCGCAGGCGGTCGGGGTGCCGAACGTGGTGAACGCCCTGCAGACCGGCGACGGCGCGGTGATCGGCCGGATCGCCGATTTCTGGAACAGCGGCTGGATTGTGCGGGCCGGGGCGCTGGATCTGACGAAGTTCCCGTCGTCGGGGCCGTATCGAATCGAATCCTTCAGCGCGAAGGACGGTTTGGTGCTGGTCGCCAACGAGAGATGGTGGGGTGACGCGCCCGAGACGAAGCGGATCGTGGTGTGGCCCAAGGGCACCGATTTCGCCGCCAAGGCGAAGGAGAACGCGCTCGGCGTCGTCGATCTCGGGGCCGGGTCGGTCGCGGATCTGGAGCTCGACGGTTTCGACGAGCAGACGGTCGCGAGCCGCAGTGCCGAACAGCTCGTGCTCGCCACCGGTGGGGTGTTCTCCCGGGTGGAGGTGCGCCGGGCGTTCGCGCAGTGTGTGCCACGCCAGGCGCTGTTCGACACGCTGGGCAAGGCAGGGGAGCCTGCGCCGCACGGGCTCGGTGCGGGTGTACTGAACGCGCATGTGGTGCAGCAGGATTCGCTGTACTACCCGGCAGTGATCGGTGGTGCCGATCGCTATCGCGGCGCCGACATCCCGGCGGCCTCCGCGACTTTGGCCTCGTCCGGCGCGGCGCAGCCGACGGTGCGGATCGGGTATCAGGGTCCCGACGCACGTCGCGCGCAGACCGTGGCGATGATCGCCGAGTCCTGCCGAGGGGCGGGCATCACCGTGGTCGACGCGGGTTCGCCCGAGTTCACCCCGGTGAAGCTGCCCGAGGGCGCGGTCGACGCGGTGCTCGGCGGAACCGGCGCGGTGCCGGGGCCCGCGGGGGCGAGCGAGGGAGTTGCCGCGTTCGCCGCGTTGCGGGCAGGTAGCGGCCTCGATTTCGGTGGGTTTGCTAACGGTCGCTACGATGCGATCACCGATCAGCTTGCGGGCGAAGCCAACTCGACCGCGACGCTGAACCTGCTGACCGAGGCCGAGAACCTGTTGTGGGCGCAGCTACCGAGCATTCCGTTGTTCGCGACGCCGCGCGTCATCGCGTTCGGCAACGGCATGCGGAACGGGATCGCCGGTCCGACACAGGCCGGTACCGGGTGGAACATGGATCGCTGGGTGTTGCAGCGATGAGCGCACGTGATGAAAGAGGGTTGATGAGCAAGCACGCGGTGGTCGAGTCCGACGATCAGGCCAGTGAGCGCACCGCCGAGGCGGCCGCCGCGGTGACCCGGCTGACCCGCTGGCACGACGACTTCCCCACGCCGGGTGTGCGTTTCGCCGATCTCACCCCTGTGTTCGCCGACGCCGTCGGCTTCCGCGCGGTCATCGACTGCTTCGCCGCCATCGCCCCCGACGCCGACCTGGTGGCCGGCGTGGACGCGCGTGGCTTCCTGCTCGGAGCAGGCGTCGCCGCGACGCTCGGCACCGGCGTGCTCGCCATCCGCAAGGGCGGCAAGCTCCCGCCGCCGGTGGTCTCGCGCGAGTACGAGCTCGAATACGGTTCCGCCGCACTGGAAATCCCCGCCGACGGCGTCGACCTCGAGGGCAAGCGGATCCTGCTGCTCGACGACGTCCTCGCCACCGGTGGCACCCTCGCCGCCGCGGCAGCCCTGTTCAAAGAGGTCGGCGCCGAGGTGGTCGCCGCCGCCGTGGTGATGGAACTGGAGTTCCTGAAGGGCCGCGAGCACCAGGGCGACTACCCGGTGAGCTCGATCGTCAAGCTCTGACTCAGCGCGCTGCCCGCAGCATCGGCCACAGCGCCGGGCCGCCCGGGATCTGCAATTCGCCGGTCACGACGAAGCCGAAGCGTTCGTAGTACGGCACGTTGACCGGGTTGCTGGATTCCAGATAGGCGACAGCATGCTCGGCGTCGACGCGGTCGAGCCGACTGTGCAGCAGCGCGCTGCCGTATCCCGCGCCCCGGACATCGGGGGCGGAGCCGAGCATCGCCAGATACCAGTGTGGTTCGGTCGGGTGGTTCTTCTCGAGCAGGTCACCGACCTGTTTGCCGGCCAGGGTGCGGCGGCCGAACGCGCGCCAGATACCGGGCAGGGTGCGAAGTTCGGCCAGCGGCGAGGGCTTGTGGCGGTGCGGCGGGGTCCACAGGGCCACGCCGCCCACCGTGTCGTCCGGGCGCAGGGCGAGGTCGGAGGCGTCCGCCGGTAAGAAGCGGTGGCGCGCCATCGTGGCGAAGAACCGGGGCAGGCCCGCGGCCCGCCGATCCGGATCCGGCAGGATCCAGCTCATCACCGGGTCGTGCTGGAACGCCGCGGCCAGCGTCTCGGCCACCGCGTCGACATCGTGCCGGGTCGCCTCGCGTACCACAATCGTCGCCATCGCACTCCTTCGATCCGGGTTCGCCCACGAGATGGCGACTCGCGTCCAGGCTAGCTTTTCCATGACGGGGCTCACAGGAGGAGAAAAGGGGTGGCGCGTCGGGATGGCTCGGTGTTATCAATGAAGGGTCTTGTTCCCGGCGATCGGAGCCATGCGTTGATTTCTTGAGGTAGCGCTCTCGGACGGTCCGCATTCTGCGCACCGTGTTTCCGTCGCACCTCCAGGGGATCCGCATGACCTCTCTTTCTTTCTCCGATCTCACCTTTCACTGGCCGGATGGCACCACTGTCTTCGACGGGCTCGACGCTGTCGTCGGGCCGGGTCAGATCGGTCTCGTCGGCAGCAACGGCGCCGGGAAATCGACGCTGTTGCGGCTGGTCGCCGGTGAACTGAAGCCCGTGCGTGGGTCGATCTCCGTGCCGGGCAGCCTCGGCTATCTCCGGCAGGACCTGGGCATGCAGACCGGTCAGCGGGTGGACGAGGTGCTCGGTATCGCCGAGGTACGCCGCGCGCTGCACCGCATCGAGAGCGGCACCGGCGAACCCGCCGATTTCGACACGGTCGGCATGTCCTGGCAGGTCGAGGACGAGGCTGTCGCACTGCTCGGCAAGCTCGGGCTCGACTACGTCGCCACCTCGGTCGACGACCTCGACCGCACGCTGGACACCCTCTCCGGCGGCGAGACCGTGCTGCTCGGCATGGTCGCGCAACTGCTGCGCGAGCCCGACGTGCTACTGCTCGACGAACCGACCAACAACCTCGACGCGGTCGCCCGCGGGCGGCTCTACGAGGTGATCCGGCAGTTCACGGGCACCGTGATCGTGGTCAGCCACGATCGCGAACTGCTCGACCGGATGGACGGCATCGCCGAACTGCGCGCGGGCGAAATCCGCTCCTTCGGTGGAGGTTTCAGCGACTACGAGCGGATCATCGAGGCCGAGCAGGAGGCGGCGCGCGCCGCTGTTCGCGATGCGCGCAGCGATGTGCGTAAGCAGGCACGCGAACTCGTCGACGCGCGAACGAAACTGGACCGGCGGGCCCGCTTCGCGCAGAAGATGCAGGACAACAAGCGAGTACCGAAAATCGTCGCGGGATTGCGCAAGAACGCCGCGGAGGTGTCGGCGGGCAAACTGCGCAACTCCCATCTCGACAAACTCGACTCCGCCCGCGAAACCCTCGACCACGCCGCGGAATCGGTGCGCGCGGACCGGGAGATCCGCGTCGAGCTCCCCGGCACCCGGCTGTATCCAGGCCAGGATGTGCTCGACCTGCAGCAGGTCGAGCTGGCCAACGGTCCGGTGGTCGAGCTGCGCGTGAGCGGACCGGAGCGGATCGCGTTGACCGGGCGCAACGGCGCGGGTAAAACCACCCTGTTGCGCCGGATCGTCGAGGAGGGGCCGAAGGTGGCGTGGCGGATGCTGCCGCAGCGTCTCGACGTGTTCGATGAAACGCGAACGGTGTTCGAGAACGTCGCCGCCGCGGCACCGCACGCGACGCCGGAGCGGATCCGCGGTCAGCTCGCGCGCTTCCTGTTCCGTGGTGCCGATGCCGACATCGCGGCCGCGGCGCTCTCGGGCGGCGAACGATTGCGCGCCGCCCTGGCCTCCCTGCTGCTCGCCGAGCCGGCCCCCCGGCTGCTGATGCTCGACGAACCCACCAACAACCTCGACCTCCCCAGCCTGGCTCATCTCACCCAGGCGCTGGCGAGTTTCGAGGGTGCGCTGATCGTGGTGAGCCACGACGAGCGCTTCCTCGACGACATCGGGGTCATCCGCAGGCTCGAGCTCACCCCGGACGGCCTGGTCGAAGACGGTCCGGTGGCTACCGCGCAGACGCCGCGGCCCGCCGCACCGCTCCCGGATACCGGAGCAGATTCGGACCCAACCACACCGCCACCGCGGTGAGCGCGAGCCAGGGGCGCAGATGTGGGCGCAAGCGCCGGATGCGGCCGTCGGAATCGAGGTGGAGCACCATCGCCTCGGTCATCCGAAAAGGACCGAACCTGGCTTCGCCCAACAGGACCCGGGTGTCGCCGGTGCCGAGTGTGTCGGTCCATCGCAGATCGCTGACCGCGCGATAGACGAGGGTGAGCAGAGGGGCGAGGTCGGTTCGCCCGCGGAAGACGAGCCGCCCCGATACCGGTGAGATGAGTTCGGCATCGTCGGTCAAGGTGTCGAGCAGGGCGGTGATGTCGTTGTCGGTGGTCGCGCGCTGGAATCGGGCGACCGAATCGGTGGATGCGGGCTCGGCGGGTGCATCGGACATGTCTCGACCGTAATCGACCCGCACCGGCGCCTCTTGACGATACTTGTTTTAGTTGAATAGACTAAAACTAGGACATCGCGAAAGGGAGTGGTTCGGATGGGGTACGGGAACTGGGATGACACCGCCTACCGGGCGGGCAAGACGTTTCGGGCACGGCAGGGGGTGGACGATTTCGGGTACACCGCCGAGATGCGAGCGAAGCCGTACGACACGTGGTGCGCGCATCCGTCGCTCGATCCCTTCGGGGTCGGCAAGCGGGAGTGCCGGGACTCGGCCGAGCACGGGAACTCACTGCCGGTGGCCGTGCTGTTCGATGTGACCGGATCGATGGGCCGGGTGCCGCGCATCATGCAGGACAAGCTCGGAAAACTGCACGGGCTGCTGAAGAACAAGGGATACGCGCAGGACCCGCAGGTCCTGTTCGGTGCGATCGGCGATGCCGACACCGACCGGGTGCCGTTGCAGGTGGGACAGTTCGAATCCGACAACCGGATGGACGAACAGCTGCGGGCGATCCTGCTCGAGGGCGGCGGTGGCGGGCAGAAATCCGAAAGCTATGAACTGGCCGCCTATTTCATCACCGAGCATGTCGCGACGGACGCATGGGACAAGCGGGGCAAGAAGGGATACCTGTTCCTGATCGGCGACGAGTTGAACAAGCCTCGTCTGGCTGCCCGGCACATCAGGGCGGTGATCGGCGATCATGTGCGCCGCGACGTGTCCGTCGAGTCGATCTATCGCGAACTCGAGCAGCGCTGGCACGTGTACTACATCCTGCCGAATCAGTCGTCGTACTACCGCGATCCGGAGATCGCCGACCACTGGCGGGGGCTGCTGGGGCAGAACTTCCTGAAGCTCGACGACCCCGGCGCGGTCTGCGAATTGATCGCGCTGACCATCGGATTGGGCGAGGCCCGGGTCGATCTCGATACCGGTCTGGCCGATCTGCGTGACATCGGATCCAGTGACGAGGCCGACGCGGTCGGCCGAGCGCTCGGCTCGAAGCCCGGCCCGACGCTGCGCGCCCTGCCGCCGGGACGATGAGCCCGATGTTCGGTGACCAGCACCTCGTCGTCGTCGACCTGGGCTTCGGTGACGCGGGCAAGGGCGCCACGGTCGACTGGTTGTGCTCGCCCGCGGCCGATCTCGGGGTGTCGGCCGTGGTGCGGTTCAACGGCGGTGCGCAGGCCGCGCACAACGTCGTGGCCGACGGTCGCCGGCACACCTTCGCGCAGTTCGGATCGGGGACTTTCTCGGGGGTCGCGACCCTGCTGTCGCGGCACATGCTGGTGGAGCCGATCGCGCTCGCCGCCGAATCCGAACAGCTGGCGGCCCTCGGTGTTCACGATCCGCTCGGCCTGCTCGCCGTCGACGGCCGGGCTCTGCTGACCACACCGATCCACATCGCGGCCAACCGTGCGCGCGAGGACGCGAGGGGTACTTCGCGGCACGGTTCCTGCGGCCGTGGCATCGGCGAAACAGCCTGGTACGCACTGGAGAACGACGCGCCGACCGTCGCGGACTGCTGGGCGCCCGCCGCGCTGCGCGCCAAACTGGATCGGCTCGCGGCGCACTACGAGGACCTCATCGGTCCCAGCGCGCACGGGTACGAATCGATCGATGCCCTGGTGGCGATGTACCGCGATTTCGCGCGAGCCGTCCGCATCACCGGCGCCGACGAACTCGCCCGGCTCGCGCACGCTGGGCGCTTGGTGTTCGAGGGGGCGCAGGGTGTGCTGCTCGACGAGTGGCGCGGCCTGCACCCGCACACCACCTGGTCGACGGTCGAGCCGCGCAACGCCCGCGCCATGCTCCGCGACATCGGCGCGACCGCCGCGGTTCTCGGCGTCACCCGGACCTATATGACCCGCCACGGAGCGGGTCCGCTGCCGACCGAAGCACCGCTCGGATTTCCCGAACCACACAACGGCACCGGGCATTACCAGGGCGCGTTTCGGCAGGGGCATCTCGATCCGATCCTGCTGCGCTACGCCGTCGACGTGTGCGGTGGGATCGACGGACTGGTCGTCAACCACCTCGACGTGCCCGCGACCCTGCGCGGCGCACAGGCATACGAGACGCCGGCGGGCAGGATGACCGAACTGGTCCCCGGCCGGTGGCGTGATCTCGATCACCAGCAGTGGCTCACCGATCAGCTCTTCGGTGCGACACCGATTCTCGTGCCGATCGACACCGACCCGGCAGCCTGGCTGGCCGAGCGGTTGCGGGTACCGGTGGTGCTGACCGGCCACGGTCCGGATCGGCGCGACCGCGCCTTCGCGGCTCCTGTCGGCGACCGGAGGGAGCGACCCGCTGATGGGGGTGGGCAGGGAAGAATCGGAGCATCCGTACCGTGAACCGCGGTATCGGCCGGTGACAACGCACCGCGCCCGGAGCAGACCAGTTCGAGGCAGGATGGGATGACGTGGAGCAATCCGTTGTGTCGATCGATGTGGTGACCTTGCGGTGCTGGGACGGCGACAGCGGCGTTCGGATCGGCATCGCCCCCCGCGAGTTCGAGCCGTTCACCGGCGAACTCGCGCTACCGGGTGTGCTGCTCGGTCGCGGCGAACGTCTCGTCGACGCCGCCCGGCGCGCCGTCCACACCAAACTCGGCGTGCCGGCCGCGGCGATCGGCGCGGTCGGCCAGCTCGTCACGTTCGACGAACCGCACCGCGACCCGCGCGGGCCGACGCTGGCCATCGCGATGTGGGCGGTGGTCGCCGAGCACGAGGGACCCGCCGCGTGGGTGGGTTTCGACGAGGTCCCGCCACTGGCCTTCGACCACAATCGCATCGTCGATGCCAGCCGTGCGCTGCTGGCCGGACTCCTCTGGAAGGACGCGGCGCTCACCCGAGCGCTGGCGGGCACCGAGTTTCCCGCCACCCGCGCGGTCGATCTCAGTACCTCCTTGCACGGCACCCGTCCCGACCCCGCCAACCTCAACCGCACGCTCGCCGCGATTCCAGGGCTCGGCCGGACCGGTGAACGTCGCCGGGTGAAGGCCACCGGGCGGCCCGCGGTGGTGTGGGCGTTCGACGTCGACGAGGACTGAGCCGCGCCGAACGCAGTTGCGGCTCCCCACAGTCGGTGAGATCGCCTGCCTGCGAGCACATTTCGGTGTACGTGCCGAAGCGGCAGAAGCCGGATCGCGGGTTCGCGGCTCGACCTGTGGTTCGCGGGCTGTTCAGCGAGACGTCCGGTGCGTGCGAGGCCGATGAAACGTCGATGAACACCGTCGCGTCGGCCTCGCCGCGCCGTCGTCGATCCCTCATCGTGAGGGCATGCGCGAGATGTCGGCTCCGGCGAAAGTGCTCGTAGCGCTGGTCACCGCGTTGGTGACGATTCCGCTGGTGGGATCGGCGGCAGGCTCGGTGGCGGCGTTCGACGACGTGGGCGCGACGGTCGACGCGGCGGCCGCGTTCGGGGCTCCGCGTCGCGGGGTGGGCGCGGTGGTGAACAAAGTCGTCGTCATCGGGATCGACGGGCTGATGTTCGACAAGGCCGACACCGCGCAGGCACCGCGATTGCGGCACCTCGCCGCGCAAGGGCTGCTGTCGCAGGGGAACATCGCGGGGCACATCACGATTTCCGGACCGTCGTGGGCGAGCGCGCTGACCGGAGTGTGGGACACCGAGCACGGAATCACCGGCAACGAATTCGACGCGACTGCGTTTCTGGCGCACCCGAGCGTGTTCACCCGGATCGAACGGGCCGACCCCGCTCGGCACACGGTGTCGATCGGTACCTGGCACCAGATCGCGACGATCGCCGCCACCGGTGACCGGCGCGCCGACGTCGCCCTCACCACCGCGCCCGTCGCCGACGATCCCGACGAGTCGGTCACCGATGCCGCGACCGCGGCCGAAGTGGTGTCCGCGATCGAGCGGTCCGGCCCCGATCTGGTCTTCACCCACCTCGACCAGATCGACCTGGCGGGCCACCGGCACGGCGGTGCGTCCCGCGCCTACCTCGCCGCGATCCGCCGGGTGGACGCACTGGTCGGCCGGATCGTCGCGGCGGTCGACCAGCGCGCGCGAGCCCATCCCCGCGAGCAGTGGACCGTTCTGGTCACCACCGACCACGGCCACCTCCCGACCGGCGGCCACGGCGGCCAGACCCCCGCCGAAACCGCCAATTTCGTCATCGCCCGCGGCCCCGACTTCACCCCGGGCACCGTGACCAGCGCCCACACCCTGGTAGACCTCACCCCCACCGTCCTCGACCTCCTCGCCGCCCCGCCCGGCCGCCTCGACGGTCACAGCCTGCGCATCCGCCCAACCCAGGCCGACGAGCGCTGACAGGTTCCTCAACCCCAACACCCTCCTCCTCAGCCTGCGGCTCCAGCCGGAACGAAACCGCTGATCACGGCTGGGACGTGGGTAGCTCATCGGGATGTCGAAAAGCTTGTCGAACACCTATCCGCAGGCCCGGAAACTCACTACGCTGCCCGTGAACGATCGGCAGAAACCGCGGAGAGGCGGATTAGCCGCAGGCCTGTGACCCCGGTGACTCGAACACCAGGTCGGTGCGGGGACTAAAGTTGAGGACCCGGGCGGTTGCAGCACTCGGCCGACAGGTCCGAATGCAGCGTGAGAGGTGGTGGCATGACTCGACAACTCGGCGAGGCGAAGGTCGGGCAGGAATCCACCGGAGCCACGCCAAGCCAAGGCGCCGCGGCGAAGACCCCCGAAACCGCCAAGCAGTCCCCGACAGCCTCGGTGCCCAGTTCGGCGTCGCGGCGGGTCCGTGCGCGGCTGGCTCGGCGGATGACCGGTCAACGCGGGATCGCGGCGGTCAAGCCGGTCCTCGAACCGTTGGCCACCGTCCACCGCGAGCTGTACCCGAAGGCCAATCTCGGCCTGCTCCAGCGTGCCTTCGACGTCGCCGACGAACGCCACGCCAAGCAGTTCCGCAAGTCCGGCGACCCCTACATCACGCACCCGCTCGCGGTCGCCAATATCCTCGCTGAACTCGGCATGGACACGACCACTCTGGTCGCGGCCCTGCTGCACGACACCGTCGAGGACACCGGCTACTCGCTCGAGCAGCTCAAGGAAGAATTCGGTCAGGAAGTCGCCCACCTCGTCGACGGCGTCACCAAACTCGACAAGGTCAACCTGGGCGCGGCGGCCGAGGCCGAGACCATCCGCAAGATGATCATCGCCATGGCGCGTGACCCGCGTGTGCTGGTGATCAAGGTCGCCGACCGGCTGCACAACATGCGCACCATGCGTTTCCTGCCGCCGGAGAAACAGGCCAAGAAGGCCAAGGAGACCCTCGAGGTGATCGCGCCACTGGCGCATCGCCTGGGTATGGCCACGGTCAAATGGGAGCTCGAGGACCTCGCCTTCGCGATCCTGCACCCCAAGAAGTACGACGAGATCGTGCGCCTGGTCGCCGATCGCGCACCCTCGCGTGACACCTATCTGGCGAAGGTGCGCGCCGAGATCACCAACACCCTGGCCGCGTCGCGGATCAACGCGATCGTCGAGGGCAGGCCCAAGCACTATTGGTCGATCTATCAGAAGATGATCGTCAAGGGCAAAGACTTCGACGACATCCATGACCTGGTGGGCATGCGGATCCTGTGCGAGGAAGTCCGCGACTGCTACGCCGCGGTCGGCGTCGTGCACTCGCTGTGGCAGCCGATGGCCGGGCGGTTCAAGGACTACATCGCGCAGCCGCGCTACGGGGTCTACCAGTCGCTGCACACCACGGTCGTCGGCCCGGACGGCAAGCCGCTCGAGGTGCAGATCCGCACGCAGGACATGCACCGGACCGCCGAGTTCGGCATCGCCGCGCACTGGCGGTACAAGGAGACCAAGGGCAAGCACTCCGGCGACGCCGCCGAAGTCGACGACATGGCGTGGATGCGCCAGCTGCTCGACTGGCAGCGCGAGGCCGCCGACCCCGCGGAGTTCCTGGAATCGCTGCGCTTCGACCTGAAGTCGCCGGAGATCTTCGTGTTCACGCCCAAGGGCGATGTGATCACGCTGCCGCAGAAGTCCACACCGGTCGACTTCGCGTACGCGGTGCACACCGAGGTCGGGCACAAGTGCATCGGTGCGCGGGTGAACGGTCGCCTGGTGGCGCTGGAACGCCAGCTGGAGAACGGCGAAGTCGTCGAGGTGTTCACCTCCAAGGCGCAGAACGCGGGACCCAGCCGGGACTGGCAGAAGTTCGTGGTCTCACCACGCGCGAAAGCCAAGATTCGCCAGTGGTTTGCCAAGGAGCGGCGCGAGGAAGCGCTCGAGAGCGGCAAGGAGCAGATCTCCAAGGAGGTCCGTCGCGTCGGGCTGCCGCTGCAGCGGTTGATGAGTGTCGAGGCGATGACCGCGGTCGCGCACGAGCTGCACTACAGCGACATCTCCACCCTCTACACCGCGGTCGGCGAGCACCAGGTGTCGGCGCATCACGTGGTGCAGCGGCTCATGGCCCAGCTCGGCGGCATCGGCGATGTCGAGAACGAGCTGGCCGAGCGGTCGACGCCGTCGACCACGCCCGCCCGCCAGCGCGTCACCGGTGACGCGGGCGTGCTCATCCCCGGTGCGCCGGGAACGGTCGCGAAGCTGGCCAAGTGCTGCACGCCGGTGCCGGGCGACGAGATCATGGGCTTCGTGACCCGCGGTGGCGCGGTGAGCGTGCACCGGACCGACTGCACCAACGCCGATTCCCTCCAGGAACAGTCGGAGCGGATCATCGAGGTCGAATGGGCGCCCTCGCCCTCGTCGGTGTTCCTGGTCGCGATCCAGATCGAGGCGCTCGACCGCACCCGATTGCTCTCGGATGTGACCAAGGTGCTGGCCGACGAGAAGGTCAACATCCTGTCCGCCTCGGTGGCCACCCATGGCGACCGCGTCGCGATCAGCAAGTTCACCTTCGAGATGGGCGACCCCAAGCACCTCGGTCACCTGCTCAACGTGGTGCGCAACGTCGAAGGTGTCTACGACGTGTACCGGGTGACCTCCGCCGCCTGACCCCCGGCTACGGCCCGGGCATCCTCCTCACGAGGGCGCCCGGGCCGCTGTCTGTCCGGATGATCGCCGAAAGGTTGCCGACCGCACCATATTTACCGGGGGCAGCGAAAGGGCCGATTAGGGCAGCGGTTGGGATAGCCGGAATCTGTTACGGTTTAGTGCGTTTCAACGCTCCACTGGTCAGCGGAAACGGACTGTGATGCGGATCGATTTTGCTCGGTGCACGACACGACTGACGGGGACGCTCATCGCGTTCACCGTTGCTTCGCTGTCGGTTACGGCCGGGGTGGCAGGTGCCGAAGACAGTACACCCACCACGCCGTCCACACAGGTTTCTCTCGCGGCGTGTCCAGCGCTGTACGCCTTGGGGATTCAGGGCACCGGCGAGTCCTCGCCCGACGCGGCGCCCAGCACCGACACCGGGATGCTGTCGACGGTGTTCCGTCCGATGCTGGCCGGTGCGGCCGACGCGGGACTCGTCGATCGTGCGTACGTGCCCTATGAGGCGGGTTTCGGCGGTGCGGTCCAGGGCGGCGCGGTGCCGTACACCGAATCGGTGGCCGGGGGTTTGGAGCGACTTCGCGCGATGGCGACCCAGGTGACGCGGCGTTGCCCGGATACCCGGATCGCGGTGGTCGGGTATTCCCAAGGCGCCCACGTCGCCTCGCTGTTCGCTCAGGAGGTCGGCGCGGGCACCGGTGCACTGTCCGCGGACAAGGTCGCCGCGGTCGCGCTGTTCGCCGACCCGACCCGCGCCGCGAACGCACCCTTGTTTCCCGGCGCGCCCGACCGGACGGCACCGCTGGCGGCGCCGGGGACCTCCGGCGACGCGATCACCAGCATCGGCCCGGTGCGCCAGGGGGTCGCCTCCGGTGGTGGGCTCGCCCCGCAGAGCGAGCAGGCCGACGACTTCGGCAAACTCACCGGTCGGGTCGCAAGCTTTTGTGCCACAGGCGATCTCGCGTGCGACGCACCGCAGGGCGCGCCGATCGTGCGCGCCGTCACCAACCTCATGAGCCAGTCGAAACTCTCCGGCGGCGATCCGATCGGCTCGTTGACCTCGATCGCGCAGGCGCTGGCGTTCACCTCCATCAAAACCGCCACCGCGGTGGTCGAGGAAGACATCTCCGGCGCCTCCCTGGCCGACGTCTCGATCGCGCCGAAGAAGTCGATCTCGCAGCGACTGTCCGACGCCTCGGACCCGAACAGCAAGCTCGACGTGAACGCCGCGTACCAGGCACTGCTGAAGGTCGGCATGATCGGCCTCGACGCCGTCGCCACCGTGGTGAAGTCGGTGATCAGCCCGGCGAGCATCAGCGAATTGGCCACGGCCACACTGTCGAATCCGCTGGCCGGGCTGACGCTGCTCGGCACGAAACTGGCAGGCGCGGTCCCGCAACTGGTACCGCCGACCACCGGGGTTCGGCTGGTCAACGAGGCGTTCACCGCGGTTCAGCAGAATGTGACCGACAACGCCGAACTCCTCGACGTCACCACCTGGGTGCGCTATTGGGACACGCTGCAACGCCATGACGCGTACTCGCGCATGGGCGTCGGCGCGAACGGCGCCACCCCGACGCAGTATGTCGGCGAGTGGTTCGCCGCCCTCGCCCGTGACGCCGCAGGCGTTTCCGGGAAGGGATCCGTACCGGTCGGCGGGTCCGACTCGCGTGGTATGGGAATATTCCAGAGCCCGACCGGCGCGTCTACGACAACCAAACCCTCCGGTGGGGGACAATTTCCGTTCGGGACAGGAGCCGATGGCGCCTCATCCGGCGGCGCGACGACTCCGCCTGCCGCGACACCCGTAACCACCGCACCCACCACCCGTCCGTTCTCTGTGAACTGATCACCGAGAGGTCTTCGATGCGAACTGTGCCCGGCGCCGTGGAAAGGGGGGAATGTTGAAGTCGTACAACGAATTGTCGCGCTGGTACTCGGCGCTGGAGCCCGAGGCCGAGACCGGCGCCCCCGCGCGCCCGGACACCACCGAACCGGGAGTGGACGACGACGACAGCGTCGACCGATATTCGACGAGTCCCGACGCGGCCCCGATCGCCGAGGCGGCGCCGGAACACCGCACGGTCGGGCAGCGTCAGCCGGAACCGTTCAGCCTCGCCCTCGACTTCGAGCCGACTGCTGCCGGCGACTCGCACAGCCGGGAGGCGGAGCATCAGGCGGCAGTTGCCGACAACCCCCACGGCCGGGACATCGAGTCCGAGCCGAAAGCCGGTGACCCGTTCACCCGGCCCGCCGAGTTCGATGACGTGACAACCGAATCCGCCGACGCTGACGCGGCCGAGTACGAGAAGCGGCCGTACCCGGTCGAACCAGAGCCCGAGCCCGCTCCACCACCCCCCGCACAACTGGCCGGCCGCCGCAGCGACTTCACCGGCGGCTGGTCGGACTGGGTCGCCGACCCGGCGCCCGGCCCCGATGACGACTACGACGCCGAACTCGTCCAGTTCCCCTGGCCCGAGGCCGCCGCCGACGAATACGACGACGCCCGCGTGCTCGCACCGTCCGGCGCCCTGCGCGCGAACCGGAAACGTCAGCGCGCCTGGGTGGTCCTGGCTGTTTCGGTCCTCGTGCTCGTGATCGCCGCGACCGGCGTGTTCTTGCTGCTCTTCGGGCGCGGCGACGACAAGGCCGCCCGTGACGCCGTCCCGCCGCTGCACTTCACCGCGGGCAACCTGACCGCCGACACCGTGGGCTCGTGCCCGACCGAACGCACCGAGATCGTGCTGCGCAGCGCCGAAGCGGGCGGCACCGACTCGGGACCCGACGCCGTCCTCGCCTTCCAGTACGCCTACTACGTGACCCGATCGGGGGAGCAGGCCAGAGCAGTGGTCGCCCCCGACGCCGATGTCTCGCCGGCTGCCGTGATCCAGCGCGGTATCGACACCATCCCGGTGGGGACCACCCACTGCGTGCGGATCACCACAGTCGCGGCCGACCGGTTCACGGTGGAGGTCACCGAGTTCCGGCCCGCGGGCGCACCGGCCACCTACACCAAGCAATCGGTGCGGACAGCGCTGGTCGGCGATCGCACGCTCATCACGGGCATCGCGGCAGGGTAAGGAGAGGCGATGACAGACGATTGGAGCCGATGGCTCGACGAGGCCCCGGAGGGGGGCCCGTCCGATGACCTGGCGCGGGATCCGGCTCCGGTGGTGCGGTTGCGGCGTCGCAACGGTGAGCGCCGCGACGGCACCCGCAGGCCGATCCTGGTGGTCGGCGGTTGCGGCGGTGCGGGCACCACGACGACCGCGCTCGGCCTGGCCGCGGAGCTCGTCACCGCGGGTGCGACTACGGTGGCGGTCGACGCGACCGCGGCGGGTAGCGACATCGCGCTGCGTGGGGCCGACAAGCACCTGCACCCGGTGAACCTGCAGTCCTGGGTATACGGCCGGGGCGACGACGAACCGGCGCCCCTGGAAGACTGCCTGTCCCGCTCCACCTCCGGGTTCGGGCTGCTCTGGCGCGACGCGACCCCGCTGCGCCGCCGCGCGACATTTCTCACTGTCGCGCGTGCGCTGGACACCGGTGGGTACACCGCAGTGTACGACGGCGGCAACCCGATTGCCGGACGGCAACTGCGACCCCTGCTCGACGACGCCGATATCGCACTGGTGCTGGCCATCCCGGCCCGCGTCGACGCCGCCAACCGGCTGCGCGTGACCCTGGAATGGCTCGACGACCACTACGGCGACGACGGTGCCGGTGTGGTCGCCGACACCACTATCGTTGTCTCGCATCAGTATTCGCACGACGACTCGCGCGTAGCGGAGCATTTGCGCGAACACCTGTCGGGGTGGGTCCGCGAGGTCGTCGAGATCCCCTACGATCCGCATCTCGCGCGCGGGGAACTCGTCCGCCACGCCGAGCTGGCCGAGACGACGCGTTCGGCGTATGCGAGCTTGCTCGCGGGGGTGGCATCATGACGGCAGCCATGAATCTTCGTCGTCGTCGTGAACCGGACGCCCCCGCCGGTGTAGTCGCGCCGCCAGAATCGCTGCGCGCCAAGATCTGGGAGCGCCCGGTGCCGGGGGTCGGCCGGGCGCCGCTGGTGTGGTTGCTCGGCGTGCACGGCGGCGCGGGCGCGAGCACGCTGTCGCACGTGCTCGCCCCCGCCGCCGACGCGCGCGGGCGCTGGCCCGGGGTGTTCGACCGCGAATCCCCCTATGTCGTCCTGGTCGCCAGGGAAACCATCTCCGGACTCACCCGCGCGCACGATCTGCTGCGCCAGCACCACGCCGGGCTCGCCGGCCCGGCACTGGTCCTCGGCCTGATCACCGTCGCCGCGCGCCCCGGCCGGATGGCGCCGGAGATCCGGCGCTACCGGGAGGTGGTCGGCTCGCTGGCCGGGCACGTCTGGCAGGTGCCGTGGTTCGAGGAATGGACTCTGGTGGAGTCCGACGCGCTTCCGGTGTGGTCGCCGGGCGACGAGGTGGCGGTCAAGAAACGCCGCCCCGACCCGCTCGACGACGTGCCGGTCGAAATCGGTGACCTCGGTACCGATGTGGTCGCCGCGATCCGCACCAGTCTCGGCCCGCCCACGTCGGGCGGGGGTCGATCGTGAACGCCGGGCGGTTCGCCGGTCGGTGGTGTACAAACGTGTGTCGTCGTCGAAGTGTTTGTGGCACAACACCTTTACTGTGGGAGAAAGGCACCCGATGAGCATGCTCCTCCTCGCCGTGCAGGACACGTACGGCACTGTGCTGGCCCAGGTCGGTAACCCGACCCCGGAGGCTCCCCCCGGCTCGGAGAAGATCCTGCAGCTGGTGCGTTACCTCACCTGGTTCGTGCTGCTGTCGGGCATCTGCGGCATCACCTACGCGGGCGGCAAGTTCGCGTGGGAGCGCTGGACCGGTGGTGGCCTCGAATCGCCGAAGATGGTGGCGGGCGCCATGATCGGTGGCGTCGTGGCGACCAGCGCCGGCACGATCATGAGTGCGGTCATCGGTTAGTGATCACCGTGCTCGCCTATAAACAGATCCCGGCCGACGTGTTGGCGCCGATGATGCAGTTGCTCAACTGGCTGCTCTGGTTCGTCCTGCTGTCGTGCCTGGCCTGGATGATCCTGTCGGCGGGTCGATTGTGGATCGCGTTCCGCAGCGACCTGGCGGTCAACGACGCCTCACACGGTGTCCTGATGAGCCTGATCGGCGCCTCGGTCGCCAGCACCGCGTCCGCGATCGCGCTGGCTTTCCTGCCGGCATGAATTCCACAGTGACACGACCGGTTGCGGTCGGTATCGCATTACTGGCCGCGGCCGTCGGCTGCGGCGGCGGTGGCGATACCGGCCCCGACCTGACGGCCGCACCGACCGGGGTGGGGTGGCAGGACTACCAGGGCATCTCGCTGCCACACACCGACCAGGGCCCGGCAACGGTGGGGCAGGGCGCCGCGACGGGGTTCGAGCATTCCCCGCGCGGGGCCGGGCTGGCGGCACTGACCCACACCATCCGGTTGTCGGTGGCGCCGGACAGTCAGTGGGCCCAGGTGGTGAACGCCGAACTCGTCCCGGGGCCCGCGCGCGACGAGTGGGCGATCAACCGAGTACAGCTGTCGATCACCGGACCCGCCACGGCGGAGTACGCGCCGAAATTGTTGGGTTACAAAATTACCGAATATCGTGACGAGCGAACGACTGTCGACGTCTATACCGAATACTCCGACCGGTCACGGGCGGTGAACCACACCACGGTCAGCTGGTACGGCGGAGACTGGCGACTGCAGTTACCCGATCCCGGCTCCGTCGACCGGCCGGTCGACCCGATCGATGAATTACCGCACGACATTGTGACATTGGAGGCACCGCAGTGAGCGAGAAGGAGCCGGGCACGCGCGACCGCGCGTCCTTCGGCATGATCGCCTCCGGTGCCCTGCTCGCCCTGATCATGGTCGTCGGCGCCGTCGTGTACTTCACTCGCGACAGCGGCAGCGAGGTGGACAACGCGCCGCCGCCCGCTCAGGCCGCGGGCGGAACCGGATTCGCCGAACCCGAGGTGGACCTGCTCGGCCGGCGGGTGGACATCCCGAACAACCCGGCGGGTCAGCCGCTGGCTCAGCAACCGGGTACGCAACGTAGCGCCGCGGACCCGGATTGGCTGACCGGCGCGCCGGAAGGCACCTCGAAACCGCACGGCTGGCAGCGTGTCTACGGCGCGTCGGTGCCGTTCTCCACCTCCGACGGGCCCTCGCGGATCGAAGACGGACTCGCCGTCGGCTACGCGCGCACACCGCAGGGCGCCGCGCTGGCCGCCGCGCAGATCACCTATCGGCTCAACGCCCGACCGGCCGACCGCGACCTGTACGTGACGCAATTGCGGGTCAGCACAGCGCAGCTGGCCGCCTACGACTCCGCGTTGTCGGGCGAGCGGCTGCCCAAACAGCAGCCGGAGAAGGTGACCCGGTACTTCGTGGCCTCCGACGCGTTCAAGATCGACGATTTCGCCGAGGATCTGGCGATCGTGCGGCTGGCCTCGCGCGGTCCGGTGATCGATGGCAAGCAGTTGTATGCCGCCATGCGGATGATCGTGGTGTGGGACGCCGGTGACTGGCGGCTCAAACCGTCGACGACAGCAAATACCCAGACCGAGTACGTGGAATCGCTGGCGGGGTGGACGACATGGTGATCGAGGTACAGCACAGCCCGGATCGATTCCGCGCGGACCATCGAGGAGGGGTGCCAACAATGCTGAGGCGGATCGTCACCATTTTCGCGGTGATCTTCACCGTGATGATCGCGACGCCGACGGTGGCCTACGGCCAGACCTACGGCTTCGACGAGGCGTGCAACGAACTGCACGACACCCTCGACAGCGTCGCGATCCCCGGAGTCTCGCTCGGCGACGCGGCGTCGGCGGTGTGCAAGGCGGGCAATGCCGCCTCCCACCCCGGCGACGCGGCCACCGCGGTCAAGGACAAGGCGTGGGATTCCACCTTCGGCAAGGTGGTCGACTCGCTGATGAAGGGTCTCGGTGAGGCGCTGATCCTGGCGTTGACCTTCTGGATGAAGGTGCCCAACGAGGCGGTGAGCGACTCGGGGGCCCTGTTCACCAAGATCAACGACTACACCTATCAGATCCAGATATTGCTGTTGATCGCCTCGGTGATCATCACCGGTGGCCGATTGGCCGAGGCCAGACGCGGGGCGGTCGTGAGCGAGGCCGCCGAATCGTTCCGCCTGTTCGCCAGAGTGGTGTTCAGTTCGTGGATGCTGGGTGCGGTGATCGTCGCGGGTACGCGGGCCTCGGACAAGTTCTCCGAGTGGATCATCGAAGACGCCACCGGCGGCAATGCCAAGAACATGGCCGAGTTGATGGTGAAAACCAGCAAGCTGCAGGCCTTTTCGCCGGGCCTGGTGCTGATCATCGCCATCGTCGGCCTGCTCGGGGCGCTCGCCCAGATCGTGCTCGCCATCGTTCGGCAGGGCCTGCTGGTGGTCGCCGCGGGCGTGCTGCCGCTGGCCGCCGCCGCCTCGGCGACCGGCACCGGCAAGCAGTCGTATCAGAAACTGGTCGGCTGGATCATCGCGTTCATGCTGTTCAAACCGGTGGCCGCGATCGTGTACATGATCGCGTTCACGACCGCGGGCCACGTCGACGAGACCACGGAGTCCGGCGGCTTGCCCAGCGGCGAGGACGCGCAGCGGATGCTGGTGGCGCTGGTGCTGCTGTGCAGCGTGGCGTTCGTGCTGCCCGCGCTGATGCGCCTGGTCGCACCCGCGGTCGCCACGGTCGGCACCGGTGGTTCGGGTCTGATGGTGGCCGGTGGCGCGGCGGTAGCCGCGATGGGTCTCGGTGCGATCGGCACCAAGGCTGTCGCCTCCCGGCCGGTGGCGGCGCCCGGTTCCGCGGGCTACTTCGGTAGTGGCGGTGCTGGTCCCCGGCCCGGTGGGCCCGGCGGCGGCGGTCCGGGTGGCGGTGGCGCCACGGCGCCGCGACCCGCCCCGCCACCGCGCGGCGGAGGATCGGCGCCCCCGGCGACCAGTTCGGGCTCGGTGCCCGCGGGGGCGGCCCGCAATGTGGCGGCCGCGCGGACCGCGGCCAACACCACCGGGCGCGCGGACCAATCGATGGGCGACGTCGCTGGTGACCGCTGGGCGAATCGTTCACCCGACCTCGGCAGGAGCACGATTCCGCGATGACGACCTCGGTGACCGACACCTACGAGCGCCGCTCGTACGGGCTGTGGCAGAAACCGCGCAGCGCGGGCCTTTTCGGCCTGCGCTGGGAAGAGACCGTGATCGGTTTCGTCGTGGTGATCACGGCACTGATCTGCGCGATGGTCGGTGGATTCAAATGGGGCCTCGTCGTCGGCGGGCTCGGCGCGGTGGTGATGGTGCCCCTGGTGTGGCGGACGGGGGGCCGCTCGGGCTATGAGACGGGACTGATGATGTTCAACTGGAGGCGCTCGCGCAACAACGGCGAGCACGTGTACCGCGGTGGCCGGTTCTCCCGGATCCCCGGCGGTGTCACGAAATTGCCGGGGCTGCTCGCGCCGTCGAAGCTCTACGAAGGCATCGACGCCGGTGGCTATCACTTCGGGATGATCCATCTGCCCGCGTTCGCGCAGTACACGGTGGTGTTGCGGGCGTGGCCGCAGGGGCACGAGGCGGTGGACCAGCCGGTGATCGATCGCTGGGTCGCGGCCTGGGGCACCTTCCTCGCCTCGGTCGGGCAGACCAGCGACATCGTCGCGGTGGTGCCGGTGATCGACACGGTGCCCGAGACCGGAAACCGGTTGCTCAACGAGGTGTCCACGATCACCCGCCCCGAAGCGCCGGATCTGGCCCAGCAGGTGATGTACGAGCTGGCCACCGAATTGCCCCAGGAGCGTGTGCAGTTGCTGCCGCGGGTGGCGATCACGTTCAAGGCGACCACCGCCGAGCGGCGCAAGAACCCCGCCGAGGAGGCGGTGGAGATCGGGCGCAGGTTGCCCGGGATCTGCGCGGCGCTGGCCGAGGCGGGCGTACGGGCGCAGCCGATGTCGGCGGAAGAGGTCATCTCCTTCATCCGCCGCAGCTACGACCCGGCCTCGCAAGCCGATCTCGAGGTGGCCGCGGCCGACCCCGGCGGGCACGGTCTCGGTTGGGACGACGCGGGCCCGGTGTCCTACGACGAGAAGTGGGATCACCTGATCCACGACGGTGGCCGCTCGGTGACCTGGGAGATGGACGCGGCGCCCGAGGGTGCGGTGGACGAGCGGGTGCTGCAGCGACTGCTCGCGCCCAATCCCGAAGTGCCACGCAAACGCATCGCGATCGTCTACCGGCCGCACTCGGCCGCCGACGCCGCCGAGATCGTCGACGACGACTTCAAGAACGCGCTGGTGGCCCAGCAGAGCGAACGCGGTGTGGTCTCGGCGGCGGCGACGCTGCGCGTCGGCGCCACCCAGCAGGCGCGCGAGGAGCAGGCCCGCGGACACGGTGTCACCCGGTTCGGTGCGCTGGTCACGATCACCGAACCGTTGCGGGGTGACCTGCCCCGCATCGAGGCCATCACCCGCGACCTGTCCACGCAGGCTCGGCTCAAGATCCGGCGCTGCTACCGCTACCAGTCCGCGGCGTTCGCGGCATCTCTCGGTTGCGGCGTGATCCTGCCCGAACACGCAACCATTCCGAAGGCATTGGCGGGGTGAGGCGATTATGGGACGCGACTACGAACCCCCGGTGCGCGATCGCGACGATGTCGCGCTGCGCCCGGTCCACCGGCCGCCGCGCATCCGCGGCGAACGCGAGCCACGGCCCGCGGGGAGCGCGCCGCGCGTGAGCGACGACGTGCTCGGCCTCGACGAGCGCACCGAACGCGACGAGCGAGAAGGCTCGGCGCGGGGATCCCGCACGGCCGAAGGACGTCCGCCGGTCGAGCACCGGTCGCGGGAGGAAGCCCGCACCGAGCGAGGTCGTCCAACCCGGCCCCGTGGCGAGGAGCCTCGCAGGCCACGCGAGGACGAGCCGCGCCGAGCGCGTGAGGGCGACCGGCGGACGCGGGGTCCGCGTCCCGATGCCGATCGGGGCGCACGGGTTCGCGCCGAGCGTGGGTTACGCGACCAGGATCACGGTCCCCGGCTGGAACACGAGCGCGCACAGGGTGATCCGCGCCGGCGTCCCAAGCAGGCCGAACCGAGGCCGATGAAGAAAGCGCGGCCGGCGAAGCCGGTGCGCGCGGTCCGGGCCGACGACGCCGCCGATCGGGCGATGGGTTCGGGCCGGTCGGCGAAATCGACCAAGCCGGACCGGCGTTCGCAAGGCCCCTCGCTGCTCGACGACGCCACCCGCGCCCGCTACGAGATGATCGCCCGCGAGCAGTCGGGTCTGCGCGCTGCCTGGGCGACGTTCCGGATCCACACCGACGACCTGCGCCGCAACAACGCGCACGCGCGCACCGAGGCCGTGGTCAAGGACGGGTTCGACCGCACCACCGCCGAATTGACCGACCGCGGGTACTCGGGCGCGGGCGGCGGCAAGATGAACGTCGTGGGCCGCCCGGTCGAGTATCGCGCCACCACTGCCCAGGTCGCGGGTCTGTGGCCGTGGTCGGTCGGTGCCGGCGCGCCGCTGATCGGCACCCCGCTCGGCTCGCATCTGCACACCGGCGCCCCGGTGTGCTTCGACCCGATGAACTGGTTCATGCGCGGCAGTTTCATCACCGCGCCCAGCCTGTTCGTGCTCGGCCTCAACGGTTTCGGCAAGTCCTCGCTGGTGCGCCGGATCGTGCTCGGCGGTATCGCCCAGGGCATCACCCCGCTGATCCTGGCCGACGTGAAACCCGACTACCGCAAGATGGTCGAACTCGTCGGCGGCCAGGTGATCGACCTCGGCTACGGGCACGGCAAACTGAACCCGCTGGCCGCGGGCGTGCTCGGTTCGGTGGTGCCGCGCCTGGCCGACCAGCCCGCACTGCAACGTCAGGTGCTGCAGGATCTGCGGGCCCGGCAGGTGACGCTGATCGCGGGCCTGGTGGAGCTGGTCCGCGGCGCGCGCGTGGCCGACTTCGAGGAAACGCTGATCGCCACCGCGCTGCGCATCCTCTACCAGCCGGGCGGCTTCACCCCCGACAAGCCGCCGATCATGGAAAACCTGCTCGACGTGATCGTCGGCGGCGGCGCCGAGATGATGCTCGATGCGGGCGCCGACAACGCCGACGAATACCAGAACGCGATCAAGGGGCTGCGCCGATCGTTGCGCGCGCTCACCCAGGGGCCGTTCGGCGCGATCTTCAACGGCCAGACCAGCGTTCCGATCGACACCAGCGCGGTGGCGGTCTGCATCGACGTCTCGCACATCCCCAGCGGTGACAAGAAGCTCAAGGCCGCGGTCATGTTGGCCTGCTGGGCAGACGGTTTCGCCTCCGTCGAGGCCGCGCACGTGCTGGCCGACGCCGATCTCGGCCCGCAACGCTACTTCCAGGTGGTGATGGACGAGCTGTGGCAGGTGCTCGGTCTCGGCGACTTCATGGTCGACCGCGTCGACGAACTGACCCGTCTGCAACGTGGTCTGGCCACCGCCTTGATCATGATCAGCCACACCATCAAGGACCTGCAGGCACTGGGGTCGGACGCCGCGATCGCCAAGGCCATCGGCTTCCTGGAACGCGCGCGCGCCAAGATCTTCGGCGCGCTACCCGCCGAGGAGATCAGCAGGCTCGACTCCACGGTGCCGTTCACCTCGGCCGAGCAGGAGATGGTGACCAGCTGGTCGGCGCCGCAGGCCCTCACCGGTGAGGCGCTCAAGCCCGGCCAGCAGCGGCCGTCGCCGCCCGGTACCGGCAAGTTCCTGCTCAAGGTCGGCGAGGACCGCCGTCCGGGCATTCCTTTCCACATGGAGTTCACGGTGTCGGAGCGAGAAAGCGGCATCCACGACACGAACCAGCGCTTCAGCGAGTTCGGCGACAACCCGAGGGGCACGCCGGACTATTCGAACGGGAGTGAGCAATGATGCCGCACCGGTCCTATCGCCGGGTCTCGCCGGAGGTCCGCAAGGCCGCCGTCGCCCAGGTGGTCGCGCTGACCGACAAGTTGCGCAGCGAATCGGAGGCCTGCCGCATGGTGGCCGAACAGATCGGCGTGCACGCCAATTCGGTGCGCAACTGGGTCCGCGCGACCCAGGACCCGAGCCTGGACCGCATGGACGCCACCGCGCTACGCCGCAAAGTGGCGCTGCTGCAACAACAGCTGGCCGCCGCCGCGGAGATGAACCGCACGCTCGCCGACACGCTCAACGAGTCCCGGCGCCGCACATGAGCTCCGCCGCGGCGGACGTTGCGCGCATCGGCGCCCGGCGCGGAACGCGGGGAGCCTGCCGGTGAACGTCCGCACGATGATGATGACGGTGTTCGGCTCGGTCGTCGGATTGGTGGCCCTGGTGCTGGTGATCGTGCTGCCGTCGTCGGATGAGACCTGCGAGACCGGCGACGTGCTGGTCGGTTCGTCGGTGCCCACGCTGCCCGAGCTCGGTGGTGACCACCGCGCCGGTGCGACCGGTGCGGCTGCGCCGACGTCGAATCCGGCGGTCACCGGTACGCCGTCGCTGGCCGCCGGTGTCGGTCCGCTGCGCCGCACGTTGCCGCTGGAGATCGGAACGTTCACCATCTCCGATGTGTTCGGTTCGCGCGGCGGCGACCACAAGGGCATCGACATGGCGGCCACCGACGGCACCACGATCTACTCGGTGTCCGACGGCCGGGTCGTCGCGGCCGGTCCCGCTTCGGGTTTCGGCAACTGGATCGTCGTCGATTCCGTCGACACCAACGGCCGCGCCTACTCCGCGGTGTACGGCCACATGTGGGACGCGGGCGTCAAGGTGCGCACCGGGCAGACGGTGACCGCGGGTCAGCCGATCGGGATGGTCGGGTCCGCGGGCGAATCGAGCGGTCCGCACCTGCATTTCGAGATCGTGCCCGGTGGCCGGTTCACCGGTGGTCGCCAGATCGACCCGGTGCCGTGGCTCGACGGCGCGCCGACCCCGGATGTCGGTGGTGCGCGGGCATTTTCGAGCGATCCGAACTGTGTGCGCGGATTCGGTAGCGCCGGTGGGGCATTGGCAGATGGGAAGGTGCCCGCCGAACTCGAGATCTGGTATCGCCGCGCGGGGACGGTGTGCCCGGAGATCTCCTCGTCGCTGCTGGCCGCGCAGGCCAAGCAGGAGTCGGGATTCCGGCGAGGGCTCACCTCGCCCGCGGGCGCCCAGGGCCTGGCCCAGTTCCTGCCAGGGACGGCGGCGGGCATCAATCCCGAGGACGGACAGCCCTACGTCATCGATGCCGACGGCAACGGGTCCGCCAGCGTGTGGGACGACGGCGACGCGATCATCGGCCAAGCCCGCTACATGTGCTCGATCGCCCACAAGATCGCGGGCTGGATGGCCGCGGGGCGCGTCTCGGGCGACCTGACCGCCCTCACCCTGGCCGGATACAACGCCGGTGAGGGCGCGGTGCTGGCCTCCGGGGGGATGCCCAATCAGTACGCGGCGCACTATTCCGAGACCAGGCCCTACGTCACCAACATCTTGTCGATGGAACCCCAGTACCGGGCGCCCGGTGCGCAAGGCCGATTCACCCCCGGGCAGGGGAGTGACGGCGAGCAGATCGTCGAGGCCGCCCACGACTGGCTCGGCACACCGTACGTGTGGGGTGGCGGCGGCGCGCAAGGGCCGACCGGTGGCGGTTTCGACGGGCCGGGACTGACTGCCGCGGCGGTGTTCGCCGCGTCCGCGGGCGCGGTCACGTTGCCGCGCACCGCCGAACAGCAATGGGAGGCCGGACGAGAGGTCCCGATCGCGAAGGCGGCGGCCGGCGATCTGGTGTTCAGCGGGTTCGGGCGGCGGGGCCCGACGCAGGTCGGGATCTACGCGGGCAACGGTCGGCTGATCCAGTCGGTACCGCCGACGAGCAACCGCGGTGGCGGGGGTGTCGCCGAGGTGGCGGTGCCCGGCGACGCACGGGCGAGGAGGGTGTTGTGACCACGCGACCAGCGATAACCTGGTGGGAGAGAACACGAATCCGCACAACCCCGGCGGTGATGCTCGTGGCAGTCCTGCTCTCGGTTCCGGCGTGCGGTAGCGACGCCGAGCCGACGCGCCCCGAGGTCACCCCCACCACGCGTCTGCTCGAAGCCGCGGCCGACCCGACGACCCCCGACGGTGTCGCGGTGGTCGCGCTGCGCGAGGTCTACACCTGGAACCCCGCCACCGAGCAACCGGGATCCTCGCTGCAGCGCGCGCGAGAATGGCTGGGGCCCAGCATGATACGTATGCTGGACAGTTCGATCGGGGCCACCGAGACCCCGAAACCGTCGCTGCAGTGGGCCGATTGGGCCAAGGCGAAAGCGCGCGTGGAGGCGTTCACCTTCGCCTCGGGGGAGCCGGCGCCCGCGAGCGCCGATCCCGCAGTGGCGCAGTACAAGATCGGCATCGAACAAACGGTCGTCTACCCGAACGGCCGCACCGAAGAGCTACCGCCGAGCACGGTCATCGCGACCGTGGTGCAGACGCCGCAAGGCTGGCGCCTCGACGCGTTCCGCTGACCACCCACCACGTCCACACAAAGGAGGCACCCGTGGCGAAGAAGAAGGTGACGGATCCGGCCGCGGTCGGACCCGATACGACGCTGATCATGATCGTGTTCGGCTTCGCGGCGCTGATCACCCTCGCGGTCGCCCTGCACCTGGGCAACGCGCTGGCGGTGGTGCCGCAGACCATTCCGATCAACCCGATCGCGGTGGTCGCCGATCTGGCGCGGGGCAAGCTGCACTGGCCGCGCGCGTCGACGGTGATCGTGCTGCTGGTGATCGCGTCGGCGATCGCCTATGTGGTGATCCGCAAGCGGTTGAAGAAGCGTGCGGGTGCGGGGCGATTGGCGGTCGACGACAAGGCCGACCACATGGGCAGCGGTAGTGCGATCGCGTCGATCACCGAGGGCGGAGTCAGGGAGAAGGCGGCTGCTCTCGGTATGAAGCTGGGCACCAACGACTCACCCGGTGTGCCGATCGGCATCGCTGTCGCCGACGGCACCCCGCTCTACGGCTCCTACGAAGACCTGCATCTCGACATCTGGGGCCCGCGACAGGGCAAATCCACCTCGCGGGTCATTCCGGCGATCCTGTCCGCGATCGGGCCCGTGCTGGCGACGTCGAACAAGCGCGACGTGGTCGACGCGACCCGTGATGTGCAGGAAGCCAAGGGCAGCCGCACCTTCGTGTTCGATCCACAAGGCGTCGCCGGTGAACGGCCGACCTGGTTCTGGGATCCGCTGAGCTGGGTCAACTTCCGCACCGAGGGGTGTGAGATGCGCGCGGCTCGGCTCGCGGGACACTTCGCCGACGCCGAGACCGGCGGCAGCGCCGACGACGGCGACAACTTCTTCGATCCCGAGGCCGAGGACCTGCTCGCCGCGTTCTTCCTCGCCGCCGCGATCGCGGGCAAACCGATCACCCAGGTGTGGGAATGGGTGACGAATCCACAGAACACCGAGGCGATCGAACACCTGCGCGGCGCCGAACACCACTTCACCGCGTCCGGCCTCGCCATGCAGTACAACGCTGACGAGCGCACCAGGAGCGGCATTTTCGGTACCGCCAAGAAGATGATCCGCTGCCTGCAGTTGTCGAACGTGCATCCGTGGATCACGCCGGCCGACGGCGTCCGGCCCCAGTTCGACGAACTGGAGTTCATCGAACGCAACGGCACGCTCTACTGCCTGTCGCTCGAGGGCCGCGGGTCGGCGGCGCCACTGGTCAGCGCGCTCACCGAGGCCGTTATCGATGTCGCCATGCGCAAGGCGTCGCGTTCTTCGGGCGGACGGTTGCCGATCCCGTTGCTCGCGGTGCTCGACGAGGCCGCGAACGTGGTGCGCTGGAAGGATCTGCCCAAGCAGTACAGCCACTTCGGCTCCCGCGGCATCGTGGTGATGACGGTGCTGCAGTCGTGGGCGCAGGGTGCGCGCTGCTGGGGTGAGGCCGGGATGAGCGCGCTGTGGTCTGCCGCCAACATCAAAGTGCTCGGCAGCGGAGTCGACGACATGGCGTTCCTGCGCGATCGATCCGAGGCGATCGGCGAGTACGACTCGATCTCGGCGTCGATGTCACAGTCGGGCAACAGCAAGAGCTACTCGCGGTCGCTCAGTTCGTCGGTGACCTTCACCGCGCAGGGCTTGGCGACGCTGCCGCGCGGTCGCGCCATCGTGTTCACCTCCGGTCAGCCCGCCGTCCTGGTACGGACAGTGCCGTGGTGGGAGTCGGAGTACGCCGATGCGGTGAAGCGGTCGATCGAGCAGAACGACCCGACTCGCAAGACCCGCATCGACGACCTTTTCGGGTCGCCGTCGCTAGCGAAATCTGTTCCGCCGGAAGAGATGGGTGAAGTCGAGGAGGTCAAGCCGCTGTGAGTTACGACAACGCCGCCAATGGTGAGATTACGAACGGCTACCAGGGGGTGTACGAGTTCGTCACCGAGTATCTGAGCGAGGTCTATCGCCGCCAGGTCACCGATATCAGCGACACGGTGTGGTGCCCGGAATGGTGGCACCACAGCGAGGCCGTGATCCGGTTGAGCGCGCTGTGGCAGGCCTGGGAGCATCACCGCCTGCAGGGCGGGACCGGTATCAGCGTGTGGTTCCTCGATCACGCGGACCCGCACATGACCAAGCTGTTCGACCCGAAAGGGCCGTTCAAATACTGCAGTGTGCGCAACGGTCACAAGGGCATGCTCGAACCACTGCCGCTCAAGAAGCCGGAGGGCGCGGACGCGCAGATGTTCGGCAGTCCGGATATCGACCGGCTCTGGCAGAAGGGCCGCATCCCGGATTGACGGATGGATGCTCGGATCCCGTTGCCAGGCAAGGGGATCCGAGCATCGTCAAGCTCGGGTCAGCGTCCGCGTTCGATCCCGCGTTCGATCCCGCGTTCCCCGCGCTGGCGCGCGAGGGTAGCGCGCATCACCGTGTCCCGGGACCGGATCGCCTCCTCCGGCGAGATGCCCTGGCCCATTTCGACCAGCATCCGAACCTGGGTGAGCTCCGGCGCGACGCCGGCACGCTGCAGATGCGCCGCGATCGCCGAGCGCCGCTCGGCCGAGTCGTAGCCGACGCTCGGCGTCGCCGCGGCGCTCGACGCGAAGGCGGAGCCCGCCGGTTTGTTGAGGTTGATGCCACGCGATTCCACACCGCGCGATTCCACCGTGCGCGACCCCACCGACATCATCTGCACGAGTTCGACATTGCGCGGATCCTTGGCCTTGAGATCGCGTGCCTCGCGGATCTGCAGCTCGCGCGCTTCCTTCATCTTGGCCTCGATCGCCTTCGCGCGGGACTCAGCGTCTTTCTGACCGTGTTCGCGCGATTTGACGGCGACCAGGATGGCCATCTGCAGCATGGTGCGCATCATGGATGCTGTTTCGCTGCCGATGTCGTCGAGTTCCGCCATGACTGCTCCCCGATGCTGCTGTGGAAGTGGACATCTGAGCCTACCGCGTGAAGGACACGCTGCGATGTCCGGCGGGTCGGGTCGGCAGCGGAGAAAATGCGGGTGAGCGGGGTGCGGGCCGGAGGAATCGTAGGGTTGCCTAGCCTCTGATGATCTTCTGCGCACGTCGGGGCGGTAAAACCGGAAACGGACCGGACACGCGAGCGTGTCCGGTCCGTTGCTGTGCTGGAAAGCGGGTGTCAGCCCACCTTGACGGAGTTGAACGAGATCGGGATGGCGGGGCCGCCGTCTTCCGCGCCACCCTTGACGCCGCCGCCCGCGACCTTGTCCAAGGTGGCGAGTCCGGCCTCGTCGATCGTGCCGAAGATGGTGTAGTTCGGCGGTAGCTGGGTGTCGCCGAAGACCAGGAAGAACTGGCTTCCGTTGGTGCCCTTGCCCTCGGGGGAGGTGCCCGCGTTGGCCATCGCGACCAGGCCCCGCTTGTAGTTCACCGGCTGCTGCAGCGCCGGGTCACCGGCGGGGAACAGGTCGGTGGGATATTCGTTGTCGAAGGTGTAGCCGGGGCCGCCCATACCGGTGGCCGCGGGGTCACCGCACTGCAGGATGCCGAAGCCCGGCGTGGCCACGATGCGGTGGCAGCTGGTCTTGTCGAAGTAGCCCTGCTGGGCCAGGCTCACCATCGAGTTGACCGTGCAGGGTGCCTGCGCGCTGTTGAGCGATAACCCGATCGGGCCCTGGGTGGAATCGATCGCCACCTTCACCTCGGGACCGCCGGTGGCGACCGACGTCGTGGTGGGCGCGGTGACCGGCTTCGCGGGGGGCTCCTGGCCCGCCGGGTAGCTGCAGTCGACGGTCGCGGGCTTGGCCGCCGGGGGCGGGGGGCCGGGGATGTCGAGGGGAGTGTTGACGAACTGGGTCGTCGGCACCGCCGAGGACGACTCGGCGTTCGCCGACTCGCTGTCGTCGCCTCTGGTGAGGAAATACACGCCGGTCGCGGCGGCCGCGACGACTATCACACCCAGTACCGAGCCCGCGATCGTCAAGCGCTTGCGCTTCTTCTCCTGCTCGGCCCGTCGTGCCAGCTGGCGCTCCAGCTTGCGCTTGGCCGCCGCCCGTCGCTGTTCGTTACTCGGCACTACCGCGTTCCTCCCGTGTCGTCAGGTTCGTCTAGAGGGTAACCGGTTGGACGCGGGGGGCGCCCGTGGGGAAAACTGGACCATCGTGACCAAGACCAGCAGCTTCACCGCCCCGAAGGGGGTCCCCGACTACCTGCCGCCCGGTTCGGCCGAGTTCGTCGCCGTGCGCGACGGCTTGATCCACGCCGCCCGACTCGCGGGGTACGGGCATGTCGAGCTGCCGGTATTCGAACAGACCGCCCTGTTCGCACGGGGTGTCGGCGAGTCGACCGACGTGGTCAGCAAGGAGATGTGGACCTTCGCCGACCGCAACGGCGAGAGCTTCACCCTGCGTCCCGAAGGCACCGCGGGCGTGATGCGCGCGGTCATCCAGCACGGTCTGGACAAGAGCGGTCAGCTGCCGGTGAAGCTCAGCTACGCCGGTCCGTTCTTCCGGTACGAGCGCCCGCAGGCCGGTCGTTACCGGCAGTTGCAGCAGGTCGGCATCGAGGCGATCGGCGTCGACGACCCGGCCCTCGACGCCGAGGTGATCGCGATCGCCGACGCCGGATTCCGCTCGCTGGGCCTGGACGGATTCCGCCTCGAGATCACCTCGCTCGGTGACGAGACGTGCCGCCCGCAGTACCGCGAACTGCTGCAGGAGTTCCTGCGTGGGCTGCCCCTGGACGAGGAGACACAGCGCCGCGCCGAGATCAACCCGCTGCGCGTGCTCGACGACAAGCGTCCCGAAGTACGCGAGCTGACCGCGAACGCGCCCCTGATGATCGACCACCTCTCCGAGTCGGCGAAGGCTCACTTCGAACAGGTTCTCGGGCACCTCGACGCGCTCGGCGTGCCATACGTGGTGAACCCGCGCATGGTGCGCGGTCTGGACTACTACACCAAGACCACGTTCGAATTCGTGCACGACCAGCTCGGCGCGCAGTCGGGCATCGGTGGCGGTGGCCGCTACGACGGACTGATGGCCGAACTCGGCGGACAGCCGCTGTCGGGCATCGGTTTCGGCATCGGTGTAGACCGGACGGTGCTGGCGCTCGCGGCCGAGGGCAAGTCGGCGGCCGATCCGGCGCGCTGCCAGGTGTACGGCGTCGCGCTCGGTGACGCGGCCAAGGCGAAACTGGTCGCGCTGGCCGGTGAACTGCGTGCCGCCGGCATCAGTGTCGACCTGGCCTATGGCGGCCGCGGGATGAAGGGCGCGATGAAAGGCGCCGACCGTTCGGGGGCGAAGTACACCCTCGTGCTCGGCGATCGCGATCTCGCCGAGAACACGATCGGCGTCAAAGAGATGGCGACGGGCGAACAGCGGTCCGTTCCGCTCGACGGTGTCGTGGCGGTGCTGCGCGAGGAGCTCGGTCGCTGAGGCCGCTCGGTCGGCGATCCGCCGGCCCTGTGCGCTCGGCTGCTGAGGTCGGTGGGGCGCGGTAATCTGACCGCGCCTCATGCCGGGCGGGCCGGTGGGGGCGGAGAGGCAATCGTGGACGGGCAGTCCGGGCAGTCGGCGGCGACGGAACCGGTGGGAATCGACCTGGTGGCGCCCGAGGTGTTCGCGCCGATGCTGCGCAGGCTCGCGCTGGCCGCGCTCGGCGTCGGCGTCGGTGCGGCGTTGCTGTCGGCGATCTGGCTGAGCTGGCCGTACGCGGTCCTGATCGGACTGGCCGTCGCCGTCCCGACCATCGGTTACGTGTTCGCGTTCCAGCGGCGGCGACTGTGGTTGAGCGGCACCGTGATCCACGCCCACCGGCTGGTCGGCGAACACACGGTCGACCTCGCCGACGCCACCGGCGTGCAACTGCTCGTCTATCCCGCACGGCTCAGCCGCATCGTCTTGCGGGTCACCGCCGGCGGCGACACCCAGCTGGTGCCGCTGGCGATGTACACCGACGTGGGCAGCGGCCGCGAACTGCACCTGCTCGGCCTGCGCAAACTCGCCGACGCGCTCGCCGCCAGCGAACTCGCCGCGGCCATCGCGATCTCGGAAGTGCTCGTGCGGCAGTTGCGCGCCGAGGCTCGCGACGCGGGTCTCGACGAACGTCCGCTGTATCGCGCGGTGCGGTCGGTGCGCAGCAAGGACAGCGTCTCGCCGGTGGTTCTCACCGACTCCGAGGTCGCCGCACTCGGCTGAGCGTCGCCCGATGGTGTCGCGGCGGACCGGCGGTCAGCCGAACAGGGCGAGCTGCGCGTCCTGCGGTGCAGGCGGGGGAGCGGCCGGCGTGGTGGGGCCTTGGATTCGGCGCAGGCCGTGATGGTCGAGGAGAGGGTTCACCCGATCGCGTAGCCAGTCGCGGTAGAGGGGGGTCACGGTGCCGCCGCGGGCGTAGAGCTGGCGGTAGCGGCGCATGAGCGCGGGGTGCTCGGTGCCGAGCCAGGTGAGGAACCAGTCTCGGGTGGGACCGCGAAGGTGCATCGGGAAGGCTGTGGCGCTGGCGGCCCCCGCGTCGGCGATCGCGGCGAACAAGGCCGCGAGGTGGGCTCGGCTGTCGGTGAGGCAGGGGATGATCGGCGCGGCCATGACGTGGACGGTGAAGCCCGCGTCGGCCAGCGCGCGGACCAGGTCGAGGCGGGTGCGTGGTTCGGGGGTGCCCGGTTCGAGGCTGTGGTGCAGATCGGGATCGAGGATGGCGATCGACACCGCGACGCTCACCTCTACCCGCCGGGCCGCCTCGGTGAGCAGCGGGAGATCGCGGCGCAGCAGCGGGCCCTTGGTGAGGATGGAGAAGGGGGTGCCCGAGTCGGAGAGTGCGCCGATGATGCCGGGCATGAGCCGGTATCGGCCCTCGGCCCGTTGGTAGGGGTCGGTGTTGGTGCCGAGCGCCACCGCCTCGCGCTGCCAGGACCGGCGCAGGAGTTCGCGCCGCAGCACCGCGGCGATATTGGTCTTCACCACGATCTCGGAATCGAAATCCTCGCCCGCGTCGAGGCCCAGGTATTCGTGGCTGCCGCGCGCGAAGCAATAGCGGCAGGCGTGCGAGCAGCCACGCATCGGGTTGATCGTCCAGCGGAAGGGCAGCGCGGAGCTCTCGGGCATCTTGTTCAGCGCGCTCTTGCACAGCACCTCGTGGAAGGTGATGCCGTCGAACTCGGGGGTGCGAACGGAGCGGACCAGCCCGGCCCTGGTCAGGCCGGGCAGCGCGCCGTCATCGGCGTCCAGGGTCTGAGCTTGCCACCGCACCCCACGAGTCGAACATTTGTTCGAACAGGTGTCAAGCCTGGCGCGACGCCCGCAGGAAGTCGACGAGATCGTTGACGGTCTCGGTGGTCGGGCGAGGGCGGTAGCCGAGTTCGCGTTCGGCCTTGCCGTGATCGACGACCGGCGCCGAGATCAGCGCGCCCAGTGCGGCTTTGGACAGGCTGTCGGAGCCGAAACGCCTGCCGATCGGCTCGATCACCGGCAGTGTCGCGCCGAGTACCTTCGCCGGGATGGTGAAGCGTGGGCCTTTGGCGCCGGTGCGGGCCGCCGCCATCCGGCAGAAGTCGATCATCGTGGTCATCTCGCCGCCGAGCAGGTAGTTCTCGCCGGTGCGGCCCTTGTCGCCCGCCAGGATCAGGCCCTGGGCGACGTCGCGCACGTCGACCAGGTCGAAGCCGCCGCCGATCATCACCGGGATCCG
This sequence comes from Nocardia sp. NPDC060249, assembly GCF_042728755.1. Classification (NCBI taxonomy): domain Bacteria; kingdom Bacillati; phylum Actinomycetota; class Actinomycetes; order Mycobacteriales; family Nocardiaceae; genus Nocardia; species Nocardia sp. NPDC060249. The sequence continues at coordinate 1,061,398 of NZ_JBHXAQ010000001.1, forward strand.
GCCGCGCATCGCCTGGGCGGCGATGGCGTTGAGCCGGGACAGGCGATCGGGAAAGTCGGCCGGGCCGTAGACGCCGGTCGGATTCACGATCACCGCGTCGAGCCCGCGCTCGATCACCGGGCGTAAGGCCAGTTCGCCGGACCACTTCGACCGGTCGTACACGGGCAAGCCGGGATCGTCTGAGCGACTGGAGGTCTCGTCGATGTGCCCGCCCGCGCGGTACTGGTCGAAAGCGTGGATCGAGCTGGTGTGGACGAACCGGCGCACGCCCGATTCCAGTGCCGCCTCGGCGGTGACGCGCACGCCCTCGGTGTTCACCCGCCACGCCAGATCGTTGCGTTCGGCGAGGGTGATCAACGCGACGAGGTGGTACACCACCTCGGTGCCCGCCAGCGCCGCACGCATCGACGCTGGGTCGAGTACATCGCCTTCGACCCAGGTGACGGCCGGATCGGCGGTGGTCGGGGCGGCGCGATCGATCGCGACGACCTCGTGGCCGCGCTCGACGAGCAGAGGGATCAAGTTGGTACCGAGGTAGCCGGCTGCGCCGGTCACTGCGACCTTCATGAGCCCGAGGATATAGAACATGTTCTAGTTTTGATAGTGGATCACGCAGATCGACGGGTGGCACGACTCGAAAACTGCCGGGGAGTTCGGCTATATTTGGCGCCAATCGCAGTTGGGTGGTCGCGTCGGGAGTTTCGCGTCCGTCGCTCGCTTCTGTAGTGCAGACTTTTCACGACGAGTTGGGGGGATTTCGCATGACCGATCTCTCGGTGCAAACCGAAGAAGTCGCCGCGTTCGCGGCGACCAATGGCGGGGTGGCGGCACAGATCGCCGCGGCGGGCAACATCGACTTGGTCGCCAGCGTGTCGGCGGCGACGCCGGTGTTCGGCCTCATCGGCGCCGACTACCTGGCGATGTTCGCGGCCGCACAAGCGTTGCAGGCCAAGGACATCAACGACCTGTCGGCGAAGTTCAGCTCGCTCTCCGACGCGGCCTTCAAGTCGTCGGTGACCTTCGAGACGACCGATATCGACAATGCCGCCCAGCTCGCCCGTCAGGCTGCCGGCCTGTGAAGCCGTTGAGCGCGGACGCGGGCGTCATCGCTCCCGACGCCGCCATGGCCGCCGCCGATGCCGCGACGGCGTCGGTGATGGGTGCGGTACCCCTCGATTCGCAGGCGATCCTGGATGTGCCGCTGATGCAGGTGCCCGAGGATGTGGCGACCGACGAGGAAGCGGTCTTCACCCTCGCGCAGAAGATCACCGACGAAGCCCAGAACGGCAGCATGTCGCCCGCCGGATTGGGTGGGCTCGGTGGCCTCGGCACCGGCGTACTGCCTCAGGACATCCTGTCCGGCGTCGCGGACGACGCGTCGTCCGCGCTGAGCGGCCTGCAGGGAACAGTGGCTCAGGTCGCCGCGCCCGCGTCGGCCGTGGCGACGACCGCGTTCGACCAGGCCAAGTCCGCACTCACCGGCACCTCGGGTGCCGGCGCGTCGAGCACCTCCGGCGCGAGCACGTCGGCCGCCGCGACGACACTGACCGAAGATCCGGTCACCGCGCTGATGAGCGGCCTGTCGCTGCCCGCACTGCCCGGCATCGACACGCTGTTCCAGCCGTTCCTCGACCTGCTCAGCAGCTTCGGTACCGGCGTTTTCGGCGCGCTGGACCCGACCTCGATCCTGAGCAGTTCCTCGGCGGTCATCGAGCAGGCGATGACCCTCGCCCAAGGTGGCGTGAAGACCGTCCAGCAGGTGTGGGAGGGGCAGTCCGCCGACGCGGCGACCACCGCCAGCCAGCAGGCGCAGACACAGGGGCAGGACACCAGCCAGCGCGGTATCGATATCTCCTCGCTCACCCAGCAGGCCGCCGCGGTCGTCCAGACCGGCAACGCCCAGCTCACCACGATCGCCACCACCTTCGCGGCCCAGGCCACCGCGCTCGCGCCGACGATCATGCTGCCGCCGACCCAGGCCACGCTGATCGGCTTGGCCACGTCGCATCTCGGTGAAGCGGTATCGGTCGTCAACGTCACCCGTGGGCAGCTGATGGGGTACACCGGCGAACTCAGCGGCGTCGTCGGGCAGCTGGCCAGCCAGAGCGGCCTGCCCTCGCCCGAGGAAGTTCTCTCCGCGGCCTCGGAGAACATCGGCGAACCGCTGCTCACCCAGGCGGAAGAGGCGCTCACCGGCGGCGATTCCTCGACCACCGCGGCGAGCACCACCGCGGGTACCACCACTCCCGGCTCGACGACACCGTCGAGTGTCGGCACCGGTGGCACCGGTGGCAGCGGCGGTGGTTCCGGTGCCTCGCTCGGCGCGCTCGGTACCGCACGCGGCAGCGCGGGTGGCGCGGCGGGCAGTACCGGCGGCACCCCGAGCGCGGGCACCCCGAAGTCCAGCGCGGCCGTGCCGGGTGCGGCGGTTCCGGCGTCGGGCCGTGCGATCAGCACGGTGATGGGCTCCGGTACCACCACGGCCGCCGGCACCGGCGGTACCTCCGGCATGATGGGCGGCGCTGGCGCGGGAGCCGGCGCCGGCCGTGGCAACAACGAGGAAGAACACGGCCGGACCGTGCAGCCCTACCAGAGCCGCACCGGCAACGACGATCTCACCGGTCCGCTGGGCGAATCCACGCCCGACGTCATCGGTGCCGTCCACGAGGACGAACGCGAAGCGGACGCGACCGCGGACCGGTTCTGACCGAAAAGGGGCTCGCCGGTGAAAACCGGCGAGCCCCTTGCGGTTCGGTGTCGAGCGATCAGCTCTTGAACGCGTCGACCAGCTTCTTGTAGAGATCGGTGAAGCGCTTGCGGGCGGCCTTCTGCTCCGGGTTGAGGCCATCGGACGCCTCGGGGGAGTAGATCACCAGGTGAGCTTCATCGGTCGGATCGTCGGGCATCAGGTCGATGATCTGGGTGCCGCGGTTCTCGCCCGCCGGTATCCCGAAGTCGGTGTCCTTGAGCGCGTTGATCTCCTCGCGCGCGGCCGAGATCACGTCGGCGGCGACCTTGCCGGTCACCTGCTTGGGCGCGGTCTCGGGTTTACGGTCCTTGCTCACCGCGTCGGGCATGTGCACGGCCTTGCCGTCGGCGAAGACCTGCAGGACCGGGCGCAGGTCGGTGCGCTGTGACCAGCCGTCGGGGATCGTGGTCAGGCTCACCAACGGTAGTGGCGCCGGATCGGCATGGGCGAGTGCGCTCGCGCCGCTCAGGGCGAGAGCGCAGACGAGCAGTCCGGTCATGGTCGGGCGCATGGGTTCCCCTCGATCGAAAGACAGTGCGTGGGTATCGCGTTCGAGGCGTCAGCGTATCCCGGGCGGGTTGTCGAGGTCACGCGCGGAATAGGTGTCGCACGCCTGCACCGACCCGGTCCGGTAGCCGACGAGGAACCACTTCTGCCGCTGTTCGGAGGATCCGTGGGTCCACGACTCGGGATTCACACCGCGACCGGCGGAGCGCTGGATGCGGTCGTCGCCGACGGCGTTGGCGGCCGACAGCGCGTCACGAATGTCGTTGTCGGACAGGGGCTTCAGGAAGGGCTGCCCGCCGCCCGGGGAAGGCTGCTTGTCGGCGAAGTTGGCCCAGATACCGGCATAGCAGTCGGCCTGCAGTTCGGTGCGGACCGCGCCCGAGGTCGGACCCTGCGGATCACGCTGAGCCTTGCCGATGTCGCCGAGCTGGTTCTGGATGTGGTGGCCGACCTCGTGCGCGACCACGTACTCCTGCGCCAGCGGTCCCGCGCTCGCGCCGAAGCGGTCGGTGAGTTCCTGGAAGAACGCGGTGTCGAAGTAGGCGGTCTGGTCGGCGGGGCAGTAGAACGGCCCGACATCACTGGTGGCGTTGCCGCACCCGGTGCTCACGCCGCCGGTGAACAGCACCAGTTCGGGCTCCACATACTGCTTGCCGGTCTGCTTGGGCAGCTGCACCGACCACACCGCGTCCAAGCTCTGCGCGGTGGCCACCACCCGGCAATCGACATACCTGTTCGCATCCGCGCCGGTCTTGCAGTGGGTCGGCGTCCCCGCGGTCCCCGGCTGCGCCTGCTGCCCGCTCTGCGCGCCGGTGAAGTTGCCGAGTACCGTCCCCGGATCGCCGCCGAGGAGCAACGTGATCACCAACAGGATCAGACCGCCCGCGCCGCCGCCGAGGGCGAGTTTGCCGCCCATGCCGGGTCCACCGCCCGACGAAGCCCGGCCGGGATCGATCTGCATACCTTCGTTGAAGGTCATCGCGGTACTCGCCTTCGCTCGGTTGTCCAGCTGTCTCACAGCGCGATTCACCGTCGGCGGGAGCGGCGGCGGCGGACAGGTGTCACAAGCTTGACACGGTGGGGAAGATATCGGTTTTCATCCGGGCACCGTGTCTCACTACGATGGCAGTGCACGCGGTCATCTGCGCCGGTGCGACGAGTCCGTGAAAGTCTGTCGAAAGGAATACCGTGCTGCGCACCCACTTGGCTGGTTCGCTGCGAAGCGAGCACGCCGGTCAGACCGTCACCCTCACCGGCTGGGTGGCGAGGCGTCGTGACCACGGTGGTGTGACCTTCATCGATCTGCGCGACGCCTCCGGCGTCTCGCAGGTGGTTTTCCGCGAGGGCGAGGCGGCCGAACAGGCCCACAAGCTCCGCGCGGAATTCTGTGTGCAGGTCACCGGTGTGGTGGAACGGCGTCCCGACGGCAACGAGAACCCGGAGCTGCCGACCGGGCAGATCGAGGTCGACGCCAAGGAACTGGTCGTGCTCAACGAGAGCGCGCCGCTGCCGTTCCAGCTCGACGAGACCCCCGGCGACGAGGCCCGGCTCAAGCACCGCTACCTGGACCTGCGCCGCGAAGGCCCCGGCCGTGCCATCCGGCTGCGGTCCAAGGTCAACGCCGCCGCCCGCGACGTGCTGGCCAACCACGACTTCGTCGAGGTCGAGACCCCCACGCTCACCCGCTCGACTCCCGAGGGTGCCCGCGACTTCCTGGTTCCCGCGCGCTTGCAGCCGGGTAGCTTCTACGCCCTGCCGCAGAGCCCGCAGCTGTTCAAGCAGCTGCTCATGGTCGGTGGCATCGAGCGCTACTACCAGATCGCGCGCTGCTACCGCGACGAGGACTTCCGCGCCGACCGTCAGCCCGAGTTCACCCAGCTCGACATCGAGATGAGCTTCGTGCGCCAGGAGGATGTGATCCTGCTGGCCGAGGACATCCTGACCGCGCTGTGGAAGCTGGTCGGTCACGACATCGTCACCCCGATCCCGCACATGACCTACGCGGAGGCGATGCGGCGCTACGGCTCCGACAAGCCCGACCTGCGCTTCGGCGTGGAGATCACCGAACTCACCGACTACTTCAAGGACACCACGTTCCGGGTGTTCCAGTCCGAGTACGTCGGCGCGGTCGTGATGCCCGGCGGCGCGAGCCAGCCGCGACGTCAGCTCGACGCCTGGCAGGACTGGGCCAAGCAGCGCGGCGCCAAGGGCCTGGCCTACATCCTGATCAACGAAGACGGCACCCTGGGTGGCCCGGTCGCCAAGAACCTGACCGACGCCGAGCGCGACGGCCTGGCCAAGCAGGTCGGCGCCGAGCCGGGTGACTGCGTGTTCTTCGCGGCCGGTGCGGTGAAGTCGAGCCGTGCCCTGCTCGGTGCCGCGCGCGGCGAGATCGCCCGCAAGTGCGACCTCATCGACCCGAACGCCTGGGCCTTCGTCTGGATCGTCGACGCCCCGATGTTCGAGCCGACCGCCGAGGCGACCGCCAGCGGTGACGTCGCCCTCGGCTACTCGGCCTGGACCGCGGTGCACCACGCGTTCACCTCGCCCAAGCCGGAGTCGCTCGACACCTTCGACACCGACCCCGGCTCCGCGCTGGCCTACGCCTACGACATCGTCTGCAACGGCAACGAGATCGGTGGCGGTTCCATCCGTATCCACCGTCGCGATGTGCAGGAACGCGTGTTCTCGGTGATGGGCATCGACAACGCCGAAGCCCAGGACAAGTTCGGCTTCCTGCTCGACGCGTTCGCCTACGGCGCCCCGCCGCACGGCGGCATCGCCTTCGGCTGGGACCGCATCACCGCGCTGCTGGCGGGCGAGGACTCGATCCGCGAGGTGATCGCGTTCCCGAAGACCGGTGGCGGCGTCGACCCGCTCACCGACGCACCCGCGCAGATCACCGCGCAGCAGCGCAAGGAAGCGGGCATCGACGCCAAGCCCGAGGTCAAGGGCAAAGGCGACGCCGCCGACGCGCCGAAAGTTGTTGCGGCCGAGAAATAGCGGTCATCGGAGGTAGCCCGGTACCTTCTGGTCAGTCCCGATCGCGACGGCGGGACCGATCAGGAGGACACCGGTGCTACATCTGCGAGTGATCAGCCCGCCCGAGCAGACCGACGACTTGGTGCGGGTGCTCGAGGAGGACGCCGGTGTCACCCATCTGACGGTGGCGCGCGGGATCGCCCTCGAACCGCGAGGCGATCTCGTCCAGGCCGATGTGGCGCGCGAGGCGGGCAACAAGGTCCTTGCCGACGTGAAGGCGCTCGGCATCGTCCACACCGGCGGCATCACGCTGGAACCGATCACGGCGGTGCTGTCCGACGCCGCCGATCGTGCGGTCCACGCGGCGCCGGGCGACCCGAGTGACGCGGTCGTCTGGGAGCAGTTGCTCAAGGAGACGCACGAGGAGTCCTCGCTCAACGCCACCTTTGTCGCGTTCCTGACGATCGCGTGCCTGCTGGCCTCGGTCGGTGTGGCGACCAACTCGCCGGTCACCATCGTCGGCGCGATGGTGGTGGGTCCGGAGTTCGGGCCGCTGGCAGCGCTGTCGGTCGCGCTGGTACGCCGCAATTGGCGGCTGGCCCGGCGTTCGGTCCTCGCGCTCGCCGTGGCCTTCCCGGTGGCGATGGTGATCACGCTCGGCGCGACCTTGGTGTGGCAGCAACTGGGCTGGATCACCACCGAGGGTGTCATCGACGCGCACAACGTCGACTTCATCTACGAGGTGGGACCGTTCTCACTGGTCGTGGCGCTCCTCGCCGGCGCCGCGGGCATGTTGTCGCTGGTCACCGCGAAGTCGGCAGCCCTGATCGGGGTGTTCATCTCGGTCACCACCGTGCCCGCCGCGGGCTACGCGGTGGTGGCGGCGACGATCGGTCAGTGGCATCGCGCGTTCGAATCGGTCGGTCAGCTCGCGGTGAACATGATCGGCATCGTGGTGGCCGGCGTGATCGTGCTCGAGTTGCGACCCCGGGCCGGTGACACGACCGGTCCGCTCGGGCGATTCAAGCGGGCCATCGGCATGCGGTCCGCGCTCGATCGCTGACCTCAGACGCGGGCGACCGGCCCCGCCGTCAGCATCCGGTAGCAGTAGGTGACCGCGATGACGCACACCGGCCCCGCGACGAACAGGCCGAGCCCGCACAGGATCGCGCCGACGAGGGTGACCAGGGTGACGGTGAGCGCCAGCAGCAGCGCCGCCCACAGATTCGCCAGTACCAGCTGCGCGCTCGCCTTGATCGCTTCCACCGGACCGTAGTCCTGATCGATCACGAAGTGCATCGAGAACATGCACAGGAACCCGGCGACGATGCCGGGCAGCAGGCACAGCGTCGACGCGAGCAGTGTGACGGTGAAGGCGAGCAGCGAGGTGAGCAGGACATTGCCCGCGTTCACGAACCGGAAGTACGACCCGAAAGCCGGTGGGTATCCGTCGGTTTCGTAGAGGGCGCCGCGCACCATCGCCGCCTGCAGCAGCCACAGTGCGACGAGCACCATCAAGAACAAGAACAGCACGCTGAACGGCGATGTCGGTTCGACGATCTGGACCACGGCGACGAAGCCGAGATAGATCAGCACACCCACCGCGGTGACACCGAGCCACGGACCCGGATTGGCCCGGAATCGTTCCCAGCCGTAGCTCAGCGAACGGCCGATATCGAGGGCTTGTGCTCCCGAATGGTAGTAACCGGGCGTCTGCCCGCCACCGCCCTGCGACACGCCGGACGCGGGGGCGGCGGGGTAGACCGGATTCTCCGGTTTCGCCTGGGGGACCGCGTAACCGGGACCCGTGCCCGCGGGCCCGTACTGCGGGGTGGCACCGCCGTGTCCGGCAATCGGTGGCGGCGGCTCGACGGGCTCACGCCCGTACTGGGCGGCGCCGGGCCCCTCGAATTGTGGATAGCCTGCGCCACCGGCCATTCCGTGCCTGCTCGGCCCCGCGCCGGGAGCCGGTGCGGGGCCGGTTCCCTCATGCCTGCCCGTGGGGCCGGCGAACTGTCCGCCACCGCCCGGAACAGGTGACCCGCCCGGCGAATCGCTCGATGCGGCGTACGGAGTGTCGGTCATTGTGATAGACCTTTCGACTCAACCGGTTTGCGGTGTGGCGCACAGCAGTTCACGATGAGAAAACCCGAAGACCGGCTGATGTGTCAAGCGAACAGGCACACACGCGCAACCTCGGCGCCAACACGCCGAGCGACGCGGAAAGGTTGTCCAACCGCTCGCTAGAAGTGACCGGGTACGAGTAGCTTGAGAGGCGATGACCGCACTATTGGCCGAACGCGCCGCCGACGTCGTGTCCGCAGCACAACAGTTGCTCACAAAGCGAATGGGTGCTCCGGTAAAGCTGAGTGATCCGATGGAGCTCAGCGGCAGTGGTAGGACGACAGTCCTACGCGTGCGTGTTGCGGAAAACGCATTTTCGTTGCCGCGCACCCTGATCGTGAAGCAGGTGCGCGGTTCCAGTCCTGACCGCCGCACCGGTGTTTTGGCGCCCGGCGTCGCCAGCATCGACGCCGCGTTCCTGCGCGAGGCGGTGTCCTACCAGTTCACCACCGCGCTGAGTCGCGAACAGCGGCCCGGAGCGTTCCTGATCGCCCACAGCGTTCCCGACCGGCTTCTCGTGCTGTCGGACCTCGGCGAGAACGCCTTGCTCACCTCGGTGCTGCAGGCGCGCGTCGAGCCGGGCACCCGCAACTCGCTGATGGCGTTCGCGCAGGCGCTCGGCCGGATGCACGCGGCGACCGTCGGCCGCGAACCCGACTTCGTCGCCCTGATGCGCCGGGTCGACTCGGCGCATCGCGTCGACGGGATCGCCCAGCAGGCGCAGGCCGCCATCGCCGAGGTGCCGGGTCTGCTCGAAGCCGAGTTCGGCATCGAGGTGCCGGGGGAGATCGCCGAACGCATCGTGCACGGCAATCGCCTGTTCACCGGTGGCCGCTATCGCGCGTTCAGCCCGTCGGACCTGTGCCCCGACAACGTGATCATGAACGAGGAAGGTGCGCGGTTCCTCGACTACGAGTGGGGCGGTTTCCGCGACGCCACCCTCGACATCGCCTACGCGCTGGTCTCCTTCCCCGGCTGCCTGTGCGATTTCGAACTCTCGCGCAGCCGTGCCAAGGAAATGGTCGAGGCCTGGCGTTCGGCCGTGGTCGGTGTGTGGCCGTCGCTGGCCGATGACACCGTCCTGGCCGAACGGATCCTCGAGGCCCGGCTGATCTGGGTCTGGCTGTCGACGTACTGGTTCCTGCCCGCCGACCACGCCCGCATCGCCACCGCCCGTGAGCACGGGTTGTCGGTGCCGCGCTCGGAAGCACTGATCAACCGGTGGTCGGCGCTGGCCGAGGACGCCAGGATGACCGGCGACGACGCGGTCGGCGACTTCGCCGAACAGGTCTCGGCGATGCTCGAAGAGCGCTGGTCGGAGTAGCGGCGCCGAGCGCGCATCCCCTTTTCGGTACCTGTTCGCCGGTGACGAATCGGTACTGCCCGGTGCCGGTCAGCTCGTCAGCGCGACGAGTCTGCCGCGCAGATGGGCACGTTCGACCGCATTGTCGGTGAGCAGCAACGCCGACTCGTAGGCGGCGACCGCCTCGTCGGTTCGTCCGAGATCGGCGAGGAAGGCGGCGCGGGCAGCGTCGAGATAACCGTAGGTCGCCAGCGCCGGTTCCGTGCCGAGCGGGTCGAGCAATGCCAGCGCCTGGGCCGGATCGCCGGCGAGGCCGACCGCGATGGCGTGATTGAGCAGCGTCACCGGCGACGGCGAATCACGCAGCAACAGCCGATACAGGCCGATGATCTCGCGCCAGTCGGTGTCGGCCCACGTGGGCGCCTCGTCGTGGACGGCGGCGATCGCGGCCTGCACGGTATAGCGGTCGGTATGTGGCAGAGCGTGTTTCACCAGCGCGATGCCCTCGACGATGGCCGCGCGGTCCCAGCGCGCGCGGTCCTGGTGTTCGAGCGTGCACAGGTTGCCGTCGTCGTCGACGCGCGCTGCCCGGCGGGCGTCGGTGAGCAGGATCAGCGCCAGCAGCCCGGTCACGGACGGGTCGCCGGGGACCAGCGCGTGCATCATCCTGGCCAGCTGCAGCGACCGGTCGACGAGATCGGTGCGGACCAGCACCTCACCCGCCGGCGCGGTATGGCCGGTGGTGAACAGCAGGTGGATCACCGCGCAGATGGAATCGAGCCGCTGCGGCAGTTCCCGCACCGAGGGCACCCGATACGGGATGGCCGCGACGGCGATCTTCTTCTTGGCGCGGGTGATCCGCGCGGCCATCGTCGACTCGCTCACCAGGAACGCGCGAGCCACCTCGGCGGTGGTGACACCGCAGACCAGCCGCAGGGTCAGCGCGACCTGGGCCTGCGGTGCGAGCGCGGGGTGGCAGCAGGTGCTGATCAGCCGCAGCCGGTCGTCGGGGATCGCCGGGTCGTCCAGCTCGGCCAGCGCCAGGTCGGCGGTATCGTCGACCGGTTCGTCGACGACGAGTCGGGGCAGCGCGCGCCGGAAGGTGCTGTCGCGGCGCAGCAGGTCGAGGCCCCGGCGCCGCGCGACCGTCGTCAGCCAGGCGCCCGGCCTGGCCGGGACACCGTCGCTCGCCCACGTGGTCAGTGCCGTCGCGTACGCGTCCTGCACGCACTCCTCGGCGAGGTCGAAATCGCGGACCAGCCGCACCGTCGCGGCGAGCACGAACGCCCACTCCCGACGGTGCGCCTGCTCGACGGCCGCGGCCGCCGTCATGGTCACGGCTGCGCGAACACCTGGATCGGGCGCACTTCGACGCCGCCGGTCGGGGCGGGCACCTGTGCGGCGATCGCGATCGCGGCGTCCAGGTCGGGCGCCTCGATCAGGTAGTAGCCGCCGAGCGCTTCCTTCGCCTCGGCGAACGGGCCGTCGGTGATGACGACCGCGCCGTCGGCATCGCGGCGGATCGTCGTGGCGGTCACGGTGGGCTGCAAGGCCTGCCCGCCGAGGTTGGTGTCACCGGCGATCTGCTGGAAGGTGCGATGCGCGGCGAGCATGTCATCGAGCTCGGCGGGGGAGTACGCGGCGTAGGCGGCTTCGTCGCCGTAGATCAAGACCAGGTACTGGCTCATGATGTGCTCCTTCGGGTGTGGGGCTGCCCGCTCGTCGGGTGCCGTACTCACTCGACGAGCGACCACGGGCGCAATCGACAGCCCTGTCCGAAGAATTCTGCGCCGATTTCCACGGCCTCGCGGCGAACCCCGGTCAGAGCACCGGAGCCGGCCGCGGTTCGAGCCGCCCGCCCGCCGGAACGGCGAACGACGCGCCGTGGCGCACGCCCGTCGCGGGATCGGTGACGTCGGCGACGTAGAACCAGTCCATCTGCGTCTGCGTCGCGGTCACCTCGAGCACGCCGAAACCGTGTGAGTCGAGCTCGACGTAGCGCAGGTGGTGGTTGGCCGCCTTGATGGCCTCTTCCGCCGGCACGGACGCGGTGCGGGCGGGCACCTTCAGCAGGTCGCCGACACTGGAGGAGGTGACCGACGGGACGACGAACTCCGCGCCGACAGTCGGCCCGCCCGGGTAGTTCGCGGCGTCGAGCGGCAGATCGGCGGCCCAGGAGGTGTGGATGTCGCCGGTGAGGAACATGACGTCGCCCACTGCGTTGTCCGCGATCGCCCGGAACAGGGTGGTGCGGTCGGCGGTGTAGCCGTCCCACTGGTCGCCGTTGACGGTGATGCCGCCCTGCGGAATACCGAGTGCCTCGGTGATCGCCTGGGTGGTGGCCGCTTCCAGCGGCGGAAACACCAGCGGCGCGACCATCACCGAGTTGCCGACCAGCTTCCAGCGGGTGGGGGAGGAGGTGAGTCCCGCGGTGAGCCAATCCATCTGGGCGCGGCCGGTGATGGTGCGGGACGGGTCGTCGGCGTGCCGCCAGCCCCCACCCGGCCCCGCCTCCTCGTCGCGGTAGGTGCGCAGATCCAGCATCGACAGTTCCGCCAGCGTGCCGAATCGCAAGCGGCGGTAGATCTGCACCTGGCCGTCGGCGCGCGTGGCGCGCACCGGCATCCACTCCAGGTAGGCGCGGGTGGACGCGGCCTTGCGGTCGGCCCAGGGGCCCTCGGTGGCCGGGTCGTGGTTCTCCGCGCCGTCGCGCCAGGAGTTGTCGGCCGACTCGTGGTCGTCCCAGGTGCAGATGAACGGCACTCCCGCGTGCAGGGCCATCAGGTCGGGGTCGGTCTTGTACTGGCCGTGGCGGGTGCGGTAGTCGGTGAGGCTGACGATCTCGTTGGCCGGGTCGTGTGCGCGGACCGGGCCGTTGCGGCCGGTGTACCTGCCGCGGCCGTATTCGTAGATGTAGTCGCCGAGGTGCACGATCGCGTCGAGATCGGTGCGCGCGGCCAGGTGCCGGTAGGAGCCGAACCAGCCTGCTTCCCAGTTGGCGCAGGAGAGCAGGCCCAGGCGAAGGCGGTCGACCTCGCTGTCCGGTGCGGGCGCTGTTCTGGTGCGGCCGACGGGGGAGGTCTGGCCGTGTGCGGTGAAGCGGTAGAAGTAGTCCTGACCGGGGGCGAGGCCGGTGGCATCGACCTTGACGGTGTGGTCGGTGTCGGTCGAGGCCGTGACGGTTCCGGACGCGGTGAGTGTGCTGAAGCCGGTGTCGGTGGCGATCTCCCAGCGCACCGCGGTCGGCTCGCCGATGCCGGAACCCGGAGTGGCGTCCTCGGCGACCGTGACTCTGGTCCACAGGATGACCGCGCCCGGCAGCGGGTCGCCGGACGCGACACCGTGCCGGAAGACCGCACCCCCGGCGTGCGCGGGCGCGACGGAGCCCAGCACCGCGACCGCCGCCACCGCTGTGGAACCGGCGAACAGGGTGCGGCGGGCGAACCCGACCGGCTGGGAGGTGACGGCGCTGTTGTTTTCGACCACGATCAGCGATCACAGCCCACGAGACGCTCCGGCGCAAGTCCACCCGAGGATTGTTGGTCAACTGTCCATCTGCGGGGAAGGTCCTGGTCGATCTCCGGGGGTCCCTGGGCGCTTCGCCGAACATGTCCGAGGGCCTCGGTACCCTGCACAGCGTGAGCGACAGCCTTTTCGACGTGCCCGGCGCACACGCGTCCGCCGAACCCGGCGCCGACGCGGCGTTCCGTCGCGACTCGGGCGCGCCGCTCGCCGTCCGCATGCGCCCGGCGAACCTGGACGAGGTGATCGGCCAGACCCATCTGCTCGGTCCGGGGTCCCCGCTGCGCCGGCTCGTCGAAGGGTCGGGTGCGGCGTCGGTGCTGCTCTACGGCCCGCCCGGCACCGGAAAGACCACGCTGGCCTCACTGCTGTCCCAGGCCACCGGCCGGCGGTTCGAAGCGCTGTCGGCGCTCTCGGCGGGCGTCAAGGAGGTACGGGCGGTGATCGACCTCGCCCGGCGCCGGCTCGCCGCGGGCGAGCAGACCGTGCTGTTCATCGACGAGATCCACCGCTTCTCCAAGACCCAGCAGGACGCGCTACTGGCCGCCGTCGAGAACCGGGTCGTGCTGCTGGTCGGCGCGACCACCGAGAACCCCTCGTTCTCCGTGGTGTCCCCGTTGCTGTCGCGCTCACTGGTCCTGCAACTGCAACCGCTCACGCCCGACGACATCCGTGCCGTCCTCGCCCGCGCGATCAGCGACCCGCGCGGTCTCGCCGGCGCCTATACCGTCAGCGACGAGGCGATCGAACACATCGTCCGGATCGCGGGCGGCGACGCCCGGCGCGCGCTCACCGCGTTGGAGGCATCGGCCGAGTCGGCGACCGAGGGCGCCGTCGAGCTGGAAACGGTCGAGGCCACCGTCGACAAGGCCGCCGTGCGCTACGACCGGGCAGGCGATCAGCACTACGACGTGATCAGCGCGTTCATCAAGTCCATTCGTGGCTCCGACGTCGACGCGGCCGTGCACTATCTGGCCCGCATGCTCGCCGCGGGCGAGGATCCGCGCTTCATCGCACGCCGCTTGATGATCCACGCGAGCGAGGACATCGGCATGGCCGACCCGATGGCCCTGCAGACCGCGACCGCGGCCGCTCAGGTCGTCCAGCAGGTCGGCCTGCCCGAATGCAAACTCGCCCTCGCGCAGGCCACCATCCACCTCGCGACCGCCCCCAAATCCGGCGCGGTGACCACCGCGATCGGCACGGCGATGGCCGATGTCTCGCGCGGCAAGGCCGGTGCCGTCCCGCCCTACCTGCGCGACGGTCACTACGCGGGCGCCGCCCTGCTCGGCAACGCCCAGGGCTACAAGTTCCCGCACAAGTACCGCGAGGGCGTCGTGGCCCAGCAGTACCCACCCGACGAACTGGTCGGCACCGACTACTACCTGCCCACCGACCACGGCAACGAACGCACGATCGCCCCACGGCTGGAGAAGCTGCGCCGCATCATCCGCGGCAAGTGAAGCGGGGCGCGCTCCGTTGCGTGGATCCGGCGTGGCGCGGACCACCCCGGTCGATGAAAAAGCACCCGCACCGGCCCGGTAGGCTGGGTATTTGTGCAGACCCACGAGATTCGACGACGGTTCCTGGACCATTTCGTCCGCGCCGGACACACCGAGGTCCCCAGTGCTTCGCTGATCCTGGCCGACCCCAACCTGTTGTTCGTCAACGCAGGCATGGTCCAGTTCGTTCCGTATTTCCTCGGTCAGCAGACCCCGCCGTACGCCACCGCGACCAGCGTGCAGAAGTGCGTGCGCACCCTCGACATCGAGAACGTCGGCATCACCACCCGCCACAACACGTTCTTCCAGATGGCGGGCAATTTCAGCTTCGGCGACTACTTCAAGCGTGAGGCCATCACGCTGGCCTGGACGCTGCTCACCGACAGCGTCGAAGACGGCGGCTACGGCTTCGATGCAGAGCGCCTGTGGGTCACCGTCTACCTCGACGACGACGAGGCCGAGCGGATGTGGCTCGAGATGGGCGTGCCCGCCGACCGCATCCAGCGCCGCGGCATGGCCGACAACTACTGGTCGATGGGCATCCCCGGTCCGTGTGGCCCCTGTTCGGAGATCTACTATGATCGCGGCCCCGAATACGGCGTCGAAGGTGGTCCCGAGGCCGACGAGGACCGCTACATCGAGATCTGGAATCTCGTGTTCATGCAGAACGAGCGTGGCGCGGGCATCTCCAAGGACAACTTCGAGATCCTCGGCCCGCTGCCCAAGCAGAACATCGACACCGGCATGGGCGTCGAGCGGGTCGCGTTCCTGCTGCAGGGCGTGGACAACGTCTACGAGACCGACCTGATGCGCCCGATCATCGACAAGGCCGAGGAACTCACCGGTCGCTCCTACGGCGTCGACCACACCGACGACGTGCGTTTCCGCGTGATCGCCGACCACGCCCGCACCGCCGCGTTGCTCATCGCCGACGGCGTGAACCCCGGCAACGACGGCCGCGGCTACGTGCTGCGGCGCCTGCTGCGCCGCATCGTGCGTTCGGCGCGCCTGCTCGGCGCCGAGAAGCCGGTGATGGCCGAGCTGATCAAGGTCGTCACCGACCTGATGGCGCCGTCCTATCCCGAACTGGCCACCGACTTCTCGCGCATCGAGACCGTCTCGGTCGGCGAGGAGATGGCATTCCTCAAGACCCTCAACACCGGCGAGACCCTGTTCGACAACGCCGCCACCGCGGTGAAGTCCAAGGGCGGCAAGCAGATCGCCGGCTCCGACGCGTTCGCCCTGCACGACACCTACGGCTTCCCGATCGACCTCACTCTCGAAATGGCCGCCGAGGCAGGTCTTTCCGTCGACGAGGACGGTTTCCGCTCGCTCATGGCCGAGCAGCGCAAGCGCGCCAAGGACGACGCCCAGGCTCGCAAGCACGCGCACGCCGACCTCACCGTCTACAAGGAACTGGTCGACCGTGGCGCCACCGAGTTCACCGGTTTCGACGAACTGACCTCCGAGGCCACGGTGCTGGCCCTGATCGCCGACGGCGTGCGCGTCCCGGTGGCCACGGCGGGGCAGGACATCGAGGTGATCCTCGATCGCAGCCCGATGTACGCCGAGTCCGGCGGTCAGATCGCCGACCGCGGCACCATCACCGCCTCGGGTCTGAAGCTGCAGGTCAACGACGTGCAGAAGATCGCCAAGAAGGTGTGGGTACACAAGGCCACCGTCGAGTCGGGCCAGCTCACCGAGGGCGATGTCGTGCTCGCGCAAGCGGACCCGGCCTGGCGTCGGGGCGCCACCCAGGGCCACTCCGGCACGCACATGGTGCACGCCGCGCTGCGCCAGATCCTCGGCCCCAACGCCGTGCAGGCCGGCTCGCTGAACAAGCCCGGCTACCTGCGGTTCGACTTCAACTGGCAGGGTGCGCTGTCGGAGCAGCAGAAGGCCGATATCGAGGCGGTCTCCAATGACGCTGTCGGCGCGGACTTCCCGGTGAACACCTTCGTCACCGACCTGCCCAACGCCAAGAAGATGGGCGCGATGGCGCTGTTCGGCGAGAACTACGGCGACGAGGTGCGTGTCGTGGAGATCGGCGGCCCGTTCTCGATGGAGCTGTGCGGCGGCACCCACGTGGAGCACTCCTCACAGATCGGCCCGATCACCCTGCTGGGTGAGGCTTCGGTCGGTTCCGGCGTGCGTCGCGTCGAGGCCTTCGTCGGCCTCGACTCCTACAAGTACCTGGCCAAGGAGCGGGCGCTGCTGGCCGGTGTCGCGTCGTCGCTGAAGGTGCCCTCCGACGAGGTGCCGGGCCGCGTGGAGCAGCTCGTGGAGCGGCTCAAGGTGGCCGAGAAGGAACTGGAGCGCACCAAGATCGCCGCGGTGCTGTCCTCGGCGGGCACGTTCGCCGAGCAGGCCGAGCGGGTCGGGTCGGTGCGTCTGGTGGCCGCCGCGGCGCCCGAGGGCGTGTCGGCCGGTGACCTGCGGACGCTGGCCACCGATATCCGTGGCCGTCTCGGCAGCGAGGCCGCGGTGGTCGTGCTGCTCGGCAGCGTCGAGGGCAAGGCGCCGTTCGTGGTGACCGTGAACAAGGCCGCCCAGGACCTCGGCGTCAAGTCGGGCGATCTGGTCGCGGCCTTCGGGCCGAGTATCGCCGGGCGTGGCGGCGGCAAGCCGGAGATGGCGCAGGGCGCGGGCTCGGATCCGTCGGGTATCCCGGCCGGTTTGACCGCGGTCCGTGCCCGGGTGGCCGAACTCGCCGGCTGATGACCACCCCTGGTTCGTCCAGCGAGGAACCCGCCGACCGCCCCGACCCGGAGACCGACCCGGGCCGGGGCCGCCGGATCGCGATCGACGTCGGTAGCGTGCGCATCGGAGTCGCCTCGAGCGACCCCGACGGCATCCTCGCCACCCCCGTCGAGACCGTCGCGCGCGCCAAATCCGGTGGGCGCGCCGGCCCACCGGCCGATATCGCAAGAATTGCCGACATTGTGCGGGAATACGAAGCGGTCGAGGTGATCATCGGTCTGCCACGCACGCTGCGCGGCGAAAACGGCACCGCGGCGGCCATTGCGCGTAAGTTTGCCAAGCAGTTGCGCCGCGTGATCGACCCGATTCCGATACGCCTTTCCGACGAACGTTTGACTACGGTGTCTGCTGCACGTGCGCTGCGCGACAGTGGAGTTCGCGCACGTGGCCAGCGGCAGATGATCGATCAGGCGGCAGCCGTGTCGATTCTGCAAGGATGGTTGGACGAGCGGAGTTCGGTGTTGAAGGACGCAGCAGATACGGCGAGGGTCGGAGACGATGCATGACCGACCGATGGACCAGGGCCGAGGAACGCTACCGGGCTCGGGAAGCTGATCGGCGCTACCCCCGCCGCGACGACTGGGGGCTCGATGCCCGCACGGTGCGCGAGGACGCGGCGCCGGACCGCGGGGAGTGGGACGAGGACGGCACCGACGTCATCCCACGCTACGAGGACGAGGTCTACGACGACCAGGTCCTGGAGGATGTTCTCGAACCGGAACCCGAGCCCGAACCGGTCGTCCCGCCGCGTCGCGTCGGCCAGCGCGCCGCGACGGCCGAGCGTGGCCGCCCGCGCGCGGCGGCATCGGGCCGCAACAAACCGCCGGGCCGGAACAAGCCCGGACGCGCCAAATCGCGGAT
This sequence comes from Nocardia sp. NPDC060249, assembly GCF_042728755.1. Classification (NCBI taxonomy): domain Bacteria; kingdom Bacillati; phylum Actinomycetota; class Actinomycetes; order Mycobacteriales; family Nocardiaceae; genus Nocardia; species Nocardia sp. NPDC060249. Next base: position 1,079,708 of record NZ_JBHXAQ010000001.1, read on the forward strand.
CGCCTCGCGCAAGGCGGCCGAGCGTAAGAAGCGTCGCCGCAATATGTGGGTGGTCGCGGCCGTGTTCGTCGTGCTGTTCGTCTCCGCCGCCGGTTTCGCCGGGTACAAACTGATGGGCAGCCTCACGCCCGCCGAGGATTTCGCGGGCCCGCCCGGCGAACTCGTGGTGGTCCAGGTGCATTCCGGTGACACCGCCACCCAGATCGCCGACACCATGAAAGAAAAGGGTGTCGTCGCCAGCTCGGAAGCGTTCTACGAAGCGGCCGTGCGCAATTCGAACATGAACAGTGTGCAGCCCGGGTTCTACGCGGTCCAGAAGAACAGTCCCGCCGCACACGCGGTGACCTCGCTGGTGTCGAAGGGCACGCGCGTCGGCAACGTCGTGATCTCGGAGGGGCGCCAGCTGCACAACCGGCGCGATGTCCACACCGGCGCCCCCACGGAAGGCATCTACACCAAGATCGCCGCCGCCAGTTGCCTCGGCGCCGGTTCCGCCGCCAAGTGCGTCACCTACGAGCAGCTCGACGCCGCGGGCGCCAGTGCCGACCTGGCCGCGCTCGGCGTGCCCGACTGGGCCAAGGCGGCGGTCGCGGCCGCTCCGGACCGGCGCAGACAGCTCGACGGGTTGATCTCCGCGGGCACCCTGGATTTCGATCCCAGCGGTGGGCCGGTGCAGATCCTGCGTCAGCTGATCACCGCGAGCGCGGCGCTCTACGAGTCCACCGGGTTGTTGCGGTCGGGCGCCGAAACCCAGCTCAACCCCTACCAGACGTTGATCGCGGCGTCGTTGGTCGAGCGCGAAGCGCTGGCACCGGATATGCCGAAGGTCGCGCGGGTCATCGTCAACCGGCTACGGATCGACCAGCCGTTGCAGTTCGACTCGACGGTGAACTACTCGCTGGAGGAGACCGAGGTCGCCACCACCGACGCCGACCGCAACACCGTCACGCCGTGGAACACCTACGCGATGTCGGGCCTGCCCGCCAACCCGATCTCCGCGCCCTCGCTCAAAGCCCTGCAGGCGATGGAGAATCCGGAGCCGGGGAAGTGGCTGTACTTCGTCACGATCGACAAGAAGGGCACCACCCTGTTCACCGAGAGCTACTCCGAGCACCTGCGCAATATCGTGAAGGCCGAGCAGAGCGGCATTCTCGACAGTGGGCGCTGAGATGAGCCGCAAGGCCGCTGTGCTCGGTCAGCCGATCGCGCATTCGCGCTCACCCCAGCTGCACCGGGCCGCCTACCGCGCGCTGGGCCTGGACTGGAGTTATGAGCGCATCGAATGCGATGCCGCGCGGCTGCCCGGTCTCGTCGGCGAGCTGGGCCCGGAATGGGTCGGGCTGTCGGTGACGATGCCGGGTAAGGAAGCGGCGCTCGCGGTGGCCACCGAGCGCACCGAGCGCGCGGTGCTGGTCGGCTCGGCCAATACCCTCGTGCGCGTCGAGGCCGGATGGTCGGCGGACTGTACCGATGTCGACGGCGTCCTCGGTGCGCTGCGCGGTGGTGGCGTCTCGACCATCGACGAGGCTGTCGTGCTCGGTGCAGGCGCAACGGCCAGGCCCGCGTTGCTCGCCCTCTCCGAACTCGGGGCGAAGAAGATCACGGTGATCGCCCGTGACGCCGGACGGGCACGCAGCGCCCTGGAATTGGCCGACCGGCTCGGCATGCGGGCCACGGTCGTGCCGCTCGATACAGAGCAGGTGCGGGGGGCGTGCGCGTCGGCCGGAGCGGTGGTGAGCACGGTGCCCGCCGAGGCGGCCGCGGTGATCGCGGCGGCGGTAGCCGGGGCACCGGTCGTGCTCGACGCCATCTACAACCCGTGGCCGACCCCCCTCGCAGCGGCGGTCGAGGCGGCCGGGCACACGGTGGTCAGCGGACTGCAGATGTTGCTGAATCAGGCATACGGGCAGGTCGAACTGTTCACCGGTCAGCCCGCGCCGCGTGCGGCGATGGCCGCCGCGCTGGAAGAGTCGCTGTCCCAGCAGTAGACGACGGCTCGGTGACTACCGCTGAGCGCGGTGCCGAATCCTCGATGTCACCGGCCGATCCGTCGAATTGACACCGGTTCTAGTTTTGTCCCGCTAAGGTGTTCTTCATGACCGCTTGGGTGTTACGAGCCACCGTCCTCGGCGCGCTGGTCGTCGCCCTCCGCGTCCTGCTCGGCTTGGTGGTGGCCTCCTGGCCCACGTACGGCACCTTCTGGCGCGCGGCCTGCCTGCTCGCCATCGTCGCCGTGGTCGCCGCCTGGGGCGTGCGCGACGGCCGCACCGGCGCCGACAACCTCACCGTCCGCTGGCTGGCCGCCGGGTTCGGCGCGGGTCTGGCCAGCTCCGCTGTGTGCTGGGTCCTCGATCAGGTGCCCGGAATCGAACTCGGCGATGCCGGGATCCTCTACGAGTTGACCTCCGCGGCATCGTTCATCCTGCTGCTGGTCTTCCTGCCCGCGCTGGTGGGTGTCGCCTTCGGCCACTCCCGCTCACGCCGTTCGAGCGAATCCGCGATTCGCGCGGCGGAACCCGAACTCGCCACCGCGAACTGAGCGGAATCGTTCTCTCCGGCAACGGAACCGGCCGCGAGGCAGGTCGTTCGAACCCGTCCCCGCCCCGACACCGTGTCGGGGCGCGAACAGGTTCGGATCTCAGAGCATGATCGGCGACGTGCCCGGGGTGGTGTCACGGGCGATGGCCGAGTAGGCGGCGGCCAGTAGCGACGGATCAGGGCCCTCGAGGCGGCCGGGCTTGGCCAGGCCGTCCAGGATCACGAAACGCAGCACACCGGAACGGGTCTTCTTGTCGGTCTGCATCGCGTCCATCAGGTGGGGGAGCGCGTCGCCGTCGTAGGAGACGGGCAGGCCGACGCTTTCCAGGATGGTGCGGTGCCGATCGGCGGTAGCGTCGTCGAGGCGACCGGCCAGGCGGCCGAGTTCGGCGGCGAAGACCAGGCCCACGGACACCGCGGCGCCGTGGCGCCAGCGGTAGCGCTCGCGGCGCTCCACGGCGTGGCCGAGGGTGTGGCCGTAATTCAGGATCTCGCGCAGGCTCGATTCCTTGAGGTCGGCGGCGACCACATCGGCCTTGACCTGGATGGCACGGCGGATCAGTTCGGGCAGCACGTCGCCGGTGGGGTCGAGGGCGGCCTCGGGATCGGCCTCGATGAGGTCGAGGATCACCGGGTCGGCGATGAAACCGGCCTTGATGATCTCGGCCATGCCCGCCACGATCTCGTTGCGCGGCACCGTTTCCAGCGTCGCGAGGTCGACCAGCACGGCGCTGGGTTCGTGGAAACTGCCGACGAGGTTCTTGCCCGCCTCGGTGTTGATGCCGGTCTTGCCGCCGACCGCCGCGTCGACCATCGCCAGCAGCGTGGTCGGCACGTGCACGATGCGCACCCCGCGCATCCAGGTGGCGGCGACGAAGCCGGCCAGGTCGGTGGCGGCGCCACCGCCGAGACTCACGATGGCGTCGTTGCGGGTCAGGCCGATCCGGCCGAGCACCTCCCAGCAGAACCCGGCCACGGCCAGTTCCTTGCCGTCCTCGGCGTCGGGGATCTCGATGCGATGCGCGTCGATCCCGGTGTCGGCCAGTGCTTTACGCACCGCCTCGGCGGTTTCGGCCAGCGGCGGCTGATGGAAGATCGCCACGGTCCGCACGGCATTGCCCGCGTTGACCGCTTCGACGAGATCGCCGAGCAGCCCGCGGCCGATGATCACCGGGTACGGGTCGGCGGTGCGAACCTGGATGATGTTCGGCTCTGTCACGTGCGCTGCTCCGATTCTTTCTGGTCAGTGTTATTGCGTCGTCCGCCGCGTCGCCGCGATTGCCCGCGTCGTCGGCGTTCGTTGGTCCCGGTCCCACGATCCGCGTCACCGGTTGGTCCGGCCCGCTGAACCTGTTGCGGTGCCCCGGTCCGGCTTTCCGCCGATGGATCGGAGTCGGTCGAACCCGACGGTCCGGCAGGCTCACCACCGCGCCGGCCTGCCCGCCCCGGGGCACCGGCCTCGCGGCTCGCCGCCCGCCTGCCGCGGCCGGCGTTGCGACCGGCTGCCTGGCCTCCCGTGACCGGGGTGCGCCCGCCTACTCGACTACCAGGTGTGCTGCGGTTCCCCGACCGGCCCCCGGCGCCGGCAGTGCGGTTGCCCGTCTGGCCTGCGTCGGTGGTGCGGGTGACCGGCTGGTTGTCGGCGGTACCCGCGCGGCCCTCTGCTCTCGAGCTCGCGCGGCTCTCCGGGCTCTCGGCCACCGAGCCACCGGTATCACGGGTGGCAACGCTGGTCGCCGACCGGATCCGCGCACCGCCTCGGCGCGATCTGCTCCGCCGGGACCGTCGACCGGCGGTCGTGCGCGACTCACCCTGCGCCGCACCCGCTGTGCGCGCGGCACCGGTGGTGTCGGCGGCTGTCGCCCGATCGGTCGCGGATTGTGTTGCCCCCGAACGGTTCCGATCATCCGGGGCGTCGCGGCGTTCGATTGCCACCACACCCGTCTGGTCGGCACCACTGCGGCGTGCGGCGGCGGCGCGAGCCCTGGCGCGTCGCCGGTTCTTGGACCGATTGCTGCCCGTTCCGGGCCTACCGGCGACCGAACCCGAAGCGGGCGAGGCGTTTCCGGTGTTGGCCCGTGGGAGTTGCAGATCGGTGCGCACCGATTCGAGACCGAGCTTGGTCAGGATCATCCGCACCACCCGGCCCGGACTCCGTCCGTCGGTTCGCACGCGTACGGAGGCGATCTCGCGGTAGAGCGGGCGACGCTCGCGCATCAGATCCCGATACTTGGCAGCGGGGTCGACACCGTTGAGCAGCGGACGGGTACTGCTGGCCCCGGTACGCCGAACCCCTTCGGACACGCTGATCTCCAGGTAGACGACGAGCGCGTCGCGCAGCAGATCCCTGGTCCGTTCGGACAGCACCGAACCGCCGCCGAGGGAGACCACGCCGTCGTGCTCGAGCACGGCGCGGCGCACCACCTCTTCCTCGATCCGGCGGAACTCCGCCTCACCGTCGGTGGCGAAGATATCGGGAATCGTACGGCCGGTGTCGGCCTCGATCCCCGCGTCGGTGTCGTAGAGCTCCACCCCGAGTTCCCTGGCCAGCTTGCGCCCGATGGTCGACTTCCCCGAGCCGGGCAGCCCGACCAGTACCACGCGTGCCGCCGGTGCGGTCCGGTCGTCGCGGCCGGTGTCAGGAGCTCCGGGCTCGACGATCGCCGGTGAGGGGCCCGCGTCGCTCTCCGGCGCGGTCCCCTCCTGCCCCTGCTCGGTCACGGGATACGGCTGTCCGCGGGCACGTGTGGGCGGCTACCGACCCGCTTGACGTAACTGGTGATGTTGTCGACGGTCTCGGCCAGCGAGTCGCCACCGAACTTCTCCAGCGCGGCCTGCGCCAGCACCAGCGCCACCATCGACTCCGCGACCACGGCCGCGGCGGGCACCGCGCACACGTCGGAGCGCTGGTGGATGGCGACGGCTTCCTCACCGCTGGACATGTCGACGGTCGACAGCGCGCGCGGCACGGTCGAGATCGGCTTCATCGCGGCGCGCACCCGCAGTGCTTCACCGTTGGTCATGCCGCCTTCGAGGCCGCCCGCGCGGTTGGTCGAGCGCAGGACGCCGTCGGGGCCGGGACGCATCTCGTCGTGGGCCAGGCTGCCGCGCCGGCGCGCGGTCTCGAACCCGTCGCCCACCTCGACGCCCTTGATCGCCTGGATGCCCATGAGGGCGGCGGCCAGGCGCGAATCCAGACGCTGCTCACCGCTGACGAACGAGCCGAGCCCGATGGGCAGGCCGTCGACGATCACCTCGACGACGCCCCCGAGGGTGTCGCCGTCCTTCTTGGCCGCTTCGATCTCGGCGATCATGGCCGCCTCGGCGTCGGCGTCGAACGCCCGCACGGGGCTGGCGTCGATCGCGTCGAGATCGGCCGGGCCCGGCGTGACACCGGTGGTGTTGGCGGCGGCGCCGATCGACACCACATGCGAGATGACCTCGACCCCGAAGGCCTGACGCAGGAAGTTGCGCGCGAAGGTGCCCGCGGCGACCCGAGCCGCGGTCTCGCGGGCGCTGGCCCGCTCGAGCACCGGGCGGGCATCGTCGAAGCCGTACTTGAGCATCCCGGAGTAATCGGCGTGACCGGGGCGCGGGCGGGTCAGCGGCGCGTTGCGCGCCATTCCCGCGAGCTCGGTCTCGTCGACCGGATCGGCCGACATCACCTCGGTCCACTTGGGCCACTCGGAGTTGGCGATCTCGATCGCAACCGGACCACCCATGGTGCGGCCGTGGCGCACGCCGCCGACCAGGGTGACCTTGTCGGCCTCGAACTTCATCCGCGCGCCGCGCCCGTAACCGAGTCGGCGGCGGGCCAGCTGTGCGGAGACATCGTCCGACGTCACCTCGACTCCGGCGACCATCCCTTCCAGGAGGGCGACGAGAGCGGGACCATGGGATTCTCCGGCAGTTATCCAGCGCAACACGCCGACCATCTTCCCATGTCGACACGTGTAGGCGGGAACGTGGGCCGACGTGACGAGTGGCACGTCGGCCCCGCGCCGGGCCGCGCGGTGGCGGCCACCGCCCTGATCCGGCCGAACCGGCCTGCTCCGGACCGCCGGCAACGCCCCGTCACCGGGATCGTGTCGGCGCGTCGCGCCGCCGGTCATGCCAGTGCCATCGCGGTCACGGTGGCCAGGCACATCGCGGGGCCGTGTGGCACCAGCCGCCGTGCCGGTGCCGCGCGCACCTGCCGCGAATCGCGACCCAGCACCGCACGCAGCCGATCACCGCCGAGCAGTATCACCGCGGCCGCGGCGGTGAGCAGCGGCGCGGCCAGCGCGGCCCACACCCAGGCCGGCGGTCCGGCGATCGCCGCGGCGGCTCCGAGCGATACCGCGAGCTTCACGTCACCCGCCCCGAGGGCGGCCGGAGAGAGCAGGTGGGTGATCAGATACGGCATCGTCAACAGCGCGGCACCGATCACCGCGGTCTCCAATTCCCCTGTCGAGAAGGCGAACAGGAACACCGCGGCCGCTCCCACGCCGGTCAGCGCGTTGGGAAGACGACGGGCATGGATGTCGATGACGCCGAGCAACAGGCACCAGGCGATGAGGCAACAGAACGCGGCAGTGGTCATGGGATCGATCGTGCTGTGCCGCGACCATGGACAGTGGGCCTCATCCGAGAATGTGGACAACGTCCGCGCATGTGAACAACGCCGTATCCACCTCGCCCACCGACACGAAATCCGGGGGATCGCGTGCCGACGTGTCGCCCGTCGGGCGGTAGCGTTGACCCATGTGTGCTGACTACACGGCTCCCGATTACGCGGCCCGGCGCGGTGCCCTGCGGAGCCTGCTGGTGGAAAACGGTGTCGACGCGTTGCTGGTGACCGATCTGGTCAACATCCGCTACCTGACCGGCTTCACTGGATCCAATGCCGTTGTGCTGGTGCACTCGTGGGACATGCGCGGCGCCGAGGACCGCACCGTCATCGGCACCGACGGCCGGTACTCCGCTCAGGTCGCCGAACAGGTCCCCGATCTGCAGGCCGAGATCTGCCGGGCCACCGCGCGCCGCGTGCTCGAGCTGACCGGGGAATGGCAGCTCGGTCGCGTCGGCTTCGAGAGCCACGTGGTGACCGTCGATCAGCACACCGCGTTCCAGGAGCTGCGCACCGGGCTGCAACTCGTCCCCACGTCGGGCCTGGTCGAACAGCTGCGCATGGTCAAGGATCCCTACGAGGTCGACCAGCTCGGCGCGGCGTGCACGGCAGCCGACAAGGCGCTGGCCACCCTGCTGGAGCGGGGCCTGCTGCGTCCGGGCCGCACCGAGAAACAGGTCGCCCGCGACCTCGAATGGGCGATGTTCGAGCACGGCGCCGACGCGATCTCCTTCGAGACGATCGTCGCCGCGGGCGCCCATTCGGCCATCCCGCACCACCGGCCGACCGGCGCCGTCCTGGCCACCGGTGACTTCGTGAAGTTCGATTTCGGCGCGGTGGTCAACGGCTACCACTCCGATATGACCCGCACCCTGGTCCTGGGTACCCCCGCCGACTGGCAGCGCGAGATCTACGAACTGGTCGCCCGTTCACAACGTGCGGGAACCGAGGCCCTCGAGCCCGGCGCGCGGACCAGCGAGGTCGACGCGGCGGCCCGGACGATCATCGAAGAAGCGGGGTACGGCCCGCAGTTCGTGCACGGTCTCGGGCACGGCGTCGGGCTGCAGATCCATGAAGCACCCGGAGTGGCGAAAACGAGTACCGGTACACTTCTGGCTGGTGTGGCGGTGACCGTCGAACCTGGTGTATACCTTCCCGGCCGCGGCGGGGTCCGGATCGAGGACACGCTCGTGGTGCGCGAAGCGGGCCCGGAACTGCTCACCCGCACCAGCAAGGACTTGATCGTCGTCGACTGACGTCGGCGCGCAGAACGCAGTAACCCCCAGTACGCAGTAATACGAACGAGGAGATCCGAGGACAGTGGCGGACACCAGCGACTTCAAGAACGGCCTTGTGCTGAAGATCGACGGTCAGCTCCAGCAGATCATCGAATTCCAGCACGTGAAGCCGGGCAAAGGCCCCGCGTTCGTGCGGACCAAGCTGAAGAACGTCGTGTCCGGCAAGGTTGTCGACAAGACCTTCAACGCGGGCGTCAAGGTCGAGACCGCGACCGTCGATCGTCGCGACATGACCTACCTGTACCACGACGGCACCGACTACATCTTCATGGACGGTGACACCTACGACCAGATCTCCATTCCGGAGGCCACCATCGGTGACGGTGCCCGCTTCCTGCTGGAGAACATGGGCGTGCAGGTTGCCGTGCACGAGGACGCGCCGCTGTTCGTGGAGCTCCCCGTCACCATCGAGCTGGTCGTGCAGCACACCGACATCGGCCTGCAGGGCGACCGCTCCACCGGCGGCACCAAGCCCGCCACGCTGGAAACCGGCGCCGAGGTTGCTGTTCCGCTGTTCATCAACACCGGTGACAAGCTGAAAATCGACTCGCGCGACGGCAGCTACCTCGGCCGCGTCAACGGCTGACCGTGACCGACTCCCCGGCAGACAAGAAGGGCTCGTTCAAGAAGCTCGGCGCGCGCCACAAGGCGCGCCGCCGGGCCGTGGACCTGCTGTTCGAGGCGGAGGCGCGCGATGTCGACGTCTCCGTGCTGCTCTCGGATCGCGCTGAGCTGGCGACCCGCGATCAGAGCGTGGCCCCCGTGCACGCCTACACCACCACCCTGGTCGAGGGCGTCGCCGACGATCTCGACCGGGTCGACGGCACCATCGAGGGCTATCTCCAGGACTGGACCCTGCAGCGGCTGCCCGCGGTCGACCGGGCCATTCTGCGGATCGCGGTGTGGGAACTGTTCCACGCCACCGACGTGCCCCCGGTCGTCGCGGTCGACGAGGCTGTCGAGCTGGCCAAGGAACTGTCTACCGACGACTCCCCGTCGTTCGTGAACGGCGTGCTCGGCCAGGTCGTACAGGTGGCGCCGCAGGTCCGTGCCGCGGCGGCCGCAACGGCCGCCACGAAGGCCGCGCGCGGCGAATCGGAGTCCTGAGGCGTGGCGCGCAAGTACCTTGTGCTGGCCGAACGCACCCCGGCGTTCGACGCCTCGGTGATCGAACCGCACCGTACCTTCCTGCGGGAACTGCTCGCGCAGGGCCAACTCCAGGAAAGCGGCGGCTTCACCGACGGCACCGGCGGCGCCTATGTCGTCTTGGCCGAAAGTCTCACCGCCGCAACAACAATCGTCCACACCGATCCGCTGCACACCACCGGCGCCTCGGACCTGACGATCCACGAATGGGAAATCACCGTTTCGGCGTGAATCCCGTTCTCGCAGCCGCACGTTCCGAGTGAACGTGCGGCTGTTGTCGTCCACCGCCGCCATCGCACCTCGCACACCACCCGAGGTGACGGGAGGCCCCGGGGTGAGCCCGACGGCCTCCGCCGGTGGGTGTACGAGGAAACCGGCGGAGGCGCGACCGGCGCTGGGTAGGCGCGGTGTCGGGTTGTGCTCTGGGCACGAGGTGAATCCTGCTACCTCGAGTGCGCTCGAGGTCAAGCGGTTCAGCGTGGGGCGTGGACCAGTGGGGCGAGGAAGCCGGTGAGCTGGGCTGTCGAGGGTTGGCCGAGGCGGCGGCCGAGGTAGTCGGGGGCATCGGCGGCCGCCCGGCAGCGGTCCTGGTCGGTGTTGGCCGGGTTGTCGGAATAGCGTTCGCCGAGCATGGTGGCCTTGGCGACCTCGCGTCCGGTGTGGAGTTCGTACACGGCGATCTCGTAGGTGGCGCGGAAGAGGTTGACGGTGCGTCCGACCGGCGCCCCTGGTGAGGGGCCGTACTGGCAGGTCTGCACGAGGTCGCGCAGTTCCAGCTGCTTCATGCAGGCGATGAGCTGCACGGTCGACGGGTCGTCCGGGTTCCACGCGGTCGGATCGTTCGGATGAACCATGGACGTGAGGTGACCGGACAGATAGATCGGGCGCGCGCCGTCGCGCTCATAGGGCGCGGCGTTCGGGAACGGCTTCTTGTCCTCGCCGCACATCCGGTCGTAGTCCGACATCTCGAATCGGCTCGCCTGCACCGCCGCGATCGCGAAGAACCCGGCGCCGAACAGCGCGATGAACAGCAGTAACGCGACACCGGGCCCGACCCGCAGGCCCCGCCTGGGTATGTTCCGCTCCCGAACAGGACGGTTGTGCCACCGCTCGAGCAGTGACGGGCCGTTCCCTCGACGCCACGACCGCCGCCTTTCCGAGCGCATCGGCCGCCGCGTCGTCCGGTCGTGTTCGACCCAATCGGACCAGTGCTCCGGGTGCTGCTGGGGCGCTTCGGGTTCCGGGGAACGGTACGAAGGTGCGACGGCGGGGGTGTATGCCTGCGCGGGGGCACTGCGCGATCCGGTTCTGCCGGCCGACGCGGCAGCACCGACCGCGGCGGCGGCGCCCACCGCGGCCGCTGCGCCCACCGCGGCACCCGAGTCGTCGGTCGGGTCTTCGTCGGTACCGGCAGGTGCGCTCGCGGCGGCCTGCTCGTCCCCGGCTGCGGGTTCGACGCCCTGGGTCGGCGGATCGACGATCGTGCCCGATTCGTTTCCAGTAGCGGATTTACTCAGCGAGACAGTGCTTTCGGGCTGGCCGTCCGATGTTTCGGATTCGTCGCCGAGCGGGGGTGCGTCCAGGACGGTCGCATCATCGTCGAAAGGTTCAGCGTGTGTGGTGCTTTCGCGGTCCGCAGTAGCGTCCTCCGGTGTCGCCTCGTGCGAAGAGGTGTCGTCCGGGGGCGATTCTTCCTCGGCGCCGTCGGCGCGCGCCGTCGCGTTCGTCGCCTGTTCGGCGGATTCGGTGCCGGGCGTTCGCTCGTCGAGCGGTTCGATCGCCGCGGACGATACCGCCGGATCCGACCCCGGAGTCGTGGACTCCTCGGGGCGAGCCGGCGAAGGGGCTCGATGGGCGAGCCTGTCGATCGCGGCGAGAAAGGCGGGTGTGGAGGCCCGTGCCGAACTGATCGGCGCCGCAGGGGAATTCGATGCGTCGTCGGAACCCGCTGTCCCCGAGGGGGAACCGAGCTCCACGGCGGTCGGGGCGACGGGGCGCGAGGTGGTCGCCGGATCGAGCGCGGCCGGAAAACCCTGCGCCGTCAGCTCATCGGGGGCGGGTAACAGATGGCCCAGGTTCAGCGCACCGAACACCCGGGTGACGTCATCGATGCTGAGCCGGACCGTCCGCCCGCTCTCGGCCTGGAAATAGTCGTGCAGCGCGCCGGTGTCATCGCGATCGATCAGCACCGCACGGTACCCGTCGGCGATTCGGGTTTCCTCGATGGTGATCTCGGCGCCGGGTTGGGAGACCAGTGTGATCACCGCGTTCACCCAGCCGAAGATCCCGGTCTGCTGCAGCAAGCTCTTGGCCGCGAACACCTGCCTGCGCACCTGAACGAACGGGTTCGGCACCCGAACGGCGTGATACAGCGCGGCCGGTTCACCGTCGATGGTCCACGGGCCGTTCGGTGGAGTGGCGAGGGTGCCTTCCTGGCGGGCGGTGAATCCCTTCACCTCCACGATGGTCACGCTCTGCGGCGTGCACACCAACGCGTCGACCTCGACCGACCCGCCCCGGCTCTCCGGCACATGACAGCGGAACACGGCGACGCCACCCGCCCGAAACGCCTGGTCACGGAGGGCCGCGCCGACGATCTGTTCCGCGCCTTCGAGTTCGCTCTCGTCCGCGACAACGACGATCACCACGACCCCCTGTGCACCTGACTGCGGACTCCTACCAGGATACGGCCTCCACTAGCCGTATCGAAACCGAATCCTGTTGCTGAGCAACGGCTTCGGCAATGTCGATTACCGATCTCACCACGGCGGCCCCGGGTTTCGGCGCCGCGCGTGCGCTGTGCCGACCGGTCGGACCCACTCCACCGGCGGCTTTGTGACCTGGCCCGCGACCAGGACGAGTCCGGTCGGCCGGTCCACCGCGAGGAACCCGAACGGCCGCTCGATGTCGACCGCGGTGATCGTGGACCAGGTCTTCTGCGGCACGCCGGTCAGGTTGATCGCCGCGGCCGTGACAGCGGCGGCCTCGAAGCCGGTGGCGTCGAAGCGTGCCATGACATTCTGGCCTGCGGCGCTCAGCGCGAGCGGATCGGCGGCGAGTCCGGCGAAATGGGATCCGGAATTGCTCAGAGCGGTGCGAAGGCCGAACAGTGCCGCGTGGTGAGTGAGATCGTGCTCGTTCTCGATCTCGAACGGTGGCAGTTTCACGACGAGAGAGTCTCCGCCGCCGTAGGTCTCGCGTCGACTCACCGACAGACAGGGCGCCGCCGTGCCGACCGGCAGTTCGGTTCGCACCGCGACGGTGCCGTCGAGCGCGGCGAGTCCGGTGGTGATGCCGTGGCGCGGGTCCGCTCCGATGAGCAGGTGCACATCGAGTTCGCCTGTGCCTCTGACGATCGCCCGGGTGACGTCGTCATCCAGTACCGACACACTGCCGTCGGGATGGCTCGTCCGGTACAGGCCGGTTCCCCGATGTCCCTGCCACGGACCGGTTTCCGGGGCGTAGAGGATCTCGTCGAACGGGGTCACCCAGCGAGTGCGCGCCATCAAGGCGGTGGCCAACGCGAAGCCGGTATCCGGGGTGATCGGCACCGGGAACTTCTCGATCAACCCCCGAGTCTGCTCGCGTGCCCACGCATCCAGTGCCGCCGGATCGCCCAGTTCCCCGACCGTCCCGGCGGGCATACTGCGAACCCACTCCTCGCGCAGAGTCAGCCCGGCCCGAACCCACGCCCCGATCGCCGTCGACACCTCCCGGGAAGTATCCAGCGATTTCAACATATCCAGCCCTGCCGCGTGGGCGTGCTCCGCCGCGACCCCCACCGCCGCGGCGAGCTCCTCTCTTGCGCGCCCGGAAGCCGCCCCCGCCAATACGGCAAGCAGCGGCCACAATCCGGCCCCCGACACCACCGCGTCCCCGCCCCCGAACGTCGCGCACCACCGCCCCGTCAGCGCATTCGACGCCCGCACATGCGGCAGAAGTGAACTCCCCATCCCCGGATCCTACGACCAGCCACCGACAATCCGCCACGTCGCCGAAATCCGTCCGCCCCGCACGACCCCTGGCTGGACACAGTGTCTGGCTCGCGTGACGGCGACGCTGTCGCGTGATCAAACCCCCCGTTCCTGTTCGGCGTCGGTGTCACCTCGCTCGGCTCGCAGACGCTCAGTTCTGTCGACTGCCCGTGAATTACCGAGCGGCAGAGAGAATTGCGATGAAATAGGTCCGAAGGTGGTGGTCGGATCATCGGACACCGCGGGGGCGGAACTGGATGCTGATGCGGGGTCCGACGGGGCGTGCGGTCTTGGGGACCGCGTGTTCCCAGGTGCGCTGACATGCCCCGCCCATCACCAGCAGATCCCCGTGCCCGGCGGTGAACCGTACGCTCGCGCCACCGCCGCGCGGCCGCAGCAGCAGGGAGCGTGGCGCTCCGACCGAGACGATCGCGACCATTGTGTCGTGGGTGGCGCCGCGGCCGATCGTGTCGCCGTGCCAGGCGACGCTGTCACGGCCGTCGCGGTAGAAGCACAGCCCGGCCGTCCGGAACGGTTCACCGAGTTCCGCCGCGTAGTGCGTGGTCAATGCCGCCCGCGCATCGACCAGAATGTGATCGGGGAGCGGATCGTTCTCCCCGAAGAACGACACCAGTCGCGGTACGTCCACCACTCGGTCGTACATCGGTCTGCGTTCGGCGTGCCAGGGCACGCGCTCGGCCAGCCGATCGAACAGCTGGCTCGCGCCGCTCAGCCAGCCGGGCAGCACATCGACCCAGCTGGTCGCGTCGAGTGGGGTGCGCCGGATCGCCTCGATCGAACCCAGGGCAATCGCATCACCGTCGAACAGTGAACCTTGCAGGGGCAGCGACATGAGCGCCAGTCTACAACGTGTTCGAATGTATGTTCGATAGGTGGCTCCGGAAGCCTGGTCGACACAGCCTGGCGCTGTCGGCCGACCAGGCGCCGATCCCGCGTCGGGCTCAGTCCTGCCAGCCGCTCGTGTCGAGAACCATGTCCCATGTGTACGGCACCAATTCCGGATGACGCAGCCGGAGGATCTCGCCCGGGAGCGAGCCCGGCGGTGCCTTGCGCGGGTCGGCGACCGCCTGACGTTCGATGATGTCGGTGAGCGCCCGCGTGCCGCCGAGACGCGGATAGGAGGCGTGGACCAGGTCTGCGAACCCCGGGGGCAGATCATCGGGGCCGCCGCCGACATCGAGGCCGATGCCGGTGACCGCGATCCAGATGGCGGCGGGTCGGCGCCGGCGGTACACGGGTGAGTCGCTGAGACCGGTCGTGTGTGCGGCGATGGCGTCCCAGATGATGTCCACGCGTTCATCGCCGATGCCCTGCGCCTCGAGGAACTCCGCCGCGAAATCCGCACCGTCGATCTCGAATCGCTGTGTGCCGTTGGCACGTTCGGACAGGCCGATGTCGTGCAGCGCGCAGATGAGGTACATGAGCTCCTCGTCGTAGTCGGTGCCGGGCCGCAGACCCTGGTCGGCGGCGTGGGCGCGCCCGAACAGGAATCCGCGAATGCTGTGATGGCACACCGCCGTTTCGAGGGCCTCGTTGATCAGTCGGTGGGTCTCGATCGCGAGTGGCGTGGACGGCAGCGCCAGTGAGTCGATGCCGAATGTGGCCTGTGACATGAGATCTGCTCCTATCGGTGCCCGGGTTGCGTGAGTTCCACCAACCTTCAGGTTGCTTGAAGCATACGCGCAGTTTCAAGGAGGCTGAAGGTTTACGGACGCAACAGCACGGTGCCGAAAGCGATCCGGCCCTCCAGTTTTCGGTGCGCGTGGGCGGCGTCGGCGAGGGGGAGGATCGAGTCGATCAGGGGGGTCAGGTGGCCCTGTGCCGTTGCCGGCAGTGCCGTCGATCGTTGCCGGGCGACTTCGCCGAGCCAGGCGGCGCCCGCGCAGCCGGTGAGCGTGAGCCCGCCCAGGATCAGCTCGGTGACGCCCAGTTGGGCGGGGGAGCCGTCGAGCCAGCCGTAGCTGAGGATTCGGCCGCGCAGTGGGGTGATCAGGTCGAGCAGTGGCGTCAGCGATTCGCCCCCGATGGAATCGAACACGACGTCGACCGTGCCGTCGGTGAGAAGATCGGCCAGCTGATCCGCCCAGTCGGGCGCGGTGTGGTCGAGCACGTCATCCGCGCCGTTGTCGCGTGCGATCCGGGCCTTCTGTTCCCCGCCCGCGGTGCCGATGACGCGCACGCCCGCGGCGGCGCACAGCTGGGTGAGGCAGCCGCCGACGCCGGTGGCCGCCGCTTCGACCAGGACGGTCTCGCCCGCCGCGACACCCGCGACTCCCGCCGCCGCGGCCACCCGATCCATCGTCACCCCGGCCGCGCCGTGTTCGGCCAGCAGCGCGGCGGTGGCATCGAGGATCGCTCGACGGTTGCGCGCGGCATCGG
The DNA here is from genome assembly GCF_042728755.1 of Nocardia sp. NPDC060249. NCBI lineage: Bacteria > Bacillati > Actinomycetota > Actinomycetes > Mycobacteriales > Nocardiaceae > Nocardia > Nocardia sp. NPDC060249. The sequence goes on from NZ_JBHXAQ010000001.1 coordinate 1,095,673, forward strand.
CGCGTTCGGTGGGACGTCGGTCGGTCATCGCACCCGCATGCCGCCCCATCCGCGCAGCGCCGAATTCCACACGTTCTGGGCACAGCACATCGGCACGCTCCTGCGCGAGGTCCGTCCCGATATCGACGCCGACACCGTGGGCGCGCTGTTGTTGTCGACGGTCGGCGGGGAACTCGCACAGCAATTGGCCAGGGCGGGCGAGGTCGACCGTTTGCGCGCGGCGGTCGCGGAATTGGTGCGTTCGGTGCTGCGCACGCCCTGAACACTGCCGTGTCGGAGCCCTCACCGCCGTGCTGCCTGCGGAATCGGCCGACGCGGAAGCTGCACGGTGACACGGAGTCCGCCGGCCGGACGGGGATCGAGTGCGAGGGTTCCACCGTGTGCCGCGGTGATGCTGTCGACGATCGCCAGGCCGAGGCCGATGCCCGCGTGGTCGGTGCGAACGCGTTCGGTGCCGCGCTGAAACGGCTCGACCAGGGTGGGAACCACCAGGGGGTCGAGGGCCGGGCCGGTGTTCTCGACGGTGAGCACCACGGTCTCGGGTCGCAGTCCGGTCGTGACCCACACGACGCCGCGCGCGGGCAGGTTGTGGACGATCGCGTTGTGCACGAGGTTGGTCGTCAGCTGCAACAGCAGGGCGTGTGAGCCGATGGTGGGGGTCACCTCTCCGGAGGTCTTCAGGATCACGCCATGGTCCTCGGCGAGGGCGAGCAGCGTTTCGGCGGCTTCTTCCGCGAGCAGGGAAAGGTCGACGTGTTCTCGGGTGAACGACCCTTGATCGGCGCGGCTGAGCACGAGCAATGCCTCGGTGAGGTCGATCGCTCGGGTGTTGACGGTGTGGAGGCGGTCGACCAGTTCGCCGGTGTCGTGGGTGCGGTCGTCGCGGGCCACGTCGAGCAGGGTCCGGGTGATCGCCAGTGGCGTGCGTAGTTCGTGGGAGGCGTTGGCGGCGAAGCGACGCTGTTCGTTGACGTGTGCTTCCAGGCGGGCGAGCATGATGTCGAAGGCGTCGGCGAGTTCGCGGAACTCGTCGCTGTGGCCGGGCAGCCGGATCCGGTGGGCGAGTGAGCCGTTCGCGGCCGCGCGGGTGGCGGCGGTGATGCGGGTCAGTGGGGTGAGCATCCAACCGGCGAGAAACCATCCGCCCACCAGACCGATCGCCAGCAGGAAAGCCATCACGATGGTCACGAACGGAGCGAAGGAGCGCAGCAGCATGCCGCGATCGATCCAGAAATCGCCGCTGCCGGTGTAGATCCACCCCTCGGGCAGATACCACAGGTAGTAGACGCCGACGGCGGCGATGAGCAGAGAACCCACGACCATGATGAAGCCGGCGTAACTGAGCGTGAGTTTGAGGCGAACGCTGAGTCCGGGGGCCCTACCCACGGTCTCGCCCGTCGCTGATGCGATACCCGACACCGGCCACGGTGGCGATGACCCACGGTTCGCCCAGGCGTTTGCGTAGCGCCGAGACGGTGATACGCACCGCGTTGGTGAACGGGTCCGCGTTCTCGTCCCACGCCCGTTCCAGCAGTTCCTCGGCGCTCACGACACCGCCTTCGGCGGCGATGAGCACGTCGAGCACCGCGAACTGCTTCCGGGTCAGGGCGATGTAGCGGCCATCGCGGTAGACCTCCCGGCGGAACGCGTCCAGACGCAGCCCGGCGATCTCGCGCACCGGTGGCCGGTTGTGCGCGCGCCTGCGGTCGAGCGCTCTGAGCCGCAAGACGAGTTCGCGCAGTTCGAACGGCTTGGTGAGATAGTCGTCGGCGCCGAGCCCGAAACCGCTCGCCTTGTCGTCGAGCCGATCGGCGGCGGTGAGCATCAGGATCGGCAGACCGCAACCGGAGGCGACGATGTGTTCGGCGATCTCGTCACCGGAGGGACCCGGGATGTCGCGGTCCAGGACCGCGATGTCGTAGGTGTTGACGCCCAGCAGTTCCAGTGCGGTATCGCCGTCACCCGCGATGTCGGCGGCGATCGCGGCCAGGCGCAGGCCATCGCGGATGGCGTCCGCCAGATAGGGTTCGTCCTCGACGATCAGTACACGCATAGACGCTCGATTCTCCCAGCCGGGGGATATCGTCGGCGTATCCGACATCGCATACGCGTCGGCAACACCATGCTGCCTTGACTGAGGGGCATGAACCACCGTGAACCGGCGATCCGCCGTCTCCGATCGACCGCTCTCGCCGCTGTTGTCATCGTCAGCGCGACGTCCGTCGGTGTCCTCGTCTACCAGTCACTGCCGACCATGTCCTCGGTCGCACGATCCCTCGACACCGTTGTCGGAGGCCACCGCGGTCCGCCCGGCGCGACGCTCTTCGATGACGGGAATCCGTCCCTGGGCAACCTCGACCCCGATCTGCTCGCCGCCCTGCGTGCCGCCGCCGCTGATGCCGCGGACAACGGAGTCGAGCTCGTCGTCAACAGTGGCTGGCGGTCACCGGAGTACCAGGAACAACTACTGCGCGAGGCAGTCTCGAAGTACGGCTCGGAAACCGAAGCCGCTCGGTGGGTGGCAACCCCTGACACGTCCGCTCACGTAGCGGGCGAAGCGGTCGACATCGGGCCGACCGACGGCGCGGCGTGGCTGTCCGCGCACGGTGCCGCCTACGGGTTGTGCCAGATCTACGCGAACGAACCCTGGCATTACGAACTTCGCCCCGACGCGGGGGAACTCGGCTGTCCGCCCCTGTACGCCGATCCGACCTACGACCCGAGGATGCAGTAGTGATCACGACAGCGTCGGCCCCCGTCGCAGCACGGGGCGGTCGGCCTGTGCCGACCCAGATCGTGCTCCGATTCTCCATCCTCTATTTCGGCCTGCTCTGCCTGCTCCTCACCTATATCCCGTTCGCGCTGCTCGGCATCCTCGGCCGGTGGATTCGCGAATACCCGGGGCCGTGGAACATGCCCATCACCGACCCCGTCACCGGGCCGGTCGGACGCGCGGTCTTCGGGGTCGACGCGGAGCTGCACCAGGACTCCGGAGCGGGCGACCAAACCGCCGTCTGGGTCCTGGTGTTCTGTCTGCTGGTCGTCGCGGCGACGGGCAGCGCGGTGTGGACAGTCCTCGACCGTCGCCGGGTGCCCGCCCGCGCGCTCGCCTGGTTCTCGCTGTTCCTGCGGCTGGCTCTGGGCGGGCAGATGATCGGATTCGGGTTCGCCAAACTGATCCCCACCCAGATGCCGGCCCCCGGACTGGCTCAACTGTTGCGGCCGTACGGCGAGATGAGTCCGGCCTCGGTGTTGTGGCTGCAGGTCGGCAGCTCGTATCCGTACGAGATGGCTCTCGGCGGGGTGGAAGTGGTGGCAGGGCTGCTGCTGTTCGTGTCCAGGACCGCAGTGCTCGGCGCCGCGTTGACGATGGCGAGTACAGCGCACATTCTGCTGCTGAACATGACGTTCGACATACCGGAGAAACTGCTCGCCGCGCACCTGCTGCTGATCAGCGTGTTCCTGCTCGCTCCGTACCTGCGCCGGCTGACCGATGTCTTCGCGCGCGAACGCGCGTGCGCGCCGCTGACCCAGCCCGCGCTGTTCACCGATGCCAGGAAGAACCGCGTGGCGATCTGGGTGGTGGCGGCGCTCGGCCTGTGGGTCGCGTGGGGGAGCGGCTATGACCGCTGGGTGGTCTGGCACGAACAATCCGGTGCCGCGAGCCCCAAGTCCGCGCTGTACGGAATCTGGGAGGTGCGGGATTTCACCATCGACGGGCAGCCGATCCCGCCGCTGATCACCGACGAAACACGGTGGCAGCGACTGGTTTTCGATGACCCGCAGGAAGCCGCCTACCAGCGGATGAACGGCGAACTGGTACCCGCGCACGCCCACTTCCGCCCCGACGGACATGTGGAGCTCACTTCGATGAACGCCCTCGGCGCGGTCGACCCCGGACCACCGTTCGCGACACTGTCCTCCGAAAAACCCACCCCGGACCGACTGCTGCTGCGCGGAACACTGCACGACCGCCCGATCACGATCACCCTGGAACGCAAGGACCCCGACACCTTCACCTTGCGCAGCCGCGGATTCCACTGGGTCCAGGACTATGTGTACTTCCGCTAGCAACCACCTGACGGTGAGCCGCTGACTCGTTGCCCCTCCTAACTTATAGCTCACCCCGGGGCTTGCGGCAAGGCCCCGGCGGTGCTGCAGAATCGCTGGGCAATGCAGGGACCAGCCGTATTCGGGAGTGACGAGATGCAAGAGATGACCACCGACGTGATCGTTGTCGGGGCCGGGCCTGCCGGGTTGATGCTCGCCGGGGAGTTGGGGCGGGCCGGGGTGCGTCCCCTGGTGCTCGAACGTCGTGAACAGCCGGGGACCGCGCAGAAGGCCAGTGGTCTCGGCGGGCGGATTCTGGATGTGCTGCGCTATCGGGGACTGCTCGATCGGATGAGAGCGGTCAGCGGTGATGCGAGTCCGAAGCCGATCTTCCCCTTCGGCGGGGTGTATCTGGATTTCACGGGCCTCGACGAAACTCCGCTGCACGCCATGGCGATTCCGCAGGCGCGGGTCGAGGACCTGCTCGCCGAGGACGCCGTCGACCTCGGTGCCGAGATCCGGCGCGGACACGAAGTGGTCGCGGTGACCCAGGACGACGACGCGGTGATCGCGGACGTGAACGGACCGGACGGGCCGTGCCGGGTGCGCGCCCGCTACCTGGTCGGTTGCGACGGCGGCCGCAGCCGGGTTCGCGAACTGGCGGGAATCGGGTTCCCCGGCAGCACCCATCCCGAGGTCAACCGGTTGGCCGCGGTCGCCGTGCACGAGTCGGTGACCGTGCTCGACGACGGCGGCATCGAGGTGCCCGGTTTCGGCCGGATCGATCCGGGATTCACCCACACCGGCGACGGGGTGTTCGCGCTCGGGCGGGTCAGTGCCGAGGACCGCGTGATGTTCTTCCAGACGACCGAGAACGACGACACCGAGTACGACAACGACGAACCACTGACCATGGCCGAACTCGGCGACAGCGTCCAGCGCGTCCTCGGCGCGGAGGTCCCGCTCGGCGCGCCGACTCGCCTGTCGCGCTACCAGTTCCAGGACCGACAGGCCGAAAACTACCGTGTGGGCAGAGTATTCCTCGCCGGTGACGCGGCCCACCTGCTGCCCGCTACCGGCGCCGCGATGAATCTCGGGATGACCGATTCGGTGAACCTGGCCTGGAAGCTGGCCGCGGACATCCACGGTTGGGCGCCGGCCGACCTGCTCGACACCTACCACGACGAACGCCACTTCGCGGGTGGTCGCGCACTGCTGCAGACCCGGGCCCAGGCGGCACTTCGCCAGGGTCAGGACCCTGCCGCCGAAGCGCTGCGCACGGTATTCCAGGAACTGCTCTGCGACGAACCCGCGCTGCGTCGCATGGGAGCCCTCGTCGCGGGCACCGATCTGCGCTACCCGGCACCCGGAACCCCGTCGCTCACCGGCACTTTCGCTCCCGACCTGAGCCTGCGCACCGACCAGGGCACCACCGCCGTCGCCGAGATCATGCGCGCCGCGCGACCGATCTTTCTCGACCTGGCCGACCGTGCCGACCTGCGTGAGATAGCCGGGGAGTGGGCGCAGCGCGTCGACATCCACGCGGCCGAGACCGGCGATCGTCCCGCCGACGCACTCCTGATCCGCCCCGACGGTCACATCGCCTGGGCGGCGACGGTCGACGAGTCCTCGGACACCGCCGCAGCTGATCTGCGCGCGGCGCTGACCAGGTGGTTCGGCCTCGGTAGTCGCGCGAACGCCGAACTCCGCAGCGATCGGCGCCGACTTTCCGGCAGCGCCACGTGACGCAATGGCACCGGTAGCGCGAGAACCGGTGATCATTCGATCCCGTGCCGGTTCGCGTTGAAATCCGTGCCCGTCTGTGGATTACTCCTGGGATGAATGCGATCTCGACAACCGACCAGCCGGCGACGCGCGCGCTACCCGGCTGGTCGGTGCCGATGGTGTTCATCATCGCGGCGACCTCGCAATATGTGGGTGCGGCGCTCGGCGTCTTCCTGTTCGACACCACCGAGCCGTCCACTGTCGCCTGGTTGCGGGCCGCGGCGGCGGGGGTCGCGTTGCTGGCCTGGCGGCGGCCGTGGCGAACCCGCTGGACACGGCGGGGCATCGCGACCGCAGCCGGGTTCGGCATCGTCACCGTGTCGATGAACATCGTGTTCTACGAGGCCATCGCGCGCATCCCGCTCGGGACCGCCGTCGCTATCGAATTCCTCGGTCCAGTCGCCGTCGCGACGCTCGGGTCGCGACGGGCGCGCGACCTGCTCGCCGTGGCGCTGGTGGCGGTCGGTGTGGTGCTGCTGGCCGGCGTGCAGTTCGACGTGGAGCCGGTCGGAGTGGGGTTCGCTCTCGCCTCGGCGGTCCTGTGGGCGGCGTACATCCTGGTCGGCAAGCGCGTCGCCGACACCGGTGACGGCCAGGATTCTCTCGCTGTCGGGATGGCGGCCGCGGCGGTACTGCTGGCGCCGTTCGTGCTGATCCCGCAGCTGGCGATCGATGCCGCGGTCTTCGCCGACCCGCGGACCTGGCTGCTCGGTCTCGGCGTCGGCGTGCTGTCGAGTGCGGTGCCGTACGCGCTGGACCAGGTGGTGCTGACCGCGGTGGGTCGCGCCCGATTCGCCCTGCTGCTCGCGTTGCTCCCGGCGACCGCGACCGTCGTCGGCGCGATCGCCCTCGCACAACGACCCACTGTGCTGGAACTCGCGGGCATCGCCCTGGTCATGCTGGCCTTGACGATCAGCGCGCTGCCCACCCGCCAGGCCGCGCCGGAACCGCCCGCGCCGCTGTGACCGTTCGAGCCGATCATGCCGGAGACGCCTCCGGCGATGGTGCTCCGCGCAGCGCAGATTTGCCTCTCCCCCGAGGGGAGACGGCACGCTGAGATCCATGGACGACGACACGCTCCGCACGATCGGTGAAGTGGCCGCACGCACCGCGCTCACGGTCAAGGCCATCCGCTTCTACGCCGACCGCGACATCGTGGCGCCGACCGTATTCAGCCCGGCCGGCCACCGCCTCTACGACACCGCCGCAATCGCGCGACTGGAACTCGTGCGTACCTTGCGCGCGCTCGGCATGGATCTGACCACCGTGCGCGCTGTGCTCGATCGCGAATCGTCGACGGCAGAGGTCGCCGCCACCCACGCGGACGCGCTCGACGTCGAGATCCGGACCCTGCGGGTGCGCCGGGCGGTCTTGCGGGCGGTAGCCGACCGGGACTCCGACCAACGAGAGATGGAACTCATGCACCGACTCGCCGTTCTGTCCGCCGCCGAAAGACATCGCCTCATCGAGGATTTCGTCGACGACACCTTCGGCCGCTACGCCGCCAACCCCGCCATGGTGGAACTGGTCCGAGCAAGCGTGCCCGACCTACCCGACGACCCGACCCCCGATCAGCTGGCAGCTTGGATGGAACTGGCAGAACTGGTGCAGGACAATGACTTCCGTGCTGCTGTCCGCCGGATGGCCGACTATCAGGCCCGCGAACGCGCCGCAGGCGACACCACCGGCCTGCACCACGACCTCACCGAAGCCGTGCGCACCCTTGTCGGCGACGCCATCGCCGCGGGCATCGGCCCACAATCCGCAGCCGCGACCCTCATCGTCGACGCCCTCACCGCCCGCTACGCCACCACCTTCGACCGCCCCGACGACACCGCGCTGCGCCGCTGGATCCTCGAACGGCTCGAAGTAGCCGACGACCCACGCGTACAACGCTATTGGCGGCTACTCGGCACCGTGAACGCCTGGCCCGACCAACCCGACCTGGCCCCGATCTTCACCTGGTTCACCCAAGCCCTGCGCGCCCACGTGGCCTGAGCCGCAGGTCACCACCGAGCCCTGCCCGTTGCGCACCTGACGTGGGCCGAGACGCAAGGCACTGGCTCGCGCGGTGTGGTGGGGTGCGCGAACTCTCGACGCGGAACTCGCACCGCGGCACGTGTTCTCGATGGTCGCCGGTCGGACCGTAGCCGTGTAACGCGTCAGTTTCCCTGAGCCAGGTAGTTGTAGATCTCGTGGACTTCGATGGTGGGCTGGTTGGGCATGCCCACTTCCATGCCGATGGGGCCGAGGGTGGATTCGGCGAAGCTCTGGAATTGCTCGCGGCTTTCCCAGACGTCGGTGACATGGAATCCGGTGTCGGTCTTCCTGACCAGGTGGAACAGCAGGCCGGGGCCACCGGAGCCGCCGTGCACGAAGCCCATCTTCTCGAGGGCTTGGTCGTACTGTTCGAGGGTCGCGCCGGTGAATTCGAGTTCGACGGCAACTGCCATGACGGTCATCTCCTTGCACGGTCGAGCGGGATCGGAGTGACTTCGGGCCCGGCCCGACGAGCCGGGGGTCGCGACCGAACATCGCGACCCGGCGCTCCGATCGGGTCACGATCGCTCTGGGCGGCGGGACGAATCCGCCGTCGCGATGTGGTGCGCGTCACAGTCTAGTCCGGGCGTCATCGAGCGACAAGCAACCTGCCAGCCCACCCGCCGGGGCCGTCGACGGTCGACCAGACCATGCCGATACCGGAGTCGGCGGGCGCCGTACGCGGGCGCGGGGCAGTGCCGGCCAGTTCGTATCCGAGCCGCCGGGGAACTGCCGCACTGCGGACATTGGCTGCGTCGCAATGGATCTCGACGCGACCGATGTGCGGGAGCGCGAGCGCGGCGGTGGTCAGAGCATGGGCGGCGCGCGTGATGATTCCCCGGCCGGTGTGGGCGATATGGCACCAGTAACCGATCTCCAGGGCGGCCGGGTCGGCAACCCTGTCGTGGAGTCCGATGCCGCCCGCTACCTCGCCTCTCGCGGTGAAGATCCCGTAGAGGAAGCCGCCGTCGGGCGTCGGCCAGTGCGCGGCCGAGGTCTGGAGGGAGCGGCGTTGCCCGGCGAGCGTCGGCGTCTTCGCGGCCCACGACATCCACGGGTGCAGGTGTGCGTGCGAGGCGCTCAGCGCGGCGAATTGGCGAATCAGGTCACCAGGGCGCCACCGACGCAGCAACAGATCCCCCAGATCGATCCGCTCCGGGGGAGTCGACCGGGGATGGGTGCTGGGACTGATGGTCATGATCGATGATTGCGGACCCAGGGGCTCCCGAGCAACGCATTATCCAAGCCCTTCCGGCGACGTGAATGCGATCACGGACAGTCTGGTGGTGGGGTGGTTCCGGGGTCGCCCGTGGCGGTGAAACATGCGCGCTCGCTGCACTTTCGGCGTGCCTGTGATCACCGACACGGTGGCGGTCGTCCGCCGGTGCTCCGTGGTCGCGCTCACAGGTGGGCCTACCTGGTCAAAGGCGCCTCGCGGCGCTGATAGGCTGACGGGCGAGTTAGGCATCCTTTAACGGACCGTCCGGTGAGGCGGGGAAGGAGGTCGGCATGGCTGTGCCCGAACGGGCGGCCAGAACCGGCGCGGGCGAAACATCGCAGCGGCACACCCCGGAGTGGGTGGCGGCCGGACGCGAGCTGTTGTCGCCATCGGATGTGACCAGGACCGTAGCGCGGATCGCGCATCAGATCATCGAGAAGACCGCTCTGGATTCCGGCGACGCCGACGCACCGCGGGTGGTTCTCATGGGAATCCCGACGCGCGGCACCACCCTGGCCCATCGGCTGGCGGACAAGATCGAGGAATTCTCCGGTGTGCGCCCCGCCCTCGGCTCCCTCGATATCACGCTGTACCGCGACGACCTGCGCAGTCGCCCGCACCGCCCGCTCGAGCGCACCTCGGTGCCCGACGGCGGCATCGAGAACTCGCTGGTCGTGCTCGTCGACGATGTGCTGTTCTCGGGCCGGACGGTCCGCTCCGCCCTGGACGGCCTGCGCGACCTCGGCCGCCCCCGCGCCGTGCAGCTGGCCGTGCTCATCGACCGCGGCCACCGCGAGCTGCCGATCCGTGCCGACTACGTGGGCAAGAACGTGCCGACCTCGCGCGCCGAGGACATCTCGGTGCTGATGGTCGAGCACGACGGTCGTGACGGTGTGTATCTGCATCAGGAAGGTCAAGAGCAGTGAGGGAGCGCAGCGACCGAACCATGAACACAGCCATCCGATGGTTCACGCCGGAGCCGAGCGCCAGCGAGGTGGAGGCGTGAAGCATCTGCTGACGGTCGCCGACCTGGATCGCGGCACCGCCACCGAACTCCTCGACGAAGCCGAACGCTTCGAACAGGCCCTGCTGGGCCGCGAGGTGAAGAAACTGCCGACCCTGCGCGGTCGCACCGTGATGACGGTGTTCTACGAGAACTCCACCCGCACCCGGGTGTCCTTCGAGGTCGCGGGCAAATGGATGAGCGCCGACGTGATCAACGTGAGCGCGTCGAGTTCGTCTGTCTCCAAAGGTGAATCGCTGCGCGACACCGCCCTCACCCTGCACGCGGCGGGCGCCGACGCGCTGATCGTGCGCCACCCGGCCTCGGGTGCCGCGCACCAGATCGCGCGCTGGATGGAGCAGTGGGCGCGCGAGGAGAACCGCGCCGCCCCGTCGATCATCAACGCGGGCGACGGCACCCATCAGCACCCCACCCAGGCCCTGCTCGACGCGCTCACCCTGCGCCAGCGCCTCGGTGACATCGCGGGCAAGCGGATCGTGCTGGTCGGCGACATCCTGCACAGCCGGGTCGCCCGCTCGAATGTCTCCCTGCTCGACACTCTGGGTGCCGAAGTGGTCCTGGTGGCGCCGCGCACGCTGCTGCCGGTCGGCGTGGAGGCCTGGCCCTGCCGGGTTTCGTCCTCGCTGGACGCGGAACTGCCCGGCGCCGACGCGGTGATGATGCTGCGGGTGCAGGCGGAGCGGATGAACGGCGGGTTCTTCCCGTCGGCCCGCGAATATTCGATCAACTACGGACTGTCCGAGCGCAGGCTCGCGCTGCTCGGCGACGACGCGGTGGTCCTGCACCCCGGCCCGATGCTGCGCGGCATGGAAATCGCCTCTGCGGTCGCGGATTCGCCGAAATCGGCTGTGCTGCAGCAGGTCTCGAACGGAGTGCACATGCGGATGGCCGTGTTGTTCCGGCTGCTCGTGGGTCAGGAGGAAACGGTATGAGTGAGCTGCTGATCAAGAACGTCAAGCCCTACGGCGAAGGCGACCCCGTCGACGTCCTGGTGCGCGACACCCTCATCGCCGACATCGGCACCGGTCTGACGGTGTCCGACGATGCCGAGGTGATCGAGGGCAACGGCCAGATCCTGCTGCCCGGCTTCGTCGACCTGCACACGCACCTGCGCGAACCCGGCCGCGAAGACACCGAAACCATCGAAACCGGTTCCGCCGCCGCCGCACTGGGCGGTTACACCGCGGTGTTCGCGATGGCCAACACCAGCCCGGTCGCCGACTCTGTGGTCATCACCGACCACGTGTGGCGCCGCGGCCAGGAAGTCGGCCTCGTCGACGTGTTCCCGGTCGGTGCCGTCACGGTCGGCCTGCAGGGTAAGCAGCTCGCCGAGATGGGCACCATGGCCGCCGGTATCGGCCAGGTCAGGATGTTCTCCGACGACGGTCACTGCGTCGACGACCCGCTGATCATGCGCCGCGCCCTCGAATACGCGAACTCTCTGGGCGTGCTCATCGCCCAGCACGCCGAGGAACCGCGCCTGACCAAGAACGCCATCGCGCACGAGGGCCCCAACGCCGCGCGCCTCGGCCTGCACGGCTGGCCGCGCGCCGCCGAGGAGTCGATCGTCGCGCGCGACGCACTGCTGGCCCGCGACGCGAACGCCCGCGTGCACATCTGCCACGCCTCCACCGCGGGCACCGTCGAACTGGTGAAATGGGCCAAGTCCCAGGGCATCTCGATCACCGCCGAGGTCACCCCGCACCACCTGCTGCTCGACGACTCGCGCCTGGAAACCTACGACGCGGTCAACAAGGTGAACCCGCCACTGCGCGAGTCCAGCGACGTGGCAGCCCTGCGCCAGGCACTGGCCGACGGCATCATCGACTGTGTCGCCACCGACCACGCTCCGCACGCCGAACAGGACAAGTGCTGCGAATTCGCGGCCGCCCGCCCCGGCATGCTCGGCCTCGAGACGGCGCTGTCGATCATCGTGCAGACGATGGTGCGGCCCGGCCTGCTCGACTGGCGCGGCGTCGCGAAGGTGATGAGCGAGAAGCCTGCCGCGATCGTCGGCCTCGACGACCACGGCCGCCCGATCGCGGTCGGCGAGCCCGCCAACCTCACGCTGATCGACCCCGACGCCGAGTGGACGGTGCGTGGCGCCGAACTGGCGAGCATCTCGAACAACACACCGTTCGAGGACATGACGTTCCCGGCCGAGGTCACAGCCACCGTGCTGCGCGGCCGGGTAACTGCCCGCGAGGGCAAGGCGGTCGGGATCTAGGGAGGCCAGGACGTGGAAAGAACGCTGTGGGTAGTCGGGCTGCTGGCATTTTTCATTGTGTGCCTGTGGCTGATGTACCGGGCTTGGCAGAAGAAGGCCACGCGACAGCAGGCACGCATCGGCGAACTGCCGACGGTGCCGGCCGAACTGGGCGCACAACTACTGGAACCGACCACCGGCATGTACCTGGGCAGCACCATCGCGCCCAGCTGGCAGGACCGGATCGCGGTCGGTGACCTGGGATTCCGGGCGACCGCCGAACTGACGCGGTTCGAACGCGGAATTCTGCTCGAACGCGATGGCGCCACGGTGATCTGGATTCCGCAGGAATCGGTGACGGCCGTGCGGACCGAGCGCGGACACGCGGGCAAAGTGATGACCGAAGGCGGTGTGCTGGTAATTCGCTGGACACTGCCGACCGGGACCGAGATAGATACCGGTTTCCGGGGTGACGACAAGACGGTGTACCCGGCATGGATTGCGGATGCGACCAGGGTGACGACGGGAGACGATGAATGAGCAATGTCAAGGCAGCCTTGGTGCTCGAGGACGGCCGCGTATTCCGCGGTACCGCCTTCGGCGCCGAGGGACAGACACTCGGTGAGGCCGTGTTCTGCACGGCGATGACCGGGTACCAGGAAACCCTGACCGACCCCAGCTACGCCCGCCAGATCGTGGTGGCCACGGCCCCGCAGATCGGCAACACCGGCTGGAACGACGAGGACGACGAGTCCGCCAAGATCTGGGTTGCCGGGTACGCCGTGCGCGACCCCTCGCGGGTCTCCTCCAACTGGCGCGCCACCGGCACGCTGACCGACGAGCTCGACCGCCAGGACGTGGTCGGCATCGCCGGCATCGACACCCGCGCGGTGGTCCGCCACCTGCGCAGCCGCGGTTCGATGAAGGCGGGCATCTTCTCCGGCGCCGCGCTGGCCAACGACGAGGAACTCCTCGCGAGGGTCAACGGCCAGGCCTCGATGCTGGGCGCGGACCTCGCCGAAGAGGTGAGCACCGACGCGATGTACACGATCGAACCGGTCGGCGAGCACAACTTCACCGTCGTCGCGGTCGACCTGGGCATCAAGACCAACACCCCGCGCATGTTCGCCGAGCGCGGCGTGCGCACCCACGTGGTGCCGTCGAACACCTCCCTCGACGACATCCTCGCGCTCAACCCCAACGGCGTGTTCCTCTCGAACGGCCCCGGCGACCCGGCCACCCAGACCGGCGCCATTGCGCTCACCCAGGGTGTCCTGGAACGCGGGATCCCGCTGTTCGGCATCTGCTTCGGCAACCAGATCCTGGGCCGGGCGCTGGGCCGCAGCACCTACAAGATGAAGTTCGGCCACCGCGGCATCAACATCCCGGTGATCGAAGAGGGCACCGGCCGCGTGTCCATCACCGCGCAGAACCACGGCTTCGCCCTCGAAGGCGAGCGCGGCGAGGTGTTCGACACCCCGTTCGGCAAGGCCGAGGTCTCCCACATCTGCGCCAACGACGGCACCGTCGAAGGGGTCCGGCTGATCGACGGCCGCGCCTTCTCGGTGCAGTACCACCCCGAGGCCGCCGCAGGCCCGCACGACGCCGCATACCTGTTCGACCGTTTCGCCGGTCTCATGGAAGGAGCCTGATGCCTCGCCGCGAGGATCTGAAGCACATCCTGGTGATCGGCTCTGGCCCGATCGTGATCGGCCAGGCGTGCGAATTCGACTACTCCGGTACCCAGGCGTGCCGGGTGCTGCGGTCCGAAGGACTGCGCGTTTCGCTGGTGAACTCCAACCCGGCGACCATCATGACCGACCCGGAATTCGCCGACGCCACCTACGTCGAGCCGATCACCCCGGAGTTCGTCGAGAAGGTCATCGAGAAGGAACGCCCCGACGCCATCCTGGCCACCCTGGGTGGGCAGACCGCGCTCAACACCGCCGTCGCGCTGCACGAGAACGGTGTGCTGCAGAAGTACAACGTCGAGCTGATCGGCGCCGACTTCGACGCCATCCAGCGCGGTGAGGACCGGCAGAAGTTCAAGGACATCGTCGCCAAGGTCGGCGGTGAGAGTGCCCGCAGCGCCGTCTGTTACACCATGGACGAGGTGCGCGAGACCGTCGCCGACCTCGGTTACCCGGTGGTCGTGCGTCCCTCGTTCACCATGGGTGGGCTCGGTTCCGGCATGGCCTACAACGAGGAAGATCTCGACCGCATCGCCGGTGGCGGCCTGTCCGCCTCGCCGACCGCGAACGTCCTGATCGAGGAGTCCATCCTCGGGTGGAAGGAGTTCGAACTCGAGCTCATGCGCGACCGCAACGACAATGTGGTCATCGTCTGCTCGATCGAGAACGTCGACCCGATGGGTGTGCACACCGGCGACTCGGTCACCGTCGCCCCCGCGATGACCCTCACCGACCGCGAGTACCAGAAGATGCGCGATCTCGGCATCGCCATCCTGCGCGAGGTCGGCGTCGACACCGGCGGCTGCAACATCCAGTTCGCGGTGGATCCGGCCGACGGCCGCCTGATCGTCATCGAGATGAACCCCCGCGTCTCGCGCTCCTCGGCGCTGGCGTCGAAGGCCACCGGCTTCCCGATCGCCAAGATCGCCGCGAAGCTGGCCATCGGCTACACCCTCGACGAGATCGTCAACGACATCACCGGCGAGACCCCGGCGTCGTTCGAGCCGACTCTGGACTACGTCGTCGTCAAGGCGCCGCGGTTCGCCTTCGAGAAGTTCCCCGGCGCCGACGCCACGCTGACCACCACCATGAAGTCGGTGGGCGAGGCGATGTCGATGGGCCGCAACTTCTCCGAGGCCCTCGGCAAGGTGCTGCGTTCGCTCGAGACCAAGGCCACCAGCTTCTGGACCACCGACGACGGCCAGTGGGCCCCGGCGGACCCGAGCGATTCGGCGTCGGTACGTGAGGCGATCGAGGCCATCCTCGCCGACCTGCGCGTGCCGACCGAAGGTCGCATCTACCAGGTCGAACGCGCGCTGCGCTACGGCGCGAGCGTCGCAGAGGTCGCGCTGGCCTCCGGCGTGGACCCGTGGTTCGTCGCCGAGGTGCTCGGCCTGGTCGAGCTGCGGACCGAAATCCTCGACGCGCCCGTCCTCGACGAGGATCTGCTGCGTCGCGCCAAGCACTACGGTCTGTCCGACCGCCAGCTGGCGGCCCTGCGTCCTGAGCTCGCGGGCGAGGCAGGCGTGCGCTCGCTGCGGCACCGCCTGCAGGTGCGCCCGGTCTACAAGACCGTCGACACCTGCGCGGCGGAGTTCGAGGCCAAGACCCCGTACCACTACAGCACCTACGAGCTGGATCCCGGTGCGGAGTCCGAGGTCGCGCCGCAGCGTGAGCGCGAGAAGGTCATCATCCTGGGTTCGGGCCCGAACCGCATCGGTCAGGGCATCGAGTTCGACTACTCGTGTGTGCATGCGGCACAGACGCTCTCGGCCGCCGGGTACGAGACCGTGATGGTCAACTGCAACCCCGAGACCGTCTCCACCGACTACGACACCGCCGATCGCCTCTACTTCGAGCCGCTCACCTTCGAGGACGTCCTCGAGGTGTACAACGCCGAAGCCGAGTCGGGCACCGTCGCCGGGGTGATCGTGCAGCTCGGCGGCCAGACCCCGCTGGGTCTGGCGCAGCGGCTCACCGACGCAGGCGTGCCGGTGGTCGGCACCTCCGCGGCCGCGATCGACCTGGCCGAGGACCGTGGCGAATTCGGTGACGTCCTCGTTGCCGCCGGACTGCCCGCGCCCAAGTACGGCACCGCCACCACGGTGGCACAGGCCAAGAAGATCGCCAACGAGATCGGTTACCCGGTGCTGGTCCGCCCGTCCTACGTGCTGGGCGGGCGCGGCATGGAGATCGTCTACGACGAGCAGTCCCTCGAGGGCTACATCTCCCGCGCCACCGAGCTCAACCCGGATCACCCGGTGCTGGTCGACCGTTTCCTGGAAGACGCCATCGAGATCGACGTCGACGCGCTGTGCGACGGCGACGAGGTCTACCTCGGCGGCGTGATGGAACACATCGAGGAAGCCGGTATCCACTCCGGTGACTCCGCCTGCGCGCTGCCCCCGATCACGTTGGGCCGCAGCGACATCGAGGCCGTGCGCCGCTCCACCATCGCGCTGGCCAAGGGTATCGGCGTGAAGGGCCTGCTCAACGTGCAGTACGCCCTCAAGGACGACATCCTCTACGTGCTCGAGGCCAACCCCCGCGCGAGCCGCACGGTGCCGTTCGTCTCCAAGGCGACCGCGGTGCCGCTGGCCAAGGCCTGCGCGCGCGTCATGCTCGGCGCCACCATCGCCGACCTGCGCAAGGAAGGCATGCTGCCGCCCGAGGGCGACGGCGGCCATGTGCCGCTGGACGCGCCGGTCGCGGTGAAGGAAGCCGTGCTGCCCTTCCACCGGTTCCGACGCGCCGACGGCTCCGGCGTCGACTCGCTGCTCTCGCCGGAGATGAAGTCCACCGGCGAGGTCATGGGCATCGACGCCGACTTCGGCACCGCGTTCGCCAAGAGCCAGGCCGCCGCCTACGGCTCGCTGCCGACCGAGGGCACCGTGTTCGTCTCCGTCGCCAACCGCGACAAGCGCGCCATGGTGTTCCCGATCAAGCGCCTGCACGACCTCGGCTTCCGCATCCTGGCCACCGAGGGCACCGCGGAAACGCTGCGCCGCAACGGTATTCCGTGCGAGCAGGTGCGCAAGCACTCCGATCCGGATGCCACCGATCCGGCCACCGGCATGCCGGAGGCCTCGATCGTGGAGCAGATCCGCGACGGCGAGATCGACATCGTGTTCAACACCCCCTACGGCAACTCGGGCCCCCGCGTGGACGGCTACGAGATCCGCACCGCCGCGGTGGGCGCGAACATCCCGTGCATCACCACCGTGCAGGGCGCGGCGGCGGCGGTGCAGGGCATCGAGGCGAGCATCAACGGCGGCATCGGGGTGCGCTCACTGCAGGAACTGCACTCGAAACTGCGTGGCTGACATGACATTCGGTCACCGGTTGCAGCACGCCATGCGGCAGTTCGGACCCGTGTGCGTCGGCATCGACCCCCACCCCGCGCTGCTGCGGGCGTGGGGGCTCACCGAGGACGTCGACGGGCTGGAGGTGTTCGCCGAGATCTGTGTCGAGGCCTTCGACGGGCGGGTCGCCCTGGTGAAGCCGCAGGTCGCGTTCTTCGAGACCTACGGCTCCGGCGGCATCGCGGTGCTCGAGCGGACCATCTCGGTGCTGCGGGCCTCGGGCACCTTGGTGCTGGCCGATGCCAAGCGTGGTGACATCGGTTCCACCATGGATGCCTACGCGCATGCCTGGCTCGGCGACGGACCGCTGGGTTCGGACGCCGTGACGGTGTCGCCGTATCTCGGTTTCGGATCGCTCGATCCGGCTCTGAGCCTGGCGAAGGACAATCACCGTGGGGTATTCGTGCTCGCGGCGACCTCGAATCCCGAAGGGGCGCAACTGCAGCGGATCACCGCCGCGGACGGGCGCACCATCGCGCAGACGATGGTCGACGAGGCCGCGGCTCGCAATGCCGGGTCCGGATTCGGCTCCGTCGGCGTGGTCGTCGGTGCGACGCTCACCGAGGCACCCGACCTGTCGGCCCTCAACGGACCGATTCTGATGCCCGGTGTCGGTGCGCAGGGCGGGGGAGCGGACTCCATCCGCGCCCTGGTCTCCGAAGCGAACCTGGCCGCGGTCGTTCCGAACGTGTCCCGCGAGGTTCTCCACGCCGGCCCGTCGGTGACGGCACTGTGCGACAAGACGGCTCAGCTGCAAGAGGAGTTCGCCTTCCTCCAGGGCTGACGTGACGAGAGCAGGCCGGGGCAGCTACGCGCTGTCCCGGCCTTGTCGTTCGGCACGGCGGGGCGATATCGGCGGTGGACGGCATTCAGGCGAGGCAGTACGTCGCGGTGACCGTGGCGAACAGCGACAGCGCGTCCGACGACGCGGCCGAGCCGGCGACCATCGTCAGCGACCGGCCGTCGGTCGAGCGGAACGCGTACGAGACGTAGCCGAGCAGCTCACCGCCGTGCCCCCAGAGATCGGCACCGCACGGCGGCTCGAAACGCTGCAGGCCGAGGCCGTAGTGGAAACCCATACCCATCGGAACGGTCTCGCGCATCCGGCCCAGCGAAGCAGGGCTCATCAGGCGCCCACCGAGCAGTGCGGCGAAGAAGGCGTCGAGATCGGCTGTGGTGGAGATCATTTCGCCCGCGGCCCAGTCCAAGGAGGGGTTCATCTCGGTCACCTCCACCCTGCCCACACCCTCGATGTCACGGTGGGCGGTGAGAGCGGGCGCGGGGATACGCGGGTCGTCGCCGGGCACGGTGGTGGCGGTCAACCGCAGCGGCGTGAGGATGCGGTCGCGGATCTCGTCGCCGTAGCGGTGCCCGGTCACGTGCTCGATCAGCAGGCCCAGGGCGATGTAGTTGGTGTTCGAGTACCGGAAGCGGGCGCCCGGTGCGAAATAGGGGTCGTGGCGCGTCGCGGCGGCGAGCAGATCGCGCGGCGCGTGCGCGCGGAACCGGTCGTCGCCGCGCCACCGGTTCGTCGACCTGCCCGGCTCTTTCATGTAGTCGTAGAGCCCGCTGGTGTGATTCATCAACTGCCGCACCGTGATCCGGTCGCCGCCGGGGATCGGCTCCGGCAGCTGCGCGGCGATGGAACCGTCCAGCGCGACCTTGCCCTCGTCGACGAGTTGCAGCACGACGGTGGCGACGAAGGTCTTGGTGATGCTGCCGATCCGGAACCTGCTGTGCGGTCCCGGCGTGCTCGCCTGCCCGGCATCGCTGCCCACATGGTGCCATTCGCGCAGCCGCTCGCCGTCGGAGACGCGCAACACCACATCGGTGTCGCTCCAGCGGGCCGCGGCCTCGACCGTATCCCCGACGACCCGCCACCGTGCCGTCACGAGGACGAGAGAGGCCACCAGCGTGGCCGTGAGAACGGTGCCCACCACGACCACGGTGGCCCGAAACAGTTTCTGTCGCATAGCTTTCGACGCTAGGGACCCGTTCGGTCCGCAGCGATGGTGTGCGCCCCGCGAGAGGGGTGCGGAAAACCCCACCCTCCTGGCTGCGGTCGCACCGCGCCGACCGGGTGGTCGACGCTACTGATCGCGAACCCCCGGCTACCTAGCGTCGAAAGCATGCAAACGACAGGGAATTCGACCGAACTGACCGGCGTCGCGGGCTGGGCGGTCCAGCTGATGGAACAGCTCGGTGGCTTCGGCGCCGGTCTCGCGATCGCCCTCGAGAACCTCTTCCCCCCGCTCCCCAGCGAGGTGATCCTGCCACTGGCCGGCTTCACCGCGAGCCGGGGCCGATTCAGCCTGGCCGAGGTCCTGCTGTGGACCACCCTCGGCTCGATGGTCGGCGCCCTCGCCCTCTACGGCCTCGGCGCCGCCCTCGGCCGCGACCGCCTGCGCCGCATCGTCGAGCGCCTACCCCTGGTCCGCCTGTCCGACCTGGACCGCACCGAGGACTGGTTCGTCCGCCACGGCGACAAGGCGGTCTTCTTCGGCCGGATGATCCCGATCTTCCGCAGCCTGATCTCGATACCCGCGGGTGTCGAACGCATGCCGCTCGCCCGCTTCACGCTGCTGACCACGGCGGGCAGCCTGCTGTGGAACGCGGTCTTCGTGTTCGCGGGCTATGTCCTCGGTGAGAACTGGCATGTCGTCGAGACCTACGCGGGCATCGTGCAGAAGGCCGTGATCGCCGCCGTGCTCGTCGCCGCGACCGTGTTCGTCGTCCGGCGCGTGCGGCAGCGGCAGGCACAGCCGAGCACCGGTCGATGAGAGGCGCGGCGCAGCCTGACAGCGACGATCGCGCGTCCGGGGTTGCGGTGTTCGCGGGTCGGTACGGCATCGACGGTGGCGAGGCCCGGATGGTCGAGGTGGCCGAGGCACGCGAGAATTGGGCGATGAGCACCTCCCCGGCGCGATCCGCACGCGTCGCCGCCGCGGTCGCGGGATATCTGCTCGGTGTGCTCACCGTGCCCGTCGACCTGGTCGGTGTGCTCGCCGCGCCGATCTCGGCGGGCCTCACCGACCGGATCGCTCAGGTCGAGCAGCAGCGCCTCACCCGGCTGCTCGACGTGCGGTCGAACGGTGTGCCGAGCGGGCCGCGGGCCGCGGGGTATCTGGCGGTCCGCGCGCTCGTCGGGGTGCTCGGTGCGCTGGTACTGGCGTTGTCGGTGCTGGGTGTCGTGGTCGCGGTGGCCGTGGTCTACGGCGCCGCCACCGGCGCCGCGGTACCGATCATCGATGCGACCGAACCCGGACAGGTCACCTGGGCGACGGTCACCGTGCTGGCACTGCCCGGAGCGGTGCTCTGCTTCCTTGCCGTACAGGGTCTGCTCGGTGTGGTACGCGCCGAGGCGTGGTGTCTGCGACGCGGCACCCGCCCAGGGCCGGACGAGCTGGCCCAGCGGGTCGCCCAGCTCACCACCACCCGGGCCGAGATGGTCGAGGTGATCGACGACGAACGGCGCCGGATCGAACGCGATCTGCACGACGGCGTGCAGCAGCGGGTGGTCGCGTTGTCGATCCTGCTCGGCCGGATGGACCGGGCGATCGACGACGACGCGCGCGGCGAGCTGCGGCGGCGGGCGATCACCGAGACCGGGTACCTCCTCGACGAACTGCGCGAGGTCTCTTGGCGGATCTACCCGGCCATGCTCGCCCGCGACGGCCTGCGCGCCGCCCTCGAAGCTCTTGCCGACCGAACCCCGATTCCGACCCGGCTGACCATCGACCTCGACGATCGCGCACCGCGCCCGGTCGAATCGGCCTGCTACTTCACCGCCAGCGAGGCGATCACCAACGCCATCAAGCATTCCGGCGTCACGGCCGTCGAGGTCGACGTCCGGCGTGACGGCCCGACCGTGCGCCTGCGCGTCCACGACGACGGACAGGGCGGCGCCGACCCCACCGGACACGGCCTGACCGGCATCGCGACCCGCGTCACCGCGCTGGACGGCACCATGACAGTGGACAGCCCGCCGGGCGGCCCGACGATCATCACCGTGGAGGTTCCGTGCGGATAACTCTGGCCGAGGACTCCGCGCTGCTGCGCGAGAGCCTGGCCCAGCTGCTCACCGCGGAGGGGCACGAGATCGTGGACTCCGTCGGGACCGGGACCGAACTGCTCGCCGCCGTGCGGGTGCGCCCGCCCGACCTGGTCATCGCCGATGTGCGGATGCCGCCCGACCACGTCGACGAGGGGATCAGAGCCGCCCTGGAAATCCGTCGTGACCAGCCGGAGGTCGCCGTCCTGGTGCTGTCACAGTACGTCGAGCGCAGGCACGCGGCGGAGTTCCTCACCGGGACCGGCGGCATCGGTTACCTGCTCAAGGACCGGGTCGCGGCGATCGGCACGTTCCTCGACGCCGTCGACCGGGTGGGCGCGGGCGGCACTGCCTTCGACCCGGAGGTGGTGCGCCAGCTCCTGCTGCACAATCGCGCCGGCTCGCCACTGCACCGGCTCACCGAGCGCGAACGCGAAGTGCTCGAACTCATGGCGCAGGGTCTGAGCAACGCGGCGATCTGCGCACAGCTCTACGTCACCCGCAGCGCCGTCGAGAAACACATCAACGCGATCTTCACCAAGCTGGACCTCCCGGCAGGAGAGGCCCACAACCGGCGGGTGCTCGCCATCCTGCAACACCTGCGGGCGGGTGCGGCGCAGGGCTGACCGCTCAGGCCGTGACCCGTGCGTTCCGCGCTCGCCACCACCCGAACGCTGCGACTCCGAGCGGAGCCAGCACCGTGACGAACCCCGACAGCGGCATGAACGCCAGGCCGAACACCGTGGTCACACCGAGCGCGAGCAGCACCGTGCCGGGCACGTACCCCAGTGCGCGCTCCAGCGCGATCATCGCGATGCCGAAACCGGTGGCGAGTACGCCGAACTCAGTGAACCAGAAGGTGAGTTCGACGTCCTGATCGCCGGCGACGAACACCACGATGCCGAGGGCGGTGTGGACGGTGCCGATGACGACGAGCAGCGCGCCGGCGAGCGGGAATTTAGTTCTTGAATTCATATTCATAAACTGTGCCACTAGGCTGACCCGGTGGCAAGACCTCGCCTTTTCACCGATGATCAGGTGCTCGACGCGGCCCGCGACCTGCTCACCGACCCGGCGATCACCCGTCCCGCCCTCACGGCGATCAGCACGGCCGCCGGCGTGCACTCGGGGTCGATCTATGTGCGTTTCGCCTCACGTGACGAACTGCTCGCCCGGCTGTGGCTGCGGTCGATCCGCCGGTTCCACGTGGGCCTCATCGCGGCACTCACCGGTCCCGCGCCGCTGCTGTCCGCGGCGACGTTCCTGCCGCGCTACTGCCGCGCGCACCCGACCGAGGCGCGGGCGATGAAGATGTTCCATCGCGACGAACTCCTCGGGGTCGGCGCCGAGGATCTGCGGGCCGCCATCGCCGGGGTCAACGACGACATGAACGCCGCCCTGCTCGGCGCTGTCGTGACCGAGTTGGGGGCTGCCGACGATCGTTCGCTGGCTATCGCGGGCGCCGCCGTGAAGGCGATTCCGTACGGTCTGGTCCGCGATTACATCGCCCGCGCCACTCCGATTCCGGACTGGATCGACGATGTCGTGGCCACCGCGTCGGGTGCCGTTCTCGACGAGTTTCGGGCCCGATCGTGACGACACGCTGTGCGAAATCAGGCGACACGCGGGCTTTTTCAGGAAACTCGCTGGTCGCGCACCACCGGGTTTGCCGGGCCGCCACCCAGGCCTCACGCTATCCATTGGCTATCATCGCCCATTTCGGTATAACCGCTGGTGGGGATGCATTTCCGGAATTCGACTGTACGATCGTGACCAAGGAATCAGCCGTCACCGCATCGGGTCCGCGCGCGCCATACGGCATGCGTAATCCTGCCCTGACCTGGGGGTCGGGTTCGCAATCGGCGCGCACCGTGGGTACGGTCGCACAGACCGTCCGGGTAACCGGCGGTAGATCTGGCAATGAACGATGAGACGGAGGAACCCGTGGCCCTTCCCCAGCTGACTGATGAGCAGCGCGCCGCTGCTCTGGAGAAGGCGGCTGCCGCTCGCCGCGCTCGGGCAGAGCTCAAGGAGCGCCTGAAGCGCGGTGGAACGAACCTGAAGCAGGTCCTCACCGATGCCGAGTCCGATGAGATTCTCGGCAAGATGAAGGTTTCTGCGCTGCTCGAGGCTCTGCCGAAGGTGGGCAAGGTCAAGGCGGCGGAGATCATGACCGAGCTGGAGATCGCGCCTACGCGTCGTCTCCGTGGTCTCGGTGCCCGGCAGCGCGCCGCGCTGCTCACCCGCTTCGACTTCGACGCCTAAAGTCTGGTGGACAAAAACACGCGGAAGGGCCGGCTGGTAGTACTGGTCGGCCCCTCGGCCGTGGGGAAATCCACGGTCGTGCGGTGCGTGCGGGAACGCCTGCCCGAACTGGTTTTCAGTGTGTCGGCCACCACCAGGGACCCCCGTCCCGGCGAGGTCGACGGTCTCGATTACCGCTTCGTTTCCCGAGTCGAGTTCGACGCCATGATCGCGGCGGACGAACTGCTCGAATGGGCGGACATCCATGGGGGGTTGCAGCGATCGGGCACCCCCGCCGCCCCGGTGCGAGAAGCGCTGGCGAGCGGACTTTCCGTACTGATCGAAGTCGACCTGGCCGGTGCACGGTCGGTCCGGCAGGCGATGCCGGAAGCACTGCTGGTGTTTCTCGCGCCGCCGAGCTGGGAAGAACTGGTCTCGCGGTTGCGTTCGCGCGGCACCGAGACACCCGAGGTGATCGAGCGCAGGCTCGAGACAGCCCGGGTCGAATTGGCGGCCTGTGACGAGTTCGACACGGTCATCGTGAACAGCGAGGTAACGACCGCCTGTGAGCAGTTGGTATCGTTGTTCGTTAGCACAAATTCGAGTTCTTGACCCACTAACCCGCAGGAGTCACCCCTAGTGAGCACGGACATCACCGCAGCACCCGCGTACGACACTCCGATCGGCCTCACCAACCCCCCGATCGACGAGCTGCTCGAGCGCACGTCCTCCAAGTACGCCCTGGTGATCTACGCGGCCAAGCGCGCCCGTCAGATCAACGACTACTACAACCAGCTCGGTGACGGCATCCTCGAGTACGTCGGCCCGCTCGTCGAGCCGGGTCTGCAGGAGAAGCCGCTGTCGGTCGCCATGCGCGAAATCCACTCCGACCTGCTCGAACACACCGAGGGCGAGTGACAATCTCTAGTCCGGAGGCGTAAAGACCATGCGGATCGTCGTCGGGGTCGGCGGGGGCATCGCCGCCTACAAGGCGTGTGCCCTCGTTCGCCGTTTCACCGAGACCGGGCACCAGGTGCGGGTGATTCCCACCGAGTCGGCTCTCCAGTTCGTCGGAAAGGCGACCTTCGAGGCGCTGTCCGGTCAGCCGGTGCACACCACGGTGTTCGCCGACGTGCCCGAGGTGCCGCATGTCCGGATCGGCCAGGAGGCCGATCTCGTCGTCATCGCCCCCGCCACCGCGGATCTGATGGCGCGCGCCGCACAGGGCCGCGCCGACGATCTGCTCACCGCCACCTTGCTGACGGCTCGATGTCCGGTGCTGTTCGCGCCCGCGATGCACACCGAGATGTGGGAGCATCCGGCGACGGTGGCGAATGTCGCGACCCTGCGCGCGCACGGCGCCACGGTGATGGAACCCGCGTCGGGTCGGCTCACCGGCACCGATACGGGTCCGGGACGGCTGCCCGAACCCGAGGAGATCTTCGGTCTGGCTTCGCTGCTGCTCGAACGTGCCGACGCGCTGCCCCGCGACCTGACCGGTCGCCGCGTGGTGATCACCGCCGGTGGCACGAGGGAACCCCTCGACCCGGTGCGCTTCCTCGGCAACCGCAGCTCCGGCAAGCAGGGCTACGCCCTGGCCCGGGTCGCCGCCCAGCGCGGTGCCCAGGTGACGCTGATCGCGGGCAACACGATCGAGCTCGCGCCGCCCGCCGCGGTCGAACTGGTCCACATCACCACCGCCGACCAGCTCAAGACCGCGGTCGACAAGCACGCGCTCGGCGCCGACGCGGTGATCATGGCGGCTGCGGTCGCCGATTTCCGTCCGACCCACGTGGCCGCCGCGAAGATCAAGAAGGGCGCCGACGAACCCGACGTGATCCCGCTGACCAAGAACGAGGACATCCTCGCCGGCTTGGTCGACGCCCGCACCGAGGGACGGCTCGCCGGTACCGCGATCGTCGGTTTCGCCGCCGAGACCGGTGACGACAACGGCGACGTGCTCACCCACGCCCGCGCGAAACTGGCCCGCAAGGGCTGCGATCTGCTCGTGGTCAACGCGGTCGGCGAGGGCAAGGCGTTCGAGGTCGACACCAACGACGGCTGGTTACTCGGTGCCGACGGCACCGAGGCTGCCCTCGATCACGGTTCGAAGGCGCTGCTGGCCAGCCGGGTGCTCGACGCACTGGTTCCGCTGCTGCGCTGACCGGGGAGTTCGCATCGATGTCGCGCGAAAACGGTTGCGCGGCAACGAGGGTCGTGCAGTCTACCGCCCGTGCAGGTGTTCGCGGTGCGGCTTGGTACTTACTCGCCACCATGTCGGTGGTTTGGAATAGTCTTGATGAGAAGGGTTGCGCGGTAACACCGAGAAGTTACCGTCACAAGCCGAACGAGTAACCCGTTGAGGGAGAGGGAATAACTGTGCGTACGACAGGTAGTCGGCTATTCACCAGTGAGTCCGTGACCGAGGGGCATCCGGACAAGATCTGTGACGCGATCAGCGATTCCATCCTCGACGCATTGCTCGCGGAGGATCCGAGCAGCCGGGTCGCGGTGGAAACCATGGTCACGACCGGGCAGGTCCATGTGGCGGGCGAGGTCACCACCTCCGCCTACGCCGACATCCCGCGGATCGTGCGCGAGAAGGTCCTCGAGATCGGATACGACTCCTCCGCAAAGGGATTCGACGGCAACTCCTGCGGTGTCAACATCGCGATCGGTGCCCAGTCGCCCGATATCGCCCAGGGTGTCGACACGTCGCACGAGGCGCGCGTCGGCGGTTCCGACGATGCGATCGAGCGCCAGGGCGCCGGCGACCAGGGCCTGATGTTCGGCTACGCGACGAGGGACACGCCCGAGCTGATGCCGTTGCCGATCGCGCTCGCGCACCGGCTCTCGCGCAAGCTCACCGAGGTCCGCAAGTCGGGCGTGCTGCCCTACCTGCGTCCCGACGGCAAGACCCAGGTCACCATCGAGTACGACGGTGACCGCCCGGTTCGCCTGGACACGGTCGTCATCTCCACCCAGCACGCCGCCGATATCGACCTGGACAACCTGCTCGCCCCCGATATCCGCGAGAAGGTCGTCGACGCTGTCATCGGCGATCTGAACCTGCCCAGCCTCGACACCTCCGACATTCGGCTGCTGGTGAACCCCACCGGCAAGTTCGTCCTCGGCGGCCCGATGGGTGACGCGGGCCTGACCGGCCGCAAGATCATCGTCGACACCTACGGCGGCATGGCCCGCCACGGTGGCGGCGCGTTCTCCGGCAAGGATCCGTCGAAGGTCGACCGCTCGGCGGCTTACGCCATGCGCTGGGTGGCCAAGAACGTCGTGGCCGCCGGTCTGGCGGACCGTGTCGAGGTGCAGGTCGCGTACGCGATCGGCAAGTCGGCCCCGGTCGGTCTGTTCGTCGAGACCTTCGGCACCGAAACGATCGACCCGGCCCGCATCTCCACCGCCATCTCCGAGGTCTTCGACCTGCGTCCGGGCGCGATCATCCGCGATCTCGATCTATTGCGCCCGATCTACGCGCCGACCGCCGCCTACGGGCACTTCGGCCGCACCGATGTCGACCTGCCCTGGGAGCACACGGACCGCGCCGACAAGCTGCGCGCGGCCGTCGGCCTGTAATACCCACGGACCGCGTGTCAGCGGGCGAACCATCGACAGCAGCGGGACACCCCATCGCGAGGGTGCTCCCGCTGCTGTCGCCTGCCCACCTCGACCGCGACTTCGACTACCTCGTCCCTACTGAGCTGGACGAGATCGCGCAGCCCGGCGTGCGCGTGCGTGTTCGTTTCGCCGGTCGACTCGTCGACGGATACCTGCTCGAACGTCTCCCGCGCAGCGATCACAACGGCAAGATGATGCCGCTCGAACGAGTCGTCTCCGCGGAACGCGTGCTCACCCCGGACATTCTGCGCCTGGCGACTGCGGTCGCTGCCCGCTATGCGGGAACTCGCGCGGATGTCCTGCGTCTTGCCATCCCTGCGCGCCACGCCCGTACCGAAACCGGCGGTGCGAAGAAGTCCGATGTCGTGAAGAAGTCGACGCGTTCGGCGGCGGGAGTTGTCGATCTCGCCGACTATCCGACGTCGTCGGAAGACCCGGCCCTCGCCGATGCGCAAGGTGCGGGCACCGTGGCCGTCTCGGCACCGGAAGCTGTTGATGGTGAGCATCTTTCGCGCTCGACTGACGCGGACAGCGCCACTGGTGTGGACGGCTCCACCGGTTCGGGCGACAAGGCAGCGAAGGTCCAGGTCGAGCAGATGCCGAGCGCCGCGGCGGAAGCGTGCATCGAGGTCGACGCGTCGGCCTGGGGCCGGTATGCGCACGGCATGGGGTTCGTCGGCGCGCTGGCACAGGGTAAGGGTGTGCGGGCGGCGTGGCAGGCGTTGCCAGGGGAGGATTGGGCGGCCCGGCTGGCGGAGTTGGCGGCGACGGTGGTGGCCGCTGGTCGCAGTGCGGTGTTGATGGTGCCCGATCAGCGCGACCTCGATCGGTTGCTCGCCGAATGTGTTGCGCTCGTGGGTGATTCGGCTGTCGGGCTATCGGCGGGGCTGGGCCCCGCGGCGCGGTATCGACGGTGGCTGGCGGTGTTGCGGGGGCAGGCGCGGATCGTGGTGGGGACTCGGGCGGCGGTTTTCGCGCCCGCCGGCGATCTCGGGCTGATCGCCCTCTGGGACGACGGTGACGACACCTACGCCGAACCCCGTTCGCCGTATCCGCATGCTCGCGAAGTGGCGATGCTCCGGGCGCACGAGACGGGGGCCGCGTTCGTCGCGGCCGGTTTCGCGCGGACCGCGGAGATCCAGGCGGTGGTCGAAACCGGTTGGGCTCACGACCTTCTCGCCGAACGTCAGGTGTTGCGTGAGGTGACGCCCAGGATCAGTGCGCCGGGCGACAGTGACTACGCCCTGGAACGCGACGCGCTGGCCCGCTCGGTGCGAATGCCCGGCGTCGCGTTCGCGGCCGCGCGCTCCGCGATCAAGGAGAACGTGGCGGTGCTGGTCCAGGTGCCGCGGCGAGGTTACGTTCCGTCGCTGGCCTGTGCGAAATGTCGTACCCCCGCGCGCTGCCGGCACTGCAACGGGCCGTTGGCGCTACCGCATGCGGGCCATGGCGAAGCGGCGAGTCCGCAGTGCAAGTGGTGCGGCATCACCGAAGCCGCGTTCCGCTGCCAGGCCTGCGGTGCGCGAGCGCTGCGGGCGACGGTGATCGGCGCGGCCCGAACCGCCGAAGAGCTCGGGCGTGCGTTCTCGGGCGTTCCGATCCGTGCTTCGGGCGGTGGAGAAGTGCTCGACACGGTCGAACCCGGCGCCCAGGTGGTCGTCGCCACCGTCGGTGCGGAACCCCTCGTTCGCGGTGGCTACGGCGTCGCGCTGTTGCTCGACGGCTGGGCGCTGCTCGGTCGCGCCGACCTGCGCGCGAGCGAGGACACCCTGCGCCGGTGGATGGGTGCGGCCGCCCTGGTTCGCCCCCGTGGCCAGGTCATCGTCATGGCTGAGCCGTCCCTCGCCACCGTCCAGGCGCTGGTCCGGTGGGATCCTGTCAACCATGCCGCCGCCGAACTGCAGGCGCGCGCGGAGGTCGGTTTTCCGCCTGCGGTCCGGCTCGCCGCTATCGACGGCACCACCGCCTCGATCGCGGAATTACTCGACGCCACCACGCTTCCCGACGGTACCGAGATCCTCGGCCCGGTACCGCTGCCGCCGACGGCCCGTAAACCGTTCTCCGGCACCGATTCTCCCGCCGAGGTCGAACGCATGCTGCTGCGGGTGGCCCGTGCGGACGGCGCCCCGTTGGCGCGCGCCCTCACCGCCGCCCAAGCCGTCCGCAGTTCGCACCGCTCCGATGCGCCCTTGCGCGTGCAGATCGACCCAGTCGATATCGGCTGACGGGGTCGCCCCGGCGTTCGGTCAGGCGTACATCGCCCGATGGCGCCGCGCCCACTGCGCGTAGGTCGTGGCCGGTCGACCGAGAACATCCTCGATATCGATGCTGACCTGCTGTTCTTCGTCCGTGGGTGTGCCGAGGATGGTGAGTGTGTGGTCGGCGACCGGCTCGGGCATGAAGCGCAGCATGTTCTGCTTGGCCTCGTCCGCGGTGAGTTCGAGGAAGGTGATCGGGGTGTCGATCGCTTCGGCCACCGCCGCGGCTTGGTCGCGTGGGGTGATCACGGCGGGGCCGGTCAGGGTGTAGGCACGGCCGTGATGGCCGTCTTCGCGCAGTGTCACGGCGGCGACGGCGGCGATGTCGGCCGGGTCTACCGCAGGCAGGCCGACATCGCCGAACGGGGCGGGGATGACCCGCTGGGTACGCACCGGTTCGATCCACGCGAAGGTGTTGGTGAAGAACGCGCCAGGGCGCAGCGCCGTCCACTCCAGGCCCGACTCGACGAGGGCCCGCTCGAACGCGATGGTTCGGGCGTAGCCGTCGGACTGCGGGCGGGTGACCGCGCCCTGTGAGGAGACGAAGACGACCCGGCGGACGCCGGCGTCCGCGACGGTTTTCAGCAGCAGGGCGGGCTCGGGGCCGGTCATCAGCTGCTCGCCGGTGATCAGCAGGAAGAGCGCGTCAGCGCCCTCTAGCGCGTCGGAGAGGCTGTCGAGGTCGCCCAGGTCGGCGACCGTGTGCTGGACTCCTGTCGGCAGTTCGATGGGGCGTGTGCCGCGCGATACCGCCCTGACCTGGGCTCCCGCGTCGACGAGGAGGCCGACCAGGGTGCTGCCGATATTGCCGGTTGCTCCGGTGACGACGATCATCTGAATCCTTAGTTAGTTGGCTGACTCAATTCCTGGAAGCCAAGGTATCCCACCGACCACGCGCTGTCTATAGTTAGTTGTATGACTAAATCGGACACGCAGGTCAGCCCGAAGATCGGGAAGAGGGAACGCTTGGTGCAAGCGGCGATGCGCGTGTTCTACGAGCAGGGCATCGAGAAGACGACGATCGCCGATATCGCGCGCGAGGCCGACGTCCCGGTCGGCAACGTCTACTACTACTTCAAGACCAAGGATCAGTTCATCGCCGCGGTCATCGAGTTGCACGCGCAGGTGCTGGCGAGCGCCGTCACCGAACTCGCCGAACTGCCGGGACCTGCCGAGAAGCTGAAGGCGATGGTGCGCAGCTGGGTCGAACAGCGTGAGATGGCGGCGCGTTTCGGCTGCCCGACCGGTTCCCTCGCCGCCGAACTCGACAAGCGCGAGGACGCCTTCGGTGGGCAGCCCGCACGGGTGATCGGGCTGCTCGTGGAGTGGGCGCGCGAACAGTTCGCCGCCCTCGGCCGCGCCGACGCCGCCGAGCTGGCCATTGCCTTCGTGGCGGCCTACCAGGGAATCTCGTTGCTCACCAACACGTTCCGCGACCCACTGCTGATGGTCACCGAGGGTGCCCGGCTGGAACGATGGATCGACGAGCTGGCGCAGGAGCCGGGATAGCGCCGTCGCCGGCTGGGGGCGTCGCCTCGCCGTAGTGGATTCCCGAGCCGGAAAGCCATCTGGCCGGCTCGAGGTCGGTGGCCGGTGACAGTGAGGCGAGCCGAAGGGCCGGGGGGATCGTCACGAATTCGAACTGCTCCTTGCGCTCGATGCATTGCCGATATATCGTCGATAGTGTCAAGAACAACGAGAGAGCCTGAGGAGGCTGTCATGCAGAACCAAGAACAACGAGAATTCGGACACTTTCGGCGCGGTCGCGGACCGGGCCCCCGGGAATTCGGTCCCGACCGGCAGCAGTTCCGCCACGGCGGTCGCCACGGTCACGGCCCCGACTTCGGACCGGGCTTCGGCCCAGGTTTCGGACCGGGCTTCGGTCCCGGTTTCGGTCGTGGACGCGGCCGCGGCGGGCGTGGCAGGCGCGGTGACGTGCGGGCCGCGGTGCTGCTGCTGCTCGTCGAGCGCCCCATGCACGGTTACGAGCTGATCCAGCAGATCCGCGACCGCAGCGACGATGTCTGGCGCCCGAGTCCGGGGTCCATCTACCCGGCATTGGCCCAGCTCGAGGACGAGGGCCTGGTGCTCATCGAGAAGGTGGCCGGTCGCAAGACCGCGCAGCTCACCGGCGAGGGCAAGGCCTATGTCGAGACCCATCGTGAGGATCTCGGCGACCCCTGGGCCGAGGTCAAGCAGGACGTCGGCGCGCAGGCGCTCGACCTGCGCGGGCTGGTCGGACAGGTGATGGGCGCGGTCGGTCAGGTCGCCCAGGTCGGGACGGCGCAGCAGGCGGCGAAGGCGGCCGAGGTGCTCGCCGAGACCCGTCGGGCGCTGTATCGCATCCTCGCCGAGGACGATGTCACCGTCGAGGGCGACGCAACCCCCGAGAAGTGAGGGCGTCGTGAACGCCCTGCCCGGCGTGCGGTTGTCGGTCCCATGGAGTAAATGTTTGGGGCATGGAACAACTGGGAATGTTGTGGGGTTGGGGAACATCACGATTGCGCGGCGCGGTGTCGGTCACGGCACTGGCCGCCACGGCGGTGATCGGTGTGTCGTTCGCGCCGATCGCCGCCGCTGAACCGGCGGGCTATCGGCCCGCTGTCATACCGATGCAAGCGGGTCCGGCGCAGGTCGATCACCTGGATGCCGCCCATTACATCAAAGCCAATCCGAACTCGGTTCCGGTGGGGCTCAACAACTTCGGGTGTACGCCCACCGCCGAGCATCCGCGACCGATCGTGTTGGTGCACGGCACCGACTCGAGTGCGTATTCCGACTGGGCGGGAATCGGACCGCAACTGGTGTCGGCCGGCTACTGCGTCTTCGCGCTGAACTACGGCGGGGCGCCGGGCGCCGACACCTACGGCACCGAGGACATGCGCATCAGTTTCGCCCAGCTCGCCCAGTTCGTCGACGACGTCCTCGTCGCGACCAAGGCGACCAAGGTCGATCTGGTCGGTTTCTCGCAGGGGGCGAACGTCAGCCGGTTCTATGTCAACAAGCTCGGGGGCGCGCCGAAGGTGGGGACCTGGGTCGGCCTGGCCTCCCCCAGTTACGGCGGGGTCATGTACGGACTTGTCCCGGTGGGACAGGCCGTTCCCGGCATGATGGACGTCTTCGCGAGGGTCACCTCCACGGCCGCGGTCCAGCAGGCCCAGGGCGAACCACTCATGGTGGAGCTCAACGCGGGCGGCGATACCGTGGCCGGTGTCCGTTACGTCACCGTCGGCAGCCGGGTCGACGAGATGATCCAGCCGTTCTCGAACATCGCGCTGCGCGGTGCGGGCGCGGAGAACCTCGTCCTGCAGGACCTGTGCGCCGACAACCTGACCGGTCACTTCCACCTGGTCTACGACCCCTTCGTGCAGCAGTTGCTCCAGCGCGTCCTCGACCCGGTCCGGGCCCCCGCGCCGGTCTGCGCGCCGGTGCCCCTCGGCACCGGCATCCCCGAGGTGATCATCGCGGGCAACTCCTGACCGCCGGGCTGGACGGAAGCACCTCGCGGGGTCACTAGACTGGGACGACCGCAATTCGTCCTCCCCGGGAGCCGCCGTGACCATTCAGCCCGTTCGCCTGTTCGGCGACCCGATCCTGCGTTCTCGTGCCGACGCGGTCACCGAGTTCGGTCCCGACCTCGCCACGCTGGTCGCCGATCTCACCGAGACCATGCACGACGACGGTGGGGTCGGAATGGCCGCGCCCCAGATCGGCGTCGGGCTGCGGGTGTTCGTCTACGACACCGGCGACGCCGCGGGTCATGTGGTGAACCCGGAATGGTCGGCGGTCGGGGCCGACGAACAGGTCGGTCCCGAGGGTTGCCTGTCGATTCCCGGCGTGCGTTACGACGTGCGCCGGGCGGCGCGCGTTCGGGTCAGCGGGGTCGACGTCACCGGTGCGCCGGTCGAATTCGAGGCCGACGGTCTGCTCGCGCGCTGCGTACAGCACGAGTACGACCACCTCGACGGCGTGCTGTTCATCAACCGGCTCGAACCGGCCGACCGCAAGGACGCGATGCGCACCATCCGCGAATCCGACTGGTTCCGCGGCGGGATCACCGTGCGCGAATCCAGCGGTGTCGGCGGTGGTCGCTGATGCGCGTAGTTTTCGCGGGCACGCCCGAACCCGCCGTGCCGTCGTTGCGCCGGTTGATCGAGAGCGCCGGCCACGAGGTCGTCGCGGTGGTCACCCGGCCCGACGCGGTCGCGGGTCGCGGCCGCAAGCTCCTGCGCTCGCCGGTCGGGCAGCTCGCCGACGAACACTGCATTCCGGTGTTGACGCCGCGCAAGCCGTCCGAGCCCGAATTCGTCGCCGCGCTCACCGAGCTCGCACCGGACTGCTGCCCGGTCGTCGCCTACGGTGCGCTGCTGCCGCAGCAGGTGCTCGACATCCCCGCGCACGGCTGGATCAACCTGCACTTCTCGCTGCTGCCAGCCTGGCGCGGGGCGGCTCCCGTGCAGGCGGCCATCGACGCGGGTGACGACATGACCGGTGCGTCGACCTTCCTGATCGAAGCAGGCCTCGACACCGGCCCGGTGTACGGGGTGATGACCGAGAAGATCGGGCTCACCGACACCGCGGGCGAACTGCTTGCCCGGCTCGCCGAAGCGGGCGCCGTGCTGCTCGAGAAAACTCTGGACGGTGTGGAAGACGGTTCGCTGCGAGCGATTCCGCAATCCCATGACGGTGTGACCTATGCGCCGAAGGTGACGGTGGAAGCCGGGCGGATCGGGTTCGACGAACCCGCGCTCGCCATTCACCGCCACATCCGCGCCGTCACCCCGGCGCCCGGCGCATGGACCGAGGTGAACGGGCTGCGCCTCAAACTCGGCCCGGTGGAAATGGTGGAGGAAACCTTGCCCGAACGCGAGATCGAGGTGCGCAAGTCCGGCGTCTTCGTCGGAACATCGACCACAGCGGTCCGCCTGGGGCAGGTTCAGCCGCCCGGCAAGAAGATGATGAACGCCCTGGACTGGGCGCGCGGCGCCCGCCTCGCCCCCGGCACGGTGATCGGATGAACGAGCGGCGGATGAACACAGTGATGCCGGAACTGGGCGACAGCGAGGTGCAGGCATGAGTGCCTCCGACCGCAGGCGCCGCCGCGAAGCCGACGCCGCGAAGGGCAGCACGTCCCGCGACGACCGCCAGCCCACCGGAAAGACCGGCGAGCCGCGCGGCAGCAGCCCCCGCGACGACCGCAAGATCACCGGCAAGAACGTCGACGGCGGCTGGGCCGCCCGCGCCGCGAAGGGCTCCACCACCCCGCGCGCGGACGGCGACCGCTGGACCGCCCGCGACGACCGTGGCGGCGCCGATCGACCCCGCCGCGACGACCAGGGCAGCGGCAATCGATCCGGCGCGCCCCGCCGTGCGGACGACCGTCCTGGTTTCACTCGCGCCGCGGGCAGTCAACGCGGTGACGTTGCGCGCTCCGGTGCGCCTCGTCGCGAGGACGATCGTCCCGGTTTCGGCCGCACCTCGAACGACCGGGCGCAAGGGCGCGACGCGGGGAGCCGACGTGACGATGCCCCGCGATCGGGGGCGCCTCGTCGTGCCGATGACCGTCCCGGTTTCGGCGGTGCGAGCGATCGGGCGCAGGGCCGCGACTCGGCTGACCAGCGCGGCGAGCGTAGTGCGACAGGACGCGCGGGCGCGGCACGTTCCGGCGAAGGGCGGTCCGGCCGTGGCGGGCCCCGTCCCGATCGTGATGTGCGCGAAGGTGATTCGCGTGGCCGTGGCCCGGGCCGGCGCGACGATCGTGCGGGGACGGCGGGCAAGGCCGCTTCCGCGCGTCGTCCCGAGCGGCCAGATCCCAGCGTGCCCAGTCCGCGCAAGCGGCGTGGTGAGCCGGTGGATCCCGCGCGCGAGGTCGCTCTCGATGTGTTGCGGGCGGTGCGTGAGCGCGACGCCTACGCCAATCTCGCGCTGCCGAAGCTGTTGCGTGAGCGCAAGATCAGTGGCCGCGACGCCGCGTTCGCGACCGAGCTCACCTATGGCGCGAGTCGTTCGCAGGGGCAGCTCGACGCGGTGATCTCGGCGTGCGCGGGCCGCCCGGTCGACGAGATCGACGGACCCATCCTCGATATCCTGCGCCTCGGTGTCTACCAGTTGCTGCGGACCCGCACCGGTGCGCACGCCGCCGTCGACACCTCCGTCGACCTGGCCAGCGCCGAATTCGGCCAGGGCCGTGCCGGTTTCGTCAACGCGGTGCTGCGTCGGGCGGGGGAGAAGACCGCCGAGGAGTGGGTCACCGAGCTGGCCCCGGCCGATCCGGTCGGCAAGCTCGCCTTCGAACACGCGCACCCGAAGTGGATCGCCCAGGCCTTCGCCGACGCGCTCGGCGCACAGGCGGGCGAACTGGACGAACTCCTGGCAGCCGATGACGAACGCCCGGTCGTGCACCTGGTGGCCCGGCCCGGCGAGATCACCTCCGAAGAACTCGCGCTGGTCACCGGCGGCGAAGAGGGCCGCTGGTCGCCGTACGCGGTGTACCTCGACGGCGGCGACCCCGGCCAGCTGGAACCGGTCCGCGACGGCATCGCCGCCGTCCAGGACGAAGGCAGTCAGTTGGTCGCGCTGGCCCTGACTCGCGCACCGCTGGAAGGCACTGACAACGGTCGCTGGCTCGACCTCTGTGCGGGCCCCGGCGGGAAGGCGGCCTTGCTCGGCGCGCTCGCCGCGATCGACCTGTTCACCGTCGACGCCGTCGAACCGGCCGAGCACCGTGCCGAGCTGGTCCGCAAATCCACCCGCAACCTGCCTGTCACCGTGCATGTCGCGGACGGCCGCGCCAGTGGCCTGACCCCCGGCTACGACCGCGTCCTCGTCGACGCGCCCTGCACGGGTCTCGGCGCCCTGCGCCGCCGCCCCGAGGCGCGCTGGCGCCGCACGCCGGCCGACGTGGCCGAGCTGGTCACCCTGCAGCGTGAACTCCTCACCGCCGCATGGGATCTGGTGCGCCCGGGTGGTGTCGTCGTGTATTCGACCTGCTCGCCGCATCTCGCCGAAACAGTGTCGGTGGTCGCCGATTTCGTCCGCCGCAGCGGCGCCGAAGAACTCGACAGCCGCGAGTTCCTGCCCGGTGTCACCGATCTCGGCGACGGCCCGTCCGCGCAGCTGTGGCCGCATCGCCACGGCACCGACGCCATGTTCCTGGCGACGTTGCGCAAGAAGTAGCCGCGACAGTACGACGGCGCCGTTCCCCGGACCGGGAACGGCGCCGTTCCATTCGTCCAAGCGAGCAGCGAGCGCCGAAGAGGAGAATCGGCGTATGGCGATGACATGGGATCAGGTGGTCGCGATGGCGACGGCACTGCCGGGAGTGGCGGAAGGCACCTGGTGGCGCAGTCCCGGCCTGAATGTCGGCGGCAAGAGCTTCGCCCGGCTCCGCGACGAAGCCGAAGGCGGCCTCGTTCTGCTCTGTGAGCCCACGGAGAAGGAAGCGCTGCTGGCCTGCGGCGACCCAGCTTTCTACACGACCCCGCACTACGACGGGTACCCGTACATCCTCATCGACCTCGACGCGGTCGACCCACAGCAGCTCGCCGAGCTGCTCGACAGTGCCTGGTGGCTGCGCGCACCCGCGAAGCTGCGACGGGCGAGGCAGGGCGCATAGGAGAGGACGCCGTTGTCCTGTCCCCGGTTCAGTCCCGTTCGGACAATTCGCGCAGGCGCGCCAGGGTTTTCGCGAGAATCCGTGACACGTGCATCTGCGAGATCCCCAGCTGCGACGCGATCTGTGTCTGCGTCATCGACTCGAAGAATCGCATGGTCAGAATGCGGCGCTCACGTTCGGGCAGGCCGGCCAGCAGCGGCCGCACCGCGATGTACTCCTCGACCCGGTCGAACTGCGACTCTTCCTCGCCGAGCGTGTCGAGCAGCGACGCGTCGCTGTCGCGCCCGACCGAGGCCGCGTCGATCGACGTCGGCTGATAGGCATTGCCCGCGATGACGGCCTGGGTGACCTCGTCGGGGTCGACATCGAGTTCGGCGGCGATTTCCTTGGCGGTGGGGGAGCGGCCCAGTCGCTGCGACAGCTGATCCACGGCCGCGCCGATGCGCAGGTGGGTTTCCTTGACGCGCCGCGGAACCCGCATCGCCCAGGTGTTGTCCCGGAAGTACCGCCGGACCTCGCCCATGATCGTCGGCACCGCGAAGGACAGGAAGTTCGAGCCGCGGCTCAGGTCGAACCGGTCCACCGCGTGCACCAGACCGACGCGCGCCACCTGCGACAGATCGTCGAACGGCTCACCGCGGCCGCTGAATTTGCGGGCGATGTGATCGGCCAGCGGAATGCAGCGGTTGATCAGCGCGTCGCGCGCGACCGCGTGCGCGACACTGCCCGGCTCGGTCGCCGCGAGACGCTCGAACAGGGCGCTGACGTCGTCGTACCCCGACACCGGTTCCGGCGTTTCGGTCTCCTCCTCGAGACTGTCCTGCTCGAGGGTTTCCTTGTCCGGTTCCGCGGCGTTCTCCGACTCCGCGGCAGGGGAGTCGGTTTTGCCGGGTTCGCCGAGGTCGTGCTGGTCGGGCTGGTTGTCCTCGCCGTGCACTATGCCTTCCCCCGGACCCTGCGGAATCGGACCGTCGTCGGGTACCCGGACACGCCTGCGTCGAAATCCTGCTGTTCGGCGATGACTTCGTCGCAGAGCGTGCGCAACACGTGCCACCCGAAGCTGCGCTGATCCGGCATGCCCTGCGCCGCAGCGACACCGTCGACGCGCACCTGGAGTTCGGCGTCACCGACGAGGAATTCGCAGGTGAGCAGCGTATCCGGGCCCGCGATCGCGATGATCGTCGAGCACACCTCATCCACGGCGAGGCGCACGTCGGCTACCTCGTCGAGGGTGAAATCGCTGAGTAGCACCAGTGTTTCGGCCAGTCCGCGCACGATTGGCAGCTGCGTCAGCTGTGCTGCCACACGAATCTCCACCGGGGCGCCGAAAGGCCCATGTTCCGCCGAAAAATTGGTCACCCTGAGAAGGCTACCCATATCCCGGCAGGGCAATCACCATGGCCGTCGCTACACTGGCGCGCTGTGTCCACTCCGACGTTCTCCCGTCCCTCCCAGCCGATGATCGCCCCGTCGATCCTGTCCGCGGATTTCGCGAATCTGGCCGCCGAGGCCGCCGCTGTCGAAGGATGCGATTGGCTCCATGTCGATGTCATGGACGGGCACTTCGTGCCGAACCTCACGCTGGGTCTGCCGATCGTGCAGAGCCTGCTGAAGGCCACCGATATCCCGTTCGATTGCCATCTGATGATCGATGACCCGGGCCGCTGGGCCCCCAGCTACGCCGAGGCAGGCGCCTACAACGTCACCATCCACGCCGAGGCGACCGATGATCCGATCGCCGTCGCGCGCGATATCCGCGCCGCGGGCGGCCGGGCCGGGCTGTCGGTGAAGCCGAACACCCCGATCGAGCCGTACCTGGAAATCCTGCGCGAATTCGACACCCTGCTGGTGATGAGCGTGGAACCCGGTTTCGGCGGGCAGTCGTTCATCCCCGGCGTGCTGGACAAGGCACGGATCGTGCGCAACCTGGTCGACGCGGGTGAACTGCGCCTGGTCGTCGAAATCGACGGCGGCATCAACGACGACACCATCGAGCAGGCCGCCGCGGCCGGGATCGATTGCTTCGTGGCCGGGTCGGCCGTCTACAACACGGCCGACCCCGGCGCCGCCGTCCAGAAACTGCGCAACCTGGCCACCGCGGCCTGGCTGCCCTAGTTACAGGGAGCGGAGTTTGCGGGTGCCCAGCGCCCGCGCCGCGTCGATGACGGCCTGCACCGGCGGCCGCTGGTCGCCGGATTCGGGTTCCTGCACCCAGGTGCGGTAGCCGGTGCGCTCGTCGTCGGGGGAGGGCAGCACGATCTGGCTGCCCGTGCAGGCGACGGTCGCGTACAGGCGGAACAGTTCGGCCGACGCGGTCGCGGTGACGGAGTCCGGTCGGCACGGGCCGGTGAGGAACGTCCAGCGTCGCGCACGGGGGTGATCGACCACCGGGCCGGCGATCGCGGCCTCGCGCAGCCGGGCCAGTACCCGCTCGCCCAGGTCCCCCGGCATGGTCACCGCGCCGTAGTGCGCGCCGATCTGGAGCAGAATGCGGCGGGAATCGAAATCGATCTTGGCCGGTAGGTGCAGTTCTCGCCGATAACGCACGCAGCGCATTTCCAGAGTCGAATCGATCAATGTGCTCACGCGGCACCCCCATATATAGCGAACCTGTTGTAACCCACAGTGTTGTCTTCCTGGAGTGGTGGACTATCCCTGGGGCGAACTCCCGGTAGCCGCAGTGCTCCGGGCGATGATGTCGGGAGAACATGCAGTTCCAGGACCCGACATCTGGTTGAACAGCAGGAATCGTTGACGTAACAATGTTGCGTCAATGGCGCGGCGGGCGCAAGCATTCCACTCACCGTGTTTCCAGTTCGTAATGGCGGGTAATACCAGGCTAAGGCAGCCGGATGAATGCCGGGGATCGGTTCGCCGAAAATTGGATTGAAGGACAACCGCCGTATTGATTGACGGCGGTCTTGCTCCATGTCTATGCACGTTTGCTATCGAATCGATGCTTCGCCGATCGGCTATCGGTGACCGAGTGCTGCGCGCGGTCGGGTTCGGCCCCCGACCCGGGCTCACGGGCCGCGCTACTAGGCTGTGCGACGAGCTGGGTGGCGCCGCGGGAATAGCGGCCACCCACCCGCTGTTGGGCCCAACGGGTACGGATGACGCGACAAGGGAGTCAGGCATGTTCACAGGGATCGTCGAAGAGCTCGGCGAAATCGTGGCCACCGAAGCGCTGACCGACGCCGCCCGGTTGACGATCCGCGGCAAGCTGGTGACTTCCGATGCCGGACACGGCGATTCGATCGCCGTCAACGGCGTCTGCCTCACCGTCGTCGACGTGATCGACGGCGACAGCTTCACCGTCGACGTGATGGACGAGACGTTGCGGCGCTCGAGCATCGGCGGCTTGGTCCCCGGATCGCCGGTCAACCTCGAACGCGCGGCCGCGTTGAACAGCCGCCTCGGCGGCCACCTCGTCCAGGGCCATGTCGACGGCACCGGCACCGTGCTCCGGCGCACCCCGTCGGAGAACTGGGAGGTCGTGCGGATCTCGCTCCCGGATTCCATCGCGCGCTATGTGGTGGAGAAGGGCTCGATCACCGTCGACGGCGTTTCCCTCACCGTCTCCGCGCTCGGTATCGATGACGAACCGAACGCCGACGGATCCCGCGATTGGTTCGAGGTCTCCCTGATCCCGACCACCCTCGCCCTCACCGTCCTGGGCACCGCCCCGGTCGGCGCCACCGTGAACCTCGAGGTGGACGTCATCGCCAAGTACGTAGAACGCCTCGCTCAACGAGGCTGAACCGGTCGGCGCCGGGCCTCACCGAACACCCTGAGGCCACGCCGTAATGTAGGAAGTCATTGCCATCCCCAAGGGCAGTTTCTCGGCCGCCTCGATCTGGACTGACCAGAGAGTGCGACGAAGGAGTGCCCGCCGGGAGGGAAGATCGAGGCCCACCGGGCCGAGAAACCCGCGGCCCCGGCCGCCAAAAATACGGAGCAAGCAGACGTGACCAGGTTGGACAGCATCGAGCGCGCGGTCGCCGATATCGCGGCCGGCAAGGCTGTTGTCGTCATCGACGACGAGGACCGGGAGAACGAAGGCGACCTCATCTTCGCGGCCGAGAAGGCCACCCCGGAGCTGGTCGCGTTCATGATCCGCTACACCTCCGGCTACATCTGCGTGCCGTTGACCGCCGACGACTGCGACCGGCTCGGCCTGCCGCCCGCGTACGCGATGAACCAGGACAAGCACGGCACCGCCTACACCGTCTCGGTGGATGCGCGCGAGGGCATCACCACCGGCATCTCCGGTGCCGACCGGGCCGTCACCATGCGCCTGCTGGCCAGCGCGCAGGCCAAGGCCGACGAGTTCACCCGCCCCGGCCATGTGGTGCCGTTGCGCGCCAAGGACGGCGGCGTCCTGCGCAGGCCCGGCCACACCGAGGCGGCGGTCGATCTGGCCCGGATGGCCGGGTTGCGGCCCGCGGGCGTGATCTGCGAGATCGTCAGCCAGAAGGACGACGGGCACATGGCTCGCACCGACGAGCTGCGCGTGTTCGCCGACGAGCACAACCTGGCGATGATCTCGATCGCCGACATGATCGCCTGGCGGCGCAAGCACGAAAAGCATGTCGTGCGGGTGGCCGAGGCCCGTATTCCGACCGCGCACGGCGATTTCAAGGCCGTGGGCTACCAGAGCATCTTCGACGATGCCGAGCACGTCGCGCTGGTGCGTGGCGACATCGGGGACGGCGAGGACGTGCTGGTGCGGGTGCACTCGGAATGCCTGACCGGTGACGTCTTCGGCTCGCTGCGCTGCGATTGTGGCCCGCAGCTGGACGCGGCACTCGAGATGGTCGATCAGGAAGGTCGCGGCGTCGTCCTCTACATGCGCGGGCACGAGGGCCGTGGCATCGGCCTGATGCACAAGCTGCAGGCCTACCAGTTGCAGGACACCGGTCGCGACACCGTCGACGCCAACCTCGATCTCGGTCTGCCCGCCGACGCCCGTGACTACGGCACCGGCGCGCAGATCCTGGTCGACCTCGGCATCCGCTCGATGCGCCTGCTCACCAACAATCCGGCCAAGCGGGTCGGTCTCGACGGCTACGGTCTCGCGATCACCGAGCGCGTCCCGATGCCGTTGCGCGCCAATGCCGAGAACCTGCACTACCTGCGTACCAAGCGGGATCGGATGGGCCACGACCTGGTCGGCCTCGACGATCTCGACCTCGGCGAAACCGCGCAGTGATCACTTCGTACGAAAGGCGGCAACGATGAGCGGCACAGGTGTTCCGAGCTTCGCCTTGGCGCAAGCCAAAGACGTCAAACTCGGCATCGTCGCCTCGCGCTGGCACACCGAGATCTGCGACACCCTGGTGGCGAATGCCGAACGGGTGGCCAAGCAAGCCGGCGTCGAACACGTGACCGTGGTGCGCTGCGCCGGTGCGATGGAGCTGCCGGTCGTCGCGCAGGAGCTCGCGCGCACCCACGATGCTGTCGTGGCCCTGGGCGTCGTGATCCGTGGCGGCACACCGCATTTCGAGTACGTGTGTGATGCGGTGACAGCCGGGCTGACCCGGGTGTCGCTCGATGCGGCCACCCCCGTCACCAACGGCGTGCTCACCACGAACGACGAGGAGCAGGCGCGCGATCGGGCCGGGCTACCCGGTTCGGCGGAGGACAAGGGCGAGCAGGCCTGCGCCGCCGCTCTCGACGCCGCGCTCACCCTGCGCGCGCTGCGATCGGTGTGACCGTGCCGGTGGTGCGGACCTGGCGTCGCGGTGCTCCCCAGCCCGACGCGGGCTGGGAGTTCGAGGTGCGTCCGCGCCGGGCGACCCGTACCGCCATCGTGGTCGCGATCGTCATCGTCGTCGCCTTCACCGCCGGTGGGCTGCTGCTGCGCACCGGGTCGACCGGGGTGAACTTCCGGGTCGCCGATCAGGTCGCGATGATCCTGATCGGGGTGGTCGGCGCGGGCGCGGTACTGATGCTCACCCGTCCGCGAGTGCGCGCGGGCAGCCAGGGCGTCGGGGTGCGCAACATCCTGGGCGAGCAGGTGTACCCGTGGGC
This sequence comes from Nocardia sp. NPDC060249, assembly GCF_042728755.1. Taxonomy (NCBI): domain Bacteria; kingdom Bacillati; phylum Actinomycetota; class Actinomycetes; order Mycobacteriales; family Nocardiaceae; genus Nocardia; species Nocardia sp. NPDC060249. Next base: position 1,138,884 of record NZ_JBHXAQ010000001.1, read on the forward strand.
CTACATCCGCGGCGCGTCCTTTCCGGACCGCAAGGCATGGGCCCGCCTCGAACTGGCCGACGACGACTATGTCCCGATGCTGGCGATCCGTTCCAACGACAAGACCCACGCCGCCGACGCCATCGAGCGCGTTCGCGAACTGGGCGCCCGCTACGCCCCGCAGGACTGAACCGCGCTGACCACCGGTGCGCCACTCGGTGGTGACGCACCGGTGAGTGTGTCAGCGGGTGTCGCCGAGGACCGCTCCTTCGCGGCGCGGATCCGCACCGCCGATCCAGCCGTCCTTGCCGTTGTGCTGCAGCGCGCTGAGCCCGCTGGACTGCGGCGCCACCGATACCTGGTGACCCATCGCCCGCAGCTTCTCGACCAGCGGATCGTGGTCGCCGTTGTCGCTGGCGTCGATGTCGGGGTGCTCGCCGCCTACGCCGGTGACCGGCGTATTGCCCGCGCCGAACGACACCCCGGAGACCGCCTGCTGGGGGTCAAGGCCCCAGTCCAGCACATTGACCAGCGTTTTCACGACGAACTGGATGATCACCGAACCGCCGGGTGAACCTGTCACGAGCTTCAGTTCGCCACGGTCGCCCTGGTCGTCACGATCGAACACCAGGGTCGGGGCCATCGAACTGCGCGGGCGCTTGTTGGGCTGGAGCCGATTGGCCACGGGGGTGCCGTCGGGGTCGACGGGATCGGCGGCGAAGTCGGTGAGCTGATTGTTGAGCACGAATCCGTCGACGAGATGGAAGGACCCGAACGCCGATTCGACCGTCGTGGTCATGGCGGCGGCGTTGCCGTACTTGTCGATGACGGAGATGTGGCTGGTGCCGTGCTCGGGCGGCTGCGGACCGTTGCCGAGGGGGACGGGGCCCAGGTTGCCGGGCTTGGCGGTACCCATGCTGCGCTGCGGGTCGATCAGCGTCGACCGCTCCTTCAGGTACTGCGGGTGCACGAGCGAGAGCGCCGAATTGCCCGGCAGCGGAACGAAATCCGGGTCGGCGACGTACTTGTTGCGGTCGGCGTAGGCCAGCCGCTCCGCTTCGGAGATCAGGTGCACGGCCTGCGCGTCGGGGCGCCCGCCGTTGGCATCGAGCTCCTGGGGGCGCAGCGCGGGGATGTCGAAGTTGGCGAGGATGCCCAGGGTCGCGGCGACGGTGCTGCCGCCCGAGGACGGCGCGGGCATGCCGCACAGTTCGTACTTGCGATACCCGGTGCACAGCGCGGTGCGCTTCTTTGCCTCGTAATTCGCCAGGTCGGTGGTGGTCAGCGAGCTGGGGGTGCGACCGCCTGCCGTGCTGCCGGCCGCCTCGACGATGTTCTGGGCGATGGCGCCGCTGTAGAAGGCTTTCGCGCCGTCGGTCGCGATCGCCGAGAGTGTTTTCGCCAGTGCCGGGTTGGTGAGGACGGTGCCCGACTTCTTGGGCGAACCATCGGCTTCGAGGAAGTAGCCGCGCGCGGCCTCGTCGGCGGCCAGGTCTTTCGCGGATTCGGCGATCTGTCCGGCCAGCCGTGGGCTGATCTCGAAACCGCTGTCGGACAGGCTGATCGCGGGATCGAACAGTTCCTTCCAGGCGCTCATCCCGTGTTCCTGATGGGCGAGTTCGAGCATCCGCAGCACTCCGGGCACGCCGATGGATCGGCCGCTGGCCCGGGTGTTCGGCGCGGGTTCGGTGCGGTCGGTGTCGCTGACCCAGCGCAGATAGTTCTCGGTCGCCGCGGCAGGGGCGGTCTCGCGGCCGTCGTAGGTGTCGACCGTGCGCGACTTCGCGTCGTAGTGCACCAGGAACGCGCCGCCGCCGATGCCGGAAGCCTGCGGCTCGACCAAGCCGAGCACCGCCTGTGCGGTGACCAGCGCGTCGGTGGCGGTGCCGCCCGCCCGCAGCACCCGGCACGCGGCCTCGGTGGCGATCGGGTTGGCGGTCGACACCGCGTAGGTGCTGGTGCGCACCGCGGTCATATCCGAGCGATAGCCCGACGCGATCTCAGGATTGGTGCTGAGATTCTGCGACGTCGGCGCACTCCCACCGGTCGCGGGCGCCGCGGACACCGGAGTGCCATTGGGCGTGCTCGTACACTCGGCAGCCGTCTCATCTGTCGAACATCCGGCCAGTACCCCCACCGCGAGCACTGCGGCCGTCGTGGCCCCGATCCACGTCCGTCGCCTTGGCGTCATGTAGGCAGCCTAACTCGCCGGTCCGACACCATTCGAGCTTTTTCCGCCGGGGCGCATGCCACCGGCCACCTCGACGATTTCGACGCCCGGATGACGTGTTCGCGAATCCTGGACTCTCCGGCCGGTTTCCGCCGGAGCCGTCGTCGCCGTCTGGCTACCCTGGCTGATATGGATATCGATGCGGTGCTGTTCGACTACTCGGGCACGGTCTTCCGTTTGGAAGACGACCGGACCTGGGCCGACGAACTCGTCGGCGACGACGGAACACCCTTCGACATCGCGGCGAAAGCCGAAGTGCTGCGGCGGATGACGGCCCCGGTCGAGCAGTTCATGACCTTCGATCCGGCGGGCCAACATGCCTGGGACAACCGCGATCTCGACCCCGCCCTGCACCGGCACGCCTACCTGGAGGTGCTGCGCGGCTCCGGCGTTCCCGGCACCCAGGCGACGCGTCTCTACGAACGCCTCATCGACCCACTCACCTGGACCCCGTACCCCGACACCGGCACGGTGCTGACATCGCTGGCCGCCCAAGGAATTCCGGTCGGCATCGTCAGCAATATCGCCTTCGACATCCGGCCTGCCTTCGCCAAGCACGGGTGGACGGACCTGATCGGTGCGATGACCCTGTCCTACGAAGTCGGCGCCATCAAACCGAACGCCCAGATCTTCCGCGACGCCATCGACCGCCTCGGCGTCGACCCCGAACGTGTCCTCATGATCGGCGACAGCATCGAAGCGGACGGTGGCGCCACCACCCTCGGTGTCCGCTTCGCCCTCGTCGACGCGGTCCCCACCATCGACCGCCCCCGGGCCCTCATCGACGCACTCGCCGAACACGGCATCCGTACTGCCGACTGACCGATTCGTCGGCCGACAGTCCTGCCGGCCTACCGACTCCTATGCCCGGCGGACGCGCACAGCGTGGATCGAGGCGCAGGTCAGCGTTCGCGGGTGAACCAGGCACGGGCCGAGGGCCGAAGGAGCATCCCCGCGACCGCGCCGTTGGCCACGACGCCGACCACGCCCGGCGGCAGCCCGGTGAGAATGCCCGTCGACGAGACCAGACACGCCAGCACCGCGACCCCGATCGCGGCCTTGCGCACCAGGTCACCGGCCTGCCGGAACATCAGCACCAGCGGGACCAGCGCGAAGGACGGCAGGTAACCCGCGAGCAGCGCGCCGAGCGCGCCGCCCAGCGCCACCGTGATCGCGATCAGCACCACGCCGACAGCGGCGGCGACCGCCGCGACCAGGCGCGCCCCGCGCACCGTGCCGGGCATGACGCCGTGCGGGGTCACCTCGTCGTCGTACAGGTCCTCACCGGTGTGCGGCAGGGCGGCGGTGTTGCTCATCGGACGTCCTTTCAGGTACAGGATCCGAGCACCCACGCTACACAGGGGCGCACCCGGCGCACCCAGCCCGTCGCTGCCGCGGTTCGGCGCGGGTGCCGGAGCCCTCCGCGGCCGAACGCCGTGCCGGGGTCGATGCCTCGGCGATGCGGGCCTGTCGGAGCCCCTCGCTAGGCTGGATGGGTGGCAGATCCCGCGACGTACCGGCCGGCGCCGGGCACGATTCCCGTCGAACCCGGTGTGTACAAATTCCGGGACGTGCACGGGCGGGTCATCTATGTGGGCAAGGCGAAGAGCCTGCGGAGTCGGCTGAATTCCTACTTCGCCGATGTGTACTCGTTGCATCCGCGCACCAAGCAGATGGTCACCACGGCGGCCGCTGTCGAGTGGACGGTCGTGTCCACCGAGGTCGAGGCGCTGCAGCTCGAGTACAACTGGATCAAGGAATTCGATCCGCGGTTCAATGTGCGATACCGCGACGACAAGACCTACCCGGTACTCGCGGTGACTCTCAACGAGGAGTATCCGCGACTGTTCGTCTACCGGGGTGCCCGCAAGAAGGGCGTGCGTTACTTCGGCCCGTACGCGCACGCCTGGGCGATCCGCGAGACCCTCGACCTGTTGCTGCGGGTGTTCCCCGCGCGAACCTGCTCCAACGGAGTCTTCAAGCGGCACAGCCAGATCGGGCGTCCGTGCCTGCTCGGCTACATCGACAAGTGTTCCGCGCCGTGCGTGGGCCGGGTCAGCGCCGACGAGCACCGCCAGATCGTCGAGGACTTCTGTGATTTCCTCTCCGGCAAGACCGACAAGATGGTGCGCGCGCTCGAACGCCGCATGCACGAGGCCGCCGAAGACCTCGACTTCGAGAACGCCGCTCGCCTGCGCGACGACGTGCAGGCACTGCGCCGCGCCCTCGAAAAGCAGGCGGTGGTGCTCGGCACCGGGACCGATGCCGATGTGATCGCCTTCGCCACCGACGAACTCGAAGCCGCGGTCCAGATCTTCCACGTCCGCGACGGACGTGTCCGCGGTCAGCGCGGCTGGGTCGTCGACAAATCCGGTGACGCGCTCGACGTCGCGGAATCGGGGACCGAGATGGCCGCCCTGGTCGAACAGTTCCTCACCCAGTTCTACGGCGAGCAGGCCGCGACGGCGGACCAGAACGGTGATGCCGCCATCGTCGTCCCGCGGGAAGTGCTGGTTCCCGAACTGCCCGCCGACGCCGCGGAGATCGGGGAGTGGCTCAGCACGATGCGCGGCTCCGCGGTCTCGCTGCGCATCCCGCAGCGCGGCGACAAGAAGGCACTCGCCGAGACGGTGCAGCGCAACGCCGCCGAGGCGCTGGCTCAGCACAAGCTCCGCCGCGCCGGTGACCTCACCTCGAGATCGCAAGCGCTGCAAGACATTCAGGACGCACTCGAACTCGACAGCGCTCCGCTGCGGATCGAATGCGTCGACATCAGCCACGTGCAGGGCACCGACGTCGTGGCCTCGCTGGTGGTCTTCGAAGACGGCCTGGCCCGCAAGTCCGACTACCGCCACTACGCGATCAAGGAAGCCGCGGGCGAGGGCCGCTCCGACGACGTCGGCAGCATCGCCGAGGTGACCCGCCGCCGCTTCGCCCGGCTGGCCCGCGACCGCGAACAACCCGTCGAGATCGAACCCGACGAGCTCGACGACCCCGCCTCGCGCCCCGGCATCGATCCCACCACCGGCCGGCCGCGCCGCTTCGCCTACCCGCCCAACCTCTACGTCGTCGACGGTGGCGCACCCCAGGTCGCCGCCGCCGCCGAGGTCCTCGACGAACTCGGCATCACCGATGTCGCGGTGATCGGCCTGGCCAAACGCCTCGAAGAGGTCTGGGTGCCCGGCGAAGCCGACCCGGTGATCATGCCGCGCAACAGCGAGGCGCTGTTCCTGCTGCAACGCGTGCGCGACGAAGCCCACCGCTTCGCCATCACCTTCCACCGCAGCAAACGCTCACGCCGGATGACGGCATCGGCGCTGGATTCGGTGCCCGGCCTCGGCGAGACGAGGCGAACCGCCCTGGTCACCCACTTCGGCTCCGTCGCCAGAATCAAGGACGCGACCGTCGAGGAAATCACTTCGGTGCCCGGAATCGGGGTCTCGACGGCGAAAGCGGTACTCGCGGCACTCAACAGTCCGTAACCGCCGACGGCCGGTATCGCAGGACGCAAGATTGCGTGTGCCGTACGTTGTGTGTCTGCGCCCGATACCCGAACCGGTGCGGGATGATCGAAAGGCACCCAGAAACGGATCCGGTAGGACATGACACGCGTCGAATCGAATAACAATGCGGGGGCGGCACCCGGGCAATCCGGGGCGGTCACCGACACACAGCAACCAGTAGAAGTGGTCATCGTGACCGGCTTGTCCGGCGCGGGCCGCGGCACTGCCGCGCGCGTGCTGGAGGACCTGGGCTGGTATGTGACCGACAACCTACCGCCCGAGCTGATCGGGCGGATGATCGAGCTGGGCGCCGCGGCCGACCCGCCGATCCGGCGGCTCGCGCTGGTCATGGACGTGCGCAGCCGGTTCTTCACCGGTGAGCTCTCCGGTGTCACCGAGCAGTTGCGCGGCGCGGGCATCCGCACCAGAGTGCTGTTCCTCGAGGCCTCCGACGACGTGCTGATCCGGCGATTCGGCTTCGCCCGGCGCCGTCATCCGCTGCAGAGCGACAGCCCCGACGGGACGCTCTCGGCCGGTCTGACCGCCGAACGAGCCAGGCTCGCCCCGGTCAAGGGGGCCGCCGACCTCGTCATCGACACCACCGAGCTCTCGATCCACCAGTTGCACCGCAAGCTGGAGGAGGCATACGGCGCGGGCGCGCCAGCCGCACTGCAACTGACCGTGCAGTCGTTCGGCTTCAAGTACGGTGTTCCCCTCGATGCCGACATGGTGTTGGACGTGCGATTCCTGCCGAACCCGCATTGGATTCCGGAATTGCGGGAACACACAGGACAGGAGTCGGTGGTCAGCGACTACGTGCTGTCCAGGCCGGGTGCGCGGGACTACCTGCAGACCGGCAAACACCTGGTCGACCTGACGACGACCGGATACCGCCAAGAGGGGAAGCGATACATGACCGTGGCAGTGGGGTGCACCGGCGGCAAACATCGCAGCGTCGCCGTCGCCGAGGCACTGGGTGAGCGCATCGGCGCCGATACCGGGCACGTGGCGGTGGATGTCGTGCGCGTCGTGCACCGAGATCTGGGGCGCGAATGAGTGGAATCGACGCCGATCCAGCCGTCGTCGCGCTGGGCGGCGGCCATGGGCTGTACGCGACATTGACGGCCGTGCGCAGGCTGACCAAGCGGATCACCGCTGTCGTCACCGTCGCCGACGACGGCGGGTCCTCCGGTCGGCTGCGCGCCGAGCTGGGCATGCTCCCGCCGGGTGATCTGCGGATGGCCCTGGCAGCGCTGTCCGACGACGCCGACGATGTGTGGACCACGACGGTGCAGCACCGCTTCGGCGGCAACGGCGCGCTCGCCGGGCACTCGGTGGGCAATCTGATCCTGGCCGGGCTCACCGATATCCTCGGTGATCCGGTGGCCGCGCTCGACGAGGTGGGCAGGCTGCTGCGGATCACCGGCCGGGTGCTGCCGATGTCGCCGATTCCGCTCGACATCGAGGCCGAAGTATCGGGCCTGGAGTCGGATCCGCGGATCGGCCGGTGCGTGCGCGGTCAGGTTGCGGTGGCGACCACGCCGGGTAAGGTCCGGCGGGTGCGGCTGATTCCGTCCGATCCGCCTGCCAGCCCCGAGGCGACCTCGGCCATCGAGGACGCGGATGTTGTTGTGCTGGGACCCGGTTCGTGGTTCACCAGCGTCATTCCGCATGTCCTGGTGCCGCACTTGCACGCGGCGCTGGTGCACACGCGGGCACGCAAAGTTCTCGTGCTGAATCTGGCGGCGGAGCCCGGCGAGACAGCCGGCTTTTCCGCAGAGCGTCATCTGCATGTATTGTCCCAGCACGCACCGGATTTCGCGGTCGACGACGTGCTCGTCGACTCGGCGTCGGTGCCCGAGGGGCGGCAACGGGAACATGTGGCAAGAGCCGCCGAACAGTTGCGTGCACGGGTAACGTTCTGCGATGTCGCCGAGCCGGGAACGGATCGGCATCATCCCGGAAAACTTGCCGCCGCACTGGATCAGCTGATCCGGTCGCCGCGGTCGCAACTGACTGGGCTTCGATTCGAGAGACGGCACAGTGCCTCAGATGTGCACAGTGTTCCAGATGAGCGTTCGGGGTCGGTGGGAAAGGAGCGCGTCTCGTGGCGATGACAGCCGAGGTGAAGGACGAGCTGAGCAGGCTCGTGGTGTCGCAGGTCAGCTCGCGTAAAGCGGAACTGTCGGCGTTGCTGCGGTTTGCGGGCGGTCTGCACATCGTAGGGGGCAGGGTGATCGTGGAAGCCGAGGTGGACATGGGGTCCATCGCCCGGCGACTGCGCAGAGAGATCTTCGAGCTGTACGGATACGGCTCCGACGTGCATGTGCTCGGTGCGGGCGGGTTGCGTAAGACCTCGCGCTACGTCGTGCGGGTGTCGAAGGAAGGCGAGGCGCTGGCGCGCCAGACCGGATTGCTCGATGTGCGCGGCCGCCCGGTGCGTGGGCTGCCCGCGCAGGTGGTCGGCGGCAGCATCGGTGACGCCGAAGCGGCGTGGCGTGGCGCGTTTCTCGCGCACGGCTCGCTCACCGAGCCGGGTCGTTCCTCGGCGCTCGAGGTGAGCTGCCCCGGCCCGGAGGCGGCATTGGCGCTGGTCGGCGCGGCGCGCAGGCTCGGCATCACCGCGAAGGCGCGGGAGGTGCGCGGCACGGACCGGGTCGTGGTGCGTGACGGCGAGGCGATCGGTGCCCTGCTCACCCGGATGGGTGCCCAGGACACCAGGCTCACCTGGGAAGAACGGCGGATGCGCCGGGAGGTGCGCGCCACCGCCAACCGGCTCGCCAACTTCGATGACGCGAACCTGCGTCGTTCGGCGCGCGCGGCCGTCGCGGCGGCGGCGCGGGTCGAACGGGCGCTCGAGATCCTCGCCGACGATGTCCCCGAGCATCTCGCCGCGGCGGGCAGGCTGCGGGTACAGCATCGGCAGGCCTCGCTGGAGGAACTCGGTCAGCTGGCCGAGCCGCCGATGACCAAAGACGCTGTCGCGGGCCGGATCCGGCGATTGCTGTCGATGGCCGACCGGCGCGCCAAGGACCTCGGCATCCCCGATACCGAGTCCGCGGTGACAGCGGAACTGCTCGACGACGCGTAGTAGGTACAGGCACAGACTCCGCACGCCGCAAGGTGTGGCGAATCCGACGATTAGGGCAGAGCGGTCATGCATGGCCGCTCTGCCCTTTATTCTGGGGTCTCCGCAGGCCTGAGGCCGGGAGCTCACAACTCACAGGTGGCTGTCGTGAAGGCTGGCGCGGCTACTACTGTGGTGATCGTCGGAATGAATCCGCTTGAAAGCTGAGGAGCGATAACGTGACTGTCCGGGTAGGTATCAACGGCTTCGGTCGTATCGGACGTAATTTCTTCCGTGCGGTGGAGGCGCTGAAGGCCGTCGGCGAGACCGATATCGAGATCGTCGCGGTCAACGACCTCACCGACATCAACACCCTCGCCACCCTGCTGAAGTACGACTCGATCCTGGGTCGTCTGCCGCAGGACGTCTCCGTCGAAGGCGACACCATCGTGGTCGGCGAGCAGCGCATCAAGGCGCTCGCGATCAAGGAAGGCCCCTCGGCACTGCCGTGGGCCGACCTGAACGTCGACGTGGTCGTCGAGTCGACCGGCATCTTCACCGCCGCCGAGAAGGCCAAGGGTCACCTGTCCGCCGGCGCCAAGAAGGTCATCATCTCCGCGCCCGCCACCGGCGACGACATCACCATCGTGATGGGCGTCAACGACGACAAGTACGACGGCAGCCAGAACATCATCTCCAACGCGTCGTGCACCACGAACTGCCTCGGCCCGATCGCCAAGGTGCTCAACGACTCGTTCGGCATCGTGAACGGTCTGATGACCACCATTCACGCCTACACCCAGGACCAGAACCTGCAGGACGCGCCGCACAAGGACCTGCGTCGCGCCCGGGCCGCTGCCCTGAACATCGTGCCCACCGGCACCGGCGCCGCCAAGGCCATCGGCCTGGTGCTGCCCGAACTGCAGGGCAAGCTCGACGGCTACGCGCTGCGCGTTCCGGTCCCGACGGGCTCGGTCACCGACCTCACCGCCACCCTGGCGAAGCCGGCCACCATCGACGAGATCAACGCCGCGATGAAGGCCGCTGCCGAGGGCCCGATGAAGGGCATCCTCAAGTACAACGAGGACCCGATCGTGTCGAGCGACATCGTCACCGACCCGCACTCGTCGATCTACGACGCGCCGCTGACCAAGGTCATCGACAACCAGGTCAAGGTCGTCTCCTGGTACGACAACGAGTGGGGCTACTCGAACCGGCTGGCCAACCTGGTCGATCTCGTCGGCAAGTCGCTCTGACCGCGATGACAGTTCAGACACTTCAGGATCTCCTGGCCGAGGGTGTCGAGGGCCGGGGCGTGCTCGTGCGCTCCGACCTCAACGTTCCCCTCGATGACAATGGCCAGATCACCGACCCGGGCCGCATCATCGCCTCGGTGCCCACCATTCAGGCGCTGGTCGAAGCCGGCGCCAAGGTGGTCGTGATGGCACACCTGGGCCGCCCGAAGGGCGAGCCCGACGCCAAGTTCTCCCTCGCCCCCGTGGCGGCGAAGCTGGCCGAGCTGCTGGGCCGCAATGTCCAGCTGGCCGGTGACGTGGTGGGCTACGACGCGCTCTCGCGCTCGGAGGGCCTCACCGACGGCGACGTGCTGTTGCTGGAGAACGTGCGCTTCGACCCGCGCGAGACCAGCAAGGACGAGTCCGCGCGGGCCAAGCTGGCCGCGGCGTTCGTCGAGCTGGTCGGCGACGACGGTGCGTTCGTCTCCGACGGTTTCGGCGTGGTGCACCGCGAGCAGGCATCGGTCTACGACGTCGCCCAGCAGCTCCCGCACTACGCGGGCACGCTGGTCGCGGCCGAGGTCGAGGTGCTGCAGAAGCTCACCGAGGACCCGGCCCGCCCGTACGCGGTGGTGCTCGGTGGCTCCAAGGTCTCCGACAAGCTCGCGGTGATCGAGGCGCTGGCCCCCAAGGTCGACACCCTGGTGATCGGCGGCGGCATGTGCTTCACCTTCCTTGCGGCGCAAGGACTTCCGGTCGGTGGCTCACTGCTGCAGGCCGAGATGATCGACACCTGCAAGGATCTGCTCGAGCGCTTCGGCGACGTGCTGCACCTGCCGGTCGACATCGTGGTGGCGGACAAGTTCGCGGCCGACGCCGACACGAAGACTGTCGCGTCGACCGAGATCCCCGACGGCTGGCTCGGCCTCGACATCGGCCCCGAGTCGGTGTCACGGTTCTCCGCACTGCTGACGGAAGCGAAGACCGTGTTCTGGAACGGCCCGATGGGTGTGTTCGAGTTCGAGAAGTTCGCCGCGGGCACCCGTGGTGTCGCCGAAGCCATCGTGACCGCTACCTCCAAGGGTGCGTTCACGGTCGTCGGTGGCGGCGATTCGGCGGCCGCCGTGCGTGCCCTCGGCCTGCCCGATGACGGTTTCTCGCACATCTCCACCGGCGGTGGCGCGTCCCTGGAATACCTGGAAGGCAAAGAGCTGCCCGGTATTTCGGTGCTGGAGGGCTGAGCGATGGCATCCCGGAAACCGCTCATCGCGGGCAACTGGAAGATGAACCTCAACCACCTCGAGGCCATCTCGCTGGTGCAGAAGGTGGCGTTCGCGCTGCCCGAGAAGTACTTCGCGAAGGTCGACGTGACGGTGATCCCGCCGTTCACCGATCTGCGCAGTGTGCAGTCGATCGTCGACGGCGACAAGCTCCTGATCACCTACGGTGCCCAGGATGTCTCGTCGCACGACTCCGGTGCCTACACCGGTGAGATCAGCGGGTCGATGCTGGCGAAGCTCGGCTGCACCTTCGTGGTGGTCGGGCACTCGGAGCGTCGTCAGTACCACCACGAGGACGACGCGACCGTGCTGGCCAAGGCCGAGCAGGCGCTGAAGAACGAGATCACCCCGATCGTCTGCATCGGTGAGGGTCTCGGCGTCCGTGAGGCAGGCACCCACGTCGAGTACAACCTCGAGCAGCTGCGTGGTTCGCTCGAGGGCCTGACGGCGGAACAGATTTCGCAGGTCGTCATCGCGTACGAACCGGTCTGGGCCATCGGCACCGGCAAGGTCGCCTCGGCGGCCGACGCGCAGGAAGTGTGCGGCGCGATCCGCGGCGAGCTGGAGAAGCTGGCTTCCCCGGAGGTCGCCGCCGGTGTGCGCGTGCTCTACGGCGGCTCGGTGAACGCCAAGAACATCGGCGAGCTGATCCGTCAGACCGATATCGACGGCGCGCTGGTGGGCGGTGCGTCGCTCAAGGGTGACGAGTTCGCCACCCTGTCGGCGATCGCCGCGGGCGGTCCGCTGCCCTGATCGAGCACTGAACACCGAAGGGCCGGAAACCGAGTGGGTTTCCGGCCCTTCGCGTTTCGTGCGCAGAATGTGCCGCTACTGGGCGCGCAGGATGAGGCCGTAACCGTTGTCGTTGCGCAGGGTGAGGGTGTCGGCGTCGATGGTGGCGGTGGTTCGGCCGTCCAGCGCGCGCAGCACATTCTGCTCGACCTCCATCACTTCCGGCGAGCACATCATCCTGGTGGTGGCGACGGCGAAGTTCACCGCGTCGCCGGGCCCGACGCCCGCGGTGCCGGTGATCCGGTTGCAGCCCGCCGAACCGTTGACGGTGCCGCCCTCGCCGATGGTGAGATTCGGGCTCACCTGGTCGAGCGTGGTCGAGCGGATCTGCCCGTCCGGGGTGAGCATGGTGGTGACCACCCACGCGGTGCCGGTCAGCGGCTTGTCGGGCGACACGATCTTCTTGTCGGTGAGATGGATCGTGACGGACTTGCCGGTCAGCGTCAGCCGATCACCGTCGAGGCGCCAGGTGGGGTCGGATTCCAGGAAGGTGCTCTGCCAGGCGTCGGCGCGTTCGCGATCGCCGGGACATGCCATCAGGGTGCTTGCCAGCGGCGAGGTGTGCAGGATGTGGTTGCTCAGGTCGACGGTGCCGCCCGCGGAGTTGCAGCCGGAGTTCGCCGAGATCCGTCCGTCGGTGAAGCTGAGCGTCATCGGACCGCCGCCCGGTATCTCGTCGCCGACGACCTCGGTGGAGACATAGGTATGACCCATCGGCGTGGCAGTGTCGTCCACCGGTTCCTTGTCGGTCGATCCGCACCCGGCGGCCACCATGCCGACCAGGGCGAGCAGGGCGGCCAGAGGACGAGGTGATATCCGCATGGAGCCGATGGTACGGACCGCCCCGAGCACCGCTCGTCGATGTTCGGGGCGGGTCGCGATCGGTGTGGGAACTACTTGCCCGCGTCGCCCGTGCAGCTGGCGCTGGCGAGCTGGCCGGTGGCCTGGTCCTCGGCGATCACCTTGTCGCCGACCGTGATCTTGCAGGACACCGTTCCGCCGTCGATGCCCGACATCACGCTCAGCGACACGAACTTCACGAGCCCGGTGATCGTCACGTCCTTGGACCACGGCAGCGCGGTATCGGACTCCGTGACCACGTCGAGGCTGCCATCGGTGTAGATGACCGTCGAGGTACCGGTCCCGCCGGCCTGATAGGAGACGGTGACCTCCCGGCTCACCTCGTTCTCGATCTCATTGGCGACCGTGCCGACGAGCGCGACACATCCGCCGACGACCAGCAGCAGGACCACCAGCACCCCACCGAGCACCCAGGGCCACACCTTCTTCTTGCGCGGCGGCTGCGGGTAGCCACCCTGGGGCGGGTAGCCACCTTGCTGCGGGTAGCCACCCGCGGGCTGCTGGCCATAAGGCGGCGGTTGCTGGCCATAGGGCTGTTGCGGATGGCCGGGTGGGACAGTCATGCGGTTTTCCTCCGTGTCGTGCAGGCCCGCCGAACGAAACGGGAGCTCTGTACTGATCGCTCGAAAGCGACCAGAAGATAACACCGCATCGAAGATTCGCACTTCTATTGTCTTGCACCACAGTATTTCTGCGGGTTCACGGGGATCTTTCGCGGCCGCCGGCGCCGCCGTCGTCGCGCTGTCTCGGCACCGAGTGCTGGACGGGGATCGGCAGTCGCCAGGGATATGCTCGACCGGTGGGCACAGAGGCGGCGGAGCGGATCTCGACCTGGGCTCCGTTGCGCTCGCCGGTGTTCCGGGCGCTGTGGATCGCCCAGCTGGTGTCGAATCTTGGCACGTGGATGCAGACGGTCGGCGCGCAGTGGATCCTCGTGGATCAGCCGAACGCCGCGGCGCTGGTCTCGTTCGTGCAGACCGCGCTCGCCCTGCCGGTGATGTTGCTGTCGATCCCGTCCGGCGTGCTGGCCGACCTGGTCGACCGGCGCAGGCTGCTGATCGGCGCGCAGACCGGGATGGCGGTCGCCTCGCTCACCCTCACCGTCTTCACCGCCACCGGCCACACCACGCCCGCGGTCCTGCTCGGCCTGCTGTTCCTGCTCGGCTGCGGGCAGGCGCTCACCGCGCCCGCCTGGCAGGCGGTGCAGCCCGAGCTGGTGCCGCGCGACCAGATCACCTCGGCGGCGGCGCTGGGCAGCATGAGCGTCAATATCGGCCGAGCCGTCGGGCCCGCGGTGGCGGGTGTGATCGTGTCGATCGCCGGGCCGACCGTGGTGTTCGGGTTCAACACGGTGTCGTTCGTCGGCATCGTCGCGGTGCTGCTGGTGTCGAAGTGGCCGACGCGAACCAGCCCGCTCCCCAGTGAACGGCCCCTCGCGGCATTGCAGGCAGGCACCCGGTTCATTCGGGCCGCGCCCGCGATCAGGAGGGTGTTGTTCCGCGCGATCCTGTTCATCGCTCCCGCCAGCGCGGTGTGGTCGCTGCTGCCGGTGATCGCCCACGACCGACTCGGACTGTCGTCCTCCGGCTACGGTCTGCTGCTCGGCGCGCTCGGGCTCGGCGCGGTGTGTGGCGCGCTCGGCCTGTCACGCCTGCGGGTTCTGTTCACCCCCACTCAGCGGCTCGCGCTCGCGGCGGTCCTGTTCGGCATGGGTGCGGTCGCGAGCGCGCTGGTCCACCACGTGGTGCTGGTGCTCGTGTTGCTGGTGGGGGCCGGTCTCGCGTGGTTGCTGGCGATGGCGACGCTGAACTCGACCATGCAGTTGCTGCTGCCCGCCTGGGTGCGCGCCCGCGGGCTGTCGGTGTACATGCTGGTGTTCATGGGTGGGCAGGCCATCGGTTCGCTGCTCTGGGGCCTGGTCGCCGGGGCCTACGGCGCCGTGACGGCGCTGCTGATCGCGGCCGCGCTGCTGGCGTGCTGTGCCGTGAGCACCCTGTGGTGGCCGATCCGGCACAACGTCGAGGACATCGACCTCTCACCGGCGGCGTTCTGGCCCGAACCGCAACTCGTCGTCGAACCCGACCCCGAGAACGGCCCGGTGCTGGTGATGCGCGGCTATGACGTGCCGCCCGAGGACGTTGCCGCGTTCACGGAATCGATGGCGCTGGTCGGGCGATCGAGGCAGCGCACGGGGGCGATGGAATGGCGGCTCTACCGCGACGTCGGCACCGTCGACCGCTTCGTCGAAGCCTTCGTCGTGCGGTCCTGGGCCGAGCACATGCACCAGCACCAGGTGCGCCTGACCGCCCGTGACCGGGAAATAGAACAGACCGTCGCCCAGTACTCCGCAGGCACCCACACGGTCGCACATCTGGTCGCGGTCGAGCGTGATTAGGCGTACCCGCGCCGTCGCTGCGGCCGTGTGCGGCAGAGGAACGCAGTCGCGTCGGGGCCCATTAGACCAGTCGGTCCCGCACCACCTAGGATGAACCTCATGTCGCTGTTCCTCGATATCCTCCTTGTGATCACCAGCTTGCTGTTGGTGCTGCTGGTGCTGCTGCACCGCGCCAAGGGTGGCGGCTTGTCCAGCCTCTTCGGTGGCGGCGTGCAGTCGAGCCTGTCCGGCTCCACCGTCGTCGAGAAGAACCTCGACCGCATCACCATCTTCGTCGGCATCGTCTGGTTCATCGCGATCCTCGGCATCGGCCTCGAGATCAAGTTCGCCTGAGTTTCCGCGTCAGTGCGATAGACGGATTGCGGCTGCTTCGATATCCGCCTCGCTCAGCAGGACGGTGTCCGCGGCGGGACCGAGTGGAACGAAACTGTCCGCACTCGTGACTCGGGCGAGCGCACCGCGATAGCCCGAGTCGATCAGCGCCGCGTAGACCGACTCGGAAACGCCACCGCTGCTGCGAGTTTCGTCGGCGACCAAGACCCGGCCGGTGGCTTCGGCGTGGTGGAGCAGGTCGTCGGCCGGTAGGGGATTCAGCCAGCGCAGGTCGAGTACCCGGGTGTGGATTCCTTGGGCGGCAAGGCGATTCGCGCTGCGCAGACTCATCGGGACGCCGTTGCCGAAAGTGACGATGGTGAGGTCGGTGCCGTCGCCGTAGGTGCGTGCCGTGCCGATCGGGATGTGGTCGGTGACGGGGGAGGCCAGCCAGGCTTCGTCGCCTGGATGTAGATCCTTGGTGTGGTACAGGGCTATCGGTTCGACGAAGACGCAGACTCGGCCGTCGACGCGAGCCGCTGAGACACAGGTGCGCAGCATGGCTGCCGCGTCATCGGCGCGCGCGGGCACCGCGACGACGAGGCCGGGGATATCGCGCAGCGCCGCCAGGGAATCATCGTTGTGGAAGTGGCCGCCGAAGCCCTTCTGGTAGGCAAGGCCGGCGATGCGCACCACCATCGGATTGCGGTACTGCCCGTTCGAGAAGAAGGGGAGGGTGGCCGCTTCGCCGCGGATCTGATCGGCCGCGTTGTGAACATAGGCCAGGTACTGGATCTCGGGGATCGGGATGAATCCGGCCAACCCGGTGCCGAGCGCGGTGCCGAGGACGGACTGTTCGTCGAGGAGAGTATCGAACACCCGGCGAGCTCCGAAGCGTTTCCTGAGGCCCTTGGTGACACCGTATACGCCGCCTTTGCGGCCGACGTCCTCGCCGAATACCAGCACATCGGGGTCTGTGGCGAGGAGTTCGCCGAGAGTATGATTGATCGCTTGCGCCACCGTCATCCGGGAGTCGGACGCCTGTGGTGCAGGGCCACGCCGGGTGACGTCCGCGCGGATCGAGGTGGGGTGAGTCGGCGCGAGCGGCGCGATCACGGCCGCCGCGGAATCGAGCCGAGCCTCATGAACCACCTCGTCGGCAGTCTCGCGCACGCGAGCGCCGATCCGCTCGTAGCGCTCGCGCAGATCGCCCGCGTCGACACCCGCCGCGATCAGGAATCGGGCGGTGCCGAGCAGGGGATCGCGGGCGAGGTCTGCGGCGATATCGGCCGGACCGCGGTAGGCGGACTCGACATCGGACCCGGCGTGTCCACCGAGCCGCACGGTGCGCAGGTGCAGGAAGACCGGCGCCCGCCAGGTCCGTGCCAGATGCACCGCGTCTTCGGCGGCACCGAGGACGTCGGGCAGATCGCACCCGTCGGCGGCGAGGTAGGTGAGCCCCGGGCGTGGACCGTAGGCGCGCTCGATCCAGTCCGGCGCGGTCGGCACACTGATGCCGAGGCCGTTGTCCTCGCACACGAAGACCAGCGGCATCGGTACTCCCTGATGGGCGGCATGCAGTGCGGCGTTGACGGCACCGACCGCCGTCGAGTGGTTGGCCGAGGCATCCCCGAAACTGCACACCACCACTGCGTCAGCCGGCCACGGACACGAAATCCCCTGCTTCGCAGCACGATCCAACGCGAAGGCCAGCCCCACGGCTCGCGGCAGGTGCGACGCGATGGTCGAGGTCTGCGGAATGATCGAGGCCGCCGCGCTGCCGATCACCTTGTGCCGGCCGCCGGAAATCGGATCAGCAGCCGCTGCGACAACCCCCAGCAAGACATCCCGAATCGGATCCAGCCCCGGAATCTGCTTGCATCGCTGCACGAAGAACGCTGCCGAGCGATAGTGCAGCAACGCCGGATCGTCGACGCGCAGCGCGGCCGCCACCGCCGCGTTTCCCTCGTGTCCCGACGACCCGATGCTGTAGAAACCCTGCCGCGCGACCCCCAACCGGCGAGCGGTCAGGTCGAGATGCCTACTGGCAGCCTGGGATTCGAACAACTCCACCCCGAACGCGGCATCGATGCTCCCGACCTTATCGATCCGATCGGACACGACGAGACCGTCCAGCGCGGCCCGAAAGGCCCCATCCAGGTCGAGCGAACCCAGCGCCACCGCAACTCCTCGCCCGCAGTCGAGTCGACGTCCGAACCGTCGGCATGCCAAGAACCCGATGCTAGCGCCTGTCCAGGCGGATCCAGGGAGAACCCGAAAGGGAAGGATCCAGCAACCGAGACAGCCGTGGCTGGAGTGTCGGGGTAGTTCGTGCGGCCGGTAGTGTCCGGTGTTCATGTGGGACGGCGAAGGAGGGGCTATGACGACGCCAGGTGGACCGGGTGGTTCGTGGGGGTATCCGCAGCAATCGGGGCCTTTCGGGGCGCCGCCGCAGCAGCCGTACCCGCAGCAGCCGTATGGTCAGCCCGGATTTCCACCTCAGCGGCCGCAATACCAGCAGCCCCCTGCTCGATACGGTGCGCCGCAGGCGAATTATGCCGCGCCGCAGCAAAGTCCGCCGCCGAGTGGACCGCAGGAGAGCGCGGCGGTGCAGGCGTATCTGGCGGCTGTCGCGCACCATATGAATACGGGCGGGCTTCAGGTGAGCCGCAATTGGATTGGTCCGGTGCTGTCTCTGATCGGCGTCGGCGCGGTGATCAAGAGTTCGCTGAATCCGATCGAACTGGCCGTGTGTGTCGGCCATGCGGGCGAGATATCACCCGCCACCGTCGCCGGATTCACCAGGCAGGTAGATGAATTCGCCCGCTCGATCCGGCGCCCGAGCGCCTTCGCGGTGAAGGGTGGCGCCTGTGCCGTCGCCGCACTGATCTCCGATCGGGTACACCCGGCCAGTTTCGGCGCCGTCACCAACAAGGCGATGAGCTACGGCACCGTCGTGGTTCCCGCGGTGATCGACCTCGGTAACCGGCAGATGATGATCGCCCAGAACACTCCGATGATGGGATTCGCGCTCTGGAGTACCGTGCGCGGCAAAGCCGGTATGTACCTGCCGGATCCCCGTGCCGTCTTGGGCTGACCGCCCGCGACGGGCACCGCACACCGGCTGAATCTCACTGTGCCCGTACGACAATGGTCGCGATCATCGTTCGCCCGTCCCGGACGGTGGTGGTGATGAGCTGGGTGTAGAGAAGGTCCTCCGCTGACGTGCCGCCGGGGCGACGTTCGGTCAGGTCGAGTTCGTAGCTGTCGGGGCCGGTCTGGTTGATCTGGGCGCAGTAGGTGGTGCCGAGCGGCACGTACTTGTCGATGCCGTCCTGGATGGTCGGGGCCGAACCGACGGTGTCGGCTTCGGGGACAACGTAGGACCGTGCCTTGTCGCCGTTGCGGTCGGTGTAGAAGGCGTACTCGAAGCCGAGGATCACACCCGGGCCGGAGTTCCGGTCCCCGGGACCTCGGCCGATGGTGAAGGTGCCACGCTGTTCGCCGGCGCAGGCGAGTGGCCCTGCCGTCCTTCTCGTCGTCGTCGGTGGGCTGGTCGCCGCGACGACGACCGTTTCTTCGGGTCCACTGCTCTGACCGCTCACGACGACGTACGTCATCGCCGCCGCCACGCCGACCGCGACCGTGGCCATCGAACCGAGCAGGACGATGCCTGCCGTGCCGCGGCCCGACTTCGCGGAGGGATCGGTGGTGTGCGTTCGGCTGGACGGCGACTGCTGTCGACCAGATACCTGGCCCGGCTTGAAGATCGCGGCCATCGGGTCGTGATCCCACGACGGCGGAAGTTCGCGCAGATCCTGCTGATTCGGCCGTGCGGGCGACCAGTCCGGCAGCCGAGCAGGTTGCCAGGTAGTCGGGGCTTGTTCGTGCGAACCCGCAACGGCGGCGGGATCAGGCCCGAGGGCGTCCAGCGGCGGACCGAAAGGTGACCCCGAACTCTCGTCCTCCCATGGTCGCGTGGCAGCCACCCGTCACCCTTACCCTTCCCATGCCGGGCACCTAGCACCCAGCCCGCGCGCAACTCGGGGCACGACGGCACCACAGGTAGCAACCCGTGACAGTTCCCATTCGGCAAACTCGCGTCCCCCGCCAACCGATCGACCGACAATTTACCCGGTACGCCCCGGTGCGGAACCGGACGAGGCGGGCGGCCAGGGGATATGACGACAGGCTGTGCGATTGATCATGATCTGGCAAAAGCAGGTTTGAACGACTCGAACGCGGCAAGGGTCCGGCGCCGAGGACAACCGCAGGTTTCTGAAAGCGTGGGGGTGGTTGCGGCTGTCAGGGTAGCTCTACGCCGCCGGGAGAGCGGGCGGCGAGTGAGCGCCAGGAGGCAGATCATGCGAGGCAGAGTTCCTGTTCGGATGCGGGTGCTGACCGCACTGAAGGGTGGGCCGGATTGGGATTCGATCACTCCGGCGGAGGTGATCGAGGGGCGGGCGGCGCAGGAGGCGTTGCGCCGGTCCGCGTTCGGGTCGTTCATCACCGGTCGGCCGGATCGCGGTGCGCTCGGTACCGATCACACGCTCGAGCTGGCTGGTCGCACGCTGCGTGTTCGCGTGCACCGGCCGGTGCGTGGAGGGTCGGGGTTGCCGTTGATCGTCGCGTTTCACGGTGGCGGGTTCATCAGTGGGGTCCCTGAGCAGGATGATTGGCTGCTGAGTCATCTGGCCGCCGAGTGCCCGGCGGTGGTCGCTTCGGTGGACTACCGGCTGGCACCCGAGCATCCGATCCCCGCCGCCGTCGCCGATGCCCGCGACGCGGTCCCGCTTCTACTCGCGCGGGCGCAACAGTGGGGTGCGGACGGTACTCGGCTCGCGCTGCTCGGTAGCAGCGCGGGTGCCACCCTCGCGGCATTGACCGCCTTCGGCACTCCTGACCTGCGGACGCAGGTGCTGATCAACCCCCAGCTCGATTGGACCGACGGGGTGTTCGACTACCCCTCGTTCACCGAGAACGCGGACAGCCCCACCGCGACGCCGGCGAACTGCCGTGCGGTGCAACGCATCGCGTTCCCCGAGGGATTCGACGCGCGACAGATTTCGCCGATGTTCCACCACGACCTCGCCGGTTGCGCTCCCACCCTCATCCAGTGCGCCGGCCTCGACCCGCTGGAAGATCAATCGCCCGCCTACGCCGCCCGCCTGCGGCAGGCCGGTGCCGAGGTCACGCTGACCCGCTATCCCGAAGCGACACACGGTTTCCTGAGTATGCGGGGCCTGATCCCGGCGGCCGGACCCGCCCGCGCGGAGATCCTCGACCATCTGCGCAGCCACCTGGCTGTGCGTTCAGGAGCACGTCGATGACCGACGTCAGCGAACAGCCCACTCGGGCAACGAGTCTCACGAGCTTGCTTCGACCGTATCTCGGCAGTTTCGGTGCGGTGGTGATCCTGCAGGTCGCCGGGGCGGTGGCGGGGCTGGCTCCGTTGCTGGCCGTAGTCGAACTGGGTCGAATCCTGTTGTCGCCCGGCGAGATCGACCACGCTCATGTGTGGCTCGTCGTGCTGGTCGGTGCGGCTGGTCTGCTCGTCCGATTGCTGTGTACCGCGGCCTCTTCGGCGATCGGGCACCTGCTCGACGATCGTGTCCAGCTGTCGTTTCGGCGGCAACTGGCCGATCAGCTGGGGCGGGTGCCGATCGGCTGGTTCGCACGGCGGCGCACCGGTGAGCTGGCGAAGATCGTCGGCGACGACGTGAGCGCGGTGCACCCTTTCATCGCGCACGCGCCCGGCGAACTGGTGTCGGCGTTCGTGGTGCCGTCGGTCTCGCTGATCTACCTGTTCACCGTCGACTGGCGGCTCACCCTGATCACCCTGATTCCGGTGGTGCTGGCGATCGCGCTCGTCCCCTTGATGATGACCCCCACCCGGCTGCGTGAACAGCAGGATTTCGACACGGCCATGGGTGGTATCGCCAGCTCGGTCGTCGAGTTCGTGCAGGGCATCGCGGTGGTGAAGGCCTTCGGCGGTGCCGAACGCGCCCATCGCCGATTCCGCACCGCCACTGATGATTTCGCCGACATCTTCCTGCGGATGGTGCGTGGCCTGGCGGGCATCGCGGCGGGCATGCAGGTGGCGCTGTCGCCGCCGTTCGTCCTGCTGGTAGTACTGACCGGCGGCACGGTGCTGATCGCGAACGGCGGGATGGCCCCGGCCGATCTGCTGCCGTTCCTGCTGCTCGGTATCGGGCTCACCGCTCCCGTGGCAGCGCTCGGACACGGTTTCGACGATCTCCAGGCCGCGGGGCGGGCGGCAGGCCGGATACGCGATGTGCTCGACGAGGCGCCGCTACCCGAGCCGACCCGGCCGAGAGTGCCGCAGGGGCATCGCGTGCGGTGGCAGGGTGTCCGGTTCGGCTACGACGCCGAACACGAAGTGCTGCGCGGAATCGACCTCGTGCTCGAGCCCGGCACAGTCACCGCACTCGTCGGACCGTCGGGCAGCGGCAAGTCCACCCTGGTCCAGCTGCTGCCGCGGTTCTTCGACCCCACCCACGGCTCGGTCTCCCTCGGCGGCGTCGACCTGCGCGAACTCGGCAGCCACGAGCTCTACCGGACGGTCTCGTTCGTCTTCCAGGATGTGCGACTACTGCGGGCCTCGGTCGCGGACAATATCGCCCTCGCCGTGCCCCATGCCGACCGCGACACCGTGATGCGCGCCGCCCGCCTGGCGAACATCCACGACCGGGTGCTCGAACTGCCGCACGGCTACGACACGGTGATCGGCGACGACACGGTCTTGTCCGGCGGTGAGGCACAACGGATTTCGCTGGCGCGCGCCCTGCTCGCCGATACCCCGGTCCTCGTCCTCGACGAGGCGACAGCGTTCGCCGACCCGCAGACCGAGCAGGCCGTGCGGCAGGCGCTGTCGTCGCTGGGCCGTGACCGGACCGTCCTGGTCATCGCCCACCGGCTGGAAACGATCGCCGACGCCGACACCGTCGTGCTGCTCGACAACGGCACGATCCTCGAACAGGGCAGACCCTCGGATCTGCTTGCCCGACACGGAAAATTCGCCGACTTCTGGCACGCGCACCGAACGGTGACCGCGGAACTACAGGGAGATCCACGATGATTCGCATGCTGTTGCGCGTGCTCGGAGCCGACTACGCGGGTCCGGTTCGGCGCACGGTCGCGCTGATGACGGTCACCGCGGTCGCCGAGGGCCTGTCCTATGCGCTGCTGGTTCCCGTGCTGCGGGCGCTGTTCGGCGACGACCCCGCCGCTGCCCGGCCCTGGCTGATCGCACTGGGTGGGTCCGTTGTCTTCTATGCCGTCCTGCGCTACCGCAGTGACCTTTCCGGATTCCGCGTCGGCACCACGCTGCTGCGCGGGGTGTATTACCGACTCGGCGACCACCTGGCCCGACTGCCCATCGGCTGGTACACAGCGGGACGGGTGGGTGAGGTGTCGGTGCTCGCCAGTCGCGGTGTGCTGCAGGCGTTGAGCGTGCTCGCACACCTGCTGGCGCCGCTCATCTCGGCCGCCGTGACGCCGTTGACGATCATCGTGGTGATGTTCGCGTTCAACTGGCAGCTGGGGTTGGCGGCGGCGGCCGCCGTGCCGCTCGTGGCGGCGATCCAGGTCTGGTCGGGGCGTGCGATGGCGGTCGGCGACGCGCAGCGGCACGAACGCGACCACGACGCCGCGCAACGGGTGATCGAGTACCTGCAGGCCCAGCCTGTTCTGCGTGCCGGTGGGCGTACCGCCGAACGGTTCGGCCTGCTCGATGATTCGCTCCAGGAAGTCGCGCGCGCCTCGCGCCGCCGAGCCTTCACGGCGCTGCCCGCAATCCTCGGCCTGTCGTTCGCGGTGCAAGCGGTGTTCACCGGCCTGCTCGCCCTCGGCACGTATCTGGCTCTCGGTGGAATCATCGGTGCGCCGGAGTTCTTGGCGATCCTGATCCTGGCCGCTCGGTGCGCCGACCCATTGCTGTCCCTCGCTGACATCGGCGGCCAACTGCGCGGTGCCCGATCCGAACTGGTGCGTCTCGAGGCATTGCTGCGGACCGAAACCCTCCCGGAACCCAGCACGCCGCTGGAGCCGCAAGCCCATGACCTGGCCTTCGACGCCGTCACCTTCCGGCACGGCACCCGCACGGTGCTCGACGAAGTCTCGCTGACGATCCCCCAGGGACAACGGCTGGCCGTGGTCGGGCCGTCCGGCGCGGGCAAAACCACTCTCCTGCACCTGATCGCCCGCTTCTACGATGTCGACGCGGGCACCGTCCGCATCGGCGGCGTCGATGTACGTTCCGTCAGCACCGAAACACTGATGGCCCAGTTCGCCATCGTCTTCCAGGACGTCTACCTCTTCGACGGCACGATCGAAGACAACATCCGCCTCGGCCGTCCCGACGCCACCGACGACGAAGTGCGAACCGCCGCCACCGCGGCCCGCCTCGACGAGGTGATCGACCGGCTCCCCGGCGGCTGGGCGACCAACGTCGGTGAAGGCGGCGCGCTTCTGTCCGGCGGTGAACGCCAACGTGTTTCGATCGCCCGAGCCCTCCTGAAAGACGCCCCGATCGTCCTGCTCGACGAGGTGACCTCCGCCCTCGATCCCCTGAACGAGGCCGCGGTCCACGAGGGCATCGAACGCCTGATGGCAGGGCGAACCGTAGTCATGGTGGCCCACCGCCTGCGCACCGTCCACCGCGCCGACCGCATCATCTTCCTCGACCACGCCCACATCGAGGAAGACGGAACCCACGACGAACTCCTCGGTCGCGCAGGCCGCTACGCCGGCTTCTGGACAACCTCCCTGACCCCGGTCACCTGACCCGATGAACCCGGGCCGGTCCCGCTGACCGCGCTCGGCGAGGCTCACCCGACACGACGAAGCCCGGGCCCGATCAGCGTCGGCCCGGGCTTCGTCAGCGGCTTATTCGTCGTCGAGCAGCAGATCCGAGGCCGCGGCCTCGTCGATGACCCAGGTGGTCGACTCGATGCCGACCGCGCCGGCCGAGGGGATGTCGTCGGGGGAGGCGCCGTTGACGGCGGCGGCTACCGCGGCGGCCTTGCCTTCGCCGCTGACCACGAGCATCACGTGGCGGGAGCGGTGGATCGCGGGCAGGGTCATCGTGACCCTGGTCGGCGGGGGCTTCGGGCAATTATGGACGGCGACAACGTAATCCGTGGTTTCCTGCACCGCGGGGGAGTGCGGGAACAGGGAGTCGATGTGGCCTTCGGGACCCATGCCGAGGACCGTGAGGTCGAACTCGCCGCGTTCGTCGAGTTCGGTGTGCACGACCTGGGCGTAGGCGGCCGCGGCTTCCTCCGGGGTGCTGTAGGGGCCGTCGGAGGGGCCGATCGGGAAAACGTGGGCCGGGTTCAGCGCAACGAAGTCCAGCAGCGCCTCGCGGGCCTGGAGTTCGTTGCGGTCCTTGTCGCCCGCGGTGACGAAACGCTCGTCGCCCCAGTAGACGTAGAGGGTGGACCAGTCGATGTCGCCGGGGGACTGGCGGACGCGCTGGAGCAGGCGGATGCCGTCACTGCCACCGGTGATCGAGACCGAGGCGTGGCCGCGTTCGGCCTGGGCGGAGACGATCACGTCGACGAAGCGTTCGGCGGCCGCGTCGGCGAGCGACTCGGCGTCGTCGTGGATCTCGATCGTGTTGGCGGGGAATTCGGCACCGAGGTCGTCGTGCACGTCGATATGGTCACTCATAGGTCACCTTCTCGATTCCGGCGAGCGCCTCGGCGTAGATCTCGTCGGCGTCGAGCCGGCGCAGTTCTTCGGCGAGGCAATCGCGAGTTTCCCGGCGGGCCAGCGCGATCCGCTGGTCGGGTTCGCCGGTGCGGGTCAACGTTGCCGTCCTTCCTAGTTGCGGGCGTTCGATGGCGATCGAATCGGTGGTGCGCTGGATTTCCACCTTCAGCTCCCCGGTCTTGCGGATCACCGGGCAGTGCAGCCGGGAGGCCAGCCAGCCGGCCAAGGTGTCGAGTGCGGGCTCGGAGGCCAGGCCCGACACGGTGACCGAGGTGACCGGTTCGAACGGCGGCTCGTCCAGTGCCGCGGCCAGCAGGGCCCGCCAATAGGTGATGCGGCTCCACGCCAGATCGGTGTCGCCGGTCGCGTAGGAGAAGCGGCGCTTCTTGATCGCGGCCTGAGGGTCGGGGGCGTAGGTGGCGTCGGTGATGCGGCGCTTGGCCAGCTTGCCCACCGAGTCCATCGACGGGTACTCCGGCGCGCCACGCGGCCACCACGCCACCACCGGGGTGTCGGGCAGCAGGAACGGGGTCACCACGCTGCTTTCGTGGTTCACCAGCGCACCTTGCAGGCGCAGCACGATCACCTCGGCCGCACCGGCGTCACCGCCGACGCGGATCTGGGCGTCGAGGCGGGTTTCGGCGTCGCGGTCACCACGCGCCAACACGATGACCCGGCACGGATGTTCGCGGCTGGCGTCGTTGGCGGCGTCGATAGCGTCCTCGGCATCCGAGGAATCCAGGGTGCACACCACCAGCGTGAGCACCCGGCCCTGGGTGATCACGCCGTTGGTCTCGCGCAACAGCACCATCCGCTTGCCGACATCGACGGTGTTGGTGTCGGGCATGTCGACGATCACGGACGCCGCCATTCCCGCCCGCTGCGCGCGAGCATCTCATCGGCCGAGGTGGGACCCCAGGTCCCGGCTTCGTACGGTTCGGGTTTGCCGCCCGCGGTCCAGTGCGCGAGCACGGGATCGAGGATGCGCCAGGACAATTCGACCTCCGCGTTGACCGGGAACAGCGACGGCACGCCGAGTAGCACGTCGAGGATGAGTCGTTCGTAGGCTTCGGGGGAGGACTCGGTGAACGCCTCGCCGTAGCTGAAGTCCATGTTCACATCGCGCACTTCCATGCCGGAGCCGGGGACTTTGGAGCCGAACCGCAAAGTGATGCCCTCGTCCGGTTGCACCCGGATGACCAGGGCATTCTGGCCGAGCTCCTCGGTCATGGTCTGGTCGAAGGGCAGGTGCGGCGCGCGTTTGAACACCACCGCGATCTCGGTCACCCTGCGGCCGAGGCGTTTTCCGGTGCGCAGGTAGAAGGGCACACCCGCCCAGCGCCGGTTCTCCACGTGCAGGGTGAGCGCGGCGTAGGTCTCGGTCCGCGACTGCGGATCGAAACCCTCCTCCTCATGCAGGCCGACGACATGCTCGCTGCCCTGCCAGCCTTCGGTGTACTGGCCGCGCGCGGTCGTCTCATCCAGCGGCGCAACGAGTTTGGTGGCCGAGAGAGCCTTGATCTTCTCGGTGGTGAGCTGCATCGGCTCGAAGGAGGTGGGCTCCTCCATCGCGGTCAGCGCGAGCAACTGCAACAGGTGGTTCTGGATCACGTCACGGGCGGCGCCGATTCCGTCGTAATAGCCTGCGCGACCACCCAATCCGATGTCCTCGGCCATGGTGATCTGCACGCTGTCGACATAGTTGGCGTTCCAGATCGGCTCGAACAACTCGTTGGCGAAGCGCAGCGCCAGGATGTTCTGGACCGTCTCCTTGCCGAGGTAGTGGTCGATCCGAAAGACCTGTTCCTCCGGGAAGACCCGGTTGACCAAGGCGTTGAGCTCCTTGGCACTGGTCAGGTCGTGGCCGAACGGCTTCTCGATCACCACGCGCCGCCACGGGGTGTACCCGTCGAGCGCCGGTTCGGCCTGGGCCAGGTGGTGTTCGGAGAGCTGATCGAGGACCACGGGGAACAT
The DNA here is from genome assembly GCF_042728755.1 of Nocardia sp. NPDC060249. Lineage (NCBI taxonomy): Bacteria > Bacillati > Actinomycetota > Actinomycetes > Mycobacteriales > Nocardiaceae > Nocardia > Nocardia sp. NPDC060249. The sequence continues at coordinate 1,166,247 of NZ_JBHXAQ010000001.1, forward strand.
GTTCGGCGGAATCGACAGGTAGAAGGCGTAATTGCCGCCGGTGCCGCGGGTTTCGTCGAGGTTGTGCAACGTATCGGCGAGCGTCGCGAAGGCCGCGTCGTCGTCGAAACTGCCCTGCACGAACCGCACCCCTTCGGCCAGGTGATCCCAGACCTCCTGGCGGAAGGGGGTGCGCGCGTGCTTCTTCACGGCCTCGAGTACCACCGAGGCGAAGTCTTCGTCGGCGTAGTTGCGCCGGGCGAAGCCGACCAGGGCGAAACCAGGGGGCAACAGCCCTTGGTTCGCCAGGTCATAGATGGCCGGCATCAGCTTCTTGCGGGACAGATCTCCGGTGACACCGAAGATCACCAGGCAGCACGGGCCCGCGATGAAGGGGACCCGTTTGTCGCGTTCGTCGCGCAGCGGGTTGTGCCACAGCCCCGCCGTCCGATCCGTCGATGCTGTGCCGGCCATCGTGCTAGTTGCCCTCCGCCGCGATGTCGAGCTGGCCGGTGGTGGCCTCGATCAGCTCGCCCCACGCGCTCTCGAACTTGTCGACGCCTTCGCGCTCGAGCAGCGCGAACACATCGTCGACGTCGATTCCCACCGCTGCCAGATCGGCGAAGACCTGAGCGCCCTCGGCGCCACGGCCGCTGAGCGTGTCGCCCAGCACCTCACCGTGATCGGCGAACGCCTGCAGCGTCTTCTCCGGCAGGGTGTTGACCGTGTTCGGGCCGACGAGCTCGGTGACGTAGAGGGTGTCGGGGTAGTCCGGGTTCTTCACCCCGGTCGACGCCCACAGCGGCCGCTGCCGGTTGCCACCCTGTGCGGCCAGGTGGTTGTAGGTGGAGGTGTGCGCGCCACCGTCGAACACGTCCTGGTACTCGGCGTACGCCAGACGCGCGTTGGCCACACCGGCCTTGCCGCGCAGGGCGAGGGCCTCCGGGGTGCCGATCGCCTCGAGGCGCTTGTCGATCTCGGTGTCCACGCGGGAGACGAAGAACGACGCCACCGAGTGGATCTTGGCCAGGTCGTGGCCACCGATCTTGGCGTTGCGCAGACCGTCGAGGTAGGCGCCCATCACCGCGCGGTAGCGCGGCACCGAGAAGATCAGCGTCACGTTCACGCTGATGCCCTCGGTGAGCACCGAGGTGATGGCGGGCAGACCGGCCTCGGTGGCCGGGATCTTGATGAACAGGTTCTTGCGGTCGACGATCTTCCACAGCTCGATCGCCTGGGCGACGGTCTTGCCGGCGTCGAAGGCGAAGCGCGGGTCGACCTCGATCGACACCCGCCCGTCCACGCCGCCGGTCGCCTCGAACACCGGCGCGAGCACGTCGCAGGCGGCGCGCACGTCGTCTGTGGTCATCGTGCGGATCGCGGCGTCGGCGTCGGCGCCTTGGGCCGCAAGGTCTTTCAGCTGCGCGTCGTAGGCGTGGCCCACGCTCATCGCGGCCTGGAAGATGCTCGGATTGGTGGTGACGCCGACCACGCTGCGGGTCGCGACCAGGTCGGCGAGATTGCCGGACTGGATACGCTCGCGCGAGAGATCGTCGAGCCACACCGAGACGCCCGCGGCCGAGAGCGCGGCGAGATTCTCGTTCTGTGCCATGGTCTTACCCCTTCACCTTGTCGGTGGAACGCAGTGCCGCGCGGACGACGGCATCGGGGGTGATACCGAATTCGCGGTACAGAGTCTTGTAGTCGGCCGACGCGCCGAAGTGGTCGATGCCGACGACCTCGCCCGCGTCACCGACGAATCGGTGCCACGGCATCGCGATACCGGCCTCGACCGCGACCCTGGCCCGCACCGACGGGGGCAGCACCTCGTCGCGGTATCCCTGATCCTGCACGTCGAACCACTCCACACACGGCATCGAGACCACGCGGGTCGGGATGCCCTGCTCTTCCAGCGTAGTGCGCGCGGCGACCGCGAGGTGGACCTCGGAGCCGGTGCCGATGAGGATCACTTCCGGTGTGCCGGTGGACGCCTCGGCCAGCACGTAGCCGCCCTTCTTGACACCCTCGTAGCTGGTGCCCGCCAGCGTCGGCACGTCCTGACGGGTGAGCGCCAGCGCGGACGGACCGTCCTGCTGCGGCGACTCGTGCACCGGGAAGTGCGAGGTGTGCTCGTCGGAGTCCCGCTCGAGCACGGTGCGCCAGGCGTGGACGGTCTCGTTGGCGTCCGCGGGGCGAACGACGTTGAGGCCGGGGATCGCGCGCAGCGCGGCCAGGTGCTCGACCGGCTGATGGGTCGGGCCGTCCTCGCCGAGGCCGATGGAGTCGTGGGTCCACACGTAGATCGCGGGCACCCGCATCAGCGCGGCCAGCCGAACGGCCGGGCGCATGTAGTCGCTGAACACGAGGAAGGTGCCGCCGTAGGGGCGGGTCGGGCCGTGCAGCGCGATGCCGTTGAGGATCGAGCCCATCGCGTGCTCGCGGATTCCGAAGTGCAGGGTGCGCCCGTACAGGTTGGCCTTCCACGCGCCGGTGGAGATCGACTCGGGGCCGAAGCTCGGCTGGCCGGGCATCGTGGTGTTGTTGGACTCGGCCAGGTCGGCCGAACCGCCCCACAGCTCGGGCAGCTCGTCGGCGACCGCGGCGAGGAACTTGCCCGACGCCTTGCGGGTGGCCATGCCCTTGGGGTCGACCTCGAAGCTCGGCAGCGCCTCGGTCCAGCCCGCGGGCAGCGAGCGGGTCTGCAGGCGATCGAAGAGTTCCTTGTTCGCCGGGTTGGCCTCGGCCCACTGGGCGAAGCCCTGCTGCCACTTCGCCTGCGCCTCGGCGCCGCGGGCCAGTGCCTTGCGGGTGTGCTCGATGACGGCCGGGTCGACGTCGAAGGACTTCTCCGGGTCGAAGCCCAGCGCCTTCTTCACCGCGGCGACCTCGTCGGGGCCCAGCGCGGCGCCGTGCGCGCCACCGGTGTTCATCTTGTTCGGGGCCGGGAAGCCGATGATGGTGCGCAGAATGATGATCGAGGGCTTGGACGTCTCGGCCCTGGCCGCGTCCAGGGCCTTCTCGATGGCCACCACATCTTCGCCGCCCTCGACGATCTGCACCTGCCAGCCGTAGGCCTCGTACCGCTTGGCCACGTCTTCGGTGAAGGCGATGTCGGTGTCGTCCTCGATGGAGATCTCGTTGTCGTCGTAGATCACCACGAGGTTGCCCAGCTGCTGGGTGCCCGCGATCGAGGAGGCCTCGGCGGTGACGCCCTCCTGCAGGTCGCCGTCGGAGGCGATGGTGTAGATGAAGTGGTCGAACGGGCTCGTGCCCTCGGGGGCGTTCGGGTCGAACAGGCCGCGCTCGCGTCGCGCTGCCATCGCCATGCCGACCGCGGAGGCCAAACCCTGACCCAGCGGGCCGGTGGTGATCTCCACGCCGTCGGTGTGGCGGAACTCGGGGTGGCCCGGGGTGAGCGAGCCCCACTGGCGCAGCTGCTCGAGGTCGGTGAGCTCCAGGCCGAAACCGGCCAGGTAGAGCTCGATGTAGAGGGTGAGGCTGGAATGCCCACAGGACAGCACGAACCGGTCGCGACCGACCCAGCTGGGGTCCGCGGGGTTGTGGCGCATCGTGCGCTGGAACAGGGTGTAGGCCACCGGCGCGAGGCTCATCGCGGTGCCGGGGTGCCCGTTGCCCGCCTTCTGCACGGCGTCGGCGGCGAGTACCCGGGCGGTGTCGACGGCCAAGGTGTCGAGGTCCGTCCAGTCGCTGGGGTAGTTCCGCTGAGTGAGGGCGCGAATGTCGTCTGTGACTGGCACGACCGTAGTTCTCCTGACCTAGGTTTCGTCGACGGCGATAGCTTGGCTGCGGCGATGATGTTCGACAGCGGGTCGCACGCGGCCGGGATGCGTACCGATGTACAGGAATACCCTAGTGGTGCTGCTACAGCGGTTGGCGCGAACCCTGGCGTTGAGTCTAGTTCGAATCACCCCGAGTCGGCGGTGTGCGGTGTAGACCATCGCCGCCGCGCGGGCCGAGCCCGTCACGATGCCGTTCACCTGCGCGTCGACGCTGGTTCACCGCCGGGTGGGCCCGGGATGCGGGCTCGCGGGGCGTAGTGACCGCGCCCACGGTGGCGGGGGTCTGGCGCGGAGCGGCAGGTGAGTGGGTCTACCATCCTCTGTAGTAGTGGCCGCGCCGCAGCCGCGCGCTGCTCGTTCCATTACCGGATGCGAAGCGAAGCACAGCGTGCGAGGAGAAACAGTGCGGATCGGTCACGAGCCGGGTAGTAGCGGTGCGCACGGAACTTCGTCGACGGCGCTGGCCGACCGACTCCAGGGCGACAGCCTCGCCGCGCGGATAGTGCGCAAGCCCCTTGCCTACATCGCGCTCACCAAACCACGCGTCATCGAGTTACTGCTCGTTGCCACCATTCCGACGATGTTGCTGGCCGACCGCGGCACGGTGGACATCCGGCTGATCCTGGTCACCCTGTTCGGTGGCTGGATGGGCGCCGCCAGCGCCAACACTCTCAACTGTGTGGCCGACGCCGATATCGACAAGGTGATGAAGCGGACCGCGCGACGCCCGCTGGCCCGCGAGGCGGTGCCCACCTCGCACGCGTTCGTCTTCGGCGTCGTCCTCGGCGCGATCTCCTTCGCCTGGCTGTGGTGGCAGGCCAACCTGCTCAGCGGGTTGCTGGTCGTCGCGACGATCCTGTTCTACGTTTTCGTCTACACCAAGGGCCTCAAGCGCCGGACCTCGCAGAACGTGGTGTGGGGCGGTGCGGCCGGCTGCATGCCCGCGCTGGTCGGCTGGTCCGCGGTGACCGGCGATATCGGCTGGCCCGCGGTGGTGCTGTTCGCGGTGATCTTCTTCTGGACGCCGCCGCACACCTGGGCGCTGGCCATGCGCTACAAGGAGGACTACCGCGCGGCCGGTGTGCCGATGCTGCCGGTGGTCGCGACCGAGCAGGTGGTGACCAAGCAGATCGTCATCTACACCTGGTTGACAGTGCTCGCGACGATGGCGTTGGTGCCCGCGACCGGCGTCATCTACGCGGCGGTCGCACTGGTGGCCGGTGCCTGGTTCCTGCTGATGGCGCATCAGCTCTACGCCGGGGTGCGCCGCGGCGAGTCGGTGAAGCCGTTGAAGCTGTTCCTGCAGTCGAACAACTACCTCGCGGTGGTGTTCTGCGGTCTGGCCGTCGACTCGGTGCTCGGGTGGGACACGATCGGCAGCCTCGTCGGGCTATAGGACATTCTCGAGACAGTGGCCGGGCAGCGATGCCCGGCCACTGTCGTTTCCGGACTACATCGGGCCGGGGCGAAACTTCACCAGCGATGGGCGAGGTGGCCGTCCGGCCGGATCAGGATGGTGGTGCCCGCCGTTGCCGAAAAGGCGGTGAAGGCGTGTCCGTCGGTGTCGACAAGTGTCACAGACGCCGGTCGGGCGGATGGCTCGGACGGGGCGTCGACGCGGCGAATCTCGACCGTCAGAAGGCCGGATTCGTCGATCGGTGTCGCGGGGAAGCCGGATGTCGAGTTCGGGCCTGCCGCGAACTCGATGTCGTCGGTGGTCGGGGCGAAGCGGAGCAAGGTCGCGTGGGGGCCTCGGAAAAGGTCGAACAGGCGGATCGGGCGCCCGGACCGGTCGTGCAGAGGGGCGTCGGGTGCGCGATCGCCCGCGACGAGGCAACCGTGGTCGGTGGGGGAGCGGTAGGTGATGTCGAGTTGGCGGGTTTCGGGGCCGCGGCGCATCGCGTCCTCGTCGCCGTCGACGAGCTTGTCGAGCAGTTCGGTGCTCAAGCCGAGCACACGGGCGGCGACGGTGCGACGTTCGGATTCGTAGGTGTCGAGCGGGGCCGGGTTGCCGTCGAGGGCCGCGGCCAGCTTCCAGCCCAGGTTGTAGGCGTCCTGGACACCGGTGTTGAGGCCCTGGCCGCCGGTCGGCGGGTGGACGTGGGCGGCGTCGCCGGCGAGGAACACCCGGTCGGCGCGGAAGCGTTCGGCGAGTCGAATGTTCGGGCGCCACACCGTGATCCAGGACAGGTCGCTCAGTGCCAGACCTGTCGCGGGGCCGTGGCGGTCGGCGAGTTCCTGCAGGGCGGCCAGATCGGGGAAGCGGTCGTCGGTCAGCGGGGCGGCGAACTGGAAGCGCCGCGCGCCCGGTAGCGGGGACAGAGCAAAACCGGTCATCGGCTGGTCGGCCGCGGCGGCGAACCAGTAGCCGTACTCGTGGTCGAGGGAGTCGGCGCGGACATCGCCGAGCAGCATCTTGATCGAGTCGTCGGTGCTGCCCTCGAAGGCGATCCCGAGGCGCTTGCGCACCGTGCTCGCGCCACCGTCGGCGCCGACCAGGTAGCTCGCGCGCACCGACTCCGATGTGCCGTCGCGCTGCAGAGTGGCGGTGACGCCACTGTCGTTCTGAGTGAAATCGACCAGCGCCGTGGCGAATTCGACCGTCACCCCGAACTCTGCGAGCCGCGCGCGCAGGATCGCCTCGGTGTCGGACTGGCCGAGCACCCAGGTGTTCGGATACGGCACATCCGGTGTCGGCTCGGCCGGTTCGGCCACGCGGCGCTCGCCGACGAAGGTCCCCGCGATGTACGCGCGCATCACCGGGACCCCACGCCCGGCGGCCAGTACCGCGTCGATGACGCCTAGGTCGTCGAACACCTCCAGCGTGCGTGGTTGGAGGCCGTCGCCGCGCGACCCCTGAAACGGTGTATCGGCCCGGTCCACGAGGCGTACGTCCACGCCGCGCCGTGCGAGATCGAGGGCGAGGGTGAGACCGGTCGGGCCCGCACCGGCGATGAGTACCTGTTCTGACATGGGGATACCTCCTGCGACAATAACTGAACTAAGATTCAGTGAGTATGAATTCAGTTTCAGTGTTGGTACCGTGCTTGTCAAGGAGGTGATGTCCGATGGTGGGCAGCAGGCGCGAGAAGTCCGCGGAGACCGAGCAGGCGCTCAAGGACGCGGCCCGGCAGGTCTTCGCCGAGCACGGCTACCTGAACGCGAAGATCACCGACATCACCACCGCCGCCGGCCGTGCGGCGGGCTCGTTCTACAACCACTTCGCGAGCAAAGAGGAACTGCTGCAAGCACTTCTGCGCGATATGGCGGTGGCGAGCGACGAGCGCGCGGCGGACCCGGAGCACAACGGCGACTTCACCGACCCGGCCGCGGTGCGGTACCACGTCCGCGGCTACTGGACCTTCGCCCGCGAACACGCCTCGGTCCTGCGCGCGATGGGCCAGGCGGCGCAGGTCAGCCCGGATTTCGCCCGGATCGTCGCGGGCTTCGGCGCCGAACAGCGCACCGACATCGCCGACCACGTGGCGGACTTCCCGGAACGCGGTTTACGCCTGCCGGGAACCGTCGACGTCAGCCTGGCGATGATGTTCGCCGCGGTCGACGGGATGTTGCGCATGGTCGAAGACGGCTCGTTGACCATCGCCGACGAGGAGGCGATCGAGTCGATCACCCGTTTCGTCTACCGCGGGCTGACCGGCCGCGACTACTAGGTGCGATCCGAGAGGTTCCGAACTCCGCGTGCGCTGCTGGAACGCTTTGTTACCCGTCGTGGCTACGGCAGCAGGACGATCGAGCCCGTGGTCTTTCGCGCCGCGAGATCGCGATGGGCAGTGGCCGCGTCGGCCAGGGGGTAGGTGGCGCCGATGCGGAGGTTCAGGGTTCCCGCGGCGATCCCGTCGAAGACATCGGTGGCGCGCCACAGGAATTCGGTGCGGTCGCGGGTGTAGGCGCCCAGGGACGGGCGGGTGAGCCAGAGGGAGCCGGCGGGGTTGAGGCGTTGCGGGTCGAAGGGCGCGACCGCGCCGCTGGCCGCGCCGAACAGGGCGAGGGTGCCGCGGATTCGGAGTGCGGCGAGGCTCGCTTCGAAGGTGGCGGCGCCGACGCCGTCGTAGACCGCGGCTACGCCGATGCCGTCGGTGAGGTCACGGACGCGGGCGGCCAGGTCGTCGCCGTAGCGCAGGACCTCGGTGGCGCCCGCTTCGCGGGACAGCTTCTCCTTCGCGTCGGTGGAGACCGTGGTGATGACTCGGGCGCCCTTGGCGACGGCCATCTGCGTGAGCAGCAGGCCGACGCCGCCGGCGCCCGCGTGGATGAGTACCGGGTCACCGGGTTCGGGGGAGAAGACCGATTCGGTCAGGTAGTGGGCGGTCATGCCCTGTAGGAGGGCGGCGGCCGCGACGGCCGGTTCGACGTCGCGGGGCACCCGCACCGCCACGGCTTCGTCGACGGCGACCAGGTCCGCGTAACTGCCGGGCGCCGAGGCCCACGCGACGCGGTCGCCGACGGCGAACTCGGTGACATCCGAACCGATCGCCACCACGATGCCCGTGCCCTCGGAGCCGGGGATGTAGGGCGTCGCCTGCGGGTACTGGCCGGTGCGGAAGTAGATGTCGATGTAGTTGACGCCCACGCCCTGGGTCTCGACCAGCAGCTGACCGGGCCCGGCCTGCGGGTCTGGCACCTCGACGTACTGCAGGACCTCGGGACCGCCGTGCTCGGAAACCTGAATCGCGCGCATGGGTTCTCTTTCTACACCCCGTGTTCCAGGCCACTCGGGGCTGGACTGGAAACTACCGGCCGGTAAACTGCGGTTCATGAGTACAACCGCCGCCCCCGAGGCCGTGAAGGTGCCGGCCGAGGTCGAGAAGTCCATCGTGAAGTTCCTCGCCCAGCACGGTGGATCGGGAACGGCCGTGCTGCAGTACATCGGCAAGCAGGGCGTGCGGATCACCCTGGTCGGTGCCGACGGCATCCTCGGCGACCGGGTGGTCGGCGACATGGCGACCGCGAAGGCGCTCGTGGAGCGCGTCGACGGCCTCGCCGAGACCGACGAGTGGAGCCGCGAGCTGGGCTCGATCGTCACCCCCGCCCCGACGCACTGGGCCAGGATGGCCGGCTGGGTCGCCGGTCAGACCAAGTTCCCGAAGGCGCGCAACGCGAAGTTGTTCGCAGGCGCCTGACGCCCGGAGACGAGAAAAGCCCGCGAATCGCACTGCGACGCGGGCTTTTTCGTGTTCGGAGTTTCCTGACCTCAGCGCACGGAGGTTTGTGACAGGGCGGGCGCGTCGATCTTCTCGCGTGTGCGCAGCGACGCCCACAGTGCGGCGGTGGCCGCGGTGCAGGCCGCGGCCCCGCCGACGTGGATGGCGACGAGGGCGGCGGGCACATCGGTGAAGTACTGCACGACGCCGACGAGCGCCTGCGCCAGCACCAGCCCGAGCAGCACGAACAACCGCTTGCGGATGGCCGCCGACATGCCGACGGCGTACAGGCCGAAGGCGAGTCCGATCAGCAGTGCCAGATAGCCGATGAGCAACTGCGAGTGCAGGTGCACCAGCGTGACGATCTCGACTTCCAGTCGCTCGACCTGCCGCTCGATGCTCTTGTCGCCGGCATGGGGTCCGGCCGCCGTGACCAGCGTGCCCGCGATGAGGACACCCGCGAGCGCCACACCGGACAGCGCGGTGAGCCAGCGCAGGGGAGCGGGCACCTGGACGGTTTCGATGCCGTCGTCGGGTTCGCAGATCTTCGCGTACAGCACCACCGCCAGCCAGACCATCGCCATCGAAGCGAGCAGGTGCACGGCGACGGTCCACCACAGCAAACCGGTGCGCACGGTGATACCGCCGATGATCGCCTGCACGACCGTGCCGCCGGGCATCAGCCACGCGTAGGTCAGGACTTCCTTGCGTCGCCGTGCCCGGATGACGGCCAGCACGATCAGCCCGGCGCACAGCGTCACCGCGAAGGTGAGCAGCCGGTTGCCGAACTCCACGGTCTGGTGCAGGACGGGCACTTCCGATACCCCGATGGGGGTGAAGCTGCCGGGGAAGCACTGCGGCCAGGTCGGGCAGCCGAGGCCGGAGGCGGTGACGCGCACGATCGCGCCGGTCACCGAGATTCCCGCCTGACTCAGGATCACCGCGATGGCGATGAGCCGCTGCACCCGCAGCGAGGGGAGCGGCAGCCGGTCGACGAGGCCAACGAAGGCGCGATACAGCACGTCAGGAATGGTACCGGCCAGGAATTCGGCGCTGATACCAGGGCTACTACAGTGCGTCGTTGGACACGTCAGTGGAACCGGAACAGCCGGGTCGCCAGCCATCCGCACACCACGCCCCACACCGCGAGCACCGCCACCCCGTACCAGTCGATCGACCCCGTCAGCGCCGTGTCCAGCGCGAACGCCAGCGCCCCCGACGGGATGAGCCGCGCGATCACGGTCAGTGCGGTGGGCAGGGTGTCGCCCACGAGTACCAGGCTGGCGATGCCGAGCATGATGAACCACAGGATGTTGGCCAGCGCCAGCACGACCTCGGCCTTGAGCGTCCCACCCAGCAGCAATCCCATCGCCGCGAAGGTGGCCGTGCCCAGGGCGATCACCAGCGCGCCGAGGGCGAGTCCGCCCATTCCGGGCCGCCAGCCCAGTGCGACACCGATGGCGCCGAGCAGCATCGCCTGCAGCACCACCACGATGAGCACGGCCGCGCACTTGCCCGCGATCACACCCCAGCGGGGCAGCGGTGTCGCACCGAGCCGTTTGAGGGCGCCGTAGCGGCGATCGAAGCCGACCGCGATGGCCTGGCCGGTGAACGCGGTCGACATCACCGCGGTCATCATCACCATCGGCACGATCCGGTCGACCCGGTGCTCGCCCAGGTCGCCGAACGGCAGCAGGGTGAGACCGATGAGCAGGGTGATCGGGATGAACATGGTGAGCAGCAGCTGTTCGCCGTTGCGCAACAACAGTTTCAGCTCGAGCCCGGTCTGCGCGGTGAGCATCGTCGTGCGCGAGGCGGGCCGCGGATCGGGGGTGAAGGTGCCGGGCAGGAAACGGCTGGTGGTCTCGCTCATCCGCGCAGGTCCCGTCCGGTCAGTTCGAGGAAGACGTCTTCGAGGCGACGCTGGTCGATGCGGATGTCGGTGGCCAGCACGTCCATCCTGGCGCACCAGGCGGTGACGGTGGCCAGCACCTGCGGGTTGATCTCGCCCTCGACGAGATAGGTGCCCGGTGTCGTCTCGCGCGGCGAAAAGCCTTCCGGGAGAGCCGAGGTGAGCAGATTCAGATCGAGTTTCGGTGGGGCGCAGAACCTCAGCTGCCCTGCCGCGCCGTGGGCGGTGACCTCGGCGGGAGTGCCCTGGGCGACGATCTGCCCGTGATCGATGATGACGAGCTGGTCGGCGAGCTGCTCGGCCTCGTCCATCATGTGCGTGGTGAGCACGACACTCACGCCGTCGCGGCGCAGGGCGTCGATGAGTTCCCAGACGATCAGCCGGGCCTGAGCGTCCAGACCGGCGGTGGGTTCGTCGAGGAACACGATCTCGGGCTTGCCGACCAGCGCGCACGCGAGCGCGAGCCGCTGCTGCTGGCCACCGGACAGGCGACGATAGGGAGTGCGGCGATTGTCGCGCAGGCCCAGCGTCGACAGCAGCCAGTCGGGATCGATGGGATCGGCGGAGTAGGACGCGACCAGGTCGAGCATCTCGCCCGCGCGGGCGCCGGGGTAGGCACCGCCGCCTTGGAGCATCACGCCGATGCGCGGACGCAACTGCTCGGAGTCGGCGATCGGATCGAGGCCGAGGACGCGGACCGTGCCGGCATCCGGGCGCACGAAGCCCTCGCACATCTCGACGGTGGTGGTCTTGCCCGCACCGTTGGGGCCGAGCAGAGCGAACACCTGAGCGGGCTCGACATCGAACCGGAGGCCGTCTACCGCTGTGGTCTCGCCATAGCGCTTGACCACACCGTCGACGCTGACGGCGGGTCCAAGGCGTGTTGTCACAACCGCGCCTCGCTGACGCTCGGCTCCGTCGCGCCAAAAGGTGCTGTGCCCTTGGTTCGCTCGCTGCGCTCCCTCACGTTGTCACACGGTAAGCCGTGCCCTCCTGTGACGGAGCCGACACCCCCGGCTGCGCCCGCCATGGCAGCGTGTGCCGGGTGAGCGCGAAGAACAACGCGAAGCACACGACGGCCGCGAGCGCGGCGCCGATGATCTGGAACACCTGGAATTCCGCACCACGCGGCATCACCAGCATGGAGACCACCGCCGAGAACGCGACGGCGGGCACGCGGAACACCGGCTGGGTGGCCCAGGCCGCCAGCGGCACGATCGCCCACAGCAGGTACCAGGGCTGGACCACCGGGAACAGCAGCACTATCGCCGCGAGCGAGACGCCGAGCGCGCCGACGGGGTGGAGGCGGCCCATGCCGGTGGCGACGAGCATTCGGACCGTCACGTAGCCCGCGACCACCGCCGCGATGGGCCGGGTGATCGACAGCAGAGCGGTGGTGTGGTCGCCGAGTCCGAGGAGCACGCCGCCGAAACCGGTGACGATCCCGATGATGGTCGGGAGCGACATCCAGCTCCGGACGGCATTGGCGACGCTGAGCGTATTGACCCAGCCGAAGCCGAGCCCACTGGCGAAACCGATGAGAAGCGTTGTCGCCACGGCGATGACGCCGAGCAGCGCCGCGGCTTTGACGACGGCGGTGAGTGTGCCGCCCCAGCGTCTGGCCAGCGCCATGCCGACGAAGCCGAGCGCGATGATGGAGGTGAGCTTGATCGATGACGACAGCGTGATCACCACCGCGCCGCCGATCAGCAACCCGTAGGCGCGGGTGTCGAAGGGCGGCAGATTCGTGGCCGTGAGCCGGTCGGGTGTGCCTCCTTCGCCGTAGATCGCGCGCAGCATGAGCTCCACCCCGGCCAGCATCAGCCCGAGCATCAACGCGTCGTTGTGCACCCCGCCGACCAGGTGGAACAGCACCAGCGGATTGGCCGCACCGAGCCACAGCGCACTCACCGGCGCCACCCCGCACCGCACCGACAACCGCGGCAGCGCCCACACGATCAGCGCCACCCCGGCCAGCGCCAGCAGCCGGTGCACCCACACCCCGGCGATGATGTTGTCTCCGGTCAGCTCCGCGATACCGCGACCGATCCAGAGGAAGAGCGGACCGTACGGCGCGGGCGTATCACGCCAGATCGTCGGCACATTGTTGGTGAGCACATTGTCGATCCCGAGCCCGGCGACGGGGCCTTCGGAATACGGGTCGATTCCGCGGGCGGCGATCTCGCTCTGGGCCAGATAGGAATAGACGTCGTTGCTGAACATCGGGGGCGCCACCGACAGCGGAATGATCCACAGCAGCAGCGTGCGATCCAGCTGGGAGCGGGTCAGCCGGTGCAGTGGCGAACCCGCGAGCCCGCCGATCGCGAACCGTCCGAGCAGCAACCACGCGCCGATCACCAGCGCGGTGCCGAACATGCACATCGCGAGGGACCCGGTGTGCGCTCGCGCGAAGATGCCGAGCACCCGCACGCCCGAGACCGGATTCTGGTGCACGGGTTGGGCGCCGATGCCCAGCGCCGCGATCGCCATCAGCACCGCGCCGGTCGCGCCCATCAGCCGGATCCGGTCCAGTTGGGCGCGTTCGCTCTTGTCGAGCCCGGGGACTTCGGTCTCGTCGCGATGCAGCACCGCGACGGTGTGATCGGGCGCGGACACGTCGAGCCCCAGAGCTCGCCGCCCGAACGCCAATGTCTTGCGCGCCGCGCCCTCCAGTACCGCCACGAAGTCAGAGCCTAGTGTGCGCGGGCGCGACAGGGTTCGTCAGTCGTTCGCGCACCGCAGGCGCGCCTGTCGCGGCGGGCTACCTGGGTGCTTCGACGGGGGTCGGCGCGGTCACGGCCGGTGGTCCGACGAACGCCGGGTCCGCGCGCAGCGAGAGCGCGGCGGCGACGATCACGGCCACGCAGATCAGCGCTACCGCGCCGAGCGCCGCCCAGCCGATGCGCTGGGCGGACCGCTGATCGCGGGCCGACAGCCAGCCGGGCACGAACAGGATGCCGAGCGCGCTCAACGTGCCCGCGGCCAGACCACCGAGGTGGCCCCACAGCGAGATTCCCGGGATCGAGAAGCTGATCAGCACGTTCACGCCGATCACCACCAGCATCGGGGTCGGGCTCTGCCGCAACCGGATCAGCGTCACCGTGACAGCGCCGAACAGGCCGTACACCGCGCCGGAGGCGCCGGCCGTCGCCGTCACCGAGTCCGACAGCGCCATCACCGCCGCCGACCCACCCAGCAGCGAGACCAGATAGACGCAGCCGTACCTGACCCGGCCCAGCACCTGCTCGAGGTCGCGCCCCACGACATACAGGGCGAACATGTTGACCAGCAGATGGATCGCGCCGTAGTGCAGGAACCCCGACCCGAGCAGCCGCCACCACTCGCCGTCGGCCACCAGCAGCGGCACCAGCACGAACTCCCGGAACACCGACGACCCGCGGTAGTTGTACATGGGACTACCGGCCTGCGCCGCGGTGAGCACATAGACCAGCACATTGACCGCGATCAACCCGTAGGTCACGTACGGAACCGCGCCGCCTTGGCGTGCGCCGCCGACGGTCCGCACCGGCCGCACGTCCCGCTGACCCTGCCGCACACAATCCACGCAGTGCTGCCCGACCGCCGCCGGACGCAGGCAGTCGGGACAGGCGGGCCGCCCGCATCGCGTGCACGCGAGTCCGGTAGGCCGATCGGGATGACGGACACACGTGGGTGTGAGCGGGTTCGACACCCTGCCATCGTGCCAGACCGCACCCGGCGCCCGCCGCGTTCGCCACCGCGCCCCCCCGGGCCGTCGATCGCCGCGTCGTGGTGCGAATATCGCCTGCGAGCAACGCCGGGCGAGCGTGCCGGGCAGACCTTCCGGCACCGGATTCGGTGTTGCTGGGCGCGGGGTGGTCGCGGTGGCCGACCTGTGCGATGGGTCACCCGGCCGAGCGCCGGCGATCGGGCCGCAGGGTCCGCACCTGGGGTTTGTCGGGTGGGGGAGAGCCCCGATGATCTTCATCGCAGGTCAGGGCACCCTTTGTCAGGTGACCCTTATTAGATTTAGGGAAGCAATTCCGCCACACTGGTGTTGTGAAAACCGTGGGTTTGCGGACAGGCGTGGAAAGTGACGGTCGTAAGACGACCGGCACTCGGTCGTCGGCTGTCCCCGCGGCGGCCGCGCACGAAGGGCAGACCAGGGCGGCCATCGTCCAGTTGCTGCTCGAGCAGGGGCCGATCACCGCAACGGCGATCGGCACCGAACTCGGTCTCGCACCCGCCGGGGTGCGCAGGCACCTCGACGCGCTCATCGACGCGGGCCAGGCTCGGGCGAGCCGCTCGGCGCCGTGGCAGCAGAAGGGGCGCGGCAGGCCGGCCAAGCAATACCAGCTCACCGCGGCGGGCCGGGGCAACCTCGGGCACGCCTACGACGATCTGGCCGGGGCGGCGATTCGCCAGCTCGGCGAGATCGGTGGCGACGCCGCGATCGCCGAATTCGCGCGCAAGCGGGTTCGCGTGATCGTCGACGGCATCGAACCCGTCGCCGAGCACACCGCACCGGTGATCGAGGCCAAGGTCGAGGAGATCGCGGAAGCGTTCGCCGAGGCCGGTTTCGCCGCCACAACCCGTCAGGTCGGCGCCGGTGTGCAGATCTGTCAGCACCACTGCCCGGTGGCCCATGTCGCCGAGGAGTTCCCGCAGTTGTGCGCGGCCGAATTGGACGCTTTCCGCGACCTGCTCGGTACCCACGTGCAGCGCCTTGCGACGATCGCCAACGGCGATTGCGCCTGCACCACCCACGTACCGCTGGTCGCGGTGCCGAAGATCCCATCCGCCGCACAGCCCGCGGCGGGACGAACGAACGACTCCGGAAGGAGTGCCGAATGACGACCTCTACCGACCAGGTGCAACCGCTTACCCAGGACGAAACCATCGCCTCGCTGGGCACCTACGGTTACGGCTGGTCCGACTCCGATGTGGCCGGTGCCAGTGCGCAACGTGGCCTGTCGGAGGCCGTCGTCCGCGATATCTCGGCCAAGAAGAGCGAACCCGAGTGGATGCTCGACGTGCGCCTCAAGGCGCTGCGCATCTTCGATCGCAAGCCCATGCCGAACTGGGGTTCCAACCTCGACGGCATCGACTTCGACAACATCAAGTACTTCGTGCGTTCGTCGGAGAAGCAGGCCGAGAGCTGGGAAGACCTGCCCGAGGACATCAAGAACACCTACGACAAGCTGGGCATCCCGGAAGCGGAGAAGCAGCGTCTGGTCTCCGGTGTCGCGGCGCAGTACGAATCCGAGGTCGTCTACCACTCCATCCGCGAGGATCTGGAGAAGCAGGGCGTCATCTTCCTCGACACCGATACCGCGCTCAAGCAGCACCCGGAGATCTTCCAGAAGTACTTCGGCTCGGTCATCCCCGCCGGTGACAACAAGTTCTCCGCGCTCAACACCGCTGTCTGGTCGGGTGGCTCGTTCATCTACGTGCCGCCGGGCGTGCACGTCGACATCCCGCTGCAGGCCTACTTCCGGATCAACACCGAGAACATGGGCCAGTTCGAGCGGACGCTGATCATCGTCGACGAGGACGCCTACGTCCACTACGTCGAGGGTTGTACAGCCCCGATCTACAAGTCCGACTCGCTGCACTCCGCGGTCGTGGAGATCATCGTGAAGAAGGGCGGCCGCTGCCGCTACACAACCATCCAGAACTGGTCGAACAACGTGTTCAACCTGGTCACCAAGCGGGCCAAGGCCGAAGCGGGCGCCACCATGGAGTGGGTCGACGGCAACATCGGCTCCAAGGTCACCATGAAGTACCCGGCGGTCTGGATGACCGGCGAGCACGCGCACGGCGAGGTTCTCTCGGTTGCCTTCGCGGGCCCCGGCCAGCACCAGGACACCGGCGCCAAGATGCTGCACCTGGCCCCGCACACCTCCTCGACCATCGTGTCGAAGTCGGTGGCGCGTGGCGGCGGTCGCGCGTCGTACCGCGGTCTGGTCCAGATCAACAAGGGCGCCAACGGTTCCAAGTCGACCGTGAAGTGTGACGCGCTGCTGGTCGACACCATCAGCCGCTCCGACACCTACCCCTACGTCGACATCCGCGAGGACGACGTGACGATGGGTCACGAGGCGACCGTCTCCAAGGTCTCCGAGGATCAGCTGTTCTATCTGATGAGCCGCGGCCTCACCGAGGACGAGGCGATGGCGATGGTGGTGCGTGGCTTCGTGGAGCCGATCGCCAAGGAATTGCCGATGGAATACGCACTGGAACTGAACCGGCTCATCGAGCTGCAGATGGAAGGGGCCGTGGGCTGATGTCGACGCTCGAGACGCCGATCCAGAATCCTGGCGCGGGCGCCGCGGTCAACAAGGGCGAGGTCTTCACCTCGTTCGACGTCGACCAGTTCGAGATCCCGTCGGGTCGCGACGAGGCGTGGCGGTTCACCCCGCTGCGCCGCCTGCGCGGCCTGCACGACGGCACCGCTGTCGCCGACGGAGTAGCCACCGTCGAGGTGAGCGAAGTCGCCGGTGTCACCGTGGAAACGGTGGGCCGCACCGACTCTCGCCTCGGCCAGGCCGGTACCCCCGCCGACCGTGTTGCCGCTCAGGCCTATTCGGGCTTCGAGTCGGCGACCGTGATCACCGTCGGCCCGGAAACCGAAGTGTCGGACCCGGTGACGGTCACCATCACCGGTCCCGGTGAGGGCAAGACCGCCTACGGTCACCTGCAGGTGCGCCTGGACAACTTCGCCGTCGCCACCGTGGTCATCGACCAGCGCGGCAGCGGAACGTATGCCGAGAACGTCGAATTCGTGCTCGGTGACAGCGCCAAGCTCACCGTCGTCGCGGTCCAGGAATGGGACGAGGACGCCGTGCACGTCACCGCGCATCACCTGAAGCTGGGTCGTGACGCGAACCTGCGTCACGTGTCGGCGACCCTCGGCGGCGACCTGGTTCGCCTGTCCGGCACCGTGCGCTACGCCGGTCCCGGTGGCGAGGCCGAGCTGTTCGGTCTGTACTTCGCCGACGCGGGTCAGCACTTCGAGCAGCGTCTGCTGGTCGACCACGCCGAGCCCAACTGCAAGTCCGATGTGCTGTACAAGGGTGCGCTGCAGGGCGATCCGTCCTCGCCCAAGGGTGACGCTCGCACGGTCTGGATCGGCGATGTGCTGATCCGCGCCGCCGCCGAGGGCACCGACACCTACGAGGCGAACCGCAACCTGGTGCTCACCGACGGCGCGCGCGCCGACTCGGTGCCGAACCTGGAGATCGAGACCGGCGAGATCGCCGGCGCCGGACACGCGAGTGCCACCGGCCGTTTCGACGACGAGCAGCTGTTCTACCTGCGCGCTCGCGGCATTCCCGAAGACGTCGCCCGCCGCCTGGTGGTGCGTGGCTTCTTCTTCGAGATCATCCAGAAGGTCACGGTCCCCGAGGTCCGGGAGCGGCTCGAGGCGGCCATCGAGGCCGAACTCGCCACTGTCGGTATCTGACTCACCTACTTCCCACGAAGGATTCGAATTCGATGACCACCTTGGAAATCAAGGACCTGCACGCCGAGATCACCACCCCCGAGGGTGAGTCCAAGCAGATCCTCAACGGCGTGAACCTCACCGTGAAGTCCGGCGAGACGCACGCCATCATGGGCCCCAACGGCTCGGGCAAGTCCACGCTGTCCTACGTGATCGCGGGCCACCCCAAGTACACCGTCACCCAGGGCACCATCACCCTCGACGGCGAGGACGTCCTCGAGATGTCGGTCGACGAGCGCGCCCGCGCCGGCCTGTTCCTGGCCATGCAGTACCCGGTCGAGGTCCCCGGCGTCTCGATGTCGAACTTCCTGCGCACCGCCGCCACCGCCGTGCGCGGCGAGGCCCCCAAGCTGCGCACCTGGGTCAAGGAGGTGAAGGAGTCGATGAAGGAGCTCGACATCGACTCGGCCTTCGCCGACCGCTCGGTGAACGAGGGCTTCTCCGGTGGCGAGAAGAAGCGCCACGAGGTCCTGCAGCTCGGCCTGCTCAAGCCGAAGATCGCGATCCTCGACGAGACCGACTCGGGTCTGGACGTCGACGCGCTGCGCATCGTCTCCGAGGGCGTGAACCGCTACAAGGAGCGCGAAGAGGGCGGCGTGCTGCTGATCACGCACTACACCCGCATCCTGCGCTACATCAAGCCCGACTTCGTGCACGTGTTCGTCAACGGCAAGATCGTCGCCGAGGGTGGCTCCGAGCTGGCCGAGGAACTCGACGCGAACGGCTACGAGCGCTTCACGTCCGCGACCGCTGGAGCCTGACATGACCGCGACGGTGCCCGCCCTCGACGTGGCCCGGATCCGGGCCGACTTCCCCATCCTGCACCGCACGGTGCGGGACGGGAAACCGTTGGTGTACCTGGATTCCGGCGCCACCTCGCAGCGTCCGCTGCAGGTGCTGGACGCCGAGCGCGAGTTCCTGCTCACCCGGAATTCGGCGGTGCACCGCGGTGCCCACCAGCTGGCGGAGGAGGCGACCGACTCCTACGAGCAGGCGCGTGCCGATATCGCCCGCTTCGTCGGCGCCGATCCCGGCGAGATCGTGTTCACCAAGAACGCGACCGAGTCGCTGAACCTGGTGGCCAACGCGTTCGGTGACGACCGGTTCCCCTACAAGGTCGGTCCCGGCGACGAGATCGTCATCACCGAGCTCGAACACCACGCGAATCTCGTTCCGTGGCAGGAGCTCGCGCGGCGCACCGGTGCCACCCTCCGGTGGTACGGCATCACCGGCGACGGCCGCATCGACCTGGACTCGCTCGAACTGTCGCCCGCGACAAAGGTTCTCGCGTTCAGCCATCAGTCGAACGTGACCGGCGCGGTCGCCCCGGTGGACGAATTGATCCGCCGGGCGAAGGCCGTCGGGGCGCTCGTCGTGCTCGACGCCTGCCAGTCGGTGCCGCACATGGCGGTGGACTTCCACGCACTCGGTGTCGACTTCGCCGCGTTCTCCGGCCACAAGATGCTCGGCCCGATGGGCGTGGGCGGACTGTACGGCCGACGTGCGCTCCTGGAGGAGACGCCGCCGTTCATCACCGGTGGGTCGATGATCGAGACCGTCACCATGGAGAAGACCACCTACGCGCCGCCGCCGCAGCGCTTCGAGGCGGGTACGCCGATGACCTCGCAGGTCGTCGGACTGGCCGCCGCGGTGCGCTATCTCGAGGACCTCGGCATGGACGCGATCGCGGCCCACGAGCACGCGCTCACCGGTGCCGCGCTCGAGGGTCTGTCCGGGATCGACGGTGTGCGGATCGTCGGACCCATCGAGAACGTCGATCGCGGTGGCGCGGTGTCGTTCGTGGTCGACGGGATCCACGCCCACGACGTGGGCCAGATCCTCGACGACCAGGGTGTCGCCATCCGGGTCGGGCACCACTGCGCCTGGCCGCTGCACCGCAAGTTCGGTGTCGCCGCCACCGCGCGTGCCTCGTTCGCCGTCTACAACACCCTCGATGAGGTCGACGCGCTGGTTGCGGCCGTGCGGAAGGCCAAGACCTTCTTCGGAGTTGCCTAGATCATGCGTATGGAACAGATGTACCAGGAAGTGATCCTGGATCACTACAAGCACCCGCACCACCGCGGGCTGCGGGAACCGTTCGGTGCGCAGGTGCACCACGTGAACCCGACGTGCGGCGACGAAGTGACGATGCGCGTGCAGATCGACGACGCCGGTGAGGTCGCCGATGTCTCCTACGACGGCCAGGGCTGCTCGATCAGCCAGGCCGCCACCTCGATCCTCACCGATCAGGTGATCGGGCTGCCGGTGCAGCAGGCGCTGAAGGTGGTCGACTCGTTCAGCGAGATGATCTCCAGCCGCGGCGCGATCGAAGGCGACGAGGACATGATCGGCGACGGCATCGCCCTCGCCGGCGTGAGCAAGTACCCGGCGCGGGTCAAGTGCGCGCTGCTCGGGTGGATGGCGTTCAAAGACGCTGTCGTGCAGATCAGTTCGGCCGAGGAAACCAAGACACCGATGGGAAATGGGGAGTCTGCCACATGAGTGAGAGCACCGATACCGCACAGACCCCGGACGTCGCGCAGGCAGTCGAGGTCGACAAACCCGCCGAGGTCGAGTTGACGGCCGAACAGATTCAGCACCTCGAGGACCTCGAGGAGGCGATGCGTGACGTCGTCGACCCCGAACTCGGCATCAACGTCGTCGACCTCGGCCTGGTCTACGGCCTCTCGGTCGACGGGGAGAACATCTGCACCCTCGACATGACGCTCACCTCGGCGGCCTGTCCGCTGACCGACGTCATCGAAGACCAGTCCCGCAACGCGCTGGTGCGCAGCGGTCTGGTCGAGGACCTGAAGATCAACTGGGTCTGGATGCCCCCGTGGGGCCCGGACAAGATCACCGACGACGGCCGCGAACAGTTGCGCGCCCTCGGCTTCACGGTGTAGCACTGAGCTTTCGGGCCCGGATCCTGGCTGGATCCGGGCCCGTTTTGTTGCGGTTATGTGTCGACCGGTGTCGGTGTGATATTTCCCGTTTCGGTTGGCTGCCCCCGGGCGATCAGTGATGATCTTGAAGGTTCTGGGCTTGCCGGAACAGTGTCAAGAGGAGATCTTTCGAATGAGTTTCATGAGTAAGGCCGGCCTCGCCGTGGCGGCACTCGGCCTTGCGGCCGGCTCGGTGCTGGGTGCCGGTTCGGCGAATGCGGCGGGCGACCAGTGGGGCGCGATGGCCGCGGACGGAGACTGGGCGAACTACGGTCGTTCGGTCGGCTATCCCACGCGTGCCGAGGCCGAGGCTGCCGCGCTGGAACAGTGCGCCGCGGATGGTTGCATGGTGGAAGCCGTGTGGGCCAACGGCTGCGCGGCCCTGGTGGAGAACGATGAATTCATCGCCTGGGGCAAGGGCGCGACCCGCGCCGACGCGGAGCGGGAGGCATACCTCGCGCTGACCGAGGGCACCCCGCAGAGCCTGCTCGTCAACGTCGGTTCGTCGCAGCTGGCCGGCGGTCATGTGATCGAAACGGTCTGCACCGCCAACGCGGGCTGATCGTCACGGTGATTATCGAGCCCGGACCGCGCGACGGTCCGGGCTTGCGTCGTTTTCGCCCCGGGCAGTGATCACGGCAAGAGCAAGCGGGCCCGGATTGATGTGCTGACGGCGGTGATGTGATATTTCACCGCACGGTTGGCCGTCAACGGTTGTTCGATGATGATCTTGAAGGTTCCGGACTTCCGGAACAGCTTCCAGAGGAGATCTTTCGAATGAGTTTCATGGGTAAGGCCGGCTTCGCCGTGGCGGCGCTCGGTCTTGCGGCCGGGTCGGTCCTCGGTGCCGGTTCGGCGACCGCGGCGGGTAACCAGTGGGCGTCGATCGCGGTGAGCAAAGGTGAGCTGATCTACGGCACCAGTGCCAACGAAGCCGATGCACCGTCGGCCGAAGCTGTTGCGCTGGCTGATTGCCACTACGCCGACTGCGAGGTCCTCGCCACCTGGGCCAACGGTTGCGGCGCGCTCGTACAGAGCGACGATGCCTTCGCCTGGGCGATCGGCGCCAATCGGGCAGAGGCCGAGCGTGTCGCGTACGAGCAGCTGTCGACGGTGACGCCCACCGCGATTCTGGCCAACACCGGTTCGGCGAACCTCAGTGGCGCCAAGATCGTCGACGTCATCTGCACGGCGAACGCGCGCTGACCATCACATAGCGAACGGGCCCGGATCCTCACCCAGGATCCGGGCCCCTGCTGTTGTGCACTAGGCGTTTTCGATCACGGCGACCGAGTCGATCCAGGCGCTGATCATGTCGGCGGTACCGGCGATGATGGCGTCGAGTTCGGCGTCGTCGAGTTCGACCGAACGCAACGCGGTGGCGAAGCCCGCGTTGAGCACGACGAAGGCCATCACGTCGATGTCGACATGTTTGATCGGGCCCATGAACTGGATCAAGTAGAGCTTGATGAGCATCCGCAGCCGGGGCTCGAATTCGGGGATACCGCTGCCGTAGAACTGCAGATCGGCGACCAGGGCGCGCACGAGCGGTCCGTTGGCGACGAGGATGTCGACGGCGGAGCGGATCAGATCGATGACGGCATCGCGGGGGGACTGGCCGGAACTGGCGGTCAGCAGCTGGCTGTAGCGCTCTTCTACCTGCAGAAACAGGCTGTTGTTGAGTTCTTTGACGATCTCGTCGCGGTCGGTGAAATACCGGTACAGCGTGCCGATGCTCATGCCCGCTTCGGTCGCGATCCGGTTGGTCGAGGTATTGCCGATGCCGCGGGTGCCGAAAAGATGAGCGGCCACCGTGAGAATGCGTGTTCTCGTCTCCTTCGCCCGGTCCTGCTTAGGGCGTTTGCGCTGCTTATCGGCTTGCGGGGGCATCCATCGACCTCGGCGGAAAGAAGAGTAGAAGGTGAGCGGTTGCTCACCCTACAGTCATGATCACAGAGAAACCGCAGTGTAGGCCATCACATCGGCCGACAGCGCGGAAGCACAACCACTACCGGCGGCGCCGGGGTGTAGAGGAAGGAGGAGTCGACGATGACGATCCCACTGGATGAGACGGCCCTGTGGCAGCCGCTGCGCGATGTCCGGACGATGACCAGCCGGTTGGTCGGCCACTTCGTCGACAATGTCGCGACCTGCCGGACGCTACCCGGCGATGTGATCGCCGGCGACGTCACCTCGGTCACCCGGATGTGCCTGGAAATCGTCGGTGGCATGCTGGACGGCCGCGACGAGGAGGTGAAGCTGAACCGGCTCGCGGTGGCGGCGGCGGGCTGGGCGCGCGAAGGCGTGCCGATCGACACGATCCTGCACGCTTTCCACGAGGGCTTCCGGCTTTCCTTCGACGCGGTCTACGACGAGGTGGCCGACGCCGATCGCGCGAGCCTGATCCACGGCTTCCGCCGGGTCGTCGAGATCTCGGACCTGTTGTGTACCACGGTGACTCGTTCCTACATCCGCGAGCATCGCGAGGCTGTCGGCGAGCATCACACGGCGGTGCACACTCTCACCTCGGCGTTGCTGGCCGGTCAGTCGACTGTCACCATGGCCCGCGAGGTCGGCATCACTGTCTCCGACGCGTATTCGGTGCTCGCGCTCTCGATCGGGGCGCACCCCGACGAGCGCGACCCGCGCGTGAACGGTGCGGTGGTGGCCCGGCGCAAGCTGCGCAGGGTGCAAACGGCGTTGGCGCACCGGTGCGGTGAACAGGTGCTGTCGCTGCTGTCGGTCGACGGTGGGACGCTGCTGATCCCGGCCGATCTGCTGGTCGGCGAGCAGCTCGACGCGCTGGTCGAAGCGTTGTCGAGGGCCGCGCATGTCGACATCACCGCCGCTCTGGTGCCGGCCGCGACGGAGGAGATCCCCGACGCGGCCCAGCGCGCCCACGAACTGCTGGACATGGTGGAGCGTCTGGACAGTGCCCCCGGCCTCTACCGCTTCGGCGACCTGGCTTTGGAGTACCAGCTCACCCGCCCCGGTCCCGGGCGCGCCCGGCTCGGTGAACTCCTGGCTCCCCTCGACAACCACCCCGAGCTCTACGAAACCCTGCGCGTGCACATCGCGAACAACATGAACCGCCAGCGCACCGCCCGGCTGCTGCACATCCACACCAACACCGTCGACTACCGACTGCGCCGGGTAGCCCAACTCACCGGCCTCGACCCGGCCCAATCCTCGGGCCTGTGGCAACTACGTTCCTCGATGATCGCCCGCAGTTTCCACACCGGCCCCGCCCCCCACTCCACCACCGTCACCGAATCCAGAATCCCCCGCCGCCCCACCCCCCACCCCTACTCGGACCTGGACGGAGCCCGCTCGGCCTGACCCCCACACCCCGGCCCCGGCACCGCGACCCCGAAACATCGTGCTGCCGGGGCCTCGGCACGTCGATGCGGCAGTCCGCCAGCAAGAAACCGAACGGGCGCTTCGAAACGGAGCGGATCCGATTCGGTCCGTCGTTGCTTGTCGGTGGGCGTTGTTAGTCTGTGGCAGACGAACGGTTCGGGAGGAATCGGGCGTTTCGACAAGCGAGAAGTGTTGTGGCCGGAAATGTCTCGGCGCTATGACAGGTTCGCTGAATGGTGTCGTGGCGATGCCGGAACGCTATTTCCGGGGGAGTCGGCGGCCGTTCATGATTGGTTCGGCTTCGAGGCGCGGAGTCGGTATTTCGACGGGGAGAATCTCTGATGTCTGTTGTGGGCAAATATGCCTTTGGGGTGGCTGCGCTGTCCGCGGTGGCGGCGTTCACCGTGGTGAACGCCGGGCCCGCGGCCGCGGGGGCGAGTGGTGTCGCGATCGCCGAGGCGCCGGGGTACACCGCGGTGTCGCGCGATGGTGGATTCGAGACCGCGTCGGGTGACCTGTACGGGGCACTGGCGTTGTCGCCGGGGCGCGCCGTAGTGGCCTCGGCGGTGAATTACGGCAGTTGGGCGGCGGCGAGCCAGGCCGCGCTCGATGAGTGCGGCGTGCGCGACTGCCAGGTCGTCGTCGAATTCCGTAATGCCTGCGGTGCGGTGGCCCAAGGCGCCGACTACCGCTTCGGCTGGTCGTGGGATCACTCCCTGGACGCGGCCGAGCGCTCCGCGGTGGACGTGCTCGGCATCAGCGCGGCCCCGTTCCCGGATCCGGGTTCGGCCTCGCCGCGTGCGGCCAGTGTCATCCTGTCCGCGTGCACGGCGAACGTGTAGACCAACGCGAAGCAGCAGGGCACGGACCGAATAGGCCCGTGCCCTGCTGGATTCAGCGGCGCAGTACTTTCCTGGCCAGCCAATTGCCGAAGAACTGCACACCCTGCACACCGGCGATGATGATCAGCACCGCCACGATCGTGACCTGCCACTGGAATTGCTGATACCCGTAGACAATGGCGAAATCACCGAGCCCGCCACCGCCGACGGTGCCCGCCATCGCGGAGATATCGACAATCGAGATCACCACGAAGGTGTAGCCGAGAATCAACGGCCCCAGCGCTTCCGGAATGATCAGCGTGAGAATGATCCGCAGCGGTCCCGCGCCGACCGCACGCGCGGCCTCGATCACGCCCGGATCGACCGTCACCAGGTTCTGCTCCACGATCCGCGCGATCCCGAACGAGGCCGCGACGATCATCACGAACAACGCCGCCTCGGAGCCGATCGTGGTGCCGACCACCTCCAGAGTGACCGGGCCGAGCGCGGCCAGCAGGATGATGAACGGAATGGGCCGCACCACATTGACGATCACATTCAGCACGAAATAGATCGGCGCGTTCGCCAGCAGGCCACCCTTGCGGGTCGTGTACAGCGCGGTCCCGAGCACCAGCCCGATCAGGCCCGCGACGACGAACGTCACGCCGACCAGATAGACCGTGGTCCCGATCGCCTCGAACAGTGTGGGCCGCAGTTTCTCCCAGTTGGTCTCCATCAGCCCGCCTTCCGTTCCAGGTCGGCGACCACGCGATCCAGCGCGGCATCGGGCCCGTGCAACGCCAGGGTGACACTGCCGAAGGTCTTGTCCTGCAACGTGCTCACCCCGCCGTAGACGATCTCGAAGCGCACGTCGGCGGCGGTGGCGGCGGCCAGCACCGCACCGAGGCCGCTGTGATCGTCGATGTCGACGGTGACCAACCGGCCGCCGTGGAGCTCGCGCAACCGATCCAGCTCCGTCGCGTCGGGCCGGTTGTGCAGCACGGTCGCCACGAACGACCGTGTCGGAGCGGCCTGCGGCGCGGCGAAAACATCGAAGGTGGAGGCCAATTCGACGATCCGGCCCTCGGCGAGCACCGCGACCCGGTCGGCGACCGCGCGGATCACATCCATCTCGTGGGTGATCACCACGATGGTCACCCCGAGTTCGGCATTGATCTTCTTCAGCAATCGCAGCACCTCACCCGTGGTCTCCGGGTCCAGCGCGGAGGTGGCCTCGTCGGCGAGCAACAGCGAGGGCGAGGTGGCCAGCGCCCTGGCGATCCCGACCCGCTGCTTCTGCCCGCCCGAGAGCTGATCGGGGTAGGCGCGCGCCTTGTCGGTGAGCCCGACGAAGTCGAGCAGTTCGGCCACGCGGGCCTTGCGTTCAGCCCGTTTCCAGCCGGCCACCTTCAGCGGATACTCGATATTGCCCGCGGCGGTGCGGGATCGGAACAGGTTGAACTGCTGGAACACCATGCCGATATCGCGGCGCAGCGTGCGCACCGCCGACTCCGGCACCCCGGTGATGGGGGTGCCGGAAATCGTGACGGTGCCCGAAGTCGGCTTGTCCAGCGCGTTGATCAGCCGTACCAGCGTGGACTTGCCCGCTCCGGAATATCCGATGACGCCGAAGATCTCACCCGGTTCGATCCGCAGGTCGATACCGTCGAGGGCGGTGTGCCGATCGTCGCCGCTGCCGAAAACCTTCGTGACGGAGCGGAATTCGACAGCGGCGGGTTCGGCACTCACTTGGTCGTACGGATGCCCTGCTGCACCCGGTCCAGGATCTGCTCGAGCTCGGCGCCGGGGCGGTTCACCGCGACCGCCGTGCCCTTGGTGACCTCGGCGTGCGCGGTGGCCACCGCCGGGTCCTTCCAGATCTCGACCAGCTTCAGATACGTCGGATTCGTCTTGTCCTCGGCACGGCTGACGATCACATTGATGTACGGCTCGGCGGCCGGATTGTTCGGATCATCCTTGTACAGCGCCGATTTCGGGTCGACGCCCGACCGGTCGAGGAAGGTGTTGTTGATCACCGAGCCGTCGACCGACGGCAGTGACAACGCGGTCTGGGCGGCATCGACGGGAGTCACTCGCACCTTGGACGCGGCTTTGTCGATGTCGGCGGGGGTCGGCTGGGCCGAGGTGCCGGTGAGCTTCAGCAAGCCGGCGGCCTGCAGCACGAACAGCGCACGCGCCTGGTTGGTCGGATCGTTGGGGATCGCGATCTCACCACCGGCCGGGATATCGGCGAGAGCCTTGTGCTTCTTCGAGTACAGGCCCAGCGGCACGATGTACGTCGAGCCGATCGGCGTGAGCGTGTCCGAGCTCGCCACGTTGTACTGGCCGAGGAACTGCAGATGCTGGAACAGATTGAGGTCGATCTGTTTCTGCGACAGCGCCGTATTCGGCTGCTTGTAATCGGAGAAATTGGTGACCTTCAGCGTGATGCCCTGCTCTTTCGCCTTCTGTTCGAAGACCTCGAAAGCCTTGTCCTTGTCGGTGGTGCCGATCCGCACGACCGTGCCCGACGCGTCATCATCGGAACCGCACGCGGTCAGGGTGAGGGCCGCGGTTGCTATCAGCACTGGGATCGCCAGTGTCCGACGGAATTTCACTTGTACTCCCGAATTGCTAGCAGAAGATGAACTCGGCCATCCAAGCCGCCGGCGCTACCCGCCGACAACGGTTTGACTTGCCATGAGCGAAATCCTCGCAAATACTGGGACGGCCGTCTAACTTGCGGACAATGCGAATCCTGCGCCGTCTTCTGGCGATTCCGGTCCTGGTCGCGCTGGCAACGGGGGCGGTGAGCTGTGGGCAAGACCACCCGGACGGCGTGGTGCGTATCGGTGTGAACGACATCGCGCAACCGCACTGGGACGTGTACAAACGCAAGGCGGCCGAGCAGGGCATCACCGTCGAATACGTCAACTTCACCGACTACAAGCAGCCCAATCCGGCGCTGGCGCAGAAACAGGTCGACCTCAACAAATTCCAGCACGTGCGGTACCTGGCCAACTACAACGTGGCCAACAACGACACGATCGTGCCGATCGGCGCGACCGAGATCTTCCCGCTCACCCTGTACTCCACGAAGCACACGTCGGTCGCCGAGATCCCGCGGGGTGGGCAGATCACGCTCAGCAACAATCCGGCGCAACAGGTTCGCCCCTTGCTCGGGCTGTCGGCGGCGGGGCTGATCGTGCTGAAGGGTGGCGCGAGTTGGGACTCCACGATCGACGACGTCGACACCGGCGCCTCGAAGGTGCGCCTCACCACGATCGATCCGACGCTCACCGCGCAGTCGCTCGACAGCGTCGACGCGGCGTTCGTCGACGACACCTTCGCCGGGCCCGCGGGCCTGACTCAGCAGCAGGTCATCTATACCGACGATCCCGAGCGGCCGGAACTGAAGCAGTACATCAACGTCTTCGCGGCACGGGCGGCCGACAAGGACAACCCGACCTATCTGAAACTCGCCCAGCTCTACCATGATCCGGAGGTGGTGGCCGCGGTGCAGGCGGAAACGGGCTACGCGGGAATCTTCAAGACCAACGATGCCGCCGACCTGCAAGCCACGCTGCGCGAGCTGGAATCGAAGTTCCGCAAGTAGCGGCGGCGGGTCAGCGCAGCGGGTGGTCGACCGACAGTCGTCCGCGGCGGACGAGATCGCGTTTGCTGATCGGCGGCAGCGCGGCATCGTCGTCGGGGGCAGCGGGGTTGGGCCGCACGAGCAAGGTGACGGTGGCGGCGGGCACGAATCCGCTGCTGGTCATCAGCGCGGCCGAGGCGCTGTTGCGGTCCTCGACATCGGTGACGATATGGCGGGCGCCGCGTGCGAAGAGGGCCTGCGAGCACACGTTCACCAGCTGTCGCGCGATCCCGTGGCCCTGCATATCGGGGGCGACCGCGATCCATTCCAGATACGCCCAGTCGTCGCGATGCTCGAATTCCATCGACCCGAGGACGAACCCGACCACCCGGTCGGAATCCAGGGCCACCCAGCAGGCGTTGTCCGGGCTGTCGAGGTGCTCGGCGACGGCCGTGAGCGACCACGACGTGTACGGCTTGATGGTGGTGTCGAAGACCTGATGGCCGAGGTCGAGGACTTGACGCAGGTGTCCCAATCCCATCGGCACGACAGCGATGGCGGTGTCCATAGCCGCCAGTGTGCCCTACGCGCCCTTACGGGTCGCGGTCTTGGATGCCGCGGCTTTGCTCGTGGCGGCTTTGCGCGGCGCGGCCTTCTTGGCGGCCTTTTTCGCGGGCTTCTTCGCTGGTGCGGCTTCCCGGCGCCCGCTGGACTCGAGACTGCGTTGCAACGCGGCGACCAGATCCACGACTTCGGCATCGGCCTGTTCGGCGGGCGCGGTCTCGGCGGCGGGCTCGACCTTGCCGGTGCCGCTGGCGATCGCCTCGTCGAGCAACTTCTGCAATTCGATCTGGTATTCGTCGGTGTATTCGGACGGGTCGAAATCGCCCGACATCGACTCGACGAGGGTTTCGGCCATCTTCAGTTCCTGCGGGCGCGGGGCGGGCGCGTCGCCGAGCGACGGGAATTCGACGGCCCGCACCTCGTCGGGCCACAGCAGCGTCTGCAGGACCAGCACACCCTCACGCACGCGTAATGCGGCCAATCGGGTCTTCTGGCGCAACGTGAAATGGACCAGCGCGGTCTTGTCGATGCGTTCGAGGGTCGCCGCCAGCAACTGATAGGCCTTGGGCGTCGCGGAATCCGGTTCGAGGTAATAGCTCTTGTCGAACAGCACCGGGTCGATCTGGTCGGACGGCACGAATTCCAGCACGGGAATCTCATGTTTCTCCGCCGCGGGCAGTTTCGAGAAATCGGCGTCGGTCAGCACCACCTGCTCGCCGTCGGGCGAGGTATAGGCCTTGTCGATATCGGAGTACTGCACGGATTTGCCGCACACCTGACAGACCCGGTCATATTTGATCCGGCCCCCGTCCACGGCGTGGACCTGGTGGAACCGAATGTCATGGTCCTCGGTCGCGGTATAGACCTTGACCGGGACATTGACCAGCCCGAAAGCGATCGAGCCCTTCCAGATCGATCTCATGCACCCCATCATGATCGATATGTCGCGCCGCGGCGAGCAAGCGATCTCGAATAGGTGCCCGCCCGTGATCCGGCGGTGCTTGAAATCGTTGCGTCTGATCCAATGGCCGGGTGGGCGTGGAGGTGATCGTGTGTGGGCTCGGCCCTGCGGGTCGGGCCGTTGCCCATCGTGCGCTGGCGGCGGGGCGCGACGTCACGGTGATCGACCCTCGCCCGGATCGGGTGTGGACGCCGACCTACGCGGCGTGGGTCGATGAGCTGCCCGGGTGGCTCGATTCCGGTGTGGTCGCCGCGACGGTCGACGGGCCGGCGGCGTGGGCGGTGCGCGAGCATCGGATCGATCGCGCCTATCAGGTGTTCGATACGGCGGCGCTGCAGTCGTCGTTGACGCTCGATGGGGCGACCGTGATCGCGGACCGGGCTGTCGAGGTGAATACGCGATCGGTGCGAACCGCGGGTGGGCTGACCCGTCGCGGGCAGGTGGTCGATGCCAGGGGGCTGGCCCGGTCGCCGCGTCGCGCCGAACAGACCGCCTATGGGGTGGTCGTGGACCGCACGGGACTCGAGCCGACACTGTTCATGGACTGGCGACCGGACAACGGCGCGAATCCGGACGACCCACCGTCGTTTCTGTACGCGATACCCCTGAGCGCCGGCACCGTGCTGTTCGAGGAGACCTGCCTCGCCGGGCGGCCCGCGCTCACGCCGGAGGTGCTGCGGCGCCGGCTCGAACACCGGTTACGTGCGAGGGGGATCGCGCTCACCGGAACCGAACCTGTCGAACGGGTGCGGTTTCCGGTACAGGGCGGCACACCGGGGCGCGGCCGATTCGGGGCGGCCGGTGGGTTCACCCACCCCGCGACCGGATACAGCGTCGCGGCCGCTCTCGCCGCGGCGGACACCGTTGTCGCGGGTGATGTGGTGTGGACGCCCAGCGCGCGGGCCGTGGCCGCCCTGCGCCGCGCGGGGTTGCGCGCGCTGCTGGCTCTGCCGCCGCGCGAGGTCCCGGTCTTCTTCGAGACGTTCTTCGGTTTGCCCGCACCTCTGCAGCTTTCCTATCTCTCCGGCCTCGATGACCTCCGCGGCACCCTTGCCGCGATGCGCGCGCTGTTCGCCGATCTTCCGCCGAATCTGCGCCACACTGTCGTGACCTCGGTCGTCGGCGCGGCTCGCGGATAGCCGAAGCCGGGACCCGTCGCGAACCGGACGAACAAGGGTGTGCCAGAGGCCCGGCGGTGCCGCCACGAAGTTGCTACGATCGCCACGCGAACGTGCCGACCCGCCAACAGGATCGGGCCGACGAGGCGGGACGGCCGGAACTACTCCGAGCCCCCGCACGCCGACATGCGCTTCGCGCGATGGTGTGACGAGTTAGGGGACAATCCGGTGTTCGAATTCACCAGGCGGCGCAGCCGCTGGGTGCTCGGCGTTTTCGCGGTGCTCGCGGTGGTGCTCGGCGCACTGGGCGCCACGCTGTTCGAACGGGTGGAGGGCGGCGGATACACCGACTCCGGAAGCGAATCCAGCCGCGCGCTCGAGGTGTTGCGCACCGAGTTCGGGCAGGCGCCGCCGAACCTGCTGCTGCTGGTGGAGACCGAGTCCTCGGTCGAGGACCCCGAATCCACCGCGGCGGCCACGGCATTGGTCGCCAACCTGCAGGAACGGGCCGGTGTCACCGAGGTGATGTCGTACTGGACCTCCCATCAGCCCGCGCTGCGCAGTGTCGACGGCAAGCAGGGCCTGATCGTCGCCAGTGTGCTCGGCAGCGAACGCGAGATCGACGAACGCGTCACCGCCATCTCCGAAGAGCTGACGGGCGAACAGGGCTCGTTGCAGGTCAGGGCAGGCGGATTCGCCATGCTCATGCACGAGACGGTGCAGCAGAGCAAGACCGACATCGCCAAGGGCGAGGCCATCGCGTTCCCGCTCACCCTGATCGCGCTGCTGTTCGTCTTCGGCGGTTTGGTCGCCGCGAGCCTGCCGCTGCTCGTCGCCATCGGCACCGTGCTCACCACCATGGGCGCGCTGTGGTTGCTCACGCTGTTCATGCCGCTGTCGGTCACCGCGACCAACGTGGCCACGCTGCTCGGCCTCGGGCTGGCCATCGACTACAGCCTGCTGATCGTCAACCGCTATCGCGACGAACTGGCCGAGGGCCGCACCCCGGCGGGCGCGGTGGCCACCACCCTGCGCACCGCGGGCCGCACTGTCGCGTTCTCCGCGCTCACTGTCGCGGTGGCGCTGGCCGGGTTGCTGTTCTTCCCGCTGCTGGCGATCCGGTCGATGGGTTACGCGGGCATCGTCGTGGCGGCACTGGCCGCGCTGGTGTCGCTCACCGCGCTGCCCGCCGCGCTGTTGCTGATCGGTACGCGCATCGACAAGGGCCAGCTCGGCTGGTGGTTCCTGCGCGCTCCGCGTCCCGCACCGGGTGAGGGCGCCTGGCACAAGCTGGCCACGGCCGTGATGCGCAAGCCGATCTCGATCGGACTGGCCGTCACCGCGCTGCTGCTGCTGCTCGGCGCGCCGTTCCTCGGCGTGAAACTCGGTTTCCCCGATGAACGAACACTGCCGGAATCGATGAACTCCCGTCAGGTCACCGAGATCGTGGCGCGCGACTTCGGCGAGAGCGACCAGCACACCCTCGTCGCGGTGCTGCCCGAAAGCGCCTACAGCGCCGCGGGACTCGACACCATCGCCCGGGACATGTCCGACCTGGACAATGTTCGCCGCGTCGACACCGCCACCGGCAGCTATGCCCAGGGTGGGTTGCTCGTCGAGCCCACCGCGGCCAACGCGCGCTTCCGGGTCGAGAAGGCCGTCTATCTGTCGATCGTGCCGGCCACCGGTGACAGCGACGCCCTGGCGAACCTGGTCGAGCAGGTACGCGCGGTGCAGACGCCGAGCGAGTTGCTGGTCGGCGGCGTGGCCGCGGCCAACGCCGACTCGGTCGCCGCGATCGAGAACGCACTGCCGTGGGCGCTCGGTTTCGTGGTGATCATGATGCTGATCGTGCTGTTCGCGCTCACCGGCAGCGTGGTGCTGCCGGTCCTGGCGGTGATCCTGAGCGCGCTGAGTCTGACCGCGACCTTCGGTGCGCTGGTGTGGATCTTCCAGGACGGCCACCTGTCCGGGGTGCTCGGTTTCACCGTCACCGGAGACCTGTCGGCCACCGTCCCGGTGATGCTGTTCGCGGCGGCCTTCGGGCTCGCGATGGACTACCAGGTCTTCCTGCTGTCGCGGATCCGGGAGGAATACGACCGGACCGGCAAGAACGAGACCGCGGTCGCGCTCGGACTGGAGCGGGTGGGGCGCATCGTCACCGCCGCGGCGATTCTCATCTCGCTGGTGTTCCTCGGCTTCCTCGCCTCCGACATCACCTTCATGAAGGCCTTCGGCATCGGCCTGCCGCTGGCCGTGATCGTCGACGCCACCCTGGTGCGCGGGTTCCTGCTGCCCGCCGCGATGAAGGTGCTCGGCGACGCGAACTGGTACGCACCGGAATTCCTGCGCCGACTGCACGACCGGTGGGGGCTGGACGAGGGCGGCTCGGGCCGGACGAAACGTGAAGTGGTGGTGCGTGATCCGCTCGCCGCCAGGCCGGAGGAGATCGTCGTCGTGGATCCGCTCGCGCGAGCGGAGGCGGCGCGGGCGGAAGCGGCCCGGGCTGAGGCCGAACGTGCCGATGCGGCGCGGGCCGAGGACGGCGCGCGGGAGAACTCGCGGGCGCAGGAGAGTATCTCGGCCTCGGCGGGCAGCCGCGAGAGCTCGGACTGACACGACATCGCAGGGGCGGGCGCCGTCGAACCGCTGCCCGCCCCTGCGAGTTTCGGATGCTGTGTGTCAGATGCCGCCGGTGGACAGGAACCCGCCGTCGACCCGCACGCAATCGCCGGTGATCCAGGCGGCCTCGTCGGACACCAGGAAGGCGATCAGCCGGGCGACGTCCTCGGGCACGCCGAGTCGCTTCAGCGGGTACACGCTCGCGGCACGCTCCTCGTCGTCGGCGTACAGCGCATCGGCGAACTTGGTCTTGACCACGCCCGGCGCCACCGCGTTGACGCGGATCTTCGGGCCCAGCTGCCAGGCCAGCTCCTCGGTGAGCCGGATCAGCGC
The DNA here is from genome assembly GCF_042728755.1 of Nocardia sp. NPDC060249. Lineage (NCBI taxonomy): Bacteria > Bacillati > Actinomycetota > Actinomycetes > Mycobacteriales > Nocardiaceae > Nocardia > Nocardia sp. NPDC060249. The sequence goes on from NZ_JBHXAQ010000001.1 coordinate 1,200,902, forward strand.
CGCCTTCGACGCGCCGTAGGCCGAGATCACTCCGGACGACCGGATGCCCGCGACGCTGGCCACGTTCACCACCGCACCACCGTGCTCGGCCATCCACGCCCGGTAGGCCTGCTGCACATAGCCCAGCGACGCCACCACGTTCACATCGAAGATCTTGCTGACGCCACCCAGATCGGCGTCCATCAGCGGACCGTAGACGGGGTTGATGCCGGTGTTGTTGACCAGGATGTCGAGCGAGCCGTACTCGGTGACGGCCCGTGCCACGGCCTCCGCGCGCGCGTCGGCATCGCCGGCGTTGCCGGCGACAAAGCTCACCTGGCCCTGGTGGCCCAGTGCGCGCAGCTCGGTGGCCGCGGCCTCCAGCGGCTCGGCTTTACGCGCGGTGATCAGTACGTTCGCACCGCGGCGCATCAGTTCGGCCGCCGTCGCGAGCCCGATGCCGCGACTGGCTCCGGTGACGAGAGCGGTGCGGCCAAGTAGATCGGTAGTCATGGCAAGAGAGTAACCACGCTCACATCGGGCAGCGCCGGGTTCGGCTTCCGGACGCGTCGACGGTAAAATAAGTGGTTCTTGCCGATATGCCCTTCCCGTTTTGTCTTACTCTGAGGAGAACTCTGTGATCACGGCGACCGACCTGGAGGTCCGGGCCGGAGTCCGCACCCTGCTCTCGGCCCCGGGGCCGGCGCTGCGGGTGCAGTCCGGCGACCGGATCGGACTGGTCGGTCGCAACGGTGCGGGCAAGACCACCACCCTGCGCATCCTCGCGGGTGAGGGTGAGCCGTACGCCGGAAAGATCACGCGCTCCACCGAGATCGGCTATCTGCCGCAGGACCCGAAGGAAGGCGATCTCGATGTGATCGCCAAGGACCGGGTGCTCTCGGCGCGCGGCCTCGACGTGCTGCTGCGCGACATGGAGAAGGCTCAGCTCGAGATGGCCGAAGTGGCCGACGATGCCGCCCGCGACAAGGCGATTCGCCGATACGGGCGCCTCGAAGACCAGTTCTCCTCGCTCGGCGGTTACGTCGCCGAGAGCGAAGCGGCGCGCATCTGCAACAGCCTCGGACTGCCCGACCGCGTCCTCGATCAGCAGCTGCGCACCCTCTCCGGTGGTCAGCGCCGCCGCATCGAGCTGGCCCGCATCCTGTTCTCCGCCTCCGACGGCTCGGGCGGTCGCTCCGATCGCATCCTGCTGCTCGACGAACCGACCAACCACCTCGACGCCGACTCCATCACCTGGCTGCGCGGGTTCCTGCAGAACCACGACGGCGGCTTGATCGTGATCAGCCACGACGTGGAACTCCTCGGCGACGTGGTGAACAAGGTGTGGTTCCTCGACGCCGTGCGCGGTGAGCCCGACGTCTACAACATGGGCTGGAAGAAGTACCTCGACGCCCGTGCCACCGACGAGCAGCGTCGCGTTCGTGAGCGCGCCAACGCCGAGAAGAAGGCGGGCGCGCTGCGTCAGCAGGCCGCCAAGCTGGGCGCGAAGGCCACCAAAGCCGCTGCGGCACACCAGATGGTGCGTCGCGCCGAACGCTTGATCAACGAGCTCGACGACGTGCGGGTGAGCGACAAGGTCGCGCGCATCCGGTTCCCCGAGCCCGCGGCCTGCAGCAAGACGCCGTTGATGGTGAAAGACCTGACCAAGCTCTACGGTTCCCTGGAAATCTTCACCGGCGTGAACTTCGCCGTCGACAAGGGCAGTCGCGTGGTGGTGCTCGGGCTCAACGGTGCCGGTAAGACCACCATGCTGAAACTGCTCGCCGGTGTCGAGACGCCGACCGCGGGCGGCGTCGAGCAGGGTCGCGGACTCAAGGTCGGCTACTTCGCCCAGGAGCACGACACCCTCGACGATCAGGCCTCGGTCTGGGAGAACATCCGCCACGCCTCCCCGGACGCCGGGGAGCAGGAGCTGCGCAGCCTGCTCGGTGCGTTCATGTTCACCGGTCCGCAACTCGACCAGCCCGCGGGCACACTGTCCGGCGGTGAGAAGACCCGACTGGCTCTGGCCGGGCTGGTGTCCTCGGCGGCGAACGTGCTGCTGCTCGACGAGCCGACCAACAACCTCGACCCGGTCTCGCGCGAGCAGGTCCTCGAGGCGCTGCGCACCTACGCCGGCGCCGTGGTGCTGGTGACGCACGACCCGGGCGCGGCCGAGGCGCTCAACCCGGAGCGGGTCATTCTGCTGCCCGACGGCACCGAGGACCACTGGTCCGCGGAGTACGCGGAGCTGATCGACCTCGCCTGATCGGTGGTGAAAACCCTGTGTCGGGGCGGAACTCGCCGCGATTGCGTGAGTTTGATCACTGTTTTCGTTGATCACCGAGTGCGGAGTGTCTAGCCTGGAAGAAGTGCTCGGCGACTCGGAGGAAGCCATGAGCGACAGTGCCAGACAGGCCGCTAGGTCGGCCAAGGGTAAATCGACGATCGGCAAGGCAGCCCTGGGCAAGGGCACCCGGGTAACGGGCAAGTCCCGCGACCGGTTGCAGTCCCAGCTGAAGAAGCAGTACGAGGCGGGGGCGTCCATTCGCACCCTGGCCAGGTCCACCGGCCGCTCGTACGGCTTCATCCACAATGTGCTGGTCGAGTCACATGTGGAACTGCGTGGGCGCGGCGGCGCCAATCGGCGCAAGAATCCGGCCGACTGAGCCGCGCGCGGCGCGACGGTGCCGCTACCAGCCTGCGACGGATCCGTCGCCACGGACCAGCAGGTTGGCCAGGCTGGCGAACAGTGGCAGCCCGGTCTTGATCTCGAGGTACGCGAACTGTCCCTGCGGGTTCACCTCGAGGAAGTAGTACTCGCCGTCGGTGCCGAGGCGCAGGTCGACCACGCCGAAGCTGAGTCCGAGCGCGCCCATCAGGGTCGCGAGGGACTTGCTGACCGACGCCGGTAGCCGGTCCGGCGCGAACGCGACCGAGGTGTCGAGCCGGGAGTCGATGCGCCCGACCCCTGCCTGGGAGTCGATGCGCACACTCCACTCGACGCCGTCGACCCAGACGACCCGAAGATCGCAGCCTGCCTCCACGTAGTCCTGGAACGTGGTCGGCGTCGAACGGATCGACTCGAGCCTGCCCAGCTCGGACCTGGTGATGATCCTGGTCTCCGAGAACTCGCCGCGGCCCGTGCCGGTGCGTTTGTACACCACTGGACCGCACCGGGATTCGACGAAACTACGCGCCTCGTCCGGGTCGTTGGTGATCAGCGTTTCCGGGATGGTGAAACCCGCCCGCTGCGCGGTTTCGAGCTGAACGATCTTGCGGGTAGCGGTGCGCTCGGCGGCCGGATCGTTGACCCAGTACGCCGGGATCGACCACAGCATGCCCTGCAGGAATCCGTCGCACTCGGCCTGGCGGAACTCGTCGTCGGCGGCGCGCACGCCGGTGGGAACCCGGCACGGGTGCGGCCTGCGCCACCACACCGCGCGCACGTCGTCGAGACCGTGGATATGCGACATCGCCCGGTTGGTGCCCGCTTTGTCGAGACGGAAACTTCCTGTCTCGGAAGGGAAGTCGCGCAGGTCGAGCCGAATCGGGTCGAGCCCGTGGTGTTCTCGCAGGGTCGACGCCAGCGCATCGGCGTGCAGGTCGTCGGTTTCGGAGACGATGAGCACGGCGTCGGTAGCGCCTTCCATGACTTGCGCGCGCCGTTTCAGTCGAGGCTGTCGCAGTTGATGCCGTCGCGGAAGGTGAACGTCGCCCCGGTGACACCACCTCGTTCGGCGATGCGCAGTTTCGCGGCCCAGCCGCGGGTGGCGCGGGCCAGCTGCTCGTCGCCGAGCGCCTCCGACGGTTCCGGGGCGAGGGTGATCGGCCGGTCGACGAGCTCGACGCGCATGCGCCGGGTGAAATCGGCGCATGCGCCGGGGCGGATGTCGACCCGTACCTGACGTTCACCCGCGCCGGCGCGGTCTTCGGTGAGCCGGACGACGTCGCTGCGGTCGAAAGTCCAGGTACCACCGTCGACCCGCACCGAGATGTCGCGATCGGACTCGGCCACCAGCAGTCCGCGCAAGGCGGGGCCCCGATCTCGGGACGACGCGGTTGCGGGGAGGTGGATGGCGTCGGTCATGGGCACTCACTCCGATCTTCTCGTCTGCTCGCGATTTGCCAGAACCCCAAAAGGTGCTTCGGATCATAACGTGAACGAGTGGTCCGCCGAGCGGGTTCGCGAGATTTGCGGAGCGCCGGGCAAACCGCCGAGCGGCGCGTGATCGCCTTGCGGGGAAAGAATTTCGGACAACTCGGATGCGTGAGCCGTGTTCGGGTGGGCAATCCGGCAGCAAACATACGACAACGGCGCGGTGGGCAGCCCAGGGTGGATGCCGGGAGCCGCGCGCCGCGCCGTTGTGTGTTCGCTAGAGGCCGAGCAGCTCGGGATTCTCGGCGAGCCCACGGAAGTGTTCGGCCGGTTCGGCGACGAGCCGGCGGGTCGTCAGATCCATCGCGCCCGCCACGACGGTGATCTCCGCGGAGACAGTGCCGTCGAGTTTGATGATCTGCTGGTGGAAGCGGAAGACCTTCTCGCCTTCCTTCCAATCGAAGACGCAGGTCACCGTGACCTCGTCGCCGCCGCGCAGCTCGCGCTTGTATTTGATGGTCGACTCGAGCACTACCGCGCCGACGCCGCTGGCGATGAACTTGTCCTGCGAGATGCCCGCCGCGCGCATCAGCTCCCATCGGGCGTGCTCACCGTACTGGTGGTAGACGGCGTGATTGAGATGGCCCTGGGTGTCGAGCTCGTAGCCGCGGACGAGGACCGGTACGGAGAACGTCATACGGCGTATAACCGGCCGCTTCGGCGCCGTTGTTCCCGATCGGGCTGCAATCTGCGCCACAGCGTGGTGGGGGAGCGCATGACGGATCAGGGGCGATGGGCGTTGCGCTCGGCCCACCACGCGGGCGCGTCGACGAAGTGATTGTCGAATTCCTCTTGGGCGGCGACGAATTCCTCCTGGGTCGCCTCGCCGTGGATGAGCCGGTCGAGCAGGCGGAAATACTCGAAGCGCTGGACGCCGGGCATCAGGGCGATGAGGATGCGCGCGCCGCTGTCCGGGGTGGCGCCGAAGGCGTGCGGCATCTGTCGCGGGACGACCAGCGAGCCGCCCGCGCCGAGGGTGAGGATGCGATCGCCCGCCATGACCTGGAGTTCGCCGTCGGCGACGTAGAACAGCTCGTCGGAGCGGGTGTGGAAGTGTGGTGCGGCGCCGTCGGCGCCCTGCGCCATCGTGACTTCGAGCGTGCTCACCGTGCCGTCGCTGGCGTTCGCGTCGGTGAGCAGGCGCATGCGCACGTTCTCGGTGCCCAGGGTCTCGGCATCCTCGGGCAGGCAGAGGGCGATGTCGCGGGCGTTCGTCATGACCATTCCGTTCGTCGGTTGATAATTCGCTACCGAACTATATCTCAGCGAATAGAATCGTGTCCATGGATGAACGCGAACCGGATGTGGTCGATGCGATCACGGCGCAGTGGCGGCGGGAGCGACCCGATCTGGAACTCGAGGCGATGGCGGTGTTCGGCAGGCTCGGCAGGCTGATGAACACCGCCACGGCGCGGATCGACAGCGTGTTCACCGCACACGGTTTGCAGCGCGGTGAGTTCGATGTGCTTGCGGCGCTACGTCGTTCGGGTTCGCCCTTCGAGCTCAACCCGTCGGTGCTCGCCGACACCTTGATGCTGTCGCGCGCGGGGATGACCGGCCGCATCGACCGGCTCGAAGCGGCGGGCCTGGTCCGCCGGATCGCCGACCGCGAGGATCGTCGCGCCGTCCGGGTGGCGCTCACCGAGGAGGGCCGGACTCTGGTCGACACGGTGGTCGTGGCGCACACCGAGAACGAGACGGCGATGCTGTCGGTGCTGACGGCCGCCGATCGTGGCGCCCTGGACCGGATCTCACGAACCCTGCTCGACGGCTGGGCGCTCTGACGTGTCCGATCCCTGCCGGGGAAAGGACACCCCGCGATGATCCCGCCGCGCGCAACCGGTGAAAGTTCGGTGGCCATGGAGGCGGGAATCGAACCCGCGACATCCGTCCGGTGGAGTCGGCGTTCTCCCTGCTGAACTACTCCATGGCCACGTCGAGCCCAACTCAGGCTTCCTTGCGCCGCACTGACGCTTCGACGAGATCCAGTACGGCGGAAAGGTTTTCGTTGGTGTGGCCCGAGGCGATGCGGGCGATGAGGCCGTCGAGAACCAGGTCGAGGTAGCCGAGCAGGACGTCGGTGGGGACGTCGTCGCGCAGGGCGCCCGCGGCCTTGCGACGCTCCAGGCGGGCGAGTGTCGCGGCGGTCAGTTCGGCCGAGCGCTGGGTCCAGCCCGCGCGGAATTCGGGGTCGGTGCGGACTCGGCGCGCGATCTCGAGGCGGGTGCCGAGCCAGTTGAATTCCTCCGGGCGGGCGAGCATATCGCGCATCACCTGGACGATGCCCTGGTTGGCGGCGACTTCGGCCATACGTTCGGCATCGTCCTTGGCCAGGGCGAAGAAGAGTGCGTCCTTGTCACGGAAATGGTGGAAGATCGCGCCGCGGGACAGGCCGATGGCCTCTTCCAGGCGGCGCACGGTGGCGCCGTCGTAGCCGTATTCGGCGAAGCAGCGTCGTGCACCGTCGAGGATCTGGCTGCGGCGCGCGGCGAGGTGGTCGTCGCTGACCTTGGGCATGATTCCTCCAGCTAGCGGATACACGGGCCCCCGCCCCGGCGAACCGAGACGGGGGCTGTCGCATTATTCACGGGCAACGAATGCCCTTGTGGCGCAACACCTCACGATGTCACGCCACCGGATCGAGCAGTTAGCCGCGGATCATGTTGCGCAGCACGTACTGCAGGATGCCGCCGTTGCGGTAGTAGTCGGCCTCACCGGGGGTGTCGATGCGCACGACCGCGTCGAACTCGGTGACCTTGCCGTCTTCCGCGGTGGCCGTGACCTTGACGGTCTTCGGGGTGACACCCTCGTTGAGGGCGGTGATCCCCGCGATGTCGAAGGTCTCGGTGCCGGTCAGGCCCAGCGACGCGGCCGACTGGCCGGCCGGGAACTGCAGCGGCACAACGCCCATGCCGATCAGGTTGGAGCGGTGGATACGCTCGAACGACTCGGTGATGACGGCCTTCACGCCCAGCAGGCTGGTGCCCTTGGCGGCCCAGTCACGCGAGGAGCCCGAACCGTATTCCTTGCCACCGAGCACGACCAGCGGGATGCCCGCGGCCTGGTAGTTCTGCGAGGCGTCGTAGATGAACGCCTGCGGGCCACCGTCCTGGGTGAAGTCGCGGGTGTAACCACCCGAGACGTCGTCGAGCAGCTGGTTGCGCAACCGGATGTTGGCGAAGGTGCCACGGATCATCACCTCGTGGTTACCGCGACGCGAGCCCAGCGAGTTGTAGTCCTTGCGGGCCACACCGTTGGCGTCGAGGTACTGCGCGGCGGGGGTACCGGGCTTGATCGGACCCGCCGGGGAGATGTGGTCGGTGGTGACCGAGTCGCCCAGCAGCGCAAGGACGCGGGCGCCCTTGATGTCGGTGACGGGGCTCGGGTCCATCGACATGCCGTCGAAGTACGGCGCCTTGCGCACGTAGGTCGACTTCTCGTCCCACTCGAAGGTGTCGCCCTCCGGGGTGGCCAGGCCCTGCCAGCGCTGGTCACCGTCGAAGACGGTGGCGTAGGAGTTGCGGAACATGTCCTGGCTGATCGAGGACTTGATGGTGTCGTCGATTTCCTGCGGCGAAGGCCAGATGTCCTTCAGGAACACCTCGTTACCCTCGGTGTCGGTGCCGAGCGCGTCGGTCTCGAAGTCGAAGTCCATCGTGCCCGCGAGCGCGTAGGCGATGACCAGCGGCGGGGAGGCCAGGTAGTTCATCTTCACGTCGGGGGAGATGCGACCCTCGAAGTTGCGGTTACCCGAGAGCACGGCGGTGACCGAGAGGTCGTTGTCGTTGATCGCGGCCGAGATCTCCTCGGGCAGCGGGCCGGTGTTGCCGATGCAGGTGGTGCAGCCGTAGCCACCGACGAAGAAGCCGAGCTTCTCGAGGTAGGGCCACAGACCGGCCTTCTCGTAGTAGTCGGAGACGACCTGCGAGCCCGGCGCCATGTTGGTCTTCACCCACGGCTTGGTCGACAGGCCCTTCTCCACCGCGTTGCGGGCGAGCAGGGCGGCGCCCAGCATGACCGACGGGTTGGAGGTGTTGGTGCAGGAGGTGATGCCCGCGACCACGACGGCGCCGTGATCGAGGACGAAGTCGCCGCGCTCGGTCGAGCGCACCTGCACCGGCTTGGACGGGCGGCCCGCGGCGCCGTTGGCGGCCGAGTGGGCGGGGGTGTAGCTGTCGCTGGCCGAGGAGGCCGACACCGACACCGGATCCGAGGCAGGGAAGGTCTCGTCGACGCCTTCGTCGAGCGCGGTGAAGTCACCGGTGACGTAGTCGCCGATGTCGGAGCGGAACGCCGACTTCGACTCGCTGAGCAGGATGCGGTCCTGCGGGCGCTTCGGGCCCGCGATGGAGGGGACGACGGTGCCCAGGTCCAGCTCCAGGTACTCCGAGTACGCGGGCTCGTTGTCGGCGTCGTGCCACATGCCCTGTTCCTTGGCGTACGCCTCGACGAGCGCGAGCTGCTCGTCGGTGCGGCCGGTCAGGCGCAGGTAGTTGATGGTCTCCTCGTCGATCGGGAAGATCGCCGCGGTGGAACCGAACTCCGGGCTCATGTTGCCCAAGGTGGCGCGGTTGGCCAGCGGCACCTCGGACACACCGGCGCCGTAGAACTCGACGAACTTGCCGACGACGCCGTGCTTGCGCAGCATGTCGGTGACGGTCAGCACCACGTCGGTGGCGGTGACGCCCGGCTTGATCTCACCGGTCAGCTTGAAGCCGACCACGCGCGGGATCAGCATGGAGACCGGCTGGCCGAGCATCGCTGCCTCGGCCTCGATGCCGCCCACGCCCCAGCCCAGCACGCCGAGGCCGTTGACCATGGTGGTGTGCGAGTCGGTGCCGACACAGGTGTCGGGGTAGGCCTGACCGTTGCGGACCATGACGGTCGGGGCCAGGTACTCGATGTTGACCTGGTGGACGATGCCGACGCCGGGCGGGACGACCTTGAAGTCGTCGAAGGCGCCCTGGCCCCAGCGCAGGAACTGGTAACGCTCGCCGTTGCGCTCGTACTCGAGGTCGACGTTGCGCTCCAGTGCGTCCGCGCGGCCGAAGACGTCGAGGATCACCGAGTGGTCGATGACCATGTCGGCGGGGGAGAGCGGGTTGACCTTGCTCGGATCGCCACCGAGGACGGTGACGGCCTCACGCATGGTGGCCAGGTCGACGATGCAGGGCACGCCGGTGAAGTCCTGCATGATCACGCGCGCGGGGGTGAACTGGATCTCGACGCTCGGCTGTGCCGAGGGGTCCCAGTTCGCGATCTCGCGGATGTGATCGGCGGTGATGTTCGCGCCGTCCTCGGTGCGCAGCAGGTTTTCTGCCAGCACCTTCAGGGCGTAGGGCAGCTTCTCGGTGCCGGGAACAGCCGAGAGACGGAAGATCTCGTAGGAGTTGCTTCCGACCTCGAGCGTGCCCTTGGCGCCGAAGGTATCAATCTTCGTCACGTCAGCTCCACTCATGTGTGAGGGTGTGCCGCCGGCGGGGCTGTGCCGGCGACTCGCGTCTTCGGAGGGGGTATCCGGCACCGTGAGATGCCTGTTTCCTCGCCGTACGATCCTAACAGTACGCTTGTCCTATGAAATACGCGGGGGCCGTCGGTGGTGCCGCGCAGGCGTAAGCGGGCGCCGAGTCGCGTACTGTGCCTCACGAGCGAAGTCGGGGAAGACGCAGTGACGCTCACCTTGGCAGTGTTGGACGCCCGTCGCGACACCGGCGATCGTGGCTCGACAGACCGGATGGAAGATGACCACTTTTGCGCCGATGGCGGCCGAACTGCCGCCGAACACCGTGCTGAGCAGCGTCGCGTCCGACCTCGCCGACAATCACGTCGCGGCCCCCAAGGGTCAGGATCAGGAGAAGCTGGCGGCGATCGTCGCGCAGGCGCGATCCGAGGGGATCCCGCTCAGCGTCGTCATCGTTCCCGGTAATCCCGGCCACGACTCGAGCCTACGTGACCTGGCGACCGAGGTCGGCGAGAACACCCACGGCACCGTCGCGGTGTTCAGCGACGACTGGCTGGGTACCTACAGCGACACCATCAGCCGGGTGCGGCTGGAGTGGGCCGAGGACGCGGCCAAGTACAAGGGCAACCATCCCGAAGAGGCCGTGCAGGCCTTCGTCGGCCGGCTCGAGCAGCCGGAGGGGGTGTCCTGGGGTGTCATCACCATGGTGTTGCTGACCCTGACGGCGCTCGTGATCGCCGGGCTGTACCTGGTGAAGGTCCGCCGTGGTCCCGATGCGGACGCACCGGCCACCGCCACGTCACCGCGCATCGACGCGAGTTCCACCAACTAACTGGTTTCGCTGCAGTCACATTTCAAGACCAACGGTCTGTTTTCTGCGGTAGAAAGCCGTCCTTTGTCAGGCTAATTCCGAGCAATCGATGAATTGTTGCCGCGCCCCGCTGTGACGGATGTTTCCTTTGGGAACGATGTGTCGTACGGTTGCGATGAACGCGATCGTGAATGCAGTGGTACAGGGGGCATTGGTCGACTCTTGTGGTCGGTGTTTCGACTGATGCGCCGGTGGCGTATGTCGAGTCGAGATGCTCGGAGGTACCGTGCGCAGTGCGGGCAGGCGGGACGAACCAGGTCTATTACGAATAGCGATCGGTTTGCTGGCGGTGGTGGCAGTGCTGCTCGCCGCGGGACCGGTCGCTGCTGTGCCACCCCCTCCGCCCAATCCGTCCGACGGTGAGATCGCCGGGGCGGGCGCCCAGGTCGACGCGCGGGTCGGTGAGATCGGCGTCCTGATCAATCGCGTCGCCGCGGCCGATCAGCAGTTGCGCGAACTCGACGACCAGCTCGCGGGCAAACGGGAAGCGGTCAACCAGGCGCTCGTCGACCTGCAGACCGCGCGCGACGCCGCCGACGCGGCCGCGGCCGCCGTGGCCGACAGCCAGACCCAGCTGGCCGACGCGGGCGTGAAAGTCGGTGCGGCACGCCAGGATTTCGATCAGGTCGCCACCCAGGCGTACGTGCGCCCCGCCACCAGCTCGGTCGTCACCTATCTCGCCTCCTCGACCCCCGACGCCGCGATGGATCGCGCGCAGGTACTCGGCATGGTGTCGAAGAATCAGCGCCAGGTACTCGACGGTCTGCGCCGCGCCCAGGTCGCCCAGGCCAACCAGAACTCCGCCGCCCGCCAGGCCAAGGCCGACGCCGACACCGCCGCCGCGGGCGCGGAACGCCGGCGCGACGCCGCCCAGACCGCGGTGAACATCGCGAAATCCGAATTCGACACCCAGGCCGTGGCTCGTGACACCCTGCGCCGCGACCGCAGCGCGGCCCAGTCCGCCCTCGACGTCGCCCGCTCGACCGTCGCCGGGCTGCAGAGCCAGCGTGAGATCTTCCTGGCCTGGGACGACCAACGCGAAGCCGAGGTGATGGCCCTGCTCGCCGCCGCCAACGCCGCCGCCTCGCGCGCCGCCGCCGACAAAGCAGCCCGCGACCGCGCCGCCCAGCTCAACGAAGGCCAGCGCCCGCACGCCGACCTCGAGGCGACCCCGGCGTCGCCGCGCACAACCAAGCCGCGCCCGTCGCAACCGCAGGTCACCGGTTCGGCGGCGATCGAAACCGTGGTCGACCGCGCGATGTCGCAGCTCGGCGTCACCTATGCCTGGGGCGGCGGCGACGAGGACGGTCCCACCCTCGGCATTCGCGACGGCGGCACCGGTGACGCCCACGGCGACTTCGACAAGGTCGGCTTCGACTGCTCGGGTCTGATGCTCTACGCCTTCGCCGGTATCGGGGTCTCGCTGCCGCACTACAGCGGCTACCAGTACAACGCGGGCACCCGGGTCGACGTCGAGGACCGCGAACGCGGCGACATGCTGTTCTGGGGTCCCGGCGGCAGCGTGCACGTGGCGATGTATCTGGGTAACGGCAAGATGATCGAGGCCCCTGAATCCGGGGATGTCGTGAAGATTTCCCCGGTCCGCGAGGACGGCATCATGCCGTACGCGGTCCGCATCGTCACCGGGTGAGTGTCTATCGCCGCTGGTAGGGGCGAGATCGGTGCAGCCTGTGCCACATTTGCCGCCGCACGTGAGCGGCGTCACGAGCATGACGAATCCCCGTCTAGTACTGGCCGGTTGCGGCGCACCGGGCGATTCAATGGAATAGTTGGTGCCGCACGCACAGGACCAAAGCGAAAGCGGGGATGTTGGTGACTTCGACGGAAGGTGTGAGCGGGCCGAAGCTGGCGAAGGACGCCGGTACGGCCACGCCGAGCACCCTGGAGCGTGACGTCCAGACTCTCGAGAAGGCGATCTACGAGGTCAAGCGGGTTATCGTCGGTCAGGACCGGCTCGTCGAGCGTTTGCTCGTGGGTGTTCTGGCACGCGGACACGTGTTGCTCGAAGGTGTGCCTGGCGTCGCGAAGACTCTTGCGGTGGAAACCTTCGCCAAGGTCGTCGGCGGCTCGTTCTCCCGAGTGCAGTTCACCCCGGACCTGGTGCCGACCGACCTCATCGGTACCCGCATCTACCGGCAGGGCCGCGAGGAATTCGACACCGAGCTCGGCCCGGTCGTCGCGAACTTCGTGCTCGCCGACGAGATCAACCGCGCGCCCGCCAAAGTGCAGTCGGCACTGCTCGAGGTGATGGCCGAGCGCAAGCTGTCGATCGGCGGCAAGACCTACCCGATGCCCGATCCGTTCCTGGTCATGGCGACCCAGAACCCGATCGAGAGCGAGGGCGTGTACCCGCTGCCCGAGGCGCAGCGCGACCGCTTCCTGTTCAAGGTCGTCGTCGACTACCCCTCGGTCGAGGAAGAGCGCGAGATCATCTACCGGATGGGTGTGAGCGCGCCGGAGCCGAACCAGATCCTCGACCCCGAGGACATCATCCGCCTGCAGAAGGTGGCCGCCAACGTCTTCGTGCACCACGCGCTCGTCGACTACGTGGTCCGCGTGATCACCGCGACCCGCACGCCCGCCGAGTTCGGCATGGAGGATGTGGCGAGCTGGATCTCCTACGGCGCGTCCCCCCGCGCGAGCCTGGGCATCATCGCCGCGGCGCGCTCGGTCGCGCTGATCCGTGGCCGCGACTACGTGGTTCCGCAGGACGTCGTCGAGGTCATCCCCGACGTGCTGCGCCACCGCCTGGTGCTGTCGTACGACGCACTGGCCGACGAGGTTTCGCCCGAGGACGTCATCAAGCGCGTGCTGCAGACGGTCGGCCTGCCGCAGGTCGCTCCGCAGGCCAACGGTCAGGCCGCGCCGCAGCAGCCGCCGGTGCCCCAGCCGCCCCAGTCCCAGCCTATGCCGCAGGCGGTGAACGGGCAGCAGTCCCAGCCCGCCGGCTCCGTCGCGCCCCAGTGAGTGCGCCGGAACCCGTTGTCCGCGTGCCCGTGTCGTCTCACGCTCCGCCCTCGTTCCGTGCCGGTGAACTGACCGACCCGAAGCTGGCCGCCGCGCTCAAGACCCTCGAGCTGACCGTGCGGCGCCGCCTCGACGGCGTGCTGCACGGCGACCACCAGGGGCTGATCCCCGGACCGGGTTCGGAACCGGGCGAGGCGCGGCTGTACCAGCCGGGTGACGATGTGCGGCAGATGGATTGGTCGGTCACCGCCCGCACCACCCATCCGCATGTGCGACAGATGATCGCCGATCGCGAGCTCGAGACCTGGCTCGTCGTCGACCTGTCGTCGAGCCTGGACTTCGGCACCGGCCGGGTGCACAAACGCGATCTCGCGATCGCGGCGGCCGCGGCGATCACCCACCTCACCTCCGGCGGCGGTAACCGGATCGGCGCCGTCGTCGCGACCGGTCAGGACCTGGTGCGGATCCCCGCCCGCAGCGGACGCATGCACGCCCAGACCCTGCTGCGTGGCATCGCCACCACCCCGCACGCCCGCGACGGTGTGCGCGGCGATCTCAAGGCCGGGATCGAATCGCTGCGCCGGCCGCAACGCAAACGCGGTCTGGCCGTGGTGATCAGCGACTTCCTCGGTGACGTCGACTGGCAGCGGTCGCTGCGCGCGATCTCCGCCCGCCACGACCTCCTCGCCGTGGAAGTGCTCGACCCCCTCGATGTCGCGCTGCCCGACGGCGGCGACGTGGTGCTGCACGATCCCGAATCGGGACGCACCCGCGAGTTCAGCGTCACCCCCGCGCTGCGTGCCGATTTCGCGGCCGCGGCCAGGGCCCAGCGTGAGCAGGTTGCCCAGGCGCTGCGCAGTTGCGGTGCGCCGGTGCTCACCCTGCAGACCGATCGGGACTGGATCGCCGACGTGGTCCGGTTCGTGTCCACCCGGCGCCACAGCCTCGGCGCCCCGAGCGGGCGGGTGCCTCGCCAGTGAGTATTTCGCATTTCACGGCCGTCGTCTGGCTCGGTTTCCTCGCGGTCGTCGCCCTGCTCGTGCTCGGTTACGTGCTGGTGCAGCGCGCCCGGCACAAGCGGATGCTGCAGTTCGGCAACATGGCCATCCTGGAGCGGGTCGCCCCGTCGCGACCGAGCCCGATGCGCCATGTCCCGATCGCGCTGATCCTGGCGGGCCTGGTCCTGCTGACGATCGCCGCGGCCGGTCCGACCGCCGTGCAGAAGGTGCCGCGTAACCGCGCGACTGTTGTTCTGGTGATGGATGTTTCGCTGTCGATGGAAGCCACCGACGTGGAGCCCAACAGGTTGCAGGTCGCGCAGAAGGCAGGCAAGGATTTCGTCGACGGTCTGACGCCCGGTATCAACCTCGGTTTCGTCACGTTCGCCGGCACGGCCTCGGTGATGGTGTCGCCGACGACCAACCGCGAGGCGGTCAAGCACTCGATCGACAACATCAAGCTGGCCGAGCGCACCGCCACCGGCGAGGGCGTCCTCACGGCCCTGCAGTCCATCGACACGCTGGCCGCCGTCCTCGGCGGCGCCGAGACGCCACCGCCCGCGCGGGTGGTGCTGATGTCGGACGGCAAGCAGACCGTGCCCGACGACAAGGACGTCGACAACCCGCGCCACGGTTTCACCGCCGCGCGCCTGGCCAAGAACAAGGGCATCCCGGTCTCGACGATCTCCTTCGGTACCGAATGGGGCACGGTCGAGATCCCGGACTCCGACGGCAAGGGTTCCCAGCGGGTGAAGGTACCGGTCGACAACGACTCGCTGCGCGAGATCGCCGAGCTGTCCGGCGGCGACTTCTACACCGCGTCGTCGCTGGCCGAACTCACCGCGGTCTACGACACCCTCGAGGAACAGATCGGCTACGAGACCACGCGTGGCGATGCGAGCAGGCCGTGGCTGTTGTTCGGCATGCTGGCCATCGCGGCGGGAGTCGTGGTCAGTTTGCTCTATCGTCAACGCCTGCCCTAGCTCCCACCGCCCCGCGTTGTGAGCTGTCGCAACGGCGCGACCCTGACGCGGGGCGCACGAATCGGAACAGATAGGTTGGACCCTATGTCGAACGTCACATCCCGGTCGGTCCTGGTCACCGGCGGTAACCGCGGTATCGGTCTCGCGGTCGCGCAGCGACTGCAGGCCGACGGCCACAAGGTCGCCGTCACCCATCGTGGATCGGGGGTGCCCGAGGGCCTGTTCGGTGTGAAATGCGATGTCACCGACAGTGATTCGGTCGATCGTGCGTTCACCGAGGTCGAAGAGCACCAGGGCCCGGTCGAGGTACTGGTCGCCAATGCGGGCATCACCGACGACACCCTGCTGATGCGCATGACCGAGGAGCAGTTCGAGAAGGTCATCGACGCCAACCTGACGGGTGCGTTCCGCTGTGCCAAGCGTGCCAACCGCAACATGCTGCGGGGCCGCTGGGGCCGGTTGATCTTCCTGGGCTCCGTGGTCGGCCTGAGCGGCCAGGCTGGGCAGATCAACTACGCCTCGTCCAAGGCCGGCGTCATCGGTATGGCGCGCTCGATCAGTCGTGAGCTGGGTTCGCGCTCGATCACTGCCAACGTGGTCGCGCCCGGTTTCATCGAGACCGACATGACCAAAGATCTGCCCGATGATCTGAAGGACATGGCGAAGAAGTTCATTCCGCTGCAGCGCCTCGGCCAGCCGGAAGACATCGCGGCCGTCGTCAGCTTCCTCGCCTCCGAGGACTCCCGCTATGTCACCGGCGCGGTTATCCCGGTCGACGGCGGCATGGGCATGGGTCACTGATCCGATAGAGGCGCTGTCGTCCACGTCGACGGCCGCCAGTGCATGGGTCACTGATCCGCTAACGGATTGCCCCGCGCCACCGACAAGGTGGCGGCAACCATACTGATTTCAGGAGAACCGAAAACTCATGGGCGGATTGCTCGAAGGCAAGACCATCCTGGTCACCGGCATCATCACCGACTCGTCGATCGCGTTCCACGCGGCCGCGATCGCGCAGGAGCAGGGCGCGAGGGTGATCATCACCGGTATTCCCGAGCGCTTGCGGCTCATCGACCGCATCGCCAAGCGGCTGCCGCAGGAGGTGCCGCCTGCCATCGGCCTCGACGTGACCAACGAAGAGGATCTGGCCGCGCTCACCGAGAAGCTGCGTGAGCTGGCGCCCGAGGGCATCGACGGCGCGCTGCACTCCATCGCGTTCGCGCCCCGCTCGATCATGGGCCCCGGTGCGCTGCCGTTCCTCGAGGGCCCCGGCCCCGATGTCGCCAAGTCGTTCGAGATCTCCGCGTGGAGCTACGCCTCGCTCGCGCGCGCCGTGCTCCCCGTCATGAACGAGGGCGGCTCGCTGGTCGGCATGGACTTCGATCCGCGCGTGGCCATGCCGTACTACAACTGGATGGGCGTGTCCAAGGCCGCGCTGGAGTCGGTGAACCGCTATGTGGCGCGTGAGGTCGGCGCGGCCAAGAAGGTGCGCTCCAACCTGATCGCCGCGGGCCCGATCAAGACCCTCGCGGCCAAGGCCATCGCGGGCACCGCCACCGACGATGCCAAGCAGCTCGTCCAGCTCGACCAGTACTGGGACGGCGCGTCGCCGATCGGCTGGGACGGCAACGATCCGCGCGCGGTCGGCAAGTCGATCGTGGCGCTGCTCTCGGATTGGCTGCCCGCCACCACCGGCTCGATCATCTACGTCGACGGCGGCGCCAGCCACAACATGTGGTTCCCGGAGAACATGTCCCTGAGCTGATGCCGGACGCCCTGCTGCTGCTGTCCTTCGGTGGTCCCGAAGGTCCCGAGGACGTGATCCCCTTTCTGGAGAACGTCACTCGGGGCCGCGGGGTGCCCCCCGAACGGCTCGCCGAGGTGGCGCAGCACTACCTGCATTTCGGCGGGATCTCGCCGATCAACGCGTTGAATCTGCAGATCATCGCGGCGCTCGAGGCCGACCTCGCCGATGCCGGGATGGATCTACCGGTCTATTTCGGCAATCGCAACTGGCATCCCCTGGTCGAGGACACGGTCGCGCGGATGACCGCCGACGGTGTGCGCTCGGCGCTGGTCTTCCCGACCTCGGCGTGGGGTGGGTACTCCGGTTGCCGCCAGTACGACGAAGACATCACCCGAGCCCGCACGGCTGTCGGCGCCGGTGCCCCCGAGCTGGTGAAACTGCGCCAGTACTTCGACCACCCGCTGCTGATCGAGTCGTTCGCCGACGCGATCACCGCCGCGGTGCACCGGATTCCGGCCGATCGCCGCGAGCGAGCGCGCCTGGTTTTCACCGCACATTCCATCCCCGTCTCGGCCGACCTGTCGGCGGGACCGCCGGCCGAGGGCGGGCGCCTCTACAGCAGGCAGGTCGCCGAAGCCGCCCGATTGTGTGCCGCGGCAACCGGTTTCGCCGAGTACGACGTGGTGTGGCAGTCGCGCTCGGGCCCGCCGCAGGTGCCGTGGCTCGAACCCGACATCGTCGACCACCTGGATGTGCTGCACGGCAAGGGAATCGACGCCGTGGTGGTGTGCCCGGTCGGTTTCGTCTCCGATCATCTCGAGGTGATCTGGGACCTCGACAACGAAGCCGCGACCCGCGCCACCGAGCTCGGCATGGCCTTCGCCCGCGCGGGGACGCCCGGCACCGATCCGCGGTTCTCCCGGATGATCGTCGAACTGATCGCCGAACGCGTGAGCGACGGTCCGGTGCGCGAACTCGGCACGGTGCCCGGGTACGGCTGCACTGTCGACGGTGCCCTGTGTGCTCCCGGTTGCTGCGAACTGCCCGCGCGCCCGGTTCGGCGCTGAACACAACCGGATAACCATTCACCGGTAGTCCCCGGTTCGAGGAGTAGCCTTTTCACAGTTGCGCTCGACTGATCGGAGGATTTCCGATGAATTCGACAACGCCGCGCCGCGCCGCCGGGTTCGCCCTGGTACTGACCGCCGCCGCGCTCGGTCTGACCGGCTGTGGCGGGGATTCCGGCTACCAGACCCAGCCCCCGCAGCCCACCGAGCCCACGATCTCGCAGGCATCCGTCCAGGAACTGTGCGGCATTCTCGACGGGCAGAAGGGGACGTGGAAGGCGCTGGGCCCGCGGGTCGCGCGGGTGGCGTTCACCGGCGCGGTGAGACTGTGGACGGTCAACGACACCGTCGCCAACGCCGCGATCGCCTACAACCGCCACATCGTCGACACCGTCACCGGCCGCACCTGCCCGCAGGTTCGCGATGCGACGCTCGCCTCGCTCGATGTGCCCAGCCTCAAAGTCGCCCTCGGCGGATTCTGAACTGGCACTTCCCACTTCGAGCCGGCTCTGCGTTAGCATCGCCGCAGACCTTCGCCCGAAGGTCGGGTGATGCTACGGGGAGGGCCCGATGAACCGTGCCGAGATGACGCTGACCGCACTGGCTCGGGGAGGTCTTCGCACCGGCGACGGCGTACTCGCGGGCGATGCGGGGACGGTGCTGGCCCGTCGTGGGGGCGGTAGCAGCGTCAGCGTCGGTGGCGGCGGGGTCCCGGAGTGGGTCTGGTACCTGATCATCGGCGTGGTCGTGCTCATCGTGGTGGTCGTGTTGATCCGCACGTTCAGTAGTTCCTCGAATCAGGCTGCGCCACACCAGATGCCGCCTCAGCACCAGATGCCGCCCCAGCCCTACCCGGCTCAGTATCAGCAGCCGTACCCGCAGCAGCAACCCTCCGGCCCCGGCTACCCGCAGGCTCAGTACCCGCCGCAGTATCCGCAGGGTCAGTATCCGCAGCCGTATCCGCAGCAGCAGCCGATGCCGTACCCGCAGCAGCAGTACCCGTACCCCCAGCAGATGCCGTATCCCCAGCAGCCGCAGTACCAGCAGCCGTACCGGCGCTGACGGATCGGCTCTGAGGGGTCCGGCGTGCGATACCGGATTCGGCGAATACGTTCCGTCCCGAATGCGGGTGGCTCAGGTGTCGCGGCGGGCGGCGGCGTGCACCGCGACGAGGCGGGCCTCGCGGATCGTGTTCCACAGCGGGCGCAGCAGGGATTCGTGCGCGCCGAGCGCGGTGGCCGAGGTGGGTGCGGACGCCGGCTCGTGCTGAGCGACGGTGAGGATCGCGGCGACGTGATCAGCGGTATCGAGAATTCGCTTGGCGCGCAACGGGATCGAGTCAGGGTAGGCATGGCGCGCGTAGGCTGCGAGCTGGGCCTCGATCTGTTCGCGCGGATCGTCGTCGCCGTTGCCGACCGAGGTGGTGTGCAGCCGCATCAGGGCGTCGGCGGCGTCGCGTACCGATTCGCGCATCGTGTACTCGGCTTCGCCGAGCGACATGTCGTGACCCGCGACACGGGGCAGATCGACGCCGTAGACGGTCCACTGCAGGGTGTCGTCGTCGTCCCACTGGGGGATCAGACCGGTGCCGGGTTCGCCGGGAACACCGAGCAGCAGGCCCTCCTCGGCGTCGATCGCGTCGGCCGCGAACGCGGTGCCCACCGGCAGCCCGCGGACGTCACCCGGTGCGGGCAGGACCAGGCGCACCTGCGCCCCGGCCGGCGCCATCGCCTCGCGGATCACCTTGAGTAGCGGCATGGCTCCGGTGCCCGCCGCACCGCGTGAGGTCCATGGCAGGTCCGTGCGTCCGCCGGTGACCGGGTCGCCCGCCGCGATGGTGTGCCGCGGCGCCCAGGCGTGCAGTGCCTCCAGCACGTCGTCGGGCGCGCTGGTACCGGCCAGCCAGGAGCCGGCCCACAGCGTCAGCGTGGCACTGGGAGAGCACATAATCATCGAGCATAAAGGTTCGCCCGCGATCGCGTGCGCGCACCGAGGTGGTCGATGGTGCCTACGCGGGTCACTGATTTCGGCGCGAGGACCCGCCTGACCTGCTGTGCCTTCACTCCGGCTCGGTCACGAAGTCGATGAGCCGCTCGACGGCGCCGATGAGTGGGGATTCCAGATCCCGGAACGAGCCGACCGCATCGTAGACACGGCGCCAGCCCTGCTGCGGTGTTCCCCAGCCGAGGCGCGCGCAGATTCCGGTCTTCCAGTCCTCCCCGCGCGGCACCGCAGGCCATGCGTCGATGCCGAGCGCGGCGGGGCGTACCGCCTGCCAGACATCGATGTAGGGATGACCGGTCACCAGCACGTGCGGGCCGAGGCCGGTGGTCAGGTGCGTCTCCTTCGAGCCGGTCACCAGGTGGTCGACGAGCACACCCACCCGGGCGCCGGGGCCGGGCTCGAACTCGGTGAGCCGGGCGCCCAGATTGTCGAGGCCCTCGAGGTGTTCGACGACCACGCCCTCGACCCGCAGGTCGTGGCCCCACACTCGTTCGACGAGCGCCGCGTCGTGCACGCCCTCCACCCAGATCCGGCTGGTCCGCGCGACCCGTGCCCGCAGTCCCTCGACGCGGGTGGAACCCGACGCCGACCGTGCCTGCTGTGTCGGCGCGCTCGTGGTGGGCTTGGTCAGCGTGACCGGTTTGCCGTCGATCAGGAAGGCCGCCTCACGCATCGCGAACAACCGCACCGCCCCGCGCGCGTCCTCGAGTTTCACGAACTCGCCGTCATAGCTGCGATCGAAACCGACTACGGCACCGCAGAATCCGCTCGCCGCGTCCTCCACCACCAGGTCGCGTTCGGCACGCACTGTCGGCACCGGCTTCTTCTTGGTCCGATCGTGTCCGGAATAGATGTCGCCGTAGCTGTCTCGTGCACTCACGCCCCCGAAACTACCTCGCCTGTAACAGAGTGTGTGGCATCGGCGCACCGGGCCCGGCAATCAGGCGAGCCCGCCCGCGAATCGGTCATCGGGGCTAGGCTGGCAGGGTGGCCGCAATAGTCTGGCTGATCGCGGGCATCGTTCTCGCGGCGGCGGAAATGCTCACCGGGGATCTCATGCTGCTCACGCTGGGCGTGGCCGCACTCGGCACGGCGGGCGTGAGCGCTGCCACCGACCTACCGGTGTGGGGCGACGCGCTGGTGTTCGCCGCGATGGCCGGTGTGCTCTTCCTCGGCGTGCGCCCGCTGCTGCGCCGCAAGTTCGGTACCCCGCCGCCCACCCCGACGAATGCCGATGCGCTGCCGGGGAAGTCGGCACTGGTGCTCGAGCAGGTCGCGGAGTATTCGGGTCAGGTCAAGCTCGGCGGCGAGGTCTGGACCGCGCGTCCGCTCGACCCGAGTGAAGTGTACGAAGCCGGTGTGACTGTCTATGTGATGAAGATCGATGGCGCGACCGCCGTCGTCTGGAAGGGTCCCTAGCAATGGTTGCCTTGATCGTGGCCGCCGTCCTCGTCCTGTTGGTCGTGGTGGTGGTGTTCAAATCGATCGCTCTCGTCCCGCAGGCCGAGGCGGCGGTGATCGAACGGCTCGGGCGTTATTCGCGCACCGTGTCCGGTCAGCTGACGTTCCTCGTCCCGTTTGCCGATCGGGTCCGCGCGAAGGTGGACCTGCGCGAGCGGGTCGTGTCGTTCCCGCCGCAGCCGGTGATCACCCAGGACAACCTCACCCTGCAGATCGACTCGGTGGTGTATTTCCAGGTCACCAGCCCGCAGGCCGCTGTGTACGAGATCAGCAACTACATCGCCGCGGTCGAGCAGCTCACCGTCACCACGCTGCGCAATGTGGTCGGTGGCATGACCCTGGAAGAGACGCTGACCTCGCGCGATCAGATCAACAATCAGCTGCGCGGTGTGCTCGACGAGGCCACCGGCCGCTGGGGCCTGCGGGTGGCCCGCGTGGAGCTCAAGTCCATCGATCCGCCGCCGTCGATCCAGGAATCGATGGAGAAGCAGATGAAGGCCGATCGCGAGAAGCGCGCGACGATCCTCACCGCCGAAGGTAACCGCGAAGCGCAGATCAAGACCGCCGAGGGTGCCAAGCAGGCGGCGATCCTGACCGCCGAGGGCGGCAAGCAGTCCTCGATCCTGTCGGCCGAGGGTGAACGCCAGAGCCGCATCCTGCGTGCCCAGGGTGAACGCGCCGCCTCCTACCTGCAGGCCCAGGGTCAGGCGAAGGCGATCGAGAAGGTGTTCGCCGCCATCAAGAACGGCAAGCCGACTCCGGAACTGCTCGCCTACCAGTACATGCAGACCCTGCCGATGGTGGCCAAGGGCGATGCGAACAAGGTGTGGCTGGTCCCCAGCGATTTCGGCAAGGCGCTCGAAGGTTTCGCCCAGAACTTCGCCACCAAGGGCGAGGACGGCGTCTTCCGCTACGAACCGTCCGCCGACGAAGCTCCGGTGAAGATCGAAGACGACACCGACGTGGCCGACTGGTTCGAGACCGCCTCGGACCCCAAGATCGCCGAAGCCGTCCGCGCCGCGGAAGCCACCGCGCGCACGCCCGTCGAGGGTTTCGATTCCCCCGCGCCGCGCCCGAAGACCTCAGTGGCCAAGGTGGACCCGGAACTTCCGACCCCACCCCCGATCGCTCCGGCCGAACACCCCGCCCCGCGCTCCGAGGACCCCTACGGTCGCCCCTGGCAGCCGCCGCAACAGGGCTGATCCGGTCGGATCCCGCAGCGTACGGCCCCGGTGTGGACTTCCACATCGGGGCCGTTTCTGTTGTGTGGCAACGCTATCGGGATCAGTGGGGGAGGGGGAGGAGTTCCACGAGCGAGCCTCGGCCGGTGCCAGGGGGCAGGATGGCCAGGGCTTGGCAGGGGATGAGGCCGGCGAGATGGGGAGTGTGCGCGGGGCCGGTGCTGCGCCAGACACCGCCGGGGTGTTGCTGGACGCCGACGATCCGGGTGGCTTCGCCTTCCATGACGCCGGCGTCGGAGAGCCGGCCCCACATGGTGGGGCCGGGCGTGCGCAGTGTGAGGGCGTCGACGATGGCCGGGCCGACGGCCAGGAGGGCGGCTACGGCGGCGAAGGGGTTGCCGGGCAGACCCAGGAGGACGCGGCCGTCGGGGAGCTGGGCGACGAGGGTGGAGCCGCCGGGGCGGATCGCTATCCGTTCGACGATGATGCGGGCACCCAGGTCGGCGAGCAGGGTGCGCAGGTGGTCGGCGGCGCCGCGACCGGTGGCACCGACCATGACGACCAGGTCGGCGTGGGATTTCAGGGTGAGCCAGGAGCGCAGCAGGTCGCGGCTGTCGGCGAGGTGCCACAGGCCGGTGCTCTCGATATCGCAGCAGCGCAGGAACTCCGGCATGACCGGGCCGAGGGAGTCGCGGGTTTCGCCAGGGCCGAGCGGGCCGACAGCGCGGATCTCGTCGCCGGTCATCACCACGTCGGCGCGCAAAGGTCCACGCACGCTGACGGTTTCGGCTTCGGCGCTGAGCGCCGCCGAAGCCAGCGCCGGTGAGACGCGCGCGCCGGCGCGAGCCAATTCCGTTCCGCTGCTCCAGTGTTCGCCTTGGCGGCGGGTGTCGTCGCGGACCGGCGCGCCGGGGGCGCGCATCACCACCGGTGTGCCGGACACACTCGTGGTCACGATGTGTTCGTCGCGCAGGGTCGCCGTGGTGCCCAGCGGGGTCGCCGCGCCGGTCGCGATCCGCACCGCCTCGCCGGGCGCCAGCACCACCGAGCAGCCGCGCCCGGCGTAGCTGACCTGCTGGTGCAGCCGCCACCACGGTCCGGGGCCAGCGACCGCGTAACCGTCCATGGCGGCGCTGTCCACCCGCGGCAGGGGCGTGCCCGCGGTGAGGGCGACAGCCAGGGTCGCCCCCACGGCCTCGGCGACGGGTCGCTCACGCACCGTGATCGGCTCGAGGTCCGCGGCTATTCGCGCGCGCACCAGACCCAGCCCGCATTGCACCGCCGGAACTACGCCCACCCGTGCGCTCGTCACCACGTTCCGCCTTCCGAGGACCATCATCGATACTGCGACTCATCGTGCGCATCACCGATTGCCTGCGATTTTCTGGGCAGTTGCCTCGCGATGACGTTGTGCTCACGCCGGCGCGTGCCGCTCGGTGCGCAGTTCGGCGTCACCAGCGGGTGCCCGCCGGTTACGTGCCGGCGTCCGGCCGGTCAGCGGCGGGCGAGTTCGGATCACGCTCGGGTGAGGGTGATCGCGAGTTCGGCGGCGCGTTCGGCGATGGCGGTGCCCAGGTCGGCGGTGGTAGCGGTGCCGCCGAGGTCCGGTGTCCGGACAGTACCCGCGGCGAGGACATCGCAGACCGCGCGGTCGACGGCGGTGGCCGCGGCGTGCTCACCCAGGTGGGCGAGCAGCATGGCCCCGGCGAGGATCTGGGCGACGGGGTCGGCGATGCCCATGCCCGCGATGTCGGGCGCGCTACCGTGCACGGCCTCGAACATCGACGGCGCGTCCGCCGCGGGGTTGATATTGCCCGAGGGCGCGAGCCCGAGTCCGCCGGTGACGGCCGCGGCGAGGTCGGAGAGGATGTCGCCGAACAGGTTCGAGCCCACGATCACATCCAGCCGATCGGGGTGGAGCACGATTTCGGCGGCGAGGGCGTCGACGTGCATCTGCCGGGTCCGCACCGTCGGGTACTCGGCGGCTACGCGCTCGAAAACGCTGTCCCAGTAGGGCATCGAGTGGATGAGCCCGTTGGATTTCGTCGCCGAACAGAGCGTCCCCGAGCGTTCGGCGGCGCGGTCGAAGGCGTAGCGGATGATCCGTTCGCAGCCGGTGCGGGTGAACACCGATTCCTGCAGCACGAATTCGTCCGGCCTGCCCGGGTTGTGGATGCCGCCGATCTCGGAGTACTCGCCCTCGGAGTTCTCCCGCACGATGAGAATGTCGAGGTCCTCGGCGTTGCGGTCGCGCAGCGCCGATTGCGTGCCGGGCAGCAGCCGCACCGGCCGCAGGTTGACGTACTGGCCGAAGGCGCGCCGCAGCGGAATCAGCAGGCCCCACAGCGAGATGTGGTCGGGCACCCCGGGGAATCCGACCGCGCCCAACAGGATCGCGTCGAACCCTGCGAGTTGTTCGGGCCCGTCGGCCGGCATCATCGCACCGGTCCGCAGATAGTTCTCGCACGACCAGTCGAACTCGGTCCAGCGGATTCCCGGCAGGACCCGGTCGAGCACCTTCACCGCCTCGACGGTCACGTCGACGCCGATTCCGTCGCCCGGAATGGTGGCGATCCGGTATGTGCGCACGCTGTCTCCCTAAACCTTGACGCCGATGTATTTGGTCTCGAGGAATTCGTCGATCCCGGTGAAACCGCCCTCGCGCCCGAGTCCGGATTCCTTCACTCCGCCGAAGGGCGCGGCCGGATTGGAGACCACGCCCTGGTTCAGGCCGACCATCCCCGTGTCGAGCGCTTCGCAGACGCGCAGTCCGCGACGCAGGTTCTCGGTGAACACATACGCCACCAGCCCGTAGGGGGTGTCGTTGGCGCGGGTGATCGCCTCGTCCTCGGTGTCGAACGTGCCGATCGCGGCGACGGGTCCGAAGATCTCGGTGTGGCACAACTCGGCGTCGTCGGGGACGCCGGTGAGCACGGTCGCCGGGTAGAAGGTGCCCGGTCCGTCGATCGCCGTGCCACCGAGGCGCACCTCGGCGCCGCGCTGGCGTGCGTCGGCCACGAGGTGCTCGACCTTGGCTACGGCATCGGCGTCGATGAGCGGCCCGACGACCACGCCCGGCTCGGTGCCACGACCCATCGGCAAGGCCGCCATGCGCGCGGCCAGTCGCTCGGCGAATGCCGCGGCGATGCCGCGCTGCGCCAGAATTCGGTTCGCGGCCGTACAGGC
Organism: Nocardia sp. NPDC060249; assembly: GCF_042728755.1. Classification (NCBI taxonomy): domain Bacteria; kingdom Bacillati; phylum Actinomycetota; class Actinomycetes; order Mycobacteriales; family Nocardiaceae; genus Nocardia; species Nocardia sp. NPDC060249. Next base: position 1,226,987 of record NZ_JBHXAQ010000001.1, read on the forward strand.
CTGGCCGATATTGCGCATCTTGGCGGCGAGCGCACCCTCGACCGCTTCGTCGAGATCGGCATCGTCGAACACCAGCAGCGGCGCGTTGCCGCCGAGTTCCATCGAGGTGCGCATGACAGTGCGGGCGCACTGTTCCAGCAGGAGTTTGCCGATGGCGGTGGACCCGGTGAAGGAGAGTTTCCGCGAGCGCGGATCGGCGATGAGCGGCGTCATCAGCGCACCGGGGTCGGCGGTGGTCACCACATTGACCACACCGTCGGGCACCCCCGCCTGGGCCAGGATCGCCGCGAGCGCCAGCATCGACAGCGGTGTCTGTTCGGCGGGCTTCACCACGCAGGTGCATCCGGCGGCCAGCGCGGGCGCGATCTTGCGCGCGCCCATCGCCATCGGGAAGTTCCACGGCGTGATGAGCAGGCTCGGCCCCACCGGTTGCTTCGTCACCAGGAACCGGGATCCGCCCGTCGGCGCGGGCAGGTACCCGCCGTCGAGGCGGACGGCTTCCTCGGCGAACCAGCGGAAGAACTCCGCGGCATAGGCGACTTCGCCACGCGCCTCGGCGAGCGGCTTGCCCATCTCGAGGGTCATGACCAGAGCGAGGCGTTCGGTGCCGGCCAGCAGCGCGTGGTGCGCGCGCATCAGGATGTCGCTGCGGGTGCGTGCCGGGGTGCCGGCCCAGGCCGCCTGGGCGGCGGCGGCCGCGGCGAGTGCGTCGAGTCCGTCGGCCGCAGTCGCGTCCGCCACCGCGCACAGCCGCGCACCGGTCGCGGGATCGAGGACGGGCAGCGTGGCGGCGCAGTCACGCCATCGGCCGCCGATGAACAGCCCCTGCGGAACGCTGTCGATCGCGGCCTGCTCGGCGGCGCTCAGGTTGTCGAGCAGCTGCGCGCTGCCTCCGGACTCGTCCATGCGGTGCCTGCCTCCCGACGCGGTGGGATCGCCCATTGCTGTGAACCCTGCCGCCATGTTATGCATATTGTCAACAATCCGACAATAGACAATCTGGGGAGTCCTTGATGACCGAGCTGTCTCCCGTCCTGAAGCAGGCCACGCCCGTCCACGTCGACCACGGCGCAGGCTGCTACCTCTACGACACCGACGGTCGCCGCTACCTGGATTTCACCGCCGGGATCGGCGTCACCAGCACCGGGCACTGCCATCCCACCGTGGTCGCGGCGGCGCAGGCCCAGGTCGCCAGCCTGATCCACGGCCAGTACACGACGGTGCTGCACCGGCCGCTGCTCGAACTCACCGAGCGGCTCGGCGCTGTGCTGCCCGAGGGCTTGGACGCGCTGTTCTTCGCCAATTCCGGCAGCGAGGCGGTCGAGGCCGCGCTGCGTCTGGCCCGCCAAGCCACCGGGCGCCCGAACGTGGTCGTCTTCCACGGCGGTTTTCACGGCCGCACCGTCGCCGCGGCGACCATGACCACCTCGGGAACCCGGTTCTCGGCGGGGTTCAGCCCGTTGATGTCCGGGGTACACGTGGCCCCGTTTCCGACGGCCTTCCGCTACGGCTGGAGCGAAGCCGAAGCCACCGACTTCGCGCTGCGTGAGCTCGACTATCTGCTCGCCACTCTCACCTCGCCCGCGGAAACCGCCGCGTTCATCGTCGAACCGGTGCTCGGCGAGGGCGGCTACATCCCCGGCAACACCCGGTTCTTCCACGGCCTGCGCGAGCGCGCCGACCGGCACGGCATCCTGCTGGTCTTCGACGAGATCCAGACCGGCTTCGGCCGGACCGGAAAGTTCTTCGGCCACCAGCACTTCGACGTCCGCCCCGACGTGATCACCATCGCCAAGGGCTTGGCCAGCGGGTTCCCGCTGTCTGGCATCGCGGCGTCGCGGGAGTTGATGGCCAAGGCCTGGCCGGGCTCGCAGGGCGGGACCTACGGCGGCAACGCGGTGGCCTGTGCCGCGGCGGTCGCGACACTCGAGGTGATCGAGGCCGAGGGTCTCGTCGACAACGCCGCCGTCCGTGGCGCGCAATTGCTCAGGGGCGTCGAAAGTCTCGCCACCAAGGCGATCGGGGACGTCCGTGGACTCGGTCTGCTCGTCGGCGCCGAATTCACCACGCCGACCGGCGAACCCGACACCGCGACGGCATCGGCCGCCCAGAAGGCCGCCGTCGACAAGGGACTGCTGCTGCTCACCTGCGGCGCGCACATGAATGTCGTGCGCATGATCCCGCCGCTCATCGTCACCGAAACTCAGATCGAGGACGCGCTGGCGATCTGGTCGGAAGTCCTCGCCGAGCTGTAGTCCGCCGCACCGCACAGGAAGCAGGAGGCCGATGGCCCGCTACATGAGCATCACCCTCACCAAAGCCGGCGTCACCTGTCGCGCGCGCCTGCTCGACGACGAAGCCCCGCTCACGTGTGCCGCCGTCTGGGATGCGCTCCCCCAGGAGGGCGACGCCTTCCACGCCAAATACGCCCGCAACGAGGTCTACGCCCTGGTGCCCCGCATCACGGCGGCCCCGCATCGCGAAAATCCCACCGTCACACCGATTCCCGGTGACGTCTGCCTCTTCGACTTCGAACCGTGGGAAATCGGCAACCCCGCCTACGGCTACGAACCCGGCTCCGCGGCCCATCACGCCCAGGGCGCCACCGACCTGGCCCTGTTCTACGGCCGCAACAATCTGCTGATCAACGGCGACCTCGGCTGGGTCCCCGGCAGCGTCTTCGCCACGATCGAGGACGGCCTCGCGGGCGTGGCGACCGCCTGCAACGGACTGTGGTTGCGCGGTGTCGAGGGGGAGACGCTGGCATTCGCCCGCGCGTGAGACAACGACCGCCTCGCCGCCGCCGATTCCCTCGGCGGCGGCGAAAGCGGTGCGCGCCCTATTTGTTTCAGGAGTTCAGCACGAACTCGGCGTGCCTGGCGACCGCGAGGATCAAGTCATCGGAATGCCGGGGGCCGACAATCTGCAAGCCCACCGGCATGCCGGCGCGCGTCGTACCGGCCGGGATGCTGATGGCCGGCTGCTGAGTCATGTTGAACGGGTAGGTGAACGGGGTCCAGTCGGGCCACCCGCGCAGTCCGCTGCCCGGCGGCACATCGTGTCCGGCCTCGAACGCGGTGATCGGCATGGTCGGGGTGATCAGGACGTCGTAGGCGGTGTGGAAATTGCCCATCGTGATACCGACTTCCGCCGCGACGTGGCGGGCATCGAGATAGTCGACAGCGCTGACGGCTTCGCCGCGCGCCCAGACCGCGCCCAAGCCGGGATCCACCTTCGCACGGGACCCGGCCGGGAACTTCGACAGCATGGTCGCCGCACCCGCGGCCCACAGAGTGTCGAAGGCTTCGCGCGGGTCAGCGAATCCGGGGTCGACCGCATCGATGGTCAGGTCGGCCTCGGCCAACCGCCGCACCGCGCTCTCGACGATCTCGGCCACCTCGGGGTCCACCTGTGCGTACCCGAGCGTGGCGGAGTAGCCGACCGACAGCCCGCGCACATCCCGCTGCATCTGACTGCGGAAGGTCGTCAAGGTGGGGGCCAGCGCCGTCGGGTCGCGCGGATCCGGCAGCGAGAGGATGTCCATCAGCAGTGCCGCGTCCTCGACGGTGCGCGTCATCGGCCCGGCGTGGGCGAGGGGCCCGAACGGGCTGGCCGGGTACAGCGGCACCCGCCCGTGCGTCGGTTTGAAGCCGACGATCCCGCAGAACGAAGCAGGAATCCGGATGCTGCCGCCACCGTCGGTGCCCACCGATACCGGCGTCATCCCGCCCGCCACCGCCGCCGCGCTGCCCCCCGACGACCCGCCCGCGGTCGTCGCGGGATCGGCGGGATTGCGGGTGATGCCGGTGAGCGCACTGTCGGTGACACCCTTCCAGGCGATCTCCGGGGTGGTCGTCTTGCCGACGAACACCATCCCGTCCTCGCGCAGCCGAGCGGCGACCGGACTGTCCACCAGCCACGGCCCGCCCGCGTCGACGCAGGTGGAACCACGCAGGGTCGGCCAGCCTTCGGTCAGGAAGATGTCCTTGATGGAAATCGGCACACCGTCGAGCAACCCGCGCGGATGGCCCGACTGCCAGCGCGCCTCGGAGTCCTTGGCCTGCACCAGCGCCCGGTCCGGATCGACCAGGCAGAAGGCGTTGAGCGCGCCGTCACGGGCGGCGATGGCGTCCAGGCAGGCTTGCGCCGCTTCGACAGGGGAGAGCTGCCCGGCCGCATAGGCCGAGACCAACTGAACCGCCGTCATCACGGTGGGATCGGTGGGGAGATCGGGCTGCGTCATGGCGGGGCTCCTTCAGCCGGGCACGTACCCGAGCGTCTTGTCGACAACGTTGTCCAGCGGCAGTCCGGCTGCCCACCTGCCGAAATTGTCGGTGAATGCGCGGACGATCTCGGTGCGCCAGCCACGGAAATCGCCCGAATTGTGCGGCGTGAGCACCACATTCGGCAGATCCCAGAGCGGATGACCGGCGGGCAGCGGCTCCGGATCCACCACGTCCAGTGCGGCCGCGGCGATCGAACCGTTGCCGAGCGCGGCCACGAGATCGTCGGTAACCACTAGTTCCCCGCGTCCGACATTGACAAACCTGGCATGCGGTTTCATCGCCGCGAACGCGGCGGCATCGAACATGTGCCGGGTCTGCGCGGTGAGCGGGGCGATCGCGATCACGTAGTCCGCGCCGGGCAGTTCGGCGTGCAGGTCGTCGCTGACGGTGCCGAAATCCGGGTCGCCGGAGCGGGCGCGGCGCCCCACCCCGCGCACCGTCATGCCCGCGGCGCGCAGCAATCGCGCGATGGTCCGGCCGATCGAGCCGGTTCCGACGATCAGTGCCGTGGCCCCGGCCACGCGCTCGGATTCGCGGTGGCGCCACTCGTGCCGCTGCTGCAACCGGATCGACCCGGGCAGGTCCTTGGCGAACGAGATGATCTGCCCGAGGACATATTCGGCGATGGCGGTATCGAAGACATTGCGGGTATTGGTGACCACCACATCGGAGGCGCGCAGCTCCGGGAACATCACCGGATCCACGCCGACGCCGCCCATGTGCAGCCAGCGCAGGCGATCGGCGCGGTGCCACGCACCGGGTACGGCGCGGGTCTGGAAGTCGTAGACGAACAGCACATCGGCGCCGGGTAGCGCATCGGCGAGCCCGTCGGCCTCGGTGTAGCGCACGTCGGCGCGCTCGGCAACGGGGGCCATGAGGTCCGGTTCGGGCACGCTGTCACGATGTAGGACGGTGACAATCGGCCCGTTTTCCACATTGACACCGTACGATCAGATCGTATGATTGTCAACAATCCGATCGTGTTCGGAGGTCTGCCCGGCTGAGCGCGAGAGGGGCCGCAGTGGAGTTCAGCTTCCCGGACATCGACGGGCCGGTAGCCCAACGAGGGATCGGCGTGATCGCGCCGTTCGACCTCGCCCTCGAACGGGAACTGTGGCGGTGGGCGCCCTTGGAGGTGAGTCTGCACCTGGCCCGCACACCGTACGAACCGGTACCGGTATCCCTGGCGATGGCCGAATTGGTGTCCAATCCGCTGCACCTGACCGCGGCCACCCACGACGTGCTGCACGTGGAACCGGAAGTTGTCGCCTACCTGTGCACGTCGGGCAGCTTCATCAACGGGCTCGCCTACGAACGATCCCTGCGGGAGACGATCTGCCTGGCCGGTGCGCCCGACGCGGTGACCACCTCGGGCGCCTTGGTGGAAGCGATCAAGCACCTCAACATCACCCGGATGTCGGTCATCACCCCGTACGACGAGATCCTCACCGGCAAACTGCACGACTTCCTCGACGAGGCGGGCTGCACCACGATCAAGTCCGATCACCTCGGGCTCGGCGGCGGTATCTGGAAGGTCAACTACCGCACCATCGCCGAACGGATACTCGGCGCCGACGACCCCCGCTCGGAAGCGATCTTCGTCAGCTGCACCAACCTGCCGACCTACGACGTGATCGAGCCACTCGAACAGGCGCTCGGCAAACCCGTCCTCACCGCCAATCAACTGACCATGTGGGCCTGCCTCGGCCGAATGAAACTCCCCATGATGGGCCCAGGAAAGTGGCTCGTCAATGTCTTCTAGTCGAATGAGGACGCGACATTCTGCCCAGGAAAGTGGCTCGTCAATGTCTTCTGAACGGTCTTCTGAACGGAGCGAGATGTACACGCCGACCATCGGATTCATCTACCCCGACCACGCCGCCGAGGACGACTACCCCCGCGCCGCGGCCCTGCTCGGCGCCGCGTTGCCGGTGGCCCACATCTACGGCACCGACCTGCACGCCGTCCCCGAACTGCTCGATCTGGGCAGCCCGGAGAAGCTGAGCCACGGCGCCGCGTTGCTCGCGGTCGAGGACCCCGCCGCCGTGGTCTGGGCGTGTACCTCGGGCAGTTTCGTCTACGGGCCGGCGGGTGCGCGCGGCCAGGTCGACAGCCTCGCCGAAGCAGCCGGGGTGCCCGCGTCGAGCACGAGTTTCGCGTTCGTCGAGGCGGCGCGGACGCTCGGCGTGCGGCGGGTGGCCGTCGTCGCGAGCTACCCCGAGGAGGTGGCGCGGTTGTTCGTCGACTTCCTCGCCGATGCGGGCATCGAGGTGGTCTCGATGTCGAGCGCCGGGATCGACACCGCCGCCGAGGTCGGCACCCTCACACCGGACCAGGTCCTGACCCTGGCCGTCACCAACGACCACGCCGACGCCCAGGCGCTGCTCATCCCGGATACGGCCATGCATACTCTCGAGGTGCTCCCGAAACTCGAGGCCGCGCTCGGTAAGCCGGTGCTGACGGCGAACCAGGTCACCATCTGGGAAGGTCTGCGGCTGGCCGGGGCCACCGCGGTCGCTCCCGAGCTGGGCGTGTTGTTCGCGCAGGGGAGTCGCCATGTCGATCATTGATTTCGAGCCGGTCAACCAGCAGTCCACCGCGGAGATGATCGCCGGCCGCCTGCGCGAGGCGATCATGCGCGGTGCGCTGGCGCCCGGCGCCCAACTCGGTGAAGCCGATCTGGCGACCAGTTTCGGCGTCTCGCGCGGACCCGTGCGCGAGGCCATGCAACGCCTCGTGCAAGAGGGCCTGCTGTTCAGCATCCGCAACCGCGGCATCTTCGTCATCGAACTCACCACCGACGATGTCATCGACATCTACCGCGCCCGCACCGCTCTGGAGGGCGGCGCGCTCGACCTCATCCTCGACGGCCGCCGCGACATCGCCTACGCCGCCCTGCGACCCAGTGTCACCGCCCTGCGACTGACCGCCGACGCCGGCGATGCCGCCGGTGTCTCCGACGCCGACCAGGCCTTCCACGAAGCCCTCGTCACCGCCGCCGACAGCCCCCGCCTCGTCCGCGCCGCCCGCACCCTGCTCATCGAAACCCGCATGTGCCTCGGCGCCCTCCAAACCACCTACCCCGACCTGCGCGAACAAGCCCGCGAACACGTCGAACTCCACGAAGCGATCGGCACCGGCTCACCCGAGCGTGCGCGCACCCTGCTCGTGGAACACATGGACGACGCGGTGCGGCGCCTGCGCGACCGCTAGCCCGCGCCGATCACGTCAACGGCACCGTCTTCCACCAGTCGAGCAATTGGGCCATGGACGGATCATTGCTCGCACCGAGGCCGTAGGAGTACATGATGAATTCGTCGCGACGCGGGTCGTGGGGGAACACCGTCGCGATGCGCGGAGGATCGGTCGGGGCCGAGCCCCATTTGTAGTTGGTGTAGCCCGTGCCGCCGTTGATGTCGACGTCTTGGGCCGCACCGGCGAAAGTGTCGGCTACCCGCTTCGCCTCGGCGGCGGAGGCGTACCGGAAGATCCTGACGTAGGGCCACCGGGTGATACTCGCGGGAATCATGTAGCTGTTGGCGTACCCGCATTGCCACATCGCGGTGGGCTCGCCGAGTTGCGGGTCCGGTCGGGACCCTGCCCAGAACCAGTGGATCTTGCTCCGTTCGTTGAAAACGTCTCCACTGCACGTCGTTTCGCCGAATCCTGGCCCCGAACCCCATGTCTGCCCCGCCGGTATCTCGTCGGCGGGGAGCATGTGCGCGAACGCTCGACGCGCCTCGTCGAGGTCGCGTTGGGGCGCAGTGCGATCCGTGGTCAGCGCCCAGGCACCGATACCAGCGACCACCACCACGACGAAACTCACACAGAGCCCGACGATCCAGCCGGCGTTCGAGCGGCGTCGCGGTGCCGGGCGGTAAGGATACGCGCCGCGTGGTGCCGCCGGGTACGGCCGCGCCACCGGCGAGTTGTACTGCGCTGGAGCCGGATACGGCCGCACGGGTGTCATCGGCCGGACCGGGATCGGGGCGGGCGGCTGTCGCGAGGCGATCCCCGTCAGCGCCTGCCGCGCCGCGTCGGCGAAGTCCGCGCAGGACGCGAATCGGTCGGCCGGTCTCTTCGCCATCGCCCGTGCCAGGACGGCGTCCAGCGCGGCGGGCAGACCGGGGCGGGCGGCAGACACAGCAGGCGGTTGTTGTTGCAGGTGGCCCTGGATCACGCCCGCCGGGTGGACCGATTCGAACGGCGCCGTGCCCGTGAGCAAGAAGTACAGAGTGCAGGCCAGTGAGTACTGGTCGGCGCGGCCGTCCATCTGCGCCCCGGTCAGTTGCTCGGGTGCGGCGTAGGCGAGCGTCGCGGTGAAGGTCCCCGTTCGGGTGAGGCGATTCGCCGCGTCATCGACGACCCGTGCGATGCCGAAATCGGTGAGATAGACCCGTTGCTGGTCGTCGGACGCCTTCGCCAGCAGAATGTTGGCCGGTTTCACGTCGCGATGCAGTACGCCTTTGTGATGGGCGAAGTCGAGCGCCGCGGCGGTCTCACCGACGATGTAGACGGCCCGTTCGGGCGGCAAGGTCAGCGGGTCGATGGTGGCCGCGTCCACACCATCGATGTACTGCATCGAAATCCAGAGCCTGCCCTCGTCGGCGCCACGGTCGAACACCGTCACGATATTGGGGTGCTCCAACTGCGCGACCAGATCGGCCTCCCGCTCGAACCGGGCACGTAACTCGTTGTCGGAGAACAACTCTTCGTTGAGCAATTTCAGCGCGAGCAATCGCGGCAGTCGTGGATGCCGGGCCAGATACACCGCGCCCATCCCGCCCTGACCCACCCGTCGTTCGATCGTGTATCCGGCGAAAATCGCACCGTCACGCACCCGCTGGCCCTCCCTCACATCCCGATCGCAAGCGCTCTGATGCTAGTTCAGCGCGGGGCGCCGGATGCTCGCGTCCGGTCTGGGACGGCGACGCACCGAGTCGAGCGAACCGATCGGTGTGGTCGAGGGCGAAAGCGGGCAGAATGGGCTCGGTCAGGACACCCGACTTCCGGCAGGAGCTCTCGTGGACAGCGAACAGCGCACACGCGCGCAGGCTTTCGTCGATCTGCACCGCGAAGGCTGCTTCCTGCTGCCGAATGCCTGGGATGCGGGGAGCGCGCGGATCCTGGAGTCGGTGGGATTCCCCGCGATCGCGACCACCAGCGCGGGGGTCGCCTTCTCGTTCGGTCGCCCGGACCACGACTTCTTCACCGAGCACGGTGCGCACGGTCGCGTCGATCGCTCGACGATGATGGGGCGGATCCACGAGATCACCAGCGCCGTGCGGGTGCCGGTCAGCGCCGATCTCGAGGAGGGGTACGGGCCGGACGCCCAGGACGTGGCGACCACTCTCTCCCTCGCCATCGACGCCGGTGCGGCGGGCGGCAACATCGAGGACTTCACCGGTGACCGCACCACCCCGCTGTTCGACGAGGTGCACGCGGTGGACCGGGTCCGGGCGGCGCGCGCGGCGGTGGCGGCCAGTGGGGAGCCGTTCGTGCTCGTCGGCCGCACCGACGCGCTGCTCGTGGGCGCCGGTCTCGACGAGGCGATCCGCCGCGCCAACTCCTACCTCGCCGCCGGCGCGGACTGCGCGTTCGTCCCCGGGGCGGCCGACGCGGCCACGATCGCCACCCTCGTCGCGGCGCTGCACGGACCGCTCAACGTCGTCATGGGTCTGACCGGTGGCGGCCTGTCGATGGCCGAACTCGCCGACCTCGGCGTTCGCCGGGTCACCGTGGGTGGCAGCATCGCCCGCCTGCTCTACCGCCACCTCCTCGACGCGGCCACCGAGCTCTCCGAACACGGCACTTTCACCTACGGCGACACCCAACTCACCCAGACGGCGCTCAACGCCCACTTCGCCGACCGCGCCTGACCGGGGAACCCGCCGGTTCGACCCGGCTCAGGACGTGGGTCGAGCACCGCGCAGGTCGAGCAGCATGCCGAGGTAGCCCATTTCCTGACTTTGTGACTGGGCCATGGCCCGTGCGGCCTGCTTCACCGGACCCGAGGTGAGCAGGGCGTCGGCGGCGCGGGCCATCGTGATACCGCCCGCGTGGTGGCGGTACATCAATTGCAGGAACAGGGTTTCGGCGGCGGCCGCGCGGGCCGCGGCGAGGGTGTCGAGGTCGGCGGTGGTGGCCATGCCGGGCATGGTGGTCGGCGCGGCGGTCGAGTGGTGGTGGGTTCCCGCCATCCAGGTCATCGGAACGTCGGCGGTGGGTGCGGCGCCGGCGAGCTGGGTCCAGCCGAGCAGGGTGCCGATCTCCACGCGCTGGGTGTCGGCGATCTGGTCGGCGAGCCTGCGCACGGTGGGATCCGCGGCCGGGTCGAGACGCTCGGTGAGGATCAGCGCCTGCTGGTGGTGTGCGGTCATGTCCTGGACGAAGCCGAGCTCCGTCGTGGTGAGAACCGGTGCGGGCGTGGCCGTCTCGGTGACGAAGAGCGGTCGCAGGGCCGCGCCGAGCGCCAGCAGGAACAGCACAGCGGCCCCCGCGAACGCCAGGCGGATCATCCGGTTCACGGTCACGACCCGACCGTGGACTGCTGATCCGCGGGCGGTGTGTACACCTCGTTGTCGAGCTGCAACACCATGAACCCGTTGTCGGAACAGGTGACGTAGAGCTGATCGCCACGCCATTCCGGTGGCGACAGGCACCAGTCCGTGGACAGATCACCGAACGCGATATCGCCGGCCCGGGCGGTCAGCACCTGCGCCGGATCGAACAGCCCCTCGGCCATCGACCGCAATGCCGCCGGAGCGCTCATCACCGGAATGCCGATGATCGAGGCAAGGGCGTGGGGTGAGTTCCAGATCTCGAGATTGCGTCCGGTGCGGGCAGGTGGATTGAAGTAGGCGATCTCGCGGATGTCGCCGGGATCGCGGACGTCGAACACCCGGATACCGGAGGAGATCCAGCCGCAGGCCAGTGCGGTCGGGTTGTCGGGCCGGTCGGCGGTGCAGTAGTGCGATTCGTAGGAGAACGCCGAACCGCCCATCGACGAACCGATGCCGGCGTCGATATTGTCGGGCAGGTTGATCTCGAGTTTGATCTTCGCGGTGATACGGGGCGCGCTGTCGTCGGACACGTCGATGAGTTTCACGCCACCGGAACCGCCCTCGTCGACGGTGAACAGGTGGGCCACACCGTCATAGGTCACGGGCACGCTGTGCTGGGTGGCCCAGCCGTCGGTCCAGAACGTGCGGCCCAGGTGCGGAACATGCGGATTCGGGTCGCGTCGTTGCACCGCGCTCACGTCGAGCACGGTGAATCCGCCCAGCGCGGAGATGTAGAGCCGGTTTCCGTCGGGACTCACCCCCAGCCCGTGCGCCTCGATCCCCGTCAGCCCCTGCCAGATCACCCGCGGATTCGCCGGATCGGTGAGGTCGATCGCACTGAGAAAACCGGGCACCAGGCCCGATGCCCAATACGTGCGACCGTCGGGGGAGAAGCCGCCCTCGTGCGTCGTGATCGGCAGCGGCATCGCCAGATTCGAGCCGGGCCCCGGATTGAGCAGCCGGGGGCGCGCGCAATCGGAGATGTCGTACACCGACAGGTAGCCGGCCCCGATGCCGACCGGCACACCCGTCCCGACGAGCAGTTTGCGAGTCGTGTTGACCTTCAACGTCTCCCAGGTGCCTGCCAGCATGGCGGGTTCGGCCAGGGTCGCGGTCAGCCTCGGATTCGCGGGATCGGAGACATCGAGGACCTGTACGCCCGGGTGCTCGCTGAGCATGTTGCCGGGGAAGAACGTGCCCAGGTAGGCGCAGTGCTCGAAACTGGTGGAGGTGATGCCCGCTCCGCGCCCGGCGTAACCCCCGACCATCGACATATTGCAGCGATAGCCCTGCGTGCTGCGCCCACTGTCCCGGTCACCCGCGGGGACGTCGCCCTGCAATCCGGTCTCCGGCAGCGAGCCGGGCCCACAGTCGGCCCGCGGCACCGCCGTTCGGCCCACATCGAGGAATTCCTGCACCGCGCCGGTCAGGTCGGCGCCGACATCGGCTGACGCGCCGGACGGCAGGCCGACGGCCACGAGTGCGGCGACCGCGGCCGCCGCCACCGACCGCACCAGCGAATGTCGCCGGCGATTCGGCGATGCCGCGCCGGGATCGCGCAGCGAGATCGCGGTCCCGGCCTCGGGTCGTGTGTCGGTGTGCGGACGTGATGGCATCGTTGCCCTCCCGAATCAATGATGCGGACAACGCAACTGGCTCAGACAGTTGTGCCGCATCACGAATACTAAGCCGGTCGAATGGTTGCCGAGGGGTGTTTCGGGGAACAGGGTGCTGGGCGGGGCTCGCGCTTACCTCGGGTCGTCACCCATACGCTGTACGGTTGCTCTGCACGACCAGCGCGTCTGAAGAGGCGGGGAGTTTCCGCGATCGGAGAGGACTCGGACCCATGTCCAACGATGTCGTAGGAAGTTCCGGCACCACACCGCCGCCGGGCGGATCGGTAGCCGGTGGATCGCCGGGCAAGGCCAGGCTGGATCTGCTCATCTTCTGCGCGACCGCGATCGGCGCACTCGCCTTCGTCGCCTGGGGTGTTCTCGACGACGAGAGTCTCGCCTCCGCGGCGAGCACCGCCCAGAAGTGGGTCATCACCAATACGGGCTGGTTGTTCGTGCTCACCGCCACCGCGTTCGTGGTGTTCGTGATCTGGCTGGCGATCAGCCGCTACGGCCGGATCCCGCTGGGCGCCGACGACGAGAAACCCGAATTCCGCACCGTGTCGTGGATCGCGATGATGTTCAGCGCGGGCATGGGCATCGGTCTGATGTTCTGGGGTGTGGCGGAACCGCTGTCGCACTTCGTGAATCCCCCGCCGCACACCGCCGAGCCCGGCTCACCGGCCGCCGCGGAAGTCGCCATGGCCACCACGCTGTTCCACTGGACACTGCACCCGTGGGCGATCTACGCCGTCGCGGGCCTGGCCATTGCCTACGGCACGTTCCGAAAAGGCCGCTCGCAGTTGATCTCCTCGGTGTTCCGCCCGCTGCTCGGCCGGCACGCCGACGGCATCGGCGGCCGGGCGATCGACATGATGGCGATCTTCGCGACCCTGTTCGGCTCGGCGGCCTCCCTGGGCCTCGGCGCCCTGCAGATCGGCGCGGGCATGGAGTTCAACGGCTGGATCGACAGCATCGGCAAGATCGGTCTCGTCGCGATCATCTCGGGCCTGACCGTCGCCTTCGTGCTCTCCGCGGTCTCGGGCGTCGCGCGCGGCATTCAGTGGCTGTCCAACATCAATATGGTGCTGGCCCTGGCCATCGCGGGCTTCGTGTTCATCGCGGGGCCGACCTTGTTCATCCTCAATATGCTGCCGACCTCGCTCGGCGACTACATCGAGGGCCTGCCGACCATGGCCTCGCGCACCGGCGCCGGTGACGAGGCGATGCAGGCCTGGCTGTCGAGCTGGACGATCTTCTACTGGGCCTGGTGGATCTCGTGGACGCCGTTCGTCGGCATGTTCATCGCGCGGATCAGCCGCGGCCGCACCATCCGGCAATTCGTCACCGGCGTGCTGCTGGTGCCGAGCGTGGTGAGCCTGCTGTGGTTCGCGATCTTCGGTGGCGCAGGCATCTTCGAACAGGCGCAGAACGGTGACCTCACCGAATCCGACGGCTCGGTCGACTCCAACTTCGCCCTGTTCCACCTACTCGACCAGTACCCGATCACCTCGGTGACCACGGTGGTCGTGATGATCCTCGTCGCCATCTTCTTCGTCTCCGGCGCCGACGCGGCCTCCATCGTGATGGGCACGCTGTCCGAACGCGGCAGCATCGAACCGTCGAAGTGGGTCGTCATCTTCTGGGGCGCGGCCACCGGCGCGGTCGCCGCGATCATGCTGGTGATCGCCGATTCCGACAATCTCGGAGGCGCGCTGACCGGCCTGCAAGCCCTCACCACGGTGGTGTCACTGCCGTTTTTGGTGGTGATGGTGGCGATGTGCGTGTCGCTGTACAAGGACCTGAGCGACGACCCGCTGATCCTGCGCATGGACCGTGGCGTCGAACTGGTCGAGGTCGCTGTCGACCAGGGGACCGAGATGCACGACGGTGACTTCGCGCTCGTCACCGAACCCGCGCCGGACAAGCCCGTCGAGCCCCGCGCCGACACCGAGGAACGCGCCTAGTTCGCGGCGTCGATCCCGGCCTGCGCCGACGACAACTCGGCGCAGGCCAGTCGCAGGCGATCCCGCAGTGCGTCCGCGGATTCGGCGATCGCCGCCTGGGACCGAACGTAATCCGCTCGTCCGGCGGGTGTTTCGATGCGCACCGGCTCATAGCCGAAGCCGGACAGATCGTAGGGGCTGGCCCGCATGTCGAGTTCGCGTGCGGTGCAGGCGAGTTCGAAGCAATCGAGCAGCAGGTCCGAGGAGATCAGCGGCGCGAGCTTGAATCCCCATTTGTAGAGATCCATATTCGCGTGTAGACACCCCGGCTGCTCGCGCTGGACCTGATCCGCGCGACTGAGCGGTTCGGCATTGCGCCCCACTGCCTCCGGTGTGAAGAACCGGAACGCGTCGAAATGCGTGCACCGCAACGACATCGACTCCACCACGGCATCTGTCCCCGAGTGCCCCAGACGCAGTGGAACCTGCTGATGCCGCACGTCATCGGTGCGATAGACCATCGCCCATTCGTGCAGCCCGAAACACGACAGCTGCGCCGGACGATTCGCCGTCGCGGCGAGTAGCCCGGACACGAACCCGATCGTGTCGCGCCGCTTGGCGAGGTACGCCGGGTCGGCAGTGAAGACACCCGGCTCGTCCGGCAGCTCGTGGTACCCCCGCGCACCTCGATAGTCATTCGCATCACGCAATCCGATCCCGAACCCCGGATGCCATCGACGCAGCTGCGAAGGCTTGTTGCCGTAGTAGGTGAAAAGGAAATCGATGACCGGATGGGTGGTTCCCGCCGCCCGCCGCTCCAGATACGGCCCGACCAGCCGATCGAGCCGGTCGCGATGTGCGCGCGCGGCGGCCCGCCACTCGACCGCAGGCAAAACCCGCAGGTCGAGAGCGCGGTAGAGGTCGCCGTGCGTGCTCACTCGCTCATTCTCCCGTACCGGTTGGTGGCGGCCGATCCGCCCCGAACCAAGACTCGAGATGGCGAGTCCAGCTGGACCGGGAAGCCCTGTGGGAACTGGGATACATGCCAGGTTCCGGGTCCGCCATGACCGGCCGGGTCGTAGAGAGCAACAACCGTCCCAGACACCTATTGTTCCGTGGCCGTGTTCACGGTAACCTCACTCTCCAGGTTTGAGACGATCACGTCTCATTCGAGTAAGGGAGTAAAAATGACCCCGCGGACAACGTTGTCTCGCAGGTTGGCAGCCTTGGCTGTCGCCGTCGCAGCCATCACGCCCACTGTCGCAGGCTCGGTTGCGAGCGCGGAGCCTACTGAGACAGCTCCGCTACCGGTCCAGCCTGCCCCGGCACTCGCCGTGCCCCCTGAACTCGATCCGGCGTTCTACCGGCCTCCGGCTGACATCGTGTCAGCCAAACAACCCGGCGAGATCATCGCCGCGCGGCAGGTCCATGTCGCCAACGCCGGCCTCATTCCGCTCAACGTCGACGCCTGGCAACTGTCCTACCGTTCCAGCAACACCCGAGACGAGGCCATCGCCGCGGTCGCGACGGTGCTGAAGCCACGAGGGTCGGCGCCGGACAAGCTGATGTCGATGCAGATCGCCGAGGACTCCCTCGCCGCGTACTGCTCGCCGTCCTATGCCGTGCAGCAGTGGTCGGTTGCGACGGCGGTCGGACAGATCGTCGCGCCGTTGGAATTCGTCATCGCGCAAGCCCAGCTGCAGCAGGGCTGGGCGGTGGTCATCCCGGACCATCAGGGCCCCGACAGCGCGTTCGGCGTCGGCCCATTGGGGGCGCGGATCACCCTCGACGGTATTCGCGCCGCCCGTGACTTCGAGCCGATGCGGCTCGCGCCCGAGACCCGCATCGGTATGTACGGCTACTCCGGCGGGGCGATCGTCACCGGTCACGCCGCCGAGCTCGCGCACAGCTACGCTCCCGAACTCGATATCGTCGGCACGGCCATGGGCGGCGTGCCCGCGGACTTCGGGCCGCTGCTCGACATCGGCAACGGCCAGATCTGGTCGGGCATGATCATGGCCGCCGTGCTCGGGCTGGGTCGCGAGTACCGCGAATTCGGCGACCTGCTCGCCCGCGATCTGGACCCACTGGGACAGGGACTTTCGGTGATCAAGGGCGGGCTGTGCGTGCAGTACAACACCGCGTTGTTCCCCTTCCTGAACATGAAGGGCATGCTGCGCGTCCCCGAGGGGGACCCGATGCGGAACCCGATCGTGCGCGACGTCCTCGACAAGACTCGCATGGGCAAGGCCGTACCCGACATGCCGATGTTCATCTGGCAGGCCAACCCCGACGAACTGATCCCCGTAGGCCCGGTCAACACCCTTGTCGATACCTACTGCCAGAGTCCCGAGGCCGACGTCCAGTACATTCGCGAACACCTCGGCGAGCACATCGCGACCGAGATATCCGGATCGGCCACCGCGCTCTTGTGGCTCCGTGACCGGCTCAACGGCATCCCCGCGGCATCGGGCTGCAGCACAACAGAAGCCGGCCTGCTGGCTTTGAATCCCGACGGGATCTCACTGCTGGCGAACACTTTCGGTGAAACGATCGCGTCGTTCTTCGGTAAGCCGATCGGCGTTCGCTGACTGGCCGGTGCTGACGGGAGCGGCGAGGGATCCGGCCAGCATGTCGATGATCTCTGTCCATGCCCGCGCATCCCCGGCCCGCGCGTCCCCCGCCTCCGCCGCACGTTCGTGATCGGCCAGGAGCGCGAAAAGCATGGTGGTCAGTGCCCGTAGCCGCCGAACCCGCAATCGCGGGGGCAAGGTGGTGAGCTCGCGGTCGAGGCCCTGCATGATGACGCGCACCGAAGTGCGCCCCGCGCTATCGAGGTTGGCCGCATCCGAGACCGACGGATGCGGGTGGATCTGTTCGAGAAAACGCGCGTAGTGGCGAATCCCGTGGCGTTCGCCGAGCTCGAACATCGGCACCACCAAGGCTTCGAGCAATCCGTGCAAGCCCGGTGGCCGACCGGAGCCCGCTTGTTCGGCGAGCAATTCCAGCCGCCGCACCTCCAAGGTCGCCAGCCGGAACTCGACCACCGCCTCGATGAGCCCGTCGCGGGACCCGAAGTGATATTGGATCGCTGAATTGTTTCGCTGACCTGCGGCAGCGGCGATATCGCGCAGCGGCACCGACCGTCCGTGCTCCGCGATCAAACGCTCCGCCGCGACGATGAGGCGTTCCCGCGCTGCTGTTGCTGCCACAGACCGAACAGTAGCCGCTCACCACTGCGATTGAGAACTACTCATTGACAGTTAAGCGAAATCTCTTAAAGATGCTGTGTGACCGCAGCCACATGCGGCCACCTCAGAGAGGAGCTTGCGCCATGATCCTGGATGCCTTCCGGCTCGACGGTCGCGTTGCTGTCGTCACCGGAGCGGGCCGCGGTATAGGTGCGGCCACCGCGCTCGCGCTCGCCGAAGCCGGCGCCGACGTCGCCATCGCCGCCCGCACCACCGAACAGCTCGATGAGGTCGCCGGGAAGATCCGGGCCCTGGGCCGCCGTGCTGTGACCGTGACGGCGGATCTCGCCGACCTGGCCGCGGTGAAGGCCTTCGCCGACACCGCGGCCGCCGAACTGGGCCGCATCGACATCGTGGTCAACAATGTCGGCGGCACCATGCCCAATACCTTCATGACCACCTCCCCGGAGTTTCTGGAGGAGGCTTTCCGCTTCAACGTGTCCACCGCGCACGCGCTCACCCAGGCCGCGGTACCGCACCTGCTGGAGTCGGACAACGCCTCGGTGGTCAGCATCTCCTCGATGATGGGCCGCACCGCAGGCCGTGGCTTCCTCGCCTACGGCACCGCCAAAGCCGCTCTCGCGCACTGGACCCGGCTGGCCGCCACCGATCTGTCTCCACGTATCCGCGTCAATGCCATCGCGGTGGGGTCGGTACTCACCTCCGCGTTGGATGTCGTTGCGAGTCAACCCGAGATCAAGGCCGCGATGGAAGCCGCGACCCCGCTGGGTCGGCTCGGTGAGCCCTGGGAAATCGCGGCGGCCATCGTCTACCTCAGTTCACGCGCGGGCGGCTATGTCACCGGCAAGATTCTCGAGGTCGACGGCGGCATCGAAAGCCCCAATTTCGAACTCGGCCTGCCCGACCTGTGATCTACACCCGCGCAAAGGATCTGACATGACCTACCGTGTAATCCAATGGAGCACCGGAAACGTCGGTGCGCGAGCCCTGCGTTCCATCATCGCCCGGCCCGAACTGGAACTCGTCGGCGTGTGGGTATCGAGCTCGGCCAAAGCCGGGAAGGACGCGGGCGAGCTCGCGGGGCTGTCCGTCGACACCGGCATCACCGCCACAACCGATGCCGATGCCCTGCTGGCTCTGCGACCCGACTGCATCGTGCACACCGCCATGGCCGACGACCGGCTGATGGAATCGGTCGAGGACCTGAAACGGTTCCTGCGCGCCGGTATCAACGTGGTCTCCAGCAGCCCTGTCTTCCTGCAATTCCCGTACGGAACCCTGCCCGACGAGGCGATCGCCCCGATCGTCGCGGCCGCCGAGGATGGCGGCGCGTCCCTGTGGGTCAACGGCATCGACCCGGGCTGGGCCAACGACTGGCTGCCGCTGCTGCTCTCCAGCGGCTCCGAACGGATCGACCGCATCATCTGCTCGGAGATCATGGACTACTCCACCTATGACAATCCCAAGGTCGTCTTCGACATCATGGGCTTCGGCAGTGACCTCGACGCCCTGCCCATGCTGCTGCAACCCGGCATCCTCACCCTCGCCTGGGGCAGTGTCATCCGGCAGCTCGCCGCCGCGCTCGACATCGAACTCGATTCCGTCACGCAGCATTTCGAACGGCTACCGGCCACCGGTGAGCTCACCGTCGGTAGCCGCACCATCGCCGCGGGTACGGCCGCCGCGCTGCGCTTCCAGGTCCACGGCGTCCGTGCCGGCCGCGAGGTGCTGACCCTCGAGCACGTCACCCGCCTGCACCCCGACCTGGCCCCCGACTGGCCACAGCCGACCGGAAAGGGCGGCTACCGCGTCGAAATCCAGGGCGAACCGGACTACCGGCTGGACCTTCAGCTCACCAGCGACGGTGACCACGCGCTCGCCGGTGTGGTCGGCACCGCCGCCCGCTTGGTCAGTGCGGTCGCGGCGGTGGTCGAAGCCCGCCCCGGCCTGCTGACTGCCACCGATCTGCCCCTCACCACCGGCCGCGGACTGATGTCCTGACGGCCCGCTGTTCCGCGACTCGACCGCACCGAAATCTAGAACACGTTATAGTTCTCTGACGACAGTGTGGTCGGGCGACGATGCGGTCGGCCCGTGCTCGGAAGGATGGACAAGTGCGGGCCTGGGATGATGCAGCCGATGTCGTGGTCGTCGGCTACGGCGGCGCGGGGGTGGTCGCGGCGCTGGCCGCGCGGGAATCCGGCGCCGAGGTCTTGGCCGTCGACCGGTACCTGGGTGGCGGTGCCACGGCGCTGTCCGGTGGCATCGTGTACGCGGGCGGCGGCACGTGGGTGCAGCGCGACGCGGGCATCGACGATGACGTCGACACGATGCTCGCGTATCTGGAGGCCGAGGTCGGCGACGCCGTGAGCGCCGCGACGCTGCGCCGATTCTGCGAGCAGTCCCCGGCGATGATCGACTGGCTGACCGAGCACGGCGTGCCCTTCCAGCCCTCGGTCTGCCCGTACAAGACGTCCTATCCGACAGACGACTACTACCTGTACTACTCGGGCAGCGAAAACTCCGGTGGCTACCGCGATCTCGCGAAGCCGCGCCAACGCGGACACCGCACCCACGGACCCGGTGTTTCGGGCAAGGCGCTGTTCGGGCCGCTGGCCGAGTCGGCGGCCGGGCACGGCGTTCGCGTCCGGACCGGAACCAGGGCCACCCGGCTCGTGGTCGAGGACGGGCGCGTGAGCGGCATCGAGACGATCACGATCGACGGCGCGCCCGCGGCGGTGCGGCGCCGATTCGCCGCCCTCGCCCGGATCTCGGCGAAACCCGGTGTGTATCACCAGGGATTGCGCCGTGCGGTGGAAGCGCTGATCGCCCGGATCGAGCGTAGATACGGGCGGCCGATCAGGATCCAGGCGAAATCCGGAGTCGTGCTCACCACGGGTGGGTTCATCGCGAACCAGGAGATGGTCGCTCGGCACGCTCCGGCCTATCCCTGGTCGCAGGGACTGCCGCTGGGCAGCGCAGGCGACGACGGCAGCGGCATCACCATGGCCCTCGACATCGGTGCGGCGAGCGGCAAGATGGACGCACTGTCGACGTGGCGTTTCATCGCTCCGCCCAGCGCTTTCTTCGGCGCTCTCGCGGTGAATGCGCTCGGCCTGCGCATGATCGACGAGTCCCGCTACGGCGCGGCTCTCGGCGCGGCGATCGCCGCCAGTCCAGGTCACCGCGCGTGGCTGCTCGTCGACTCCGAACTCGAGGCCGAGGCTCGCGGGCAGATCGGCACGCAGTCGGTGTGGTTCCAGCGAATGCAGACCGAGCGTCTGCTCCGGATCGGGCGCGTCAGCGGTAGCACCGTCGAAGAGGTCGCCGCCCGTGCCGGGATCGACCCGTCGGCGCTGCGGGAAACCGTGGACGCGCACAACGGGGCTATCGAACACGACCGCCCCGATCCGCTGGGCAAGCCCGACGACATCCGTCGCCCTGTTCGCACCGGACCGTTCGCGCTGCTGGACATCTCGTTCAAGGCGCGAGTGACCTATCCCATGCCGATGCTCACCCTCGGTGGTCTGCTGGTGGACGAGGACACCGGGGCCGTGCGCGCGGAGGGCGGGGGAGTCGTTCCCGGACTCTTCGCCGCCGGGCGGGCGGCGGTCGGTGTCTGTTCGAACTCCTACATCAGTGGGCTGTCGCTGGCCGACTGCGTCTTCTCGGGACGGCGGGCGGGTACACACAGCGCCGAGCCGCTACTGAGGACTTCCGGGTAGCGGCAGCACTGTAACGGCGCAGGCCCGCCGGCGCGCTCAGCGGCGGGAAAGTGGAAGCGGCCCGGCTCGTTTGATCCAGTCGGCGACAACCTCGGTGTGTACCCGATTCACCCCGGGCAGTGCGCCGATGCTGTCGGCGAGATAGGTGTGCAGCGCCTGCGCATCGGTGAGTTCGAGCAGCGCCAGCACGGAGCTCTCCCCGGTCGTGGTGGCGGCAAACGCCACCTCGGCGTGTGCGCCGAGGGCGGTGGCGACGGTCCGCAGGGACGCGGGGCGAACATCGAGCCGGCAGATGACGTCGATGCTGCGGCCGTACAGTTTGGGATCGATTTCGACTTCGAACATCAGCACGCCCTGCGCGGTGAGTTCGGTGATCCGTCGGCGCACAGTCGATTCGGCCATCCCCGACGCGCGGGCGAGCCGCGCGACGCTCATCCGGCCGTCGGTGGCCAGCAGCGTCAGCAGGCGCTGGTCATCGGCGGTGTGCGGCAATCCGGGCTGGGATCGCGCGAGGTCGGGGTGGCGGGGCTCGAGCAGGGCGTGCTGTTCCTGCGGGGTGAGGGCTTGAAGCCGGCCCGGCCACCCGCCGATACCGGCGACGGGGGCGAGTAGCCGTTGGGCCGTCACGGTGCCGGCGTGCGGCATTCGGCGGAGCTGGGCGAGCATGTCGACGTCGGCCGAGGTGGTCCGCAGGATGCAGAACAGGCCGCCGGTATCTGCCAGCGAGGCGATCCAGGACGTATCCGCGCGGGCGGCCAGCGTGCGGGCGATTGTGTCGACCGAAGCAGGTGCCGGGGTGATCTGGATGATCCAGTCCGCTCGGTCCGGCCGGTCGTGGCGGGTGAGACCGACCACGCGCAGGATCAGCTGCGAACGCAACCGGTGATAGCGGCGGGAGACACCGCGCTCCGACATTCCCAGTACCGCGCCGATACGGGCGAACGACGCACGAGGGCCGAGCTGTAGCGCGTGCAGCACCCGCCGGTCATCGGCATCGAGACCGACTGATTCCACCACAATCTGTCACCCTAGCGGCAGTATCCACCATCGAAGTGCCGCATGGACGACGAACTTCCACGCGCGAAGCACAGTGGGTTCGTGGCCCACGACGGGTCGCCCGGCGTCGCCGGACTGCTCGATTCCGAGGAGAAGATCCTGTGCTGACAGTTCTGCCCATCCGTTACGTCGCCGACGTGGCGGTCTCGCGCCGCTTCTACGAAGGTCTCGGGCTCACCTATCGTGCCGACGGCAGCGTCGCGGTCTGGGCACAGCTCGACGCGGCTGCCGGCGCGGTCGGTGTCCACGATGCCGCCGTCTCGAAGGGGCGAGCACCGGGGACGGTCGAGCTCGGCTTCTCCACCGACGAGCCGCTCGAGGAGGTCGCCGCGCGGCTGGCTGCCGGCGGCTACGACCACACCCTCGTCGAGGAGGATTTCGGTCGCAGCATCCGGGTCACCGATCCCGACGGTGTCGTCATCCAGATCCAGCAGATCGATCCCGAGACCGTTCGCCGTTCGCAAGCTCGGCTCTGAAACCGGACGCGCGGCCCGGCGCCGTGGTGCGGCGCCGGGCACGGAACTCAGTCGGCGAGGCGGTGGGTTCCGTCGCGCACGGTGCCGACGAACTCTTCGATCAGGTCCTCCAGGGCGACCACACCGACGGTGTTGCCGCGACTGTCGACCACTCGTCCCAGATGGCTGCTGGTACGGCGCAACCGGGCCAGTGCCTCGTACAGCGGGGTTCCGGTGCTCACCGTGGGGAGCGGGCGGATGTCGGTGCGGGGGATGACGGTGTCCGGGCCCGCGTTGTCGTCGGCGACCTCGTCGAGGACGTCCTTGATGTGCAGGTAACCCACCAGCGAGCCGTCGGAGGCGGCGACCGGGTAGCGGGAGAAGCCGGTCTCCGACACCGCTGCCTCGACCTCGCCGAGGGTGGTGCCGTTGCCGATCAGGGGCACCGATCTGGCTTGGGCCAGCGGCACCATCACATCGCCGACGACCTGGTCGGAGGTGCCGAGGGCCTGCGTGAGCCTGCGGTGTTCCTCCTCGTCGAGCAGCCCCTCGGAGCGGGATTCGCCGATCATCTCGGCCAGCTCCACCGTCGAGACGGTCGCGTCGAGTTCGTCCTTCGGCTCGATCCGCATCATCCGCAGCGTCATGTTCGCGGCCATGTTGTACAGCGCGATCAGCGGCCGGGCGATCCGCAACCACACCAGGTGGACCGGCACCAGCAGCAGCGCCGAGCGTTCCGGGCCGGCCAGGGCGATGTTCTTCGGCACCATCTCACCGAGCAGGATGTGCAGGATCACCACCACGGTGAGCGCGAGCGCGAAGCCCACCGGGTGCAGCAACTGATCGGGCAGGCCGAGCAGTTCGAACGGGCGCTCGATCAGGTGCGCGATCGCGGGCTCGCCGACGCGGCCGAGCAGGATCGAGCAGATGGTGATGCCCAGCTGCGCCGCGGCGAGCATGATCGACAGGTTCTCGCCCGCCTCGATCACCGTCTGGGCCTTCTTCTTGCCTTGGGCGACAAGGGCTTCCAGCCGATCACGGCGAGCGGAGATGAGGGCGAACTCGGCGGCCACGAAGAACGCGTTGCCCGCCAGGAGTACGACGGTCAGCAAGATTCCGAACAGGTCACCCATGAGCGTTCTCCCGTGCCGAGAGGGCGGCCGCGTCGACGGGGATCAACCGCACCCGGTCGATGCGCCGTCCGTCCATCCGTTCCACCCGGGCGATCCAGCCGCCGCCGGACCCGCGGGATTCGGGCAGCACCGCTTCGTCGCCGGTCGCCGGGATGCGGCCGAGCTGGGCCAATACCAGCCCGCCGAGGGTTTCGTATTCGCCCTCGGGTGCGTCGTAGCCGGTCGCGCGCGACACCTCGTCGATGCGCATCAGACCCGAGCAGTCCCAGCCGTCGGAGACCCGGCGCACATCGCGCTCCTCCTCGTCGTGCTCGTCGCGCACGTCGCCGAGGATCTCCTCGATCAGGTCCTCCATGGTCACCATGCCCGCGGTGCCGCCGTATTCGTCGACGACCAGGGCCACCTGCATGCCGTCGGCGCGGACGCGCTCGAGGACTTCGTCGCCGTCCAGGCTGGCGGGCACGATGGGCACCGCGACGGCCAGGTCGCTGAGCGGGATCTGCTTGCGCAGCTCACCCGGATGGGTGAACGCCTGCTTGACGTGCACCACGCCGAGGGTGTTGTCGAGGTCGCCGTCGACCACCGGGAACCGGGAGTAGCCGGTGCGTGCCGCGGCGGCGATGAGATCGGCGATGGTGTCGTGACGGTCCAGCGATTCGACCTTCACGCGCGGTGTCATGAGGTCCTCGGCGCTGCGCTCACCGAATTCCAGCGAGCGGTCCATCACCTGCGCGGTGCGCTGATCCATCGCGCCGCGCATGGCGGAGGTGCGCACCAGCGAACCGAGTTCCTGGGGCGAGCGGGCCGAACGCAGTTCCTCGGCGGGTTCGATGCCGAGCCTGCGCACCACCCAGTTGGCGGCGCCGTTGAGGAAGCGGATGAGCCACTTGAACAGCGCGGAGAACCCGATCATCGGACCCGCGGTGAGCCGGGCGACCATCATCGGCTCGGCGATCGCGATGTTCTTGGGCACCAGTTCGCCGTAGATCATCGACAGTGATGTCGCGATGATCAGGGCCAGCGCCAGGGCGACGCCGTGCGCGGCGTTTTCGCTCAACCCGATGCCGTCCAGGAGTGGATCGAGCAGCCGGGCGAGGACTGGTTCGGCGATATAGCCGGTGATCAGCGTCGTGATGGTGATGCCGAGCTGAGCGCCGGAGAGCTGGAACGACAGGGTGTGATGGGCTTGTTTCACCAGTCGTGACTGGGTGTCACCTTCGCGCGCGGCCGCTTCGACGGTGCTGCGTTCCAGTGCGGTGAGGGAGAACTCGGCGGCGACGAACAGTGCCGTGCCGAGAGTGAGTGCGACGAAGCCGAGCAGGCTGAGCACGGTCAGAACGATGGACATCCTCAGCACCGCCCGAGTGGGGGCGCGGTAGGGAAACCGGGGGATCGAACAGACGCTGCGGAAAGGAGGACGCCGGGTTTGTCACCCGGCTCCGTAGAGGAGCCCTCCTGTGTGGCGCCCTTGGACGCGGGTGACAACTGGATCCTTTCGAGGCGGGAGACGAGCTTGTGCCGTGATCGGCAACCCCATAGTAATCCGTGCCCACCCATGATGTGTCAGCGGCGCGGCCTCAGGCACGCCGACGGCGGCCGATCGACGGGTTCGATCGGCCGCCGCGTGCGGGGTTCACCAGCCGCTGGGCAGCGGCCTGCCTTCGGCGAAGCCGGCGGCGGACTGCACGCCGAGCACGGCCTTGTCGTGGAATTCCGGCAGCGAGCGCGCACCGGCGTAGGTGCACGAGCTGCGCACACCCGAGCAGATGTGGTCGATGAGATCCTCGACGCCGGGACGTTCGGGATCCAGACGCATCCGTGAGCTGGAGATCCCCTCTTCGAACAGTGCCTTGCGGGCGCGGTCGAAGCTGCTGTCGGCGGCGGTGCGGGCGGCGACCGCACGCTTGGAGGCCATGCCGAAGCTCTCCTTGTACTTGTTGCCGTCGCGGTCGATGCGCAGGTCGCCGGGGGACTCGTAGGTGCCGGCGAACCAGGAACCGATCATCACGTTCGACGCGCCCGCGGCCAGCGCCAGCGCCACGTCGCGGGGGTGCCGGACGCCACCGTCGGCCCATACGTGCACACCGAGTTCCTTTGCCGCGGCGGCACATTCGGCCACGGCGGAGAACTGTGGGCGGCCGACGCCGGTCATCATGCGGGTGGTGCACATGGCGCCGGGGCCGACACCGACCTTGATGATGGTCGCGCCCGCCTCGGCCAGCTCGCGGGTGCCCTCGGCGGAGACCACATTGCCCGCGACCAAGGGCAGACCGAGGCCGAGATCGGCGACGGTGCGCAGGGATTCGAGCATTTTGGTCTGGTGGCCGTGCGCGGTGTCGAGGACGAGCACGTCGGCGCCTGCCTCGGCCAGGGCCTTCGCCTTGGCGGCCACGTCGCCGTTGATGCCGACGGCGGCGGCGACGCGCAGCTTGCCGCTCGCGTCGACCGCGGGGGTGTAGATGCCGGCCCGGACGGTGCCGGTGCGGGTCATCACGCCGGCGAGGGTGCCGTCGGGGTGGGTGAGCACCGCGAGCTGGGCGTGGGCCTCGGCGAGGCGGTCGAAGATGTCGCGCGGGGACGCCTCGACGGGCACCTGGACGAAATCGGTGAACGCGACCTCGCGCAGGCGCGCGAACCGGTCGACATCGGCGCAGGCGGCCTCGGTGACCACACCGACCGGCTTGCCGTCCTCGACCACCACGACGGCGCCGTGCGCGCGCTTGTGCATCAGCGCCACCGCGTCCGACACCGAACGATCGGGGTCGAGGGTGACCGGGGTGTCGGCGGTGAGCGAGCGGCTCTTGACGAACGCGATGGTGTCGGCCGCCGCGGGGATCGGCAGATCCTGGGGAAGCACCACGATGCCGCCGCGGCGAGCGACGGTCTCGGCCATCCGCTTGCCCGCGACCGCGGTCATGTTCGCGACCACGAGGGGGATGGTGGTACCGGTCCCGTCGACGGTGGCCAAGTCCACATCGAACCGGGACGCGACGTCGGTCCGGTTCGGGACCAGGAAGAGGTCGTCGTAGGTCAGGTCGTACGGCGGCTGGGGTCCCGGAAGAAATCGCACTTGATTGATAGTAGCCCTGTGAGCATCGCGGCGTGCAAATCCCGCGACACGTCAGCGCACGGGTTCGGCGGTGACCGCTCTGGTGTGACACAGATCCACGGTCGCCGCGCACATCACCACGACACAGACACCGACGACGACCAGTCCGAGACCGCTGGTGCGCAAATGCTCGTCGAGAGCGGTGAGACCGAGAAACGCGGCGGCCAGGGGTTCGGCGATGGTCGCCGCGGGGAGTGAGGCCGACAGCGGCCCGGCCTGAAACGCGCGCTGTTGCAGGTACACGCCGAGCAGTCCCGCCGCCACCAGCGTCCAGGTCTGCCATCCGCCGAGTACCGCGCCGATCCCGTCACCGAACAGGGTGACCACGCGATCGGTGAGTGCGGCCGCCATCCCGAACAGGGCGCCACCGGCGAGACCGAGCGCGAGCGCCTGTCCCGATCGGCTGCCGACCGTCAGCCCGGCGACGGCCGCGGCCACGATCACGCCGAGCAGAATCGCCAAGGGCACCACCCACTCTCGGAAGGGTGCGGTGTCCTCGCCCGCTGTCGGATCGCCCACGATCAGGAACAGCGCGAGCGCCGCGACGAGGATCAGCGCGGTCGTGGCGGCGCGGGCGGTGATGCGCTGCCCGTTCAGTCGCGCGGACAGCGGGAGCGCGAAGACCAAGGCGCTCACCAGGATCGGTTGCACCACCAGCACCGCGCCGAACGCCAGCGCGAGCACCTGCATCGCGTAACCACCGGTGTCGCCGACGATTCCGGACCACCAGCGTGGGCTGCGGAGCAGGCCGCCGAGCAGGGACGTGCCTTCGGGCACCGCCGCGGCCGCCCGCTGCTGCGCGACGGCGCCCAGCGCGATCAACATGGCCGCGATCAGCGCGCACACGACGGTGGCGATCTCATGGTTCGTCACGGGCTCAGTGTGCGGGATCCGGCCCTCGTCGGCGCTGATCTACACCCGGAAAGTCGCCGTGTTCGCGGCCTCGGGAAACAGGCGCGTGGCCGAACCGTAATCGGTTCGGCCACGCGATGATTCAGTTTGCCGTGCGGTTGCGGTGCACGGCGGGAGAGGCCGGACGCGCGGCGCGACGACGAGAATTCGTCGGCGTGTCGCCCGTGCGGGCGTGTCCACCGGAGCGAGTGCGGGGCTCGTGCGCCGCACGCTCGCGCCGCGGTGCGCCACCACGGCCCGCTTCGGCGGCCGGAGCGCCACCGGTGCGCGGACGACGGGTCCGCCCGCCGCCGTTCGCCGACCTGGCCGGCGGCGCGGGGGCGACCGGCGCGGCCAGTGCGATCCCACTGGGCTTGCGGGCACCGGTGATCTCCACCAGATTCCGGTCGCCGGGGCGCACGTCGACGCCGTCGGTGCGCACGCCCGCCTTGCGGGTCATCGCGGCGACGTCCTTGCGCTCCTCGTCGGTGACGAGGGTGACCACGACACCGTCCTCACCGGCGCGCGCGGTACGGCCGGCGCGGTGCAGGTAGGCCTTGTGCTCGGCGGGCGGGTCGAAGTGCACGACCAGCGAGACGCCGTCGATGTGGATCCCGCGCGCGGCGACGTCGGTGGTGACCAGCACCGGCACCGACCCGTCGGCGAACGCCGCCAGGGTGCGGACACGGTTGTTCTGCGCCTTGCCGCCGTGTAGCGAACCCGCGTCGACGCCGGCGCCGCGCAGCTGCTTGGCCAGGCGATCGGCGCCGTGCTTGGTGCGCACGAACATGATGGTCAGGCCCTCGCGGGCGGCGATCTCGGTGGCCACGGTGCGCTTGATGTTCTTGTCGCGCACGTAGAGCAGGTGGTGGGTCATGGTGCTCACCGAGGCCTCGGGGGGCGCGGTGGAGTGGGTCACCGGGTTGTGCATGTAGCGCTTGACCAGCTTGTCCACGTCACCGTCGAGCGTGGCTGAGAACAGCAGGCGCTGCCCCTTCTCGGGGGTGCGGTCGAGCAGGCGGGTGACCTGGGGCAAAAAGCCCATGTCGGCCATGTGGTCGGCCTCGTCGAGCGCGGTGATCGTCACGTCCGACAGATCGGCGGCGCGCTGCTTGATCAGGTCGTCGAGGCGGCCGGGGGTCGCGATGAGCAGGTCGACACCGCGTGCGAGGCGATCGGCCTGGCGCTTGATCGGCGCGCCACCGACGACCGAGGCCACGCGCAGGCCCAGCGAGCGGGCGGCGTCTTCCAGGGCCTTCTCGATCTGGGTGGCCAGCTCGCGGGTCGGCACCAGCACCAGGCCGCGCGGGCGGCCGGGCTTGGACTGCGAGCCCTCGGCCAGGCGGGTCAGCATCGGCAGGCCGAAGGCCAGGGTCTTGCCCGAGCCGGTCGGGCCGCGACCGAGCACGTCACGCCCGGAGAGGGCGTCGCCGATCGTGGCGGCCTGGATGGGGAAGGGCTTGTCGATGCCCGCGTTGCGCAGGGTCTGCACCAGGGCGACGGGCAGGCCGAGTTCGGCGAAGGTCGGTTCGTTGGGCACGGCAGAGTTGGTCAAGGTGGCCTTTCGTTGGGCTGCGAATCGCGCCGAACGATGATCGGCGCCGATTACCCGAATACGCGCCTCGGCGTGAGCGGGGTGCGGCCCAGCAGGAAGGACCGGTCTCCCAGGATAGGCGTGTTCGGGCTCTGTTGGGTAAACAGGCTGGTCAGCGAAGTGGTTGTGGCAAGGTCTGTGCCGCCGCGAAATCGGGCGGCGGTGGTGCGGGCGCCGCGCCCGGCGCGCGGGGTGAACCGGCGGCTGATCGCCCGGTCAGCCGTGGAAGAGCCGGTTGAGCTCCTGCAGCCACGGCACCGCGACGGCCAGCGTCGGCACGACCAGAATCGCGGCCGAACCGAGGTAGGCGGCGGTGGCGACTCTCACGTCTCCGGTGGTGCTCGCGAGTCGTTGGATGCGGATCAGGGTGCTCGGTCCGCCCGCGGCGAGCGCACCCTGCGGTGCGGTGGATTTGGCGCAGGCGATCAGGGCGCGGGCGAGCGGCTTGGGGCCGGTGACCTTCACCGCGGAGTCGTCGGCGAGCAGTTCGATCAGCAGTTTCACCTGGCCGAGCGCGGCTTTGCTGCGGACGACCCGGGGAAAGGCCTCGTGCACGGCGGTGAACGCCTCGAGCACCAGATCGTGGCGTGCGCGCAGGTGTGAGCGTTCGTGGCTCACGATGGCGGTGACCTCGGAGTCGTCGAGGCTGGTCAACGTGCCTTCGCTGATCACGACCCGCTGACGAAGGCCCGGCAGGCAGTAGGCGATGGGTTCGGTGGCGGCCAGCACGCGGATGTCGGCGGCGCGGCGCACCGGGCCGCCCTGATCGAGCAGGTCGACCAGCATGCGATGACGGGAGCGGCGGCGCCGGGTGTGCACGCCGACGCGCACGATGGAGAACATCAGCCGGGCGCCGACCATCAGGGTCAGGGCGAAGACCAGCACATACAGTGTCCACAGCGGCAGACCGAGCGCGTCGATCTCCTTGGTGGGAGAGGTGGTGGGCCTACCGTCGGGGCCGGGTACGAGCAGCAGGCTGGCGATGGCGAGCCCGGATCCGAAGGCGCTGAGCACAGCGGCCAGCGCGATCGCCTGCCACAACACCAGCGCCGCGCGCGGGCTGCGGTGCACCCAGGTAGCGCGACTGAGCAGCGCTGGTACCGGCCCTGCGAGAAGCAGGGCGAGACCAGCAAAGACTGCCGCGGTTGCGTTCATCGACTCTGCTCACTGCGTTGTGGGGCCAGGGGCACTCACTCCATTGTGAGAGCCGCCAGGGAGTCTAGCCGCTGTTTTCGTCGGATTCGAGCTTGGCGAGTGCCTCGCGCAGCGCATCCGCTTCGTCTTTGCCCACTTGCTCCACGAAGTGCACCAGCGCCGCGGCGCGACTACCTGCGGCGTCGGCCTGTTGCAAGGCGTCGACCATCAGGCTCGCGACCAATTCGTCGCGGCTGTGAACCGGTGCGTATCGATGCGCGCGATCGTCGCGTCGCTGAACCACCAGGTCCTTCTTCGCCAGTCGTTGGAGCACCGTCATCACCGTGGTGTACGCGAGCTCGCGCCGCGCGGCCAGCGCTTCGTGGACCTGCCGCACCGTCAGTGGCTCATCGGCCGACCACAACTGGTCCATGACCGCTTTTTCGAGTTCGCCGAGACCTGCCATCCCACCGATTTTACGGCCTCAACGACAAACATGCGTACTACAGATTGTCGTAACGGGGTGTTTGCTGTGTGTTATTCGTCATACCCGTCCGCGCCGTGCACGTGCCGGGTCCCGATCGGGACGATCATCGGCCGCCCCGAGACCGGATCTGTCAGAACGGTGGCCTCGAGCCCGAAGACCTCCGCGAGCAATTCGGCGGTGACGATGTCGGCCGGTTTGCCCCGCGTGACGATCGCGCCCGCGTGCATGACCACGAGCTCGTCGCTGTAGCGGATGGCGAGGTTGAGATCGTGCAGCACCATCACCACCGTGCGCCCGAACTCGGCGTGCAGGCGGTCGACGAGGTCGAGGACCTCCAGCGAGTGCGCGAGATCGAGGTAGGTGGTCGGCTCGTCGAGGAGCAGGATGTCGGTGCCCTGGGCCAGCGCCATGGAGATCCAGGCGCGCTGGCGCTGGCCGCCGGAGAGCTCGTCGAGGGTGCGGTCGGCCAGGTCGGCGATCCCGGTCTGAGCCAGCGCGGCCGCGACCTCGGTCTCGTCGTCGGCCGACCACTGCCGCAACCAGGACTGATGCGGATGACGTCCCCGCGCGACCAGATCGGCGACGGTGAGCCCCTCGGGCGCGACCGGAGTCTGTGGCAGCATGCCGATCACCCTGGCCACGTCCTTGGTCTTCATCGACGAGATGGCCTTGCCGTCGAGGACGACCTGTCCCGCGCTGGGGCGCAGCAGCCTGCCCAGCGACTTCAGCAGGGTCGACTTACCGCAGCCGTTGGGGCCGATGACCGTGGTGACCACGCCGGGCGCGATGTCGAGGCTGAGCTCGTCGACGATCACCCGCTCGCCGTAGCCGAGGGAGACGGCGTCGGCGGCGAGGCGATGGGTGGGGCTGGTCATGAGAGCGTGGCCTTCCGGTTCATGCGGACGAGCAGGTAGAGCAGGAACGGTCCGCCGAGCGCGGCGGTGACGATACCGACCGGCAGGTCGACCGGCAGGAGCGCGCGCGAGACGACGTCGGCCCCCGCGACCAGTGCGGCACCGGTCAGCGCCGAGGCGATCAGGGGCTCACCCGGGGTCCGCAGTGCCATTCTCGCGATCTGCGGTGCGGCGAGGGCGACGAATCCGACCGGCCCGACGGCGGCGGTCGCCACCGAGGCCGCCACGACCGAGGCTCCGATGAGCAGTGCCTGTTGCGACTGGATCCGCACACCGAGCACCCGGGTCGACTCCTCGCCGAGGCGCAGCGCGGCCAGTGTGCGCGCCGACACGAGCGACACCACGGTCACGACGGCGAGGGCGATGACGGCCGGCACGACCCGCGCCATGTCGGCTCCGTTGAGCGATCCGGTGAGCCAGAGCTGGGCACGGGCGGCATCGGTCAGGCTGGCGCGGGTGAGCAGCCAGCTGATCACCGACATCAGGACCGCGTTCACGCCGATGCCGATGAGGACGAGCCGGAACCCGGTGACGCCGCGTTCGCCGCCGCCCCCGCGACCCCAGGCCAGCAGATAGATGACGATCGCGGTCATCAGGCCGCCGGTCAGCGCGGCGATCGGGGCTCCCACGGTCGCGATCAGCCCGGTTGTCGCACCGCCGCTGCCGACCAGCACCGCGACGGCGCCGACGCTGGCGCCGGTGGTGATGCCGAGCACGTCCGGCCCGGCGAGTGGGTTGTGCAGGATCGACTGCATCAGCGCGCCCGACAACCCGAGCGCGGCTCCGACGACCACGGCGGTCAGCGCCCGTGGCAATCGCGATTCGATGATGATGAAGCGCTGGGATCGGGTGCCGCCGCCGCCGAGCACGTCGAGAACGCGTCCCAGGGGGATATGGGTATCGCCTACGGCGATGTCCAGGCAGAACAGGACGAACACCGCGACCGCCAGTGCCACGACGATGCCGAACACGACCGGCCGCAGCACCAGCGACACCGGCCCGAGTCGCAGTGCGGGGCGCACCCGGCGCAGCTCGGTCACCGCTCGATCGGCGCTCGCGGGTTCGGTGGCGACCTGGTCGGCGGCCTTGCCCATCTCGACCCCGCTCACAGTGACACCAGCTTCTTACGACGCACCAACGCGATGAAGAACGGCGCGCCGATCGCGGCCAACATCACCCCGACCTGGAGTTCACCGGGCCGGGCGATCACCCGTCCGGCCACGTCGGCGACAAGCAGCAGCAGCCCGCCGAGGAGCCCGGAGTAGGGGATCAGCCACTTGTTGTCCGGTCCGGTGATGGTCCGGGCCATGTGCGGAACCACCAGCCCCAGGAACGCGATCGGCCCGATCGCCGCGGTCGCCCCGCCGCTGAGCAGCACCACCGCGAACAGGCCGAAGGCCCGCGCCCTGGTGACGTCGACGCCGAGTCCGCGGGCGACATCGTCACCGAGGCTCAGCAGATTCAGGCTGGGTGCCGCGGCCATGGCCATGCCGATGCCGACCACCAGAAACGGCAGGACCTCCCAGAACACTTCCGCTTCGCGCCCGGCCACATTGCCGACCACCCAGAACCGGTAGGTGTCGAGCGCCGCGTTGTCGAGCACGATGATCGCGTTCGTCATCGCCTGGAGGAAGGCGGTGACCGCCGCCCCGGCCAGGATCAGGCTCAACGGACTCGCCTTGCCCCCGCCGATCGAGGAGACCCCGAACACGATCACCCCCGCGATCGCCGACCCGGCGAAGGCGAACCAGATGTACTGCGCGGGCGCGGTGAACCCGAACAGGAAGATGCTCAGCGCGGCCAGAAAGCCCGCGCCCGCATTCAGTCCTAACAATCCGGCATCAGCGAGCGGATTCCGGGTATACCCCTGAATGAGCGCGCCCGCCACGCCCAACGCTATTCCGGCGACCAGGGCCAATGCGGTGCGCGGCAGACGCAGCTCACGCACGATTTCCTCGGCGGTGGAGCGGGCCGGGCATCGGAACGGGCCGCCGTCGCAGCCGACAGCGTGTGTGACGGCGTCGAACACCGTGGTGGGTGCGAGCGAGCGGGTGCCGATGGCAATGCTCGCCACCACCGCCACGGTGAGCAGGACAACGAGCAGCAGAAGCCCGGTCAGACGACGACGTCTGACGGTGCCAGGGTGGATCACGGCGACGAACTTCTCCTGCCTCGAAACCGGACACGACTTGTGAAGTCTGGTAAGCCTAACCTATGTTCCGAGACATCATCGTCACGGGAACCAACGTTCGAGGAGGTTCGATGTCCGAGCCCGTCACCACCGCTACTTCCCGCACCACCGCCGCGTTCGACCGCGCTTGTGCCAGGTTGCAATCGCTGCAACCCGAGCATCCGCGCGTGTACGCCGTCGCGGCGATGAGCGGGCAGGGCAAACGGCGATGGTGGCATGTGCCCAACGGGCTGTCCGAGGGCCGCGTCGAGCTGATGTACCGACGTCACGCCGCGGAAATGATCAACGACGACATCGCCGCCGAAGTGGTCGCCACCGCGCTCATCCACGCCGTGGCGGGCCGGGTCACGGCACTGTTCGTGATGGACGCGCAGGCGTGGGATCCCGGCCGCGACAACCTGTGGATCCACCACGACAACGACGGCGGTATCGACTGGGCGGGCTTGACCGACACCACGATTCGCGTCGTCGACTGCGATCCGGAGCCGGGCGCGGTCGCCTTCCCGTGCGAAGCCGCCATGGCGGTCTGGCTCGCCCAGCGCTGCGCGTCGTCGCTGATCCCGCTGCAATCGGTCCTCACTCGCTGCTCCGGCCTGCCCGCGCGCCGTTTCTGGACTCTCGTCGGCGAATCCATCATCGGCGCGGCGACTTACGTCCCCGACCTGGCACGCGCCGATGTCTCCGCGGGCGCGCGCCGCGGCCAGCTCCTGCTCGGTGCCTTCGAGGAACGCGGCCTCCCGGTGCGCCGCAGCAGCTGCCTGCAGCGCTAGTCGAATCTGGACGGTCGATCACCAGGATCTCATGCGGATATTCGCCGCGCGAACCTGAGGAGAAGTCCGGAGATCAGTGGGTGTGATCAGGCGCCGGCGGGCGCCGCATCTGCGAGGGCGTGCAGGGCGGTGGCGAGTGCGCGGAACGACGCGAGGATCAACTCGCCGTAGTGCTCGGGGTCCGGCATCATCGCGGCGTTCGTCGTGACCGCGATGACGATCTCGTCACCCTGCGAGGTGATCAGGTGACGCAGGCCGTCGCCGTCGAGGATGGGCAGTGACCCGACCGCGCGACGAACCGGCCTGCCGCAGAAGACCAGGGTGTCGGTCACCGGTGGCACGTTGCTGATCGTGGTGTTGCAGAACGGCACCGTCGCCGCGTCGTCGAAACGCCGTTGCGCCCTTGCCCATCCGGCGGCGCGCAGCAGCAGCGCGGGCGCGGTCTCCACCCGCCGGTCGGTGCGTTGGACCACCGGGTCGGCGGTGCGCTGCTTGGCGCGGCCCGCCGACTGCTCAATCGCGGTCAGCCGCTCGATCGGGTCGCCGATATCGGTGTGCAGGTCGACGATCATCTGGCTGAGCCGATTCGCCGAATCCCAGTCGGCCACACCGCGCATCGACATCGGAACCATGGCGGCCAGCGCGCCGTCGGGTGTCTCGTCGTGCTCGGCGAGATAGGCGGCCAGTGCGCCGGAGATCGTCGTGAGCATCAGGTCGTTGATCGTGACCCGGTGGGGCGCCGCGGTTTTCGCGGCGAGCACCTCCGGCATCGGGATCGGTAACAAGTGAAAGGTCAGCTCCGCGCCGATGTCGCGGTTGAACCGGGTGGCCGGGCGCTCGGCGACGGGATCGTGAACGGTGCCCGCATCGATCAGGGCGCGCAGTTCGTCCTGCGCCGTGCGCGCACGGCGCAGACCGGCGACGAAGCGCACCGGCGCCGCCGCGAGCGCGCCCGCGGTGCGCAGGGCGGTGGTCAGCGGCCGCGCTGCGTCGAGCCGGATCGCGGGCGCGGGTTCCGTGCCGAACAGTCGCCGCTCGAGTGCTCTGGTCGCGATGCCGTCGCCGGCGCTGTGATGGAACTTCAGGGCCACGAGGGTGGTCGTGCCCGGCATCGCCGGTACGCCGTCGACGCGGTCCAGGACATGGATCTCCCACGGTGGCCGGGTCAGATCCATCCGGGCGGAGGTGATCTCGGCGATCCGGGCGCGGGCGTCGTCCCACGAACCCGGAACGTCCAGGCTGACGTGGTCGCGCACCGACAGAGTCGGGTCGGGCTCCCAGTACGGCAGATCGAGGTCCATCGGGACGCGCCGCACACGCCGGTGGAACAGTTCCGCGTGCCCGATGCTCGCGCGCGCCCAGTCCAGCACCTGCTCGATCGTCAACGGGGTGTGGCCCGACGCGTCGGCGAAGTAGATCGCGACGATGTTCGACAGGTGCCGGTCGGTCTCGTCGTAGACGAACACCGCGTCGCGCGGACTCAGTCGCCGGGAGCTCACCCGGAGTTCGGCGCTCATATGCCCAGGGCTGTCGCCATCATCGGCCAGGACGCGTGGAGGTCGTCCTCCCAGTAGCCCCACGAATGGGTTCCGGTGGAACGGATGTTGTAGGTGATATTCGTGCGGCCCAGTTCCCGGGTGCGCTGCGCCAAATTCGCGGTGCAATACGCCGTCGCGGCTTCGATGCCGCCGCCGACGAGCATTTGATTCGTCAGAATCGAGGTCGGATTCTTTCCATTGATATGCACGCGCGGATTCGACAGCGTGTCGTGTGGTCCCGGCAATCCGGTGCCCGCGGAAATGTAGATCGGGATATTCGGCAAACGATGGGCTTGCACATAGGGATCGTGCTCGCGCCAGGCGGCGTCGGTCGCGGGACCCCACATGTTCTCGGTGTTGCCGCCGCCCATCCGTACGACGAGGGAGACGAAGGCCCGGCCGATCGGATCGCTGGTCATCGCGCACCCGCTGTACGCGGAGACGCTGCGGTACAGGTCGGGCGCCTGGATCGCGAGATCGAGAACCGAGGTTCCCGCCATCGAGATACCGGCGAGGGAGTTGACGCCGTTGGTGCCGAAGGCCGCGTCGATCACGGGCGGCAGCTCCTGGGTGAGGAACGTCGTCCACATGTTGTTGCCGTTGTTCTCGAGGTTCTTCGCCAGGCCGGCATCGGGTCGCTGCCAGTCGGTGTAGTAACTGAACGCGCCTTCCATCGGTATGACGACGTTGACGTGCTTGTCCGCGAAGAACCCACCGGCATCGGTCTGACCGGGCCAGTTGGCTGAATCCTCGCCGCCGCCCGCCCCGTTCAGCAGATACAGCGTCGGTGCCGGGGTCGATGTGTCGACCGGCCGGAGCACCCGCAGTGCGATCGCGCGATCCATGGCGGGGGAGTAGACGCTGATGTCGGCGACCTGGCCGGACTGCGTCTGGCTCATCAGGCGCGCGCCGGGCGCGGCCGAGGCCCGCGCGCCGTCGGCGAACAGGGGCGTCGAGGCCACAGCCAGGACGCAGACGGCCGACATGATGGCGCGGAGCATTTCGTTCTTCATGGTGTTGCGAGCCTGCTGCCTTCTCGGGCGGACGG
This sequence comes from Nocardia sp. NPDC060249, assembly GCF_042728755.1. Classification (NCBI taxonomy): domain Bacteria; kingdom Bacillati; phylum Actinomycetota; class Actinomycetes; order Mycobacteriales; family Nocardiaceae; genus Nocardia; species Nocardia sp. NPDC060249. The sequence goes on from NZ_JBHXAQ010000001.1 coordinate 1,264,652, forward strand.
GGTCCGCCACGCTGTGGCCGATCCCACGTGTTACTCGGAACTGGGGTGGTCCCCTCGGTGGCGGTGGTTGTCACCATCGGTTACTGATGTGATGCCGGTAACTTAGCGCTGTCGTAGCTGTGTGGCAAGACAGTGTTTCACTCGCCGGGAATCTTTCATTTTTTCATTCCGTATGGAAGCTACTGAGCGATTGCCTACATCCCTCGCTTGACTACGGGAGACCTGCTGATACGTCCACATGGCCGTAGCTGGGTGTTGTCGAGTGATTCGCCGTGGTGCTGGATTCTCGACAATCGTGCCCGGCCCGGCAATCCTGGTTCCTGATGTCGAATCAGGGTCGATCATGTGCATCAGCTATCGTAATGATGCGTTGAGTCGACCGTGGGCGGTGGGTAGGAATTCGGGGACGGACCTCGAACGGCCCGTCCCCGATTGTGCTGCCGGGTATTACTTACCCGGCGTCGGCGTACCGCCGCTGACCGTGATCAGTGCCTGAATGAAAGGCAGGGCGGCGTCGCTCAAGCTGCCGGCGCCGGTCGCCATCAATTCGTACAGGGATCCCATGTGTCTACTCCTCGGGTGATCAGATGATTACCGGACTCGTCGGCGAGTTCGGCCGTGTGCGTCGGGTGGCGCGTTTACGGGAAGAAGGCCTCGACGGAGCCGAGGAAGGCCGCGAGAAGGCCGTCGCCCTCGACCATGGAACCCAGTCCCGCAATTGCGGCCATCATTATTTCCGTCAGCGAACCCATGGTGAATCTCCTTGCATGATCGGTAAGCATCCCGCCGGAAAATAGGCGTACCGTCGGCCGGGATGTGGATCACAATCAGATCTCTGTTGTGATGTGGGTAACGTAGATCCGCTCATTTCCTGCGGCAAGGAAATCGTTCGATTCGCATAATTCGGGCAGAGATCCTTCCCGATGGAAGTGCCAGCGGGCATTGGTACCTGTCACGAATGATCGCGCCGTGACCTGTACAGACGTCCAATCCGGTCGGACCCGACGATGAACGGCCGCGTTCGCCGCCGGATCTGTCAATCCCCCTGAAGCGGGCTGCGCCAGAGGCGTGCCGGAATTCCGCTGACCAGATCCCGCCGTCGCAGCACCTGGATGCGCCACGGCGTGAGGCGAAGCACCTGGAAGGCTCGATCGTCGGCACCCTGCCAGAACTGTCCGGGGTCGTAGCCGGCGCCGGGTGGACTGCCGTGCCGGTACAGGTCCCACACGTGTGCGCGCTCGCCGGGATCATCGGTCCATTCGGCCACCGCGTCGACAGCGACGGTGTTCTGCGCCGGGCTCCAATAGGAGAACGTCACATGCGGATTTCCCGCGATATGAGCGGCTTTCACCGGCGTGCGGTAGGTCCCCAGCCATCCGAGCGGGTGGTCGGTATCGGTTTCCCACACCGGAATCAGCACGCGCGACCGTGGGCGCCCCTTGGCGTCGACGGTGGTCATGGTCGCGTAGTTGACGCCACCGACGATGGCGTCGAAGTCGGGCTTGATATCGGCGAAGGTGTGCACGTGGGCGCGCGTACGGTTACTCACAGCTGCTCCTCGACGCGTTCGAGTACGACCACCGGAATCGGCCGCACGGCCAGTCGCGCGTAGTGCCCATAGACCGGTGCCTGCCTGCGCATCTGCTCCCAGAGTCGTTGATACTCCGTACCTTCGGCGACCCGGGCTCGCACCCGGAACCGGTCGGCCTCGACCTGGACTTCCGCCTCGGGCGTGGCGCGCAGATTCCGGTACCACTGCGGGAATTCGGCGCGGCCCGCCGCCGACCCGGAGGCCACCAGGACGAGACGGTCGCCGTCACGTCCGAAGAACAGCCCGGTGCGTCTGCGCACGCCGGTGCGGCGGCCGACGGTGGTGAGGACGAGGTTGGTGGTGCCGCCTTCGAGGAAGCCGTCACGTCCGTCGGTGGCGAGGTAGCGGCGGACATGGTCGGTCACCGAGGGATCGGGACTGTCGGTCACGGTGTGAGTCATGGTTGCACCGTGCCCCGGCGGGCTTCGGACGGACTCAGGGTCTCCTCGAGGTGGCCGGGCGATCGAGGTCGGTCAGCGGTTTGCCGCTGGATCGCGCGGCGGTGGGCTCAGGGTCGGTTCTGGACTGGCGCGAGGTGCAGCGTCGAGGGGTCGGCTCGCCCACCCTCGGCGAGGTCATCGGCGAACTGGTTCGCGCCGATGTCAGCGAGGATGCGTGCCTCGATGCGGTCGACATCGCCGCGTTCGGCCTCGGGCAGCGGCGCCCCGGTGGACCGGCGCAGTGCGTCGGCGGCTCCGAGCAGCTGCGCGCCGTGCGCGGAAGATCCGGCGAGCGACCGGGCTCCGGCCAGGCCTTCCAGCGCGAGTGCGTGGGCACGGGGATCGCCGGTGCGCAGGGCGGAGTCGAGTCCACGCAGCTGCTGCTGTTCGGCGTCGTCGGCGTCACCGGCGAGTTCGGCGGTGAAGCCCAGTTCGGCGAGGATCAGGGCGGCGCCGAAATGCGACCCGGCCCGCAGGTGCCAGTCCAGCCAGGTGCCGAGGTACTCGCGCGCCGCCGCCAGGTCGCCGCGGCGCCGCGCGACCAGGCCGAGCCCGAGTACCGCGGATTCCTCCCCGACGAGGTGTCCCTGGTCGACCGCCACCCGGCGGGCCCGCTCGTGCAGTTCGGCGCTGCGGTCGAGCTCACCGCGCAGCAGTGCGATCCGGCCGAGCGAAGTGAGCCGCTCACCGACTTCGGTCCACAGTCCGAGTTCCTCGGCGGTGGCCAGCGCGGCGCGGTGGTGGTCACGGGCGGCGTCGAGGTCGCCGGTCACCTCGGCATGGCTGCCGAGCAGGAATCCGGCGATGGCCTGACCCCAGCGATCACCCACCCGCGCGAACAGATCCCGGCTCCGCTCGGCGTGCTCGCACAGGCGGATCAGGTCGCCGCGGGCGAAGGCGTCTCGCGCCAGCGACACCGAGGCGGCCGCGATTCCCCAGTCATCGGCGTTGTCGGCGAAGGCGTTTCGCAGGTCGGCCGCGTCGTCCATGCCCTGTTGGGCGGCGAACCCGGAGTAGACGTGCGCGAGATACCAGCGGGCGCGCAGTTCCGCGGGGGTGGGTCGCTCGGCGAGGGCGGGCAGCGTGTCGACGGTGCGGCCGGCGCCGATCTCGAGCGCGCTACGCCACAGCAGAGCCACCCGGCGCGCGACTGGTTCTGTCTCACCGGGCACGGCGAGAGCGAGGCCGAGTGACCGGATGCCCTCGGCGAGCCGTCCCCGCATCACCCAGTACCAGGCGAGAGCGTTGACCAACCGCAGCGCGTCCTCGGATCTGCCCGCGGCACGGGCGGTTTCGAGTGCCCGTCGCAGGTCGGCCGACTCGGTGTCGAGCCGAGCCAGCCAGCGGCGCTGGTCACCGGTGCGCAAATGCTGATCGGCGCGTTCGGCGAGCACGAGGTAGTAGGCGAGATGGCGCAGTCGCGTGCCGGATTCCTCGCCGCTGTCGCGCAGCCGGTCCGCGCCGTAGGCGGCGACCGACTTCAGCAGCCGGTAGCGCGGGCGGGTATCGGTGGCGGGGGTGATGATCAGCGAGCGGTCGACCAGGCGAGCCAGCACCTCCGCGACCTCGGTACCCGCGATGTCGCCACCGGCGCAGACCGCCTCGGCCGATTCCAGCGTGGCGCCGTCGGCGTGGGTCGAAAGCCGCCGCAGCACAGCGCGTTCGGGCTCGTCGAGCAGTTCCCAGCTCCAGTCGATCACCGCGCGCAGGGTGCGCTGCCGATCGGGTGCGTCCCGATAGCCGGACGACAACAGCGTGAAACGGTCCTCGATCCGCTCGGCGAGCACGTGTACCCCGAGCGCGCGGACCCGCGTCGCCGCCAGTTCCAGTGCCAGCGGCAGGCCGTCGAGATGGGCGAGGATGGTCGCGATCGCCGCGGCGTTGTCGTCGGTGACGGCGAAGCCGGGCGCGCTCGAGCGGGCTCGTTCGACGAAAAGCTGTGCGGCAGGAGAGGTTTCCACTTCGAGTGCACTCGCACCGGCAGCGGGTGCGGCGGGAAGGGCCAGTGGTGCTACCGGCCGGATGTGCTCGCCCGCGATATTCAGCGGCACCTGACTGGTGAGCAGCACCCGCAGCTCCGGTGCGGCGGCGAGCAGCCGTGACACCACCGTGGCGGCCGCGTCGGCGACGTGTTCGCCGTTGTCCAGCACGAGCAGTACCTGTTTGGCCCGCACTGCCTCGGCGAGATGGTCGAGCTGGGTGTCGTTGCCGGGCACCGGGAACGGGCTCGAACCCGCCGAATCGTCACGGACATCGAAGGCGCCCGCCACGACTTCGGTGATCGTCGTCAGCGCGCTGTCGGTGTCGGTGCCAAGGCACAGTCCGGCGAGTTCGACGAACAGCACGCCGTCGCGCGCCGGGTGCGCGGCCGCGATGGCCAGTGCCAGTCGGGTCTTCCCGACACCGCCCGGCCCGGTGAGCGTCACCAGTCGTTCGGCGCCGATCAGCGCTTCGACTGCGGCGAGATCGTCCTCGCGCCCGATGAGCGACGTGGGCGGGACGGGCAGGGTCCGGCGTGGGGTCACCGGCGCCGCGGGCGCGGGCCGCGCGGGCGCGCCGAGCGCCGGATCCTGTTCCAGCACAGCACGATGCAGTGCGGCGAGCTCGGGGCTCGGATCGAGGCCGAGCTCCTCGGCGAGGTGTTCGCGCAGTCGGCGATAGGTTTCCAGGGCTTCGCCGTGCCGTCCCGACCGGTACAGCGCCAGCATGTGGGCCGAACGCAGCCGTTCCCGCAGTGGATGGAGCTCGGTGAGCTCGCCGAGTTCGTCGGCGACCTGATCGTGTTCGCCGAGGGTGATCCTGACCTGGGCGAGCTCCTCGACAGCGGTGAGCCGCTGTTCCTCCAGCCGCAGCACCGGGATGCGCGCGAACTCGTGATCGGCCAGGTCGGCCAGGGCCTCGCCTCGCCACAACGCCAGTGCTTCGGTGAGAAGCGTTGCCCGAGTCGCGGAGTCGTCGGTGGCGTGCGCTCGATGGAGCAACTGCCGGAACACCTGGGAGTCCACCGAGCCGTCGGCGACCTCGAGAAGGTAGCCGGGGGAGCGCGACACCAGCAGCTCGCGCCCGCCCTCTTCGGCGTCGCCGAGAACCCGGCGCAGCTGTGAGGCTCGCGTCTGCAACGAACCGGCGGGATTGGCGGGCAACGCCGTATCCCACAGATGCTCGACGAGCCGGTCGGTGGGCACGATCCGACCCGGTTCGACCAGCAGGGCGCCGAGCAGAACCCGCACCTTGAGCTCGGGAACACGGACCGATTGTCCCTCGTCGGTCCACACCGCCACCGGACCGAGCACTCCGAAACGCATGTCACCCACCCTAAACGGCGCGATCGCAGGCCCGGCGACGCGCGGCGCCGGACAACCGCTCGAGGTCGTCTGGAGTCGACCCGAAGGGTTCCCGAAGCGCGGCTCGGCACTGTCGGTCGCAGTTCGCATCGTCCTCGAAGGGAAATCCTGATGTCCGAGTTCACCGAAGTCCCCGAGCGGGCGGGTACCCGCCAATGGCTGGGACTGGCGGTCCTGCTCCTGCCCACGGTCCTGCTGTTCCTGACCATGACCGTGCTGTTCCTCGCTACCCCCTATATCGCCGCCGACCTGTCGCCGAGCAGCGGACAGCTGCTGTGGATCAACGACATCTACGGTTTCGTGATGGCCGGTTTCCTCGTCACCATGGGCACGCTCGGTGACCGGCTCGGCCGTCGCCGGCTGCTGCTGGCCGGCGCTGTGCTGTTCGGCGCCGCCTCGATCCTGGCCGCGTTCGCGCCGGGTCCCGAACTGCTGATCGCCGCCCGCGCGGTGATGGGGTTCGGTGCGGCCGCCGTCATGCCCGCCACCTTGTCGCTGATCACGACCATGTTCCGGGACGACAGGCAGCGCGCCACCGCCATCGGTCTCTGGGCCGCGTCGGTGTCGGCGGGTGTGGCGCTCGGTCCGCTGCTCGGTGGTCTGATGCTCGCTTCGCTGTGGTGGGGTGCGTCGATGCTCATCGGCGTGCCGGTCATGCTGGTCGTCGTCCTCGCGGTGCCGGTGCTGATCCCCGAATACCGTGCCCCGAGCGCGGGTCGGCTCGATCCGATCAGTGTCGCGTTGTCGCTGGCCGCGCTGCTGCCGTTCGTCTACGGCGTGAAGAAGCTGGCCGAGGCCGGATTCACCGCCGAATCGCTGCTCGCGCTGGTCGCCGGTGTGCTGTTCGCGGTGGTCTTCGTCCGCAGGCAGTTGCGCCAGGCCGATCCGCTGCTCGATGTGCGACTGTTCGCGAATCGCACGTTCAGCGGGTCGCTCGGGGTGTACATGCTGGCCGCCGTCGCCCTCGGCGGGGTGTACCTGCTGTTCACCCAGTACCTGCAATTGGTCGCGGCCCAGTCGCCGCTGCAGGCCGGGCTGTGGATTCTGCCCGCCGCCATCGGCCTGGTCATCGTGTCCACCATCACCCCCGCGCTCGCCCGCCGCATTCGTCCCGCCTACCTCATCGCCGCAGGACTGGCGGTCTCGGCGGTCGGCTACCTGGTCCTCACCCAGGTCGGCAGCGTTGCCGGCCTGCCGCTGCTCATCGTCGGTTTCTACGTCCTCTACCCGGGCATCGCCCCGGCGATGGCGCTGATCCCGGGCCTGGTCATCGGTGCGGCCCCGGCGGAGAAGGCGGGCGCGGCCTCGGCGGTGAACAGCACCGCCAGCGACCTGGGCGTGGCATTGGGCGTCGCGCTCCTCGGTAGTGTGGGCGCCGCCATCTACCGCGCCGACATGTCCGAGGCGGCGGGATCCGCCGCGGAAACCCTTCCCGGAGCACTGAGTTCGGCCGAGTCGCTGCCCGCCGACCTCGCCGATTCGCTCGTACTGGCTGCTCGTGAGGCATTCACCCACGGCCTGAACGCTGCCGCGTGGACCGCCGCTGTGCTCTCGGCCGCCGGTGCGGTGCTGGCGGTGGTGTTGCTGCGCCGGATCCCGGCCGGTGCGACTTCTGTGCCGGAAAGTGACGAGCCACAGGAGGTGTCGTCAGGAGGCGCCGAGCGAAGCACCGTCGCTGTCTGACGGTCGCCCGATCTCGTCGGCCGGCAAGCGATCCGCAGCATCAGTCCATCGGGTGCTGCGGATCGCTGTCATTCGTTGCTCTGCAAGGTATTACAGAGACTGCGTCGACTACTGCCGGTCAACTCGTTCATCGGGGGAGGTGCGGCCGGTGACGACCATCAGCAGTTCCGCCGCTGTGCCGGTGATCGGTGTGCCGTTGCCGACAGACCAGGAGGAATCGGTGGTGCGCAACGAGTATCCGGCCAGTCGGCGCTGCGCGTGGAAGGGCGCGCCCATCGTCCATACCCGGTCCAGGGAAAGTTGCGCCGCCGCCGTCGGCATCACCCGCACGAGTCCGAGGGGGACGGCGATGTCCTGCCCGTGCACCAGCAGGTCCATCAGCCGATCGATCGGGGTGGTGCCGATCGGGATGACTCGGGAGTCGATCGTGGCGCGCAGTTCGGCGAGCAATGCGGCGGTCGATGTCCGGTCGGCGTGCCGCACGGCGGTGTCGTGGATGAGGCGGTCGGTGTTGCCGCGGGCGCGGATCAGGTTCACCAGCAAGGCGGTGATCGTGACGCGGGTGGCCAGCACCAGGTGCGCCACGACGTCCCTGATCCGCCATCCCTCGCACAGCGACGCGGTGTCCCACGCCGATTCGGGCAGGTCGCGCAGCAAGTCGACCAGGGTGGCGCGTTCGTCGGCCACCGCCTGCCAGATCGTGTCGGTCATCGTGTCCGGTCCGGTCATCGTCGGTTCTCCTTCGCGTGGGCGTCCTCGGTACCGTAGGAGTTCCACCGAGGTGGAGGTGCCAGCGAAAGTGACTCACATCACATATTTGACGATCGGCGAGCTCGCCACCCGGACCGGCGTCGCGGTGCGAACGGTCCGGTACTACTGCGATGCGGGCCTGCTGGACGCGGCGCGCACGCCCACCGGCCATCGGGTGTTCGAACCGGCCGCGGTCGAACGGCTGAACCTGTTGCGCCGGTTGCGTTCCTTCGGCATCGGATTGGCGGCGATCGAGGACGTGCTCGACGGCACCCGCTCGCTCGCCGAGGTGATCGCGGCCGAACGCGTCGTCGTCGACGACGAACTCGAGGCGCTGAACCGTCGTCGAGCCCTGCTGCGCGCCGTCGAATCGGCAGCTCCCGACCGGCATGACGAACACCTGAATCTGCTGGCCGCCGTGGTTGATCCGCGAGCGGCCCACGATGTTCTCGTCACGTTCTGGCGCCGCCAACTCGCCCCGCTACCGACAGCGGCCATCGACGGTTTCCTCAGCATGAACGTCCCCGAACTCACCCCCGGCGCCCACCCCGAGCACCTCATCGCCTACGCGGAACTGATTGCCGCGGTATCGAACCCGGACATCGCCACCGCCATGTACGACACCATCCGCCACCGCCGCACCCCCGGCGTCCGCGACGAACGCCGCCTCCTGTTCGATGTCGCCGACGCCTGCGTCGCGGTCGCGCCGCTCGTGGCCGCGGGCCGGCCACCCCGCCCCGGCCCCGAACTGGACCACTACGTCGATGTCCACGCCACCGCCCGCGACCGCCACGACACCCCGGCTTTCCGCCGCCAGCTCCTCACCGACGCCGCGGGCGCGGACCACCGAATCCGCCGATACTGGCGCCTCACCACCACTCTCACCGGCGAAACCGCCACCTCCGGCAGCACCCAACTCTGGCTCGTCGACGCCCTGACCACCTCGGTGCCGTGAAAAAGGGGAGGCCGAAGACTGATCCGGCCTCCCCTTTCCCGACGCGGAACTCAGGGAACGACTTCGACGATATCGCCCGGTTCCAGCCACTCGTAGTGCGCCTTGGCGCCTTCCGGGGTCAGGCGGATGCAGCCGTGGGACTGCTCCTCGGTGGGTCCGATGTGGTAGGCGATGTCACCGTTGAAGAAGACCGCGTACTCCATGGGGGCGTTGTGCAGGGTGCTCCAGTGGAACGGCTTCTTGAAGGCCACCTTGAAGACTCCGGGGGGCGTTTCGTAGCCGGGACGGCCGTGTGACATCGGGCTGGGCCCGAAGGTGACCTTGCCGTTGTCCATCAACCACGCGTTGTTGGTCGACAACTGCAGGCACGCACGGGCTTTCTCGCTGCACGGGGCCACCACGGGCTCCGGCGGCGGGGCGGGAACGATGGCGGGCACGCCGGGCACATCGGGCCCACCGGGCCACAATGGTTCGGCCTGGACGGGTGCTGCGACCGCGGCCCCGACCACCGCCGCGCACATCGCCGCCTGCGCGGCCCATCGGGGAATACGACTACTACTCACGAAATCTTGCCTCTCTCGCCGCGCCCACCCCTGGTCGTCGTACGCCCAGAACATGAGCTTTCACCATCGACACAAGCCTCGGAAACATAGAGGTACAGCGATCATGGAGTATTGCGATCGTGTTGAGCAAACCCCGGGGCGGGCTACCGGCGCGTCACGCGCGGCCGATCGGGCTCGGCCGCCGCGGGAGGGTTCGCCCCGAACGCGCGAGCGGCCATCGGTGGTACCACCATCAGCCGCGTGAGCTGGTCGCGCAGCCGGATCCGAATGTTCGTGGCGGGGACGAGCACGGCGCTGCCGGGGCCGACCGAACGCCGGCGAGCGCGGACGATCGGGCCGAAGGTGTGTTCGCAACGAACGAAGGCGGCCCCGAGGAGATGAATGCCGGTGCGGCGCACCGTGGTAGGCCCGCACTGCTCGATGAGGCGGGTGTAGCGGCGGCGCGCGGGATGAGCCGGATCGGGCGCCGCCGCGCCGCGGAGATCGCCGCCGCACTCGGCGTCTCGCGAGCAACCGTTTGCCGGCATCTCGAAGGGCAACAATGAGTCGAATCCACGAGCACTTGACGACTTAGGTAAGCCTGACCTACTCTGAACTCGGCGTACGGATGAGCCGGTGGTCCCGAGGGCTGCGGTCGACTCCGCCATCCTGCCGCGGCGGGCTCCGTTTTCGAGACGGAGCCCGCCGCTACGTCTTACCGGCTGCCGAGCACCATTTCGGATGGTGTAAACCGGACGGTATGAGCGAAACGCCCCTGTCCCTGGCCGATGTCACCCCCGAGCTGATGACCAAGGCCAGCGAAGGCACCTTCACCGACCTCATCGGCCTGCGCTACACCGAGGTCACCCCCGATCGGGTGCGCGGTGAATGGCAGGTGCGCCCCGAACTGCACCAGCCCGCGGGTATCCAGAACGGTGGCGTCTACTGCACCGTCATCGAAACCCTCGCGAGCGTCGGCGGCGGCGTCTGGTTCGGTGACCGTGGTTCGGTCGTCGGCGTCAACAACAACACCGACTTCCTCCGTGCGGTCCGCGAGGGCGTCCTCACCGGCGAGGCCACCCCCATCCATCGCGGCCGCAGCCAGCAGCTCTGGGTCGTCGTCATCACCGACACGGACGGTCGCACCGTGGCCCGCGGCCAGGTCCGCCTCCAGAATCTCGCCGCCTAGCCGGACGAGCCGTCGGGCCACTGCCCTCGGATCAGCCGTTGTTCCACGACACCGGCACCGGCGATCCGCTGCGCGTCAGTCGGCGGTGGTGATCCGCCATCCGCCGCGGCCGAGCACCTCGACGACCAGCGCACCGATGTTCCACGCGTCGTCGTCACCCCGGTGATGGGTGCCTTCGAGGGGGATGTCGGCGATCCGGAGTGCGTGGTCCATGCCGGGACGCCGTCGCAGGTCGTAGGACTCGGCGAACACCTGTTTGGCGTTGGTGTGCTCGGGGCCGAAGGGGTAGTCGACGCCGGTGTCCGCGCACTGGGTGCGGAATTGTTTGCGGTCGTAGTCGCCCCAGCTCGCCCACGGCCGCTCGCCTGCCGCGAACTCGTCGGCCAGCAGGCGGCACGCCTCGCCGAACTCGACACCCGTGTCGACCTGCTGCTGGGTGAGAGTGGTGAGTTCGGTGCAGAAATCGCTCACCGTCGACCGGGTGGGGCGCACGAGGATCCCGTGCTTGCTCACCCTGGTCCGGGTGGCGAGATCGACCACGGTGATCCCGATCTCGATGATCTCGTTGGTCTGTCCGGCGGGCGGATCGCCGGCCCAGCAGGTGGCTTCCACATCGACCACGTTGAGCAGGCCGGTCCAATCGTTCATGGATGTGACGGTACGGGCGCGTCATGCTGTGCTCCAGCGATATTCGCGGCGCGATGGCCGGTGGCGCGGCGCAACCGCCGCGCGGCCGGTGAGTTGGCCGTTCCCGAGCCGAGGGTGGGCACAGCGTTAACATCTCGTTAACCGCCTCGGGGTCGTCCCCGGTCGCGCTCGGCGGCGGTCGCCGCGCAGCCCGGGGACATGCCAGAATGTCGCTCACCGACCACGACCCGCCGAGGAGAGAACGTATGCGCCTGTCGCCGCACGAGCAGGAACGGCTGCTGCTGAGCTATGCGGCCGAGCTGGCGCGCCGCAGGCAGGCGCGGGGGTTGAAGCTGAACCATCCGGAGTCGATCGCGTTGATCACCGATCACGTGCTCGAGGGGGCGCGCGACGGGCGAACAGTGGCGGAACTGATGTCGTCGGGGCGGTCGGTGCTCACCCGCGAGGATGTGATGGAGGGGGTGCCCGAGATGATTCACGACGTGCAGGTCGAGGCGACATTTCCCGATGGCACCAAGCTCGTCACCGTGCACCACCCGATCGGATAGGCGAGACCCATGATTCCCGGCGAATATCTCTGTGCCGAGGGCACGATCGAACTCAACGCGGGCGCGGTGCGCGTCGAACTGGATGTGGTCAATACCGGCGACCGCCCCGTCCAGGTGGGCAGTCACGTGCACTTCCCACAGTCCAACGCCGCGCTGGAGTTCGACCGCGCGGCCGCCCACGGGCACCGGCTCGATATCCCGGCAGGCACCGCGGTGCGTTTCGAACCCGGTCTGCCGCAGCGGATTTCGCTGGTCCCGCTCGGCGGTACCCGCGAGGTCTACGGCATCAGCACGAACCCGCCGGGGCATCTGGATGCCTGAACCGACCGAAAACTATCGCGCGGCAGGCCACGTGCCGCGACGTCCGGGAGAGAGTCGATGACCGAACTGAGCCGCGCCCGCTACGCCGAACTGTTCGGGCCGACCACCGGCGACCGTATTCGCCTCGCCGACACCGACCTGATCGTCGAGATCACCGAAGACCGCAGTGGCGGACCGGGACTCGCCGGTGAGGAAGCGGTGTTCGGCGGCGGCAAGGTGCTGCGCGAGTCGATGGGGCAATCGCGCGCCACCCGCGCCGACGGCGCCCCCGACACCGTCATCACCGGCGTCGTGATCATCGACCACTGGGGAATCATCAAGGCCGACGTGGGCATTCGCGACGGCCGCATCTGCGGCATCGGCAAGGCGGGCAACCCCGACACGATGTCGGGCGTGCACCGGGACCTGGTCGTCGGCCCGTCGACCGAGATCATCGCGGGCAACGGCCGCATTCTCACGGCGGGCGCCATCGACTGCCATGTCCATTTCATCTGCCCGCAGCTGATGGACGAGGCGCTCGGCGGCGGCATCACCACGCTCATCGGCGGCGGCACCGGCCCCGCCGAGGGGTCCAAGGCCACCACCGTCACCCCGGGCTCCTGGCACCTGGCGCGGATGCTGGAATCCCTGGACCACTGGCCGTTGAACATCGTGCTGCTCGGCAAGGGCAATACGGTCAGCCACGAATCGATGTGGGAGCAATTGCGCGGCGGCGCATCGGGTTTCAAGCTGCACGAGGACTGGGGCTCCACCCCGGCCGCGATCGATGCCTGCCTCACCGTCGCCGACGCGGCGGGCGTGCAGGTGGCACTGCACTCGGACACGCTGAACGAGGCCGGTTTCGTCGAGGACACCCTCGCCGCCATCGCGGGCCGCGGCATCCACGCCTACCACACCGAGGGTGCGGGCGGCGGCCACGCACCCGACATCATCACTGTCGCTTCCCATCTCAACGTGCTGCCCAGTTCCACCAACCCCACCCGGCCGCACACCGTCAACACCCTCGACGAGCACCTCGACATGCTGATGGTGTGCCATCACCTGAGCCCGTCGATCCCCGAGGACCTGGCCTTCGCCGAATCGCGGATCCGCCCGTCCACCATCGCCGCCGAAGACCTCCTGCACGACTTGGGCGCCATCTCCATGATCGGCTCGGACTCCCAGGCGATGGGCCGGATCGGTGAGGTGGTGATGCGCACCTGGCAGACCGCGCACGTGATGAAGCGCCGCCGTGGTGCCCTGCCCGGCGACGGCGCGGCCGACAACGCCCGCGTGCAGCGCTATATCGCCAAATACACGATCTGCCCGGCGGTGTCGCACGGACTCGACGACGAGATCGGCTCGGTCGAGGTCGGCAAACTGGCCGACCTGGTGCTGTGGGAGCCGGCGTTCTTCGGTGTCCGCCCGCACGCGGTGCTCAAGGGCGGCATGATCGCCTGGGCCGCGATGGGCGACGCCAATGCCTCCATCCCCACCCCGCAACCCGTGCTCCCACGCCCCATGTTCGGGGCCGCGGCCCCGGCCGCCGCGGCGACCTCACTGCACTTCGTCTCCGAACAGGCCATCGACGACGGCCTCGCGAACCGTTTGAACGTGCGCCGAAAGCTGGTGCCGGTCAAGAACGCTCGCCGCGTCACCAAGGCCGACATGCCCCACAACGACGCCATGCCCCGCATCGAGGTGGACCCCGACACCTTCACCGTCCGCATCGACGGCGAAGTCTGGGCCGAGGAACCCGCCACCGAACTCCCGATGGCCCAGCGCTACTTCCTTTTCTGAACCGCCGTCAGGGTGCGCCAGGCGCACCTGCGGCCGTGCGCGGGCTGATGAACGTTGTCGCGGCTGCGTCCATTAGGCTCGTCGCGATCCGAGCGGGGCGGGTTCCGGCACGCCTTCCGCCGCACAGCGCCGGGGACCCGGCGGGAGGGGAACACAGCATGGACGACCTGAACAACGCCGCCGCGGAGCTGTCGCGCTGGGCGGAGGACCTGGAACAGAAGGCGCAGCGCTATCAGGAGCTGCACGCCAAGATGACCGCGGTGAGCGTCACCGATACTTCGGCCGACGGCCGGATCAGCGTCACCGTGGACGCCAACGGTTCGACCACCGCGATCACCTTGGCGGCCGCCGTGCGCGGCATGGATCCCACCGCCGTGGCGACCGAGCTCATGGCCTGCACGCATCGAGCCCAGGCGCGCTTGCGCGACCAGGTCACCGGCCTGGTCCATGACACGGTCGGCACCGACGAGGCCGGGGAGGCGATCGTCGGCCAGTACAGCGACCGGTTCCCCGACCTCGACCCGACCTCGTCGGCGCCCGTCCCGCCGTCGGCGCCGCCCGCCGCTCCGGCCGCCCCCGCCGCCTCGTGGCCGGCCGCGCCCGAGACTCCCGCCACGCGCAAACCCGACCGTGATCGGGTTGTCGCCCCCGAGGAGCCGTCCGACGAGGACATGTTCTACCAGCGCAAATCCTGGTTGCAGTAGTCACCGCTACAACCCGGCACACAATCGAGGGAACCGAACGGGGCCGGGGCGCGTCCAACTAGATCGAGAGCTGCGGACTCGACCGAGTTCGCCGGAGGAGGGATTCCGCGTGACCAGTTCGGTGAATGTGAATCTGGAGGCGATCAGGTCGCAGGCCTGCTCGGTGGACGGAGTGTCCGGCGGGGTCGCCAAGGCCCTCGAGGCGGCGAACTATCTCGCCCATGCCGACGACGGCTACGGCCTGCTCATCAAGCCGTACGCGGTGAGCACCCTCAACTCGCTGCACGACGACATCACCGAGACGCTGGCGCAGCTCGACACCCTGACCGCGGAGATGCCGGGCAAACTCCGCAACGCCGCCGACACCTTCGAAACGTGCGACACCACCAGGGCGGGCGATCTGACGGGCAAGACCGCCGAGATCGAAAGGAACGTCTGACCATGGCCGACGGACCCAACGCGGCGGGCACCTTCCTCAACGAGCACACCGTCCTGCCCGGCACGGTGAGCACCTTCGACGACGGCGAAGCTCCGGAGAACGACCTGCTCCAAGACGGTGTCGACTACCGGGACACCTACTACCAGGAAGACAACTTCCTCTTCAGCAACGTGGGCAGGCCGACGGGTGGGGAAGAACCCGACGCGGGCATCATGAAAGGCACTCTCCAAGGCGACACCTGGGAGAACGGCATCGGCCTCTACAACGCGATGACCGGTGACGGGTCGATCATGACCAAGGTCGACGCCATCTCCAAAGCGGCCGGTACCGCGGGTGATTGGGCGTCGGCGGTAACGATGTTCGGCAAGGCGATCAAGGGCACCTCCACGCTGGCGAAGTTCGACCCGTTCAACTTCCTCGGTTCGCAGCTGATGAGCTGGATGCTCGAACACGTCGAACCGGTGCGCAAGTCGCTGGAATCGATCACCGGCAGCCCGGATATGGTCCAGGCGTATTCGGATTCGTGGAAAGCGATCGCCGAGAGTCTGACGACCACCGCGCAGGAGTGGGCCACCGCGCTCGACACCGGAATCGGGGAATGGGCAGGCGCCGCCGCCGAAGCCTATGTGGCCGCGGCGACCGAGCTGACGGGCAAGATCGCCGAGAAGGCGGCCGTCGCCGAGGTGCTGTCGGAGTGCAACGCGGCGATGAAGGGCATCGTCGAGACAGTGCGCGGGATCGTGGTCGAGATCCTGAGCAATCTCGCCGGCATGCTCGCCGAGATGACCGCGCTGCTGATCGCCTCCGCGGGAACGGCCACCCCCGCGCTCATCGCCAGGGCGCTGCTCGACATCTCGCTGGCCACGGTGACGGTCTCGCAGATGCTGGTGAAACTGGCCCAGGCGCTGATCGATACGAAGATGCTGGCGCAGAGCGCGGTGAAGATCATCCAGGGCGTGACCGAGGTCGAGACCGCGAAGTAGCGACCGGGAAGCCGGTGCGGGCCCTGGCTCGGTGGCAGACTGCGTCTATGACGACCAACGATTGGGCCGATGTCGACAGCTACCTGGTCACCACCCTTGTCGGCGACGAGGGAGCGCCCGCCCTCACCGCCAACGCCGACGCGGGGTTGCCCGCCATCGACGTCTCCCCGCCCCAGGGCAAACTGCTGAACCTGTTGGCCCGCACCGCGAAAGCGCGCCGGGTGCTCGAGATCGGCACGCTCGGCGGATACAGCACCGAGTGGCTGGCGCGCGCGGTCGGTGACGGCGGCCTCGTCGTCACCCTCGAATTCGAACCCCGCCACGCCAAGGTCGCCCGCGAGAACCTCGACCGCGCCGGGGTGGGGGAGCGCGTCGAGATCCTGGTGGGCGCGGCGCTGGACACCCTGCCCGGTGTCGCCGAGGATCTGACCGAACCGTTCGACCTGGTGTTCATCGACGCCGACAAGGTCAACAACTCCAACTACGTGCAGTGGGCGCTGCGCCTGACCCACCCCGGTTCGGTGATCATCGTCGACAATGTGGTGCGCGCGGGTGCGGTGGCCGACGAGCAGACCGACGATCCCAACGCCCGGGCGAGCCGCGACCTGATCGAATTGCTCGCCGCCGAACCGAGTGTCGACGCGACTGTCATCCAGACCGTCGGCGCGAAAGGGTGGGACGGATTCGCCTACGCCGTGGTGAACGGCCCGAATTCCTGATCTTCACCGCCCGGCAATGCGCAGGGTCATTGCCGGGCGCCCGGGATTCATCGGGGGGTTGTTCGCTGCCGCTAGCGTGGGAGTGTTCGACTTCAGGAGCCGCCATCATGGAATTCCGTCATCTCGTCTCGTTCATCGCGCTCGCCGAGGAACTGCATTTCGGACGGGCGGCGCAGCGCCTGCATCTGACCCAGCCGAGCCTGAGCGCGCAGTTGCAGAAGCTGGAGAAGTCCCTGGAAGTGCAGCTGGTCGCGCGCAATTCGCACGAGGTGCGGCTGACGCCGGCGGGCCGGGAGTTCGAGCTGCAGGCCCGCCAGATCATCGCCCAGCTCGACCGGGCCGCCCAGGCGGCCAAGGCCACCGCCGCCGGTCGCGCGGGCAGCCTGAACATCGGCTACAACCTGCCCGCCAGCAAGCACATCCTGCCCGATGCGCTGGCCCAGCTCACCGACCGCCACCCCGGTATCTCGGTGTCGCTGTGGGAGAAGCGAACCGGGCCGCAGCTGGCCGCCCTGGCCGACGGATCCCTCGACCTGGCCATGGTCTACGGCCACCCCAGCACCGCCGATTTCCGGTACCGCCGGCTGCTGCACCGGATTCCGCTGGTGGCGGTGGTCGGCAGGCAACACCGCTGGGCGCACCGCTCGCACGTGCCGTTCGCCGAACTGCGCGACCAGGACTGCGTGCTGTTCGCCCGCGATCAGTGCCCGGCGATGTACGACGCGATCCTGCGGTCGGCCGCGCAGACCCGGATCTCGCTGAACATCACTCAGATTGCCGACGACCCGGGCGCCACCGCCCACATCGTCTCGGTGCGCCCGCTGGTCGGATTCGCGTCGCTGCCGCGGGCGGTGTCGGCGGGTATGGGGTCCTCGGACACCGACCCGGTGGCGGTGAAACTGGTCGATCCGGTCCCGACCTTGGATCTGCACGTGGTGTGGCGGGCCGACGAACAGAATCCGGCGGTGGCGATGTTTCTGGATTGCCTCGCGTCCACGGCACCTGCCCTGGCCGACGATCAGGTCTTGACGGCGTGAAGTCCTCGCTCATTTCAATCCCGATCGCACGAACGCATTGACGATGTGGCGCTGCAGCACCAGATACAGCAGCAGCACCGGCAGGCAGGCCAGCCCGGCCAGCGCCATCATCGGCCCCCACTGATCGCCTTCGGTGCCCATGAAGCTGCGCAGCCCGAGCTGGAGTACGGCGTTGGACTGGCGCAGCACGACCGCGGGCCAGAAGTACTCGTTCCACGCGTTGATGAACAGCAGGATGCCGAGCGCGGCGAGGGCGGGACGCAGGTTCGGCACCACCACGGTCCACAGGATCGACCACGACGAGCGCCCGTCGATCTTGGCGGCGGCGATGAGTTCTTTCGGGAACGCCGACATGTGCTGGCGCAACAGCAGCACCGCCAGCGCCGAGCACAGCGTCGGCAGCACGACGCCGATCAGGGTGTTGATCAGGCCCAGCTGGTTGAGCAGGATGTAGTTGGGCAGCATCGTCACCTGGAACGGCACCAGCCACACCCCGACGAACGCCAGATACAGCAGCTTCTGCAGCGGGAAGGTGTAGATGGCGAACGCGTAGGAGGCCAGCAACGCGATGAGCAGCTGGCCCGCCGCCGAGAGCACCGCGACGAAGAACGTGTTGGCGATCAGACCGGCGATGTCGACCTTCTGCGCCGCGTCGAGGTAGTTGGCCGTCGACAGGGGCCACGGGATCGGCGACAGCGAGGTGACGTCCTCGGGTCGGCGCAGCGACGTCGCGAACAGCCAGTAGATCGGGAACACGCAGACCAGTGCCGTGGCGGCGAGCAGCAGATGGCTGCCCACCCCGCGCAGTCGTTCAATCGTCATGGACAGCAACCTTTTCCGAGATCCAGACCAGCAGTGCGGCCACCAGACCGAAGCCGAAGAACAGCAGCACACCGGCCGCGGCGCTCAGGCCGGCGTCGAAACTGTGGAAGGCGTAGTCCCAGAGCAGGTAGTAGATGTTGGTCGTGGCCTGCGCGGGACCGCCCTGGGTCATCGAGTCGATGAGCGGGAAAGTCAGGGTGGGACTGAGCAACACGGTCGTGAGGATGAGAAACAGCACGGTGGGCGAGAGCAGCGGCAGCGTGATCCAGCGCCGGATCTGACCGGGTGAGGCGCCGTCGACCCTGGCCGCTTCGTCGTAGTCGCCACTGATGCCGGCCAGGCCGGCCCACACCACCAGCACCGCGAAGCCGATCAGGTGCCAGGCGGTGATCGCGATGATCACCCCCTGCGCGGTCGCGGTCTCGTACACCCAGTTGCGGTCCGAACCGGTCACCTGGGCGAGGAAGCCCGTCCCCGGATGCAGCAACCAGCGCCACACCGCCGCCGCCGCGACCGGCGCGACCAGGAACGGTGCGAACACCAGTGCCTGATAGATCGTGCGCGCCCGGCCGGTGACCCGTCTGCTCGCCATCGCGATCACGACCGGCAGTACCACCGTGAACGGCAACAGACCGAGGATCAGCGTGCCGGTGCGACCGAGGGCGCCCCAGAACGCCGGAAGGTCCAGCAGCCGTTCGTAGTTCGCGGTGCCCACCGGTGTCATCGGGGCGGTCGGCAGCAGGTTCCACGAGTAGGTGGACAGTTGCAGGGCCTGCACCAGCGGTTGATAGGTCCACACGACCAGCAGGAACAGTGCCGGACTCAGGTACAGGTAGGGCGCGACGAACCGGGCCACGCGGCGGCGGGTGAGGCGCCGGCGCACCGGTGTCGCCGCGACGGGCGGTATCGGCGACGCCGGCGCATCGATGACGAACATCTACCGCACCGCCGCCCGCGCGGCGACGATCGCCGCGATCTGCTCGAGCATCTCCGACTCCGGCCGGTCATAGACCTTCGGCGCCGGTGCGGCGTCGATCGCGGTGGCCAGCACCCCCGACTCGGAGACATCGATGCGGCTGTACCCGAAACCGGCGAACCCCCGGTGCCTGCCCGCCGGTGCCATCGGGTCCACCCGGTAGGCCGTCGCGGGACCGATCCACACCGGAATCCCGGCCAGCGCCGACGCACCGGTGAGGTGGTTGTGCCCGCACAGGATCATCCGGACATCGGTGCCCGCCACGACCTCGGCCAGCTGGTCGGCGTCCTTGAGCCGGAGGAAGTCCAGGGTGGCCAGCGGGGAACGCAGCGGCGGATGGTGCACCACCAGCACGGTGCCGTGCGGGGCGGGGGTGCGCAGCTGCTCGGCCAGCCAGGCCAGCTGCTCCGGCTCGAGCTTGCCGTCGTGCTGCGACGGCGTGGTGCTGTCCAGCACGATGATCCGCAGGCCCGCGATCTCGACACTCTGGTCGTGCGGGAGATCCGGGTCCACGGTGTCGCGGCCGAGCAGTTCGAGACCGAAGGCGGTGCGTTCGTCGTGATTGCCCATCGCGTAGACGATCTCGGCGCCGAGCTCGGCCGCGACGGGCTCGACCGCGGCCCGCAGCCGCCGGTAGGCCTCGGGCGAACCGTTGTCGCTGAGATCACCGGAGAAGATCAGCACGTCGACGCGCTGCCCGAATTCGCGCAGCCGGTCGAGCACCGCGTCCAGGTTGGCCGCGGTGTCGACGCCGTGGAGCAGTTCGCCCTCGGGCCGCAGGTGGGTGTCGGTGATCTGGACGATCGTCAGCTCGCTCATGACTTCGGCATGAGTTCGGTGCCCGCGGTGCGGGCGGCGGTGAGCGTCGACTGCGGGTCCGCGCCCTGGAACACGACGGCCTCGACGGCGTCCATCATGCCGTCACGCATCTGCAGGTAGTTGTTGCCCGGCATGGACACCCACGGCTCCATGTTCGCCAGCTGCGCGACATTCGGGCGCAGCAGCGGGTTCTGGTCGGCCCAGTCCTTGAGCCCGCCCGCTTCCTCGAGCAGGCCGGTCCGCAGCGGCAGGTAGCCGATGTTCTGCGCGATCTTCTTGTAGGAATCCTCGCTGGTGAGGTGCTTGATCAGCTCCCACGCGGCCCGCTGCTTCGCGGGATCGTTGGACAGGATGTGCAGGCCCGCACCGGAATTGGTCGGAATGGCGGGCTTGCTGCCGAAGCCGGGCATCGGCGCCGAACGCAGGTCCCACTTGCCCTTGGATCCGGTGACGAAAACGCTCTGCAGCGCGCTGGTTTCGAGCATCATGCCGATCTCGCCACGGCCGAACGCCTCGTAGCCCTGCTTCTGATTGAGCTTGGGCATGCTGCCGGTGTTCACGAGGTTCTGCGCCATCTTGGTGACCTCGACGGCGGGCGCGTCGGCGAACGTGAGTGTGTTGCGGTCTTCGGAGATCACGCGGCCGCCGTTGGAGCGCACCAGCGACTGGAAGCACCAGTCCTTGGCGGTCTTGGTCAGGCAGTCGATGTAGACCCCGCCCTTGCCGGTGCGGTCGGCGATCGCCTTCGCGGCGGTGGTGACCTCGTCCCAGGTGGTGGGCGGCTTGGCGGGATCGAGTCCGGCCTCGGTGAACAGCGAGGCGTTCAGATACAGGACGGGCGTGGAGAAGACGAACGGCACGCCGTAGGTGTGGCCGTCCCAGTCGTCGAGCGTGCGGGCGCGGGGCGCGTACGCGTGGCGGGCGCCGTCGAAGTTCTGCTTCACTTCCGCCGCGCCGACCAGCTGGTCCAGCGGCTTGGCCTTGAGCTGGTGGATGGTGAAGTCCAGGTCGGAGAAGCCGAGCTGGGCGACGTCGGGCGGGGTGCCCGCCACCATCTGGTTCTGGATGCTGGAGACGGTGTCGGTGGCCGGGTTGGGGCTGTTGCCCTGCGGCTTCTGCGCGGTGACCTTGATATTGGGGTGCTTGGCGCCGAAGTCGGCGATCAGGGCGTTGAAGGTCTCGGTCCAGGCGCCGGCTACGCCGTAGCTGTAGGACTCGAAGACGATCGAAACCTGTTGGTCGGCAGCCAGTTCGGGAATCTGGGCGGTGGCGGTGGCGTCGGTGGACCCGGTGGTGCCGAGGCCGCAACCGGTGAGGGCGAGGGCGGCGGTGAACACCACGCCCAGCGCGGGCAGTGTGCGTTTCATCGTGGTTCTATCCTTCTCATCGGGGTGGTGCCGAAATCAGGGGACGGGAATCGCGGCCGCGTCGACGGCCCGTTCCGCGGGGGAGTCGGCCGCTTGCCAGGTCAGCCGCAGGCCGGTGTCGGGGTCGAACAGGTGGATGTCGGCGGGGTCGACGCGGCAGGCGATGTCCTCGCCCACCCGGACACCGGCCGGCCGGGCCGCGCGCACACAGAGACCGGTCTCGAGGTGCACGAGTTCTTCGCTGCCGAGGTTCTCGACCATCCGCACCCGGCCGCGGACATCGGTCGAGGTGTCGTCGATCCGCAGACGTTCCGGGCGGATTCCGGCGACGACGGCAGTGGCGTCGCCGGAATCCTCGGCGATGTCCAGCGCGGCGTCGATGCCGTCGGCCATCACCGTCATATGGCCGTCGCTCGCGGTGACGACGGCGGGGAACAGGTTCATCGGCGGTGAGCCGAGGAAGCCGGCGACGAAGGTGGAGCGCGGGCGGTCGTAGAGCTCCTCCGGGGTGCCGCACTGTTCGATGCGGCCCTGGTTGAGCAGCGCGATGCGCGTCGCCATCGTCATCGCCTCGACCTGATCGTGGGTGACGTAGAGGAACGTCGCGCCCAGGCGCTGGTGCAGCGCGATCAGTTCGGCCCGGGTCGCGCTGCGCAGTTTCGCGTCGAGGTTCGACAGCGGCTCGTCCATCAGGAACGCGCCGGGATCGCGCACCATGGCGCGCGCCAACGCGACGCGTTGCCGCTGTCCGCCCGACAGCGCGACGGGGCGTCGCTCCAGCAGCGCCGAGATCTCCAGCGTCGCCGACACCTCGGCGACCCGCTGCGCGATCTCGGCTCGCGGCCTGCGCCGTGCCCGCAACGGGAACCCGATATTGCGCGCCACCGAGAGGTGCGGATACAGCGCGTAACTCTGGAACACCATCGCCAGATCCCGCCGCTGCGGCGCCGCGTCCGTCACGTCGACGTCGCCCACCAGAATCCGCCCCGCGCTGGGCTCCTCCAGCCCCGCGATCATCCGCAACAACGTGGACTTGCCGCAGCCACTTGGCCCCAGCAACACCATGAATTCACCATCGGCGATGTCGAGACTCACCTCGCGCACCGCGTACTCGGCATCGAACTTCTTCGACACCGCTTCGATCTGCAGTCGTGCCATGCGCCCAGTGTCGAACCCGCCACGGTCCCCGCGCCGGGGCGATAGTGAACGTCGATCGGTCCAGTCGTCTCGACCCCACCGACCCCCGAACGGCACCATCGGTGCTCGCCGCGCTCCCTACTCGGTAGTGGGGTTCGGCGCGGCCGTCACCGGGTGACCGGTCGAGGGCGGAGCGCCCCTACCGGTGTTCTCACAGGGAGGCGCGGTGCGAATCCGGCGATCGCCGAGACGTCAGCGCAGCCGGACCGGTAGTTCGAGGAGGCCCCGGATGAGGGTGCTGGTTTGCCAGCGCAGGTCGGCGGCAGGGGACAACGTGAGGCCGGGGAAGCGGTGCAGCAGGGCAGTGAAGGCGATGTCGGCTTCGACGCGGGCCAAGGGGGCGCCGACACAGAAGTGGATGCCGTGGCCGAAGGCGAGATGGCCCGCGGTGGGGGTGTCGGTGGCGAGGGTGTCGGGGGCGGCGAAGCGGGCGGGGTCGCGGTTGGCTGCCGAGAGGGCGACGTAGACGATCTCGCCTGCGGGAATCTCGGTGTCGCCCAGCGTGACCGGTTGCGCGGTGTAGCGGGCGGTGGCCATGTCGACGGGGCCGTCGAAGCGCAGGAATTCCTCGATCGCGGCGGGGACACCGGTGGGGTCGGCGCGCAGGGCCTGCCACTGGTCGGGGTGGCGGAGCAGGGCCAGGACACCGTTGCCGATGAGATTGACCGTGGTCTCGTGGCCCGCGACCAGCAGCAGGAACGCCATCGACACCAGTTCCTGATCGGTGAGCCGATCGCCCTCGTCGTCGGCGAGAACCAGGTGGGACAGCAGATCCTCGGCGGGCTCGGACTGCTTGGTGCGCACCAGCTTCGCGAGATAGCCGACCATCGCGGCCGACGCGGCGGGACGCTCGTCCTGCTCGCCCTCGCCCACGACGGTGACCAAGGACTTGGTCCAGGCTTGGAAGTCCGCCCGATCCTCGAACGGGACACCGAGAAGCTCGCAGATCACCGTCACCGGCAGGGGATTGGCGAAATCGTTCATCAGATCGACCTCGTCGCGATCGCTCATCGCGTCCAGCAGCGACGCGGTGATCTGCTCGATGCGCGGTCGCAGCAGGGCCACCTGGCGGCTGGTGAAAGCCTTGTTCACGAGCTTGCGCAGGCGGGTGTGCGCGGGCGGGTCGGTGCCGAGCATATGGCTCAGGAGCGCGACGATGTTCGGGTCCGTCGCCGTGGTGTCACGCTTGGTGTGCAGGATCGCGTTGATCTGCACGGCGTCCTTGCCCAAGCGCGGGTCGGCGAGCGCGATCTTGGCTTCGGGATAGCCGACGACCACCCAGCGGACCACATCGTCGGGGAAGCGAACCCGATGGACCGGGCCCTCGGCGCGCCACCGGCGGTACTGCGCGTGCGGATCGTCGAAGAACTCGGCGCCGATGGACTCGACAGGGGCGGAAGCGGTGCGGTCGGCCATCGAATCGACGGTACCCGCACCGGGCCGAACGCGCATCGACCGTGGCGACCGGAACCACGGAAAGCCCTGTGACGACAGCGGATTCGCGATCAGGTGGTGCGTGGCTCCGTCGTCGAGGTAGTCGACTCGACCGATGCCAGGAACCCGCGCAGGAGTTCGGTGACGGCCTCCGGTTGTTCGAGGGAACTCGAGTGACCGCACGCGGGGATCGTGTGGAGCCGGGCATGCGGGATGAGCGAGGCGATCTGGCGGGCATGCGGGAGCGGGGTGGCGGCGTCGTCCGCGCCGACGATGATCTGGGTGGGGACGGTGATCGCCGCGAGTTCGCCGTCGACGGCGCCGCGTTCGGTGACACCGTGGACGGCGTTACGTGTACCGATACGGTCGATGCCGGCCAGGCGACGCGACCACTCGCGGACGACGTCCTTGCCGGCGTCGGAAGCCCGAAACGAGGGGCCGAACAGGTGCGTGGCCACCCGGCCGGCGATGGGACGGATGCCGAACCAGCGCAGCGCCAGGGCCAGCCGGTGGTATTCGCCGATCTTGGCGGGATCCTCGGCCCGAGCGCTGGTGTCGAGCAGCGTGAGCGACCGCAGGAGTTCGCCGTGCCTGGCGGCCAGTCGCTGGCCGACGAAGCCGCCCATGGACAGCCCGACCCAGTGCACGGGGCCCACGTCGAGAGCGCGGATCACCCCCACCGCGTCGGCAGCGAGAGTGTCCATGTCATAGCCATCGGCGGTGGGTGGGGTATCACCCTGACCGCGCCAGTCGAGGGTGACGCACCGGTAGTCGCCTTGCAGGGCCGCGAGCTGGGCGCGAAACATCCAGCCGCCGAACAACAATCCGTGGCCGAAGACCACGGTGGCGGCGTCGGGTTTGCCCGGCGGAGCGCCGGTGTCGGTACAGGAGATCTGGACATCGTCGAGAGTGATGATCGGCATGAGGTCACTCGCCGCCGGTGCTCAGGCCGCCGCGAGGCGAACGTTGCGCATCGTCACCAGCGCGGTGGCACACAGGATTTCGCCGGATTCCTCCACCGAGAACACGTCGGCGGCGGCGATCGTGAGCAGTGCGCCCGGCTTGATCACCCGGCCGCGGGCGACCACGTTCGGGCCTTTGGCGGGCGCGAGAATCTTCACGGTGTAGTCGATGGTCATGTTCACCCAGCCTGCGGGCAGCAGCGTGCCCGCGGCCGAACCGGCGGCGAAATCGGCGAGCGAGCCGAGGACCCCGCCCTGGAAATAGCCGTCGTGCTGGGTGAGTTCGCGCCGGTGTGGTTGCACGATCTCGACATCGCCGGGCTCGACCCGGCTGAAGTGGAAACCCAGGTGCGCGGCGGCGGGCATGGACAGCACGACGCTGGGAACCAGCTGTGCGAAGTCGGGATTGGGGGCCTGTGCTGCGGTCATCGGCTCAGTCCTCTGCTCGGCGGCGGCGCGGCGTCGCCGCTCCTCCTGCGGCGAATCCTGCCCGCTGACGGCGCGCGACAACAGCCCATCGCGGAAATTTCGCCTGCTGTTGGGGGTCTGGAAAGAGTTCGGCCGGGCGGTGGCGTGCTCACCCCGCCCGGCCGAACGCTCAGCGAGTTCCGGCGTGCAGCACCACTTTGCCGTTGCGGCCGGGAGTTTCGGACACCACCGCGGCCTCGCCGGCCCGCGCGAGCGCGAAATCGGCCTGGACGTCCAGGCGCAGGGTGCCGTCGGCGGCGAGGGTGACGAGTTCGGTGATCAACCGCACGTAGTCGGCACGGTCGATGTCGGAGCTACGCTGCTGGCCCCAGAACCCTTTCACCACAGCCTGTTTGAAGATGACAGCGCCGGTGTCGATGATCAGCGGTTTGCCCGACAGCGCGCCGAAGGAGATCAGTTCGCCGCGCGGGGCGAGCAGCGCCATCAGATCGCCCGCGGCCGGACCGCTGACTTGGTCGACGGCCCGCACGATCGGTTCGCCACCGGTGATATCGGCTCCCGTGGCGAGCCAGCCCACCGATTCGGTGTCGAGCACGGGACCGTAGCCGAGTTTCTCCAGCGCCTGCACCGACGACTGGCCGCGGACCAGGCTCAGCACCCGCACCCCGCGTTCCTTCGCGAACAGGTTGAGCAGGCGACCGACCGCGCCGTTGGCGGCGTTCACCACGATCCACTGGCCTGCCCGCACCTGCAGGTCATCGAGCAGCATCAGAGCGCTCAGCGGCATGGCGAGCAGTTGGCAGGCGGTCTCGTCGGGCACGGAATCGGGCATCGGCACCGCTTGCTCGGCGCGGGCGAGGAAGGAATCCGCCCAGGCGCCACGGACGCCGGCGATCGCCACCCGCTGCCCGACCTGGAGGGCGTCGACACCGGGGCCGACCGCGTCGACGACACCGGCGGCCTCGGTGCCGGGGATCGCGGGCAGCGGCGGCCGATAGCCGTAGACGCCGCGGATGATCGCCAGATCGTGGTTGTGGATCGGCGACAGCGACATCGCGATCCGCACCTCACCCGCCCCGGGCTCCGGGGTGGGCACCTGCTGTGCGGTGAGCACGTCCTTCGGGTCGCCGAATTCGTCGATGACAACTGCCTGCATGTCCGCCTCCGTGGTGGTTGCGAGTACCTGCCGAGCGTGATCGTGCTCCATTGTGGCACCGTGGCGGTCGCGGGCGGTTCAGGGATGCCCATGCTCGGGCCCGGCTGTCAATACCTCGCAGGGCTGACAGCGGGTCACTCCGGCAGGGTGCGGAAATAGCTCGCACGGGGGACGAAGGTGACCGGGCGGCGTGCGTACCCTCGGTGCATGGCAGACGCGCTCGGAACACGCTCGCCCGCAGTGCGATCCGGATCGCGGATCGCCGAGGTCGACATCCTGCGCGGGTTCGCCCTGTTCGGGATCCTGATCACCAATGTGGTCGTGGCGACCTCGCTGTGGTCGGTGACAGGCACGCGCGAGGATCCGGTACTGCGCTTCGGCGGCACGGTCGATCTGCTGGTGCGCGCCACCGTCGACGCGCTCTTCGCCGGGCGGTTCTACCTGCTGTTCGCTTTTCTGTTCGGGTACTCGTTCACGTTGCAGATCGCGGCGGCCCAGCGTGCGGGGGCCTCGCCGGTGCGGCGGTTGCTGCGGCGGTGTGCCGCGCTGATGGCGATCGGGCTCGTCCACGTCTACCTGCTGTGGATCGGCGACATCCTCACCCTGTACGCGTTCCTGTGCCTGACCCTCATCGCGCTGCGCAAGGTGCGGCCGCGGACCGCGGTGATCACCGGTGTGGTGCTGTACGCGACGTGGTCGGCGTGGAGTTTCCTGCCCGGCAGTACCGGTCTTCTCGCCTTCGGCGAGTTCGCCGACCTGCCCGCGATATCGGCCGACTACACCGGGGACTTCGCCTCGACGTTCTCCGCGCAGACGGCCCTCGCGCCGGTATTCCTGTTGCTGATCTGGTTCGGTCAGGGCATACCGAGCCTGGCGATGTTCCTGATCGGCATGGCGGCAGGCAAACGCACCCTGTTCGCCGATCCGGATACGCTGCGCCGCTGGTCCTTTCGCGCACTGGTGATCGGCTTCGGGATCGGTGTTCCGATCTCCGCGATGACCTTCGCCGACTCGATGACCTGGTGGCACGCCCCCTCGGTGATCCACGGCCTGCACATGCTGGTGAACCCGTTCATGACCTTCGCCTATGTCGCCGCGGTCCTGCTGGCCGCGCAGTCCGCACGCCTGGGCCGCTTCGCCGCTCTGCTCGCCCCGGCCGGGCGCATGGCCGCCACCAACTACATCGGGCAATCCGTGGTGCTGATGCTCGTCTACACCGGATACGGCCTCGCCCTCGCCGATGACATCGCACCCCTGGGCGTCATCGCGATCGCGCTGCTCACCTTCGCCGCCCAGCTCGCGTTCAGCGCCTGGTGGCTGCGCGGTCATTCGTACGGCCCGGTCGAGTGGTTGCTCCGCGCCGCGACCTACCTGACCGTCCCGGCATGGCGGCGCCCCGTACAGAACACTGCGACCGGCGTCTGAGGCGCCGATTCGGCGCTCTACCGTCTACCCGTGCTCGACTTCCCGAATCCGCCCGCACCCAAATCTGTCCACCGGATCGCCGAGATCGACATCCTGCGCGGGTTCGCGCTGTTCGGGATTCTGATCACCAACGCGGTGGTCGCTGTCGTCCAATGGGCGCCGGACCGGGCGGACTCGACCGGCGACCGCGTCATCCTCGCGACAGTGGAGGCGCTGTTCTCGGCTCGGTTCTATCCGCTGTTCGCTTTCCTGTTCGGCTATGCGTTCACCCTGCAGGTCACGGCAGCGACCCGGGCGGGTGCTGCACCGGCAGCACGGTCGTTGCGGCGATGCGCCGCGCTGATGGCGGTCGGTCTCGCGCATGTCTTCTTCCTGTGGGACGGTGACATTCTCACGCTGTACGCGGCCCTGAGCCTGGTCTTGATCGCGATGCGCACGCTCGGCCCGCGTTCGGCCGCGCTCGCGGGTACGGCGCTGGCGCTGATCGGGGCGATCGGAAGCGTCGCGCCCGCCCTGTCGTTCGGCGACGGACTCCGGATACCCGACGTCGGGGCCGCCTATACCGGCACCGGCGGCGAGACCTTCGCGGCCCAGCTGGCCCTCGCGCCCACCGCCCTGTTGCTGGTGTGGTCTGCCGGGGCGGTGCCGACGCTGGCGATGATGCTTCTCGGGATGGCCGCGGGCAAGCGGAACCTGCTCGAGCAGTCGAACGCGGTGCGGATCGGGGCTGTACGAATTCTCGTGGTGGGACTGTGTGCGGGACTGCCTGTTTCAGCGCTCACCTTCGCGGCGGCGCTGGGGTGGTGGACGCCGCCGCCACTGCTGGCCGGGATCCAGGCGCTGGTGAACCCCCTGATGACCTTCGCCTACCTCGCCGCCGTGCTGCTGGCGGCGCGGTCGGTGCGGCTGGGTCACTACTGCGCGGTGCTCGCCCCCGCGGGCAGGATGGCGGCCTCGAACTACATCGGGCAATCGGTCGTGCTGATGGTCGTCTACACCGGCTACGGTTTCGCCTTCGCCGACGACGTGTCGCTCGCCACGGTGATCGCGGTCGGCGTGGTCACCTTCGCGGCCCAACTCGGGCTCAGTGCCCGATGGTTGAGGGCCCACCCGTACGGGCCGGTGGAATGGTTCCTGCGTGCCACGACCTACTGGGCCGCGCCTGCTCGGTGTCGCCCGGTGTCAGTCGGCGGTGTGCGGCAGGCGGTGGAACTCCGCCCGCCAGCGGTGGAGACCTGAGGCGTCGGCACGAGAGACGGTTTCTATCCGGACCGGGGTCAGGTCGGGGGCGGTGAAAGAGTCGATGTCGGCGCGGGTGAGCGGCCACGGCGGGCCGGTGGTGGCGGGGGCCTGGCTGATGTCGGCGATCACGAGCAGGGTCGCGCCGGGCGCGAGGAGGTCCCGGATGCCGGTGACGGCGAGGGGGCGGACGTCCAGGGGCAGGGATTGGACGGTGATCGACTCGATGGCCAGGTCGAAGGCGTGGAGCCAGGACGGCGGCGGGTGGAGGAGGTCGGCGACCTTGTAGGTGACAGGGGAACGCGGGAAACGGGCACGGGCGCCGCGAATCGCGGTGGGGGAGACGTCGAAGGCCGTGGTTCGAATGCCGTGGGAGGCAATGAATTCGGCGTCCACGCCGTACCCGCAGCCGATCACCACGGCCCGCGCACCCTGGCGCAGGGCGGCGGTGCGCAGCCAATCGACCAGCAGGGGATTGGGGACGTCTCGATCCCACGGAACCACCGAGGTCCCCGCCGCGGCCTCGGCGTAGAGCGGTTCGAACCATCCGGTCGGATCGTCCGCGGCCAGTGCCTGAGCGGCGAGGCGACGATCGGCGGACGGCTGCGCGTCGGTCATAGGTCCAGTCTTCACCACCGGCGGCCGCCCCGTCGTCCGGCATTCGGGGACGCGCCCGACGATCCCACCGTGGCGCCCGCGGCGGCGTACTGGACCAGCAGGGTGCCGATCCACCCCGGCCGCCGCGGTCACCACCGCGACGCTGTCAGCAGGTGCTCGAGGTCAAGCGCGCCGGGCGGCCCGCGCGGCGAAACCGTCGCAGAGCGCTTCCAGGCCGAGGAACAGCAGGTCCTCGGAGGTCAGGTCGCTCACCCCGGCGCCTTCGAGGTCGGCCAGCGCCGGCGGCACGGGGAAGGACGGTGTGCCCTCGAGGAGATCACGCAGCCCATTGGTGTCGTCGGTGGCGGTGCGCTTCTCGGCGAGCAGTGCGCCGCCCACCACCGGCAAGCTGGCGCCGGAGATGTAGTTCCAGACCGAGAACCCCATCGTGGTGGCCTCGCGGGCGGTCACGCCGAGTTCGCGCAGGCCCTCGACCAGCCACGCCAGGCTGGTCAGGCCCTGTGGGCCGAAGCTGTAGCGGGGGACCGCGAAGGTGAGCAGTACCCAGGGGTGCTGCTGGTAGAGCTCCCAATCGATCTCCGCGGCGATGCGCACCCGGTCGCGCCACGTCCACCCGCGACCGGCGGGATCGGGATAGGGGTGCCGGGCGGCGATCTCGTCGGTCATGGCCGCGATGAGTTCGTCCTTGTTCGCCACGTGCCGGTACAGCGACATGGTGCCCACATCGAGGCGGTCGGCGATGCGGCGCATCGACACCGCGTCGAGTCCGTCGGCATCGGCGAGGGAGATCGCGGCGTCGATGATCGCGGTGCGAGTGAGCTTCGCCTCGGTCATCCCATGACTCGCTGTCGTAATACAACCTTCATGCGTACACTGTACCCAGTTCCCGCGTACGGCGTACGCAAACCTCGGAAGGATGTCGGAATGACGAAGCTGGAACCGGCGGTGCCCACCGCAGTCGCCGGTGGACGCCGCGCATGGCTCGGATTGGGCGTGCTGCTGCTGCCGGTGCTGCTGGTGTCGATGGACATCTCGGTGCTCTTTCTGGCCATGCCGACCCTCACGGCCGACCTGGATCCCACCGCGTCGCAACAACTCTGGATCCTCGATATCTACGGGTTCATGCTCGCGGGTCTGCTCATCACGATGGGCAATCTCGGCGACCGGATCGGCCGACGCAACATCCTGCTCGCCGGCGCCGCGATCTTCGGTGTCGCGTCGGTGCTCGCCGCGTTCGCCCCCACCGCGCCGATCCTCATCGCGGCCCGCGTGCTGATGGGCATCGGCGGTGCGACGCTGCTGCCGTCGAGCCTGGCGCTGATCTCCACGCTGTTTACCGACGCGCGGCGACGGGCCACCGCGATCGGCATCTGGACCGCGTTCTTCGCCGGTGGTTCGGCCGTCGGGCCGATCATCGGCGGCGTCCTGCTGCACCACTTCTGGTGGGGCTCGGTATTCCTGATCAACATCCCGGTACTGGCGATCCTGCTGATCTTCGGGCCGATCCTGCTGCCCGAACATCGCTCCGCGGCACTGGGGCCGATCGATCTGCCCAGCGTCGCGCTCTCGATCGGCGGCATCCTGCCGTTGATCTACGGCATCAAACACATCGCCGCCGAAGGCCTGGACGCGGTGTCGCTGGTGATCGCCATGATCGGCGTCGGGCTGCTCGTGCTGTTCGTGCGCAGGCAGCGTCATCTCGCGGAACCGCTGCTCGACCTGTCGTTGTTCACGCGGCCGCTGTTCCGGGTGGCGATCGGGGCCAGCATGGCGGGCATGATGTCGCTCGCCGCGATGAGCTACCTGACCAGCATCTACCTGCAGTCGGTCACCGGCCGCGACCCGCTGGCCGCCGCGCTGCTCGGCATTCCGATGGCGATCGCGGTGTTCGTGTGCTCGATGAGCGGCGCGCGCCTCGGGCTGCGGCTCGGCGTGCGGGCGACGTTCACGCTCGCGCTGATGCTGTCGGCGATCGGCAACCTGATGCTGCTCGGCGTCGGTGTCGACGGCGGCCTCGGCTGGTACATCGCGGGTTCGGTGATCGCCGGTGTCGGGTACGGCTTCTCGTTCACCCTGGTGTCGGATGTGGCGGTGTCGGCGGTGCCCGCCGAGCGGGCGGGTTCGGCGGTCGGGATCTCGGAAACGAGTTTCGAACTCGGCAACGCGCTCGGTCTCGCCCTGCTCGGCTCGGTGGCCGCGTTGGTGTTCCGCTCCGGCGGCGAATTCGGCGAGACCCTGGGCGACACCCTCCTGGAGTCCGCCGGTGACGACGGGCTGATCCACGCGGCCCGCGAATCGTTTGTCAGCGGAATGCACATCGCGACCGCGGGCGGCGCACTGCTGCTGATCGCGATGGCGGTACTGGCCTGGCGCTCGGCCCGCACCGAGACGACGACCACCGACGCGCGCTGAATCACCCCTCGGCGAGCACGACCACCGGTCGGGGTGATCGACGCCACGGTGTGCCGCGCTGGTCGGCCTCACCGGGCAGACGTCCAGCTTCGTTGCATAGGATCGTCGAATGCGAAACGAGGGTGCGACGGGACTGGCGACATTGCTCGCCCTGGCCGATTCGCGCCTGCCCATCGGTGGACACGTGCACTCCGGCGGCGTCGAGGAAGCGGTGTCGTCGGGGTTGCTGCGCGACAACGCGAGCGTGGAGCTGTATCTGCGGCGGCGGATCTCCACCTCGGGGCTCGTCACCGCGTCGCTGGCTGCCGCGGTGTGCGGCGGGATGCTCACACCCGAACGCGCCGAGCTCGAAGCCGACGCCCGCACGCCCTCGCCCGCCGCCCGGACCGCGTCGCGCGCGCAAGGCCGTGGGCTGCTACGCCTGGCCAAACAGCTGTGGCCGCACCATGATTGGGCCGCGGTAGGCCCGCGCCCGCACCTGTCGACGGTGTTCGGCACGGTCGGCGCCGCGAGTGGAGCGAGCACCGAACAGCTGGCGGGCGTTGTCGTCTACACGACGCTCACCGGTGCCGCCACCGCCGCGCAACGTCTACTCGCCCTCGATCCCGCCGCCATCGCCGCGAGCACCCTGCGTCTGGCGCCGCTGTGCGACCGGCTCGCCGCCGAGGCCGCCGCCGGGCTCGCCGCCCTGTCCGATCCGCTGCAGGACGCGCTCGCCGAACGTCACCTCCATCGCGACATGCCGTTGTTCGCGTCCTGACCCCCGTGATTTCCGAGAAGAATGGAGCCCCCATGCCTCCCCATCTGATCGATGGCGAACCGCACGATCACAGCCACGACCGGCCCAAGCGCGACCGCGCCGCCGGTGAGGCCCTGCGCATCGGCATCGGCGGCCCCGTCGGCTCCGGCAAGACCGCGCTGGTCGCCGCCCTGTGCAGGCAGTTGCGCGACGAACTGTCGCTCGCGGTGCTGACCAACGACATCTACACCACCGAGGACGCGGATTTTCTGCGCCGCCACGCCGTGCTGCCCGACGAGCGGATCGCCGCCGTGCAGACCGGCGGCTGCCCGCACACCGCCATCCGCGACGACATCACCGCCAACCTCGACGCCATCGACGACCTCGTCGCGGCCAATCCGCCGCTGGACCTGATCCTGGTGGAGTCCGGCGGCGACAACCTCACGGCCACCTTCTCCTCCGGCCTGATCGATGTGCAGATCTTCGTCGTCGACGTGGCCGGTGGCGACAAGGTGCCGCGCAAGGGCGGTCCCGGCGTCACCTTCTCCGACCTGCTCGTGGTGAACAAGACCGACCTCGCCCCGCTGGTCGGCGCCGACCTCGGTGTGATGGAGCGCGACGCCGCCAAGGTCCGTGACGGCCGCCCCACCGCACTGGTCTCGCTGACCGACGACCCGGCCGCCACCCCGGTCCTGGCCTGGGTGCGCGAGCAGCTGCGGGTCGCCGCCGAACAGGACGCGGCCACCGGCGTTGCGCACTGAGCTGAGCATCGTCGCCGCACCGGGCCTGCTGCCGCGCATCGACGCGGTCGGCGGCCTGGCCGGGCGGCACACCGGTATCGACACCGTGCATCTGATCGGTACCGCGGCGACGCCCCTCGGCGGGGACGAACTCGACATCACCATCGTCGTGCGCGCCGGTGCGCGGCTGGTGGTTCGTTCGGTGGCTGCGACGATCGCCCTACCGGGCGCGGACACCATGGTGTCGAACGCGCACTGGCGTTTCGACGTCGGCGAAGGCGCCGAACTGGATTTCGATCCGGAACCCACGATCGTGGCCGGTGGCGCGCACCATCATGTGGTGACCTCGGTCCGGGTGGCACCCGATGCGCGGCTGCGGCTGCGGGAGCGGGTGCAGGTGGGCCGCAGCGGCGAGACCGGCGGCGGGTGGCGCGGTGATCTGCTGGCCGACCTGGGCGAGGTGCCGTTGCTTCGGCACCGGCTCGAGCTCGGGGCGGGTTCCGCGACCGACGATCGGCTGAGCGCGGCCCGTGCGCTCGACAGCGAACTGGTCTACCCGGACCACCGTCCCGCCTGGTCGGGCAGCGTGGACGAGGTTCGGCTGCCGCTGGCCGCGGGTGGTTCGCTCGCCACCCGCACGAGCAGCCGCCTGCGCGCGCTCGCACTCACGTCGGGCTAGCTGACGACAAGGCGGTGGGAGCCGGGCCGAAAGTGCCCGACTCCCACCGCTGGGAATTCGATCAAGCGTTGACGAGCTCGGCTTCGGTGTCGGCGGCCTCGGGCGTCATCCCACGCGGCGGCGCGAGGAAACCGCTCGCCGCACCCACCGCCGCACCGATACCGGCGCCGACGACCGTGACGGGGATCGAGACGGCCATGTACGCGGCCATACCGCCCAGGATCGGACCCGCGACCAAACCGATCGGCACGAACGGGATTCC
Organism: Nocardia sp. NPDC060249; assembly: GCF_042728755.1. Classification (NCBI taxonomy): domain Bacteria; kingdom Bacillati; phylum Actinomycetota; class Actinomycetes; order Mycobacteriales; family Nocardiaceae; genus Nocardia; species Nocardia sp. NPDC060249. The sequence goes on from NZ_JBHXAQ010000001.1 coordinate 1,299,600, forward strand.
GGCGACGAGCCCCGCCAGTGCACCGCCCGTGCTCGCCATCATCGCGAACGGGATGGCCACGGTGGAACCGACCGCCGCGCCCCTGGCCGCCGAACCGAGGGTCTCGGAAGCGATCCGGTCGGAGCGGCTGCGCTCGAGCCCGACCGAGTCGAGGAACGTCGCCAGGTTGGCCTCGGTAGTGGCCGCGGCGTCGTTGATCTGGATCGAGGTGTCCACCGGCACGAAGTCCGGCACCGGGACCTGCTGGTCACCGAAGCGGAACTGGCCCGGCGGGGGGAGGATCGGCGGCACCGGCGCGACCGCGGTCGGTGCGTGCAGCGGACCCACCGGGGACAGATAATCCATTTCCGGCCCCGTCCGCGACCACTGCAGCGAACTGCGGGTGTTCGCGGGCATCGGCTGGCCCACGTAGGGGGTGGCATTGGGCGCCACCGCGTCGAACTCCGGTCCGGCCTGATGCTCGGGCTGGGTCACCGCCGCCTGCGCGGGATCGGCATTCGCGGTGCCCGTGCCGATCAGGGCCATGACCAGGGGTACCGCTCCGGCTGCGACGACTGATCCAACTTTCTGTCGCTGCAGGTTCGGCGCCCTGTGTTTCCCCGTCGCCATAGATCACCTTTCATCCTGGGGATTGGTCACACATATGACCTCCGACATTCGGACCGGTGCTCGACTCGGATGGGTCCGAAACGTCGGTAACCCGCAATGGTGGTCTGCGGAAAGGCAACTGGCACGAGAAAGGCCGGGTGGTCCGACGGAACCACCCGGCCTTCGGAGTACTGGTGTCAGCCGATCTTGCGCTGCTCCGCGGTGAGCGGTTCGGCGCCGGCGGGCGGCGCGCCCACGTCGGCCGCGAGTTCCCTGGCCTCCGCCTGATCGGCGTTGACCTCCTCGATCGCGAGCCGCGCGAAGATCCACTGCTCGGTCGCCGCCATCTGCCCGCGGTTGCGACCGAGGAACGACACGAACCAACCGATCACCGTGACGATTCGGCTGCGATAGCCGACCAGGTAGTACAGGTGCAGGGCCAGCCAGGCGAGCCAGGCGAGGAACCCGCTGAACTCAAGCTTGCCGATCTGGCAGACGGCGTCGAACCGCGAGATCGTGGCCATCGAGCCCTTGTTGAAGTACTTGAACGGCTTGCGCTGCTCCGGCGTCTGACCGTGCAGCCCGGCCTTGATCGCCTTGGCCGCGTAGGTCGAACCCTGGATGGCGCCCTGTGCCTGGCCCGGCACGCCGGGCACCGACATCAGGTCGCCGACCACGAACACGTTCGGATGACCCTTGACGGTGAGGTCGGGCTCCACGATGACGCGGCCCGCCCGGTCGACCTCGGTGCCCTCGGAGCGCTCGGCGATCATCTTGCCCAGCGGGCTGGCCTGCACGCCCGCCGACCACACCTTGCACACGGCCTCGATGCGCCGGGTGCTGCCGTCGGCGTCCTTGACGATCACGCCGTGCGCGTCGACATCGGTCACCATGGCGTTGAGCTGGATCTCCACACCCATCTTCTCGAGCCGCTTGGCGGCCTTGGCGCCCAACTTGGGCCCCATCGGGCCGAGCACCGCGCCCGCGCCCTCGAGCAGGATGACGCGCGCGTCGCGGGGATCGATGGTGCGGAAGGTGCCGTCGAGGGTGCGGTCGGCGAGTTCGGCGATCTGCCCGGCCAACTCGACGCCGGTGGGGCCTGCGCCGACGACGATGAACGTCATCAGCCGGTCGCGCTCTTCCTGGGTGGTCGCCAGCTCCGCCTGTTCGAAGGAGCCGAGGATGCGCGCGCGCAACTCGAGCGCGTCGTCGATGGTCTTCATGCCGGGCGCGTAGGTGGCGAAGTGGTCGTTGCCGAAGTACGACTGCTGAGCGCCGGTGGCGACGATCAGGCTGTCGTAGTCGGTCACTGTGTCGCGGTTGAGTAGTCGCGAGGTGACCTTCTTGTTCGCCAGGTCCACGTCCACGACGTCACCGAGCAGCACCTGCGCGTTCTTCTGCTTGCGCAGCACCAGGCGCGTGGCCGGGGCGATCTCGCCGGTCGAGAGGATGCCGGTGGCCACCTGGTAGAGCAGCGGCTGGAACAGGTGGGTCGACGTCTTGGAGATGAGTGTGACGTCGACATCGGCTCGGCGCAGGTGCCGGGTGCCGAACAAACCGCCGAACCCGGAACCGATCACCACTACGTGGTGCCGCTTCCCGACAGACTCAGTGCTCATCGTCGCGCTCCTCGACAGACTGGGGTGGGCCCCGCGGTGGTAATGACAGGGTTAACCGTAGTCGGCTCCGGTTGTGACGTCGCAACAAGAACCCGATCGCGGCGTGTGATGCGGTGTCTCATCGAACGACACGATCGACAATACGGGATGCGGCGCGTCAGCGACCTGCGAGAAGGAGTTCGGCCAGCCGGGTGTCGGTCTCGGCGCCCTCGGTGTAGCCGCCCGCTCCGCCGAGCGCGTTCATGATCGACAGCGTGTACCGCTCACCGGCGCCCGCGACGCCGACCGAGTTCACCACCCAGCCGTCGGCCTCCGCCGACCAGCCGTTCTTCAGGCCGGGGCGCATCGACGAACCCGCGCCCCACACACCCCAGTGCTGGTTGGAGTCGACCGAGCGCATCCGGTCGAGCAGGTAGGCCAGATCGTCGGGGTGCATGGTGTCGAGGATGGTGTTCATCAGCCGATCCAGGTCGGCGGCCGTGCACTTCTGGAACGACCAGTCCGGGAACAGCGCGGTCGTGGTCGGCTGCGGGATCAGGCTGACCATGCCGTAGGCGCGGAACGCGTTGTTGTAGGCCATCCGGTCGAAGCCGATGTACTTCTGCCACAGCACATCGGTGGCGTGGTCGTTGGAGGTGGCCAGCATCGCTTCGATGTTGAAGCGGTCGTCGGGGGACAGGCCGATGGCGCCGACGCGGGCCCGGTTGAGCAGGTCGGCGGCGATGGCCAGCTTGATGGTGGACGCGGTCCAGACCTGGTTCTCCGCGTGGTCGTTGGCGTAGACGCCGCCGGTCTTGCGGTCACGCAGCACGTAGCCGACCACACCGGGGCGACCGGCGAGATAGGCGTCGGCCCGCGCGATCCGGGAGCTCAGGTCGGCGTCGAATCCCGGCACCGATACCTGGGTCAGCGCGGGCGGCGCGGCATGAGCCGGACCGGTGAGAACAGGGACGCCCGGAGTGAGGACGGCCGCGGCGGCGAGCAGGCAGGCAGTTGCTGCGACTCGGGAAACGACACGGGTGGAGGGGGAACGGTCACGCACGATGGACCACACTCGCACACCGGAGGCCGCAATGCACTACTTCACCCCAAATCCGGCCTCGGACGCGGCAGCGCTGTCGAGACGGTGGCCGTCGCTCAGGGTTGTTGCGGCACAGCGCAATTGCTGTCAGTGATGCGCGGCGTGCGGGGTGGCGATGGTGCAGCCGTTGAGGCGATGGCAGTGCTCGAACGCTTCGCCGTGCCGGTCCAGCGGCCACGAATGCAGTACCTGATCAGGCCCGTAGCGCCGGGAATTGATCAGCTCCCAGCGTGCGCCCACTCGGCGCACGATGAAGCCGTCACCGGGGACCAGGGGAAACACCTGCGCGATCATGAAACGAAACCAGCCTTTCGCCCGCGGCCGTACTGTCCCACCCGAACCGCCACGATCCCATACCCGGCGGCGAGGGTGCCGCAGGCGCGGCCGGGACACCTTGCCGTGTGGCGTATTTCACTAGCCCGGTGTAGTGATGGTCGCGGGGCCGCGCGATTGCGGGTCGGTCGCTGGGCGTATAAACAACGGATGCCGTTGCACCTCCATCGCGCCGAACGCGCCGACGCGCTGGCCGACGGACTGGGGCGTTTGCTGGGTGACATTCCCGCCGATCCCTTCGCCACGGAAGTGGTGGCGGTTCCGGCCAAAGGGGTAGAGCGCTGGCTGGCGCAACGGTTGTCGGGTGTGCTCGGGGTCGTCGGCGCCGAGGCCGGCGACGGGGTGGCCGCGAATATCGCGTTTCCCGCGCCTGCCGCGCTGGTGGCCGAGGTACTGGCCGGTGCGAGTGGGGTCGCGCCCGCCGATGATCCGTGGGCTGGTCAGCGACTGGTGTGGACGCTGCTGCGGGTGATCGACGAGGTTGCCGACCAACCGTGGGCGGCCGTGTTGGCCCGCCATCTCGGCCTGCCCGGGACGGATCACCGTCTCGGCAGGCGCTACTCCACGGCCGCCCACCTCGCGGCCCTCTTCGACTCCTATGCCGCGCAACGTCCGCAGGTCCTGCTCGACTGGGCGGCGGGCGCGGACAGCGACGGCGCGGGCGGGCCGGTGCCCGGCGACCTCGCCTGGCAACCGCGGTTGTGGCGCGCCCTGCGCACCGCCGTGGGCGCCCCGAGCCCCGCCGAACGGCTCGCCGATGCCTGCGCCCACCTCCGCGCCGAACCCGCCTCGATCGACCTGCCCGAGCGGCTCTCCCTGTTCGGGCTCACCCGTCTGCCCGCCGACCAGCTGGCCGTCGTCACCGCTCTCGCCGCCCACCGCGAAGTTCACCTCTGGTCGGCGCACCCGAGCCCGGCGATGTGGGCAGCGCTCGGTCAGGTGGCCGTCGGCGATGCCGCCGTTCGTCCGCGGGCGGACGACCACACCGCGGATCTCGTTTCCCACCCCCTGCTCTCGGGACTGGCCCGGGATGTGCGGGAATTGGAGCAGCGCCTGAATCCGTTGCTGGACAGCGATATTCACCTCGACGGCGAGACGGCCGCGCCCACCCTGCTCGGAGCCTTGCAGTCCGCCGTTCGTGCGGACCGCGTGCCCGGGAGGGACGCGGTGCCGGACGGGAGCATCGAGATCCACGCGTGTCACGGCCCGGCGCGCCAGGTGGAAGTGCTGCGGGATCTGCTGCTGAGCACGTTCTCGGCGGATCCGACACTCGAGCCGCGCGACGTACTGATCATGTGCCCGGACGTGGAGGCGTTCGCGCCGCTGGTGCGGGCGGCGTTCGGCCAGCGCGGGTCCGGGGTGGATCTGCCGGTCGAGGGCGAACACCCGGCGCATCAGTTGCGCGTGCGGCTCGCCGATCGCGGGCGGGCGGTGACCAACCCGATGCTGGCGGTGGTGCTCGAACTGCTCGAACTGGCCGACGGCCGCGTCACGGTGACGCAGGTACTCGACCTGGCGGCGAGCGAAACCGTGCGCCGCCGGTGCGGTTTCGACGACGACGACATCGAACGGCTGCGCGAGTGGGCGGCCGAGTCCGGCGCGCGGTGGGGGATCGGTCAGCGTCAACGCGAGGCGTTCGGGCTCGCCGATTTCGCCCAGAACACGCTCAATGCCGCGGTGGACCGCATCCTGCTCGGTGTGACCGCCGACGAATCGGGCGACGACTGGCTCGATCTGGCGTTGCCGCTCGACGATGTCGACTCCAACGACGTCGACCTCGCGGGCCGCTTCGCCGAGTTCATCGACCGCCTCGCGGTCTGCCTGCGCGACCTGCGCGGCCCACGCCCCGCCGCCGAATGGACCGCGGTGCTGCTGCGGGCGGTCGAGCTGCTCACCGACGTGCCCGACGCGCACGCGTGGATCCGCACCGAGGCGCGCCGCGAGATCGTGGCCGCCACCGAACACGCGGGCGCCACCCCCTTGCGTCTCGCCGACGTGGCGGTCCTGCTGACCAGCCGCTTGGCGGGCGGCCCCGGCCGCGCGAACTTCCGCACCGGCGAACTCACCGTGTGCACGCTCGTGCCGATGCGGTCGGTGCCCCACCGTGTGGTGGTCCTGCTCGGCCTCGACGACGACGTCTTCCCGCGTCCCGGCAGCGTCGACGGCGACGACCTGCTGGCCCGGGCGCCACTGGTCGGCGAACGCGATGCGCGCAGTGAGGACCGGCAACTCTTCCTGGACGCCATCATGGCGGCGGGGGACAGGCTGCTGGTCCTGTACACCGGTGCGGACCCGGTCACCGGCGCATCGCGCCCGCCCGCCGTCCCCGTCGCCGAGCTGCTCGACGTGCTCGCCACCCAGGTGGGTCCGGAGGCCATGGACGAGGTTCACATCCGTCACCCCCTGCAAGCTTTCGACCGCCGCAACTTCGCCCCCGAGAAGCCACGCAGCTTCGACACCGTCGCCTTGGCCGGTGCCCGCGCCGCCGCGCGCCCGTCCCGGCCGCGTCCACCGCTGCTCACCGCGGCACTGCCACCCGCTTCTGTCGCCGATGTCGCACTGGCGGAACTGATCTCGTTCGCCGAACACCCGGTGCGCGCGTTCCTGTGGCAGCGCCTGGGCCTGCGGGTGCCCGAGGAATCCGAGGACATCGCCGATCAACTCCCGATCGAACTCGACGGCCTGGCCAAATGGGACCTCGGCGAACGCATGCTGACGGCCCGCCTCACCGGCGCCGACCCGGCCGGGCTGCGTGCCGCCGAATGGCGCCGGGGAACCCTGCCCCCCTTCGCTTTCGGGGCCGAGGTGCTCGACGAAGTGGAGGGCACTGTCGACAACCTTGTGCGCACCGCGCTGCCCGACTACGCGGCGCCACCGCGCGCCGTCGACATCGCCGTCGACCTCGGCAACGGCCGAACCCTCGCGGGCACCGTGCCCGAGGTTCGCGGCGACACGCTGGTGCGCACCACCTACTCGCGTCTCGCGCCGAAACACCGGCTCGCGTCCTGGGTGTCGCTGCTCGCCCTCGCCGCCACCGAGGACCGCTCGTGGCAGGCGATCAGCACGGGGCGAGGGCAGTTCCGCAGCAGGCCGGTGGCCAGATCGGTGATCACCGCACCCGAAGCGCCTGCCGCACTGGCGATCCTGCGTGACCTGGTCCGGTTGCGTGACGAAGGGCTGTGTGAACCGCTGCCCTGCGCGCCCGCCGCCACCGCGGCTTACGCCGAGCGCCGCTTCCGGGGCGACAGCGTCGCCGACGCCCTGCTCGCCGCCGAGCACGCTTTCGACGGCGGTCCGAACGGCCCCGGCAAATTCGGTGACCACACCGACCGCTACCTGCGCTACGTCTGGGGCCGCGCACCCCGATTCGCCGGTCTCGCCACCGAATCCAGCCGTCCGGGCGAGCCGGAGAGTACCCACTTCGGTGCCCTCGCGCGCCGCTGGTGGGCGCCGCTGCTCGCCGCCGAAAGTCAGGGACAGCCGTGACCGGGACCGTGTCGGCGCCGACCGCCTTCGACGCCACCGGCCCGCTGCCCCGGGGCACCACCGTGCTCGAGGCCAGCGCGGGCACCGGCAAAACGCACGCGATCGTCGGGCTCGCGGTCCGCTACGTCGCCGAGGCGGGCATCGCGATCACCGAGTTGCTCCTCGTCACGTTCAGTCGCGCCGCCACCCAGGAGCTGCGCGAGCGCACCAGGGACCGTTTCGTCACGGTGGCGACCGCGCTCGCCGAGCCCGATACCGCACGGCACCATGAGGACGAGCTCGTCCGTGCGATGGCCGACGCCGATCCCGCGACGGTGCGCTTGCGCAGGCACCGATTGCTCACCGCCCTGGCCGATTTCGACGCGGGCACCATCGCCACGACCCACTCGTTCTGTCAGCGGATGCTCGACGAACTCGGCCTGGCCGGTGAGCACGATCCCGGCGCCCGGCTGGTCGAATCGGTGGATGAACTCGTCGGCACCGTCGCCGACGATCTGTATCTGGCCCGCTACGCCCGCGACCGGGCTCCGTTCACCGTGCGCGATGCCCGCACCTTGGCGCTGGCGGCGGTCCACGACCGGCATGCCGACCTCGTCCCACGCACCGACGGTGCGGCGGGCGAGCGGGTCGCCTTCGCCGGCGCCGTGCGCGCTGAGACCGAACGCCGCAAACGCCGTGCGGGACTGCGTGATTTCGATGATCTGCTGGTCCTGTTGCACGACGTGCTGGCCGACGCCGAACACGGACCACGCGCCCGCGCCCGGATCAGGCAGCGCTACCGGGTCGCGCTGGTCGACGAGTTCCAGGACACCGATCCGCTGCAGTGGGACATCCTGCGCCTGGCCTTTCACCAGCACGCGACCCTCGTCCTGGTCGGCGACCCGAAACAGGCCATCTACGCCTTCCGCGGCGCCGAGGTGCTCAGCTATCTCGACGCCGTGGCACTGGCGGATCGACGCAGCGAGCTCACCCGCAACTGGCGCAGCGATGCCGGACTGCTGCGCGCCGTCGACCACCTGTGTGGCGGTGCGGAATTGGGTCATCCCGAGATCAGCGTGTACCCGGTCACGCCGACGCGGCCGGCGACGCGCCTGCACGGTGCGCCGGACGTCATCAGCCCGCTGCGGCTGCGGGTGCTCCCCCGGACCGGGGCCGGTCCGCGCAATCGGTCGGGGTTCCCGTCGGTGGGCAGGCAGCGGGCGAAGGTCGCCGACGATCTGGCCGCCGATATCGTCACCCTGCTCGAATCCGGCACCGCCATCGACGCCAAACCCGTTCGCGGCGGGGATCATTCGCTCAGCGAGGTCGGCGACGGCCGGGTGCGCAGGCCGATCGGGCCCGGCGATATCGCCGTCCTGGTGCGCACCCGCTCCCAGATCGATGTGGTGCGTGCGGCGCTGGACCGGGTCGGAGTCGCCTCTGTCCTCGCCGGTGGCACCAGTGTCTTCGCGACCGTCGCCGCGACCGATTGGCTGTGGGTGTTGCGGGCGCTGGAACAACCGCATCGGGGCGACCGGGTGCGGCTGGCCGCGTGCACCCCGATCCTCGGTGTGACCGCCGCCGAGATCGACTCGGGCGGTGCGGATCTCGTCGGCCGGGTCTCCACCCAGTTGCGCGAGGCCGCGCGCTTGTTCGCGCGCGCCGGATTCGCCGCCGTGTTCGACAAGCTCGCCACCGAGACCGACCTCGCGCCCCGCCTGCTGGCGGTGGACAACGGTGAACGCGAACTCACCGACCTGCGCCATATCGCGCAGCTGCTCGACGAGGTCGCGCTGGCCGAGGGGCTCGGTCTGACCGCGCTCACCCGCTGGCTCGCCGACCGCGTGCGCGAACCGGAGGCGGGCAGTGTCAGCGGCCGCAGTCGCCGGCTCGACCGGGACGCGGCGGCCGTGCAGATCGCCACCGTCCACGCCAGTAAAGGCCTCGAATTCCCGATCGTCTACCTGCCTTTCGCCTGGGACAGTGCCAAGAACCCGTACCCGGCGACGCTGCTGTTCCACGACGACAACGGCACCAGGGTGCTCGATATCGGCGGCAAGGAGGCGCCCGGTTACGGCGAGCGCCAGTTGCGGTGTGAGGCCGAGGAATCGGGGGAGGAACTGCGACTGCTGTATGTGGCGCTGACCCGGGCGATGTGCCAGGTCGTCGCCTGGTGGGCGCCCGCGGTGACCACCGGCGCCGCGCCGCTGCACCGGATGATGCTGGGTCGGCGGCCGGGATCGGCACAGGTGCCTCGCCGGGCCGATGTTCCCGCTGATACCGCTGCGGCGCAACGTATTTCCGAATGGGCCGCGTCCGCCTCGGACGTGATCTCGGTGACCGTGGTCGACCGTCCCGAGGACGTGGCGCCCCGGCGGGTGCGCACCGAGCTGCCGACCGGTGAGCTGGCGGCCGCGGGCTTCACCCGCGCGCTCGACCAGCGGTGGCGGCGCACGTCGTATTCGGCGCTCACCGCGGGCGCGCACGACGCCCCGGGCGTGGCCGACGAGGAACCCGAGGACGGTCCCGGCCCGGACGACGAGCCGACCGAGGCGCCGGTCGACGCCCTGACCGGCAGCACGGCCGACCCGTCGCTGATGAACGACCTGCCCTACGGCGCCGAGTTCGGCACGCTGGTCCACGGCGTGCTCGAAACGGTCGACACCTCGGTGCCCGATCTCGCCGCCGAGGTCCTCCAGCGCTGTGTCGAGGCGGTCGAGCACACGATGGCCGAGCTCGATGTCGATCTGCTCTCGACCGCGCTGCTCGAAGTTCTGCGCACTCCGGCCGATTTCGGGTCCCTGGCCGCGATCGCGACTCGTGACCGGCTCAACGAACTGGAATTCGAGCTGCCGCTCGGCGGTGGTGATTCGCCCGGACCGCGCTCGGCCGGCATGCACGCCATCGCCACGTTGCTGCGCACCTACCTGCCCGCCGACGACGACCTCGCCGGTTACGCCGATCATGTTGCCGCACTCCCCGATACGGTGCTGCGCGGCTATCTCACCGGCAGTATCGACGCGGTGCTGCGGGTACCCGACGCGACGGGCGAGCTGCGCTATCTCATCGTCGACTACAAGACCAACCGCCTCGGCACCGGCGACCTCACCGTCGAGCACTACCGCCGCGAGCACATGGTCACCGAGATGATCCGCTCGCACTATCCGCTGCAGGCGCTGCTGTATGCCGTGGCGCTGCACCGGTATCTGCGCTGGCGGCTGCCCGGTTACGACCCCGCTCGCCATCTCGGCGGCGCCAGATACTTGTTCGTGCGAGGCATGATCGGCGCGGCGACCCCGCCGGGACACGGTGTCTTCGATTGGCATCCCCGCGCGGAACTCGTTGTCGCGCTGTCGGACCTCCTCGCGGGGCACTCATGACGTCTATTCAGGTCGCGCAGCGCGGGACCGGGTTGTTGCGGGTCTTCAACGAAGCCGGGGTGCTGTCCGCGGCGGACGTGCACGTGGCGGTGCGGTTGGGTCGCATGGGACGCGAGGACAGCGAGGACGTGCTGTTCGTGGCGGCGCTGACCGTGCGCGCGGTGCGCTCGGGGTCGGTGTGTCTCGAGTTGGCCCGGATGCGCGAGATCGGCATCGACGCCGACGAAACCCGTGACAGCGCCACCGGAATCGACCCCGCGACCCTGCCGTGGCCGGACACCGATCGGGTGCTCACGGCCCTGCGTCGCAGCCCGCTGATCTGCGGTGGGCAGTCCGGTCCGCTGCGACCGTTGCGGATCGTCGAAGCCGACGCGGAGGGTGGCGCGCTGCTCTACCTGGACCGGTACTACCAGCAGGAGCAGACCCTGCGACGAGTGCTCACCGAACGCAGCGCCGACCACCCCGTCATCGAGGCCGAACTCGTACGCGCGCAACTGGATCGGCTCTTCGCCGACCCGCTCGGTGAGGGCCCTGACCGGCAACGCCTGGCCGCCGCCCTCGCCGCGACCCACTGGACCACCGTCGTCGCCGGTGGACCCGGCACCGGTAAGACCCACACGATCGCCCGTATCCTGGCCCTGCTCACGGCCCATCGCGCCGCCTCGCCGAAGCTGCCCGCCTTGCGGATCGCACTCGCCGCCCCCACCGGCAAAGCCGCCGCGCGCCTGCAGGAAGCGGTGCGCGAACAAGCCGCCGCCCTCGGCCTGCCCGAACTCGCCGCCTCGACCCTGCACCGCCTGCTGGGCTGGCAACGCGGGCGCACCACCCGATTCCGCCACCACGAGCACAACCGCCTGCCCTACGACGTCGTCGTGGTCGACGAGACCTCGATGGTGTCGCTGACGATGATGAGCCACCTGTTCTCCGCCCTGCGCCCCGACACCCGCCTGGTCCTCGTCGGTGACCCCGACCAGCTCGCCTCGGTCGACGCGGGTGCCGTGCTGGCCGACCTCGTGGCCGGACCGGTGAGCGGCGCGCCCAATCCGGTGCTTCGCGAGATTCTCGGCGCCGACGCGGTACCGGAGACTTCCGGAGGCTTGCCGGTGAATCCCGCAGCGGCGCACGCACTGACGGCGCTCGAGCAGCGGCGGTTGCAGGGCGGGATCGTCCGGTTGACCAGGGGGCGGCGATTCGGCGGCCACATCGCCGATTTGGCGGTCGCCGTCCGCGCGGGCGACGCCGATGCCGCGCTGGCGATTCTGCGTGCGGGAGGCGAGGACGTATCGCTGTGTGGCCCCGACGACGTCCGCGCGGTGCGGGCGGACGTCACAGCCGCTGCCCTCGCCGTCACGGCCGCCGCCGAGGCCGGTGACGCGATCGGCGCACTGACCGCGCTCGAGTCGCATCGCCTGCTCTGCGCCCACCGGCAGGGCCCGTTCGGCGTGGAACGCTGGGACCGCACGGCGGCGGAGTGGGCCGCGGCGGGCGGTGCGGGACCCGAAGGGCCGCAATCGGTCTGGTACCCCGGGCAGCCGCTGCTGGTCACCGCCAACGACCACGAAGCCCGCATCTATAACGGTGACACCGGCGTCATCATCCGCCGCCCCGACGGCTCACTGCGCGCCGCACTCCAGCGCGGCAGCGAGCCCTACCTGGTCCACCCGACTCAATTCCCCGCTGTGGTCACGGTGTTCGCCATGACCATCCACCGCAGCCAGGGCAGCCAGTACGACACCGTGTCGGTCGTCCTGCCCGAACCCGAGTCCACTCTGCTCACCAGGGAACTGCTCTACACCGCCATCACCCGGGCGCGCTCCCACGTCCGCGTCATCGGCACCGAGGACTCCATCCGCGCCGCGATCGGCCGCCGGGTCCTGCGAGCCAGCGGCCTGTCCAGGACTGTCATGCCGCCTGGAAAGTAGTGGTGACGCGCGGTCGCCCGCAGGGGGCGACCGCGCCCGCGGTGGTCAGCGAGCTGAGCTGCGTGACCAGTTCCACGACCACCAGTGGTCGTTGTCGAGGTCGTCGAGGATGGGCGTTTCGATCTGTGTCCTGAGGTGCGTGGGCAACGGGTCGAGGGCCGCGAGGATATCGGGGGACAGGCTGCTCAGGTAGTCCGCGTCCAGGCGGCCGCTGGTGTGCCACCGGTCGATATTCCGTTCGGCGACAAGGTGTTCCGGGTTGAGCACCGCCACTGCGATGAGCGTGCCCAGCGCGGTGCCGATGGCGGCGCGCGGCACCCAGCTCCAGCGCAGACGCGCGATGGCGACCAGCACGAGAACGTAGACGAGGCCGACCCACAGCTCGCAGGTCGTCACCAGCAGACGCAGCACAGTGAACCCGTATGCCTGCTGGTAGGTCCACATCCGGCCCAGCGCGGAGCACACGATGACCAGCGCCAGCACGCTCACCGCGCTCAGCAGGATGCGCAGCGACCGGCGGTCGGCAGCGGTTTCGCGCACCGACCAGTGCAGGACCGCGAGGATCACGGCCAGCGTCAGAATGCTCACCGCCGACAGCTGCCAGAACCCGCTGCGCGCGTATTCGGCATAGGTCAGCCCGGCGGTGCGCTGCACGTAGTCGTCGCCACCGAACAGCGCGACGAACTGCGCGCCGACGAACACGGCGAACAACACGGTCAGCGCCCCGACCGGCAACATCCACTCGCTGCGTGACCACAGCCGCTGCGGCCGAACCGAATCCGTCGCGCGCGAAGGCGGCCCGGCGAGCAGATACAGCGCACCAAGCACGCTCACCGTGACGATCGCGAACAAGAAGATCCACTGCCATATCGCCGGGCCGTCCACGGTCGGGACGAGCCCGTTCAGCAGCTTCGCGAAGGTCGCGTCCGCTCCACCGAGCAGCGGCACGAACACCACCAGCAACGCCGCTGTCGCGGCCACCGAGATCCCGTACCGGCGGACACTCGAGGTCCCTACCGACCGCGACTCCCGCAACCCTGAGAACGCCCACGGCACCGCCCCGAACGACGCCAACGGCACCGCGAACATGTCGTGCGCGATGCCACGCACACTCCGTCGTCCCAACACCGCCAGCGACCCGGCGACGCACGCCGCGAGCACACAGAGCACGAACAGCCATCCCGCCGCCCGCACTGTTCCCACTCCCAGCAGCACAATCGCCGCTGCCGCCCACCAGGCGCGGTCACCGATCGAGACAGCGGGGGAGGCGATCTCGCCGGCTTCGACCGGATCAGCTGTCTTCGCGGCGCTGCTCGCGGGGTTCACCCTGTCGGCGGCCGCGTTCCCTGGAGCTGCGGCCGCGGCGCTCAGCGCCTCGGCCGAGGGCACGACCGCGTCGCTTGCCGCGGCGTGCGCAGGTGCGGCACTGTCGCTCGTGCCGGTGTCTGCCGCGCGGGCCGACTCAGAACGTCCGGTGACTGCCGCGACGTCGTCCGCGTCGGGCGCTGCGACTGCTCCGGGAGCTGAACGTGGCAGTGGTTCAGCAGCGTTCGTCCCGGTGCTGTCGGCCGCTGCCGGCGCCGGCGTGGACGGAGCCGGCGTGGACGGAGTCGGCGTGGACGGAGTCGGCGATGGCGGTGCGGAATCCGATGAACGCTCCGCTGACGTACCGCGGGTACGAGCCCGGTAGTCGACCACGCACAGCGCGCCGGCGATGGCGCTGCCCGCGATCAGCCAGCCGATGCCGGGACGGTCGAGCGGGATCACGCTGGCGCCGACGATTCCGGCGAGTGCCGCGGCCGGAAGGACCCCCGGTGGGCGCGCCACCCGCTGCCAGCGTGGGGGGACCGGCGGGATGGGCGGTGGCGGACTCGGCCACGCGGCGGTCCGTAGGTCGGCGGTCCCGGGAGGGGCGGACAGCAACTGCGCGAACGACACCGAGACGGGCGGCGCGGCCGGCGTCGCAGGTTCCGGTGGCGTCTTGGTGAGCACCGCTGTCGACTGAGTGCCGGAGCCTGTCGCGTCGCCGCTTCCCGGCGAGCGCGCACTGGAGATCTCCTCCTCGGGTGCGCGCACCGCGGACGGGCGTGGGTCGTCTGCGGCTGCGGTGGTGCCGCCGGAATCGGGCACGATGCTCGCAGCCGCCTCACTTGTCGGGTCGGTCGCGGGCTTCCCGGCGGCCGGTGCGGCGGTGTGCTGGTTCTCGGCGATGCCCTGATCGGGCGTCGGTGCCTCGGGTATCGGTGTGTCGGACACAGGTTTCCCCTCCTGGAGGTGTGCGGATGCGTCCCGGGACCGAAGTGCCGGGTCGATGGTGTCGAAGTAGAGGTCAGTCCGTGGGGAGGACGACGCGGATGCGGGAGCCGGGGTCGGCGACGGCGATGGTGCCGCCGTGCAGGTCGATCACCCACCGGGCGATGGCGAGGCCGAGGCCGGTGCCGCCGCCGTCGGTGCGCCCGCCACGGGTGAATCGGTCGAAGACGGTGGCGCGCTCGGCCTCCGGGATGCCGGGGCCGTCGTCCTGGATCTCCAGGACGGTCCCCTCGGCGCGGGTCGAGGCCGAGACGCGGACCTCCCCGCCGGACGGGCCGTGCCTGGCGGCGTTGTCGAGCAGATTGAACAGCACCTGGTGCAGGCGGGCCCGATCGGCGAACACCGTCGCGCAGCCCGGTTCGATCGCGGTGGTGAACCGGACACCGCGACCGAACGCGGCGGTCATCACCTCGGCCTCGGCGATCACCTCCGCCAACAGTGGTGCCAGCGGCAGGTTTTCGCGATCCAGCGTGAACGCGCCCGCTTCGATGCTGGACAGGTCGAGCAGTTCCGAGACGAGCAGGCCGAGGCGTTCGGTCTGGGCCAGGGCGGTGCGCAGCGTCGCCGGGTCGGGCTCGCTCACCCCGTCGACGAGATTCTCCAGGACCGCGTGCAGCGCGGTCACCGGCGTGCGCAGCTCATGGGACACATTGGCGATGAGGTCGCGCCGTTGCCGGTCGGCGGCGGCCAGGTCGGCGGCCATCTGGTTGAAGGCGGTCGCGAGCTGACCCACTTCGTCACGCGAGGAGGCCCGCACACGGAAGCTGTAGTCGCCCTGGGCCATACGCCGTGCCGCCGCGGTCATCTCGCGCAGGGGCCGGGTGATCCCGTGGGCGAGGAACTGCGAGGTGAGCAGCGCGATCCCGATCGCGGCCACCGTGGTGCGCGGCGGCAGCCAGCCGATCTTCAGCCGGAAGTACCCGAACGCGACACCGCCCGAACACAACATCAACACGGCCAGCTTGAGCTTGATCGATCGCAGCCGGTCCAGTGGCCGCGGCAGCACATCGGCGATCCGGTCCAGCAGTTCCGCGGCGCGGTCGGGGGCGGTCATCGCGCGTCCAAGGCGTAGCCGACACCGTGTACGGTGCGGATGAGATCGGCACCGAGCTTGCGCCGCAACGCTTTCACGTGCGAATCCACCGCGCGCGTTCCCGCCGCGTCGGACCAGTCCCAGATGTCCTCGAGTAGTCGTTCCCTGGCCAGCACCGCTCTCGGACGTTGCGCGAGCCGGGTCAGCAGGTCGAATTCCAGTGGGGTGAGCCGTGCTTCGGTGTCACCGCGCCACACTCGCCGCTCGGCGAGATCTATCCGCAGATCACCGACGACGATGCTGTTGTCGCCGCGCTCGGCGGCCCGATCCACCCGCCGCAACAGGGCGTGCACCCGGGCGGCGAGCACCCGCATCGAGAACGGCTTGGTGAGATAGTCGTCGGCGCCGACGCCGAGCCCGATGAGCTGGTCGGTCTCGTCGGTGCGCGCGGTGAGCATGAGGACGGGTACGGGGCGCTCGGCTTGGATCCGGCGGCACACCTCCAGCCCGTCGAACCCCGGCAACATGACGTCGAGAACCACCAGATCGGGTTCCCCCGCCAGCGCCGCCGCCACCGCGGCGGGCCCGTCGTGTGCCAGGTCGACGATGAACCCTTCGGCTCGCAACCGCGCGGCCACGGACTCGGCGATCGTCACCTCGTCGTCGACCACCAGGATCCGGCGTGCCGCCGGTCCTGTCCCGCCCCCACTGTTGTCCATGGTGCGACCCTAGCGAGCGGGTGTGGAGGGTTGCGTCGCCAAATGTGGAGATTCTGTGTGAAGTACCCCGCCACGATCCACGGCCGAGGACTCCGAGGCGCTACGGGTCGGGGAACAGGCCGGGCAGTTCCATCGCGTAGGCGAGATCGTCGCGGGTGCCGAGAGTGACCAGCAGGACGCGAATCATGGTCACCCTGGCCTCGGACGCCAGCGCCGGATCGGGATCGCTGCCCGGCTCGCTACCCGCGGTGAGCCGGTAGACGATGTATTCGCACACGTGCAGCGCCGCGTCCAGGTCCAGCGGCGCGGGTGCCGGGCGACCGAGTTCGCCGAAGGTCTTGCGCACCAGGTCGCGGATGTCGTCGAGCGCGCGTTCGCGATAGCCCGACACCACCGAGCCGGGATCGTGCAGCTCGGCGAACAAGGGCCGCAGCATCGGGCCGTGCCCGCGTGCCCAGTCCACGTACGCGTCGATCAGCCGGATGCCCAGCTGGACCGGCTCGTCGGTGCCCGCGAGCGCCTCGCGGATGCCGCCGACGAGGCCGTCGTTGGACGCGTCGAGCACCGCGTGCAACGGCTCGGACGCATTGCCGAAATAACGGTAGAACGTGGGCCTGGCCAGCCCGGCCTCTTCGATGATCTGGGCGACGCTCAACCCGCGCGAACCGTGGCGGGTGAACACCGCGGCGGTCGCCTCGACGATCCTGGCGCGGACTTCCTCGGCCTGCTCCTGGGTCTGCGGCGGGCGCCCACGACGCACCGTCGTCGCTTCCTCGGTCATCGCACCTCCCTCACAGCCGGCCCTCGCACACGGAAAGCTTGACACGAACCAGGGCGCTGGCATTAATCTAACACTAGTGTTCAGTAAATAATCTGAACGTGCGCGACCCGTTCCGCGCGATCCATCTGTTGAGGAGAAGGGCCGACAATGACGACAGCCCCCGAGCTGACCGCCGAACCCACCGCGCTGCCCGGCGCACTGGTCAAGCCCCTGTTCGAGCGCGGCGTCGCCGGTGGCGCACCGTCGGTCGCGGTCTTCGCACCGGCCACCGGCCACAAGATCGGCGACTTGCCGCAGTCCTCGGTCGCCGATATCGAGCGTGCCTTCGCGGTCGCCCGGCACGCGCAGCGCGACTGGGCCAAGGTTCCGGTGAAGCAGCGTGCCGAGATCGTGCGCCGCTTCCACGACATCGTGCTCGCCGAGCAGGACACCATCCTCGACATCGTGCAGACCGAGACCGGCAAGTCCCGGCCGCACGCCTTCGACGAGATCGCCGACGTCGCGCTGAACGCGCGCTACTACGCCACCGTCGCGCCCAAGCTGCTCGCCGAGCGCAAGCCGCGCGGCGTGCTGCCGGTGCTCACCTCGGTCGAGGTGCACCACCGGCCCAAGGGCGTCGTCGCGGTCATCTCGCCGTGGAACTACCCCCTCGCGCTGGCGGCCTCCGACGCGTTGCCCGCCCTGATCGCGGGCAACGCGGTTATCGCGCGCCCCGACAACCAGACCGCTCTCACCGCGCTGTGGGCCATCGACGCCGCCGAGCGGGCCGGGCTGCCGCGCGGTCTGTGGCAGGCGGTGCTCGGCCGTGGCCGTGAGATCGGTGGCGAGGTGATCGCGCGCGCCGACTACGTCGACTACACCGGTTCCAGCGCAACCGGCCGGACCATCGCCCAGCAGGCCGGTGAGCGTCTGATCGGCTACTCCCTCGAGCTCGGCGGCAAGAACCCGTTGCTCGTGCTGGCCGACGCGGATGTCTCCAAGGCCGCGAAACTGGCTGTGCGCGCGTGCTTCTCGTCGGCCGGTCAGCTGTGTGAGTCGATGGAACGCATCTACGTCGACGCCGGCGTGTACGACCAGTTCGTCGCGGAATTCGTCGGCAACGTCAAGAACATGTCGCTCGGCGGCGAACTCGACTACAGCCGGGACATGGGTTCGCTGACCTTCCAGCGTCAGCTCGACACCGTCAGCGAGCACGTCGACGACGCGGTCGCCAAGGGCGCCAAGGTGCTCGCCGGTGGCCGTGCCCGCCCGGATCTGGGCCCGTACTTCTACGAGCCCACCGTGCTCGCCGACGTGGCACCCGGCATGACGGTCTACCGGGAGGAGACCTTCGGCCCGGTCGTCTCGGTGTACAAGGTCGACTCCGACGATGCCGCCGTGGCGGCGGCCAACGACACCGCCTACGGCCTCAATGCCAGCGTGTGGAGCCGGGACGTGAACCGCGGCAAGCAGATCGCCGCCCGGATCAACGCCGGTTCGGTGAATGTGAACGAGGGCTTCAGCGCCGCCTGGGGCAGCGTCGACGCACCGTCGGGTGGTCTCGGCATCTCCGGCCAGGGACGTCGCCACGGCCCCGAAGGCTTGCTGAAGTACATCGACACCCAGACCATCGCCGTCCAGCGGGTGCTGCCGATCGCGCCGCTGCCCGGCATGTCCGAGCAGATGTGGGCCAAGACGATGACGCTGGTTTTCGGCGTCATGAAGACGCTGCGCCAGAAGTAGGCGCGCCGGAAGTAGTCGAACACGAGCAGGGGTAGGTAGCGAGAATGAAGTTGGAAACGGTCGCGGGCAAGCGGGTCCTCATCACCGGTGCCGCCATGGGACTCGGCAAATTGTTCGCCGAGAAGGCCGTTGCCGAGGGTGCCGACGCGGTGGTGCTGTGGGATATCAACGAGTTGGCGCTGCGCGAGACCTCGGCCCAGCTGACCGCCGCGGGCGGCAAGGTGCACCACTACGTGGTGGACGTGTCGTCGCAGGACTCGATCCGTGAGGCGGGCGAGGCGGTGCGCAAGGAGGTCGGCGGCATCGACATCCTCGTCAACAACGCGGGCATCGTCCGTGGCAACACCTACTTCTGGGAAACCGAGAACCGCGCCGACATCGACAAGACGATGGCGATCAACTCGCTGGCCCCGATGTACGTCACCCTGGAGTTTTTGCCCGGCATGGTCGCCGGTGCGGGTCAGGCACGCGTGCTCAATATCGCGTCGTCGGCCGGTCTGGTCGCCAATCCGCGCATGGCCGTGTACGCGGGGTCGAAGTGGGCGGCGCTGGGCTGGTCGGATTCGGTGCGCCTCGAGCTCGAGCAGGCGGGCCACGACCACGTGAAGGTCACCACGGTCTGCCCGACCTACATCAACACCGGCATGTTCGACGGCGCGAAGGGCATTCTGTTCACGCCGATGCTCGAGCAGCACGATGTCGTCGACACCTCGTGGTCGGAGATGAAGAAGGGCGGCGCCCTGGTGGTGCTGCCGTGGACCTCGCGGATGAACCGGGCGCTGACCGGTCTGCTGCCGATCAAGGTGCGCGACCTGTACCTGAACGCGGTGGGCGTGTACCACTCGATGGATCAGTTCACCGGACGCAAGTAACATTCGGTGTGGGGTGCCCCCGTCGACGGGTCGCGCAGGCGATCGTTCGACGGGGGCATCGTCGTGTCCGGCCCCGCGCTCAGCCAGGATGCCGGGTGCCGAGGACCACGGTGGCGTAGTACTCCTCGGACTCCGCGACGCGCGGTTGGAGACCGTGCGCGGTGAGCACCGAGCACGCGGTATCGACCTGTCCCGCCCCGGTTTCCACCAATACCGTGCCGCCCGGCGCCAGCCACCTGGCCGCCCCTTCGGCGACACGCCGGAACACGTCGAGCCCGTCCGCTCCACCGTCGAGCGCGGCTAGCGGCTCGTGCTCGCGTGCCTCCGGCGGCAGGTCCGCGACGCGGGCACTCGGCACATACGGTGTGTTCGCGAGCAGGACGTCGATCCGCCCGCGCAGGTCGCCCGGTAGCGCGTCGAACAGGTCACCGCCGAACACCGGTGCGCTCATCGGCGCGAGATTCTCTCGCGCGCAGGCGACGGCGACGGGGTCGATGTCGGCGGCGACGAGTTCGACGTCGCACCCGCGTGCGCTGAGCTCGGTCGCCGCGCTCAGTCCGAGGGCCCCACATCCGCAACACAGGTCGACCACGCAGGCTCGCGTCGTGTCCGGCGCGACGCCGTCGACCGCCTGATCCACCAGGAACGCCGTGCGCTGGCGCGGCACGAAGACGCCGGGGCGCACCCCCACCCGCAGGCCCCGGAATTCCACCCAGCCGAGCAGATATTCGAGCGGAGTCCCCGAGACCCGCTGTTCGACCAACGCGTCCAGGCGCCCGGGGTCGCCGCCCGCCGCGTCGATCAGCAGCGTGGCCTCGTCCTCGGCGAACACACAGCCCGCGCGCCGCAACTCGATGACCACCTCGGGAAAACCGGAACCACTCATGCGCCGATTGTTCCTGACCGGGCAACCGAATTATCGCCGCCGGCAGCCATCGCGACGCGACGACTCAGCGCGCGGTGTCCAGTTCGAAGGTGCGTGTCGCGTCGAGATAGATCCCGCGCTGGGCGTTGCGCGGGGGCGGCGGCAACTGGGAGACCAGCTGCTCGAGCGAGGTCGTCGCGCCGACCACGGTCGTCCCCGCGACGATGAAGTCGGCGACCGCGCGCCGAATGTGATTCGGTGAAGTCACCACCACCGCGCTGGTCGCGCCGAGATCGCGCAGCAGTCGCGTGCTGAACAGCGCGTTCTGCACCGTCGACCCGGCCCGATCCTCCACGTGGATCCGATCGCCCGGCAGCCCGCGCGCGATCAGCCAGCGCCGCATCGCCTCGGCCTCGGAGATGCCGTTCTGTGGGTTGCCGCCGGTGACGACCACCGGTGAGAACGGGGCGGCGATCGCCTGTAACCACGCCGCCGTGAGCCGGTTCTCCAACTCCGGGCGCAGGGCGCCGTCGGGCAGCAGCCCGTAGCCGAGCACCACGATGCCGGTCTGTGGACCGACGAGCGCGGGCAGCGGGTTGGGCAGGGTGGCGGCGGCCGCGGTCACCGCGTGCAGCACGCGGTTGGTGCCCGCGGCCATGCCGGCGTCGATTCCGCCGAGCCGGGCCAGCGCGTCACCGACCGCGGCCCCGTCGCCCGCGTAGTGCGACCAGATCGCCTGCAGCGCGAGCGCGTCGGCATCATGGGGATCGGCGGCGATCAGGGCACGCAGGTCGGCGCGTCCCGCGGCGTCGTCACCGTCGGTGAAGTGCCGCTGTGCCGAGTTGTAGAGCGCGGTCACATCGGCTTCCGCGGCGGCCGGACCGACCGTGGTGCCGGTCAGCGCGGCGGTCGCCACGACAGCGGCGGCCAGGTGTTTCCAGTGTTTCGAGATCTTCACGACAGTCGCAACCCTTCCCGCGAACGGTTCGGTACGTGCTGGCAGAGCAGAGCTGCCGACACCCTACGACCGCCCGTCCGGACCGCGGTGGACCCCGACCAGCTCGCGCGCGTCGCGGCCCGGCGCCACGTCGTCGGTCCGGCGGCGGATAAGGTGTCACACCGTGGATACCGCTTCGCTGACCGGCAAGGAACTCGCCGCCGCCATCAACGCCGACTCGAAGGAGCGCGCGGCCGCGCTCACCGCCGCGGGCACCGCGCCGACGCTGGCGCTGATCGTCGCCAACGACGACCCGGCGAGCGCCTGGTACGTGAACTCCCTGCGCAAGGCGGCCGAACGACTCGGAATCGCCTGCGAGCGCATCGATCTCGGCGCCGACGCGAGCGCCGAGACGATCCGCGCCGAGCTGAGCGCGCGCAGCGCCGACCCGGCCACCGACGCGATCATGCTGCAGACCCCGCTGCCCGAGGGCGTGAACCTCGACGATGTGAGTTCCGCGATCGCCGCGACCAAGGACGTCGACGGCGTCAGCCCGCTCTCGCTCGGCCTGCTCGCGTCCGGCCTGGACGGTTTCGTCCCCGCCACCTCCGAAGCGGTCGTCGAGCTGCTCGAGCATCACGGCATCGCGCTGCAGGGCCGTCTGGTCACCGTGGTCGGCCGCTCCAACATCGTCGGCAAGCCCCTCGCTCAGTTGCTGCTCGCCAGGAACGCGACCGTCACCGTCGCGCACTCACGCACCGCCGACCTGGCCGCGGTCACCACCCCCGCCGATATCGTGGTCGCCGCCGCGGGCCGGATCGGGCTGGTCACCGGCAAGCACATCGGTGACGGCGCCGTGGTGATCGACGTGGGCACCAACGAGGCCGCCGACGGCGGGATCGTGGGCGATGTCGACGCGGCGTCGGTCATCGGCAAGGCGGCGGCGCTGAGCCCCGTCCCCGGTGGCGTCGGCCCGGTGACCACCGCACTGCTCATGCGTCATGTGGTCGTCGCGGCCGAAAAGGCCCGCGCCTGAACACCTTTCGCGATCCGGTTGCCCGGACGCAAGGATCCGTGTTCGGGAGCTAGCGGGGTGCCGCCCCGAACGAAGTGATCAGCGTTTTGTTGCCGACCTCCGCGGTTCCCACGAGCTGCGGGGTGTAGGTGCTCGGCGCCGAATCCGGTCGGAACGCGGTGATCTTGACCAGGTACTGCCCGGCGTAGGCGCCCGGCGTGATCTCCACACAGTGCGTGGTCCCCACCGGGGTGGAGTCGATGCCGGCCTGGATGGCGGCTGCCGAGGGCGCGACCGCGTTCGATGCCACGAGGGTCCGTGCCTGGTCGCCGGAGCGCGCCACGTAGTACGCGTACTGGAAGGCCATGATCGCCGCGATGCCGGTCTCGGTGCCGCCTGCGTTGTTGCCCCGCACCATGGCGCCGATCTGTTCGGTGGGGCACTCGGCCGTCACCGGGCTCACCGAGCTCGGTACGAGCGGGGTGCTGGCCGCCGTGGATGCCGGTGCGGGCCCGCGTAGTTGGACGTAGGTGCCGCCGAGGAGCACGGCGCCCGCCACCGAAGCGACCAGCGGTGCGACCCATCGGGGCACCCGCCGTCGCTTGGAGCGATCGATCATCCGCGCGAAGACTTCGTCGTCACCGTGGTAATCGGGTGCCGGACGCGAAGACTCGCTGTCCGCGCCGTCGGAGCCGGATGCGGCGTAGGGCGAAAAGGCGTCCGTGCCGGGGTAATCGGGTGCGAGGCGCGGCGGAAAGGTGTCCGCGCCGTGGTAATCGGGTGCGGGGCGCGGTGGGAAGCTGTCCGTACCGCGGTATTCCGGTGCGGGGCGCGGCGGAAAGGTATCGGCGCCGCGGTTCTCGGGTGCGGGGCGTGGCGGGAAAGTGTCCGCGCCGCGAGTTTCGGGTGTGGACAGCGAATGCCGAGTCGCCGGAGCGTCGTAACCCGGCGTCGGGTGCTCGAGGGCCGCCCACGCGGGGCCGGGGGAGGTGATGATCGGCAGCTGATCGGTGTCGGGACCGTTGTCGTCGATCGAGAACGCGGTGTCCGGGAGACGGTGGCGCGCACCGGGATCGAATTTTCCGCCGACCACAGGGAGCCGATCGGTGACGGTGGCGTCCGCCGCGGCGACGCCGTCGTACTCGGCGTCGCGAAGCCGGGCCGCCGAAACAACCGGAATGCCCGCCGGTGTCGTCGGTCCACCTTCGATCCGGTGGCGAGCGCCGCTGGTGGGCTGCTCGCTCAGCCGACGCGGCCGTGGCGCGAGATCGCGGGACCGCCGAATCGGGGTGACAGCCGCGAGCGGAGCACCGGCCGATCCCGGGTCGTGCTGTCGAGCCCCGATCGGTCTGTGCGCTTCCGGTCGATCCATCGCCCCACCTTCATCAGGCTCGTCGCCGTCAGGGTATGTCCCGCAACGATTTCGTTACGGGCACGATACTGCCCTGACGGCGCGTTCGCCGAATGCCACGAGGGAAAATGTTTACCAGTGGATATAGACCTCGTCGCCGATGCCGACATTTTCGAAGTACCAGGCGGCGTCGTCGGGCGCGAGGTTGATGCAGCCGTGGCTCACATTGGCGTTGCCCTGCGAGTCCACCGACCACGGTGCCGAGTGCACCATCACGCCACCCCAGGTGAGGCGAACGGCGTATTCACCGTCGATGATGTAGCCCTCGGGGTCGTCGAGCGGGATGCCGATGGTCCGCGAGTCGAACACCACCGACCGATCCTTCTCGAGCACGCTGAAGGTACCGGTGGGGGTCTCGAAACCGGGCTTGCCCATCGACGCGGGCATCACCCGCACAACCTGTCCACCCTGGCTGACGGTGAAGGTGTGCGTCGACAGATTCGCCTCGGCGTAGGTGCCACCGCCGTATTGGGTGCGCTGTCCTCCGATCAGATCCGCGGACGCGGCTCCCGACCAGGCTGCGGCCAGTAGTGCCGCCATGATCGCGACGAACAGGAAACGAAATGCGCTCCTCATAAACGCCACCCCTTCACTTACTCGTAGGCGGATTCCAAGTCTAGGCCGCCATGATCAACTCGGCCTATCGAAGTGGTAACGGCCGACGGGCGCGACGGTGTGTCGTCTTGCGTTCACGCAGGTCGGGGCCCCGATGAAACGTTCTCACTTCGAGACCGGCGAAGGTGGGCGCCCCGGTTGCGCCAGCGGGACCGGCCCGGCGGCGCGCGCGGCGTCGAATTCGGCTCTGGCGTCGGTGATCTCCGCGTGGTGTTCGGCCACCCAGGCACCCATCGCCTGACTGATCCGCCCCAGATCCGCCCCGAGCGCGGTGATGCTGTACTCCACCCGGGGCGGCATCGTGGGGAACACTTCGCGCCGGACCATGCCGTCGCGTTCCAGATCGCGCAGCGTTCGGGTGAGCACCTTCTGGGTGATGCCGTCCAGTCGTCTGCGCAAGGCGTTGAAACGCACCGGCCCGCCCGCCTCGCGCAGGCTGCCGAGAACCAGCAGAACCCATTTGTCGGCGAGGACCGCCAGCAGTTGCCGCGCGGGGCAGTCCCGCAGGAACGCTTCGACCGAACTCTGATCGCCGCTGACAGTATCCATGAGGTACCACGGTATCCGAAAGGTGCCTACTACCGCTGGGACACCGGTCGGCGCAGACTCGACCGTATGTGGCAGATGGTGCAGAGATCCTTCGGCGGACCGGACGTTTTCGAAAGGGAGGAAGTGCCGCGCCCGGCACCCGGTCCGGGGGAGGTGCTGGTGCGCGTCGTGGCGACCAGCGTCAACGCGGCGGACTGGAAGGTGCGCAGCGGCCTGATCCGGCAGCTGGGTGAACCACCGCTGGTGCTCGGGCTCGACGTGTCCGGGGTCGTCGCGGCGGTGGGCGGCGAGGCGACACGTTTCGCGCCGGGAGACGCGGTGTACGGCATGGTGTTCGGTGGCGCCAACGCGGAATATGTAGTGGCGCAGGAGAATCGGCTGGCTCGCGTCCCCGCCTCGATCGACCCGGTGCTCGCGGCCGCGCTGCCGGTAGCCGGGGTCACCGCCTGGCAGGCACTGTCCTCGGTGCGGCCGGGCGAGCGGGTCCTGGTGCACGCGGCGGCCGGTGGCGTGGGGCATCTGGCGGTGCAGATCGCCGCGCGGCGCGGTGCGTGGATCGCCGCCACCGCGCGGACGGGCAATCACGCGTTTCTCCGCGAACTCGGCGTCACCGAACCGATCGACTACCGCACCACCGATTTCACCACCGCGGTGCACGAGGTCGACCTTGTGGTGGACCTGATCGGCGGCGACTACACGGACCGATCACTGAGCGTATTGAGCGACACCGGACAGGTGGTGGCCGCCGATGGCCCGGCGACACACCCGGATTCGCGCGTGCGCCGACTCTATGTCGAGCCGACGACGGCCGCGCTCGATCAGCTCGCGGCGACGGTCGACCGTGGGGAACTGACCGCCCACATCGCGCAGACCCTGCCGATCAGCGAACTCGCCGCCGCGCATCGGCACAGCGAATCCGGTCGGGTCCGCGGCAAGATCGTGCTCACCGCGGACCGCTGACTCAGCCGCGGACCGCGTGCAGCACGTCGCCGTGCAGGGCGTCGGCGCGGGCGGCGATGGTGTCGACGCGCAACAGCGCGGCGGCGAACGGATCGCCGAGGTCGGCGGGCAGCGAGCCGACGTTGATCTCGATATTGAGCTGCGAGCTCATCGCCGCGGCGCGGGCGGCGTCGGCGGCGGCGCCGATATCGGTGACCACGTTCGGATTGCCGATCGGCAGCAGTTCGGCGGCCAGCGAGAGGATTTCGTCGGCCTCGTCGACCACGGCGGCGGGCACGCGGGCGGCTTCGACGAGTGCGGCGTTGATCGCCGCGGTGCGGGCGGCGATCTCGGCGTCGGTGTCCTTCGGCAGCTTGTAGGCGGCGCCGACGGCGGTGAACGCGGCCGCGTCGGCGTCGGCGAGCGCGAGCGACCTGGCCAGCGCGGCGTCGGCGGCGGTGATGATCTGGTCGATCACCGGCCGGTTCTGCGCGTCCTTGGCACGGGTGGTGTAGCGCGCCACCATCGCCACCAGCGCGGCGGCCTGTGCGGCGTGCAGCGCGGCCACTGCCCCGCCACCGGGGGCGGGCACCTTCGCGGCCAGCTCCGACAGGTAGTGCTCCAAGGTCACCGAACCGAAGGAGGGGGCGATCTGCTGCGGCGACACGGTGGGCTGCGACACGACGGGGTGGCCTTTCGATGCGGCGAGAATTGCGTGGAATCTTCTCCCAACGCTACCGCGTGGCCGTCCACGCACCCCGCGCGACCAGCACCTGCGCCGACAGACCGACCGGTCGGGGTCGGCGCGTTGTCCGGGTCTATGTTGGGTGCATGCGGATCGGATTGAGCATCAACTACACGGACGGTTTCAAGGAGACGGCGGCCGAGGTAGCCGACCTGGAACGCGCAGGCCTCGACATCGTCTTCGTGCCGGAGGCGTACTCGTTCGACGCGGTGAGCGCGCTGGGCTTCCTGGCCGCCCGCACCGAGCGGGTGCAGCTGGCCTCGGGCATCCTGCAGCTCTACACCCGGACCCCCAGCCTCACCGCGATGACCGCGGCGGGCCTGGACTACGTCTCCGACGGCCGTTTCATCCTCGGCATCGGCGCCTCGGGCCCGCAGGTCATCGAGGGCTTCCACGGCGTCCCCTACGACGCCCCGATCGGGCGCACCCGCGAACTGCTCGAGATCTGCCGCACGGTGTGGCGCCGCGAGAAGCTGAACTACCAGGGCAAGTACTACCAGATCCCGCTGCCCGCCGAGCGTGGCACCGGCCTCGGCAAAGAGCTCAAGCTGATCAATCACCCGGTGCGCGCGGACATTCCGGTGCTACTGGCCGCGCTCGGCCCGAAGAACGTGGAGCTGGCCGCCGAGGTCGCCAACGGCTGGCAGCCGATCTTCTTCCTGCCGGAGAAGGCGAAGGACGTGTGGGGCGACGCGCTCGCGGCGGGCAAGGCCAAGCGTGATCCCGCGCTGGGCGAGCTCGACATCTTCGCCGGTCCCGCGCTGGCGATCGGTGAGAACGTCACCCCGTTGCTCGAGTTCGTGAAGCCGCATCTGGCGCTCTACATCGGCGGCATGGGGGCCAGGGGCAAGAACTTCTATCACACCCTCGCCACCAAGTACGGCTACGGCGAGGCCGCCGACCGCATCCAGGAGCTGTACCTGGCAGGCGACAAGCAGGCCGCGACCCAGGCCGTGCCCGACGAGCTGGTGCGCGACGTGTCGCTGATCGGCCCGGAGAGCTTCGTGAAGGAGCGCATCGCCGCGATGGCCGAAGCGGGCGTCACCACGCTCAACGTCACGCCGATCGCCGAGAACGCGGCAGGCCGGGTGAAGCTGATCGAGCAGCTGCGCTCGCTCTGCTGACACCCACCGACGACAAGCGCGCCGCCGTCCGGAGATACCCGGGCGGCGGCGCGTGTGTCGTGTGTCAGGACGTGAACGACGCCAAGGCGGCATCCAGGGTGGTGTGCATGGCGAACACCTGGTCCAGGCTCGTCATCTTCAGCTGACGACTGGTGGCGGGTCCGTCTGCCACGACCGCGATCGAGGTGGTCTCGCCTGCCCGCTGATGGGCGGCGACCAGCGTCGCCATGCCCGCCGACGCCAGGAATCCGACCGCGGTCAGGTCGATCACCAGCGCCGCCGGTTTCTCGGCCAGGATGGCCTCGATGGTGGCATCGAGCGCGGGTGCGGTCGCCAGGTCGACCTCGCCGGTCACCGTCAGCACCGTGACGCCGTCGTGTACCGCCGTCGTGGTGGTCATCGTGTCCGTGAGTGGATACGCGTCTCCGGAAGAGTTGGTCACTGTTCAACAACACACAACTTTGCCCGAATACGCAAGCCACCGCGGGTGCTCGCCACGGGATCGCCATGGTCGGCCCCGGCTCCGGCGGGGAACGCGATCGTCACCGCCCTGGTGAACGAGGCGACCAGCCCGGCCCGCGGGTCCACCCCGGCGCGGATCGAGGCGCCCACACGGCTCAGGGTAGGGGCTGGTGTTATTCCCATCTGGTCGTACTGTGAGGGCGTGAACATCGATGTGACGCCTTTACCGGGAATCGGCGTGTGCAAGGACTTTCCGCTGGCGGAGGCGCGCCGCCGGATCGGCGTGATCGAGCATCGCGACGGCTCCGTCGACCTGGTCGTCTCGCGAGCCGGCGACTACGACTCGACCACCTCGATTCCCCTGTCCGACACCGAGATCGGCGTGCTGGCCGGCTTGCTCGGCGCACCGCAGGTGGTGCAGAAGACGCGCGAGATCCACAGTGCGGGCGAGCTGTCGACCAGGCAGTTCGCGATCGATCGTGGCAGCCCGTTCGACGGTCGGCCGTTGCGCGACACCGAGATGCGGACGCGCACCAAAGCCTCGGTCGTCGCGGTGGTGCGCGCGGGTGAGGTGACTCCGTCGCCGGGAACCGATTTCACTTTCATCCCCGGTGATCTGGTCGTTGTGGTCGGCACCGACGAGGGTCTCGACGCGGCGGGACGGCTCCTCGACGCCGGCTGACAATCTCTGCGGATAGTAAAGGGCAGGTAAGGTATCCCTAGCTGAGGTTAGGTGATCCCATGAATGTAGAAGTGACGTCCCTGCCGGGAATCGGTGTCCGCAAAGAGTTTTCACTGTCGAAGGTGGACCGCCGGATCGGCATCGTCGACCACCGCGACGGTGGTACCGATCTGATTTTCACGAAGGTCGGCGACCCGGATTCAACCGTCCAGATTCCCCTGTCCGCTGTCGAAGCCCGCACGCTGGCGAGCCTGCTCGGCGCACCCCAGTTGGTCGCGCAACTGCGCGAGGAACATCGCGAACTCGACGGGGTGAGCACGCGGTCGATGCTGATACCGCCGAACTCGCCCTATGCGTCACGACGATTGGGCGACACCGAGCTGCGGACCAAGACCCGCGCCTCGATCGTGGCGGTTCTGCGCGCGGGCCAGGTCCTGGCATCGCCGGGACCGGAGTTCGTGTTCGCCGGCGGCGATATGGTCGTCGTGGTCGGCACCAATGCCGGACTCGATGCCGCCGCTTCGATCCTGACCGACGGCTGAGCCGGTGCAGATCAGTGGAACCGCGCTGGCATTGATCCAGCTGGGGGCTGTGTTCTTCGGGTTGGGGGTGCTCGGGCGGATCGCGGCCCGCATCGGCCTCTCGCCCATCCCGCTCTACCTGCTCGGGGGGTTGGTCTTCGGCACGGGCGGTCTGATCGAGTTGCACGAGGTGGAGGACTTCATCCACATCGCCAGCGAGATCGGCGTCGTGCTGCTGCTGTTGTTGCTCGGTTTGGAATACACCGCCGGTGAACTGGTCACCGGCATGCGAAAATCGTGGCCCGCGGGCCTGCTCGACCTGGTGCTCAACGCGACTCCCGGGGTGATCGTGGCGCTGATGCTCGGCCTCGGGCCGACGGGGGCGATCGCGATGGCGGGCGTCACCTACATCTCGTCCTCCGGAATCGTCGCCAAGGTGCTCAACGACCTGGGCCGTCTGGGCAACCGGGAGACGCCGACCGTCCTGTCGATCCTGGTGTTCGAGGACCTGGCGATGGCGGTGTACCTGCCGGTGCTCACCGCGGTGCTGGCCGGTGTCGGATTCGTGGCGGGGATGACCACGGTCGGTATCGCGCTGGTCGCGGTGACCCTGGTGCTCATCGTCGCGCTGCGATACGGCAGATACGTCTCGGCGATCGTGGCGAGTGAGGATCGTGAGATCTTCCTGCTCAAGCTGCTCGGTTCGGCGCTGCTGGTGGCGGGTATCGCCTCCGCGGTGCAGGTGTCGGCGGCGGTCGGTGCCTTCCTGCTCGGTATCGCGATCTCGGATTCGACCGCCCACGATGCCACCAAGATCCTCGAACCGTTGCGTGATCTGTTCGCGGCGATGTTCTTCGTGCTGTTCGGTCTGAGTACCGATCCGGCGAGTATTCCGCCGGTGCTGGGCTGGGCGGTGCTGTTGGCGGTGGTCACCACGGTCACCAAGATCGCCACGGGCTGGTGGGCGGCCAAATGGGCGGGGGCCTCGCCACTGGGCCGCGCCCGCGCGGGGACCGCGCTGGTCGCGCGCGGTGAGTTCTCGATCGTCATCGCCGGTCTGGCGGTGGCCGCGGGTGCGGTGCCCGACGAATTCGCCGCTCTCGCCACCACGTATGTGCTGCTGATGGCCATCATCGGCCCGATCGGGGCCCGCATCGTGGAACCGGTGATGCGGCTGGTGGCCGGTCGCAAGCAACGGGTGAAGGTCGACCCGCACGCGGAATGACGACCCGTGTCCAGGCCCCCGCGCGATCGTCCGGCGCGGGGGCCTTCGGCGTTCTCACGGCTCGATCAATCCGGCGCGGATGGCGTATCTGGTCAGGTCGAGCCGGTCGCGCAGGCCGAGTTTCTGCAGGATGTTGGCGCGATGCCGGTCGACGGTCTTCGCGCTGATCACCAGCTCGGCGGCGATCTCGCGCGCCGAGTACCCCTCGGCGATCAGCTTGAGCACTTCCTCTTCGCGCGGGGTGAGGATCGTTTCCGGCAACGCGCTGCCCTGCCGGGCGAGTTGCAGGTAGTCGCGCACGAGTGCGGTGACCGCGCCCGGGTAGAGGAACGATTCACCGCGCATCGTGGCCCG
This sequence comes from Nocardia sp. NPDC060249, assembly GCF_042728755.1. Lineage (NCBI taxonomy): Bacteria > Bacillati > Actinomycetota > Actinomycetes > Mycobacteriales > Nocardiaceae > Nocardia > Nocardia sp. NPDC060249. The sequence continues at coordinate 1,330,872 of NZ_JBHXAQ010000001.1, forward strand.
GCACGCCTCGATGAGGTCGCGATCGGCCACCGACTTCAGCACGTAGCCGGAGGCGCCCGCTTTCAGCGATTCGAAGAAGTACTGCTCGTTGTCGTACATCGACAGCATCAGGATGCGGACCGGATGGTTGTTCCTGGTGATCTCGCGGGCAGCCTGGATACCGGTCATCCGCGGCATGGCGATGTCGAGGATCACCAGGTCGATGCCCTCGCCGGCGAGGGCGGTGACCGCGTCCAGCCCATTGGCGGCCTCGGCGACCACGAGCAGGTCCGGTTCGTTGTCCAGGATCATCCGCAGCCCGCTGCGCACCAGGGCGTGGTCGTCGGCCAGCAGGATCCGGGTCGGCGCGCTCATGCCGGCACTCCTTCGCGTGCGGCGACCGGGACGATCAGTTCGACCGTGGTACCGCCCGAGGCCGGGGATGTGATGGTGAGCGTGGCGTCGATCAGCATCGCGCGCTCGCGCATCCCGCGGATGCCGGCCCCGTCCTCGACCGCGCCACCGCGACCGTTGTCGGTCACCCGCAGCAGCACGGTGTCGGCTCTCGGGGCGATCAGCAAGGTCACCTCGTCGGCGTCGGCGTGGCGCAACACGTTCGTCAAGCTCTCCTGGGCAACCCGGTAGCAGACGAGTTCGATGTCGGGGTCGAGGCGGCTGATCGCCGGGTCGACCTCGCGACGCACGGAAATGCCCGCCGTGCGGCCGAATTCGTGACACAACGCGGTGATCGCGCTGTGCAGGCCGAGTTCTTCGAGCACGTCGGGCCGCAGCCGCGCCGCGATCCCGCGCACCTCGTCCAGACAACCGCGCACCGTTTCCTGCGCCTGCTCGACCTCCTCGCGCAGGTCGGTGGGCGCCCGGTCGACGACCCGTTTGAGTCGCAACAGCGCCACGGTCAGGCTCTGGCCGATCTCGTCGTGCAGTTCGCGGGCGATGCGGCGCCGCTCACCTTCCTGCGCGGCCAGCGCGGTCCCACCGGCGACCGAACGTTCGGCCTCCAGCCGGTCGAGCATCGCGTTGAAGGTCTCGATCAGCTGGTGGAAGTCCCCGCTCGCACCGCGCTCGAGGCGGACCGCGCGCCGGGGCGGGTCGACGCGGCGCATGGAGGCGACCAGCTCGTCGAGCGGAGCCAGCGAGGTACGCAGCGCCACCGCGTTCGCCGTCAGGATCACCGCGAGCCCGATAACCAGCACCGGCACCTCGGTCAGGCGCAGCCGGGCCGACACCGTGGCCGGGGAGAAGGCCAAGATCAGCGTGCCGAGGGTGAAGATCACGCCGTTGAGCAAGCAGATCCGCCAGAACAACGCCGTCACCGGCGTTCGGATTCGCCGCGAGCGTCCTGCTCGCAGCGCTGCGAGACGGTTCATGACACCAGCATGCTGGCCCCCCCGCGTTCTGTCCATGGTGCCCAGCACCCATCCCGCACCCGGGTACCGGCGCCGCGGGCCCGAGGAAATGGGTGTCACGGCCGATAGTGCCCGCCACCTGCGCGAACCAGACTTCGATCAGACGCTTTTCGACGATCCGAGGAAGGACCGCCGGCCATGGACATCGACCGGACGACGATCCCGGGAGCCGGTGTGCTGCACAGCTTCCACACTCGCCACGGCATCCGATTCGCCCTGCTGACGCACTCGTCGGGCGCGCGACGCCTGCTCGCCTACGCGGAAGGCGGTGACGAGCCCACGGTCGACATCGAGCTGGAACCCGACGAGGCCGACCAGGTCGCCGAGCTGATGCGGTCGCGGCCGTTCGGCGACCGGCTCGCTCGCCTGGAACAACGCCTGGACCACCTGACCGGACGGCAGGCCCACCCGTGAGCACCGTCGAATCCCCCCGGAGCCATGCCATGCGCGCACGCGATATCGCGATGAACCTGCCGACCGTTCGCACCAGCGACCCCGTCGCCCGCGCGGTGCGGCTGATGGTCGTCAACCGGCTGCCCGGTCTGATCGTCGTCGACGAACTCGACCGGCCGGTGGCGGTCCTGCCGGGAACCCAGGTGCTGCGCCTGGCGATTCCCGCCTCCTATCACGACGACCCGTCACTGGTCCGCACGATCGACGAGGTGCACGCCGACCTGTTCTGGCAGGAACCCGGCAGCCTCACCGTCGGGGACTGCCTGCCCGACGGCGCGAGCAAACCGGTCACCGTCACCCCCGACGCGACCCTGCTCGAAATCGCGATCCTGATGGCGCGCAAGCACAGTCCGCTCATCGCCGTGGTCGACCGCTCGCGCACATTGCGCGGCGCGATCACCCTGGAACGGTTGCTGTCGAGCCTCGCCGTCGTCGGCCCCGGCGACTGAACGCCACGCCGCGCATGGCCGCAGCGCTTGCCGTCATCATCTTCGTTGTCGCGTTCTTCTTCATCGCCACGGAGAAAGCCGACAAGGTCAAAACCGTTCTGATCGCCGCGGGGGCGATGGCGCTGCTCGGCCTGATCCCCGGCGACGAGGTCTTCTATTCGGCCCACGAGGGCATCGACTGGAACGTCATCTTCCTGCTGCTCGGGATGATGATCATCGTCGGTGTCATCAAGCAGACCGGCCTGTTCGACTATCTCGCGATCTGGTCGGCGAAACGGTCGCGGGGCAACCCGTATCGCCTGATGGTGATGCTGATGTTGATCACCGCGGTCGCGTCCCCGTTTCTCGACAACGTCACCATCATCATGCTGGTGGCCCCGGTGACGCTGGTGGTGTGCCGGCGCCTGGGCATCGCCGCGCAACCGTTCCTGATCGCCGAGGTCCTCGCGTCCAATATCGGCGGCGCGGCGACGCTGATCGGTGACCCGCCCAACATCATCATCGCCAGCCGGGCCGGGTTGACGTTCAACGACTTCCTCGTGCACATGGCGCCGATCGTGGTGATCACCTTCGTGCTGTTCGTCGCGCTCACCCGGGTGCTGTTCCGCTCGGCGCTGCGCACCGATCCCACCTCCGTCGACGCGGTGATGGCGCTGCAGGAACGGCGCGCGATCCGTGATCCGAGACTGCTGGTGCGCTCGATGATCGTGCTCACCGGAGTGGTCGTCGGCTTCTGTCTGCACAGCGTGCTGCACGTCGCGCCGTCGGTGATCGCGCTGGTCGGGGCGGGCATCATGGTGCTGGTCTCCGGCCTCGACATCGGCGAGGTCCTGCAGGAGGTGGAGTGGCCCACGCTGGTGTTCTTCATGGGCCTGTTCGTGATGGTCGCGGGCCTGGTGCACACCGGGGTGATCGCCACCATCGGTGACGCCGCGATCGGCTGGGTCGGTGACAACTATTTCCTGGCCGCGACCGCGCTGGTGTTCGGTTCGGCGATCCTCGGCGCGTTCGTCGACAACATTCCCTACACCGCGACCATGGCGCCGGTGGTCGAGGACATCGTCGCGGGCGCGCCGGATCCGGCGACCGGGCAGTCACTGTGGTGGGCCTTCGCCCTGGGCGCCGACTTCGGTGGCAACGGCACGGCGGTGGCGGCCAGCGCCAACGTGGTCGCCCTCGGGATCGCCGCCCGCGCGGGGCAGCGGATCACCTTCTGGCAGTTCACCAAGTACGGCATGCTGGTCACGATGCTCAGCAGCTTCATCGCCTGGATCTACGTCTGGATCCGGTATTTCTGAGTCCCGTCCGTTCTCACCGGACGTGCCGGGTGACAATCCGGTGGATCAGCCGGGCGGCGGTGCGGGCGGTGCGATGGTCGATGTCCAGGCGCGGATTCAGTTCGGCGACATCGGCCACGACGAGTCTGCCGCAGGCGGCGACGCGGTCGCACACGGCCTGGATCGTGGACAGCGCGACACCGTACGCCGCGGGCGCACTCACGCCGGGGGCGACCGCCGCGGGCAGGACATCGAGATCGATCGTCAGATACAGCAGATCGATCCCGGCCAGGAAGTCGTCGACGAAGGCGGCGACGCGGGTCGGCTCACAGTCGTCGTCGAGGAGATAGCGCACCCCGAATCTGTCCGCGGTGTCGAACAGGATCCGGGTGTTGCTGGGCTGGCTGACCCCTATCACGGCGTACCGGACGTCGTCGTCGGTCTCGAGGATCTGCCGGAACGGGGTGCCGGAACTGGGCACGGGATCGGGGCGCAGGTCGAAATGCGCGTCGAGGTTGAGGATTCCGATGACGCTGCCAGGGACGCGGCGAGCGGATCCGGCCAGCCCGAGGTAGGTGCCGTAGGCGACCTCGTGGCCGCCGCCGAGCACGACCGGGAAAGCGCCGTCGTCCAGCAGCGCGGACACCGTCGCGCCCAGTCGCCGCTGACCGTCCTCCAGTTGGTCGCCGGTGACGGCGATCGTGCCCGCGTCGAAGGCGTGCAGTGGTGTGGCCGGCGCCATCGGTGCCAGCGCACCGCGCAGCGCGTCCGGCCCCGCCACCGCTCCGAGACGGCCCTTGTTCCGGCGTACTCCTTCCTCGCAGGCGAAACCGACGAAAACACACGCGCCGGGATCGTTGCCCGGCTGGTACGGCGCGACGGCCTGATGCCAGCGCAGGTGTTGCGGTGTCGCGCCGTCGACGCGACCGGTCCAGGCGGATTCGGAAGTCATCGCACCCCTTCTCGATTCGTGACGACGAGTACACCTTCGCGCCACACCTGATCGACCAGCGCAACGCCGGGGCGGTACGCGAGGTGCAGGTGCGAGGGGGCGTCGAGCGCGATGACATCGGCACGGGAACCGGGGGAGAGGGAACCGATATCGCTGCGCCGCAACGCTTTCGCGCCACCGGCGGTCGCCGCCCAGACCGCTTCCTCGGGCGTCAGGTGCATCTCCCGCACCGCCAGGGCGATACAGAACGGCAAGCTCGTGGTGTAGCTGGTGCCCGGATTGCAGTCCGCGCCGAGCGCGACGGTGACCCCCGCGTCCACCAGGGCTCTGGCATCGGGATAGCTGTTGCGCGTGCAGAAGTCGGCGCCGGGCAGCAGCGTCGCCACCGTGTCGCTGTCGGCGAGCGCCTCGATATCGGCGCGGGCCACATGCGACACGTGATCCACCGACGCCGCGCCGAGTTCGACGGCCAGCCGCACCCCCGGCCCCTGGCGCAGCTGGTTGCCGTGGACTCGCGGCACCAGCCCGTGCGCGATCCCCGCGGTCAGCACGGCGTGCGCCTGATCGCGGTCGAAGGCGCCCTGCTCACAGAACACATCGATCCACCGGGCGTACGGCGCGCACCGCGGAATCATCTCCTCGCACACCATCGTCACGTAGTCGTCGGCGCGCCCGGCGTATTCGGGTGGCGGTACGTGCGCGGCGAGCAGCGTCACCTCGTCGGTGCAGCGGGCCGCGATCTGGACGCTGCGTAGCTCGTCCGCCACGGTCTGGCCGTACCCGCTCTTGCACTCGACCGTGGTGCTGCCCGCCCGCAACGATTCGTCCAGCAGCCGTCGCACATTCGCTGTGAGCTGCTCGTCGCTCGCCGCCCGCGTCGCCGCGATGGTGGTGCGGATGCCACCCGCCGCGTAGGGCCGCCCCGCCATCCTCGCCGCGAACTCCTCGGCGCGGTCGCCCGCGAACACCAGATGCGCATGCGATTCGACGAAACCCGGCAGCACCGCGCGTCCGCCGAGATCGAACGCGGTGTCGGCGGCCGGTGCGGCGGCACTGTCACCGACCCACACCACCCGTCCGTCGTCGATGACGAGCGCGGCGTCGCGCCGCAGCCCCAGCGGGCCCTCGCCCAGCGCCGGGTCGTTGGTGACGAGAGTGCCGATATCGCTCAGCACGGTGGTGGGCACGGGAGTCCTCCTAGGCGCGGGTGTCGAGCATGGCGGTGTGCGCGGGGTAGATCATCCGCGCGGGCGGGCGGCTGGTGCGTCGCGCGATCGGGAAGTAGATCGCGCCGGTGAAGACGATGCCGACGATCCAGGAGATATCCGCGCCGCCGAGCAGGCCCGTGATCGGACCGGTGTAGAGCTTCTGCGCGAGGAACGGCACCTGGGCGGCCACGCCGAGGCCGTAGCAGAGCAGCGCGGGCACGTTCCACGCACCGTAGCGGCCCTTCGGATCGTAGAGCGCGGGCAGGTCGACGCGTTCCTTCGAGATCAGGTAGTAGTCGATCAGATTGATCGCGCTCCACGGCGTGAACACCATGAGCAGCACCAGCACGAAGTTCTTGAAGTTGTTCAGGAAGTCCGCGCTCGCCGCGAGCGCGATCACCATCGAGACCCCGACGAAGCCGACGATGTAGAGCGAGCGGGCGCGGGTGGAGATCTGCGAGCGCCCGTCGAACGCGGTGACGGTCGTCAGGATCGACATGAACCCGCCGTAGGCATTGAGGCAGTTGACGGTCAGCTTGCCGACCACGATCACCAGATACACCCCGAACGCGAGCAGCGCGGGCCCGGCGAGCGTGCCGAGGAACCCGACCTGATCGGCGAGGAACGCCTTGCCCGCCACGGCCGCGACGAGCGCGCCGAGGGTCATCGACCACTGCGAACCGAGCACGCTGCCCAGGAACGTCGACCAGAAGGTGGTGCGCTCGCTGGTGCCGCGCGGCAGATAGCGGGAGTAGTCGGCGACGTAGGGGCCGAACGTCAGCTGCCAGCCGGCGCTGAGCGAGATCGCGAGCAGGAACGTCACCACGTCGAATCCCGTCGTGCCGACGAAGTCGCCGACCGGGTACTGCGTGAACAACCGGACCGTCAGATAGGTGAAGCCGACGATGCCGACCACCGTCGCCACCCGGCCGACCACATGGATCAGGCGATAGCCGGTGATCGCGACGAACGCGGTGAGCGCGCCGAACACGACGATGCCGACCACCGGGTTGTCGACATGGAGCATGTTGTTCACCGCCTGCCCGGCGAGGACCGTGCCGGTGGCCGCGAACCCGAGATACATCAGGATCACCAGCACCAGCGGGATCACGGCCCCTTTGACGCCGAACTGGGCGCGGCTCGAGATCATCTGCGGCAAGCCCATGCGTGGTCCTTGCGCGGAGTGCAGCGCCATCACCGTGCCGCCGACGAGGTTGCCGAGCAGCAGGCCGATGATGGCCCAGAGCGCGTCGGCACCGAAGACCACCGCGAGTGCGCCGTCGACGACCGCCGTGATCTGCATGTTCGCCCCGAACCACAGGGTGAACTGGCTCCTGGGTGTGCCGTGGCGTTCGTCGTCGGGGACGACGTCGATGGTTCGGCGTTCGGGGGTGAGGAGATCCTCGGATGTGCCGTTCGCTGTCAATTGCGGCCTGTCTTTCTGCGGTGACGCCGTGGAGCGCGGGCCCGGCGGATGTGCGCCAGGTCACGTACGATAGGTATAGACCTGTATAGACAAGAACGTCAAGTGGTAGCCCGCAGTGAGGGGAGAAGCATCGTGAGCATCGACTCGGATCGGTCCGGACCGGTCGTCGTCGGCACGGGTCCGGTATCGGCGCGGGATCTGGTCCGGGTGGCCAGAGCCGGCGTCGCGGTAGTGGTGTCGGAACAGGCCGTCGCCGCCGTCGAGGCGAGCCGTGCGCGGATCGAAGCGCTGGCCGCGGACCCGAGGCCGGTGTACGGGGTGTCGACCGGGTTCGGTGCGCTCGCCGTCCGCCATATTCCGCCGCAGTCACGCAAGCAGTTGCAGCGGAGTCTGATTCGCTCGCACGCGGCCGGATCGGGCGCGGAAGTGGAGCGGGAGGTGGTGCGCGCGCTGATGCTGCTGCGCCTGTCGACCCTGGCCACCGGCCGGACCGGGGTGCGCCCGGTGGTGGCGCGGACCTATGCCGCGTTGCTGTCGGCGGGCATCACCCCGGTGGTCTACGAGTACGGCAGCCTCGGCTGCTCCGGTGATCTCGCGCCGCTGGCCCACGTCGCCCTGGCGGTGATCGGGGAGGGCACCGTCCGGGACGCGAACGGGGAGCTGCGACCTGCCGCGGCGGCCATGGCCGCCGCCGGTATCGCCCCGGTCGAACTGGCGGAGAAGGAAGGTCTCGCGCTGATCAACGGCACCGACGGCATGCTCGGCATGCTGGTGCTCGCCTGCCACGACCTGCGCGCCCTGCTGCGCCTGGCCGATGTGACCGCGTCGATGAGCGTGGAGGGTCTGCTCGGCACCGACCGGGTCTTCGCCGCCGACCTGCAAGCACTGCGACCGCAACCGGGCCAGGCGATCGCGGCGGCCAATATGGTGCGCGTGCTGGCGGATTCGCCGATTGTCGCCAGCCACGCCACCCCCGACTGCACCGTCGTGCAGGACGCCTACTCGTTGCGCTGCGCACCCCAGGTAGCCGGTGCCGCCCGCGACACCCTCGATCACGCCGAACGCGTCGCCGGCTACGAATTGGCCAGTGCCGTGGACAATCCCGTCGTCACCCTCGACGGCCGCGTCGAGTCCAACGGGAACTTCCACGGCGCCCCCGTCGCGTATGTGCTGGACTTCCTCGCCATCGTGATCGCCGACGTCGCCTCGATGAGCGAACGGCGCACCGACCGTTTCCTCGACAAGGCCCGCAACCACGGGCTCGCCCCGTTCCTGGCCGACGATCCCGGCGTCGACAGCGGCCACATGATCGCCCAGTACACCCAGGCCGCCATCGTCTCCGAGCTCAAACGCCTGGCCGCGCCCGCCTCGGTCGACTCGATCCCGTCCTCGGCCATGCAGGAGGACCACGTCTCCATGGGCTGGTCCGCCGCCCGCAAACTCCGCCGCTCCCTCGACGGCCTCACCCGGGTCCTGGCCATCGAAGCCCTCACCGCGGCCCGCGGCCTCGACCTGCGGGCCCCGCTGACCCCGGCGCCCGCGACCGCTGCCGTACTGAGCGCGCTGCGCGATCGAGTCCCCGGCCCGGGGCCCGACCGCTACCTCGCCCCGGACATCGAGGCAGCAGTCCGCCTCGCGGCATCCGGCGCGCTGCTCGCGGCCGCCGAATCGGTGACCGGCCCGCTCGGCTGAGCTGGTTACGCGACCGAACCTGGCCGGGGACCGCTGTCTCGCCCGCGCTGATCCGCCCGATGGCATCGTCGCGGTTGCCGCTCACCGGCGATCGGCCCACGCGAGCGGACGGCGAAGGCGATCGCCGCAGTCGGCGATCGCGTGCGTGAGATCGCTACGCCCGCAGCTGTTGTGCCGGTTCGATCTCGGTGAGCCCGCGCAGCGACTCGGGTAGCGGGGTCTGGTGCAGGACGCCGAGGCGTTGGGTCGCGCGGGTGAGGGCGACGTAGAGTTCGGCGGCGCCGCGAGGGCCGTCGGCGAGGATGCGCTGCGGATCCACGACCAGCACCGCGTCGAACTCGAGGCCCTTCGTCTGCGACGCGGGCACCGTGCCGGGTACCCCGGGCGGGCCGATCACGATGCTCGTTCCCTCGCGACCCGCCTCGGCCCGCACGAATTCCTCGATCGCGGTGGGCAATTCGTCGGCGGTGACCCGATGCGACCAGGGCGCGACACCGCAGGATCGCACCGAGTCCGGCGGGCGGACATCGGGCGCGAACTCGGCGAGCACATCGGCCGCCACGGCCATGATCTCGGCGGGGGTGCGGTAGTTCACCGTCAGGGAACGGTAGATCCAGCGGCCGGGGACGTAGGGCTCCATCATCGTGGCCCAGGAGATCGCGCCCGCCGCCGACCGGCGCTGCGCGAGATCGCCGACGATCGTGAAGGAGCGGCTCGGGCAGCGCCGCATCAGCACCCGCCAGTCCATCTCCGACAGTTCCTGGGCCTCGTCGACCACCACGTGTCCGTAGGTCCAGTCACGGTCCGCCGCGGCACGTTCGGCGAGCTCGCGGGTGTCGCGCTCGAGGAAGCGTTCGGCCAGGTCTTCGCCGTAGAGCATGTCCTGGGCGAGCAGGTGGTCCTCGTCGTCCATCAGGTCTTCGCGGCTGATGAGGGTGTCGAGCACGCCGGCCGCGTACTCGGCCTCGGCCTTGCGCTCTCGCTCGGCGGAGTCGTCGGCGGCTTTGTCGCGGCCGAGCAGGTCGACGAGTTCGTCGAGCAGCGGCACGTCCGAGATCGTCCACGCGGCACCGCCGGCCCGCCACAGCGACGCGTCCGCGCCCGCCGCCCGCAGTCGATCGGGTGAGGAGTACAGCTGGGACAGTACGGTTTCCGGCCGCAGGATCGGCCAGCACTGGTCCAGCGCCGCGGTGAACTCGTCGTTGCCGGCGAGTTCTCGGGTCAGGTCGGCGCGCAGTTGTTCCCACGCCTCGGTGTCGTCGCGAGTCAGCCAGCCCTCGCCGATCCGGGCGATCGCGCGCTCGGTGAGGACATAGGTGATGATCTCGGTGAACACCGCGCGCGCCTCGTTGTGCGGGCGCCCGCTCTCCCGTCCTTCCTGCCTGGCCCACTCCGCGGTCGCGGCATCGATCCGTACCGTCACATCGGTCAGCGCGATCGTGAGCGGCGCCTCGGGCAGTCGCTGACGGTCGGCGATCGTGGCGGCGAGGACGTCGAGGATACGCAGCGAACCCTTGTGCCGGGCGGCCTCCGGGGTGTCCTGCCCGGTCGCGCGCAGACCGGGCACCAGATCGGCGGTGGTGGCGAACACGACGTTCGTCTCGCCGAGTGAGGGCAGCACATGGGCGATGTGGTCGAGGAAGGCCGGGTTGGGGCCGACCACGAGCACGCCCTGGCGTTCCATCCGCCTGCGCTGGGTGTAGAGCAGGTACGCGACGCGGTGCAGTGCCACCACGGTCTTCCCGGTGCCGGGGCCGCCTTCGATCACCGTCACGCCCGGGTGCTCCAGGCGGATGATCTCGTCCTGTTCGGCCTGGATCGTCGCGACGATGTCGCGCATCCCCTCCCCGCGCGGCGCGTCGACGGCCGCGAGCAGCGCGGCGTCGGTTCCGCCCTCGCTCCCGTCCGGGCGGCCGAGCACCTCATCGGTGAAATCGACCACCTGGCGGCCGCGGGTGTGGAACTGGCGACGCCTGCGCATGCCCTCCGGGTTGGCCGCGGTGGCGACATAGAACGCGCGTGCCGCGGGGGCTCGCCAGTCCAGTAGCAGCTGTTCCAGGTCGTTCGACTCGTCGAACAGCCCGATCCGGCCGATATAGGACCGCTCGCCCGACGTCGCGTCGAGCCGACCGAAACACAGTCCGTTGTCGGCCACATCGAGGCGCTGCACTTCTTTGCCCAGCGCCCGCACCGCGTTGTCGCGCTCCATGGGGGAGTCGCCCTCGGCACGCAGCGCCGCGCTGTAGCGACCCTTCGCCCGGGCCCGCTCGGCATCGAGGCGCGAGTACAACCCGGCGACATAGCTTTGCTCGGATCGGCGTTCCTCTTCGTACCCGTGCGCTGACATAGGCCCCTAACTGTACTTTTTCCGGTGCGACCGGATGATTGTGCAGCACCCCCGGGGCCTTGCCGCAAGTCCCTGTTTACGCTATATATTGAAAGTGGAAAGAGCCCCGGCGATGCCGGGGCTCTCGTGTTCTCCGGGTCTGTCAGCTCTCCTGCATCGGAATGCGCACACCCCGTTCGCGAGCCACCTCGGCCGCGTGCTCGTACCCCGCGTCGACGTGTCGCATCACCCCGGTGCCCGGGTCGTTGGTCAGTACCCGCGCCAGCTTCCGCGCGGCCAGATCGCTGCCGTCGGCGATGCACACCTGGCCCGCGTGGATCGAACGGCCCATCCCGACCCCGCCACCGTGATGGATCGACACCCAGCTCGCCCCGGACGCGGTATTGAGCAGTGCGTTGAGCAGCGGCCAGTCCGCGATCGCGTCGGAGCCGTCGGCCATCGCCTCGGTTTCGCGGTAGGGGGAGGCCACCGAGCCGGAATCGAGGTGGTCGCGGCCGATGGCCAGGGGAGCCGACAGCTCACCCGAGGCGACCATCTCGTTGAATCGCAGGCCGGCGCGATGACGTTCGCCGTAGCCGAGCCAGCAGATCCGCGCGGGCAGACCTTCGAACTTCACCTTCTCGCCCGCCATGGTGATCCAGCGGCGCAGATGGTCGTTGCCGGGAAACAGTTCCAGGATCGCGCGATCGGTGGCGGCGATATCGGCCGGATCACCGGAGAGCGCGGCCCAGCGGAACGGTCCGAGGCCCTCTTCGAAGAGCGGGCGGATGTAGGCGGGAACGAAACCGGGAAACGCGAAAGCCCGGTCGTAGCCGCCCTTTCTGGCCTCGTCGCGAATCGAGTTCCCGTAGTCGAACACCTCGGCGCCCGCGTCCATGAATCCGACCATCGCCTCGACCTGCGCGGCCATCGACGCCTGCGCCTCGGTGGTGAACCGGACCGGGTCCTTCTCGGCGAGGGTGTGCCAGTCCGCGAGCGCGACCCCGATCGGCAGGTAGGACAGCGGATCATGGGCCGAGGTCTGATCGGTGACGATATCCATCGGTGCGCCCATGGCCAGCAGTTCGGGAAAGACCTCGGCCGCATTGCCGACCAGGCCGATCGAGAGCGGCCTGCGCTCGTCACGCGCGGCGATGGCGAGATCCAGCGCCTCCCGCAAGGTTTCGGCCTTCGTGTCGAGGTAGCCGTGGGCGATCCGCCGGTCGATGCGCGCCGGATCGCAGTCCACACACAGCGCGACGCCGTCGTTCATGGTCACCGCGAGAGGTTGCGCGCCACCCATCCCGCCGACGCCCGCGGTGAGGGTGATGGTGCCGGCGAGGGTGCCGCCGAATCGCTTGCGTGCCACCGCGCCGAAGGTCTCGTAGGTGCCCTGCAGAATGCCCTGACTGCCGATGTAGATCCACGACCCGGCCGTCATCTGCCCGTACATCATCAGGCCCACCTGCTCGAGTTTGCGGAACTCGTCCCAGTTGGCCCAGTCGCCGACGAGATTCGAATTCGCCAGCAGCACCCGCGGCGCCCACTCGTTGGTGCGGAACACCCCCACCGGCTTGCCCGACTGCACCAGCAACGTCTCGTCCGCGGCGAGGGTCTGCAGCGTTCGCACGATCGCGTCGAAGGCCGCCCAGCTGCGCACCGCGCGCCCGGTCCCGCCGTAGACGACCAGGTCATCGGGCCGTTCGGCGACCTCGGGATCGAGATTGTTCATCAGCATCCGCAGTGCGCCCTCCTGCTGCCAGCCGAGGGTGCGCAGCTCGGTGCCGCGCGGAGCGGACACGGGACGGGGGCCGGAGACAGGCTGTGTCGCGTCGTTCATGGGACCAGTATAGTCCTGTATATACAAGTGACGGAAAGGTTCGGGCGCAACGTATTCTCTGGGCGAGGCGAGGAGATGTTCGGTGGTGGCGATCGAGGTAGTCGATGCGGAGCTGGCCGCGCTGTACGGCGAGCTCGGCAGCGAGTTCGCGGCGTATGAGCGGGTCAAGCAGCTGATCATGGCGCAGATCAAGGCGCGCCGGTGGAACGCGGGGGAGCAGATCCCCTCGGAGAACCAGTTCGTCGCCGCGCTCGGCCTGTCCCGGATGACGATCAATCGCGCCCTGCGTGACCTGACCGCCGACGGCGCGCTCACCCGCGTGATGGGTGTCGGCACCTTCGTCGCGGCGAGCAAAGCCACCTCACCACTGTTCGAGGTGCGCAATATCGCCGACGAGATCACCGGTCGCGGACATCGTCATCGCACCGAGGTGGTGTTCGTGCGGTCCGAGGTGCCGGGCGACGCGGAATTGGCCAATGCCATGGGCGGCACGGTATTCCACTCGCTGCTGGTGCACTTCGAGGACGGCGTGCCGATCCAGCTCGAGGACCGCTACGTCAACCCGGCGCAGGCCCCCGACTACCTCGCTCAGGACTTCACCGAAGTCACCCCGAACATCTACCTCAGCGAGGTCGCGCCACTACTGCGCGGCGAGCATGTCGTGGAGGCGGTGCGGGCCGCCCGCGAGGAGTGCGCGCTGCTCGGCATCGATGCCGACGACCCGTGCCTGCTGATCCGGCGCCGCACCTGGTCGTCGGGCGGGCTGGTCAGCGTGGCACGGCTCGTGCACCCGGGGTCCCGCAATCGGCTGGAAGGCAGCTTCGGTAGCGAACCGGGCTGACTTCGCGTCGCCGAACAAGTTCCCGACTCGAAACCGCTGTCGCCGCTTGGCAATTGCGCGGTGAGATTCTGATCAGGCGGATTGTCGAACTGTTTTCCTTCCGGATGTAATGAAGACGTGCTCATCGAGAAGGGTGACATCGCCGTCCCCTGAAATTGTTACGCGATCTGAATGAAGAACAGGTGTGGCAAATTGACGGTTAATGAGTAAAAGCGCCCTGAGCTGGGGCTGAGTGGCCTGTTCGGATTTGGTTCAGTTTCGAGTTATCACTGTTTCGTGACGAAGTACGCGGTTGACCGGATCGGGGCTGTACGTTTGGGACTCGATAGTTTCGCTGGGTTCCATTCAGGTAACGGAGAGGGCGGAAATGGCTACAGTCACGCAGCCGTCGGGGCCGCACACAATGATCTCTCGACGTGATTTCTCCGCAGCGAAAACCGTGATGACGCCGTCGAGCCTGGTGACTCTCGGGCTGATCTTGCTGATACCTGTGTTCCTCACCGCGGGCCCGATCTTCGCGTACGCGCTGATCGCGCGATACGACGGTGTCGGGTGGTCCGGCGGGGTGGTCTTCGGGGCGATCGCGGCCGTCGTCGTCATGTCGGTCCTGGCCTCGGCGTGGGCATTCCGCCTGGCGTGGCGGCGCGGTTACGGCGCCACACAGCACCGGTTCGGTTCTTCTCTCGCGCGGTAGGAGGTCGACATGCAGACGCACCGACAGGCGGCGACGCCGCTCATCGAACCGCCCGTGGCCACCGCTGCCGACGAATGCCGCCTGCTGCGGATCGTCGCCCGGATCGAGGCGCCCCACGTATGGGACTCGACTTCTGCCCGGCTGCTCGACTGCGCGCGCCGACGGTGGCAGGGCAGGCCCGATATCGCCGACCACCCGGCCCTGCGTCGCTGGTCGCAGATCCAGGACTCCCAGCAGCGACCCGAGCAGCCGTGTCTGCGCACACTGTTCGCCGCCTTCGCCGCAGGCTCGCTGGTCGGCGGCGAGCCGTGCGCGGACCTGGCCGCCGCGATCATGCTCCTGTCGAGCTGCCCGGCCGAAGCGGTTCGGCAGGTCGACCCGCGCAACGACCAGCACACGGTGCGCTTCTCGGTCTACGCCTACCGCGACGACGACCTCCCGCTGGCCGAAGACTTGATCACCACCACCGTCCACGCCTGCGGCACTGTCCTGGTCCGCCGCTGCACGATCATGCGTCCCCCGGCCGCCCGGTCCGCGGCCCCGCTCGTCGATCACCCGACCCCGGACATTCTGATCCTCGGTAGTCTCGGCAGCACCGCCGCCCGCTGACCACCCCGGTCGCGCCCCTGTCGCTGCGCGTCGCGTCGCTAGCGAAACTAACAGTGCTGCAGCATGTTTCGTCGTTACATCGGACGTGAAACCGGACCTTCGGGTCGGTTCTCGATCGCGCCTCGGCTCGCGGTGACGCGATTCGGATTGTATGGTTCAGACAGAGCTGCCCCCGTCACCGGAGTTGTTGACGAACGGACGGTTCGTGTCACTCTGGTCCCGAATCGTGTGTGTTCCAACAACATTGACGTTGCGAGCTCCGACTCGACCGCTTCGCGGTCGACCCCCACGCAGCGCCGGTTGACCCCCGAGGTGTCCACCTCGGGCGTCCCGGCGACTCGTGAATTCGCGCCCTGATTGCCGCGATGACGCGGAATCCATTGTGGTGCAGGCGATTACGCCGCGCCGCGGAATTCGGCAGACGGTCACCATCTGCTGTCTTCCCCGCCCAGAGACGCCGTAAACCATTGTGGTACAGCACAATTGCAGGTTTCAAACTTGGAACATGTTGGAATGCTTGACATCTCGAGCTTCCTCCACAAAACTACCCGTCGGTAGCCAGCGAACGGGACGGTCGACCCCGTCAGCTGCGAGAGGTGACCCCCTACGACTGCCCCGCCGGAAATTCCGTATACCCGTGACCGGCAGTCGCCGGTGAACCTCTCCGCATCGTGACCACACCAAAGGAGCTCAGCGCTATGGATAATCCCGCGCTACCCGCAGCACAGCACTCGGGTGACCAGCACTCGGGCGACCAAGTGGTGGTCATGCCCAGACCGGCCGGACCGACCGAGCAACTGGCGCTGGTCACCGCACGGCTGCGGGAACTGCTCATCACCGGTGAGGATTTCGACGCGATCTACACCCACATCCTGGCCGCTCCCGGCAAGCGGGTGCGGGCCCGGCTCGTCCTGGCCTGTGCCGGGCTGCTCCCCGACGCCGCCGACACCGCCGCCCCGCTCGGCGACGCCGTCGACCTGGCCTGCGCGATGGAGATGCTGCACGAATCCTCGCTGGTCCACGATGACATCTGTGACGGATCACTGCTGCGCCGCGACGCGCCGTCGGTGCCCGCCGCGTTCGGTGTACGCACCAGTGCCCGCGCCGGATTCCACCTGGCCGGCGCGTCGATGCAGGTCGTCGCCCGCGTGCTGACCGACAACCCCGAGGTCTTCGCGCGGGTCGGTGAGGCGCCCGGCATCACCTACGCCGACCGGCTCTCGGACCTGTCCTACGGTCAGCTCATCGAGACCCTGCCGCCCTCGATCGACGAGGTCGCGCTGCGCCGCCACTACGAACTCGTGGCCGGCGCCAAGACCGGCACCCTGTTCCGGCTGTCGTGCGCGTACGGCGGCACCGCGGGTGGCGTCGACCTCGACCGGCTCTACGCCCTGATGGAGTACGCCGACCAGCTCGCGCTCGCCTTCCAGATCATGGACGACGTCCGCGACATCGAGGGCGGACCAGGCCTCGGCAAGGACGCCGGCGGTGACCTCGAACGCCGGGTGCCGACCTGGCCGGTCATCGAATGGCTCGGCTCCCGCCCCGGCGCCCGTGAAATGTGGCTGGACGCCGAGATTTCCAGCGCGACCCTGCAGGAAGACCTGGTCGAGAGCGGGGCCACCAAAGCCGCCCGCCTGGTCGCGATGGACGCCACCGAGAAGGCCACCCGCGCCCTCGACGTCTTCCCCCCTTCCCTCGCGCGCGAGGACCTGCGCGAACTTCTCGAGCAGGTGATCTCCCGATGAGCACAGCACGACTTCCCCTCCTGATCCGCGGACTGCGGCACCTGCGTCGCGCTCCGGATCTGGACGCGCTGCGCGCGGCCCGGTCGCCGCAGGAACTGGCCACGCTCGCCCTGATCCCCGCCGGTCGCAACCTGGGCATCGCCGTCGGCCTGTTGCCGGCGACCTTGCGCGCCGAGGCCACCGCGGCGCTGCTCGCCTGCCGCGTGCTCGACGCGTTCGAAGATCTCAGCGATCGCGCGGTAGCCGGCGGGGCCGTGCTGGCGGCAGTGGATTACCTCAACGGTGCCAGTGACACTCTCCCGGAACCACTGCCCGCGCTCGCGGGCAAGATTCGCGACAGCGAAGCCGTCGACCGGGTGCTCGCCGAGCGCATCGCCGACATCAGGGCACTGCTCGCGGCGTTGTCCGAGCAGGGGCGCGAACGGGTCGGGCTCGTGCTCACCGATGTCGGCCGGGTCATGGCGCGCAATATCGACGCACCGCTGACCCGCGTCGCCTACAGCGAAGGGGTGCTCGGCCGGATCACCCACTACGCGTGTGCCCTGGTCGCCGAAGAGGTGCTGCCCGAGGCGGATCTGCGGGAACTGACCGGTTGTGTCGCGGTGATCGCTCAGTCGGCCAACGACCTGCGCGACAACGAGCTCGCGATCTACGGCGCCGCCGACCGCGAGGAACTCACCCGGATGGTGATGCTGCGCCAGCTCACCCCCGCCCTCGGCGGCTTCGCGCTGCTGGCCAAGCTCGGTCCCGGCACGCCGAGCCTGGGCGCGCGGGCGGCGATGGCGTACATGACGATCACGACCTCGGCCTTCCTGTGTGGTGCCGTCGGGGCGCCCGCGCCCTTCCGGCGCCCGGTCGCCGCGGCCACGCTGGCCGCCGCCTCGCCGGCCTACTGGACCAAGATGCTCGAGCGTGTGCGCCGCAGCGGCGACGCCGCGATCCATCAAATGCTCGACGCCTCACCGGATTTCACCACCGGCTCGGCGTCGTCCTCGCAAGTGCTCGGTGCGGGCGACCTCGCTTCGACGGAAACCTCGTTGATGCCGCTGATCGTCGACACCACCTTCGCGCTGGTGCAAACCCTGCCCGAAGGCCGCCTGACCGGCGAACTCTCCGACTCGGCGATCCGCACCATGATGATCGCCGATCACCTGGCTTTCGGTGCCATGGAGCGGGTGCCGAGTCACGAACCCGACGCGATCCGGGCGCTGGCCACACGGCTGCAGCTCGCCGCTCTCGACAACAGCAGCCACCAGTAGTCGGGGAACACCTCCTCGATGATCGTCACTACTAGCGAAGGAGCTCTCCTATGAGCACCGGAACGCCCGTCGCGCCCACAGAGAAACCGCCGTTCAGCCGGCGCGTGTTCAAACTCGAGCACGCGTCCAACGTCGGCCCGCTGCTCCACATCGCGTTGTGGATCGGCATGACCTCCGCCGCGCTGTTCGTGCCAGGTACCTCCGCCTGGTACCTCGCGGTACCGCTGATCATCGTGCTCTCGCTGCTGAACCTCTCGCTGACCATCGGCGTGATGCACATGCACACCCATCGCCCGCTGTTCGTGTCCAAGTTCCCCAACCGGGTGGTCGACATCCTGTGCTGCCTGCCCGGCAACCTGACCGCGGCCGAGATGCGCGAGGTGCACGTCCTCAACCATCACCGGTTCAACGACGGCCCGGGCGACGTCACCGCGACCACCGGCATGGACAAGGGCATCGGCGCCATCTGGTACTGGGTCCGCTACGGCATGGTCGTCAAGATCCACACGGTGCGCACGGTTTTCGCCGCCAACCCGGCGCCGCGTCGCCGTAAGACGCGCCACCAGTTCATCTTCGACCTCGCGGTGTACGCCGTCGTGATCGGCTCCGTCTGGTACGTCGCCGGTTTCGAGAAGTTCGTGCTGTTCTACTGGGTGCCGTTCCTGATCACCCAGGTCAACGCCGGCTACTTCGCCTGGCTGAGCCACGCCCCCGCGCGCGGATTCACCGATGAGCCGAGCACCTCGCTGAACAACGCGGGCAACATCCTCAACTTCCTGATCTTCAACCAGGGCTACCACAGC
Source organism: Nocardia sp. NPDC060249 (assembly GCF_042728755.1). Classification (NCBI taxonomy): domain Bacteria; kingdom Bacillati; phylum Actinomycetota; class Actinomycetes; order Mycobacteriales; family Nocardiaceae; genus Nocardia; species Nocardia sp. NPDC060249. The sequence goes on from NZ_JBHXAQ010000001.1 coordinate 1,349,855, forward strand.
GTGCACCACCGCTACCCCGGCATCCACTGGAGCCAGATCCCCGACAAGCTCGACTACATGCGCGATGTGAACCCTGGCGTCATCGTGCCGTATTGGATGGTGGCGCAGTCGGGTTGGCGTCTGGTCGTGCCCGGCGGCTTCCTCAACGAGGGCTACGGCAACAAGTGGAAGGCGCGCCTGGAGTCGCGTCTGGAAGCGGGCACCGTTCGCTCGCGCTACCTGCCGTGGTTCGCATGGATCTGATGTCACCGCAACAGGTTCGGGGCGTGGTGACGAGCCCCTCGCGGCTCGTCCCGTTCCTGTTCTCCTTCGCCGTCTACGGTTTCGCCGGCATCACGGTGCCGCTGATGCTGCTGTTCGCCGGCGGCTGGTGGCTGCCCAAGACGGTGGACAAGGGGCCGCACCTGTCCGCGGTCCCCGCGATCGCGATCGACCTGGTGCTGCTCGGGTTGTTCGCGTTGCAGCACTCGGGCATGGCCCGGCCCTCGTTCAAGGCGTTCATCACCCGCTGGGTGCCCGAAGCGCTCGAGCGCACCGTCTACATCATCGGCGTGTGCGTGGTGATGTGGGTGATCATGCTGGCGTGGCAGCCGGTGCCGCACGTGCTGTGGTCGGCCGAGGGCGCGCTCGGGGTGGTGCTCGATACCGGGTTCTGGATCGGTTTCGTGCTGGTCTACGCGGCTACTCTGCTGCTGAACCACTTCCACCTGCTCGGCATCAGTCAGGCCTACCGCCAGTACGTGATCCAGGTACCGGACGCGACGGTCGACCGTCTGCAGGTGAACGGCGTCTACAAGCTGGTACGTCATCCGCTGATGACCGGCCTGCTGGTGTCGTTCTGGTTCGCCAGCGAGTTCACCGTCGGGCACCTGGTGTGGGCGCTCGGGCTGACCGGGTACATCCTGCTCGGAACCTACCTGGAGGAGCGCGATCTCATCGCTCGTTTCGGTGCGTCCTATCGCGCGTACGCCGCGCAGGTGCCCGCGTTCTTCCCGTCCGTGCGCGCCATTTTCGGCCGATCGTCTCGGTAACCGGCACGGCCGGGCCGAGTCTGGAGAGGAATCGTCGTGAACAGTCCCGTTCGAGAACGTACTGAACACAGCTCCACAGCGACCGGCCCGGTCCGTGGCGTGGGCCGAGCCCACGCCAAGGCGATCCTGCTGGGTGAGCACACCGTGGTGCACGGCACGCCCGCCATCGCGTTTCCGCTGCCGACCCTGTCGGTGCGGGCGATCGCGCGTCCCGGCACCCCCGGCGGCGTCATCGAGGTTCCCGCCGGACACTTCGGATTCGTCGCGGGCAACCCGAACGCCGTGGCGAACTCGTTGTCCGGACCGCGCGTCGCGGTCGAGGAGGCGTTGCGGCGCTGGGGCCTGACCGGGCATATCGCCGATGTGGTGATGGAGTGCGACATTCCGCTCGCTCGTGGGCTCGGATCGAGCGCGGCCTGCGCCGGCGCGGCGGTGCGTGCGGTCGCCGACCTGCACGGCCGGACCGTCGATGCCGCCACGCTCTACGAACTCGTGCAGTGCGGGGAACAGGTCGCGCACGGCAGAGCCAGCGGCATCGATGCGAGCGCGGTGCTGGCCGACGGCCCGATCCTGTTCCACGAGGGCACCGCCACCGCACTCGAGATCGGTCTCGACGCCGCGCTGGTGATCGCCGATACCGGCGTGCCCGGATCCACCCAGCACGCGGTCGCCGGGGTGCGCCGCACCCTCGATCGCGATCCGCGGTCCGCGCGCCGGGTGCTGACCAGGGCGAGCGAGCTGATCGGCGGCGCCGCGGCGGACCTCTCGGCCGGCGACGCCGCCTCGCTGGGCCGGGCGATGCTCGACTTCCAGGACCTGCTCGCCGAACTGGGCGTCAGCACCCCGCACATCGACACCCTGGTCGCCGCGGCGCTCGAGGCGGGCGCGTACGGCGCCAAGCTCACCGGCGCCGGTCTCGGCGGCTGCGTCCTCGCGCTCACTGAGACCGGTGACGCGCGCACGGTCAGCGCCGCATTGCGCCGCGCCGGCGCGGTACAGACCTGGACGGTCCCCACCCGCAGCCTGCGTTCCGGCGCGGAGTCCCTATCCGTCTCTAGCTCGGAACACGGTGTCAATCCATGACTTTCACTCCCGCATCACCCGCGGTCGCCGAGCGCGGCGCCGTGACCGGGCCGTCCGCCGAGTCGGTCGCGTACCCGAACATCGCCCTGGTGAAGTACTGGGGCAAGCGGGACGAGGACCTGTTCCTGCCCGTCACGGGCAGCCTGTCGATGACCCTCGACATCTTTCCGACCACCACGTCGGTGCGGGTGATCGACGGACCGGCCGATGTGATCGAGTTCAACGGCGTCGCGGCCACCGGTGCCGCGCGGACCCGTATCGAGACGTTCCTGGATCTGGTGCGCGCCAAGGCCGGTCGGGCCGAGCGCGCGCTGGTGGTGACGTCCAACGCCGGGCCCACCGGTGCCGGTCTGGCCTCCTCGGCCAGCGGCTTCGCGGCCCTGGCCACCGCCGCCGCGGCCGCCTATGAGCTCGACCTCGACGGTCGCGCCCTGTCGCGACTGGCCCGGCGCGGCTCCGGCTCCGCCTCGCGCTCCATCTTCGGTGGATTCGTCGTCTGGCATGCCGGGGAAGGGGAAGGCGAAGCGGGGGACCTGAGTTCGTACGCGGAGCCGATCGGCGGCGACGGGCTGGACCCGGCCCTGGTGGTCGCCGTGGTGAACCAGGGCGCGAAGGCTGTCTCGAGCCGTGTCGCCATGCGCGAGACCACCGCCACCTCGCCGTTCTATCGCCCGTGGGCCGAATCGTCGGTGCTCGATCTGGCCGAGATGCGCACCGCCATCGCGCGCCAGGACCTCCCCGCGATCGGGGAGATCGCCGAGCGCAACGCCCTCGGCATGCACGCCACCATGCTCACCGCTCGCCCCGGAATCCGGTACCTGTCACCGCATTCGATCGCCGTCCTCGACGCGGTGCTCGCGCTGCGGGCCGACGGGATCATGGCCTACGCCACGATCGACGCGGGTCCGAACGTCAAAGTGCTGTGCTCGCGTGCGGACGCGCCACTGGTCGCCGCCACCCTGGACGGTCTCGGCGATTTCGTCACCACCCGGACCGCGCACATCGGTCCCAGCGCGTCGCTGACGACGGCCGGCGCGCCGGCGGGTGGCGATCGATGACCAGTTGTCGCGCACCGGGAAAGCTCTTCATCGCCGGGGAATACGCCGTGGTCGAGCCGGGACACCTCGCGGTGCTCACGGCGGTCGACCGCTACGCGACCGCCACGGTCACAGCGGCGGATCCCGGCGACGGCATCACCTTGCACTCGGATCTGGACGGTGGCATCACGCTGTCGTGTGGTCGTCACGGTGATGAATTGGTGCCCACCTCCGATGCTGTTGTGCCAGCGGCATTTTCGTACGTCTTCGCGGCCGTTTCGGTAGTTCACCGGCTGCTGCTGGAACGGGCCGTGCCCGTCTCCGCGTTCCGGCTGAGCGTCACGGCCGACCTCGGCGACGCCGACGGTCGCAAGTTCGGTCTGGGATCCAGCGCGGCCGTCACGGTGGCCACCGTCGCCGCCCTCGGGCAGCACTTCGCCCTCGGGCTCGATCTCATGGATCGCTACCGGCTGGCCATGCTCGCCACGATCGCCGTCAATCCCCGCGCTTCGGGCGGCGATGTCGCCGTGAGCACCTGGGGCGGCTGGCTCGCCTACCGATCCCCGGATCGCGCCCAGGTGGCGGCCGCGCTCACCCGCGACGGCGTCGACGCGACTCTGCGTGCACCGTGGCCGGGCCTGTCGGTGCGCCCGCTGCCCACCCCGACCGAACTCACTCTGCAGGTCGGCTGGACCGGGAACCCTGCCTCCACCCCGGCGCTGGTCGCCGGCCTCGACGGCGACCGCACCACCTTCCGGGCGCACAGCAACGAGTGTGTGGAACGGCTCGTCGCCGCGATCGAGGCCGACGACTCCCGCGCCGTGCGAGTCGAAATCGACAGCGCGCGAGCACTGCTCGTCGACCTCGACGCGATGTCGGGCCTCGGCATCATGACGCCGCGGCTGCGCGCACTGTGCGCTGCGGGCGCCGCGGTGGGCGCGGCGGCCAAGCCCTCGGGCGCCGGTGGCGGTGACTGCGGTATCGCCCTCGTCGAACGCACTCGCCCCGCCGCGATCGCCGAGCTCACCGGGCGCTGGCTCACCGCCGGAATCCGCCCGCTGCCCCTGCGAACCCACCGTGCCGAAGGGGACCCACGATGATCGCCGATCGCAAGGACGACCACGTTCGCCACGCGGTGAACCACCAACGTCAGGCCACCGGAGTCAGCGACTTCGATTCGGTCACCTTTGTCCACCACGCCCTCGCCGGCATCGACGCCGAGGATGTTTCCCTGGCTGTCGACGTCGCCGGGAAGCAGTGGAACACGCCGCTGTTCGTGAACGCGATGACCGGCGGCAGCACCAAGACCGGCGAGATCAACCGCCAGCTCGCCATCGCCGCCCGCGAGACCGGCATCCCCATCGCGTCGGGCTCGATGAGCGCCTACTTCCGTGATCCGTCGGTGGCCGGCACCTATCGCGTGCTGCGCCAAGAGAATCCGCACGGATTCGTGATGGCCAACGTCAACGCGAACGCGACCGTCGACCAGGTGCGCAGCGCCATCGACCTGCTCGAAGCCGACGCGTTGCAGATCCATCTCAACGCCGTGCAGGAAGTGGTCATGCCCGAGGGCGACCGCTCCTTCGGCGCCTGGCCGCGCCAGATCGAACGCATCGTCGCCGACACCGCGGTGCCGGTCTTCGTCAAGGAAGTCGGGTTCGGCCTGAGCAGGCAGACCGTCACCTGGTTGCGCGACGCGGGTGTGTCCGTGGCCGACGTGGGCGGGCGCGGCGGCACCAATTTCGCTCGCATCGAGAACGATCGGCGCGTCGGCGGCGACTTCGGATTCATCGAGAGCTGGGGCCAGTCCACCCCGAACTGCCTGCTCGACTGCGCTGATATCCCCGGCATCGACATCGCCGCCACCGGTGGCATCCGCTCGCCACTGGACATCGCGCGCGCGCTCGCGCTGGGCGCCGACGCGACCGGGGTCGCGGGCGCGTTCCTGGAAACTCTGGTGAGCCACGACACCGCCGCCCTGGTCGACCAGATCGGGACCTGGCTCGACCAGCTGCGCACCATCCTCACCGTCCTCGGCGCCCGCACTCCAGCGGATCTGGTCGGCGCCGACCTGCTCGTCACCGGCGATGTCGCGAGCTTCTGCCTGCTTCGCGGTATCGACGCCGCAGCACTTGCCCACCGGAGCCCCTGGTGGCGTGAATCCGAAAATCGAGAAGGAGTCACCCATGAATGACATGTCGTACGCGGCGGTGCCGCTGCAGTGGGTGGGGCCTGTGCGCATTACCGGAAATGTCGTCGACGACGCCGTCGACGTTCCCCTCGCCACCTACGAAACCCCGCTGTGGCCCTCGGTCGGGCGCGGTGCGCGCATCAGCACCCTGGCCGAGAAGGGCATCGTCGCGACGCTGATCGATGAGCGGATGACGCGCTCGATCCTGCTGGAAGCCGACGACGCCTACACCGCCTACACCACGGTCCAGCAGCTGGAAGGCCGCATGGCCGAGCTCCAGGAAGTGGTCGCCGGCAGCAGCCGGTTCGCCCGGCTCATCGATCTGCACCACCAGATCACCGGCAACCTGCTGTTCCTGCGCTTCGAGTTCACCACCGGTGACGCCTCGGGCCACAACATGGCGACCCTGGCCAGCGACCACCTGATGGACCACATCCTCTCGACCGTGCCGGGGGTGCGCTACGGCTCGATCTCGGGTAACTACTGCACCGACAAGAAGGCCACCGCGGTCAACGGCATTCTGGGCCGGGGCAAGAACGTGATCACCGAACTGCTCGTCCCCCGCGAGGTCGTCGAGCAGCGGCTGCACACCACCGCCGCGCAGGTCGTGCAGCTCAACATCCGCAAGAACCTGATCGGCACCCTGCTGGCGGGCGGAATCCGTTCCGCCAACGCGCATTACGCCAACATGCTGCTCGCGTACTATCTCGCCACCGGTCAGGACGCCGCCAATATCGTCGAAGGATCCCAGGGCATCACCCATGCCGAGGATCGTGACGGCGACCTCTACTTCTCGTGCACCCTGCCCAATCTGATCGTGGGCACGGTCGGCAACGGCAAGCACGCGAGTTTCGTCGACGAGAACCTGGAACGCCTCGGCTGCCGCGAAGACCGGCAGCCCGGCGAGAACGCCCGGCGCCTCGCGGTGATCGGGGCGGCCACCGTGTTGTGTGGGGAGCTGTCGTTGATGGCGGCACAGACCAATCGCGGTGAATTGATGCGTGCCCATACCCAATTCGAGCGGTCCACCACGAGCAACGGAAGCCCACGATGACAACTACACCGGTCGGTATCCACGACCTCTCGTTCGCCACCACCCACTACGCACTCGATCACGCCATTCTCGCCGAGCGACTCGGCGTGGATCGCGACAAGTTCTACCTCGGCATCGGCCAGGAGAAGATGAGCGTCGCCGCCGCCGACGAGGACATCGTCACCATCGCCGCGGCCGCCGCCAAGCCGATCCTGGAACGGCACGGCACCGACAACATCCGCACCGTGCTGCTGGCCACCGAGACCGGTGTCGACCAGTCCAAAGCCGCTGCGCTGTACCTGCATTCGCTGATCGGGCTGCCCAATGCCGCCCGGGTCGTCGAGCTCAAGCAGGCGTGCTACGGCGGTACCGCCGGGCTGCAGTTCGCGGCGGGTCTGATCGCCCGCGACCCGTCGCAGCGGGTGCTGGTCATCGCCGCCGACATCGCGAAGTACGAGCTCGACACCCCGGGTGAGCCGACCCAGGGCGCCGCCGCTGTCGCGATGCTCGTCACCGCGGACCCGGCGATCCTGGCATTGGACCCGATTTCGGGCCTCTACAGCGCCGACATCATGGACTTCTGGCGTCCGAACTACCGGACCGAGGCCATCGTGGACGGCAAGACCTCGGTCAACGCCTACCAGAAGGCCGCCCAGGAGGCCTGGTCGGACTACCGCCGGCAGGGTGGGCGCGAACTCGGCGAGTTCGCCGCGTTCTGCTATCACCAGCCCTTCACCAAAATGGCCTACAAAGCGCACCGCCACCTGCTCGAAAGTCAGGGCCACACCGCCGACGCCGACGCGATCGAGGCCGCCATCGGCACGACCACGACCTACAACCGCACGGTCGGCAACAGCTACACCGCCTCGCTGTACCTCGGCTTGGCCTCGCTGCTCGATCACGCGGACGACCTCACCGGTAAGGCGCTGGCGATGATCAGCTACGGGTCGGGCAGTGTCGCCGAATTCTTCAGCGGCACCGTGCAGCCCGGTTACCGCGCGCACCTGCGGACCGAGGCGAACCTGGCCGCGATCAGCTCCCGTGAGCTGCTCGGCTACGAGCGCTACCGGGCGCTGCACGAGGCCGCCTCGCCCAGTGACGGCGCGTACCACGCCATGGCCGAGGAAACGCGGCGCCCGTTCCGGCTGGCCGCGGTCTCCGGTCACAAACGCATCTACGAATCACGCTGAGGTCGCCCCATGAGCAGTAACGACACCCGCCACGTCCAGGTCATGATCGTGGGCAGCGGGCTCTCCGGCCTCGGCACCGCCATCCGGCTCAGCCAGCGTGGCCTGTCCGACTTCGTGGTCATCGAACGCGGCCCCGATGTCGGCGGAACCTGGCGCGACAACACCTATCCCGGTGCGGGCTGCGATGTGCCCTCACACCTGTACTCGTATTCGTTCGCGCTCAATCCCGACTGGTCCCGGTCGTTCTCACCGCAGCCCGAGATCGAGCAGTACCTGCGCACCGTGTCCGAACGCTACGGCGTTCGCGACAAGCACCTCTTCGACTGCGCGCTGACCGCGGCCCGCTGGAACGACGCCGACGGCCGCTGGGACATCGAGACCAGCAAGGGCACCTTCACCGCCGACTTCATCGTTTCGGCGGCGGGTGTGCTCGCCGAGCCGAATCTGCCCGATATCAAGGGCATCTCGAGCTTCGAGGGCGAGATCTTCCACTCCGCGCGGTGGAACCACGACGCCACTCTGGCCGGCAAGAAGGTCGCCGTGATCGGCACCGGTTCCTCGGCGGTGCAGATCGTTCCGTCGATCGCGCCCGAGGTGGAGCACCTCGACGTGTACCAGCGCACCGCCACCTGGGTGATGCCGCAGATCTCGCGGCCCTACCTCGGGCTGGAACGCTTCGCCTTCAAGCGCGTTCCGGGCCTGCAACGGTTGATCCGCGCGCTGATCTACATCACGCGCGAGCTGTTCGTGATCACGCAGGTGAAGTATCCGTGGACCGGCATCGTGCTCGAGACCGTCGGGCGATTCAAGATGCGCTTCGAGATCCGCGACCCGGAGCTGCGCCGAAAAGTGCTGCCCCAGCACCGGATCGGCTGCAAACGCATGCTCGTGTCGAACAAGTTCTACGGCGCGCTCGACCGTGACAACGTCGACGTCGTCACCGACGGCATCGCCGAGGTCCGCAGCGGATCGATCGTGTCCGAGGACGGCACGGAGCGGGAGGTGGACGCCATCGTGCTGGCCACCGGCTTCCACGTCGCCGATTCGCCGACCTTCAACCTGTACACCGGCCGCGACGGCCGGACCGTGTCCGAGGCAGCCGATGCCGAGGGCTACCAGATGTACAAGGGCACCACGGTATCCAATTTCCCCAACATCTTCTTCATGCTCGGCGCCAACTCCGGGTTGAACTACACCTCGCTGATCTACATCATCGAATCCCAGATCAACTACATCGTCGACGCGATCACCACGATGGAGCAGCGCAACCTGCAATCGTTCGAGGTCCGACTGGACGCCCAGCTCGAATACAACAGGCAGCTCCAGCCGAAGATGGCCCGCACCGTGTGGGTCAACGGCGGCTGCACCAGCTGGTTCCTCGACAAGCACGGCAACAACTCGGCGCTGTGGCCGGACTTCAGCTTCAAATATCGGCGCGCGGTGCGCACGTTCGACATCGACGCCTACGACACCACCACGAAGACCCGGTGACCGCACCGCAGGGACGCCACTCGCGCGTCGCGATCATCGGAGCCGGGTTCGCCGGGTTGGGGGTGGCTATTCGGCTGCGCCAGTGGGGTATCACCGACTTCGTCGTCTTCGAACGCGCGAGTGATATCGGCGGTACGTGGCGTGACAACACCTATCCCGGCGCCGGGTGCGATGTCCCGTCGCAGCTGTATTCGTATTCGTTCGCCCGCAATCCGCACTGGACGCACTCGTTCTCGACGCAGCCGCAGATTCAGCGGTACGTCCACGACGTCGTCGACCGGCACGGGGTACGCGATTCGGTCGTCCTCGAGTGCGAGGTCACCGGCGCGCGGTGGAACGACGACACCGCGCGCTGGGAGATCCAGACCAGCGACGGCGCCTACACCGCCGACATCATGGTGTCGGCGGCCGGCCCGCTGAGCGCCCCGAAACTGCCCGATATCAAGGGCATCGGCACGTTTCGTGGCCCGATCTTCCACTCCGCGCGCTGGGATCACGAGTTCGAGCTCGCGGGCAAGCGCGTCGCGGTCGTCGGTACCGGCGCGTCCGCGATCCAGATCGTGCCCTCCATCGCGGGCGAGGTCGCCCGGCTCGACCTCTATCAGCGCAGCGCGCCGTGGGTGCTGCCGCGGATGGGCCGCAGATACACCTGGCTGGAGCGCCTGTACTACCGGCGAGTTCCGGGTGCGCAGCGGCTGGCCCGGATCGGGGTGTACTGGGTGCGTGAGTCTTTCGTGCTCTGGCAGTCCAAGTACCCACCGCTTGCCGACTTCTTCTCGTTCGGTGCGCGAATGAAGATGTGGTGGGTGATCCGGGATCGGGAGCTGCGCCGCAAAGTCACCCCCGGCTACCGTCTCGGGTGCAAGCGCATGCTGATCTCGAACGTGTACTACCCCGCGCTGGCCCGCGACAATGTCGAGGTAGTCGTCGACGGCATCGCCGAGATCCGCGAACAATCCATCGTGGCCGACGACGGTACCGAACGCGAAGTGGACGCCGTCGTGCTGGCCACGGGATTCCGGATCACCGACTCGCCGACCTACGACCTGATCAGCGGGCGCGACGGGCGCACCCTGTCCGAGGTGTTCGGTGCCGAGGGCATGAGCGGGTACAAGGGCACGACCGTCGCGAACTTCCCGAATCTGTTCTTGATGATCGGCCCGAACTCCGCGTTGAGCTACACCTCGGCGGTGTTCACGATCGAATCCCAGATCAACTACGTCATCGATGCCGTGCGGACGATGGCTGCCGGTGGCCTGCGCACCGTCGAGGTTCGCGAGGACGCGCAGACCTCGTACAACCGGGAGCTGCAGCAGAAGTTCGACGGCACCGTCTGGAACACGGGCGAATGCACCAGCTGGTTCGTCGACGAGAACGGCCACAACGCCACGCTCTGGCCGGATTTCAGCTTCCGATTCCATCGGATGCTGAAGACCTTCGACGTCGAGGCTTACCGGACGACCCGGTCAGAATGAGTTCTGCCGGGAGCTGACGGCCGGCGGTCGCGACGAGGCCCGCAGCGGGTTCGCGGTGGGGAAGGTGATCGAGGGCAGAGTCACCCACATGCGAACCCGGGTGCCGTTCTCGTCGTGGTCGAAGGTGAGATCCTCGGTGAGCACCCGCATCATCTCCACGCCGCGACCGCGATAGCCGGGATCGGTGGGCGTGGGAATCCAGGCGCCGTTGTCGGTGATCTCCAGGACCACCCGGTCACCGTCGCAGCGGGCCGTCAGGCTCACCCGACCCGGTTCGGTGTCGCGGTAGGCGTGTTCGACGCTGTTGCTGCAGGCCTCGTTGGCGGCCGCGACGAGGTCGGCGGCCAGGTCGTGCGGAACCGCGGCGGTGGCGAACCAGCGGTAGAGGCCGCGGCGCACCCCGGCCAATTCGGTCGCGGCAGCGGGGAAGTCGAGACTCAGCGGCTGCGGGGGCTGGCGGTAGACGACCATGGCGACGTCGTCGTCGTAGCCCGCGGGCGGGCACAGCCGCGACAGCACGGCGTCGGCCACGTCGCGGGGGAGTGCGGCACCGGTTTCGCTGAGCACGTCGGCGATCTTGACGAAGCCCTCGGCGATGTCGTACCCGCGCTGTTCGACCAGGCCGTCGGTGAACAGCACCAGGGTGGCACCGGGCGGGAGCGCCGTGGTGGCCTCCGGCCTGCGCGGGGTGTCGAAAGTGGCCAGAGGGACCGCGCGCCCACCTTCCAGGATCCGGCCCGGCCCGCCGGGAGGTGCGAGGACGGGCGGCATGTGGCCCGCGTTCGAGTACCGCACCATCCCGCGCTCCGGGTCGAGCACCGCCGCGCACACCGTCGTACACATGGCGCCGGGGATCCGGGAGGCCACGGCGTCGAGTTCGGCGAGCAGCTGTGCCGGTCCGGCGCCGCGCAGCAGCAGAGCCCTTGCCGCGGTACGCAATTGGCCCATCACCACGGCGGCCGACAGGCCACGGCCGACGCAGTCGCCGACGACGACGCCGATGGTGCCGTCGCGCAACGGCACCACGTCGTACCAGTCGCCGCCGATCTCCAGTGGTGGCAGGGCGGGTTCGTAGTGCACCGAGAACCGCGGCGGCAGTTCGATCGGTCCGAGCATCGCCCGCTGCAGGGTGAGCGAGGTGGCGCGCGCCTGATCGAAGTTGCGGGCGCGCTGCAGTGCCACGCTGAGATGACCGACGAGCAGTGAGTACAGGGCCCAGTCGGCGGCGCTCACCGCGCGCGGCGCGCCGAAGCGCACCCACAGCGCCGCGTCGCCGGTCTCGCCGAGCGGTGCGACGACCGCGTCGACCCCGCCCTCGTCGCCGGTGATGGCCGCGAGACCACGGGCGGATTGCCTGCGCGAGCGATCGAGCAGGGCCTGGGTGTCGTCGTCGAGCACGACCGGGCCGTCCGCGCGCGGGCCGCTCTGCCGCATCGGCGTCGCGGTGAATTGTGATGCGGTGCCGTAGGTTTCGGGTGCAGGCTCCGCGTCCGGGCTCGACGGCGTCACGCCGCAGGAGTAGACATCGGGGCGTCCGGTCCGGCTCGGCCAGATCGCGACCAGCGCGGTCTCGGCGCCCATGGTCCGGCGCAGCTCGTCGAGTCCGACCGTGAGGACCTCCACCATGCTCGTCGCCGCGCCGACGGCGGTGGCCAGGCGCGAGGCGGCCTGGTCGCGCGCCTGTGCGTCGTGTTCGGCGGTCACATCGCGCACGGTGCCGACGAAGATCCGCTCGTCGTTCTCCTGCTTCACCAGCGAGCTCGCGCTCACCGCCAGCCAGCGTTCCCGGCCGTCGCGATGCCGCACCGGCATCACGAATCGCGCTGCCTCCGTGCCGATCTGGGGGTAGCCGGTGCGATCGCTCAGCGCCCAGGGATGCGGGAGCTGGAACGGTACCTCGTTGGCGCCGTAGCCGGTGAGCACCCCGAACGCCGAGTTCACCTCGACGATGGTGCCGTGGTCGTCGGCGACGAAGAACCCGTCCTGCAACGATTCCACGAGCGCGGTGCGAAACGCGTCGCGGCCCGCGAGATCCTCCGCGCGGGAACGCTGCTGCTCGTAGCGGCGGGTGCCGTCGAGATAACCGCGGGTGGCGATGTCGAGGGCCGCCATCGTCTGCAACAGGAATTCCAGTGCCACTTCGGCGCGGCGCGGATCGGCCTGCGTGCCGGCGTCCTCGGCGACGGCGCGGAAGTGATGCTCGGTGAGATCGAGCAGGCTGATGCCCTCCACAAGGGCCCGCCTGCCGAGGTCGTAACCCTCCGAGAGGCCGGCCTGGCCTGGTGCGGCGACGTGGCGGCGCATAGCCGCCGAATAGTCGTCGAGAAATGCGACCAGGACAGCGCTCATCGGCAACCTCTCATCGGCCGGGTCGGTGCGAACAGACCGCGGCGTCGGGGCCTCACGGGCACGGCCCACGGAAACGCGCCGCCAGCACCAGCGCGTCGTCGGTGTCCTTCGCGTCGCGGGCGAGCAGATCGCCCGCGATGGCAGTGGCCGGTTTGGCCAGGTCCAGCGATTCCGGGCCGACCGCGACGATCCCGTCGGTCGCCATCAGCAGCAGATCGCCGGGGCGGATCGGCAGCGTCTGCGGCTGTAGGTGCGAGGGCAGCCGGTATCCGACGATGCCGCCGGTGAGCAGCATCGTGGCCCGCAGTTCCGGACCGGCCGGGCCGAGGGTGAGCAGTCGCGAATCGACGTTGCCCACGCCGAGCCATTGCAGCGTCTCGCCCGGCTCGATCAGCGCCAAGGACACCGCCGCGCCGCGAGTTTCGACCATCGCGCGATGACAGAGCACCATCAGCACATCCAGCGGTTCGCCACAGTTCTCGGTGAGGATGACCGTCGCGCGATCGGCCGCCTCGGCCGCGGGCGCGCCGTGCCCGAGCCCGTCGAGCACCGCGAACAGCACACCGGCGCCGGTGTCGAGCACGAGCGCGCGGTCACCGGAGACGTCCTGGCCGGGCAGCGCCCGACCGGCCGTCGACCACTCCATGCGCCCGATGATCCCGTCCTCATGCAACGTCGGGTACCCACTTCCACATCTCGATCAACGTCCCGCGGCCCGGGGCGGAATCGATGGTGAGGCGGTCCATCAGCCTGCGCGCGCCGGGCAGTCCGAGTCCGAGTCCGCGGCCGGTGGAATAGCCGTCCTCCAGCGCGCGGGGAATGTCGCGGATACCGGGACCCTGGTCCTCGGCTTGGATGACGAGCGCGCGGCGACCCTCGCGCAAGTCGATGAGCAGCCTGATCTCGCCGCTCCCCGCGTAACTGGTGATGTTGCGGGCGATTTCGGAGATGGCGGTGGAGATCATGGTGCGGTCGGTGAGGGTGAAACCGAGGTCACCGGCCAACTCGCTCCCGGCCTGCCGGGCGGTGACGATATCCTCGGACACCTTGACCGCGATCGCCACTTGCTCAGCGGCCACTGTCGCGACCGTCTCGTCGCCGCGGGTGCCGATTCAGCCAGGAGAGGCCTTCCTCGAGATCCAGCGCGGTGTGCATGTCTTCGAAGGTAAGGCCCAGTTGCACCATGGCGAAGGCCACTTCGGGTTGCAGCCCGACGATGACGGTTTCCGCGCCGCGCAACTGGGTCATGTGCGCGATCGTGCGCAACGAGCGCGCGGCGAAGGAGTCCATCACGTCGATGGCGGTGACGTCGACGATGATGCCGGTCGCGCGATAGCGACTGACCTGCTTCATCAGGTCGTCCTGCAACCGCTCGGTGTCAGCGTCGGTCAGGGCCGACTGTACCGAGGCGATCAGGTACGTGCCCTGCTTGAGAATAGGTACCGGCATGGTGGCTTGGTCAGCGCCCGTCCCGCTCGCTCAAGCGCTCGGTCACCCGGGAGACCTCGTAGCCGAGGAGACGTTCGGCCTCTTCGATACCGCCCTGCAGGTCGCCGACGGCGTTCATCTTGGACAGGTCGAGGCCGATGGTCACCAGGGTCAGCGCGATCTCCGAGGACAGGCCGGTGATGATCACGCTCGCGCCCATCAGACCGGACGCGTCGACGGTCTGCACGAGGTGGTTGGCCACCACGGAGTCGATCGCGGGCACACCGGTGATGTCGATGACGACCACCTTGGCGCGATTGGCGCGGATGGCGCGCAGCAGCTGCTCGGTGAGCTGGCGGGCGCGCTGGGAGTCGAGCACACCGATGATCGGCAGGATGAGCAACTGCTCGCGGACCTGCAGCACCGGGGTGGACAGCTCGCGGATGGCCTCTTGCTGGCGGCTGATGACGCGCTCGCGCTCCTGCACGAACGACACGGCCACGGTGTTGGCGATGCGGTTGGCGGCCGGTTCGTAGGCGTCGAGCACGCGGTTGAGCAGCTCGAAGTTGGATTGGTACTTCTCGAAGAGGCTGCGGGCCAGCACGTCGCGCAGCAGCAGCACGATGCCGATGACCTCGTCGGTCTCGACGCCTCGCGGAATGATGCGCTCGGACAGGTCGCGGGCGTAGGCCTGCAGTGCCTCGACACTACCGGTGACGAGCACCTCGACGTAGTTGTCGTACATCGACGTCGCCTCGGAGAAGATCTCCTCCGGGGTCATCGCGGTCAGCAGTTCGGCTTCGGTGATGCGCCGTGCCCACTCTTCCCGCAGCCCGGTGCGGTTCTGCCGCAGGTGCTCGACCAGCTGCGGCAGCAGATTGTCGAGCGGTTGCGCCGGCAGCGAATCCGCCGAAAGACTCGTGGACACCTCGGACATGGAAACCCCTGCCCCTTTCGACGACGGACGTTTTCGGTGCGCACAGTGCGCGTTGAGCCTGAGCCTACTCATACCCCCTCTGTGGTGCTGCCCAAACGTGGCGCGCCCGGCTATTCCGGGGCGAACCCGCGTTCCAGCGCGCGCAGTGCCCGGTCCAGATAGACGGTGAGGTCGGTGTCGCCGCGCTCGAGCCAGGCATCGAAGGCGGCTCGCGCGGCGGCGAGGGTGGTACGCCCGATGGCGAGTGGGATCAGCTCGCCTGCGCCCGTGCCGAGGCGGCTCGCGGCGAACTCGCCGACGGCGTGTTCCCACGCGTCGTAGTGCGCCCCCGCACCCGCCGAGAGGGCGGGGACGCCGGAGACGAGCCGCATTCTGGTGCGCAGTTCGGGGATGTCCTCGGGGCGATATCTGTTGGCCGCCACCACGATGCGGCGCACCGCCGCCATCATCGGCTCGTCGCCGGGGACGGCGGCGAACGCGGCGCGCAGGTCGTCGACCTCGTTGTCGAACTGGTGCCACAGCACCTCGGCCTTGGAGGGGAAGTAGCGGAAGAACGTGCGTTCGCTCACCCCGGCCTCGGCGGCGATGCGTTCGACGGTGACGTCGTCGAACCCGTGTTCGGCGAACAGCTTCATCGCGATCACCTCGAGTTCGCGGCGGGTGGTGCGGGGCGGACGCCCGCGATGCCCCGACTGCTTCGGAATCGACATCGGTGCGCGCGGCGGCGGGGCGGACATGGATACAGGATAGGGAGAGCTCTCGACCTGCACGTGCTCTTGATTATGTCAGTGACTGACGTTAATGTTGGCGCCATGTTCGTGGCGCACCTCACATCGTCCGAGGCCGGTGTGCGCGCCGCCGAGGGAGTGATCCTGGTCATTCCGCTCGGCGCGACCGAGCAGCACGGCCCGCATCTGCCGCTGTCGACCGACAGCGATATCGCCTCAGCGGTGGCCCGGCGGGCCGCGGCCGGGCGAACCGATCTGCTCATCGCGCCTGCCGTGGCCTACGGGGCCAGCGGCGAGCACGCGGGGTTCGCGGGCACCTTGTCGATCGGACAGGCGGCGCTGGAACTGCTCGTCGTCGAACTGTGCCGCTCCGCCACGGACACCTTCTCGCGGATCGTGCTGGTCAACGGGCACGGCGGCAACGTGGAAGCGCTGCGCCGAGCCGTCGCCCTGCTGCGGTCGGAATCGCGCGACGTGCGTCTGTTCTCGCCCGGCTACGGCGGCGACCCCCACGCCGGGCGCACCGAGACCTCGATCCAGCTCGCGCTGCGCCCCGACCGGGTGCGCACCGAACTGGCCGAACCGGGCGACAGCCGCCCGCTGGCCGAACTGCTGCCGCTGCTGCGCGCGGGCGGCGTGCGGGCAGCCAGCCCCAACGGAATCCTCGGCGACCCCACCGGATCGAGCGCCGAAGAAGGCGCGAGCCTGCTGACGATCGCCACTACCGCATTGCTGGAAGACCTGCGCCGATGGTGGCCGCAGGATCATGAGGAAGGACCCCGATGAATCCCTGGTTCGAGACCGTGGCCGAGGCGCAGCGACGCGCCCGCAAGCGCCTGCCGAAGTCGGTGTACGGCGCGCTGATCGCCGGATCGGAACGCGGACAGACCATCGAAGACAACCAGACCGCGTTCACCGAACTCGGTTTCGCCCCGCACTGCGCCGGTCCGATCGGCGAGCGTGACCAATCGACCACGGTGCTCGGTCAGCAGGTGTCGATGCCGGTGCTGATCTCGCCGACCGGCGTGCAGGCGGTGCACCCCGACGGTGAGGTCGCCGTCGCCCGCGCCGCCGCGGCCCGCGGAATCGCCATGGGACTCAGCTCTTTCGCGAGCAAGCCCGTCGAGGACGTGGTCGCGGCCAACCCGGCGACCCTGTTCCAGCTGTACTGGTGTGGCAACAAGGATCAGATCCTCGAGCGGATGGCCAGGGCGAAGAAGGCCGGTGCGGTGGGCCTGATCCTCACCCTGGACTGGTCGTTCTCGCACGGTCGTGACTGGGGCAGCCCGGTGATCCCCGAATCGCTGAACCTGCGCGCGATGATGAAATTCGCACCGCAGACCCTCGCGCGCCCGCGCTGGCTCGCGACCTACCTGCGCTCGGGCAGCATCCCCGACCTGACCGCGCCCAATATGGCGATCGGCGGCGGCGCGGCCCCCGGATTCTTCGGCGCCTACGGCGAATGGATGCAGACACCGGCACCTGATTGGGACGATGTCGCCTGGATCTGCGCGCAGTGGGACGGCCCGGTGCTGCTCAAGGGCGTGATGCGGGTCGACGACGCCCTGCGCGCCGTCGACGCGGGCGTCGCGGGCATCTCGGTGTCCAACCACGGCGGCAACAACCTCGACGGCACCCCGGCCGCCATCCGCGCCCTGCCGGTGCTCGCCGACGCGGTCGGCGACCAGATCGAGGTCCTCCTCGACGGCGGTATCCGGCGCGGCAGCGATGTGGTGAAGGCGGTGGCGCTCGGTGCGCGCGCGGTGCTGATCGGGCGCGCCTCCCTGTGGGGTCTGGCGGCCAACGGCCAGGCCGGCGTCGAGAATGTTCTCGACATCCTGCGTGGCGGAATCGATTCGGCGTTGCTGGGTCTGCGCAAGACCTCGATCACCGACCTGACCCGCGACGACATCATCGTGCCCGCCGGCTTCGAACGCGCGCTGGGCGTCGTTTCGGGTCAAAAGAATTCCGGCAACGGGGATTTCGCCACCAACGGAACAGTCGTGAGCGGCGCCACTTCTGGATAGTATCGGCGGTTGTTCATCACCGCCGAGGGGGAATTTCGTGAGTGTGGTTTCGGAAATCGAGGGTTCGCGCCGGCGAATCATGATGTCGCGCAGCGTGTCCTACACGCTGCCCGCTGTGGTGGCGGTGGCGCTGGTCTCGGCCGGATGTAGCACCGCCACGCCGAAACCGGCACCGCGCGCGGCGTCGACCACGCTCACGACCACCTCGAAGCCCCCGACGACGACCTCGCGGGCGACCACGACGACCTCGACCGCCGCCACCACGGCGTCGGTCGGCGTCTGCGTGGACAAGACGACCAACGTCCGCGTGGCCGACGACCAGTGCGACACCAGCGACACCAAGTACTCGCGCTTCTGGTATCAGCACACCGACACCTTCGTGTACCCGGCGATCGGCGTCGCTGTCGCCCTGGCGGCGGGCAGTTTCCTGCGTCCGAGCAGCGGCGACGTCTTCGATCGCGGCGCGCCGGCCAAGGGCGGCACCGTCGCGCGCGGTGGGTTGGGCAAGGCCCGGCCCGACTCCTCCGGCGGGGGCGGCAGCGGCAGCGGCGGGTCCTAGTCCTCGCCGGGCGCGGCGGTCTGTAGCCGGCCGACCGGTTCGGCCGGCTTCGCGCCGCGGTGATGATCGACGAGCACGTCGTAGATCTCGGCGAGGGTCGCGAGCTGGTCGCGATCGAGCACATCGATCATGTGCTTGCGTACGCTGCGCACATGGGCGGGCGCGGCCGTGGTGAGCAGTTGCCCGCCGGTCGGGGTGAGCTTGGCCACGGTCCGGCGCTGGTCGTGCGGCATCGTCTCGCGCGAGACCAGGCCGCGCTTCTGCATGCGGGTGATCTGATGCGAGAGCCGGCTCTGCGACCATTCGAGCGCGCAGGCCAGGTCGGCGAACGTGAGCCGCTGACCCGGCGCGTCGGCCAGGTAGACCAGCACGGAATATTCGACATAGCTCAGGTTGGCTGCCCGGCCGGCGTCGCGCCCGATCGCCGCGGCGATCAGGTCGCGGGTTCGGACATAGCCCAGCCAGGCACGCATTTCGACATCATCGAGCCACTGTGGATCGGTCACGATCGAGCTCCAGATTCTGAAGGTGCAGGCTTCGGATTGAACGGTGCACTCCCGCCACCGCCCGGAGAATGGGTAGCACCGTTTGGGTTGAACGTGCAACCTCGATGTTAGTTAGGGTCGGCTGGCAACCTCACATAGGGTTGCCTAACCGTCGTGCGGGTGTGGGTGGTCGATAGGCTGCGGATTGCTTTGTGACCAGCCCTGCCTGGTGCTCCGCAGTGTTGCGGTGCCCGCCCTGCCCGAAGGAGTGCGATCCGTGACCGCGCCGGAGTTCCGCTATTCCGATCTGCTGCCCATCGGCGCCGACGAGACGCCCTACCGCCTGCTCACCAGCGAGGGGGTCAGCACCTTCGAGCACAACGGGCGCACCTTCTTGCAGGTGGAGCCCGAGGCGCTGCGGCTGCTGACCGAGACGGCGATTCACGACATCAGCCACTACCTGCGCCCCGCGCACCTGCGGCAGCTGCGCAAGATCATCGACGACCCCGAGTCCTCGGGCAACGACCGCTTCGTCGCGCTCGACCTGCTCAAGAACCTCAACATCTCCGCCGGTGGCGTGCTGCCGATGTGTCAGGACACCGGCACCGCGATCGTGATGGGCAAGAAGAGCGAGGGCGTGCTCACCGGTGCCGACGACGCCGAATGGCTCAGCCGCGGCATCTTCGACGCCTACACCAAGCTGAACCTGCGCTACTCCCAGCTCGCCCCGATCACCATGTGGGACGAGAAGAACACCGGTACCAACCTGCCCGCTCAGATCGAGCTGTACTCGACCGAGGGCGACGCCGACAACCCGGTGTACAAGTTCCTGTTCATGGCCAAGGGTGGCGGTTCGGCCAACAAGTCGTTCCTGTACCAGGAGACCAAGGCCGTCCTGAACCCCGAGCGCATGCTCGAGTTCCTCGACGAGAAGATCCGCTCGCTCGGCACCGCGGCCTGCCCGCCGTACCACCTCGCGGTGGTCATCGGCGGCACCAGCGCCGAATTCGCCTTGAAGACAGCGAAATACGCCTCCGCGCACTACCTCGACAACCTGCCCACCGAGGGCTCGATCACCGGTCACGCGTTCCGCGACGTCGAGCTCGAGGAAGAGGTCTTCCAGCTCACCCGTGAGTTCGGCATCGGCGCGCAGTTCGGCGGCAAGTACTTCTGCCACGACGTCCGCGTGGTCCGCCTGCCCCGCCACGGCGCCTCCTGCCCCGTCGCCATCGCGGTCTCCTGCTCGGCCGACCGCCAGGCCCTGGCCAAGATCACCAAGGACGGCATCTTCCTGGAGCAGCTGGAAACCGAACCGGCCCAGTACCTTCCGGAGCAGACCGCCGACATCCTCGGCGGCGATGTGGTGCAGATCGACCTGAACCGCCCGATGGACGAGATCCGCGCCGAGTTGTCGAAATACCCGGTGAAGACCCGCCTTTCGCTGACCGGCCCGCTGGTCGTGGCCCGTGACATCGCGCACGCCAAGATCAAGGAACGGCTCGACGCGGGCGAACCCATGCCGCAGTACCTGCGCGACATGGCCGTCTACTACGCCGGTCCGGCCAAGACGCCCGAGGGGTACGCGTCGGGCTCGTTCGGTCCCACCACCGCGGGTCGCATGGACTCCTACGTCGACCAGTTCCAGGCCGCGGGCGGCTCCATGGTGATGCTCGCCAAGGGCAACCGCTCGGCCCAGGTCACCAAGGCCTGCGACGAACACGGCGGCTTCTACCTCGGCTCCATCGGTGGGCCCGCCGCCCGCCTCGCCCTGGACTGCATCAAGAACGTCGAAGTCCTGGAATACGCCGAACTCGGCATGGAAGCGGTCTGGAAGATCGACGTCGAGGACTTCCCCGCGTTCATCGTCGTCGACGACAAGGGCAACGACTTCTTCGCCGAGACCGCCAAGCCGATCGCCCTGCGCGTGCGCACCCGTTCCAAGGAACGCGTGTAGGCATCCGGCCTCGATACCCCGGTGTCCGCTGCGGCGGGCGCCGGGGTTTTCGTCTGTTCCGTGGGCCCGGCGACGACCGACACCCCGGTGTAGTGTGACGCACGGCATACGATGGACTGGCTTGACAGGGGTGCGGATTGGCGAGCGGTGGAGTTCCCCGGGGGCGGGCGACGCGGAGTGCGAAGCTGGGGCAGTTCGCCGCCGGGCAGGCGGTGCGTGAGGTCGGGCGCCGGCTGTCGATGATCGGGCGCACCGACGAGGCGCGGGAGGTGCTGGCCGAGCGGTCGGCGATGATGAAGGCGCAGCAGATCGTCGCGGTGCTGGGGAGTATGAAGGGCTCGGCGATGAAGCTCGGGCAGATGGGCTCGGTGCTCGATCTCGACTTCGTTCCCGAGGCGCATCGCGAGCAGTTCCGCGCCCAGCTCGCGGCCCTGCAGGACCGGGCGCCCGCGATGCCGTTCGCGACGATGCGGGAGGTGATCGAGGACGATCTCGGTCCACTGGCGCGGACCTTCGCCGAGTTCGGTGAGACATCGATCGCGGCGGCGTCGATCGGGCAGGTGCACCGCGCGCGACTGCACGACGGACGCGTCGTCGCGGTCAAGGTGAAGTACCCCGGGGTGGAGCGTGCCGTCCACGCCGACATCAGCAATCTCGAGTTCCTCGGCAAGATGGCCCGCACGGTGCTGCCGAGCATGGCCGATACCGGTGTGCTGGAGGAGGTCGCCAGCAATCTGCGCAGCGAACTCGACTACGAGCGCGAGGCCCGGACCCAGCATCGGGTCGCGCAGCGCTATCGTGGCCATCCCTTCATCACCGTGCCCGACAGCATCGAGGAATTCTGCACGCACAATGTGCTGGTTACCGAATTCGTCGAAGGGCACCCGTTTTCGCATATCCAGACGCTGCCTGCCGCCGAACGCGACCGGCTCGGCGAGCTGATCTACCGCTTCTACATCGCCGGGTTGTTCGCCGACAACGAGTTCTGTGGCGACCCGCATCCGGGCAATGTGCTCCTGGCCGACGACGGCAAACTGGCCTTCGTCGACTTCGGCCTCTACAAGGAGATGGACCCGGCACACGTCGAGTTCGAGCGCTCGGTGCTGCGGGCCGCCGCGGAGGGCCGGGGCGAGGATCTGTTCGCCGCCTGGCTGGGCCGGGGGATCATCGACCCCGATTCCGAGGTCACCGTGGAGGAGAGTCTGGCCTATGTCTGGGCCGCCACCGGCTGGCACCTGCTCGACGAGGAAGTCACGATCACCCCGGAACTGGCCACCGGTGCACTACTTCTCGCCGTCGACCCGCGCGCGTCGGACTTCCAGGGCATGCACAAACAGCTGCTGCCGCCCGAGCACGTGTTCTCCCGCCGCGCCGACCTGTTCACCTTCGCCACCCTCGGACAGCTGCGCGTCACCGCCAACTGGCACCAGCTCGCCCGCGAATGGCTCTACGACGAACCCCCGCAGACCGAGATCGGCCGGGCGATCGAGCAGTGGCGCCGTGGTCTCGACGACCGGCCCGGTCGATAGAATCCGCCTATGAACCCTGTGCTCGGCCGCGTGGCCGACCGCCTCCTGGTGACCATGACGGCCGCCGCTGCGGTGACCGCCCTCGGCATCGGTACCGCCGACGCCCGACCCGAGCCGCGCGAACAGTTCCAATCGGCCGCGGGCACCGAGGGCCTCGACCCGTCGCTCGCCGCCGCCTACACCCTGGCCGAACAGCAGGCACACGCCGAGAACGTGCCGCTGTCGATCACCTCCGGCCATCGCACCTACGAGCAGCAGCTGTGGCTCTGGCAGGACGGTGTGGCCACCTACGGCAGCCCCGAGGAGGCGCGACGCTGGGTGCTGCCGCCGGAGGAATCCACCCATGTCTCGGGCCGTGCCGTCGATGTGGGCCCGCAGGTGGGGGCGCAGTGGCTCGAGGACAACGGCAACCGGTGGGGACTGTGCCGGACCTTCGACAACGAGTGGTGGCATTTCGAGCTGGTGACCGCGCCCGGTGCGCCGTGTCCGCCGCGGGTGCCGGACGCGAGTCAACGCTAGCGCCGAACCGGCCGTGAGTTCAGCGCAGCCCGGCGAAGAAGGTCCGGATGTCGGCGACGTGCGCGGCGGGTTCCTCCATCGCGACGAAATGGTTGCCCGGATTGCTCGTCGGCCAGTGGGTGATCTTGTTGCCGCGGTCGGCCAGTGCGCGCATGAGCGGTGAACCGCCACCGTAGACGCCGGTCGGCACCACGTTCTGGTCGGTGGGCCAGCCGAACCCGCCGCCGGTGCGCAGCCCGTCGTACATCGGCCAGGACGAGGTGCCTGTGGTCTGGGTGAACCAGTACAGCGCGATGTTGGTGAGCAGATGGTCGCGCTCGATCACGTCTTCGGCGCGCTCGGCCGTGTAGGCGAACTCCTGGAACTTCTGCATCATCCACGCGAGCAGCGCGACCGGTGAATCGTTCCAGCCCGCCGCGAAGGTTTGTGGCGCCGCCCGCAACAGCGCGTGGTGGTCGACGCCGCCGGTCATCCACTGCTGCATGTCCGCCCACTGCGCGCGGTCCTCGGCCGACATCACCGGCACGTCGGCCTCGGTCGGCATGCCGATCCCGCCGTCGAGATGGACGCCGATCACGTGCTCGGGGGCGGTCAGCGCCATTTCCGGCGCGATGTAGGCGCCGAGGTCACCGCCCTGGGTGCCGTAGCGGCCATAACCGAGCCGGTCCATGAGGCTCGCCCACATCGCGGCAACCCGGGCAGTGGTCATCCCGGGTTCGCGCGGCGCTGCCGAGAAGGCGAAGCCGGGGACGGACGGGATCACCACGTCGAAGGCGAGTGCGGGATCGAGGCCGTGGGCGCGCGGATCGGTGAGCGGGCCGATGGTGTGGGTGAACTCGACGAACGAGTTGGGCCAGCCGTGGGTCAGCAGCAGCGGCACCGCGTCGGGCTCGGGGGAGCGCACGTGCACGAAATGGACGTCGAGGCCGTCGATCTCGGTGATGAACTGGGGAAACGCGTTCAGCGCGGCTTCTTGTGCCCGCCAATCGAATTCATTCGCCCAGTAGGTGGCGAGCTCGTTCAGGTACTCGGTGGGGATGCCGCGTTCCCAGCCCTCGCCCGGCAGCGGAGCCGCCCAGCGGGCCCTGCTCAGCCGGTCGTGCAGATCGTCGATGTCGGCCTGGGGGATGTCGATGCGGAACGGGCGGATGGTGGTCATCGGGACTCCTCGTCGTCGGTGTGATGTCGACGCTATCGACCATCTAGGACAGTTCCGGTCCTAGATCTGCGGAAGAATGGACACCATGACCGACACCGCTGCCCGTCTGCTCCGACTGCTCTCCCTGTTGCAGATGCCACGGGAGTGGCCGGGCAGCGAACTGGCCGACCGGCTCGGCGTCACCGATCGGACCGTGCGACGCGACATCGATCGCCTGCGTGACCTGGGCTATCCGGTAGTCGCCGCGATGGGTGCGGCCGGCGGCTACCGGCTCACCGCGGGCTCGGCGCTCCCACCGCTGATCCTCGACGCGGACGAGGCCGTCGCCGTCGCGGTGGGGCTGAGAGTCGCCGCGGGACAGGCGGTCGCGGGCATCGAGGACGCGTCGGTGCGAGCCTTGACCAAACTCGAGCAAGTCCTGCCCGCGACACTGCGCAGACGAGTGCGCGTGGTCGGCGCAGCAGTCGTGGTCCGAGCGGGCGAGGGCCCCACCGTAGACCCGGAGGTCCTCACCACCCTCGCCGCCGCCGTCACCAACCGAGAACGCCTCCGCTTCACCTATCGCGACGCCACCGGCGCCGAATCCCGCCGCCACACCGAACCCGCGGGCGTCGCCGCCGCGGGCCGCCGCTGGTACCTCGTCGCCTACGACCTCGACCGCGCCGCCTGGCGCAGCTTCCGCGCCGACCGCATCGAAACCCCCCACCCCACCGGTGCCCGGATCGCCCCCCGCGACCTCCCCGCCGCCGACCCGTCCGACTACGTCGCAGGCCGCCGAACCGACTGGGCCACACCCGAATACCAGGTGGATGTCACCATCGAAGCTCCACGCGGCCGAATCGCAGGCCGACTCGGCGAGGAACCGGACACCCTTCGCGCCGACAGCAACGCCACCTGCCGCCTCATTGCCACCCGAGACGACGACCCCACCTGGCTCGCCGGGCAACTGACGTCCCTGGGAGTGCCGTTCCGCGTCCATGATTCGCCGGAACTGACCGCGGCATTGCGTGCGCTCACGAGTCGACTGCAAGCCGCCCTGGGTGATCGAGCGACCGCCCGTGCTCGTTCGAGCGTCTCGGATCGTCACCGATGAGGTTGCGGCCATCGACCATCTGTTCGTGCGGAAAGCGGCCCGGTAACTCTCCCCACCTGCACCGGGTTCGACAGCCCGAGGCAGGTGGGGAGAACACTCAGGGGCGGGCGGCGACGGCTTCGACCTCGAACAGGACGTCGGGGGTGGCGAGGCTCGCGACGCCGATCAGGGTTTGGGTGGGCGGGGTGGTGCCCCAGTGCGCGTGGACGGCACCGGCGATGGGGCCCAGTTTGCTGACATCGTGATTCACGACGTAGGTCCGGAGCTGGACGACGTGGCGGAGGTCGAGGCCGTGGGCGGCCAGGGCGGTGGCGATGTTGCGGAAGGTTCGGTCGACCTGCTCGGTGAAGTCGGGGGAGACCACTGCGCCGTCGGGTCGGGATCCGTACTGTCCCGAGACGAGAACCAGTTCGGTACCAGCGGGGACGACGGCGGTGTGGCTGTAGCCGAAGGGAGTCGGGTCGTGCAGGCCGTCGGGGTTGACGAGGGTGTGCGGCGCGTGTTCGGTGTTTGTCATGCCGATGAACCTGCCAGGAATACACGACATCCTCTGTCGTGTATTCCTGGCATAGTTTTCGCGTATGCGAGCTGACCGGTTGGTCTCCCTGGTGCTGCTGTTGCGGCGGCACGGTCGGCTGTCGGCGGACAGCCTGGCCCGCGAACTGGAGGTGTCCACCCGGACCGTGCTGCGCGATATCGAGGCGCTGTCCACGGCGGGCGTTCCGGTCTACGCCGAACGGGGCAGGCACGGCGGGTTCGCGTTGCTGCCCGGGTTCCGGACCGAGCTGACCGGGCTGAACCACGAGGAGGCGCTCGCGTTGCTGATCGCCGGATCACGGCGTGGCGCACAGGCATTCGGGCTCGGCTCGGCGCTCGCCTCGGCCATGCTCAAGGTGGTCGACGCCCTGCCGGAAAGCTATCGGGAGACCGCGAGCGACGCGGCCGAACGATTGCTCATCGATCCCGAGACCGATCTGCTCTCGCGCCGATTGGACGCCGAGGAGCTGCCCGACACCCTCCTCACCGAGGTCCGGCGCGCGGTGCTCGCCGGACACAAGCTACGCATCCACTACGCGGCCGTCGACCAGAGCCCCGAATGGCGCACGGTGGACCCGATCGGCCTGGTCACCGTCCGAGGCCAGGGCTACTTGCTCGCCACCAGATCCGGCGCGGACCGCACCTACCGGCTGTCGCGGATCGTGGCCGCCGAGGCGCTCGCCGAACCGGCCCGGCGACCGGACCGGGTCGATCTGGACCGGGCATGGCGGGAGCGCGGCGCCCGCTTTCGCGCAGGCGGCGATCTCGTCACCGTGCGGGTTCTGGTCGATCCGGCGCGGCGCGAGGAGTTGGTCGGCACCGCGGTGGCCGTCCACCGCGAAGAAGCGGACGACGAGGGACGCCTGCGGCTGGAGGTGGCCTTCCAGGATCGCCGACACGCCGAATGGGCGATGTGGCAGCTCGCCGCGAACGCGGAAGTCGTTGACCCGCAGTGGTTGCGCACCGCCTTACGTGACCGTGCCGCAGCGATCGCGGCCAGGTACGCGGTGTCATCAGAACGATGAGGCCCGCGCCGCATCCGACCGCCGCGGTTGCGCTGACACGCTGTGCGCGGGTGGGAGCGGTCGCACCGTACGAGGCTGCCGCCAGTCGTGGACGGGACGCGTCGGCGAACCCGCAGCGCTGATCAGCCCACCCGGGCGGGTTCGCCCGGCATCCCTTCCAGGGTCAACCCGCCCTCGATCGTGTTCGGGACGCGGCGGCGGTTGGGCGAGCCCAGCGCCGTGGTGAGGTCACCGCCGTCGTGCTCGGCGAGGAGCTCACCGCTGTCCCAGACGAGCAGGGTCGCGCTGACGGTGTTCTCGGCGGTGGAGTGGGCCAGGTCGTAGTGCGCGCAGCCGGGGACGTGGGCGTAGGTGATCCACAGGTCGTAGCCGGTCATGAACAGATCGAGGTCGAATTGCACACTGAGACCGAGCAATTCGCTGCGCCCGTTGTCGTCGACGCCGGCGAAGGCCTCATCGAGCGCCAGCAGGCGAGGGGCCTGCGGGTCGGCGGAGTCGAGCATCACGTGGGCGGCGGCGAACAGGGGCAGGTGCAGGGAGACCGACTGTTCGCCACCGGAGAGGGCGCTGTGCCGGGCGACGGTGAGTTTGTCCTCGGTACCGTCCCCGGAGATGAGCGTGAAGGAGAACACGCGCCAGGTGCGGTAATCGAGGGTGGCGGCGAGGATTTCGGGGTAGGAACGTTCCGGGTGCGCGGTGCGGGCCGCGCGGATCTCGGCGGCGAAGTGGGCGCGCACCGAGCCGAGGTCTTCCGGGCTCAGGGCGGTGGTTTCGCGGTCGAGGAGTTTGCACATGGTGCGCGCGGACTCCGACAGGCCGTCGGCGAGGATCCAGTGCACACCGATGGTGTTGCCCGACGACATCCGTCGCTGCTTCATCTCCGCGCCCATGCGGGAGATGAGTTCGCGTGCGTCGGTGGTGCGTTCGTGGATCTGCTGGGCCAGGCCGGTGAGCAGCGCGTCCTCGAGGATGCGTCGTTCGGCATCGGTGAGCAGCAGTTCCTGGTCGCGGCGGGCGGCGTCGATGCGGGCGGCGAAGTCGGCCAGGGCCGCCTGGCCGTTCTCGTCGTGGACGGCGACGACGGTGAGTCCGTCGGCGGCGTCCCAGTTCAGCCGGTAGTCGCGGCCGGACGCGGTGAGTGCGGCGTCGAATTCCTGGAGAGCGCTGGTGACCGCGGACCGGGTGGACTTGCGACCCGCCTCGGTGGCGCGTACCTGGCTGGTCGCGGTGTCGAGGTCGGCGTACAGGGCGGCCACCTCGTCGGGCAGCACCACCGGATCGGCTTGCGGCCCCGCGGCGACGATGCGGTATTGCAGTTGCTCCGGGGTGGACCACGCGGCATCGCTGCTGGGCCAGCGGTGTTCGACCGAGGCGCCGAGCAAGCTCAACAGGTCGGGCCGGGCGTAGGGTGCCAGTGAACGCACCTCGGCGAGCACTTCGGTGAGTGCGGTGGCGAGCGCTTCGTTGGCGGTGCGATAGGCCGCCTCGGCATCACCGACCGCCTCGATGGCGGCATTGGCGGCCTTGCGCGCGGCCCGCTGCTCGGCCTTGGCCGCCTCGATGGCACCGCGAGCCAGGTCGAGATCGCGATCGATATCGGCGGCGCCGGCGCCCAACGCTTCGCGCAACGTGTCGAGTTTGCGCTGCTGCTCGGTGAAGCCCAGCCGGGCTGCCTCGGCCTCTTCGGCGAACGCCTCGGCGAGTGCGCGGGCTTCGTCGTGCCGGTCCGTGCCCTCGCGTTCGCGTTCGCGTTCGCGCTCGTGTTCGGCGCGCAGCCGCAGCAGGCCGGTGCCGGTGTTCTCGAAATGGCGGATCGCGGCGGCCAGCGCGTCGAGTTCGCGTGCCTCGCGCGGGGTTCGGTGCGCCTGGGCGGCGGCGCGCGCCTTCTTGTCCAGGGCCGCGACGTCGGCGACGGTCTGGTCGAGTTCGCGCTCGGCCTGGGTGGCAGCGTCGACGCGCGAGCGCATCAGGCCCGCGGTCTCGGCGACCACCCGCAAAGCCGATGTCACCGTCGACGGGCGTGGCAGAGACTTGGCGGCGGCGGCCAACGCGGCCAATTCCGCAGTGGCCGAGGAATCTTCGGCTCGCGCGGCGTCGTACTCGGCAGCGGCCGTCTCGATCGCCGCTTCGATCTCGGCGAGCCGGGCCTCACGCCTGCGGGCCCGCGCGGTCGTTCCGATGAACTCGGCCTCGGGCTTGTGATGGTGGCCGACGAGAACGCCCTGCCGGAAGGACCCAGCGGGGCAGACGACGACCTGCGGTGTGTCAGCGGTGGTCAGCGCGGTGAGGGCGGAGACCGCACCTGTCTTCGGAGGCCCGGCGTCTCCGGGAGCTGTCACGCTCTCGGCGGAGAGCGTGTGTTCATCGTTGGCGCGGTCCGCTGGGGTAGACGCGTGCAGCGCGATCGAGGCGAGTACGGCAGAGACGGTATCGGTCGGGATGGTGAGTTCGGCCGAATCCTCTTCGGCGACAAGGACATCGGCGAGGGTGCGGCCGGTTGGTCGCTGGTCGGCGGGCAAGGGCAGCAGAAAGTGACCGGAGTCGATCTCGGCCGGCAGCGTCGGGCCGCAGATCCAGCTGTCGAGGAGACCACCGGACTGCAGTGCCGCTTCGATACCGGCCGCGTCGTGCGCAGAGACCGCATCGGCGAATCGCACCAGCCGCCACAGCGGCGCACCCGGAAGTCCTTCGCGGACAGCGGCTCTGGCGGGATGCGGCGGTGGAGCATCGTCGCGCTGGGCCGCGATCCGCTGGCGCTCGGCGACCAGGGCATCGCGACGCGCGGCAGCGGTGGTGGTGCGCGAGCGCGCCTCCTGGCGGCGGGTGCGGATCTGTTCTCGGAGCGGCTCGCACCACTCGGCCAAGACCTCTGATGCGGACGGAACATCCTCCACGCCCGCACCGGCCATCGCGGCGTCGAGCGCCGCGAACAAGCCGGTCCCACCGGCGGTCACCTTCGGCACGCTGGTGCTCGCAGTGCCCTGGTCATCGGGATGCGCGTCCGTGCGCCCACCTACCGGCCCGGCTGCCGGGTCGCCGGCACCGATCGATCTGTCCGACTCGACCATGCCACCGGTGTTGTCCACCGACACGCTCGCCGGCTCGGCGACAGCGGCGAAGATCTCGGTGTTCGCGTTCCACCAGGTGCGCAGGGTGGCGGCGGATTCGCTGCGGGCCAAGGCGACGGCGGCTTCGGCGTGCGCGACTTCGGCGGCGGCCGCGTCGCGCAGTTCGATGGCGCGTTCGGCCAGTCGCTCGGAGCGGGTGCGGTCGGCGGCGGCGGTTTCCCACTTGCCCACCGCTTGTCGCACGGCACGGACGTCGGCGTCACGTTCCTCCGCGTGGCCCCGGACCGCCGCGGTGAACTGGTCGCCGCGGCCTTCGGCGCTCGGCGGGGTCCACTCGATGCCCGCCTCTTCGGCGGCGGCGCGGACGGCGTCTTCGCCACGGACGAGGGCGGCGGCGGCCGTGCGCACCGCTTCGGTGGCGCGGGAGGCTTCTTCGGCGCGCCGTTGCAGCGTGTGCGAGGCTTCGGCGGCCTTGTCGCGGTGGGCCGCGGCGGAGGATTCGAGGCGGCGGACGGCGTCGGCCAGATCGTCGAGTTGCTGTTTGCCCTCGTACGCGCTGGAGCGCTGGAGGTTCTCGCGGTCGGCGATGGCCTGTTCGTAGGCCTGGTCGGCGTTGTCGGCCCTGGTCTCGGCTTCGGTGCGTTCGGTCTCGCGGCGGGTGCGCAGGGCGGTCGCGGCGAAGAGCGCGGTGGCGGCGAAGGTGGCGGCGTCGAGTCGGCTGCGGAGCTGGTCGACATCCGTTTTCGCCTGTACCGCAAGGTATTTGCGGTACACGTCGACGAAGCGGCGGGTAGCGGTGTCGGCCTGGACGAGACCGTCGAGGGTGCGGCCGACCTCCTCCATATCGCTGAACGACCGTGCGGCGTCGAGGATCATCTGCTCGTCGAGGGGGCGAAGGCCGTCGGTGAGTGCCTGGGAGAGACCGCGCGGGTCGAGGTTCTTGGCGAGCTGGGGCCTGCGCAGGGTGAGGATCAGATTGATCAGCTGGTCGTAGCGCTGCACGCCGAGCCCGAACATCCGCGCGTCGATCGCCGCCCGGTACTCCACGGGCCGGTCCACGATGGCGTCGCTGCCGATCTGCTCGGCCAGCTGCTTGCGGGTGAGCGGGCGGTCGTCGGGACCGATGAGGGAGAAGTCGACCCCGGCGCGGCCGTCGGCGACGAAGTACCAGCGGGTCACCTTGTCCGAGGAGCGGGTGGCCCGCATGCCGATGCCGACGGTGACGGTCTCGGGATCGTCCCAGCTGCCGCGCGCGAACTCCATCCACACATACGAGTAGGCCGATTCCTGCTTGCG
Organism: Nocardia sp. NPDC060249; assembly: GCF_042728755.1. Lineage (NCBI taxonomy): Bacteria > Bacillati > Actinomycetota > Actinomycetes > Mycobacteriales > Nocardiaceae > Nocardia > Nocardia sp. NPDC060249. The sequence goes on from NZ_JBHXAQ010000001.1 coordinate 1,381,079, forward strand.
GTAGAGCAGATTCGACTTCATGGTGCGTTCTTCACCGGCGAACGGATTCAGCCTGCGCGGTTCGATCCGCCCGTCCAGCACGAACGGGAACAGCACCTCCAGGGCCTTGGTCTTGCCGGAGCCGTTGGGCCCGCGTAGCACCAGACGCCCGTCGGCGAAACTGAACTCCTGGTCGCGGTAGTCCCACAGGTTGACGATGCCGGCCCGGGTCGGGACGAACCGCACTCCGCCGTGAATGAGTGACATGCTCAGACCCCTCCCTCTCCGGTGCTGCCGTCGGTATCGGCGGCGGTGACGAACAATTCCTCTGCCTTGCGCACCCGCACGGTGACCACCGCGCCGCGATACCTGGCCAGCGCGGGCAGGACCAGCAGCCCGTCCTCGACCGGCCGGATCAGCCGCAGCTTGGTGAGCAGCGCGAGTACCTCGGTGGTGAGCCCGACGGCATCGGCCTGCCACTGGGCGGCGAAGGTCGCGCCGTAGCGGTCGGTGAGCGCGGTGACCGTGGTCCGCACCCAGGCGTGATCCAGGAACGGAGAGGTGACCGCTTCACCGGCCGCGTTCTCGTCGTCGACGAAATCGGTGGTGGCAGTGCGGGGTTCGACGTCATCGGCGAGTGGTGTGAACACACCGGCCGTCGGGATGGACGCGTCGAGCTGGTCGAGCAGCGCGTCATCGGCGGTGAGCGCGCCGGGACGCCGGGGGATCGGGTTGTCGATGTCGAGCACCACGTCCGCGATTTCGCCGATCAGCAACAGCGCCACCTGTGCCAGGGTCCCGGTACCGGGGAATCGGGTGTCGGACAGCCGGCCCGAGGTGTCGATCAGGGCCACTCCCTCGGCCCGGCGCTCGGCTCGCAAGCCGGTGCAGTATTCGACCTCGTTGATCAGCCGGTCCTGGCCGAGTAGTGCGCGCTCGTCCTGCGACAGCTCCTCGAGATAGACGACCGGACGCTCCACCAGTGCCCGGCGAACCCGCCGGGCCTGATCGGACGGTGCCTGTTCGGTGTCCTCGGCCAGCAGGCCACGCACGCTGTGCAGGTGTTGCAGCGCTCGCGGGGGCCGGAACAGCGCGAAAACCACCGGCCGGTCGATGTCGTAGAGTGCCTCGCCCGCCTCCGGGTCGCTGGCCCAGCCGCCCGCGTCGCCGTCGGCCAGGGTCAGCGCACCTCGCGCGCCCAGCCAGCCGACGGCATCGACGAAGGCGTCGCGATCGGCGGCCCGCTCGGTCGACAGGTCGAGGCCCTCGATCCGGCTCGCGTAATCGGCCACGTGCTCGGCCAATTCCGACAGGGTGATCTGGTCGCCGGCCCGGCCGAGCGCGGCCAGCGCCAGCGACAGATAGGCGTAGCGGCGGCGGTCGAAGACGCGATCGTTGACGCTGCGGGCGGGCCGGGCGTCGTCGAGCCGATCGTGCACCGGGTACAGCCGGGCCGTGGTCTCGGTGACCTCCAAGCGGTAACCGAACAATTCGGCCAGATCCTCGCGCAATTCCGTCGCCCACCGCCGAATCAACGGCAACGCGATCCGGTCGGGATACACCCGGGTGATGAGGTGATTGGCCAGCATCATTCGCGCCGCTCGCTGATAGCTGTCGAGTGCGAGCGCATCGATCCGTTGTCGCTTCACAGTCTCGCCTCTCGCGCCGGCGTCGGTCGCGCCGACCGGTGGACGCCGCGATCGAGCGAGTCGATACGCCGTCTCATCGCGCCACCCCGCGACGGCTCGACTCGCGAACTTCGAGACGACGGTTGTTCAGATGGAGCAGCCCCGCCGCGGTGCGGATGACCGTCGACCCGTCGCAGGGGCGCACTGTCAACGTGACACCGTTGTCGGAACCTGTGGTGCCGTCGACCTTTCCGCTCACCGGAACCCATGCGGTCGAGGCGGCGTCGATCAGCCGCAACAGCACCTCGGTCTCACGCTGATCCAGCACTCGTTCGTGCACATTGCCCCGCGACAGCGAGGCGGCGGCCGCGGTGCGTTCGCGCTGTGCCGCCAGTTGCGCCTCCCGCAGCCGCCGCACGCCCGCGTCGTTGCGCGCGATCCGGGCCGGGGCGCCCGCCGTGGGCGCGCGACCGGTTTCGGCGAGCGTGCGCGAGATCTCCAAAGGCGGTGCTTCCCACCAGGATCGGCTGGTGGGGATCAGCTCCGCGTCGGGATGCTCGAGTGACAGATGGCGCGGCCTGCCCAGCCCGAACACCGCGTCGTAGAGCGCGTGCGCGCTGCCCGCGCTGGGGGTGGCGACGAACCATTCGGCCAGGTGGCGCAACGCCGATTCCCGGCTGACGCCACCGCGGCGGGTCTCGGTGACCCGGCGCAACAGCGACAGCACCGCCGCGATCGCGCTCATCGTCGCCTCGCGCAGCCGATCGGCCTCGCAGGTTTCCGACGACTCGCTGCCCGCGGTGACGAACCAGGTGCGCAACCCGTCCCAGCGGGAACGCCAATCCGCTTCGCGCTCGGCGAAACTCAGCAACACCCGCTCGTCGCACCCGGCCGCGCGGTCGATCAACTGCTCGACCCCCGTCGCCTCGACGTCGCCGATCGCCGCCGCCAACCGCGGGGCGAACCGGGCCAGATCCATGCTGAACTCCCGCATGTGCGCCAGCAGCGCGTCCTTGTGCGCGAGAAAGGATTCCGGCGTGATCTCGGTGGTGCGCACCAGATCGCCCAGTGACAGGTAGAAATGCGCGGCGCGCGCGGCCATGTCGGTGAGCGCGGCGTCGAGCCTGCGCAAGGTGGTGTAGACCCGCTCGGCGTCGCCGTCGCGGTTGGCGGTGGCGAGGGTGTGCAGGTCGGCGAGCAGCTCGGGCAGCACCAGCCGCGACAGCGACGCGTCCTCCATCCGCGCCGCGAGCACGCCGGCCACCGCCCGGTAGGCCTGGAACCCGGCCTGGGCGAACTGGTAGACGTAGTGCCGGTTGCGGTACTCGGCCAGGGTGGCCGCGCGGGTGCCGTCGTAGCTGCGTTCGAGCACGCCCCAGCGATGCAGTTGCTCGAGCAGTGGCCCGATCTCGACCGCGGGCAGTGGGACACCCGCGGCCGCCTCGACCCGACCGCCCGCCTCGGCTCTGACTATCCACTCGGCGACGTCGTCGGCGTGCAACAACACCACGTAGGCGGCCCGAGCGCTGTCGAAGGCGCGCAGCACCCGCAGGTAGTCGGCGCGCTTCTCGGCGGTCGCGAACGAGAACAACCGCAGACGCTCGTCCCAGAGGGCGGGTACGGCGCTGGGCAGGCCGTCGGCGGAGTCGGTCACCGTAGACAGGTTAGTGGTGGCCTTCCCGTGCTCCGCCGGACCCGTCCCCGATCGGCGTGGCATCGCCGCGTGAGCTCACCCGACATTGAGCGATCGCAGCTGCTCGAGGAACGTTTGGGTGCGCTGATCTCCTGGGTAGCGTTCGATGATCTCCCTGGCCGCCTCGCCCGCGATCCATGCCAGCGACGGCAGCGACTTGCGTCCCGCGGAGAACGCCGCGACACCCTCCTCGACCGCGCGCTCGAGGTCGCGATCGCGCACGGCCACGACGGCCAGGGTCAGCCGCGCCTCCGAGACCCGCATGGGATTGCGGATCGAACCGTCCGGTCGGGTCGAATCGCTGATCACCTGCTGGGCGTAGCGCTCGGCCAGTCGATCCTGGCCCGCCACCCGGCAGCAGTCCATCGCGTAGAAGTCGAATTTCGTGGCATCGACGACGAAGTGGTTGTCCAGATCGGCCGGATGACCCATCCGCGACAGGATCGCCCTGCCCTCGTCGAGGGCGGTCTGCACATTGCGGCGATCACCGAGCCGGGCCCAGCCCTTGGCGCGCTGCGCCGCCAGCTGCACCCCCACACTCGACGACGTGGTGCCGGCCATCGCCTTCTCCGAGACATCGATCGCGCCACGGAAGTTGCCCTGCGTCAACGCGAACCACGCCGACATCTCCGCGGCCCACCCGACGATCTCGGCATTGCCTGCCTCGCGGCCCAGCGAATCGGCGGCCCGGCGGGTGGCTTCGGCGCCGCCCCGCCGGCCCAGATCGTAGTCGACGCAACCGACCAGCAACGCGACCCAGCCTGCCAGGACGAGGATTTCCCGATGCTGGCTCAGCGTCAGTCTGCCATCGAGCAGAGAGGTGATCCGGCGCAGCCACGCGGTCCCCTCGGTGTGCAGTGCGTAGGGGTCGGCGTAGGCGTATTCGCAGCACAGCCTTTCGGCGGTGATCCGCACCGCGTCCAGGGTGGCGCTGTTGACGTCGGACATTCTGAGTCGCCCGATGAACTCCAGTGTGTCCATACCGGTTGCCGATAACAGCTCGTCATCCCGGTTGGGACGGGCCTTCGGGAAGAACGCGGCGGGGACGGTGTCGAACGCGGCCGCGATGATCGGCGCGTAGAAGTCGTCAGGTCGCGATTCCCCGGATTCCCAACGGCGCCAGTTGCGCAGCAGGGTACTGTCCGTCGGCAGGTTGTGGGAGGACTTGGCACGCATCGCGCGAACGGCATCGGCTTGCGACCACCCCCTCGCGTCACGTTCCGAGCGCATCCGAACAGCCCAGACGGGTCGATCATCAGTTGCGGTCACGGCGGTAGTATTCCACCAGTTAACGTTCGGCGTCCCGGATAGGGCAAGGAGATGTCATCGGATTGACATCTGCTGCCGGGGGCCATGATTGTTCATCATGGAAGCAGGTACTCGGCTCGACAACCGGATGCCGGCTCTGCAGGAGAGCTTGCAGGGCAACGCAGTACCCCCGCGTGGCGCGTCGCGCGACGCGGGGGGATCGGTACACAACAGGTCCGACAACAGAACAGCGATCCCAATCCAACGGAGGTTCGGGTGGAAGCGTTGATCTATGGATACTTGCGGGACGATCTGGCCGATGGTCAGAGCGACCAATTGGAGGATGCGCTACGCAGCCTCGCACGGACCGCGGGCATGTGTTTCGCCGCGACGTTCCACGAAGCACCCGCGGGTGACGGTGCGGCGTTCGCCGAACTCACCCAGGAATTGAAGCGGGCCGATGCGCACCACGTGGTGGTGCCGTCACTCGATCACCTTGCCGGTCAGACGATTCCGCGTGACCTGCTGATCGCGAAGCTGGCGCACGAGGCGGCCGCTCAAGTGCTGACCCTGGAGCGTTAGCCATGGGATCCGATGACTGCGCCGATCCACCATCTCGGTAGTGGCCGGGCAGACCCCCAGTGCGCGCCGGTCGGGGAGCATCGTGGTGAGCGAGTTCCCCGGCGGCGGCGCCGTCGACCGGTGTCACGGTGAAATGTCTTCCCGGGACCGCGATTCCGACGCGATCGGGGTGCTCGTCCGCCGAGACCGGTGGGACACAGACCATTCGGCGCTGGCCTCGGTCCGGCCGTACACGGAATCCGCGCGACGCTGATCCGGTCGAGGAGCCGACGGTCCCGGGCACCGCGGCGCACGAGGCTACAGGCCGAAGCTGCCCGGCCCGCGTCTGCGCAGGTACTTCTCGAACTCCGCCGCGATGGCGTCGCCGTCGATCTTGGACATGGTCTCGTTGAGATCGATCGCCGCGTCGCCGCGCTCCTCGAGCGAGCGCACGTATTCGCTGATCTCCTCGTCGCCGAGAGTCATCTCGTTGACCGCGGCTTCCCACTCCTCGGCCTGTTTCGGCAGCTCACCCAGCGGAACCTCGATATCGAGGACGTCTTCGACCCGGTGCAGCAGCGCGATCGTCGCCTTCGGGTTCGGCGGCTGCGACACATAGTGCGGGACCGCGGCCCAGAACGACACCGCGGGCACCCCGGCCTTCACGCACTGGTCCTGCAGCACGCCGGTGATTCCGGTCGGGCCCTCGTACCTGGTCTGTTCCAGATTGAACCGCTCGGCGGCCTCGGGACTGTAGGCCGAACCGGTCACCGGCACCGGCCGGGTGTGGGGGGTATCGGCCAGCAGCGCGCCGAGGATGACGACCGTCTCCACGCCGAGTTGCTCGATGAACTCGAGCAGGTCGTCGCAGAAACTGCGCCATTTCATGTTCGGTTCGATGCCACGCAGCAACACCACATCGCGGTCGCTACCGGGCGGGGAGCACACCGACAGCATCGTCGAGGGCCACTGGATCTCCCTGGTCACCCCGTCGACCTGACGGACGGTCGGCCGGTTCACCTGGTAGTCGTAGTAGTCCTCGGAATCGAGCTCGGCCAGCGGCTCGGCATCCCAGATCAGCTCCAGATGCTCGATGGCGCCACTGGCGGCATCGCCGGCGTCGTTCCAGCCCTCGAAGGCGGCAACCATGACGGGATTGCGCAAGGTCGGCAGTTCCGTCTCGGGGGTCTCACTGGCATCCACCCGGTCAGCCTAGTGTCTTGTGCGAATTGTTTTGCGGTGACCGACGGTGTTGCGTGTTTCCACGGGCAACAGTGGCGCAGGCCACTCGATTCACCCACAGTGGTCTTGTCCGTCGGGGGCGCCCTCTAGTCTTGACTCATGTCTGCGTCCTTGCCCACCGGGTTCGATACCACGCTCCTCGACACGCTGCGGCGGCGTGTCGTCATCGGCGACGGCGCGATGGGCACGATGTTGCAGGCCGCGGATCTGTCGCTCGACGACTTCCGCGGCCTCGAGGGATGCAACGAGATCCTCAACGACACCCGCCCTGATGTGCTCGCCGAGATCCACCGCGCCTACTTCGCCGCGGGCGCGGACGCGGTGGAGACCAACACCTTCGGCTGCAACCTGCCCAACCTCGCCGACTATGACATCCAGGACCGGATCCGTGATCTGTCCGAGCGCGGCACCCGGATCGCCCGCGATGTCGCCGACGAGATGGGCCCGTCCGCCGACGGCACCCCGCGCTATGTGCTGGGTTCGATGGGGCCCGGCACCAAGCTGCCGACCCTGGGCCACGCGCCGTACGTGTCGCTGCGTGATGCCTACACCGAAGCGGCGCTCGGCATGCTCGACGGCGGCGCCGACGCCATCCTCGTCGAGACCTGCCAGGACCTGCTCCAGGTCAAGGCCGCGATCACCGGCAGCCGCCGCGCCATGATCGCGGCCGGCCGCCGGATCCCGATCATCACCCACGTCACCGTGGAGACCACCGGCACCATGCTGGTCGGCAGTGAGATCGGCGCGGCGCTGACCGCGCTGGAACCGCTCGGTATCGACATGATCGGGCTGAACTGCGCGACCGGGCCCGCGGAGATGAGCGAGCACCTGCGGCACCTGTCGCGGCACGCGAACATCCCCGTATCGGTGATGCCGAACGCGGGTCTGCCGGTCCTCGGCGCCAACGGCGCGGAATACCCGCTCACCCCCGAAGAGCTCGCCGTCGCGATGAGCGGGTTCGTGTCCGAGTTCGGGCTCTCGCTCGTCGGCGGTTGCTGTGGCACCACCCCCGAGCACATCCGGCAGGTCGCCGAGGCGGTCCGCGAGGTCGAGAAGACGCTGCCGCCGATCACCGATCGTCGCAGGCCCGAGCACGAGCCCGCCGTGTCGAGCATGTACACCGCGGTCCCGTTCGAGCAGGACGCGTCGATCATGATGATCGGTGAGCGCACCAACGCCAACGGCTCCAAGGCTTTCCGTGACGCGATGCTGGCCGCCGACTGGCAGCGGTGCCTCGAGATCGCCAAGGACCAGACCCGCGACGGCGCGCACATGCTCGATCTGTGCGTCGACTACGTGGGCCGCGACGGTGCCGACGACATGAACGAGCTGGCCTCCCGGCTGGCCACCGCCTCGACGCTGCCGATCATGCTCGACTCCACCGAAGTGCCGGTGTTGCAGGCAGGTCTGCAGCACCTGGGTGGCCGGTGCGCGGTGAACTCGGTGAACTACGAAGACGGCACGGGCCCGGACTCACGGTTCCAGCAGATCATGCGGCTGGTCTCCGAGCACGGTGCCGCCGTCGTCGCGCTGACCATCGACGAAGAGGGTCAGGCTCGGACGGCCGATCACAAGGTCGCGATCGCCGAGCGGCTCATCGACGACATCACCGGCAACTGGGGCCTGGCCGAGTCCGACATCATCGTCGACACCCTGACGTTCACCCTGGGCACCGGACAGGAGGAGTCGCGCAAGGACGGCGAGGAGACGATCAAGGCCATCCGTGAGCTCAAGCGCCGCCGCCCGCAGGTGCAGACCACCCTGGGCCTGTCGAATATCTCCTTCGGGCTGAACCCGGCCGCTCGGCAGGTGCTGAACTCGGTGTTCATGCACGAATGTGTCGAAGCGGGCTTGGATTCGGCGATCGTGCACGCGTCGAAGATCCTGCCGATGAGCCGGATCCCCGACGAGCAGCAGCAGGTCGCCCTCGACCTGATCTATGACCGCCGCACCGAGGACTACGACCCGCTGCAGAAGCTGATGGCGTTGTTCGAAGGCGTCTCCACGGCCTCGTCGAAGGCTTCGCGCGCCGAGGAAATGGCTCTGCTGCCCTTGTTCGAGCGTCTCGAGCGGCGCATCGTCGACGGTGAACGCAACGGTCTCGGTGACGACCTCGACGAGGCGATGCAGACCGTGCCGCCGCTGCAGATCATCAACGAGACCCTGCTCTCGGGCATGAAGACCGTCGGTGAGCTGTTCGGTTCGGGCCAGATGCAGCTGCCGTTCGTGCTGCAGTCGGCCGAGGTGATGAAAACCGCTGTCGCGCACCTGGAACCGCACATGGAAGCCTCCGACGACGCGGGCAAGGGCCGGATCGTGCTGGCCACGGTGAAGGGCGATGTCCACGATATCGGCAAGAACCTGGTCGACATCATCTTGTCCAACAACGGCTACGAGGTGGTGAACCTCGGCATCAAACAGCCCATCGCGACCATCCTCGACGCCGCGCAGGACAAGAAGGCCGACGTGATCGGCATGTCCGGGCTGCTGGTGAAGTCGACCGTGGTGATGAAGGAGAACCTCGGTGAACTCAACTCCAAGGGTGTCGCCGAACAGTTCCCGGTGCTGCTCGGTGGCGCCGCGCTGACCCGTTCCTATGTGGAGAACGATCTGACCGCGGTCTACGACGGCGACGTGTACTACGCCCGTGACGCCTTCGAGGGTCTGCGGTTGATGGACGAGATCATGACCGTCAAGCGTGGCGGCGGGCTCGACCCGGACAGCCCGGCGGCGATCGCGGCCAAGGAGAAGGCCGCCGAGCGCAAGGCGCGCCACGAGCGGTCCAAGCGGATCGCGGCCGAACGCAAGGCCGCCGAGACGCCGATCGTGGTGCCCGAACGCTCCGACGTGGCCACGGATCTGCCCGTGCCGACGCCGCCGTTCTGGGGCACCCGGGTGATCAAGGGTCTGCCGCTGGCGGAGTATTCGGGTCTGCTGGACGAGCGGGCGCTGTTCCTTGGTCAGTGGGGTCTGCGAGGGCAGCGGGCCGGCGAAGGCCCGACCTACGAGGATCTGGTGGAGACCGAGGGTCGGCCGCGGTTGCGCGCCTGGCTGGACCGGCTCGCCACCGAGGGCGTGCTCCAGCACGCGGCCCTGGTGTACGGGTACTTCCCCGCGGTGTCGGAGGGCGACGAGGTCATCGTGCTGACCGAGCCGAATCCTGATGCGCCGGAAAGGTATCGGTTCACCTTCCCGCGTCAGCAGCGCGACAGGTTCCTGTGCATCGCCGACTTCATCCGCTCGCGCGAGCAGTCTCGCGAGACCGGGCAGGTCGACGTGTTGCCGTTCCAGCTGGTGACGATGGGGCAGCCGATCGCCGACTTCGCGAACGCGTTGTTCGCCGCCGACAACTACCGCGACTACCTCGAGGTGCACGGAATCGGCGTGCAGCTCACCGAGGCGCTGGCCGAGTACTGGCATCGCCGGGTGCGCGAGGAACTGACCGTCGACGGCAAGTCCATCGCGGCCGACGATCCCGCCGACGTTCAGGAATACTTCAAGCTCGGCTACCGCGGCGCGCGCTACTCCTTCGGCTACGGTGCCTGCCCGGACCTGGAAGATCGTGCCAAACTGGTCGACCTGCTCGACGCGGGCCGGGTCGGGGTGACGCTGTCCGAAGAGCTGCAGTTGCACCCCGAACAGTCGACGGACGCGTTCGTGCTGCTGCATCCGGAGGCGAAATACTTCAACGCCTGAGACACTGCAGGCAGCGAAATACGCCAGGCGTCGGCAGATCGGACCGGTCCCGCGGACCGGTCCGATCGTCGTTGCCGCGCATGTGAGTCTGGTCACGATGCGGCGCCGGGTCCATGGACCGGGCTGTCCCGCAACAGGATCGAAGCAGTTCAGCACGTAGGATTTTCGGAAGTTTCATCCCGCTGTGGCGCGGAGGGCGAGACGACTCAGCGGTAAGCAGGAGGGGCACGATATGACATCGGATCGGTTGATCGCGGGACGCTATCGACTCACCGACCCGATCGGCACGGGCGCGATGGGAGTCGTGTGGCGCGCCACCGACGTCCGGCTGCGGCGCACCGTCGCGGTGAAGCAGGTGCTGCTCGCGCCCGGTCTCACCGGTACGCAGGCACTCGAAGGAAAGCTGCGCGCGATGCGGGAGGGCCGGATCGCGGCCCGTCTGCACCATCCCAACGCCATCACCGTCTTCGATGTCGCCGAAGAGGACGGCCAGCCGTGGCTGGTCATGGAATACATGAACGCGCCGAGCCTCGCGGTGAAGCTGGCGGGTGGGGTGACGCTGCCGCCGATCGAGGTGGCGGGGATCGGCGCTCAGGCCGCCGCGGCGCTGTCGGCCGCGCACGACGCCGGGATCATGCACCGCGATGTGAAACCGGCCAACCTGCTCGTCGGCGACGACGGAACGGTCAAACTCACCGACTTCGGCATCTCGCACGCGACCGGCGATGTCACCGTCACCGCCACCGGCTTCCTGGCGGGCACGCCCGCCTACCTGGCGCCCGAGATCGCGCGCGGCGACAACCCGAAACCCGCCGCCGACGTGTTCGCCCTCGGCTCGACGCTCTACGCCGCCTCCGAAGGCGCTCCGCCGTTCGGCGAGGGCGACAACCCGCTGGCTGTGCTGCACGCCGTCGCGCGCGGGGTGGTGCCGGAGCCGAAGAACGCGGGCCCGCTCGCCCCGGTCCTGATGTGGCTGCTGACCGCGTCCGCCGAGGACCGGCCGACGATGGCGCAGGCCCGGGTCGCGCTGGAAGACGTTGCGGCGGGCCGTGTTCCGGCACTGCCCGCCTCGGCCACGAAGATTCTGCCGATGAGCGAGGCGGCCACGACACTGATCCCGCCGGCCGGCGCACCCGCGAACGGGGGAGCGAAGTCGGGCGCGGCCGCGTTGTTCGGCAGTGGTCTCGCCAAGGCCAAGGCTGCCCGCTCGGCCATCTCGGGCCGAAATTCGACCGGCGCGCCGCAGTCGCCGGAGGTGAGCGGGAGTGCGGCGTCGGGCGCGGTCGGCAACGCGGCGGAAGGGGGCGTGGAGAACGGCCGAGCGGCAGCAGGCGGGATCGGGCAGGCAGGCGCGGTGCGGCAGGCAGCGGCAGGCGATCCCGGCCTCGTTCGCCCGCGCGACGCCGCGTCCTCGACCGCGGACGGCGTCGAACGCGCCGGTGACCAGGCTCAGCTGCGTGCCAGGGCCGCGGCTGGGCCGACGGACGGCTCGGGGCTGCATCCCGCGTTCCCCGCCCCGCCCTCGCGCACCGATCGCGCGAACAACAGCCGCGCCGTGCTGCTGTTGGCCGCGGCCGTCGCCGCCTTCACGGTCATGCTGGTGGTGCTGGTGGTCACCCGCGACCGGGGCGGTGAGTCCGATCAGCAGGCGCAGGTCCCGGCATCGCCGGTCACCGTCACGACCGTGGTCGACGGCAAGGTGAGCACGGTCGTCATCGTGCCCGAGCAGGAAACGATCACCGTGTCGGCCCCGCCCGAGGCTCTGCCGGGCGGTGCGACGAGTACCGGTGCGACCCCGACCAGCACCTCCGCCAAGCCCACCCCCACCACTCCGAAACCGACCGGCACGACCATCACCACCACGCCGTTCGGTCCGCCGACCCCGGACCGGATCAACCAGTTCATCGCCGGGTACTACGGCATGCTGCCCGGCAATATCGGCGGGGCCTGGGCGCAGCTCGCTCCCGGTTACCAGGCGCAGACCGGCGGGTTCGGGCAGTACTCGTCGTTCTGGTCGTCGGTGCGGTCGGTGACTGTCGGCTCGATCACCCCCAGCGGCCAGAACCGCGCGGTCGTCACGCTCACCTATCAGCTCACCAATGGCACCGTGACCTCGGAGAACCGGTGGATCCAGGTCTCCGGTGACGCGGGCAACCTGCAGATCGCCGGATCGGGTGTCTGAGGCGGACCCGTTACCCTGAACGGGGTCCGGCGTGCGCCGGGCACTTCGGTGATGTGTGACGAGAACGAGGCGAGTAACAGGTGAGCGCGCGACCGGCCGCGGTGCTGTGGGACATGGACGGCACGCTGCTCGATTCGGAGAAGCTGTGGGACATCGCGGTTCGCGAACTGGCCCGCGAACACGGTCGCGAGCTGACCGACGAGGTCCGGCACGCCCTGATCGGCGCCTCGGGTCCGAACGCGCTGCGCATGCTCTTCGACGGCATCGGCGTCGACCCGTCGCCGCAGACGGTCGCCGAGGCCGGGGAGTTCCTGGAGCGCCGGGTCACCGAGTTGATGCTCGGCCCGATCCCGTGGCGTCCGGGCGCCAAGGACGCACTGGGCATGGTGCGCGAGGCGGGCATGAAATCAGCGCTGGTGACCAACACCAAGCGCTCGCTCACCGAATACGGCCTCGACACCCTCGGCCGCGACTTCTTCGACACTTCCGTCTGCGGTGACGAGGTGGCGCACGGCAAGCCCGATCCGGCCATCTACCGCCGCGCCGCGGAACTGCTCGGGGTCGACCCGGGTGACTGTGTCGCGATCGAGGACTCGCCGACCGGTTCGCTCGCGGCCCAGGGCGCGGGCTGCGGTCTGATCGTGATTCCGTGCGAGATCGCGGTTCCCGAGGTGCCGGGGCGGGTGTTCCGGGAGTCGCTGGTCGGCTTGTCGGCCGACGATCTGCGGGCCGCACTCGACGCACGCGTGTGAATGTTTCGACAGCGTCGCGTGATAGAGCGCAATAGCCTACCGTGATAGTACCGAAACCCAGGTTGAATTTACGAAAACTGTTGCCGCACAGTTGAATTCGCACGATTGTGATCTTCCCGGGATACGCCCGATTTGTCGAAACCACGGGCGCTCGCGCGAATATTCCCGCAAACTGGGTACATGACGGGCACGCGGGGGCTTGACGAAATCGTCGACATCGCACGGTATCCACTCACCGATCTCGGTGGTTCGGGCAGGCAGGCGGCCATCGACGCCGCCCGCGCCGAGCTGGCCGAGGACGGCTGCACGGTGCTGCGCGAGTTCATCCGTCCGCAGCTGCTCGACACGCTGCGCGCCGAGGGGGAGGCGATCGCACCGCACGCCCACTACAAGGTGGAGCGGGTCAACGCCTACAACATTCCCCTCGACGCCGACCTGCCCGCAGGCCATCCGGCGCGGATCGTGCTCGACCGCGGTAACGCGTTCGTGGCCCGCGACCGGATCCCCGCCGAGGCGCTGATCCAGCGCCTCTACACCGACCCGGTGTTCCAGCGCTTCGTCGCCGACTGCTTCGAACTCGAGGATCTGCACGAATTCGCCGACCCCCTCGCGGGTTTGTGCCTGAACGTGGTGGAGCCGGGGATGTCGCATCCGTGGCATTTCGACACCAACGAATTCACCGTCAGCATGCTCACCCGCACACCCGACGCCGGCGGGGTGTTCGAATACTGCCCCAATATCCGCGACCCGCACGCCGAGCACCTCGACGACGTGCGCGACGTGCTCACCGGTGACGGCGCCCGCCTCATCCGCGCGCTGGAACTGCGCCCCGGCGATCTACAGCTGTTCAAGGGCCGCTTCTCCCTGCATCGCGTCACCGAGGTGGCCGGTGCGGGTCAACGACATTCGGCGATTTTCGCCTACACGGACCGTCCAGGGGTGATCGGCACGGTCGAACGCACCAGGCAGTTGTTCGGCCGTGTCCTGCCCGACCACGTGGCCGCCGCGGCCGACGCCGTCCGAGGTGACCGACTGCTCGACTGAGAGGAACCGCCCATGTCCGTTCCGTTGCACACCACCGGCAAAGCATCCTTCGACGACATCTACGAAAGTCCCGATCCCCGTGCGTATTTCGCCCGGATGAACGAGCTGGACTACCGGATCCCGGAACTGGCGAAGCCGCACTTCGCCGAGCAGCTGCGCCAGTTGCGGGCCGCTCGGCCGGGCCGGATCCCGACGGTCCTCGACCTCGGGTGCTCCTACGGGGTGAACGCGGCGCTGCTGCGCAGCGACACCACCGTCGACGAATTGGCCGGGCACTACCGCGATCACGCCGACACCGACAAGATCGGGCTGATCGCCGCCGACCGGGAGCGGTTGCGCGGTGATCTGATGCCCGACGTACGCTTCATCGGGATGGACGCCGCACGCCCGGCGCTGACCTACGCCCACGCCGCCGGACTTCTGCACGACTACGTGCACGCCGACCTCGAGGCCACCGAGCCCACCGAGGCGCAGCGCCGTGTGCTCGCCTCCGCCGATCTGGTGATCTCCACCGGATGCGTCGGCTACATCACCGAGAAAACCCTGTCCAGGGTCGCCCAGGCAGATCCGCGCAAGCGACCGTGGATGGCGCATTTCGTGTTGCGGATGTTCGATTTCGGTCCCATCGCCGAGGAACTGGCCGCGCTCGGCTATCGCAGCGAGCAACGTCCCGGTATGTTCCAGCAGCGGAGGTTCGCCTCGTCGCAGGAACGGGAACAGGTGCTGGATGCGTTGGCGGCCAAGGGAATCGACACCACCGACCACGAAGCCGAAGGCTGGCTCTATGCCAACCTGTTCCTGTCCCGCCCGCATCCCATCGAGACCTGAGGACTTGGATTGAACCAACCCACGTTCGCCGCCGAAGACACGCTGCCCCGGGTACCGCTGCCGAGTCTGGACGACAGTTGCGCGCGGTTCCTGCAGTGGTGTCAGCCCCTGCTCGGCGCCGAAGAATACGCCACCACCGAGGGCGCGGTAGCCGAGCTGCTGCGCCCCGGTGGGGCGGGGCGCGCGCTGCACGCCGCCCTGGCCGACTACGACGCCACCCCCGGCGTCGGTAGCTGGCTCGACGAGTTCTGGCCGTCGCGGTACCTGGGCCGCCGGGACCGGATCGCGATCAACGCCAACTTCGTGTTCCTGTTCCGTGACGACACCCCGCTGGCGGCGTCGACCATCGCCGGGCAGACCGAGCGGGCCGCCGCGATCATCGGGGCGGCAGTCGACTACAAGCTGGCACTGGACGCGGAGAAGATCGCGCCGGTGACCCAGCGCGGGCAGGCCCTGTCGATGTGGCAGAACAAGTACCTGTTCTCCGAGACCCGGATTCCCGGCGAGATCCAGGACAGCGTCCGCAAGCCCTACAGCCCGGAATGGCCCGGCCCCTCGGATGCCCGCCACATCGCGGTCTTCTACCGCGGCAACATCTTCCGGATGGACGTCATCGGACCCGACGGCGCGCCGTACGCGTTCGACGACGTGGTCGACGGGCTGCGAGCGGTGATCAAGGGCGGCACCAAGCCCGCCGCGACCGACACCTCGGTCGGCCATCTCACCACGAAAGCCCGTGCGGCATGGGCGCGCAGCCGCGAAGTCCTGCGCAGCGAGCCCGCCAATGTCGAAGCCTTCGACGCGGTGGAGACGGCACTGTTCTCGGTGTGCCTGGAAGACTTCGCCCCGCGCGACGAACTGCACGCCTGCGATCAGCTGCTCCACGGTGACAGCGGCAACCGCTACTTCGACAAGTCGGTGTCGTTCATCGTCTTCGCCGACGGTCAGTCCGGCATCAATATCGAGCACTGCGGACTCGACGGCACCACCGTGCTGTCGTTCGTCGACGCGCTGCTCGAGCGGACCGCCCAGGACCACGCGGCGACCAGCGGCGCGCAGTCGCAGGGGCTGCCTTCGGTGGAGCCGATCGAGTTCGTGCTCGACTCCGCCGCCCGCGCCGACATCGCCGCGGCGGGCGCCGACTTCGCCCGCTTCGCCGCCGACACGGCCACCTCGCTGGTCTCGTTCGACGACTTCGGCACCGGCGAGGCCAAGAAGCTGGGCATCTCACCCGATGCCTTCGCTCAGCTGAGCTACCAGCTCGCCCACCGGCGCAGCAAGGGGCTCACCGGCGCCACCTACGAATCCATCGCCACCCGGCAGTTCCGCAACGGCCGCACCGAAGCCATGCGCGTGGTGACCCCGGAGATGGTGGCCTTCGTCGACGCGATGGAGTCCGGCGACGCCGACCCCGAGACCAAGCTGGCCGCGGCGCGCACCGCCGCGTCCGCCCACGTCGCGCGGGCCAAGGAATGCCAAGCCGGGCAGGCGCCCGAGCAGCACCTGTGGGAACTGGAGTGGATCCAGCGTCGCCGCGGCGAACAGCTCGGCGTCGCCGAGGAGCGGATCGCGCTGTTCGACAGCCCCGGCTGGACGATCATGCGCGACGACTACCTCTCGACCAGCTCGGCCCCGTCGAAGTACATCCGCTACTTCGGTTTCGGCTCGACCAGCCCGCGCTGCATCGGCATCGCCTACGTGCTGCTCCCGGATCGGTGGAACATCTACCTGGCCACGCCGAAATCGGTGTCCGACCAGATGTACGCCTTCGCCGATCACCTGCGCACGGCCGTAGCCGACCTGCGCGAACTGCTCGCTCAACCGGCGTGATCGTTTCCCGGCGTGCCGCACCGCGCGGTGCGCCGGGAAAACCGCTGGGTCGGGTATGAAACAATCTCTACTCGTGAAGAACTTCGAATCCCTGTTCGCCGAGCTGACCGAGCGTGCCCAGACCCGTCCCGAGGGCTCTGGCACCGTGGCCGCGCTGGACGCAGGCGTTCATTTCCAGGGCAAGAAGGTTCTGGAGGAGGCAGGCGAGATCTGGCTGGCCGCCGAGCACGAGAGCGATGAAGCGCTCGCCGAGGAGATCTCCCAGCTGCTGTACTGGGTCCAGGTGATGATGCTGGGACGTGGGCTGAAGCTCGAGGACGTGTACCGACATCTGTGACGGCTGATCCGTCCCGATCGACACGTTTCTCACTTCCCCGAAAGGATCCCATCCCATGTTGCGCGTCGCAGTTCCCAACAAGGGTTCGCTGTCGGAAGCCGCCACCTCCATCCTGAGCGAGGCCGGATACCGCAAACGGACCGATTCCCGCGATCTCACCGTTCTCGACCCCGCCAATCAGGTCGAGTTCTTCTTCCTTCGCCCCAAGGACATCGCCATCTACGTCGGCTCCGGCGAGCTCGACCTCGGCATCACCGGCCGTGACCTGGCGCTGGACTCCGGTTCCCCGGTGAGCGAGCGGCTGTCGCTCGGTTTCGGACGCTCCAGCTTCCGTTACGCGGCCCCCGCGGGTGAGGACTGGAAGGTCGAGGATCTGGCGGGCAAGCGCATCGCCACCTCGTACCCGAACCTGGTCCGCGCCGACCTCGCCCGCTTCGGCATCGAAGCCGAGGTGATCCGCCTCGACGGCGCGGTCGAGATCTCGATCCAGCTCGGTGTCGCCGATGCCATCGCCGACGTGGTCGGCTCCGGGCGTACCCTGCGTCAGCACAACCTGGTCGCGTTCGGCGAGTCCCTGTGCGACTCCGAGGGCGTCCTCATCGAACGCACCGGTTCCGATCGCGACGACCGCGCCCGCAACCAGCTCATCAACCGCATTCAGGGTGTCGTCTTCGCCCAGCAGTACCTGATGCTCGACTACGACTGCCCCAAGTCGCTGTTCGACCAGGCCGTCGCCATCACTCCGGGTCTCGAGTCACCGACCGTCTCCCCGCTGACCGACCCGGACTGGGTCGCCGTGCGCGCCCTCGTCCCGCGCAAGCAGGGCAACGAACTGATGGACCAGCTGGCCGACCTCGGTGCCAAGGCGATCCTCGCCACCGACATCCGTTCCTGCCGAGCCTTCTGATCCGTTACCGGCGAAACCCCTCACCCGTGTTCTCTCCGGTGAGGGGTTTCGTGTTCTCGGTGCCTGAAGCTACTGGGCCGACAGACTCTCGAGCGCCTCACGCACGAAACACAACGGGCAGATCGGGTCGAACGGTGGTGTCGGCGCGCCGTTGACGATGGGCTGGGCGACGGTCGGCGCTGTGGCTGGGCTCGCGGAGGCGACAGCTGGAAAGGTTGCCACCGCCAGCGCGATTCCGGCGGCTGCGACGGTCCGGGACAGGCTGCGGTTCATTGGTTTCTCCTCGCCGTGCGGGATTCGCTGTATGCCCGCGACCTGCATTTTACGGGGGGCGAGGTGCTACCGGAGGACCCGGAATATCGGGGCATGTGGCCGCCACCGTGTGTGCCGGGTCGACGCCGTGGCCGGGCACAGCGCCGCGAGTAGGCTGGACGGCAGATTTGTCCGGGCAATCCATGATCGGGGCGAACATGTCGAACAAGAACGAGCACGAAGAGAAGATCGAGAAGGAGCAGGTCGAGCGCGAAGAAGAGCGGCGCCGCTTGCAAGAAGAAGAGGAACGCCGCCTGCAGTAGGCCGGCCCCTCGTACATCATGCGGCCGATCGTGCGGTCAGCGGCGAGATCCGCTCAGGCTGAACGCAATCGGTGTGCCTTCGCGATTCCGTTGCTACCTTGCGTTTTCTCGATGAGGAACAGCAAGGAGTCACCGTGTCGCAGACAGAGCCCGAGCCGCGGCCGGGCAGCGCATTCAGCTGGAACGAAGACTGGTTGGCTACCGTCGTCGGGCTCGTTCTGATCGGCCTTGTGCTGGTCGGGGCGATCCCGGATTGGCTGGTGCCGTGATGGGGGAGACGGCACGGACTACGTCGGAAACCGCGGCGTTGCAGGGGAATTCGCGGCCCGCGGTGGCCGATATCGTGGCGGGGATCGCGCTCGTGCTCGTGCTGGGCGCGTTGACGCGGTTCTTCGACACCCATGTTCCACAGTGGGCGGCGGATACGCCGTTCAAGCGGGTCGCGAAGACAGTCGAGTACCCGGTCTACGCGATCGTGATCGGGTTGATCGGCAATGTGGTGTTGAACAAACTGGGGCTGCGAGAACGGCTTTCAGCCGGGTTCCGTACCGAGTTCTTCATCAAGACCGGCGTGGTGCTGCTCGGTGCGTCGATCAATCTGAAGATCCTGGTAACAGCCGCCGCGCCGTCGATCGTGCAGGCGCTGGCCTTGATCACCATCGTCTTCGGGTTCACCTGGTGGTTGGGCGGGGTGCTCGGCCTCGACGACAAGTTGCGGGCGCTGCTGGCGTCGGCGGTGTCGATCTGCGGGGTGAGCGCGGCCATCGCGGCGGCGGGTGCGGTGCAGGCACGGCGCGAGCAGATCGCCTACGCCGCGTCGCTGGTGATCATCTTCGCGTTGCCCTCGATCTTCCTGCTGCCCTGGCTCGCTGACGTTCTCGGGCTCTCCGATGCGGTGGCGGGCGCGTGGATCGGTGGCAATATCGACACCACCGCCGCGGTGGCTGCCGCGGGTGCGCTGGCGGGTGAGCAGTCGTTGCAGATCGCGACGATCGTCAAGACCACTCAGAACGCGCTCATCGGTCTCGTCGCGATCGCCCTCACCGCCTGGTTCGCGTTCCGCGTGGATCGCACCGAAGGTGCGGCGCGTCCGAGCATCGGTGAATTCTGGGCCAGGTTCCCGAAATTCGTGCTCGGGTTCATCGCCGCCTCGATCATCGGCACGCTGTATCTGCAGTCGGTCGACAAGAAGACCGGCGCCGCGCACATCGCCGTCATCAACGACCTGCGCACCTGGTTCCTGATCCTGGCCTTCGTCTCGATCGGCCTGGAGTTCTCGCTGCGTGGGCTGCGCGAAGCCGGGTGGCGGCCGATCGTGGTCTTCGGCTCGGCGGCGGTCGTGAATCTCGCTGTCGGCCTCGGTCTCTCGGTACTGCTGTTCCGCGACTTCGCGGTCTGAGTGCCCGCCGCGGGCAGCCTCAGGAATCGGCCCGGCTGCTCGCGGTCGCCTCGGCCTTGATCTGTTCGAACTGCGCGC
This sequence comes from Nocardia sp. NPDC060249, assembly GCF_042728755.1. NCBI lineage: Bacteria > Bacillati > Actinomycetota > Actinomycetes > Mycobacteriales > Nocardiaceae > Nocardia > Nocardia sp. NPDC060249. The sequence continues at coordinate 1,401,058 of NZ_JBHXAQ010000001.1, forward strand.
CCATCCGCGCGGCCAGGGCGGTCGCCGCCGACAGCGGACGGACCATCACCATCAGCTCGTCGATCTTGCCGTTCTCGTCGAGGTGGACGAAATCGCACCCGGTGAGTTGCTTGCCGTCCACGGTGGCCTCGAACACCAGGGCGTGATCGCGTCCCTCGCCGATCTCGCGCACGTAGCGGAAGTCCTCGAAGACGCGGATCACCGCGCGCAAGATGGCCGCGGTGATGGCCTTGCCGGGATAGGGCTGGAAGGCGACAGGGCTGGTGAAGACCACATTCTCGGCCAGCAATGCCTCGATGGCCGCTTCGTCACGCGCTTCGACCGCCGTGCGGAAAGGATGCATCTGTCACTCATTTCATATTCAACGAGTTGCATAGGGTGTTCGCAGCTTAACCCGGACAACCGCGCCGGTGTGGCGATGCGAGCAGTTCGCTGTCACACGTCTTCGGGAAGCCGTTCTGTCACCAGGTCGGCCGGGGCCGTGGCCTGGACCGGCCACCCCGGGTACGGCGGCGGCGTGCCGCCGAATTCGGGGCACAGGGGTTTGAAGTCGCAGAACTTGCACATCGAGTTGCGAGTGGGCGGGAAGTCCCCGGTTCTGCCCGCGTCGATGATGGCTTGCCAGAGCGCGGTGAGGATGCGCTGGAAGCGATCCAGCTCCTCGCGCTCGGGTGTGTAGGTGAGAATGTTCTTGTCGGCCAGATAGATCAGGCGCAGTTGGGCCGGGACGATATCGCGGGTGCGCAGGATCATCAGCGCGTAGAACTTGAGCTGGAACAGCGCTCGCGCTTCGTGCAGGGGGCCGGGGGAGCGACCGGTCTTGTAGTCGACAACCCGCAGCAGCCCGTTGGGCGCCACGTCGATGCGGTCGACGAAACCGCGCAGCGGGATGTCGCCGTCGAGGTCGACCTCGACCCGTTCCTCCAGCGCGTGTGGCTCGAATCGGCGCGGGTCCTCGAGCTCGTAGTAGCTCGCGACCAACGTGCGCACCTCGTCGAACAGCGCCTCCGGCCCACCCTCGGCGACGAGCTCGTCCATCCCGTCGCGCTCCGCGCGCACACGCTCCCAGGCCCCCGCCACCAACTCGGCGGCCCGCGCCGGCTGACGCTCGGCCGCGGGCAACCCGAACAGATCTTCCAGCACCGCGTGCACGACGGTCCCGCGCACCGCCGCTCGCGACGGCGGTTCCGGCACCCGATCGATCGCCCGCAACCGGTATTTCAGCGGGCACTGCTTGAAATCGCTTGCCCGCGAAGGCGACAACGCCGGACGCGACCGATGCGCCGGCGCGCCGGCGGTGTCATCGGTCAGGGGCACGGACAGGGGCACGGACATGTTTCGCAGGGTAACCGCACACACCGACACGATCGCGCGGTCGCCGCGAAACAGCTGACCCGTCGATCGCGCGGATCGGCGCGCCTGGCAGGCTGACAGGTCCATTCGAAGAACGGGAGATCAATGACGGCCAGACGAACCGGTCCATTCGCTATCGGGGACCGCGTGCAGCTGACCGACGGTAAGGGACGCCTCTTCACCGTGGTGCTCGAGGAGGGTAAGGAATTCCATACCCATCGCGGCGGCATCAAGCACGACGACCTCATCGGCAACGACGAGGGGACCGTGGTGAAGTCGGTGAACGGCACCCCGTATCTGGCCCTTCGCCCGTTGCTCACCGACTATGTGCTGTCGATGCCGCGTGGCGCCGCGGTGATCTACCCCAAGGACGCCGCCCAGATCGTGCACGAGGGCGATGTGTTCCCGGGTGCGCGAGTGCTGGAAGCCGGCGCCGGTTCGGGTGCGCTGACCTGCTCGTTGCTGCGCGCGGTCGGTCCCGGGGGCGAGGTGATCTCCTACGAGATCCGCGACGACCACGCCGAGCACGCCGTCCGCAATGTGGAGACCTTCTTCGGCGAGCGGCCGGCGAACTGGTCGATCACGATCGCCGACGTGGCCCGGTACGAGGGGCCGCAGGTCGATCGCGTCGTGCTCGACATGCTGGCGCCGTGGGACGCGTTGCCCGCGGTGTCGAAGGCGCTGGTTCCCGGTGGGGTGCTGGTGGTGTACGTCGCCACCGTGACCCAGCTGTCCAAGGTGGTCGAGGCGCTGCGTGAGCAGGAATGCTGGACCGAACCACGCTCGTGGGAGTCGATGGTGCGTGGCTGGCACGTCGTCGGTCTGGCGGTGCGCCCGGAGCATCGCATGCAGGGTCATACCGCGTTCCTGGTGAGCGCGCGGCGGCTGGCCGAGGGCACCGTCACGCCCAAGCCGCAGCGGCGTCCGTCCAAGGGCTGATCACGCACGGGTGAGCAGGCGGGCGGCCAGCAACGCCGCCGCCGCGCCCGCGAACCAGATCCCACCGTCCACGGTGAGGCCCCATCGGGTGGCTTGCAGGATCGCGATTCCGGCCGCGACCACGGCAAGCACGGTGGTGGCCGAGCGGACGCCGCGCACCGCCGCCACCGGCCCGTCCCACCAGCGCAACGGCGTGTTCTCCAGGCCACGCAGGCCGAGGAACAGTGCGCCGGTGAGCGCGGCGGTCGCGGTGAGCTGCACCGCCGTGAGCAGCCAGAACCCGGATTCGGTTGGTGCGGCGCGGTCGGCGTCCGCCAGGTGGCTGAGTACCAGCACGGTGAGCAGGGCGGGCATGTGCCACAGATACAGCGTCATGGCGCCGGTGTTGCCGATGACCGTCAACCACCAGACCCGGGGGCGTGCGGCGAGACGGCGCAACCACGGCGCCGCGGCGACGGCGGCGCAGCACAGCATCACCGCGTGCCCGGCCAGCAGCAGCGAGGGCGGCGCCAGGTTCGACAGCTGTTGGCCCGGCACGGTGACCATGCTCACCTCGTACGGGCCGACAAGGACCAAGAGCGCGTCGGCGAGCAGCACCGCCGCGGCCAGCACCGCCGCGGTGCGCCGGCGCAGCAGGCCGCGCAGATACCCGATCCCGAGCACCGCGGGCACCAGCCAGACGAACATGTTCAGGTAGCCGAGCTCGCTCGGCCCGCCGGCGAACCGCACCGCGTCGACGATCGCCGTGACGGCCACGATCACCGCGACCGCGGCGAACATCCGGCGACCGCTGGTGATCCGCGCCGCGAGCAAGGGCACGAACGCCAGCACCGCCAGGTACGTTCCGAGAAACCACAGCAGCTGCACGCTCGTCACCGCGAGTGGACGGTGCCACCCCGGCGCGAGCACCAGATCGGCCACCGTCACCAGCGCCACCGAGGCGGCCACGAAATAGCCGAGCGGTCGCACCAGCCGCTGGGTGCGTCGGAAAAGCCAAGCGCCCCATGATGTCCCGGGTCCGATGCGGCGCGCGCCCGCGGCGACGCCCGCGAAGAAGAACAGCGGAAGCACCTGCAGCACCCAGGTCAGCGGCCGCAGCATCGGCAGCTCGGCGAGCACATTGCCGAAATGCACCTCGGGGCCCGACACCGTCACGGTCAGCATCAGGCAATGGCCGGCGACGACCACCACCAGCGACGAGATCCGCAGCAGATCCAGGAACCGGTCACGATCGGCCGGGGTGTTCGCAGCGACCACCGCGACACTGGGAACAACGCTCATGCCCGAGACCATCGCAGAATTCGCGCCACGGTCACAGCGCGGAACTACCCCGGTCGCTGAGTGGAACTACGCGGCGTGGACCGCTGGTCGCGCCGGTGAGCGGTGGCGATCGATCCAGCCCGGGTGATCTTGTGGCCTGCGTGCGGTGCAGAGCGACGGCACGGCCCGGGTGGTACTCACGGACCATCCAGGCCGTGCCGAGCGGTCAGGCGGGCGCGCAGGGAGCCTGGGCGAAGCCGAGCAGCAGGCAGCCGCTGGCGTCGGAGAGCTTCCACGTGCCGTTCTCCTTCTGCCAGGTGACCGGGAACGAGGGCGCCGTGCCGTGCGGAGAGGTGATCGTCACATCCGCGGTGGCGGTGTCACCACTGGTCGCGACGTTGTCGACGGCGAAGGTCAGGGTGTAGCCGGCGAGCATGCCGTTCATCTGATCGATGTTGGACTTGTGCGCGTCGCCGTTGACGATCAGTTTCGCCTTGTCGTCGGTGGATACTCCGGGATCGGCGAACTTGATGAGAGTCGCCTTCAGGGAATCAGCGGTGGGGGCGGCGGCGTTGTCACCCGAAGCTGCCGGGGTTGCCGAAACGCTGGACGGAGCGGCCGCGATACTGGTACTGCTCGTGGTGGCGTTCGTCGAGGAATCGTCGGAATCGCCGCAGCCGGTCAGTCCGACGGTGACGGCGAGCGCCGCCGCCGCGGCGGCGACGGTGACACGGATCGTGCGGGGAGGAAGGAGCATGGACAGCAACCTTTCGACTCGTTCGGCGAGTGCCCCGTACGGGGTGTTAGGGGAGCCTAACAGGTGCGAATGTGTGGTTGATGTCGTACCGACCGTACAAGATGTGATCACGACGAAACCATGTCGGAAAGCGAGAACGGACCGCGCCCGGTAGCGTTGATAGACCGGGACTGGGAGGAGCAGCATCATGAGCCCCAACGAGAATTCGGATTCGGCGGCCTGGCGAGAGCTCGAGGCGGTACGCGCCGAGTCGGCTGCTCTTCGCAGGCAACTCGCCGATTCGCCGGATCGCGCACGCGAATTGGAAGCCAGGATCGATTCGCTGACCATCCGCAACGGCAAGTTGATGGACACGCTCAAAGAAGCGCGCCAGCAGCTGATCGCGTTGCGCGAGGAAGTCGATCGCCTCGGCCAGCCGCCGAGCGGATACGGCATCGTCATCCACGCCTACGAGGATCAGACGGTCGACGTCTTCACCTCCGGTCGCAAGATGCGCCTCACCTGCTCGCCCAACATCGACGCCGACGCACTGGAATACGGCCAGACCGTGCGCCTCAACGAGGCACTCACCGTCGTCGAGGCCGGAAATTTCGACGCCATCGGCGAAATCGGCACGCTGCGTGAGATTCTCGACGACGGCAGGCGCGCCCTCGTGGTCGGTCACGCCGACGAAGAGCGGGTGGTGTGGCTGTCGGGCCCGCTGTCCAAGATCGCCGAATACGACGACATGGCCGACCCCGATTCGCCGATTCGCAAACTGCGCCCGGGTGATTCGCTGCTGGTCGACACCAAGGCGGGCTTCGCGTTCGAGCGCGTTCCCAAGGCCGAGGTCGAAGACCTTGTGCTGGAAGAGGTTCCCGACGTCGACTACACCGACATCGGTGGCCTCGGCCGTCAGATCGAGCAGATCCGCGACGCGGTGGAACTGCCGTTCCTGCACAAGGATCTGTTCCGCGAGTACGCGCTTCGCCCGCCCAAGGGTGTGCTGCTCTACGGTCCGCCCGGCTGCGGTAAGACGCTGATCGCCAAGGCGGTGGCCAACTCCCTCGCCAAGAAGATCGCCGAATCGCGTGGTCAGGATGCCAAGGAAGCCAAGTCGTTCTTCCTCAACATCAAGGGCCCCGAGCTGCTCAACAAGTTCGTCGGCGAGACCGAGCGCCACATTCGGATCATCTTCCAGCGGGCCCGCGAGAAGGCCTCCGAGGGTACTCCGGTGATCGTGTTCTTCGACGAGATGGACTCGATTTTCCGCACCCGTGGTTCCGGTGTCTCCTCCGATGTGGAGACCACCGTTGTGCCGCAGCTGCTTTCGGAGATCGACGGTGTGGAGGGCCTCGAGAACGTCATCGTGATCGGTGCCTCCAACCGGGAGGACATGATCGATCCCGCGATCCTGCGGCCGGGCCGTCTCGATGTGAAGATCAAGATCGAGCGCCCCGACGCGGAGTCGGCGCAGGACATCTTCTCGAAGTACCTCACCGAGACGCTGCCGCTGCACGAGAGCGATCTGCACGAGTTCGACGGCGACAAGCAGGCGTGCGTCGAGGCGATGATCGAGAAGGTCGTCGAGCGGATGTACGCCGAGAGCGATGACAACCGGTTCCTGGAGGTCACCTACGCCAACGGTGACAAGGAAGTCCTGTACTTCAAGGACTTCAACTCCGGCGCGATGATCCAGAACATCGTCGACCGGGCGAAGAAGTACGCGATCAAGTCGGTGCTCGACACGGGTAACCCGGGTCTGCGGATCCAGCACCTGTTCGACTCGATCGTCGACGAGTTCGCCGAGAACGAGGACCTGCCCAACACCACCAATCCTGATGACTGGGCGCGGATCTCGGGCAAGAAGGGTGAGCGGATCGTCTACATCCGCACGCTCGTCACCGGCAAGAACGCCTCGGCCAGCCGGGCGATCGACACCGAGTCCAACACCGGTCAGTACCTGTAGTCACGAGCCGCGAAGGCCGCGTCCCGGTGGGGCGCGGCCTTCGCGTTTTCTGTTCACTTTTTTGGCCGAAACGCTGCGCGACGACAAGTGAATAAGGCACGCTTCACTTGTTCGTTTCACCTGATGAGGACTTACGAGGAGCGTTGTCATGGCCGGTTCCGCCGCTGAATTGCTGACCGAGATCATCCTGCAGACCATCCAGAACCTGTTCAGTTCGATCAGCGCCGGCTGATCGAACCAGCTGCTGCGACGAGGGCCGCGTCTCCCGAAACGGGAGGCGCGGCCCTCGTCGTCGCTCAGCTCTGAGTGGTGGTCACGGCGTTGAAGACCACATCGGCCACCGGGGCGCCATCGGCACCGCCACCCGCGACGCCGGCGTTGGCGACGTTGGTCAGGGCACCCAGGCCCTCGGTGATGGTGCCGAAGGGGGTGTAGTTCGGGGGCAGCTGGGTGTCGCGGTAGACCAGGAAGAACTGGCTGCCGTTGGTACCGGGGCCCGCGTTGGCCATCGCGACGGTGCCCGCCGGGTAGACCGCGCCCGCGAGGTTCTCGTCGGTGAACTTGTAACCGGGGCCGCCCATGCCGGTGGCGGTGGGGTCGCCGCACTGGAGCACGAAGATGCCCTGGGTGGTGAGCCGGTGGCAGCGGGTGTGGTCGAAGTAGCCCTCGCGGGCCAGGAAGGCGAACGAGTTCACCGTGCGCGGGGCCGCGGCGGCGTCGAGCGCGATGGTGACTGTGCCGCAGGTGGTGTCGAGGGTGGCGGTGTGGCTCGCCGCGGTGTCGATGGTGATCGCGGGCTCGGTGGGCCACTGCTTGCCGTTGGGCTGACCCGCCACGGCGGGCGAGCAGCCGGGGATGACTGCCTGACGCATCGGTGCGGTCTGCGCGGCGGGGGCGAGTGCCACCAGGGCGGCCGCGGCGATGCCGACGCCGACGAGCGCGCGAATGAAGGGTCGGTCCTGCGAAATGCTGGTCACCTTGGCGGGATCTCCTCGAAAGCGGGTGCTGGCGGACGATGTACCGCGCATCCTGCCAGCCACACCGGCTCGCGTGGGGACAGACCACCGGATCCGGTCCGCTCGTCGTGTGATCGACACAGAATCCGGCGCTTTCGGGCCGATCGACGGGCGAGAGCCGGTTCGCTAGCGGGCCCGCAAACGCCACAGCGTGGTCGTCTCGGCGGTGCGAGCCGCGGCGAGGGGGTCATCGCGATCGGTCGCGCGGGGATGGCGCGGCCGCGTGGTGAGCGTGCCCAGCACGGACAGGCCCGCGTCGTCGAGCAGGCGCGGGATGTGGTCGGCCGGGCGCAGGCCGAGCAGTTCGGCGAGGTCGGACAGCACCAGCCAGCCCTCGCCGTGGGGCGTGAGGTGCGCGCGCAGGTCGCGGACGAACTCGGTGAGCATCGACTGATCCTGGTCGTAGACACCACGTTCCAGGTCCGAGGTCGGCACGCCGGGCAGCCAGGGTGGATTGCACACCACCAGATCGGCGCGGCCGGGCGGGTACAGGGCGGGCCCGGTCACGGCGATCATCCGGCCGAAGCCGAGCCGTTCGGCGTTGTCCTTCGCGCACCGTAGCGCCCGCGGGTTGATATCGGTGGCGACGATCTCGGGGACGCCGCGGGTGGCGAGCAGCGCGGCCAGCACGCCGGTGCCGGTGCCGAGATCGAACGCCGTGCGGATCTCGGGATCCAGGGGCGCGTCGGCGACGAGATCGACGTATTCGCTTCGAGTGGGCGAGAATACGCCGTAGCCGGGGTACACGCGCGCTCCGAGCGCGGGCACTTCGACCCCCTGCTGCTGCCAGCGATAGGCACTCACCACACCGAGTAGTTCGGTGAAGGTGACCACGCGTTCGGCCTCCGCCGGACCGTACGCCGCCTCGCACGCCGCCGCCACCTCGGGAGCCCGGCGCAGATCGAGCTCGTAGCCCTTGCCCAGCCGGATCAGGAGCCCGCCGAGAATGCCCGCTCGCGTGCGCCTTCGGATTCGTTCGTGCTCGTAGAGCGCGCCGAGATCACCGGCAGCGGGCTTCTTCGCCGGTGTGCGATCGGCGCGCCGGCCCAGCGCCTGTAACAATTGGCGACCATTGTTGTAATCGCCCTGCCACAGCAGCGCCTCGCCCGCCCTGATGCGGCGAAACGCGTGATCGGCCGAGAGCCGGTCGTCGGCGGTGGTGACGATGCGCGGCGCGGGCGCGCCGTTCTCCGAATGCCAGACGGCGGTGTAGTGAACGTGGTCTTCGGTCCAGGCGATGGTGGACACGGACTGCTCCCGGTGATCGACGGTGCTGGTGACACGTGCGTGCCGACGTGGAACGCGACGCCGAGCGCCGGCGGTCGCTATCGCGTCGGGATACGCGCTGCCGCGTCGCCGAGGGCCATACCGGGCGTCACCACTGCCACCTTTCCGAGAGGGATGGTCCATTCTGCCGGATCGGCCCGCATCGCCGTCATCCAGGCGCGGATTCTGTCCGAACGTGCTAATTTCTGACCATGCGGCCAGAAAATTACCCGGATGGGCAGCAGCGGTCGTTCATCGAGGAGGCGCGGCGCCGCCAGATCATCGCGTCGGCCGCCGAGGTGATCTCGGAACTCGGCTACGCCAACGCGTCCCTGGCCCGGATCGCCGAGCGCGCGGGGATCTCCAAGGGCGTGATCTCCTACCATTTCGACGGCAAAGACGAGCTGATGTCGCAGGTCGTGATCCAGCTGTTCGTCGCCGGTGCCGAGTTCATGGGGCCCTTCATCGAGGCGGCGGCCGCGGATGGCTCCCGCGCGATCCTGCACGCCTATCTGTCGTCGAATCTGCAGTTCATCGACAACAACAGAAGCTATGTCGCCGCGGTCGCCGACATCGTGCTCAACCTGCGCGGACCGGATGGCACGCTGCGGTTCGACACCCCCGACGGGGACCGCGAGATGATCGCGCCGCTGGTCGCCGCACTGGCCGAGGGGCAACGCGCAGGCGAGTTCGGCGACTTCGACCCGACCGTGCTCGCGCGGTTGATCCGGGACTCGATCGACGGCGTCGCGAACCGGGCGGTGCGCGAACCCGATTTCGACATGCGCCACTACCGCACACATCTGCTCCGGATGTTCGACGCGGTGACCAGGAAGGACGACAACCGATGACGACGATGACGGCATCCACGGAACCCGGTGTGGCACGCGAGGTTCCGCCGTTCGCCACGCTGGGTGTCGGCGCGATCGCGCTGTCGGCCGCGATCGCCTTGTTCGCCGTGCTCGGGCAATACGGATTCTTCGGCGACGAGTTGTACTTCCTGGCGGCGGGCGGGCACCTGTCGTTCAGCTACGCCGACCAGGGTCCGCTGGTACCGCTGATCGCGCGGCTGATGGACACGATCGCGCCGGGTTCTCTGGTGGCACTGCGACTTCCGGCCCTGGTGATCACCGTCGCGGGGATCGTCCTCGCGGCGGCGATCGCGCGGGAGTTCGGCGGTGGGCGGGGCGCGCAGCTGATCAGCGCGGCCGCCTACGCGACGTCACCGTTTCTGCTCGTGCAGGGCGGCCAGCTCGCGACCAACACGATCGACGGGCCGCTGTGGGTGCTGATCACCTGGTTGCTCGTGCGCTGGGTGCGGACTCGCGCCGACGTGCTACTGGTCTGGGCGGGGATCGTCACCGCGATCGACATGCAGGTCAAATGGCTCATCCCGGTCTTCTGGATCTGCGTGGGGATCAGTGTGCTGGCCTACGGGCCGCGCGATCTGTTGCGCAGGCCCGCACTGTGGATCGGGGCCGCGGTCACCGCGGTCTCGATGGTGCCCAGTGTGCTGTGGCAGGCAGCGAACGGCTGGCCGCAGCTCGAGATGGGAGCGGTGGTCAGCGCCGAGCAGGAGTCGATCGGCGGGCGGCTGATCTTCGTGCCGCTCGCCCTCGGCGCGGCCGGGCTACTCGGCGCGATCCTGCTGGTCTACGGAACTGTTCGGTTGTTCCGCGCGGAATCGTTGCGGCCCTACCGGTTCCTCGGCCTGGTGGTCGTGCTCGTCGTCGTCGCGTTCGTGGCCACCGGCGGGCGGCCGTACTACGTCGTCGGCGTCTATCCGGTCGCGATGGCCGCCGGTGCGGTCGGGCTGGTCGAGGCCAGGATCGCCTGGCAGCGGATCGCGGCGGTCCCGGTGCTCGTGCTGTCGGTCGTTCTCGCGGCGGGGTCGCTGCCCTGGCAGCCGGAGTCCTCGATCCCGCCGAGTACCGGCGGCGTCGACCTGTTGCTGCACGGCAGGTTCGGGTGGCCCGAACTGGCCGCGTCGACCGACCTCGCGTATCAGGCCTTGACACCCGCCGAGCGTGCGCACTCGGTGATCGTCGCCGAAAGTTATTGGCAGGCAGGGGCTCTCGAAACCTACCGGCAGCAGTACCGCTGGCCCGCGGTGTACAGCCCGAATCGTGGGTACGGCTACCTCGGCACGCCACCGGACTCGGCGACCACGGTGCTCTACGTCGGTGGGGAGCTGGAGCGGCTGCGCGCGCACTTCGGCTCGGTGACGCCGATCGGCCGGGCGGATGCCCGACTCGGCTACGAGGGCGTCACCCGCGATGTGACGATCTGGCGCTGCGAACAGCCGGTGCGGCCGTGGTCGCGGATGTGGACCGACCTGCGTGCGATGTAGCGCGACGACGCGACCGCGCACCGCACGTCAGGATCTGCGGATACGCCGGTAGGTCGCGGTGGCGGTGGCCGCGGCGGCGAGTTCGGCGGCGAGCCAGGCGATATCGGTGTCGCCGAGGGCGCCCAGCGTCAGCCGCAGATGGTCGCTGACAGGCCGCTCGCCCGCTTCGAACGGGCCGCCCGGCGCGACCTTGATGCCCGCGGCGGCGAGGCTGATCATCGCGGCGTTCTCGTCGCAGACCGGCAGCCAGAGATTGATGCCGTCGCCCGCGGCCACGACGACATCGTGGCGGGCCAGCGCGCGGCGCACAACGGTGGCGCGCCTGCGGTATTCGAGGCGCGCGCCCGCGACGGTGGCGCGCGCCCCGGCATCGTGGAGCATCGTCAACAGCACGCGCTGCAGGAGCCGGCTGGACCACCCCGGCCCGAGCATCCGGCGTTCGACCACCGGATCCAGCAGTGCCGCGGGCCCACCCGCGACGGCCAGCCGCAGATCGGCGCCGTGGGACTTGGAGTAGGAGCGGATGTAGACCCCGCGGTCCGGGAAGCGCGCGGCCAGGGAGCGCAGCGGGGTGGTCGCGATGCCCGCGGAGTGGTCGTCCTCGATGATCAGCGCCGGGTGCGAGCCCAGGATCGCCGCCAGTTCGCGAACTCTGGCCGCGCTGAGAGAGGCTCCGGTCGGGTTGTTGGCGCGCGGCTGCAGGATCACCGCGCGCGGTGCCGGTCCGTCGAACGCGCGCGCGAACTCCTCGGGCAGGAACCCGGATTCGTCGAGGCCGACGGCGATCGGGCGCGCCCCGAGGCGGGCGAGCAGGTCGAGGAACGGGGGGAAGCACGGATCCTCGACGATCACCGGGTCGCCGAAACGCACATGGGCGGCGAGCAGCCGGTCCACCGCGTCCAGGGCGCCGTCGAGGACGGTCAGCCGTTCGCACGGCCACGGCCAGTCGGCGCGCAGTGTCTCGGCGAGCGCGGGCAGCACCGCCTCGCCGAGATAGTGGGCCGAGAGATCGCCCGGCGCGGTATCGCGTGAGAGCGCGTGCAGTGCGGCGGCCAGGTCGGGCAGCAGCGCCGGATCGGGGGTGCCGTGCGACAGGTCGACGCGAAAGGCGTTGTCGGACTGTGAGTGCAGGCGCTGATACCGCCCGATCGGCGCCTGCTGTGTCTCGCCGACGAAGGTGCCCGCCCGTCCGCGCGCGGTGATCGCGCCGGTCGCGGCCAGCGCGCGCCAGGCCTGGCTGACGGTGGCGGGGGAGACCCGGAGTTCGCGGGCCATCTCGCGCACCGTGGGCAGCCGGGTGCCGGGGGCGAGTGCGCCCGAGCGGATGCGGCGACCGATCGCGGCGGCGATTCCGGCGGCGGTTCGTTCGTCGAGGTCCCCGGCGAAATCCGCGGGCAGTGCGGTCGGCGAGGCTTCGGTCATCGGCTCATTCTGCGCGGTGGTGCGGGGCGGATCCTGGGTGCACCGCCAACGTTTACGGCACCGAAACTGTTTCCGCGCACTTGTAACACAACAGAATCAGTTGTAGGTGCAGTATAACAAAGCATGGGAATCGTCAGAGCGGCGCTCGTCCAGACCACCTGGACCGGTGACAAAGAATCGATGATCACGGCGCACGAGGACTACGCACGGGAGGCGGCGGCGCAGGGCGCGCAGGTGATCTGCTTCCAGGAGTTGTTCTACGGCCCGTATTTCTGCCAGCTACAGGACACCAAGTTCTACGAGTTCGCCGAATCGGTGCCGGGCCCGACGACCGAGCGGTTCGCCGCTCTGGCCGCCGAGCTGAACATGGTGATGGTGTTGCCGGTGTACGAGCGCGAGATGGAGGGGCTGCTCTACAACACGGCGGCGGTGATCGACGCCGATGGCTCCTACCTCGGTAAATACCGCAAACACCACATCCCGCAGGTGACCGGATTCTGGGAGAAGTTCTACTTCCGGCCGGGCAATCTGGGCTGGCCGGTATTCGATACCGCGGTCGGCAAAGTAGGCGTCTATATTTGTTACGACCGCCATTTCCCGGAGGGCTGGCGGGCGCTCGGCCTCGCGGGCGCGGAAATCGTGTTCAATCCGTCGGCGACGTCGAGGGGGCTTTCCAGCTATTTGTGGAAACTCGAGCAGCCGGCCTCGGCGGTGGCCAACGAGTATTACATCGGTGCGATCAACCGGGTCGGCATCGAGAGTGAATACGGCGACGACGACTTCTACGGTACGAGCTATTTCGTCGACCCCGAGGGGAAGTTCGTCGGCGAGGTCGCCTCCGATACTTCGCCGGAATTGGTTGTCCGTGATCTCGATATGGATCTGATCACGATCGTGCGCGAGAGATGGGCGTTCTATCGCGACCGTCGCCCGGAGGCCTACGGATCGCTGGTGAACCCCTGATGCGCACCTTCATCCACGGCGGGACGGTGGTGAGCGCCACCGGGTCCCAGCTGCTCGACGTGCTGATCGACGACGAGACGATTGTCGCTGTCCTGCAACCGGGTTCGACCGCCCTCGGCGCCGATCTGGCCGCCGGCGCGGACACGGTGATCGACGCGACCGGCAAGTACGTGATCCCCGGCGGCGTCGACGGGCACACGCACATGCAGCTGCCGTTCGGCGGCACCGAGGCCAGCGACACCTTCGAAACCGGGACAAGGGCCGCGGCCTGGGGCGGCACCACCACCATCGTCGACTTCGCCGTACAGAAACCGGGCCAGCGGGTGCAGGACACTCTCGCGGAATGGCACGGCAAGGCCGCCGGGCGGTGCGCGATCGACTACGGGTTCCATCAGATCATCGGCGATGTCGACGACGAATCCCTCAAAGGGATGAGCGAACTCGTCAGCGAAGGCGTCACCAGCTTCAAACTGTTCATGGCCTACCCGGGCGTCTTCTACTCCGACGACGGCCAGATCCTGCGCGCCATGCAGTCCGCGGGCGACCTCGGTGCGTTGATGATGATGCACGCGGAGAACGGCATCGCCATCGACGTTCTCGTCGAACAGGCCCTCGCACGCGGGAACACCTCGCCCTACTTCCACGGCACCAGCCGCCCGTGGCAGATGGAAGAGGAAGCCACCCATCGCGCGATCATGCTGGCGCAGTTGACCGGCGCCCCGCTGTATGTGGTGCACGTCTCGGCCAAGCAGGCGATGGATCAGATCGTGACGGCGCGGGACAACGGGCAGAACGTGTTCGCCGAGACCTGTCCGCAGTACCTGTATCTCTCACTCGAAGAACAGCTGGGCGCACCGGGTTTCGAGGGCGCCAAGTGGGTCTGCTCCACACCGCTGCGCTCGCGCGCCGAAGGCCATCAGGACGAGCTGTGGCGCTTCATCCGCACCGGTGACGTCACCGCGGTGAGCACCGACCATTGCCCGTTCTGCATGAAGGACCAGAAAGAGCTCGGGGTGGGCGATTTCAGCAAGATCCCGAACGGGATCGGCGGGGTCGAGCACCGGATGGATCTGCTGTTCCAGGGGGTCAAGGACGGGCGGATCTCGCTCGAACGGTGGGTGGAGGTCTGCTGCACCAGCCCCGCCCGGATGTTCGGCATGTACCCGCGCAAGGGTGTGATCAGCCCGGGCGCCGACGCCGACGTCGTGATCTACGACCCCAACGGGCACACCAGCATCGGTCTGGGCAAGACCCACCACATGAACATCGATCACTCCGCGTGGGAGGGCTTCGAGATCGACGGTCATGTCGACACGGTGCTGTCGCGCGGCCGGGTGATCGTCGACAACGGCGCCTACCACGGTCGCGCCGGGCACGGCCGGTTCCTCCGGCGCGGCCTGTCACAGAACCTGCTGTAGAAACCAACTGCCGAAACGGAGAGTGCCGATGGACATCGGAGTCGTCCTGCAGTGCACACCACCCTCGTCGCGGGTGATCGAACTGGCCAGAGTGGCCGAAACCCACGGGTTCTCGCACGTGTGGACCTTCGACTCGCACCTGCTCTGGCAGGAGCCCTATGTGATCTACAGCCAGATCCTGGCCGCCACCCGGAAGGTGACCGTCGGGCCCATGGTCACCAACCCGGCCACCCGGGACCAGACGGTGACCGCGTCCGTGTTCGCCACGCTCAACGAGATGTTCGGCAACCGCACGATCTGCGGCATCGGGCGGGGTGACTCCGCGGTCCGCACCGTCGGCGAGGAACCGACGACGTTGGCCACCCTGCGCGAATCGGTCGAGGTGATCAGGGCACTGGGCAACGGTCGCAGCGCCCGCGTCGGTGACATCGAGGTGCGATTCCCGTGGGCCGCCGATTCGCGGCTCGAGGTGTGGGTGGCCGGATACGGGCCCAAGGCTCTCGAACTCACCGGGCAGGTCGCCGACGGGTTCATCCTGCAGCTCGCCGACCCCGACATCACCGCGTGGACCATCGGCAAGGTACGGGCCGCGGCCGAGGCGGCAGGCCGAGATCCGCTGTCGGTGAAGATCTGTGTCGCCGCGCCCGCCTACGTCACCGATGGCTCGCAAGCCGGCCTGGAACACGCCCGTGAACAGTGTCGCTGGTTCGGCGGCATGGTCGGAAATCACGTCGCCGACATCGTCGCGAAATACGGTACGGGCGGCGATGTTCCGGCGGCGCTGACCGACTACATCGCCGGCAGGCAGGGCTACGACTACAACCAGCACGGGCGCGCGGGCAACACGCATGCCGATTTCGTGCCCGACGAGATCGTGGACCGGTTCTGCCTGATCGGGACCCCGGACGAGCAGCTCGCCCGGTTGTGGGAGCTCGAGCAGCTCGGCGTCGGCCAATTCGCGGTGTATCTGCAGCACGATGCCAAGACGGCCACGCTCGAGGCCTATGGCGAGCAGGTGCTGCCGCGGCTGAATCAGCAGGTCACCGCGATACAAGCGGCCGGTCTGTCGTGATCGCCGGGCAACAGCGGGTGGGAGTGCGCCGGTGACCACGATGACCATCGATCCGGCGACAGCTGCTGTCCCGCAGCAGATCCGCGCCTCCACACCCGGTCGGACCCGGTTGCTGCGCGCGGTCTACACGGTGAGCGCGTTCGTGCTCGTGGCGGTGATCTGGGAGCTGGTGAAAGTGCTGGTGCCCGCCGACGGCGTGAGCATCGCGGGCACCCGAGTACTTCCGCGCACCAGCGACGGCGCCCTCCCGCACGTCTGGGCGGTGCTCACCGTGCTCGGTGACGCGGACGGCAAGGGCACCGTCGGTGAAACACTGTTACGCACAGCAATTTTCACGCTGGCGCTGTCGTTGCTCGCGTTGTTGCTCGGCGCCGCGGTCGGCGTGGCGCTGGCGGTCGCGATGCAGCGGTTCGGCTGGCTCGAACGCGGACTGCTGCCGTATGTGGTGCTCTCACAGACGGTTCCGCTGATCGCGCTCGCTCCGCTGGTGGCGGCTTGGGGCGGCAAGCTGTCCATCGGTGGTGAGCCGTGGCGGCCGTGGATGAGCATCGTGGTGATCGCGGCCTATCTCGCCTTCTTCCCGATCGCCATCGGGATGCTGCGCGGGCTCCAGGCGCCGTCGGCGGCCTCGGTCGAATTGATGCGCAGCTGTTCGGCCGGTTGGTGGGCGACGTTGACGCGCTTGCGGTTTCCCGCCGCCGTGCCCTCGCTGATTCCGGCGCTACGACTGGCCGCGGCGGCCGCGGTGATCGGCGCGGTCGTCGCCGAGATCTCCACCGGCACCGCGGGCGGGATCGGACGCCAGATCATCGTGTTCTCCCAGCAGGCCACCGGCGACGCGGCCCGGCTGTACGCCGCCGTGTTCGCCGCCGCGCTGCTCGGTGTCGTCCTCACCGCGCTGGTCGGGCTGGTGGAGCTGGCGCTGCGCCGCTACAGCCACCCGCCGGGCACCGGCACAGCGGGCGATGGCCGATGAGCGCCGCCGCAACACTCTCCACGACAACGTTTCAGGAAGAAGTACCCATGACCACCCCAGCCGCCGAACCCGGCAGCCCGGTGCCGCCGGTCTCGGCCGCGGTCGAGCTGAGCCACCTCGGCAAGACCTTCGCCGCCGGTGCGGTGACGGCACTGTCGGATGTCTCGCTCACCGTCGCGGCGGGCGAATTCGTCTCGCTCATCGGACCTTCCGGCTGCGGCAAGTCCACCCTGCTGCGGATCGTCGCCGACCTCGAGACACCCAGCAGCGGCACGGTCACCGTGCACGGCAAGCCCGCGCGGCAGGCCCGGATCGACCAGGACTACGGCATCGCGTTCCAGCAGGCGGGTCTGCTCGACTGGCGCACGGTCGCGGCCAATGTCGAACTGCCCCTGGAATTGCACAAGGTGCCGAAGGCGCAGCGCAAGGCACGCAGCGCCGAACTGCTCGCCATGGCCGGGCTCAGCGAGTTCGCCGGCCGATATCCGGCCGAACTGTCCGGCGGCATGCAACAGCGCGTCGCGATCGCCCGCGCGCTGGCGCGCACACCGTCGCTGCTGCTGATGGACGAACCGTTCGGTGCGCTCGACGAGATGACCAGGGAACGCATGCAGGGCGAGCTGCTGCGCATCGCGGGGGAGACCGGCGCCGCCGTCGTGTTCGTCACCCACTCGATCCCCGAGGCGGTGTACCTGTCGGACCGGGTGGTGGTGCTGTCCGCACGACCGGGCCGGATCAGCGACATCGTGGCGACCGGCGGCTGGGATCGGGAGGCGGGCACCGATGTTCGGGCGTCCGCGGAGTTCTTCGCCGCCGTCGCCGCGGTGCGCGCGGCGCTGCGCGGCGAGCACGACGACACCGCCGTGGCCGGACGGGATCTGCGATGAAGACCTGGCTGCCGCCGGTACTGGTCGGCGTCGTCGTCCTCGCGCTGTGGCAGGTGCTCACCGCGGTGGCGGGCGTGCCCTCGTTCCTGCTCCCCGCGCCCAGCGCGATTGCCACCCAGTTCGGTGAGAACGCGGGCCGAATCCTCGATGCCTCGCTCGCCACCGGCACGAACGCGCTGATCGGGTTGGTCGCCGGGACGGTCCTCGGCCTGGCCGCCGCCGTTCTCGCGGTGCGGTTCGCACTGATCGACGGGCTGCTCACGCCGCTGGCCGCCGCCGCGGCCGCGGTACCGATCGTGGCGCTGGCACCACTGCTGAACTCGATGTACTCCACGACCACCGAGACGCCGCGACGGCTCGTCGTCACCATCGTCGTGTTCTTCCCGGTCTTCGTCAGCACCGCACGCGGACTGCGGCAGGTGCCGAAGGTGCAGGCCGACCTGATGACCTCCTACGCCGCGTCGGGCTGGCAGATCACCCGCACCGTGCGCCTGCCCGCCGCGCTGCCGCACCTGTTCACCGGACTGCGGATCGCCGCACCCGGCGCGGTCATCGCGGCGATCATCGCCGAGTACTTCGGCGGCCTGCAGAACGGACTCGGCAGCCGGATCACCTCCGCCGCGGCCAACACCGCCTACCCGCGGGCCTGGGCGTATGTCGTCGGTGCGATGTGCGTGGGCCTGGTGTTCCTGGCCGCCGTGCTGCTGCTCGAACAACTCACCCGCCGACCCCGAACCCCACTGCTGTCCACGATCCGATGAGGGAGATCAATCCATGACCCAGACCGCACTCCGGTTGCGTATCGCGGTGGCGCTGGCCGCCGTGGCCGCCGCCGCGCTGACCGGCTGTAGTACCACCGACAGTGACTCCGAGACCACCGCCGACGGCCTCATCAAGGTGACCTTGCAGCTGCAATGGTTCAAGCAGGGGCAGTTCGCGGGCTACCTGGCCGCGGTGGACCAGGGGTTCTACAAGGAACAGGGCCTGTCGGTGGAGATCCTCGACGGCGGCACCGACATCGTGCCGCAGACGGTGCTCGCCCAGGGCCAGGCCGACTACGCGGTGGCCTGGGTACCCAAGGCCCTCGCGTCGCGCGAGGCGGGCGCCGGGATCACCGAGATCGCCCAGATCTTCCAGAAATCGGGCACCAAGCAGGTCTCGTTCAAGTCCGAGAACATCGCCGGGCCCGCCGCGCTGCGGGGCAAGACCGTCGGAAACTGGGGCTACGGCAACGAATTCGAGCTCTTCGCCGGGATGACCAAGGCCGGCATCGACCCGGCCAAGGACGTGAAACTGGTCCAGCAGCAGTTCGACATGAACGCCTTCCTCGCCAAGGACATCGCCGCCGCCCAGGCCATGTCCTACAACGAGTACGCTCAGCTGCTCGAAACCGAGAACCCGGCCACCGGAAAGCTCTACACCGCGGACGATTTCACCACCATCGACTGGAACGACGAAGGTGTGGCCATGCTGCAGGACGCGCTGTGGGCCAACACCGAGAAGCTGAAGGACAGCAAGTACCAGGATCAGACGGTGAAATTTCTCACCGCCTCGCTCCAGGGCTGGGCCTTCTGCCGCGACAATCTCGACAAGTGCCGCGACATCACCGTGGCCGCGGGCGCCACGCTCGGCGCCGGGCACCAGCAGTGGCAGATCAACGAGGTGAACAAACTGATCTGGCCCGCACCCGCGGGTATCGGCACCATCGACAAGACCGCATGGGATCGCACGGTCTCGATCGCGAAGAACACCAAGAACGCCGAGGGCGCAACGGTGCTCACCAAGGACCCGGATGCCGATGCCTACACCAGCGAGTACGTCACCACGGCGCTCGATCGCTTGAAGGCCGCGGGCGTGGACGTGACGGGTGCGAGCTTCCAGCCCGCGCAGGTCACCCCGACCGAGGGCGGTAAGTAGTCACCCACCTGCGACGGTCCGTCGGGGCGGCCGATGGACCGTCGCCGTGCGTTCAGCGCGGTGTCAGGCCGATGACCACACCGCCCTGCTGCCAGGTCTGGTAGATGTCGGCCGCGGACGGTTCGCCGTCGGGGAGGTAGCCGATGCCGTTGAACTTCGCGTTCTGCTTGTTGTCGCGCGCGATCACCGCGAACAGCTCCAGGACGTGCTGTTCGTCGGTGTACACGGTGGCGGTGAAGGTTTCGGGTGCGCGGCCGCGCGACAAGCGCACCTGCGCGCCGCCCTGGAGGTTTTTCACCCACGGCCGCAGCGCCGTGCCGATCAGCAAGTCGCCGCCGTGCACGGTGTAGGCCACCGGGACGTTGTAGACGGTGCCGGATTTGCGGCCGACCACGTGCAGGGTGGCCAGCCGTTTGCCGACGATGCCGGAGAGCACCGGCACCTTCAGCAGGCCCCGGATGACGGTATTGAGCCGGGACTGAGAGGAGCGGATCGGCTCGGGGCCGGTGGTCGTCGGTGTGCCGTAAGGGTTTTCGGGAGACACGGAATCGCTCATGGTTCCAGTATCGCCACGGGCCGCCAGGCCCGCAGCGCAGGTGACCTACGCTGCGACGATGACATCTGGGCAGACCGAGATCTGGCACAACCCGCGCTGCACGAAGAGCCGCAACGCCACCGCGCACCTCGACGCGGCCGGCGTGGAGTACACCGTGCGGCGCTACCTCGACGACCCGCCGACGGTCGAGGAACTGCGGGGGGTGCTCACCCGGCTGGGTGCGCAGCCGTGGGATATCACCCGCACCGGCGAGCAGATCGCCAAGGATCTCGGCATGGCGGACTGGGGGCGCACCGAGGCGGATCGGGACCGGTGGCTGCACGCGCTGGCGCAGCATCCGAAGCTGATCCAGCGCCCCATCGTGCTCACCGCCGACGGCGGCGCGGTGCTGGCGCGCGACGAGGAATCGCTGCGCGCGCTCGACTGAGTCAGGGTCGCGAGCCGCCGCCGGTGAGCAGCCCGTCCAGGACTGCCCGCGTGTCGGGAACGAACGGCCACGCCGGATCACGCAGGTGCGCACGCAGTTCGGCATCGGTCCACCACCAGCCGTCCGCGATCTCGGACGGCTGGTGGACGATCGGCCCGTCGCAGCGGTACTCGTAACCGAACAGGTGGCAACGCAGTGGGCGGCCCGCCCAGTCGCCGTCCCAGGACGCGGTGGCGCGCAACGGAAGTACCGTGCCGGCGGGGACGCCGATGCCCAGCTCCTCGCGGAGTTCGCGGATCGCGGTGTCGGACGGGGTCTCACCCGCGCCGACCACCCCGCCCGCGAGGCAGTCGTGCATGCCCGCGAAGACGAGTTTGGTGCCGGTGCGCCGGTGGACGTACACGCGGGTTCCGTCGGACGAACGCACGAGAACGCCGGCGCTCGCGTGCCACAGACCGTCGCGGTACACGGTGCCCCGATCGGCTGCGCCGATCACCAGCCCCTCGGCGTCGTAGACGGCGAGCAGTTCGTCTTCCGGATTCGCTGACACCGCCCGAGGGTAACCGCCGGGAGCGCTGGCCGGCCGCGAGTGCGGGCAGTGCGGTCCGCGCTCGCGGCCTGCGATTCACCGTTTCCGGCGCTGTGGTTTCACCCCCGGTCGCGGTGCGGCGGCTCGGGCCGCGGTGGCGACCAGCGACTTCTTCCCGGCTTCCTCGGCAGCGAGGGTACGCCGGATCAGATACTGCTGGCCGCAGGTCCACAGGGCGTTGGTGGCGAAATAGGCGAGCACGATGACGGGCAGGACGGCGCCGCTGATGAGCGCGCCCGCCGGGAACACCCACAGCGACAAGGTGCGCATGATCGCGGCCGTGCTGTTGTCCGCGACCGCCGGGGTGAGCCGGGCCGTGCAGTGCGTGGCGAGGGCGGCGATCAGCACCAGCGGTACGGCGAGCGCGGCGACCGCGACGACCACCTCACCCGCGCCGGACAGGGTCGCCGACAGCGGTGCGCCGAACAATCTGGCGTCGAGGAACGCGCGGACCTCGGGTGCGCCGAACACATAGTTGGCGGTGGCGTTGTTGACCTCGACCGACAGCGGGTGCTCCGTCGAGGTGAACGGGCCCACCGCGTAGGCGCCGGTCCGGTCGAACGAGCGCAACACGTGGAACAGGCCGAGGAAGACCAGCCCCTGCGCGATCAGCGGTACGAACCCGGCGAACATGCTGACGTTGTGTTCGCGATGGAGCAGCCGGATCTTCTCGGCCTGGGCGCGCGGGTCGTCGCGGTGGGTGCGGCGGATGGCGTCCATCTGGGGTTGCAGTGCGCGCAGGACTTGCTGGGAGCGGGCTTGCCGGAGTGCGGTGCGCACGAGCAACGCGCGGACGGTGACGACCAGCGCGACGACGGCGAGTAGCCAGGCGAGACCACTGGCCGCGCCGAGCGGCATCGCGAAGAGCTGGTGCCAGCACCACAGGACCGCGGACACGGGAAAATAGACGACATCGAGCATGGCGGGACGACCTGTCCGTGAAGCGTGCGCGAACGCACGGAAGGGGGAGTGGGATCACGAAATCCGACAGGCGGCGCCGACGGCGCGGCACCTGTCAGCGGTGATCGGTCCCCGGAGCTCGTGGACGTGGACGACCGGCGGCATCCGGATTGCTCTGCCGCAGAAAGGAACCGCGCAAGCGGCGCTGCGCCGACCGCGGCGGACCCACACTCGCGATCCGGACAGGCAGCCGGCTGCGGCCGGTGACCGCGACCAGCGCACACACCATCGCGGCGGCGACAGCACCGAACGCGAGCATGCGGGTGGCCTCGCCGCCCGGTGTGGAGATGAGCACGAAGGCGGGCAGCACGCACGCGAGAACCGCGTACGCCATCACCATCGCCCGTGCCTGCATGTCACCGAGCATACCGGCGGTGGCGGGTGGCGCTACTACGTCCGCAGCGCGAAAGGTGGGGTGCCGACGCCGGTCACGCGGAGATTGCCCCACGGGTCGCGTTCGGTGAGCTTCGCTGCCGCGGGTGCGCGGCCCGGCAGGACGAGGAAGGCGGATGCTCGCGTCGGTTCGGGCAGCGCGCTGGTCTCGGCGGGGTCGAGGCGGCCGTACCAGTGGTAGTGGCCGTCGATCGGATCGGTGTGGCCGGTGAGAGTGGCGATGACGCGATATTCGGCGCCGGGGAGGTCCAGGACGGCCGGCCCGGCGTAGTCGTGATCCGGGTGCCGGTCGGCGGCGACGGTGATGTCGAAGTGATGGGGTTTCGGGCGGCCCAGGCGAGGAGTGCCCGGGGTCAGGCCGCGTCGGCGGTGGTATTCGTGCTGGGTGCTGGCCCGCACTTCGATCCGGGTACCCGAGTGCCGCTGCAGAGTACGGACCCAGGTGGCGATGAGATCGACCCTGGCCGACTCCGCGGACCATAGTTGCTCGACCCGGGGGTCGGTGTCGCCGGCGAAGAACAGGTTCGGGAAGCCGTGGGTCGCGATACCGCGAAAGGTGACTGGAGCGTGCGACCACGCCGCGTCGAGTGCGTGGCCCTCGCGTCCGGTGACCGGCAACCGGACGCCCGACGATGTCTCGGGCAGGACGTTGACCGGGCGGTCTGTCGTTTCAGGTGCCGTGTCGGCGCGGAGACGACGGGTCGTGTCGGCAGTCAGAATCACTACCCTCGCGTTGGCGGCCTGGTTCCCGACCAGGTGGATCACCCAGTGGTCCTCGCTCTCGTCGAAGACGAGTTCGCTGACATCGACCGCGTGCCGCGGAACCGGCCGATCCTGGCGAGACAGCCACCGGTGCCGAGTCCTCCACGGAATCCGGCGCTGGCTGCCGACCGGGGATCGCGACGGACACCCTGCTGAAACCGGTTGGTAGACACTCACTTCGGCGATGCCCACCGCCCGCAGCCGCCGCACGATCGCCCGGAACTCGGTCCCGATGACAGCGACGCTCACAGCAGACCCACCGCCCGCCACCGCCTGCGTCCGGCCGATCCGATCAGTCCGTGCTGACCCAGAAACGTCACCAGCTCCGCCGCCCCGGCCGCCCTCGATTCTCGCGCGACCGGATTACCGAGCGCCGCACGGTGCGCCTGCCGACCGTCGAGTCCGGCGCGAACGTACAGGTGCCGGTTGGTGATCAGTGACACGAACAGCGGACCGGCCACCGCCACACACAGCCGGATATAGGCCCGCTCACCCGCCGACATCGCGGGAACGCGCCGCGCCAGCGCGTCCCTGGCGAAGCCGATATGGCGTGCCTCCTCGGTGACGTGGATGCGCATGGCGCGCGCGACGATCGGCTGCAACTGCGGATCGTCGAGCATCCGCCGCTGCAGTGCGTCGAAGATCTCCTCACCGACCAGCGCCGCCACCCACACCATCGGGCCGCGCAGCACGGCGGGTAGCGCGGTGATCGCGAGCCGCGCCGCCGGACGCGGCCAGTACGGGCGGGCCTCGACGCGCTCGATGAGTTTGCCGAACATCATCATGTGCCTGCACTCGTCGGCCATCTCGGTGAGCGTGTAGTGCGAGGTCGCCGACGTGGGGTCGCCGCGCAGCAGCTCGCGCAGCAGCAGCCGATTGAGCAGGTTCTCGAACCAGATGCCGACCGAGAGCACATTGGCCAGTTCCTGGCGGGAGAGTTCGCGCTGCTGGCCGGGCGTCATCGCCTCCCACAGATCGGTCCCGTAGAGCGAGATGACGCGCGGTGGCAGGAACAGCTTCGCCGGGTCGAGGGGCTGCGCCCAGGCGATGTCGACCACCGGGTCGTAGGTTTTTCGCACCGAGCCGATCAGCAGGCGCTGGGCGAAAAAATCGCGCGGGGAGGCGGTAGCGTTGCGCATCGCGGGCTCACTCTCGGCGGAACGTGCCACACTAGGTGTTACGGCGTGTATCACAAAGGTTAGTGGAACATGGTGTCACGGTCAATGTCGGCACGGGTATCGTTAGCACTGTGACTGCACCATCCGCGCACGCCGAGCAGACCGCCGCCGACGGTCGCGCCACCCGCTGGCACGGGCACAAAGAGCGCCGCCGCGCGGAGATGATCGACGCCGCCATCGAGGTGATCGAGGAACACGGTCTCGAGATCTCGGTGCAGCTGATCGCCGAGCATCTGGCGCTGCCCCGACCGGTGGTCTACCGCCATGTCGGCGGCCGGGCCGAACTCGACGCGCTCGCGCGGCAGCGGATCCTGGAACTGCTGCTCGCGGAGTTGCTGCCCGCGCTGCAGTCCGAGGGCGCCCTCAAAGAAGCCGTGCGCGGCGCCATCGGCACCTACCTCGGCTGGATCGAGCGCCACCCGAACCTGCACCGCTTCCTCGGCGACGCCGCACCACAGGGTGCCCCGAGTCTCAGCGGCGCGGGCCGCGCGGTGGGTGGACAGCTCGCCGACATCTTCGCGGCCACCCTGGCCCGCTTCGGTATCGATCCGGCGCGCGGGCGGCCGATGGCGTTCGGCATGGTCGGCCTCGTCGACGGCGTGGTGGCGAGCTGGCGGGCGGAATCGGAGCCGGTGCTCACCACCGAGCAGGTGCAGGGCATCCTGACCGAGTCGGTGCTGTCGCTGTTCGAGGGCAATGCCCGCAGTCTCGGCGTTCCGCTGCACCGGGATTCGCTCATCGCCGACCTGCTCATCGCGCCGGACGCGGCCCCGCCGCCCGACAAGCGGCTGCGCTGACTCACCCGGCCAGCGCGCGATAGGTTCGATTCCACAGCCACTCCACGGGACCGCGCTCGAAACGTCGCAGCCACAGGTGCGCGCAGGTGATGATCGCGACGGCCACGACCAGGTAGATCGCCACCGTGAACGGCACCCTGGCCGAATCCGACACCCGCGCCGCCAGCCCGAAACCCCAGCCGTAGCAGAGGATTCCGGCGATCAGGTTCTGCAGGATATAGCAGCTCAGCGCGGTGCGGCCGACTTCGCTCAGTCGTGTGCCCGCGAACCCGAGGTGCGGCCTGCGCAGGTAGAACTCGGCAACCGCGGCCAAGATACCGAGGGCGACGAACGGTGCCGTTCCGTACCGCGTGACGAAGATGACGTCGCCGCCGCCCGCGATGCCCAGCGTCAGATCCAGCGGCGCGGCGACCGCGAACCCGATCACCATGAGCCGCCGTCGAATGCGCGCGCCCTCGGGCTGGAAGACGCCCGCCCGGAACAGGCGCGCGCCGACCAGGAACAGGGCGATCGACATCGCGAACACGAAGATCGGCTCGAGCCGGAAGATCAGCGCGTTGTCGAGGCGGAACAGCACCAGATCCCAGAAGGAGCCGTCCGCGTAGGGATTCGGATCCAGCGGTGCGGCCTGCGCGCTGTCCGGCTGTGGCGCGAACGCCAAGGCGGTGGCGATCAACGTCAACATCGTCACGTGGACCGAGGCGGCGATGATAAGCCAACGGCGTTGTGCTCGTTCGGTTGTCGCGAGAATGTAGGCGACGACCAGGCCGGTCATCGCATAACCCATCAGGACGTCGAATTCCGCGACCAACAGGAAGTTCAGCAACCCGTCGAGGAACAGCAGCCCCGCGCGGTACGGATATCTGCCCGGCCACGGCCGACCTGCCCGCTGCGCCGAACCCTGCTGGATGGCCAGGCCGATCCCGAACATCACCGTCAGCAGGCCGAGGAACTTGCCCTGCGCGAGCTGCTGGAGCACCCGCTCGGACCACATCCAGGCGTTGTCGGGGGTCGCGGCGAGCTGGTCGAGGTAGCCGACCATGCCCGCCGGGTTGGTGAAGATCCAGATATTGGTGCCGAGGGTGCCCAGGATCGCGATGCCGCGCAGCACATCCAGCGCGATCATGCGAGCGGGCCGGGGCGCGACGGGCGCTGCGGTGGTGGGTGCGACGGCATCGGTCATGCACCGAGTATCGGCGCGTGACCGGCCCGGCGGATCGCTCACGAGAACGATTCCGGGGTCCCTCTCTTGGGGGACGTTGCCGGCCCCCAGCAGCCCCGCTGGGCGGAGATGCGGGTGCGGGTACAGCGCGTCGCCTAGGCTCGACGGTATGCAGCGCATCATCGGAATCGAGGTCGAATACGGCATCTCGACCCCCACGGAGCCGACGGCCAACCCGATTCTCACCTCCACGCAGGCCGTTCTCGCCTATGCCGCCGCCGCGGGAGTGCCGCGAGCCAAGCGCACTCGCTGGGACTACGAGGTGGAATCCCCGCTGCGTGACGCGCGTGGTTTCGACCTCAGCCGGATGAGTGGGCCCGCCCCGGTCATCGACGCCGACGAGGTCGGCGCGGCCAACATGATCCTCACCAACGGCGCCCGGCTCTACGTCGACCACGCCCACCCGGAGTACTCCGCCCCCGAGGTCGTCGACCCGCTCGACGCGGTGATCTGGGACAAAGCGGGCGAGCGGGTGATGGAGGCGGCCGCACGGCACGCGTCGAGCGTGCCAGGAGCGCCCCGGCTGCAGCTGTACAAGAACAATGTCGACGGCAAGGGCGCGTCCTACGGCACCCACGAGAACTACCTGATGAGCCGCGACACCCCGTTCAGCCACATCATCGCGGGACTGACCCCGTTCTTCGTCTCACGTCAGGTGATCTGTGGCGCGGGCCGGGTCGGCATCGGTCAATCGGGTGACCACGCCGGTTTCCAGCTGTCCCAGCGTGCCGACTACATCGAGGTCGAGGTCGGCCTCGAGACCACGCTCAAGCGCGGCATCATCAACACCCGCGACGAGCCGCACGCCGACGCCGACAAGTACCGGCGGCTGCACGTGATCATCGGTGACGCCAACCTCGCCGAGATGTCGACCTACCTCAAGGTGGGCACCACCGCGCTGGTGCTCGACATGATCGAGGCGGGCGAGGACCTCTCGGAGTTCCAGCTGGCCCGCCCGGTCACCGCCGTACACCAGATCAGCCACGACCCGACACTGCGCGCCACCGTCGCGCTGGCCGACGGTCGCGAGCTGACCGGGCTTGCGCTGCAACGGCTCTACCACGAGCGCGTGGCCAAGTTCGTCCAGCGCGAAGCCAACGAAGATCCGCGCGTGCTCGACATCATCGACAAGTGGGCGATGGTCCTCGACCTGCTCGAGCGCGATCCGATGGAGGCCGCGCACCTGCTCGACTGGCCCGCCAAACTACGCCTGCTCGAGGGGATGCGCAGCCGGGAGGGCCTGGGCTGGGCCGCGCCCAAACTGCACCTGATGGACCTGCAGTACTCCGATGTTCGCCTGGACAAGGGGCTCTACAACCGCCTGGTGGCCCGCGGGTCGATGCAGCGGCTCGTCAGCGAACAGCAGGTGCTCGACGCGATGACCAACCCGCCCACCGACACCCGCGCCTACTTCCGTGGTGAGTGCCTGCGTCGCTTCGGCGCCGATATCGCCGCCGCCAGTTGGGATTCGGTGATCTTCGATCTCGGTGGCGATTCGCTGGTCCGGATTCCCACGCTGGAACCGCGCCGGGGCACGAAAGCGCACGTCGGCAAGCTGCTCGATGCCTCGCGCACGGCCGCGGAACTGGTCGACCAGCTCACCCACTGACGCGATCGAAGGGGTCGACTGCGCGACAATCCGATCGCTATCGACCACCTTGTCGGATCCGCTCGGTAGGGTTGTGGGACACACACGATCATCGTGATGAGGAAGAGGAGGTCGGCTGCCATGGCACAAGAGCAGACCAAGCGCGCCGGGGGTGGCGACGAGGACGAGGGCCCCGAGGGCGTCGACGCGGCAGGGCAGGAACGTCGCGAGAAGCTCGCGGAGGAAACCGACGACTTGCTCGATGAAATCGATGACGTGCTCGAAGAGAACGCCGAGGACTTCGTGCGGGCATATGTGCAGAAGGGCGGCCAGTGACCTCAGGTGACCCCTTGCGCCTCCACGCGGGGCGGGCTCTCTCCTCGTTCACCGAACATCTGCGCATGCACGCTCCGGACCTGTTGCCCGCCAACAGGTTTCCGGCCTCGGATCTGACCGCGACGAAGGATCTGGCGCCACACGGCACCACCATCGTCGCGGTCAGCTACCGTGGCGGCGTGCTGATCGCGGGCGACCGCAGGGCCACCATGGGCAACCTGCTCGCCAGCCGCGACACCGAGAAGGTGTACATCACCGACACCTTCTCGGCCGCGGGCATCGCCGGTACCGCGGGCATCGCGATCGAGATGGTGCGGCTGTTCGCCGTGGAGCTGGAGTACTACGAGAAGATCGAAGGCGTGCCGCTCACCTTCGACGGTAAAGCCAACAAGCTGTCGAAGATGGTTCGCGACAACCTGCCTGCCGCCATGCAGGGCCTGGCCGCGATCCCGCTGCTGGTCGGTTTCGACGACCAGATCCTCGACCTCGACCGGTCCGGCCGCATCGTGTCCTACGACGTGGTCGGCGGGCGGAGCGAGGAGCGGTTCGGCTACACCGCCGTCGGGTCCGGTTCGACGTTCGCGAAGTCGTCGCTGAAGAAGCTCTACCAGCGCGGCATCGACCAGGACCGGGCGCTGCGGATCGCGGTGGAATCACTGTTCGACGCCGCCGACGACGACACCGCCACCGGTGGTCCCGACATGCTGCGCGGGATCTACCCGACAGCGGTGGTGATCGACGCCGAGGGTGCGGACGAGATCGGTGAGGATCGTCTCGCCGAGATCGCCCGCGGTGTGATCGCCGACCGGGAAGCCGCGGAAGAAGGGGGCGCCGTCCTATGACGCTGCCGTATTACGCCTCGGCCGAGCAGATCATGCGCGACAAGACCGAGCTCGCCCGCAAGGGCATCGGTCGCGGTCGCAGCGTGGTGGTGCTGGTCTACGCCGACGGCGTGCTGTTCGTCGCCGAGAACCCCTCGGCGACGTTGCACAAGGTCAGCGAGCTCTACGACCGCGTCGGGTTCGCCGCGGTCGGCAAGTACAACGAGTTCGAGGCACTGCGCCGCGGCGGCATCCTGCAGGCCGACCTCAAGGGCTACCAGTACGACCGGCGCGATGTCACCGGCCGTGGGCTGGCCAACCTGTACGCGCAGAGCCTGGGCTCGATCTTCACCGATCAGCTCAAGCCCTACGAGGTGGAGCTGTGTGTCGCCGAAGTGGGTTATCCGGAACAGTCGCCGACCTCGGTGCTGTACCGGATCACCTTCGACGGGTCCATCGTCGACGAACGCGAGTACGTCGTCATGGGCGGCACCACCGAGCCGATCCTGACCCAGCTCAAGGCCGCCTACAAGCCGGGTCTGTCCCTGGACGACGCGTTGAAGGTGGCGATCGGCGCACTGCTGGCCGGTCAGCCCGAGGCCGACAAGGACAAGCGGTCGCTCGGTGAGGCCTCCCTCGAGGTGGCCACACTCGAGCAGCAGCGCCCGCGCCGGGCGTTCCGCAGGCTGCAGGGCCCCGCCTTGGAGTCGGCGCTGGCCGCCTCCAAGCCGAAGGCCAAAGCGGTGAAAGAGGCGAAGCTGCCAGAACCCGACGACGACGCGGGGAAATAACCCACCGTCACGATCATGATCGGGCCTGCGAATCACACCGGTTCGCAGGCCTGATCTCGTCGTGTGCGCGCAGGTCGTTCGCTGTCCGAATCGTTGTGAACACGTATGCGAATGGGATGTCAGGAGCGCCGCGCGGGCACTGGTCATGGCTGTACTGTCGATAGTGTGCAGCGACGAATCATGGGGATCGAGACCGAGTTCGGTGTGACATGCACCTTCCACGGTCACCGTCGGCTGTCCCCCGACGAGGTAGCCCGGTACTTGTTCCGCCGGGTGGTGTCCTGGGGCCGTAGCTCCAATGTCTTCCTTCGCAACGGTGCCAGGTTGTACCTCGACGTCGGATCGCATCCCGAGTACGCCACCGCCGAATGCGACAGCCTGGTGCAGTTGGTCACCCACGACCGGGCGGGCGAGCGGGTATTGGAAGACCTGCTCATAGACGCCGAACAGCGCCTCGCCGAGGAAGGCATCGGCGGCGACATCTACCTGTTCAAGAACAATACCGACTCCGCGGGCAACTCCTACGGCTGCCACGAGAACTTTCTCGTGGTCCGGGCGGGCGAGTTCTCCCGGATCTCGGATGTGCTGCTCCCGTTCCTGGTCACCCGCCAGCTCATCTGTGGCGCGGGCAAGGTGCTGCAGACGCCGAAGGCGGCCACGTTCTGCCTGTCACAGCGCGCCGAGCACATCTGGGAGGGCGTCTCCTCGGCGACCACCCGCTCGCGCCCGATCATCAACACCCGCGACGAGCCGCACGCCGACGCCGAGAAGTACCGGCGCCTGCACGTGATCGTCGGTGACTCCAATATGGCCGAACCGACCACCATGCTCAAGGTCGGCACCGCCTCGCTGGTGCTGGAGATGATCGAGGCAGGAGTGTCGTTCCGCGATTTCGCGCTCGACAACCCGATACGGGCCATTCGCGAGGTCAGCCACGATCTCACCGGTCGCCGTCCGGTGCGCCTGGCGGGCGGACGCCAGGCCAGTGCCCTGGAAATCCAGCGTGAGTACTACGCCCGCGCCGTCGAGCACCTGCGCAATCGCGATCGCGATCCACAGGTCGACGCGGTGGTGGACCTGTGGGGTCGCACCCTCGACGCGGTCGAGGCGCAGGACTTCGCCAAGGTCGACACCGAGATCGACTGGGTGATCAAGCGCAAGCTGTTCCAGCGCTACCAGGACCGCTACAGCATGGAGATGTCGGATCCCAAGATCGCCCAGCTGGATCTGGCCTACCACGACATCAAGCGCGGGCGCGGGGTCTTCGACCTGCTCCAGCGCAAGGGTCTGGCCAAGCGGATCACCGAGGATGACGCCGTCGACGCCGCCGTGGACACCCCGCCGCAGACCACCCGGGCCAAGCTGCGCGGTGACTTCATCACCGCCGCCCAGGAGGCCGGCCGCGACTTCACCGTCGACTGGGTGCACCTCAAGCTGAACGATCAGGCGCAGCGCACGGTGCTGTGCAAGGATCCGTTCCGATCGGTCGACGAACGCGTCGACCGGCTGATCGCCTCGATGTAGGCGAACCCCTCAGACGGGGGGACCGACAACAGAACCGGTGGCGCATGGGAGCGATCGCGTAGGCGCCACCGGTTTTGTTGTGTGCGGGCGCGCTCAGTCCGCGATCACGACCGTCGCGTAGGTGGCGGTGAGGCCGGCGATGAACGCGGTGAGCGCCAATTCGAAACTGTCGTCGTCGATTTCGTCGGCGATCGCCCGCAGCAGGTGGGCCTGATTCAGGTGCGGGTAGCGGTCGCGGTAGACCTGCACGTCGTCGGCGAAGCCGCCGGCGAACGAGCCCACTGTCGAACCCATGACCAGGTAGCGGGTGGCCGCGCCGATCATGGTGGCGTAGCGCGGTGGCCAGCCCGCACCGACCAGACCCCCGTGTACGGCGTCGGCGGCGCGCAGGTTCTCGGCTCGGCGGCCCGGGCCGGTGGCCAGGTACGGCACGAAGTTCGGATGGGTGGCCAGTGCGCCGCGATAGCTGCGCGCCCAGTCCGCGAGTGCGCGATCCCAGCTCATGGTGTCGAAGGCCGAGGTGTCGACCAGGCTCATGACGCCGGTGGCGATGTCGTCGAACAGGTCGTCCTTGTTCGGGTAGTGGCCGTAGAGCGAGGCGGCCTGGACGCCGAGCTCGGCGCCCAATTTGCGCATGGAGACTTCGGCGAGCCCGTCGCGGTCGATCAGGACCAGCGCGGCGTCGCGGATGCGCTCGCGGCTCAACAGCGGTACGCGCGGCCTGGCCATGCGGTACTCCCTCTCTCGTCGGGAATGGAACGGTATCACCGATGCCGAAAACAGCTCTTGATTAACCGAACAGCGTTAGGATACGGTGCCCGAGTAAACCTAACGCCGTTTGGTTCAGGAGTGGTTCCGTGGATTTCCAGCTCACCCCCGCGCAGTCCGACCTGCGTGCACTCGCCCGTACGTGGGTGGACAAGGAAGTCGTGCCGTACGCCGCGCAGTGGGATCGCGACGAATCGGTGGACCCGGCGATCGTCGGCAAGCTCGGCGCTCTCGGCTTCCTCGGCATCGGGATCGCCGAGCAATACGGTGGCTCCGGCGGCGACACCTTCGATTACTGCCTGCTGCTCGAGGAGCTCGGCCGCGGTGACAGCGCGGTGCGCGGCATCGTGTCGGTCTCGCTCGGGCTGTTCGGCAAGTCGATCGCCGCGTACGGCACCGAGGAACAGAAGCAGCTGTTCCTGCCGGGGATCTGCGCGGGCGACCAGCTGGGCTGTTTCGCGCTGACCGAGCCCGGCACCGGCTCCGACGCGGCGAATCTGGACACCCGCGCCGTTCGCGACGGGTCGGACTGGGTGCTGTCCGGCACCAAGATCTTCATCACCAACGGGACCTGGGCCGATCACGCGCTGGTGTTCGCGCGGACCGGCGGGCCCGGCCCCAAGGGCGTCACCGCGTTCGTGGTGCCGACGGACGCGCCGGGCTTCGGCCGGACCGAGATCAAGGGCAAGCTCGGGCTGCGCGGCCAGGCCACCGCCGAACTCGTCCTCGACGGGGTCCGGGTGCCCGACGCGCTGCGCCTCGGCGAGGAGGGGCAGGGCTTCCGGATCGCGATGTCGGCGCTCGACAAGGGCCGCATCGGGGTCGCGTCCGGCTGCGTCGGCGTGGCCCGCGCCTGCCTCGAAGCATCGGTGCGTTATGCCGGTGAGCGCGAACAGTTCGGCCGGCCGATCGCCGGTTACCAGCTGGTCCAGGAGCTGCTGTCCGATATCGCCGTCGCGACCGACGCCGCACGGCTGCTCGCGTGGCGCGCGGCCGATCTCGCCGACCGCGGGCAAGCCTTCGGCACCGCCGCGTCGATGGCGAAGCTGTTCGCCTCCGAAGCCGCGGTCTCGGCCGCCAACAACGCGATCCAGGTGTTCGGCGGCTACGGCTACATCGACGAATACCCCGTCGCCAAGTACCTGCGCGACGCCCGCGTGCTGACCCTCTACGAAGGCACCACCCAGATCCAGAAACTGCTCATCGGACGCGCCCTCACCGGCGTGAACGCCATTGTCTGACACAGGAGTACGACCCATGACCCACAGAACAGCCCTCGTCACCGGGGCGGCCCGCGGGATCGGCGCGGCGACCGCCGCCCGCCTGGCCGACGACGGGTTCGCCGTGGCCGTCGTCGATCTCGACGCCGACGCCGCGGTGCTGGCCGCCGGGAAGATCAACGCGGCAGGCGGCACCGCGATCGGCCTGGGCTGCGACGTCGCCGACGAGACGCAGGTGGCCGACGCCGTCGCACGCACCGTGGCCGACCTCGGCTCGCTCGACGTGCTCGTGAACAACGCGGGCGTGCTGCGCGACAACCTGCTGTTCAAGATGTCGGTGCAGGACTGGGACACCGTCATGGCGGTGCACCTGCGTGGCGCGTTCCTGTGCAGCAAGGCCGCGCAGAAGCACATGGTGGACAACGGTGGCGGCGCCATCGTCAACACCTCGAGCGTCTCGGCGCTCGGCAATCGCGGACAGGCCAACTACGCGGCGGCCAAAGCGGGCATCCAGGGCCTGACCCGCACGCTCGCCATGGAACTCGGCCCGTTCGGGATTCGCGTCAACGCCGTCGCTCCCGGCTTCATCGCCACCGAGATGACCGCGGCCACCGCGGCGCGAATGGGGGTGAGTGCCGAAGACCTGCAAGCCAAGACGGCCGAGATCACCCCACTGCGACGGGTCGGCGTGCCCGCCGATATCGCGAACGTGGTGGCGTTCCTCGTCTCCGACGATGCCGGCTTCGTCACCGGGCAGACCGTGTACGTCGACGGCGGACGCCGTCTCTAGATAGCGGAGAAACCTCATGCAGAGAACAGTTTTCAACGATGAGCACGAAGCATTCCGCAAGACCGTGCGGGCATTCATCGAAGCGAAGGTCGCACCGGTCTACGACCAGTGGTACGAGGCGGGCATCGTGCCGCGCGGTTTCTACGCCGACCTGGCCGACCTCGG
The DNA here is from genome assembly GCF_042728755.1 of Nocardia sp. NPDC060249. NCBI lineage: Bacteria > Bacillati > Actinomycetota > Actinomycetes > Mycobacteriales > Nocardiaceae > Nocardia > Nocardia sp. NPDC060249. Next base: position 1,435,489 of record NZ_JBHXAQ010000001.1, read on the forward strand.
GGTGTTCGGGATCGAGGTGCCCGAGGAATACGGTGGCGCCGGCATCGAATCGTTCAAGTTCCAGGCGATCCTGCTGGAGGAGACCACCCGCGCCGGTGTGTCTTTCGGCGGCTCCGGCGTCCACGTGGGCCTGTGTCTGCCGTATCTGAAGAACCTCGCGACCGACGAGCAGAAGCAGCGCTGGCTGCCGGGGTTCGTCTCGGGCGAGATCATGTTCGCGATCGCGATGACCGAGCCCGGCACCGGCTCCGATCTCGCCGGAATGCGCACCACCGCGCAGCTGTCCGAGGACGGCACCCACTATGTGCTCAACGGGTCGAAGACCTTCATCACCGGTGGTGTGCACGCCGATCGGGTGATCGTCTGCGCGCGGACCGCCCCGCCGTCGGACACCGATCGCCGCCACGGGATCTCGCTGCTCGTCGTCGATACGAAGTCGCCGGGATACGCGGTGGGACGCAAGCTGGACAAGCTGGGTCTGAAGGTCTCCGACACCGCCGAGCTGTCCTTCACCGACGTGCGAGTTCCGGTGTCGGACCTGCTGGGGGAGGCGGACAAGGGGTTCAGCTACCTGGGCCAGAATCTGCCGCAGGAACGGCTCTCGATCGCGCTCGGCGCCTACGCCCAGGCCAAGGCGGCGATCCGGTTCACCCTCGAATACACCAGGGGGCGCAATGTTTTCGGCCAGCCGGTCGCGCAGTTCCAGAACACCAAGTTCGAACTGGCCGCCTGTCAGGCCGAGGTCGATGCCGCCGAAGCGGTCGTCGACCGGGCGCTCGAGGCCCTCGACCGCGAGGAACTCACCGCCGCCGACGCGGCCTCGGCCAAACTGTTCTGCTCCGAGGTGGCCTCGCGGGTGATCGACCGCTGCCTGCAACTGCACGGCGGCTACGGCTACATCAACGAGTACCCGGTGGCCCGCCTGTACGCCGACAACCGGGTCAACCGGATCTACGGCGGCACCAGCGAGGTGATGAAGATGATCATCGCCAAGGACATGGGCTTGTGACCGGCACCGCGTACCTGGTCGACGGCGTGCGAACGCCGTTCGGCCGGTACGGGGGCGCACTGGCCGGGGTGCGACCCGATGACCTTGCCGCGCACGCGATCACGGCCCTGATGCAGCGTCCGCCGAGCGTGGATTTCGGCGCACTCGACGATGTGGTGCTGGGGTGCGTCAATCAGGCGGGCGAGGACAATCGCAATGTCGCGCCGCGCTCCTGATCGCCTCCGAAGACGCGGTGCGCCGGTACGGTCTCACCCCGCTCGCGCGGGTCGGGGCGGTCGCGGCGGCGGGTGTGCAGCCACCGACGATGGGCATCGGCCCGGTGCCCGCTGTCGAAAAGCTGCTCACCCGAACAGGTCTGGGTATCGACGAGATCGACGTGCTCGAACTCGACGAGGCCTTCGCCGCCCAGGCGCTGGCGGTGTTGCGTGGTCTGGGCCTGCCCGATGACGCCGAGCACGTGAATCCCCACGGCGGCGCGATCGCACTGGGTCACCCGCTCGGGGCGAGCGGTGCCCGGCTCGCTCTCACCGCCGCGCTCGAACTGGTCGAACGCGATGCCCGGCATGCCATCGCGACCCTGTGTGTCGGCGTCGGCCAAGGTCTCGCCGTACTCCTGCACCGCTGACCGGTGCGGTGACCGCCCCGGTCGCCGCCGCACCAGGCCCCGCTCCGGGCGGTGGCCGCTCTTTCCGCCAACGCTGTCGTTAGGAACCACCCGTGAACGCCACTCTTTCCCTGGCGAGCATCCTCGCCGAACCCGCCCGCCGCCGCCCGCATCACCTCGCGCTGATCGAGGGTGAGCACCGCATCACCTTCGCCGATCTGTGGCGTGAAGCCCGCGAACAGGCGGGCGCCCTGATCGCGCGCGGTGTGCAACCCGGCGACCGGGTAGCGCTGCTGTGTCCCAATACCGCCGACTTCCCGCGTGCCTACTTCGCCGTCCTCGCCGCGGGCGCGACGGTGGTGCCCGTCCATCTGCTGCTCACCGCGCCGGAGATGGAATACGTGCTGCGCGACAGCGGCGCCTCGCTGCTGATCTGTCATCCGATGGTCGCGGCGACGGGGAGCGAGGCGGCCAGGAACGCGGGAATCGACGTCGTGGCGCCCGAAGAACTTGCCGGCGCGGCGATCTCGAACTTCGTCTCGCGTGGTCCGCTCGATACGGCGGTGGTCTTCTACACCAGCGGCACCACCGGCACGCCCAAGGGCGCCGAGCTCAGCCATCTCAACATGGTGATGTGTGCGACGGTGAACACCTTCGACGCCAACGAGATCCACCGCGACGACATCGCGCTGGGCGCGCTGCCGCTGTTCCACGTGTTCGGGCAGACGGTGTCGATGAATTCGCAGTGGCGGGTCGGCGGCACCCTGGTGCTGATGCCGAGATTCGACGCGGCCGCGGCGTTGTCGCTGATGGCGGCCGAGCAGGTCAACCTGTTCCACGGCGTGCCCACCATGTACCTGTCGTTGATCGAGGCGGCAGGTGCGGCCCCGGTACTGCCCGCGCTGAAACTGTGCATCAGCGGCGGCGCCGCGCTGCCCGTCGCCGTGCTCGAGGATTTCGAGCGGATCTTCCACGCGCCGGTGCTCGAGGGCTACGGCCTGTCGGAGACCTCGCCGACCGCGGCGGTGAACCAGCCGTGCTTCGGCACCGAGGCGGGCACTGTCGGCCATCCGGTGTGGGGCGTCGACGTGGAGATCGCCGATCCCGCGATCACCGACCGCATCGAACTGGTGCCCATCGGCGACGTGGGCGAGGTGGTGGTGCGCGGGCACAATGTGTTCAGTGGCTACACCGGCAGACCGGAGGCGAGCGCCGCGGCCGTGGTCGACGGGTGGTTCCGGACCGGTGACCTCGGCACCAGGGACGACACCGGTCGGGTGCGCATCGTCGACCGGATCAAGGAGATGATCCTGCGCGGCGGTTTCAACGTGTATCCGACCGAGGTCGAAGCCGCCCTGCTGCGGCACCCGCGGATCGCGCAGGTAGCGGTGATCGGTGTGCCCGACCCCCATTACGGTGAGGAGATCGTGGCGGTTGTCGTGCCGGCGGGCCCGCTGACCGAGCGGGAAGTGATCGACTTCGCCAAGCAGCAGGTCGCGAAGTACAAGTACCCGCGCCGCGTCGAATTCGTGACCGAACTACCGCTCGGCCCCACCCACAAGGTTCTCAAACGCGCACTGCGCCAACGTTTCGGAGGAACTGCATGACCACGGATTTCGCTGATTTCGACGCCCTGCGGGCGGCGATCGGCACAGAACTCGGCCCCAGCGACTGGATCACCGTCGACCAGCGGCGCATCGACCTGTTCGCCGAAGCCACCGACGACCACCAGTGGATCCACGTCGACGCCGAACGCGCCGCCGCGGGCCCCTACGGCACCACCATCGCCCACGGCTTCCTCACCCTGTCGCTGATCGTGCCGATGACCCAGCAGATCATGTCCGTCAGCGCGGCGAAGGCAGGCATCAACTACGGCCTCGACCGGGTTCGCTTCCTCTCGCCGGTTCCGGTCGGCAGCCGTATTCGCGCCCACCTCACGCTCACCGAGGTCACCGAGGTTCCCGGCGGCGTCCAAGTCCACCGCCATGTCACCGTCGAACTCGAAAACGCCGACCGCCCAGCGTGTGTGGCCGACTCCATCGCTCGCTGCCTGCTGTGAAAGCCGGCCGTGGCGAGCGCGCCCCGCACTCGCCACGGCCGGTTCGGTGCCCTACCGGAGTTCGCCGCTGAGAACCCAGAGGTGCCCGAAGGGGTCCTTCACCCTGCCTTGCCGCTTGCCGTAGGGACGGTTGCCGACGGGGATCACGACCTCGGCTCCGTGCTTGACCATCCGGTCGGCTGTCGCGTCGGGGTCGGCGACGGTGAGCACGAGGAGAACGGGCGAGCCGCCCACCGATCCGGGGTCGGCCCACCCCCATTCCTCGGCACTCTGCGCCAGGGCGAACACGACGGAGCCGAGCGTGAGTTCGCCATGATGCACCACCCCGTCCTCGGCGACGCGCAGACTCAGCTGCGCTCCGAGCGCCTCGGTGTAGAAGGTGATCGCGGCGTCCGCGTCGGAGACCAGCAGTTTCGGGACAAGGTGGCTGTTCATGTCCCTATGGTCGTGGACCGCCAGGTTGCCTGCCTTGTAGATTTCGGTCCTCTTCCGCGAGCCAGTCCGTCGGCGTGGTGTTCATGAGGTCGCGGAACTCGCGCACGAGGTGGCTCTGGTCGTGGTAGCCCGACTCGGCGGCCACCCGTGCCCAGGACGTCGCGCCCGTGCCGGCGCGGCGAACCGCGCACTCCAGGCGCGCCACGCGGGAGGCGAACTTCGGGGTGACCCCCAGCGAGCGTCGCATCACCTCGCGCAGACGCCGGGCGCTCAGGTGCACGCGGTCGGCGAGATCATCGACCGACAGCGTCCCGCTACCTGCCCTGATCCGATCCAGCGCGCGCAGGGCGTGGTCGGCCGCGGTGTCGTACTCGGCCCGGTCCAGCTGCTCGAGCAGACGGATACGCAGGACACCCTCACGTCGACCGGCCGGGTGCTCCGCCAACTCCTCGCACAGCGAGTGCACCCACGGCAGTACGGCGTCGGCGATCACGCCGCCCGCGTCCACCTCACTCAGCGGCATGCCGAGCAGGCGGCGCATTGCCGCCGGTGACAACTCCAGATAGGCCGTCGGCTGCCCCGGCAGCAGGGCGGTGACCGGCGTCGCGACCCCCGGCCGCATCAAGCCGGCCACGACCGCCTGCGTGCGCAGGGTCTGTCCGTCGTAGTCGACCTCGAGCGGAGCTCCGAGACTGACAACGAGTCGAGCCGACAAGGTGGGGACAGCTCGATGGGCCCGAGCTGGACCAGCGTGCTCGCTGATCGACACCACGCCGATGCCCGCGGCGCGGCATGCCGGACGGAGTTCCATCCCCGCATTCTCGCAGGCTATCCGTCGGCGAGGTAGCGCTCGATCGTCTCGACCTTGCTGGTCAGCGCGTCGGTGACCCCGGGGCGGATGTCGGCCTTGAGTACCAGGCTGCACCGGGGCGCGGTGACGAGAACGGCGTCGGTGGCGGCCTTGATCACCGCCATCACCTCGTCCCATTCGCCCTCGATGGTGGTGAACATCGCGTCGGTGCGGTGGGGCAGGCCGGATGCGCGGACCACCCGGACCGCCGCGGCGACCGCTTCGCCGACCGAGCCGTCGTGGTGGGCGGAACCGCTGGGCGCAACGGAGAAGGCGACGAGCATCGTGATCCTTTCGACGGGTGGGCCCCGAGGTCTGCCGGGGTCGTTGCCCAAGTGTGCGCCGACGCGCGGGGGAGCGGGCGCGACCATTACCCTCTATCGAGTGGCGATATCCAAGGTCGAGCGGCTGATGAATCTGGTCATCGCGCTGCTGTCGACCAGGCAGTTCCTGAGCGCGGAACGTATTCGCGCCAGCGTGGCCGGTTACGAGGACTCCGCGACCGACGAGGCGTTCAGCCGGATGTTCGAGCGCGACAAGAACGAATTGCGCGATCTGGGCATCCCGTTGGAAGTCGGCCCGGTGGGACGGTTCTCGACACTCGAGGGGTACCGGATCAACCGGGACGCCTACGAGCTGCCCGATATCGATCTGTCCAGCGAGGAAGCCGCGGCGGTTGCCGTCGCGGTGCAGATGTGGGCCTCACCGGAATTGGCGGGCGCGGCCGAGGGCGCGCTGTTGAAGCTGCGCGCGGCCGGGGTCACCGTCGAGACCGACAACGTCGGGGTTTCGGTGCCCGCGGTGCCCGCACGCACCCGGGGGTCGGAGCCGGTGTTGCGGGAGCTGCTCGCGGCGATCGACGCCGGGCAGGCGGTGCGATTCGGCCACCACAGCGCCGTCACCGATCCGTTCGTGACCCGCGATGTCGAACCGTGGGGCGTGGTGACCCGGCACGGGCGCTGGTACCTGGTCGGGCACGACCGCGAACGCGATGCCGTTCGCACGTTCCGGCTGTCGCGGATCGGGGGACAGGTGCGGCCGTACGGTCCGGTCGACGCTGTCCACAAGCCCGCGCACACCGATCTGCGCGCGATCGTCGACCGGGTCACCGGTGACGCCCCCGTCACCGGGTCGGCCACCGTGTGGGTCGCCAAGGGCCGCGGTCGCGAACTGCGCCGCATCGGCACCGAAATCGACACCCGTGACCTGGGCGGACGGCCCGGCTCGGTCCTCGACGTGCCGGTCCGATCCCGCGACTGGGTGGCCCGGCTGATCACCGGCCTCGGACCCGATGTTCTCGTCCTGGAACCACCGGAACTGCGCGCCGACGTGATGAACCGGCTACGGTCGGTACTCGACCACACGGAGGTCACGTCGTGAGTTCGCGTCTGTCCCTACGCCTTTCGCGCCTGCTGAACATGGTGCCGTACTTACTCGCGCACCCGGGTATCAGCGCGGCCGAGGCCGCCGCCGAACTGGGTGTCACCACCAAACAGCTGATGAGCGACCTCAATCAGCTGTGGATGTGCGGCTTGCCGGGCTACGGTCCCGGCGATCTGATCGACCTGTCGTTCTCCGAGGAGAGCATCGAGGTCACCTTCTCGGCCGGTATCGAACGGCCGCTACGGCTGACCTCCACCGAGGCCACCGCGCTGCTGGTGGCGCTGCGCTCGATCGTGGAGATGCCGGGCATGGTCGACCCGACCGCCGCGCACGCCGCCATCGCCAAGATCGAATCGGCGATCGCCAGCACCGACGCCGTCGTCGCCGGCAAACCGGTCGATGTCCCCGTGGAGAAACCGGTGGTCGCGACCGTGCGCGCCGCGCTCGCCGACGCGCGCGCCCTGCGCCTGGTCTACTACTCCGCCAGCCGCGACGAGGTCTCCGAACGAATCGTCGACCCGATTCGCGTGGTGCTGGTCGACAACAACAGCTATCTGCAGGCCTGGTGCAGGCAGGCCGAAGGCGTTCGCCTGTTCCGGTTCGACCGGATCGAGGACGCCACCGAACTCGACGAACCCGCCCACGCGCCGAGCCACGCCGCCAACGACGCCGCGGCACTCGACCTGTTCCAGGACGATCCCGCCGTGCCGCTGGCCCGGTTGCGGATTCGCGCCGACTACGCGTGGGTGCTCGACCAGTACCCCATGCACCGCATCGAATCGCGCGCCGACGGCAGCATCGAGGCGGGCATGCGCTTCGCCTCACCGGACTGGATGGCCCGGTTGCTGCTCGGCTTCGGCACCGGCGTCACCGTGCTCGGGCCACCCGAACTGGTGGCCGCGGTGCGCACGCGCGCCGACGCCGCCCTGGCCGCCTACGCGGCCGCCGGACTGGTGGGGGAGACCGAACCCGCGTGAGTCAGCGAGTACTGGTCCTCGGCGCGGGCAGCGTTGGGGTTTTCATCGGCGGTCACCTGGCCGCCGCCGGCATGGAAGTGATCTTCGTCGGCCGTCAGCGGATCCTCGACGACATCGCCGAGCACGGCCTGCGCCTGACCGACCTGGACGGCGGCTCGACCGAGGTGACGCCCGACCGGTTCGGTCTCGCGCTCGAACCCGACGAGCCCGAGTTGGCCGACCTGGTCCTGGTGACCGTGAAATCGGCCGACACCGCCGCCGCGGCCCGTGCCGTCGCGGGCCGATTACGCCCCGGCACGCCGGTCGTGAGCCTGCAGAACGGCATCGGCAACGCCGGCGTGATCCGCGAGATCCTGCCGACCAGCGTCGTCCTGGCCGGGATGGTGATGTTCAACGTGGTGCACAGCGGTCGCGGGTGTTTCCACCGCGCCAGCGACGGCGACCTCGCGATCCAGGACGACCCGGTCGTCGACCGCTTCGCCGACCGTTTCCGGGCGGCCGGATTGCCGCTGCGCCGTCACCGCGATCTGCGTCCGGTGCAATGGGCGAAACTGCTGCTCAATCTGAACAACCCGATCAACGCGCTGTCGGGCAGGCCGCTGCGGGAGGAACTCGCCGAGCGTGACTACCGCCGCTGCCTCGCGCTGACTCAGTCCGAAGCCCTCGCCGTGATGAACACTGCGCGAATTCGGCCCGCGCAGCTCACCCCCGTTCCGCCCGAGTTGATGGTGCATCTGCTGCGTGTGCCCGACGCGATCTTCCGGCGGGTGTTCGGGCGGGTGCTCGCCATCGATCCGCTCGCCCGCTCGTCGATGGCCGATGACCTCGCGCTCGGCCGGCGTACCGAGATCGCGTGGTTGTGTGGGGAAATCGTGCGCCTGGGCGACATGGTCGGGCACCCGACGCCGGTCAACCGGCGGCTGACGCAGCTGATCAGGATCGCCGAATCCGGCGACACCGCCCGGTTCACCGGAAGCCGGTTGTTCGCCGAGCTGACCGGGGCGGCGGCCGCTGTCGCGGATTGAACGCGTGGCGAACACCGCTGCGGCTCGGCGTCCACCATGGTCCGAACACAGGTAGCATCGGTAATCACCACAGTCTTTGGAGGTATCTGATAATGGGCACGTTCAGCTGGACGCACCTGCTGATCATCGCGTTGCTGTTCGTTCTGCTCTTCGGCGCGAAGCGGCTTCCCGACGCGGCACGCGGTCTCGGCCGCTCGCTGCGGATCTTCAAGAGCGAGGTCGGGCAGATGCAGGCGGAGTCGGCGACGTCCGACGCGCCTGCGGCCACCCCGGCCACCCCCGCGCCGCAGCAGCAGTTGTCCGCGTCGGCGACGCAGGCGCAGACCCCGATCGTCGATCCGCAGCGGGGCCACAAAACCCTCTGACCTCGGCCATCACCCCGGAGTGGTAGTCACCGCTCCGGGGCGAAGTGCTGTCTCGTCAGAAGTTGCCGCCGAGCATCCGCCGAACCGAGGGTAAGAGGCACCACCCACCATGCGCATCCCGTTCGATCCCCGGCGCACCAAGCGCAGGACGAATCCCGACGGCACCATGTCGTTGGTCGAGCACCTGCAGGAACTGCGCACCCGGCTGCTGCTGGCACTGGCCGCGATCGCGGTGACCACCCTGATCGGCTTCTTCTGGTACGCGCACACCCTCTTCGGGATGGAGAGCCTGGGCGAGATCTTGCGTGGCCCCTACTGCGCGCTCCCCGAATCGGCGCGGGCCAGCCTGACGCCCGACGGCGCCTGCCGATTGCTCGCTACCGGACCCTTCGACCAGTTCATGCTCCGGTTGAAGGTCGGGTTCACCGCCGGTGTGGTGATCGCGACGCCGTTCTGGCTGTATCAGCTGTGGGCGTTCATCACCCCGGGGCTGTACGCGAAGGAACGCAAGCTCGCGGTCGGGTTCGTGGTGACGGGCTCGGTGCTGTTCGTGACAGGCGCCGTGCTGGCCTACGTGGTGGTCTCGCACGCGTTGTCGTTCCTGATGACCATCGGCGACAACGTCCAGATCACCGCGCTCAGCGGTAATCAGTACTTCGGTTTCATCATCCAGTTGCTGATCATCTTCGGCGTCAGCTTCGAGACGCCGTTGATCATCATCGGGCTGAACCTGGTCGGGGTGCTGCCCTACACCAAGCTCAAGGCGTGGCGACGGGGGATTGTCTTCGGCCTGTTCGTCTTCGCCGCGATCGTCACACCGCAGGACCCGTTCTCCATGCTGGCGCTGGCGATCGCGTTGACCGTGCTGTTCGAGCTCGCTGTCCAGTTCGCGCGGTTCAGTGACGCGCGCAAGGCCCGCCGGGAGGCGAAGGAGGGCTGGGGCACACTCGACGACGAACAGGCCTCTCCGCTGGAGACCCCCGAGCCGGTGGCGTCCGCCGATCCGGTGGGTGAGCCGGAGAAAACCGCGCGCCCGGTGTCGGACTACTCCGATACGCTCTGAGGGGTGACCGACACTCCGGGGCTGCCCAGCGAACTGGCGAAATTCGCCGGTGAAATCTCGTTCGATCTGGACCCCTTCCAGAGCACCGCGTGCGCGGCGTTGGAAGACGGGCACAGCGTGCTCGTGTGCGCCCCGACCGGTGCGGGCAAGACGATCGTCGGTGAGTTCGCCGTGCACATGGCGCTGGCCTCGGGCGGAAAGTGCTTCTACACCACGCCGATCAAGGCGCTGTCGAATCAGAAGTTCGCCGATCTCACCGCCCGGCACGGCCGTGACAGCGTCGGCCTGCTCACCGGTGACCAGTCGATCAACCCCGGCGCGCCGGTGGTCGTGATGACCACCGAGGTCCTGCGCAACATGCTCTACGCCTCCTCGGACTCGCTGCACGGCCTGTCCTATGTCGTGATGGACGAGGTGCACTACCTCGCCGACCGGTTCCGCGGCGCGGTGTGGGAGGAAGTGATCCTGCACCTGCCGCCGGACGTGCGGCTGGTGAGCCTGTCGGCGACGGTGTCCAACGCCGAGGAGTTCGGCGCCTGGATGGAAACCGTGCGCGGCGACACCGCGGTGGTGGTCGACGAGACCAGGCCGGTGCCGCTGTGGCAGCACGTGATGGTCGGCCGGCGGATGTTCGACCTGTTCGACACCAAGTCCAGCGACCGCAAGGTCGTGGTCGACGAGGACCTCGTGCGGTTCATCCGCCAGCGCGAGAGCGCCGACCGGATGCACGGGTACGGCGGTCCGCGCGGCCGTGGTGGGCGCGGCGGCAATTTCCGCCCGCTGCCCCGGCCCGATGTCCTGGCGCGCCTCGACGAGGAAAACCTGCTGCCCGCGATCACGTTCATCTTCAGCCGGGCAGGCTGCGACGGCGCGCTGGCCCAGTGCCTGCGCGCCCGCCTGGATCTGAGTCGTCCCGGCGAGACCGAGCAGATCGACCAGATCATCGAGAAGCACACCGGGGACCTGCCCAAAGGTGACCTGGAGGTGCTCGGCTACTGGGAGTGGCGCGAGGCGCTGCACCGCGGCTTGGCCGCCCACCACGCCGGCATGCTGCCCGCGTTCCGGCACACCGTCGAGGAACTGTTCGTCAAGGGTCTGGTGCGCGCGGTGTTCGCCACCGAGACCCTGGCGCTCGGCATCAACATGCCCGCTCGCACGGTGGTCCTCGAGCGCCTGGTGAAGTTCAACGGCGAAACCCATGCCGAGCTCACCCCCGGCGAGTACACCCAGCTCACCGGCCGCGCGGGCAGGCGCGGCATCGACGTCGAGGGCCACGCGGTGGTGCTGTGGCAGCCCGAGGTCGACACCAGCGCGGTGGCCGGCCTCGCCTCCACCCGCACCTATCCGCTGCGCAGCTCGTTCCGGCCCGGCTACAACATGTCGATCAACCTGATCGATCGGATGGGCGCCCAGGAGGCCCGGACTCTGCTCGAGCGATCGTTCGCCCAGTTCCAGGCCGACCGGTCGGTCGTCGGGCTCGTCCGTGGCATCGAACGCAACGAGGGCGCGTTGCGCAAGCTGGAGAGTCAGCTCGGCGGCGTCGACGGCGACTTCATGGAGTACCTGTCGCTGCGTGACCGGATCAAGCAGCGTGAGCGCGATATCCAGCAGCAGGGCCGGGCCGACCGGCGCGGCGCGGCGGTGAAAGCACTGATCGGTTTGCGTCGCGGCGACGTGGTGTCGATCCCCGTGGGCAAGCGTTCCGGGCTCGCGGTGATCCTCGAACCCGACCAGACGCCCGGCGACCCGCGTCCCCTGGTATTGACCGAGGACCACTGGGCCGGCCGGGTGTCCGCGGCCGATTTCCCGGAGCCCGCCGAAGCGCTCGGGCGCATGGATCTGCCGCGCCGGGTCGATCACCGGACCGCGCGTATCCGTCGCGACCTGGCCTCGGCGTTGCGCGGCACCGGAATCTCGGCTCCGCGCCGGGGTAGGCGCAACGACCGTGTCCGAGGCGGCGAAGATCGTCAGCTCTCGACGCTGCGGCGCAGTCTGCGGTCCCATCCCGCGCACCATCGTCCCGATCGGGAGCAGCTGAGCCGCACCGGCGAGCGGTACTCGCGCCTCGCCCGCGAGACCGAGACGATGCGCCAGAAAGTTGCCGCGACCACGAACTCGCTGGCGCGCACGTTCGATCGGATCGTCGGGCTGCTCGAGGAACGCGGGTTCGTCGCCCACGGCGAGGTGACCGCCGACGGCAGGCGCCTGGCCCGGATCTATGCCGAGAGCGATCTGGTGGTCGCCGAGGCCCTGCGCCAGAGCCTGTGGCGCGGACTCGGCCCGGCCGAACTCGCCGCGGTGGTATCGACGCTGGTCTACGAATCGCGGCAGGAAACCGGCCTGCTCACGCCGGCCGGGCCGACCGATCCGATCCGCCGGGCGGTCGCGGCCACCATCGAGGTGTGGTCGGAGCTGCGCTCCGACGAGGCGCGACACAAACTTCCGCCTACCCGCGAACCCGATCTGGGGTTCGTCACCGGGGTCTACAAATGGGCGCGTGGTGACGCGTTGGCCGAGGCGTTGCTGGCCAGCGGTGACCAGGGCACGACGATGTCGGCGGGCGATTTCGTGCGGTGGTGCAGGCAGGTGATCGACCTGCTCGATCAGATCCACAACACCGCCGACGACCCCGAGATCGCGTCCACCGCCGCCAAGGCGGTGCGTGCCGTACGGCGGGGTGTCGTCGCGGTGGACGCCGCGTAGTCGCGACGTCTGTGATTTGATTTCTTCGCGTACCGACCGTGAGGCGGATGTCGTGCGAATGCGGCAGGCCCGGCGCGGGGGGCTACCGTATGGACTAATGATGCGAGTGGAGGCGAGTGGATGAGCGGCCCTTACGGACCGAACAACCCCGGGGAGGGGAACAACGATCCCACCCAGCACTGGGGGGGTCAGCAGGGGGCCGGTGGCGCCGGCCCCACCCAGCACTGGGGTGGCGCGCAGCAGCCGCCGCAACAGGGCGCCCAGCCCACTCAGCAGTGGAAGGATCCGAACGCGCAGCAGCCGCAGCAGCAATGGGGACAACAGCCCCAGCAGCCGCAGCAGCCGTGGGGTCAGCAGCCGCAGCAGGGTGGCGTGCCGCCGCAGCAACCGACCGGGCCGCAGCAGCAGTGGGGTCAGACCCAGCCGCCGCCGCAGGACTGGAACAACCAGGCCGCCAACGCGCAGCAGCAGTGGGGTCAGCCCGCGCCGCAGCAGCAGTGGGGCCAGCAGCCTGCACCCCAGCAGCAGTGGGGCCAGCAGCCGCAGCAGTCCTCCGGCGGCAAGAGCAAGGGTCTGATCATCGGGCTCATCGCCGCGGGCGTGCTCGTGGTCGCCGCGGTCATCGGCCTGCTCCTGGTCCTGCTCTCCTCCGACGAACTCGACAACGTGGCCGTGCAGGACGGTGTCTCGCGCGTGCTGAAGGACTCCTACGGCATCGCCGACGTCTCCGATGTCAGCTGCCCCTCGGGCCAAGCGGTCGAGGTCGACGCGACCTTCACCTGCGACCTGAAGGTCAGCGGCGAGGCGAAGAAGGTCACCGTCAAGATCACCAAGGAAGACGGCACCTACGAGGTCGGCCGCCCCAACTAGGCGCTCGCACTACGTTTTCCGGGCCGTCCGCGACTACGCGGGCGGCCCGGTGTCGTTTCCGGCGGCGCGGAGCAGGACGGGCGATGGCGCTGTCGCGAGAACTCGGCGCGGGCGGGTCAGCCGGCGTGCGCCGCGGTCAGCGCGGTGACCAGGCGGGTGATCGGACTCTCGGCGTTGTACTCGGCAGCCAACGCGAGCAGCCGGTCGGGGTCGGCCGGGGTGGCGGGCAAGACATCCGGACGCGACAGGATGACATCGGCGTCGCGGACGACGCGTACGACCGGTGCGGCGACCTTCAGATAATCCTGTGCGGCACCGAGTTTCGCGCGCACACCCTTGGCGATATCGGAACCGGGATCTGCGACGGCGTCCATGAGCGCGTCGAGCGAGCCGAACCTCGTGATCAGCTGGGCGGCGGACTTGTCGCCGATGCCCGCCACACCGGGCAGGCCGTCGGAGGCGTCGCCGCGCAGTGTCGCCATGTCGGCGTAGGCCGGTCCCGCGTTCTGTTCGGGCACACCGTATTTCGCCGAGAGCTCCGCGGGGCCGAACAGTTCGGCTTTGGCCAGACCGCGGCCGACGTAGAGCACGCGGACCGGTGGGGCGGGCTCGTCGCGCACCAGTTGCAGCAGGTCGCGATCGCCGCTGACGACGACGACCGGGTCGGTGCGTTCCCGGCTCGCGAGGGTGCCGAGCACATCGTCGGCCTCGAGTCCTTCGGCGCCGCCGGTGGCGATGCCCGCCGCCGCGAGCACCTCGAGGATCATCTCGACCTGCGGGGTGAGCGTGTCGGGCACTTCTTCGGCGCCGGGCGCCGCGCTGGTGCTGGTGTCGAGGCGGTGGGCCTTGTACGAGGGCACGAGGGCCACCCGGAACGGGGGCCGCCAATCGAGGTCGAGCCCGACGACGAGCCTGCTCGGGCGATGTTTGGTGACCAGCGAGGCCACCATGTCGGTGAATCCGCGCAGCGCGTTCACCGAGCGGCCGTCGGCGTCCTTGAGCTTGTCGGGAATGGCGTAATAGGCGCGGAACCAGAGGCTGGCGCCGTCGAGGATCAACAGGGGTCCACGGGTGCTCTCGTCAGCGGTCACCCGGTGATTGTGCCCCGAACCACCGACACGGTGGCCGCGGCCGTGCCGATGGGCTTCGGTGGCCGCCCTCGGCGCGGGGCGGGTAACGTCGGATCGTATGAGCGCGCACACGGATGCCAGGTTCGCGGCGAAGGTCTACGGTCAGCGGCTGGAACGGGCGGTCGAATTGATGCGCGCGGCGCATCTGGACGCCTTGCTGATCACTCCGGGCCCCGACCTGCGGTACCTGATCGGTTCGGCCGCGCAATCCTTCGAGCGGCTCACCTGCTTGGTGATCCCGGCCGACGGATCGACGCCCTCGGTGGTCATCCCGAAACTCGAGCTGGCTTCGCTCGCCGACTCCGCGGCGGGCGAACTCGGCCTGCAGGTGCTCGACTGGGTCGACGGCGTCGATCCGTACCAGCTGGTCCGCTCGATCCTGCACGCCGGTTCCCGCATCGCGGTCGCCGACGCAATGCCCGCACTGCATCTGATCCCGCTCGCCGAATCGACCACCGGGCTGCCCGCCTCGGCGACGCCGGTGCTGCGCGAGTCGCGAATGGTCAAGGACGAGGCCGAGATCGACGCGCTGCGCCGGGCGGGCGCGGCCATCGACCGCGTGCATGCGCGGATGGGTGAGTTCCTGCGCGCCGGTCGCACCGAGGCCGAGGTGAGCGCCGATATCACCGCCGCGATAGTCGAGGAAGACCATACCGAGGCGGCGTTCGTCATCGTCGGCAGTGGCCCGCACGGTGCCGACCCGCACCACGAGGTCTCCGATCGCGTCATCGAACAGGGCGACGTGGTCGTCATCGATATCGGTGGTCCCGTCGAACCCGGCTACTACTCGGACTCGACCCGCACCTACGTGCTCGGCACTCCGAGCCCGGAGATCGTCGAACGGATGGCGGTCCTCGAGGCCGCCCAGGCCGCCGCGGTCGCGGCGGTGCGCCCCGGGGTGAGCGCGGAATCCATCGACGCCGCCGCCCGCGCCGTGCTCGCCGACGCGGGCCTGGCCGACGCCTTCATCCACCGCACCGGCCACGGCATCGGCCTGTCGGTGCACGAGGAGCCCTACATCGTGGCGGGCAACGACCTGGTTCTCGAAGCGGGCATGGCGTTCAGTATCGAGCCCGGAATCTACTTCCGCGGCGAATGGGGCGCGCGGATCGAGGACATCGTGGTCGTCACCGACAACGGTGTGGAGTCGATGAACAACCGGCCGCACGGCCTGACGGTGCTGTAGGCGGCTCGGAGACGGACCGGGGTCCGCAGGCGCTGAGCGGGATCTCAGAGGCTATTTCAACGTGCCCGACGACAGCACCCGGCGCACCTGGATCGCGACGACCACGCGCGTCGGGTTCTCGCGGGGCACCCGGTAGCGCTCGGTGTAGCGGCGCACGGCCTCGGCGACATCGGCGCTGTCGTCGAGCACCGTCGCCGGTCCTTCGAGGGTCAGCCAGCGCGGCCCCTCGACCTGGCTCACCGCCGCGTAGCCGCCCCGTTTTGCGTTGCGTGCCTTCACCGACGCGCCGTCGGTGATCACGCGAGCGATCCCGCTCTCCGGATCCCAGGTGAATCCCACGGCGACCACATGCGGGGTGCCGTCGGCGCGCAGTGTGGTGAGCGTGGCCAGATGCCGCTCGGTGACGAACTCGAGGGCAGCGGGGGACAGCTGTGCGGTGGCGGTCGGCATGCCCGAAACGGTAGCCGGGCCGACCGGCGCGCGGCTGCGCGGGTTTGCCCCGTGCCCGGATGACAGACTGGCGCCATGGGAATGCAGCAGAACGACGGGCCGGTGCTGGTCCTGGGTGGGCGCAGTGAGATCGGCCTCGAGGTGGCGCGCAGGCTGGCACCTGGACGGGTGGTGATCCTGGCCGCTCGCCGCGCCGACGCGTTGGCGGCCGAGATCGAGCAGGTGCGCGCGGCGGGCGCGACCGCGGTGCACGCCGTGGAATTCGACGCCGACGAGACCGCCACCCACGCGCCGCTGCTGGACAAGCTCGCCGCCGAGCACGGTGGCATCGCGACTGCGGTGCTCGCCTTCGGTGTCCTCGGCGATCAGGATCGTGCCGAACACGACCCGGCGCATGCGGTCGCGGTCGTGCACACCGACTTCGTCGCCCAGGTCAGTGTCCTCACGACCCTGGCGACCATGATGCGGGCGCAGGGATCGGGCCAGATCGTCGTCTTCAGCTCCATCGCGGGCGTGCGCGTGCGCCGGGCGAACTATGTCTACGGTTCGGCCAAAGCGGGCCTGGACGGCTTCGCCAGCGGCCTGGGCGATGCCCTGCACGGCACCGGCGTGCAGCTGTTGCTGGTGCGCTCGGGCTTCGTGATCGGGCGCATGACCACCGGCATGGATCCGGCCCCCATGGCCAGTACCCCCGGCCAGGTCGCCGACGCGGTGGTCCGCAGCCTCGGCAAGGGCGCCACCCGGGTCGCGATTCCCGGCCGCCTTGCCCTCGCCTTCTTCGTGATGCGCCTGCTCCCGCAATCCGTCTGGCGTCGGATGCCACGGTGACCGCGTCCGGCGACGCGGCGACGGACTGGACGGGCCCCCCGATCGTGGTGGCCGGAATCGGGGCCGACGGTTGGTCCGGCCTGGGGGACAACGCCCGCCGGGCCGTCGGGGACTGCGATGTGGTGTTCGGCTCCTCGCGCCAACTGGCGCTGCTCCCGGCCGGCGATATCGAGCGGGTGCCGTGGCCCACGCCGCTGCTACCGGCCCTGCCGGAGTTGTTCGGGCGCAATGCCGGTCGACGCATCGGCGTCCTCGCCAGCGGTGATCCCATGTTCTACGGCATCGGCGTCACCCTGGCGCGCCGGTTCGGCCCGGCGGCGCTGCGGGTGTTCCCACAGCCCTCCTCGGCGTCGCTGGCGTGCGCCCGGCTCGGGTGGCCGCTGGCCGAAACCCCGGTGGTGAGTGTGGTTGCCCGGCCATTGCCCACCCTCCTGCCCGAATTGTCCGAAGGGCGGCGGATTCTCGTCCTCAGCGAAGACGAAACGACGCCGAGCCGCATCGCGGAAATACTGCGCGACAAGGGCTTCGGCGATTCCTCGCTGACGGTCCTCGAGCAACTCGGTGGCCCCGCCGAACACCGGCGCACCGGCTCCGCCGCGACTTGGTCGCACCCGCCCGGCGATCCGCTCAACGTCGTCGCCATCGACTGCCGCGCCGATGCCGACGCGCGCCGCGACACCCGATTGCCCGGTCTGGCCGACGCCGCCTTCGCCGGTGACGGCCAGCTCACCAAAACCGAGGTTCGCGCCCTCACCGTCACCGCTCTCGCCCCCGCACCGGGGGAAATGCTGTGGGATATCGGCGGCGGCTCGGGCAGTATCGCCATCGAATGGTGCCGCACCCATCCGCTGTGCCGGGCCGTCACGTTCGAACGGCTGCCCGCCCGCCGGGAACAAATCGCGACCAATATCACCGCCCTCGGGGTACCGGGAATAACGATCCGTGGCGAAGTGCGCTCAGAGTTAGCCGAGGAAAAGATCGCGGCGCCGGACGCCGTATTCCTCGGCGGCGGTCTCACCCAGGACGGCCTGTTCGAGCAGTGCTGGCAGCGCCTGCGCCCCGGCGGCCGCCTGGTCGCCAACGCGGTCACCGCGGAATCGGAAGCGCTGCTGCTCGACTGGTCTGCGAGGTTCGGCGGAACCCTGCGCAAAATTCAGATCTATCGCGGTGAACCGCTCGGCGGGTTCACGGCCTGGCGACCGCACTTGCCGGTCGCTCAGTGGATTGTCCGAAAACCCGCTGGTCGCCGGAGTGTGGAGCCTGGAGCCTGATCACGATCAGATCACGCGCAGATCACGGTGAATCCGTTCCCGCAGGGTCCGCGGGCCGTAAAAGTTTCGGACCGAACGTGTAGAACCCACGGCTCGGGGGTAGGGTCGTTGCCGTTCCGGGTAATCCCCCCGGTTCGTTTTCCACGATGGAGAGTTACATGAAGTACTCGAAGTTCGATGGCGATGCCGGTGCCGATGATTTCGGAGGGCTGTCCTGAGAGTTCTGGTCCTCGGTGGCACCGGTGAAGCCAGGGAGTTGGCGCGCAGAGCGTCCGGCGAGCGTGGACTCGACATCGTGTCCTCCCTCGCGGGTCGAGTCGCCAACCCGCGGCTGCCGGTCGGTGCGGTCCGCGTGGGTGGGTTCGGTGGTGTCGAGGGCCTCCGAACCTGGCTACGCGAGAACGCGATCGACGCTGTCGTGGACGCGACCCATCCCTTCGCCGCGCAGGTGAGCGCGCACGCCGCCGCCGCGGCGGCCGACCTGGACATCCCGGCGCTGCATCTGCGCCGCCCCGAGTGGGTGCAGCGCTGCGGCGACCTGTGGACCCGCGTGCCCGATCTCGCCGCGGCGGCCGCGGCGCTGACCGCGCGCGACGAACAGGTCCTGCTGACCATCGGCCGTCAGGGCGTCGGCGCGTTCGCCGGCTGCACGGGCCACGGTTTCGTCATCCGCTCCATCGATGCCCCCGAAGTCCCGCTGCCGCCGCGCGCCAAACTGTTGCTGGCGCGTGGGCCCTTCACGTTCGACGAGGAACTCGTCCTGATGTCGCGTCATCGCATCGACGTGCTGGTCACGAAGAACAGCGGCGGCGAACAGACCGAGGCGAAGATCTTCGCTGCCCGCACCGCGGGGCTGCCGGTGATCATGATCGACCGGCCACCGCTGCCCGCGGGCGCGGTCACCGTGGCCGAGGTCGGCGACGCGGTCGAGTGGTTGCACGAATCCGCAGCGCACCGGGTGCGCTGAAATCAGCGGCGGGGCCGCGGTCCGTCAGCGCGGGTTCGGTGGTGTGAAGATCGTCGGCAGCTGGTCGAACCAGAGCAGGACCGCGCGTTCGTAGGCGATGCCGAATTCGAGGGTCGCCCGCTGGTGGGGAGCCAGGGCGGTTTCGTCCTCGTCGAGGTAGCGGTCGAGGCGATCTTGATGAATGTTCTTGTTGGCGGCGATGATCCGATCGCGATGCGCGGGATCCAGGTGCTCGCCGAAGGACAGTGTGAGCAGCAGCGGCACGCGGATGGTCTCGGCGCCGGGATCGCGCCCGATCCACTCGGCGAAGGCCTCGCGCCCGATATCGGTGATCCGGTACGGGGTGCGCTCTCTGGCGCCGCGTTCGCCCTTGGTCACCAGGCCCGCGGCGTCCATCGTGGACAGTTCGCGATAGACCTGGCTCTGCGTGATGGTCCAGAAGTCGCCGATGCGTTGCTGGGCCTGCGTGGCGAGATCCCAGCCAGACTTCGGGCCCTCGTGGAGGAACCCGAGTAGCGAGGCCGCGGTGGAGTTCAGTGGGCGGCGTCGAGTCGCGGTGTCGGTCAACGGTCAACTCCCTTCGAACTACATTCCTATGTGGAATGTTACGCCTGGGTGCGCGTTCCACCAATAGTGCCGGTGTTGCGGCGCGTTCGCCGGACCGGGGTGCGGCGGTGATGCTCGCGCGCTGAGCACCACCGCCGCGGTGATCGACCCGTCAGCTGGCCAACGCGAGGTTCACGACGTCACCGTCGGCCAGTTCGTAGGACGCCAGGGTGTTGGCGTCCTCGAGCTTGACCTCGCTCTCGGTGACGAGCTGCTGATCGGCCGCCGGAACGCCGGTCTGCTCCTGGATGAGGGCCTTGAGGTCCTTGACGGTCGCCGTGGTGTCGACCTCGACCGCGATGGCCTCGCCGTCCAAGCCGTTGACCGTCAAAGTGATGCCGGCCGCACTCTCGGCGAGCGGCGCTCCGGGCAAGCCGGGCAATGCCGGCAGTCCGGGCGCCGCGGGTGCCACCGGCGCCGCGGGCGCGACGGGGTCTGCTTGCGTCTGCGCTTCGGGTGCTGCCGGCGCCGGCGGTGCCGGGGGCGCGGGCGCTTGGGCGGCCGCGGTGACCGGAACCGCCATGGCGGCGGCTATCAGGCCGACCGTCACGCCGCGTCGTAATCGGGTACCGAGCGTGTTCTGTGCGTGGTGCTGAACTCTCATCGTGGTGAGTCCTTTCATCGTCCTCGTGGGACGCGTTGGGGAATCGAACCAGGAAACGAGCTGTCACACTGGTGTGCATGCGGGCATGCCCGCGGAACAAGTGTGCCATCGCACGGGCGTGTCGCCGGGCCTCGCGGGACACGTGGGTGGTCGAGGATCGCGGAAGTCCCGGTCGCTCGCGGGGTCGCCGGGGTCGTCCGCGGTGCTGATTCGGCGGCCGTTCGACCCGGGTGATGCGGGGTACCGCCCGTGCGGTTTGTGGACTGTCCGGCGCGGACTACCGGCTCGGTACCGACCCGTACCTACGCGAAGTAAAAACGCGGGTGCCTTCCGGCGTGTCGAACATGGTGGTGGTCGAGGATCCGATGATCAGCAGGGTGCGCATGTCGACCTCGTCGGGATCGAGCTCACCGAGAGTGATCACTCGGACCGATTCGGTCGGCCCGCCGACATCGCGGCCCAGCACCACCGGCGTGTGCGGCGGGCGGTGTTCGAGCAGGACGTCGCGCATGGCGCCGACCTGCCAGCGGCGCTGCGAGGAGGCCGGGTTGTAGATCGCGATGGCCATGTCGGCCGCGGCGACCGCCGAAAGGCGTTGTGCGACGACGTCCCACGGCTTGAGCCGATCCGACAGCGAGATCATCGCGTAGTCGTGCCCGAGTGGCGCGCCGACCCGGCTCGCCACCGCGTTGGCGGCGGTCAGCCCGGGCAGCACCCGCACCGGGACATTCGCGAACTGTGGTTCGGCCGACACCTCGAGCACCGCGGCCGCCATCGCGAAAACGCCCGGATCGCCCGAGGACACCACCGCGACGCGCGCGCCCCGCTTGGCCAGGTCCAGTGCCATCGCGGCGCGCTCGGATTCGACCTTGTTGTCGCTGGCGTGCCGTCGCTGACCCGCCCGCTCGGGGACGCGGTCGATGTAGGTGGTGTAGCCGACGAGATCTGTCGCCTCGGCCAGCGCGGCGCTGACCTGGGGGGTGGTCCAGTCCGCGTCACCGGGACCGAGCCCGACCACCACGACTTCGCCAAGCAGCTCCGCTGATCCGGCCTCGGTCGCGACGTGCGGCGCGTGGTCGGCACCTGGTCCCGAGTCTGCCGGGATCGCGGCGGCGCCCGCCGCCCCGCGCGCGGGGATCGGCGTGGTGGGTGCCGGGCCGGGTACCAGGGTGATCGAGAAGTACGGCACATCCGCCTCGTCGACATCGGCCGCGGCCAGCACCCGCTGACGGGTGCTGCTCGCGCGTTCGACGTAGTAGGCGTCGGTCAATCGGCCGGAGTCCGCGAGTGCCCGGCGCACACCGGGAAACGTGCGTCCCAGCTTCATGATCGCGGCGGCGTCGGTCTCGCGCAGGCGCTCGGTCAGCTCCTCGACGGGCATGGTGCCGGGCAGCACCGTGAGCACCTGCTCACCCTCCACCAGGGGAGTTCCCAGCGCCGCGGAGGCCGCGCTCACCGAGGTGATGCCGGGAACGATCTCGGCGTCGAATCGGTCGGCCAGCCGCCGGTGCATGTGCATGTAGGAGGAGTAGAACAGCGGATCACCGGCGGCGAGCAGCGCGACGGTGCGCCCCGCGGCCAGGTGGGTGGCCAATCGGGCGGCTGCCTGCTCGTAGAACTCGTCGATCGCGCCCTGGTATCCACCGGGATGATCGGTGGTCTCCACGGTCACCGGGTAGACGAGGTGCTCCTCGATCTGCCCGGCGCGCAGATACGGCTCGGCGATGGCGCGCGAGATGCTGCGGCCGTGCTTGGCGCTGTGGAACGCGACCACATCGGCTGCGGCGATGAGCCGGGCGGCCTTCACTGTCACCAGTTCCGGATCGCCGGGACCGAGGCCGATGCCCCACAGTTTGCCGGTGCTGATCTCACTCACTCCTGTTCGCTCGCCATCGCGTTCAGTGCCGACGCGGTGATCGCGCTGCCGCCCCGCCTGCCGCGGACGGTCAGATATTCGATCCCGCCGAAATCGATCAGTGCCTGCTTGGATTCGGCGGCACCGATGAACCCGACCGGGATGCCGATGATCGCCGCGGGCCGCGGCGCCCCGGCGTCGAGCATGTCGAGCAGGTGGAACAGCGCGGTCGGTGCGTTGCCGATGGCCACCACCGCGCCGTCGAACTGGTCGCGCAACAGGTCCAGCGCCGCCACCGAGCGCGTATTGCCCAGTCGCGCGGCGAGTTCGGGCACGCGCGGGTCGGTGAGGTTGCACAGCACCGCGTTGTCGGCGGGCAGTCGCTTGCGGGTCACCCCCGAGGCGACCATATTGGCATCGCAGATGATCGGCTTGCCCGCGTGCAGCGCGGCGCGCGCGGCGGCCACCACACCGGGGGAGAAGGCGATGTCGGGGGCCAGGTCGACCTGCCCGCAGCCGTGGATCATCCGCACCGCCACCCGTTCCACATCGGCGGGGAAACCGGCGAGATCCGCCTCGGCGCGGATCGTCGCGAACGAGCGCCGATAGATCTCGGCCCCGTCGGTGAGGTAGCTGGCACGCACGTCGGACATGGCGACAACCCTAGAACCTGGGTCTGACGTGGTGTCCGGCGGCTCAGGTACGGGGGCGTTCGAGAATGCGCGACATCACCAGCGAGCTGCGGGTGCGCCCGACGCGCGCGTTCTCCCTGATCCATTCCACCGTCACCTCGATCTCGGCCATATCGGTGGCCATCACGTGCACGAGCGCGTCGGCTTCGCCGGCGATGGTCCACACTCCGACGACCTGCGGGATCGGTTCGAGGGTGCGGCGCAGCTCGGCGGGGGAGATGTTGTCGCGATAGTAGACCTCGACATATGCCTCGGTCGTCCAGCCGAGGGCAGCCGGGTTGACCTGGGCGGTGAACCCGGTGATCTGCCCACTCGCGACCATCTTGTCCACCCGCCGCTTCACCGCGGGCGCCGACAACCCGACCACCGCGCCGATCTCCTGGAACGAGGCGCGGGCGTGGACGAGCAGCTCCGCGAGAATGCGCCGATCGATATCGTCCACGTCGCTCCTTCACGTCATGACGCAATGATTCCCCATTCTTACATCGAAATGCACAACGAATCGGTGTTCCGCGCGCAATGGAGCGGCGATTACGGTCGGGGAAACCGTCCGCGCAGCCACCAGGAGTTCTGATGACCGCCGCTAGTCCTCTTCGTGTCTCAGCACCCGCGCGGACCGCCTCCCCGCGCCGCTATGTGTTGTGCCGCCCCGACCATTTCGAGGTCACCTACGCGATCAACCCGTGGATGGATCCGGCCGCCCCGGTCGACCGGGCGCGGGCGCTGGCCCAGTGGGAGATCCTGCGCGCGGCCCTGGAAGCACACGGACACACTGTGGAAACAGTGCCCGGCGAACCCGGTCTGCCGGATATGGTCTTCGCCGCCAACAGCGGCATCGTGATCGGTGGCCACGCGCTCTCGGCCCGGTTCGCCCACCCCGAACGCGCCGCCGAAGGGCCCGCGTTCCATCGGTGGTTCGCCGCACGGGAACTGCGTGCGCTGGCCGCCGCGGCCGAAACCAACGAGGGGGAGGGCGATTTCGCGTTCGCCGGGCGGCGGATTCTGGCCGGTGTCGGGTTCCGCTGTTCGCTGTCCGCGCACGCGGAGGTGGAACGGTACTTCGATGTGCCGGTGGTGTCCCTCGAGCTGGTCGACCCACGCTTCTATCACCTCGACACCGCCCTGATGGTCCTCGACGACACCACCGTGGCCTACTACCCCGCCGCGTTCAGCCCGGCCGCTCGCGATGTGCTGACCACCCTCTACCCCGACGCGATCCTCGCCGACGACAACGACGCGCTCTGCTTCGGCTTGAACGGGCTCAGCGACGGCGAACACGTCTTCCTCGACCCCGGCGCCACCGGTCTCATCGCGCAACTGCGGGCGCGGGGATTCGTCCCGGTTCCGCTCGACCTGTCCGAACTGCGTAAGGGTGGCGGCGGCGTGAAGTGCTGCGTGCTCGAGCTGCACACCCGCCGCGACGCGAGCGTGGGCTAGCCGGCACGCGCAGCGCGGTGGTTCACTCGTACTCGGTGCCGCCATCGCGCAGCAGGTACGCGGCGGAGACGATCTTCCCGATCGCCCGGCCACCGAGGATCGGTGACTGGCGTTCGGAGGCAGGTCGCACCACCAAGCCCTCGCGGATGTTGGCGCCCGCCCCGCTGACCGTTTCGGCGCCCTCGGCCGACTCCATGAGCAACTCCGCGTCGTAGGGCCCCTCGTAGAGGACCGGCACGCGTGAGACGGAGAGGCCGAGATCGTCGAGCAGGGCGCTGATCTCGTGATGGCCGAGCCAGCGGACCGGCGCCGCGCCCGCGTCCACCGCGATGTCGAACAGCCCGAAGCCGAGCGTCTCGTCGTGCGCGGCGGACGCGCCGTAGTGTAGGTCCTGCACGCCCGCGCCGTACACCTCACCGAACAGGCCGATGCGATCCGCGTCGAGCGCGGCGGCGAGTTTGCGAGCGGTCTCGTCGAGCCGGTGGGCGCGGATCGCGCGCCAGTACAGGTTGCCGTCGGCCTCGGTCAGCGACAGCGACCGGCCACCGACTCCCTTGGACGACACCAGAATTCGGTCACCGTCGCGCACATGGGTGAGCAGGCAGGCGGTGCCGTGGATCTTCTCGGTCGCCACCACCGGTTCCCCGGGCGTGAAGATATCGGGAAACCGCTTGATGTTCTCGACCTCGACCCAGCGCAGCAGATCCGGCGCGGGCTCGACCTGCCCCGACATCGAGACCGGTACCGGCGGAACCCATTTCACGATCCCGAGCGACTCGGCGAAGTCGGTCCGCGCGAGCGCGGCCGCCGCGAGATCCACCCCGTCCAACGCGCCAGGGGCGCACACGATGCCCTGTGACACCTCGCCACGCAACCGGACCGCCTTCACCCGGTTGCGCGACGAGCCCGCGAGTTTCCCGGTGAGGCCGAGCTCGGCGATCAGCTCGTCGGGCAGCACCGACTGTTCCGGAATGTAGACCGCGTGATCCCCCGTCGTGAACTGACCTCTGGCGACCACGGCCCGGTACAAGCCCACCTGGGCAAGCTCGAGCCGATCGGCATTCGGATGTGGCACGACGACGAGCCGTTCGGCCGTCACCTGCAGTGT
Source organism: Nocardia sp. NPDC060249 (assembly GCF_042728755.1). Lineage (NCBI taxonomy): Bacteria > Bacillati > Actinomycetota > Actinomycetes > Mycobacteriales > Nocardiaceae > Nocardia > Nocardia sp. NPDC060249. The sequence continues at coordinate 1,460,966 of NZ_JBHXAQ010000001.1, forward strand.
GGACATGGAAACCCCCTCGTGGTGAGAAGGCAAGAGTACGAAAGGATTCCGCGACCGTCGATCGAGTTTCGCTCGGCTGGAGCGGGTCAGGGCGTGGTCGGGTCGCCGGTCTCGACGCGATAGCCGTGATCGGTGGCGACGACATCGGTCACGGGTCCGCGTGGGCGACCACAGCGCCGATCGCATCCCGACCAGTGCTGGCGACCCGCGACGGTGACGGATTCGGCCGCGACGAGTTCGATCGTGGGCCTGCTCGGCTCGAAAGCCACAGTCGCGGTGCCGGTCTCGGAATCGGCCGGTGTGGCCGTGTTCTCGGCCGGCGCCGCGAGTCCGGCCGCCTCGGGCAGGACCCGATCGGATGCGACGGCGGCGGCCAGGTCGGCGCGGACATCGGTGCGCGATTTCGCGCAGCCGGGGCGTCCGGCACACGCGCTGACCTGCAACCACGGCGAATTCGCGTCGAAGATCAGACCCATCGGCGCCAGTACGCGCACCACGGTTTCGGCGGGTCCCTCGTCGAGGTCGGTGATCACCAGGCTGCGCCAGGGGGTGACGAGGACGGGCCGTTCGACAGCGGCGAGGAATTCGGTCGTCCTGGCCGATAACGTGCCCAGCGGCACCCCGGCGCCGAGCGTGACGAGGCCGTCCTCCTGATCGAGCCAGCCGATCGGAACAGCGTGTGTCGCACCGAGTTCGAGCGGTTCGCCGACGGGCGAGCGGTCGAGGGTCTCGACCACCGATTCGACCCCGCCCGCGATCTCGTGCAGCCGCCACTGCCCCGACTCGCTGGTTCCTCGCAGATCGAGAAATCCGCGCGCCGCGTCGAGCATCACGTCGACCGCTTCGCCCGCAGTGACCCGAAGCCCGGTGTCGGCGCCCGCCAGCAGCAGCGCGAACTCGTCGGCGCCCACCGCCTGCACACCGATGTCACCGTGCAGCGTGCTCACATCACCGCGTCCGTCGTCGAGGGTGAACAGCACGCGCCCCGGCAGCTGCGCCAGCTGCGGATCGGCGCGCAATCCGGCGTCGAGGTCGATCGCGAGCCCGTGCACGTCCGCGAACCCGCCGAGTCGCCCGGACAGCGGGGAGGCCACGATATTGCGGACCCGCTCGTGGGTCTCGCTGGGCAACAGTCCCGCCGCGCCCAGCCGTTGCGCGAGTTCGGAGGCATCACGCACCTGCCGCAGCTGGATGTTTCCCCGCGAGGTCAGCTCGAGGTTCCCGTTGCCCAGGTCACGCGCCGCGTCGGCCAATGCCTGCAGCTGCGCGGAGGACAACCGCCCGCCCGGCACGCGGATCCGCGCCAGCGGCCCGTCGGCAGCGTGATGCAACCGCAGAACCCCTGGGCAAGAATCGGGCGCGCTCCTGGTCATGATGCTCAAGCCTACGACGCATCCGCGACGCCCCGTACTGCACCGTGAGGGGCTGCCGCTCACCGCGCCCAGCGCGCCCGCGCGGCCCTGCGAATGTGACGAGGCCCTCTCGCGTGACGGGGCGATTCGCGGGTAGTCGCTAGGGTGAGTGGCGGATCCTTCGCCAGCCCGGTACTGACAGGAGAGTCGCCGCATGCTGCGTCAATTCGTGGACAAGCGTGTCGTTCCCGCGCTCGACAGGGTCGCACAGGCGCAGGCGCCGGTGGTGCACCGCTACGTCGACTGGTTGGGCCGCAGGCACCCGCAAGACGCGCCGGTGGAGATCGTGCAGCGGCTCTCGCGCCAGTACCTGGTGGTCGTCACCGCCAGCGGCGTCGCGGTGGGGCTCACCGCGGCGGTGCCCGGGGTGGGCACGGTGCTCGGTCTGGCCGCGACCGGTGTGGACACCGTCGTGTTCCTGGAGGCGTCGTCGGTGCTGTCGGTCGGCGCCGCCGCGGCGTACGGTCTCGATCCTGACGACTCGCGGCAAGCGCACCTGGTGTCGAAGGTCGTGCTCGGCGACGCGGGCACCAAGGTGCTCGACGAGACCGCGGGACACAAGACGGGCCAGTGGCTCTCGGTCGTCACCGACCACATCCCCGGCCTGGCGAGCATGCCCGACTCCCCGGCCAAACGGTTCATCGTCAACTACCTGGTCAAACGCACGCTGCTGTTGTTCGGCACCCTGATCCCGGCGGGTATCGGTGCGGTGATCGGTGGCGTCGGCAACAACGCCCTCGGTCAGCTGGTGATCGCGAACGTGTACCGCAATCTCGGTACGGGTTCCCCGGAGATGGTCGCCGCGGGCACCGACCGATCGACGACTTGACCTTCGACTCACTCGAACCCCGATCATGAACCGGTGCCCGACACCGAGCTGATCACCATCGGAGCCTTCGCCCGCGCCTGCGGCCTGAGCGCCAGTGCCCTGCGCTTCTACGCGGACGCCGGCATCCTCGCCCCCGCCGTCGTCGACGAGGTCACCGGCTACCGCTACTACGCCCCGGAGCAGTCCGCTCCCGCCCGCCTTCTGCGTCACCTGCGCGCTCTGGACATGCCGCTGCCCGCGGTGACCGCCCTGCTCGCCGAACCCGACCCCGCCCGCGCGCTCGTCCTCCTCGACGAGCACCTCGCCGACTTGGACCGGCACCGGGGCGAGGTCCGCGCCGCCGCCGCGGCCGCCCGCGGCGCCCTGCTGGCCGCCCATGGATCGGCGTCCGGATTCGGTGGGAACGAGCAGCGCGACCAGATCTCGGGAACGCGCGACGACGTGTGGGTGAGCGGGCCGGTGCTGGCGGCGGCGATCGACCAGGTCGCGACGGCCACGGTCGTCGATCCGGATCTGGCGGTACTCGACACGATTCTGTTCGAGACCGACGGACAGCAGCTGATCCTCACCGCGACGGACCGCTGTCGTCTGGCGACCCGCACCGTCCGCCCCACCCGCGTCGGCGCCGCGGTCTGGGACGCGACAGTGAACGCCGACGACCTCCGTGCGGCCGCGTCCTGGTTGCGTCGCCGGCACGCTGTCGCGATCCCGCCCCCACCGCGACAACGTCGAATTCCGCACGGCCACACCGGATTCAGGCGACCGAGACCGCACCGGGGGAGTCGGTGAGCCGACGACGCACCACACCGCCCAGCCGGACGGCACCCGACGCCGCTGCCGCCGATCGACCCACGACTTCCCCGACTACCGAGCGATGCTGGCCGCGCTCGCCCCGGTGCGGACGCGGGTCGTCCTCGCTCGCGCGGCGCTGCTCGACGCCATGGAACACGCCGACTCGCCCACGGTGGTCCTGCACACGACCTGCGCCGGCACCGTGTCCGTGACGGCCTCGAGCTCGTGGACGGAGCGCGCCTTGACCGGCACCGGCACAACGGGCGACTTTGTCGCGCAGGAGATTTCGAGTACTGCGGCGGCAGGGCGCGAGGCGCCGGAACCGGGTGCGGCCCAGCACATCCCGCAGGCGAGAGCCACCGGCCCTGCCATGGCGATCCATTTCGCCGTCACCACCCTCTACCCGGCCGTCGCCACCGCCGTCGGACCCGACGTGATGCTCGACCTCATCGCCCCCGATCAGCCTGTTCTGATCCGCTCCGCCGACGACGGCGACTTGTCGACGCTGGCCATGCCGTGCAAACCCGAACCCGCCGAGGAGACCTCCCGATGACCACCGCCGACCCGATCATGACCCGAATCACCCAGGGGGTCACCGACTTCCGCACCGGCGACGCCGACCGTGCCCGCACGGCTCTGCTCGAGGTCTGGGCCGAGATCGGCCCCGCCGGTGACCCACTGCACCGCTGCACGCTCGCCCACTACCTGGCCGACGCCTACGACGACCCGGCCGAAGCCCTGGTGTGGGACGTCCGAGCTCTCGACGCCGCCGACGCTCTGACCGACACCCGCCTGAACGACCACCACGCGGGCCTCCAGGTCGCCGGCCTCTACCCCTCGCTGCACCTGAATCTCGCCGACAACTTCCGCCGCCTCGGCGCATTCCCCGCCGCCACCCGTCACCTGGCCGCCGCCCGCGAGCGCCTCGATATCCTCCCGAACGACGACTACGGCGCGCTGATCCGCGGCGTCGTCACCGAGCTCGCCGCGTCCATCGCGGCCGAAGACACCGCCCGGCGACCCACCCATTGACGACAGCGACCGGCTGAGCACCGCTGATCAATTGTCCAACGGCGGGAAGCGGGCTGGAAAGTTGCGGGCGCGGCGGGCCCAGTAGCATCGTCTTGCTCGGCGGGCGTCGAGGAAACCGGTGGAAATCCGGTGCGGTCGCGCCACTGTGAACAGCCAGACCCTCCCCGGCGAGCACCGCACACCCCGATGGGCGCGTAACCCGAGGAAGGTCTCACCCTGTGATCCTGCTGCTGTCCACCTCCGACACCGACCTGCTGAGCGCGCGCGCGAGCGGCGCCGAGTACCGCTGGGGCAATCCCGCGCGGCTGCTCGTGGAGGATCTGCCGGGACTTCTCGACGGCGCTGATCTGGTGATCGTGCGAATCCTCGGCGGCAAGCGCGCCTGGGAAGAGGGCCTCGACGCGATCCGGGCCAGCGGCGTGCCGATGGTGGCGCTGGGTGGTGAGATCGCCCCCGACGCCGAGCTGATGGAATGCTCGACGGTGCCGGTCGGTGTCGCGGCCGACGCGCACAACTACCTCGCCGCGGGCGGCGCCGAGAACCTGCTGCAGCTGCACAACTTCCTGTCCGACACCGTGTTGCTGACCGGTCACGGTTTCGAACCGCCCGCGCAGCTGCCCACCTGGGGTGAGCTCGACCGGTCCCCGCGGATCCTCGAACCGCACGCTCCGACCGTCGCCGTGGTCTACTACCGCGCCCAGCATCTCGCGGGCAACACCGCCTACATCGAGGCGCTGTGCAAGGCGATCGAGGCCAAGGGCGCTCGCCCGCTCCCGGTCTACGCGGCTTCGCTGCGCACCGCCGAATCCGAGCTCCTCACCCTGCTCGGCCGCGCCGACGCCCTCGTGGTGACCGTCCTCGCGGCGGGTGGCAGCAAGCCCGCGACCGCCTCGGCCGGCGGTGACGACGAAGTCTGGGACGTGGCCGCGCTCGCCGCGCTGGACGTGCCGATCCTGCAGGGCCTGTGCCTGACCAGTGGCCGCGCGCAGTGGGAAGCCAACGACGACGGCCTGTCGCCGCTCGACGTCGCCACGCAGGTCGCGGTGCCCGAATTCGACGGCCGCATCATCACGGTGCCGTTCTCCTTCAAGGAGTTCGACGCCGACGGGCTGTCCGCCTATGTCCCCGACGCCGAACGGTGCGCCCGGGTGGCGGGGATCGCCGTGCGGCACGCCCGCCTTCGCCACATCCCGGCCGCGGACAAGCGGATCGCGATCATGCTCTCGGCGTATCCGACCAAACACGCCCGCATCGGCAACGCCGTCGGCCTCGACACCCCGGCCAGCGCGATCCGCCTGCTCACCGAATTGCGCGCCGCCGGTTACGATCTCGGCGATGTCGACGAGATCCCCGGTTTGGTCGAACGGGACGGCGACGCGCTGATCCACGCCCTGATCGCCGCGGGCGGTCAGGACCCGGAGTGGCTGAGCGCCGAACAGCTGGAGGGCAACCCGATCCGCATCGGCGCCGCCACCTACACCCGCTGGTTCGAGTCACTGCCCGAGGACCTGCGCGAGGCCGTCGTCGAGGCGTGGGGTCCGCCGCCGGGCGAACTCTACGTCGACCGGTCGGCCGACCCCGCGGGCGAGATCGTCATCGCCGCACTGCGTTTCGGCAATGTGGTGCTCATGGTGCAGCCGCCTCGCGGGTTCGGTGAGAACCCCGTCGCGATCTACCACGATCCCGATCTGCCGCCGAGTCACCACTATCTCGCCGCCTACCGCTGGTTGTCCGCGCCCGATGGTTTCGGTGCCGACGCGATGGTGCACCTGGGTAAGCACGGCAACCTGGAATGGCTGCCCGGTAAGACCCTCGGCATGTCCGCCTCCTGCGGTACCGACGCGGCGCTGGGCGATCTGCCGCTGATCTACCCGTTCCTGGTCAACGACCCCGGTGAGGGCACCCAGGCCAAGCGTCGTGCGCACGCCACCCTCGTCGACCACTTGATCCCGCCGATGGCGCGGGCCGAAACCTACGGCGACATCTCCCGGCTCGAGCAGCTGCTCGACGAGCACGCCAACATCTCCGCCCTCGACCCGGCCAAACTGCCCGCCATCCGCCAGCAGATCTGGACGCTGATGCGCGCCGCCAAGATGGACCACGACCTCGGCCTCGCCGAACGGCCCGAAGAAGATGTCTTCGACGACATGCTCCTGCACGTCGACGGCTGGCTGTGCGAGATCAAGGACGTGCAGATCCGCGACGGCCTGCACATCCTGAGCCAGGCACCCGAGGGCGAGATGGAACTCGACCTGGTGCTGGCCATGCTGCGTGCCCGTCAGCTGTGGGGCGGCGAGCAGAATGTGCCCGGCCTGCGAGAGGCGTTGGGGCTCAGCGAATCCGGCGACGAGGCTCGCGTTCGCGTGGATGTGGTCGAGGCCCGTGCTCGCGAACTGCTCGGTGCGTTGCAGGCGACGGATTGGTCGGTCGACGCGGTCGAGCAGCTGGTCGCTGACTTCGAGACCGCGATCCTGGACGGACACCGCGCCGCATCGTCGGGCGAGAACGTCGCAGTGGTGGTCGCCGACGCCGAGCGATTGGACCAGGTCGCCACCATCCTGCGGTTCGCCGCCACCGAGGTCGTGCCGCGCCTGCGTGAGACCAGCGTCGAGATCCCGCGTGTTCTGCACGCGCTCAACGGCGGGTTCGTTCCGGCGGGCCCCAGCGGTTCCCCGCTACGTGGTCTGATCAACGTGTTGCCGACCGGTCGCAATTTCTACTCGGTCGACCCCAAGGCTGTCCCGTCGCGGCTGGCCTGGGAAACCGGTCAGGCGATGGCGGAATCGCTGCTGGCCCGCTATCTGGCCGACCACGGCGAGTACCCGAAGTCGGTCGGGCTGTCGGTGTGGGGCACCTCGGCCATGCGCACCTCCGGCGACGATATCGCCGAAGTGTTCGCGCTGCTCGGTGTCCGGCCGGTGTGGGACGAGGCGAGCCGTCGCGTCACCTCGCTCGCGGTGATCGATCTCGAAGAGCTGGGACGCCCGCGCATCGACGTCACGGTGCGCATCTCCGGCTTCTTCCGCGATGCCTTCCCGCACGTGCTGGCCCTGCTCGACGACGCGGTCCGGCTCGTGGCCGACCTCGACGAGCCCGCCGAGTCGAATTACGTACGCGCACACGCCCAGGCGGACCTGGCCGAGCACGGCGACGACCGTCGCGCCACCACCCGTATCTTCGGTTCCAAGCCCGGTACCTACGGTGCGGGCCTGCTGCAGCTCATCGACTCCAAGAGCTGGCGCACCGACGACGACCTCGCGCAGGTCTACACCACCTGGGGTGGCTACGCCTACGGCCGCGACCTCGACGGCGCACCCGCCGCCGACGACATGCGCACCGCCTACCAGCGCATCGCGGTCGCCGCCAAGAACACAGACACCCGCGAACACGACATCGCCGACTCCGACGACTACTTCCAGTACCACGGCGGCATGGTCGCCACCGTGCGCGCGCTGACCGGCAAGAACCCCGAGGCCTACATCGGCGACTCCACCCGTCCCGATGCCGTGCGCACCCGCACGCTCTCGGAGGAGACCGCCCGCGTCTTCCGTGCTCGGGTGGTGAATCCGCGCTGGCTCGAGGCGATGCGCCGCCACGGGTACAAGGGCGCCTTCGAGATGGCCGCCACCGTCGACTACCTGTTCGGTTACGACGCCACCACCAACGTCGTCGCGGACTGGATGTACGAGAAGCTCTCCGAGAGTTACGTGTTCGACGACGTGAACCGCAAGTTCATGGAGCAGTCCAACCCGTGGGCCCTGCACGGCATCGCCGAACGGCTCCTGGAAGCCGCCGAGCGCAAGCTGTGGGAGCACCCCGAGCAGGAGACCCTGGACAAGCTGCGGCAGGTCTACCTGGAAACCGAGGGCGAGCTGGAGTGACCCCACTTGCCGCAAAACTGCAACACGTTCTAGTGTGAGGGATGGTGCGCCGCGGCGATCCGCCCGGCGCCCGCGGAGGAAAGGCGCACGATGAGTACCTCCCCTGGCTATTTCACGCACGCCGACGGTGTGTACACGCCGTTGCGGTACTCGCTGAGCCTGTGGGGGCCCAGCACGCTGTCCGGCCCGCCGGTGTGCGGGTTGATGGCGCGCGAGGTGGAGGCGGGCTACTGCGCCGACGGCTTCGTCCCGGCGCGATTGACCGTCGACCTGCACCGTCCGGTGCCCGCCGTGCCGCTGACGATCGCCAGCGAACTGGTGCGCGACGGGAACCGGGTCCGTTCGGTGACGATCGTCGTGCGCGCCGACGGTGAGATCGTCGCCCGTGGCAGCGCGCTCCTGCTGAAGCGCTCGGCCCAGCCGCCGGGTGAGGTCTGGCGCGCGGACCGGGATCGGCCGCTGCCGCCTCCGAGCGTGCTGGCCACCATCGACCAGACGATGCACCTGTTCGGCAGTGACGGGCAGGGGTGGTCGATGAATATGACCGAACATCAGAACGACGCCCGCAAGCGCAAGTGGGTGCGCAATATCCCGGTCGTCGCGGGGGAGCCGTCCTCGCCGTTCTGCTACGCGGCGATGACCGGCGAGCAGACCAGCCTGGTCACCAACTGGGGCACCGAGGGCATCGGTTTCATCAACACCGATGTGTCGATCACGTTCTCGCGCATGCCCGTCGGCGACGAGATGGGTCTCGAGGCGGAGAGCCACCTCAGCGACGACGGGATCGCGGCGGGCGCGGCGGTGCTCTACGACGAGCAGGGCGCGTTCGGCATCTGCACGACCACCGCGCTGGCCAACGAGCGCAGGCAGATCCGCGGCGATGTCATCGATGAGCTCTCGGAGTCGTTCATGGCGGAGGCGGTCGGGCAGCCGCAAGTTCGGTGAACGCCATCGCGACTGGGTTGGCGCTACAACGACATTCGACTTCGGCTTTCCGTTGGCCTTCCGTGCGGTGAGCTATGCGGAGATCAGGGTCACGATGAGTTCGTCGGCGATCGACTCCGCCTTCACCATGCCCGTGCCCACGTAGAGGGTTGCCGCGCGGGGGCGGCCGTCGGCCAGCGGCACGACCGAGACCGCGTCGACGCGGCGGCCCGCGAACTCGTCGTAGGGTGACTCGTCGGTGACGTCGAAGGCGGTGTACTTGCCGGAGTTGGCGACGTACTCGATGTTCACCGGGTCGACCAGTGGCTCGAACGGGTCGCGCCACGGTGCGCCGCCGATGCGCAGTTCCGCACCGTCGACGCCGGCGTCGAAGAGCAGCGTCGAACCGTTGTGGAAGGTGAATTCGATCGGGCCCTCGGTGCGGTCGATCTCGTCGCCCAGGACATAGAACATCCGGCGGACGGCGACGATGGTCCCGTCGACCGCGGCATTGAGCGCGGTGCGGCCGTGCTCATCGGTGTCGGACATAGGTTTTCCTCTGCAGCGGTCGATGCCGGGCGGAGGAAACATCATGTCGCCACGCGCCCACCACACGCAACTCGGCCCCGGCGTGTTCGTCCCGCGCACGACGCGCCGCCGCCCCGCTCGTAGAGTGGAGCCCATGGTGGACGACAACACCACCGACGCGGTGGCGCGCGCGGCCGAGCTGCTGAGCGGGCGCCGCACCGTGGTGATCTCCGGCGCCGGGCTGAGCACCGACAGCGGGATCCCCGACTACCGCGGTCCCGGTTCGCCGCCGCGCACGCCGATGACCTATCAGCAGTTCGTCGGTGACCCGGTGTTCCGGCAGCGGTATTGGGCGCGAAACCACGTCGGCTGGCGGCGGATGGATGCCGCCCGGCCCAACCCCGGTCATCGCGCTGTCGCGCGGCTCGAGCGGGCGGGCGTGGTGTCGGGAGTGATCACCCAGAACGTGGATCTGCTGCATATGAAGGCGGGGGCGCGGCAGGTGATCGATCTGCACGGAACCTACGCGCGAGTGCGGTGTCTGCGGTGCGAGAATCTGATCTCCCGAATGGCGCTCGCGCAACGTCTCGAAGACGCCAATCCCGGTTTCACGGAAAATGTTTCGGCACAGCCGTCCGGTATCGAAGTGGCGCCCGACGCGGACGCCGTGGTGACCGATACCGACCGATTCCGGATGGTCGACTGCCTGGCGTGCGGCGGAATGCTCAAACCCGACATCGTGTATTTCGGCGAGAATGTGCCGCCGGATCGGGTGGCGGCCGCTTTCGGCATGGTCGAACGAGCACAGGCGATACTTGTGGCCGGTTCCTCGCTGACGGTGATGTCGGGCCTGCGATTCGTGCGCAGAGCCGCGAAGAACGGTGTGCCGGTGGTGATCGTGAATCGTGGCCGGACCCGCGGCGACGAACTCGCCACCCTGCGCATCGATGCGGGCTGCTCGGAAACTCTGTGCGCGCTGGCCGAACTCGGCTGCTGAATTCCCGCGTGCCGAACTGACAGTTCTGCGTGCCGCGGCCTATCGCTTCCGTGTGAAATCAACGGTAACTTGATCCCTCGGTGAAGGCGGCGAATCCGACGTGGGTAAGCTCTGCGCACCAGTGCATGAAGAGTTCGACCCGCGGCGGAAAGTTTTCCTCGCAGCGGGGTTGTCGGCCCTCGTGTGGGCCGAATGATCGACCCCCATTTGCCAGCCGATCAGAACCAGGGCTTCTCCATGACCGATACCGTCGTTGCCGAATCACGCCTCACGCACCGCCAGACACTCACCATCCTGTCCGGGCTGCTACTCGGGGTGTTCCTCGCCGCGCTCGACCAGAACATCGTCAGCGTCGCGATCGTCCGGATCGCGAACAGTCTCGACGGATTCGACGAACAGGCGTGGGCGACAACGGCCTATCTGATCACCGCCACCGTCACCACGCCGCTCTACGGCAAGCTCGCCGACATCTACGGGCGCAAACCGTTCTATCTGCTGGCGATCGCCCTGTTCGTGATCGGCTCGGCAGCCTGCTGCTTCGCGACCACCATGTACCAGCTGGCCGGGTGCCGGGCCTTCCAGGGTCTGGGCGCGGGTGGGTTGATGTCGCTGGCGTTCACCATCGTCGGTGACATCGTCCCGCCGCGCGAACGGGTTCGCTACCAGGGGTATTTCCTCATGGTGTTCGGCATCGCGACAGTACTCGGCCCGGTGGTCGGTGGATTTCTGTCCGAGTACGAGAGCCTCGGCGGCATCGAGGGCTGGCGCTGGGTGTTCCTGGTGAACGTGCCCGTCGGGGTGCTGGCGTTCCTCGTGGTCGCGAAGGTGCTGAACGTGGGACACACCCGGCAGCGCAGCCGGATCGACTGGTTCGGCGCGATCACCCTCATCGTGGGTGTGGTGCCGCTGCTGATCGTGGCCGAGCAGGGCCGGATCTGGGGGTGGACCGAGCCGAAATCGCTGCTCTGCTACGGCATCTGCGCGGGCGGTCTGTCGTTGTTCGTCCTGGTCGAATTCCTCATGAAGGACTCGGCGCTGATCCCGCTGCGGCTGTTCCGCAGCTCCACGTTCAGCATCGCGATCCTCGGCGGGTTCCTCGTGGGTGTCGCGATGTTCGGCGCGATCACGATGGTGCCCCAGTATTTGCAGGTCGTGCGTGGTTTCTCGCCGACCGAGGCCGGACTGCTGATGCTGCCGCTGGTGCTCGGGATCATGGTGGGCGCGCAGATCTCGGGACTGATCACGAAGGCCACCGGCCGCTACAAAGTGCTGCCGGTGCTCGGCGCGCTGATCCTGGCGATCGGGTGCGCGCTGTTCGCCAGGATCACCTACGACGGTCCGCTGTGGCAGCCGCTCGCCTTCAGCGCGATCATGGGTTTCGGGCTCGGCGGCTGCATGCAGACGCTGGTCATCGCCGCGCAGAACGCGGTGGGGCGCACCGAGATGGGGGTGTCGACCGCGGCGGCGACGTTCTTCCGTCAGCTCGGCGGGACCCTCGGGGTCGCGGTCTTCCTGACCGTGCTGTTCGACCAGCTGCCCGGTTCGATCCTGGAAGCCTTCGGCGGGAGTCTGCCGCCCGGTCTCGACGGCGCGCGGCTCGACGGCCTGCTGAGCGATACCAGTGGCATCGCCACGCTGCCCGACGAGTTGCGGATCCCGATCCTCGAGGGATTCACCGACTCGATGCACAGCGTGTTCCTGCTCGCCGCCGACCTCGCCGTGGTGGCCTGCCTGGTGCTGGTATTCATGAAAGAGATTCCGCTGCAGGAGGATTCGGCACCCGAGGAGCAGTCCGATGCCACCGCGCTGCGTGATGTGAGCCTGCACGACGCGCACGAGATGGCCGGAAAGCTGCACCCCGTCGCCACCGGCCGGGTGATCGCGGGGCTGTTGCGGCGTGACGATGCGCGCCCGGTGCCCGCCGCGACGCTCACCCTGATCGATCAGCACGGGCATCAGGTGGCCCGCGGCAACGGCGACGCCCACGGCGCGTACGTGATCGAGGCGCCCCGGCCGGGCAACTATGTGCTCATCGCCGCGGCGGCCGGTCATCAGCCCGAAGCGGTGAGCGTCTCGGTCGGGGAGCGCGCCCAGCACGTCGACCTGATGCTCACCGGTGCGGGTGAACTCACCGGGATCGTGCGATCGGCCCGGCGCGGCGAACCGCTCTGGGGTGCCACGATCACCTTGACCGACCCCGAGGGCGAGGTGGTGGGCGCGGCGATCACCGGCGAAGACGGCACCTACGTGTGCCGCGATGTCGTGACCGGTACCTACACCCTGGTCGCGGTCGCCGATCACATGCGGCCGGCGGCGGTCGCGCTGACCGTGCCGGAGACGGGCTCGCTGCATCGCGATATCGACCTCGAACCGATGGCCATTCTCCTCGGCTCCGCCTGGGTGGACGGCGACCGTCCCGTCGCCGATGTGCAGATCACGGTCCTGGACTCGGGTGGTGATCCGGCAGCGACGGCGCGCACCGACGAGAAGGGCCGGTATCTGGTGCCGGATCTGCCGGAGGGGGAGTACACGGTGGTCGCCCGCGGCTACCCACCCGTCGCGAGTCAGGTATCGGTGACCCGCGGCGAGATCACCCACGATGTGACGCTGGGGTACGAGAACGAGGAATCGATGAACCGCCGGTAGCGACGCGCGGCGTGCCACGCCGATCAGGCGGACTCGGCGACCTGCTCGGCGCGGTAGGAGTCGGCCAGCTCGGTCAGGGGAATCGAGAGCGCCTCGGCCAGGCCGACGACCGTGCCGAAGGCCGGTGAGGGCAGCCGTCCCGACTCGATCTTGCGCAATGTCTCCGGGGAGATGCCCGCTCGCAGGGCCACCTCGGCGAGGTCGCGGTCGCCGCGCGCGGTGCGGAGGCGGCGGCCGAGCCGGCGACCTGCTTCGACCTGCGCGGGGCTGAGCGGGAGACGAACCATGCGACCGATGGTATGTCCTCGCGCACACGATGGCCAAGCTGAGTAGGGATCTCCGTTTTCGCCTCCCCCGGGCGGTGGCGGTGGTAGGTGTCAAGGGAGGACATCGAAGTTCGAAAGGTATGGGTATGACACGACGGTTCGAGGGCAAGGTCGTTTTCGTGACGGGAGCGGCGCGCGGGCAGGGCAGGGCCGAGGCGGTGCGTTTCGCGGAAGAGGGCGCCGACGTGATCGCGATCGACGCGTGCGCGGAGTTCGCCAGCACCAGCTACGCGGGCGCGACCGAGGCGGATCTGGCCGAGACCGTGAAGCTCGTCGAAGCGGCGGGCGGCAGGATCGTCGCGAGCAAGGTCGACGTTCGCGATTTCGACGGGCTCTCCGCCGCGCTGACGGCGGGCATCGAGCAGTTGGGCAGACTCGATGTGGTGGTGGCCAACGCGGGCATCTGTTCGGCGGCGATGTCGTGGGAGATCACCGCCGAGCAGTGGCAGGAGACCATCGACGTCAACCTGACGGGTGTCTTCCACACCGCGAAAGCCGCTGTGCCCCACCTGATCGCGCAGGGCCAGGGTGGTGCGATGGTGTTCATCAGTTCGGTGGCGGGTCTGAAGGGCACGCCGTTCACCGGCCACTATGTCGCGACCAAGCACGCGATCACGGGTCTGGCCAAGACGATGGCGAACGAGCTCGGCGCGCACCGGATCCGGGTGAACACCGTCCATCCCGCGGGTGTGGCGAGCGGCATGCAGATCAACGAGATGGGGCCGCTGTTCGAGGAGTACGGTGCCACCCTCGCGCCGATCTTCATGAACGCCCTGCCCAGTCACATCTGTCAGCCCGAGGAGATCGCGGCGACCGTGGCCTGGTTGTGCTCGTACGAGGCGGGCCAGATCACCGGTGCGCAGATTCCCGTGGACATGGGCAACCTGAACCGCTGAAGTTGGTATTTTTATACCAGCGCCACTAGTGTCGGTATGAAAATACCAAGGGAGGCGTGATGGTGGAGTTGAAAACACCCGCGGAGATCGAGCGCATGCGGGTGACCGGCCGGTTCGTCGCCGACGTGCTGGCCGGGGTGCGCGACCGCGCGGCGGTCGGGGTGAACCTGCTCGAACTGGAAGCGTATGTGCGGGAGCGGATTCGCGAGCGCGGGGCGGTGTCGTGCTACTGGGACTACTCGCCGTCGTTCGGGCGCGGACCGTTCCGCAATACGGTGTGCCTGGCGGTGAACGATGCCGTGCTGCACGGGCTTCCGCACGACTATGTCTTGCGTGACGGCGATCTGCTGACGGCTGATCTGGCCGTGTCGATCGACGGCTGGGTCGCCGACTCGGCGATCTCGTTCATCGTCGGTACCCCGTCGCCCGCGGACGAGCGACTGGTCAGGGCCACGCAAGAGGCGCTGACCGCCGGGATCGCGGCCGCGCAACCCGGCAACCGGATCGGCGATATCTCCGCCGCGATCGCGAATGTCGCTCGCGGGTACGGGTATCCGGTCAATACCGAGTTCGGCGGGCACGGGCTCGGGCGGACGATGCACGAGGATCCGCATATCGCCAACGACGGCAGGGCCGGTCGCGGGTTCCGGCTGCGACCCGGTCTCACGGTGGCCATCGAGCCGTGGTTCGCGGCGAGCACGGCGAAGGTCTACACCGACGCCGACGGATGGACCATCCGCTCGGCCGACGGCTCCCGGTGCGCGCACAGCGAGCACACCATCGCCGTCACCGCCGACGGCCCACGGATCCTCACCTCCCAGGACTGACCGATCGACTCCGGAACTGGTGTGGGACAGGGTTGCTGGTCCGTATCAGCGAGGTCCGCGATCGACGAAGGCGTTGCCGGTGAGAACCGGCACGGTGGCGTCGGCATTCTGTTCGATCGCGATGGCCACATCCTCGGCGAAGCCGATCGCGGCGAGTTCGCGGCCGGACGCGCACTCGGTGAGCAGCGCGGCCACGTCTGCTGTCGCGGCGAAAGACGCGGCAGCCGTGCGTGTTTCGGGCGAGGGAGTACTGATTCCGCGGTCGATCAGCGCGGCGGCGAGCGCACCGGCGCCGAGCCAGTCCTCGATCGCTGGTCGCACGGTGTCGGTGCCCGGCCAGTGCTCACCCGCCGGAACGATCGCGATCGGTCGATCGGGAGTGCCCCAGTGCTGGGCGACGAGCCAGTCGGCGACCGCACCGACATTGCGCAGGCAGGCGGCGACGACCGGCGTCGCCTCGACAGCGGCGGCGATGGTGGAACCATTGGGCGAGGGCAGCACCAGGCGTGGCGTGAACGGCGCGCGCCGGATCGCCGCCGGCGACAACGACCACGGACCGGTCTCCCGCCGTCCGACGGCCAATTCGGCGGCATTCTCCGCCGCGAAGGCCCGCGCCGACTCGTCACGCCACCGGTACGGGTACACCGCGGTACCGGCGGCGGTCGCGACGGACACCGACGTCGTGAACGACAGCACATCGATCACCACCAGGCACCCGGCCCCCGGCCCGAGTACCGCCGCGCCGGTGCGCCCCCATTCCACCCGGATCCCGAACCCGTCCTGCCGTGCCCACTGCGGTGCCGATCGCACGCTGACCTCCCGATAGCCGAATCCGCCAGTCCACCACGGAGATCGCTGACGCGCCACCGCTGGCCGCACCGCGCGCGAAACCCCGATCAGGACGACCGGTTGCCTCCGGAGCGGGCGAAGTACTGTCCCGGTGACGTGCCGACGGCCCGCCGGAACGCTGCCACATAAGCACTGGCACTGCGATAACCGACCCGGGCGGCGATGCGGGTCACCGGTACACCGTCGGCCAGCGGGGTCAGCGAGGCCGCCAGGCGGATCTGGGTCCGCCATTGCGCGAAGGTCATGCCCGTCTCGGCGCGGAACGCGCGAGCCAGGGTCCGCGAGCTGGCCGCGGCGTGCCGGCCCAATTCGGTGAGGGTGCGGTCGTCGGCGGGATTGTCGAGCAGCACTTCGGCGACCACGCGTGCTCGTGGGTCGGTCGGCAGTGGCGCGCCGATCGGGATGACCTGGACCGGCTCGAGCAGGTCGAACACCATCGCTTCGGCCCGCGCCCGGCCGTCGTCTGTCAACTGCCGCGATGTCATGTGGTCGAAGAGTTCTCGCAGGAGCGGGGAGACGCTCAGCAGCGTGGGCCCGGAAAACAGCGCCGGGCACCGATCGGGTTCGACGAAGATACCGCGCATATCGGCCCCGGCCGTCGTTCCGGTGCGATGCGCGACACCGCCGGGGATCCACAACGCCCTGGTCGGCGGCAGTACCCAGTGGTTGGCCGCGATGTCGATCCCGATGACTCCTCTGCCGGCCCAGGCGATCTGGTGCTGGGGGTGGCGGTGCTCATCGAACCAATATCCGGCGGGCAGGATTCCCGCGCCGAACACCATGGCCGTCGGGCCGGTGTCCGCGGCTAACAGCAGGTCATGTCCGTTCTGCGACACAACCTGTCAGCGTAGTGACTGTCAGCCACGGCCACCGGCTTCTACCGTCGTAGCCATGGCGATGAACTACTGGCACAGGCTGTTGTGCAGGTCCACGGCGTGGGAATGGGTGACGGCGACGAAGATCGTGCCGTGGGTGATGCGCGATCTCGACCTCGGGGCGTCCGCGCTGGAGATCGGCCCGGGTTTCGGTGCGAACGTGGCGCCACTGCGCGACCGCGCGGACACCCTCACCGGCCTGGAAATCGACCCCGTGCTGGCCGCGCGTCTGCGCACCCGATTCGCGCGGGACCTGCGCGTGGTCGACGGTGACGCGACCGCGATGCCGTTGCCGGACAAGGAGTTCGACTCCGTGGTCTGTTTCACGATGCTGCACCACGTACCCTCACCCGCGCAACAGGACGACCTGTTCGCCGAAGCGCTGCGGGTGTTGCGACCCGGCGGCGTGTTCGCCGGCTCGGACGGCCTCGACAGTCCGCTGTTGCGGCTCCAGCATCTGGGCGACACATGCGTTCCGGTCCCGGCGGACACGCTCGCCGACCGGCTGGCAGTCGCGGGATTCACCGGCATCGACGTGGAAACCGGCCTCGGAATGTTCCGGTTCCGGGCCGAGCGGCCCCACTGACCCCGGCCCGATACCGCCCGGTAGAGGTGCTCAGCGTACGAAGGAGGGCGTCAGATCCACGCCAGGCGGTGGGCGCAGGCGGCGGAGCGTGCCGTCGATGCTGGTGACGTAGAGCGACCACGCTCCGGTGGTGAGGTCGGGGGCCAGGCGGGCCGAGGTGGGGCCGATGGGCGGTGGGCTGGGAAGGGGGCCCCGGGGAGTGGTCCAGCCGGTGGCGAGCGTGCACCAGGCACCCGTGGCCGGGTCGACCTGGTAGACGCTGCCGGAGTAGTCGCCGGTGACGAAGGCGAGACCGGCGGCGGTGACATCGAGGTCGTCCAGTCCGGGCAGCAGACCGTCGTTCACGGTGGCGAGGGGAGTGGGCCGGTCGGGGGCGTCGAGGGGCACGCGCACGAGCTGGGAGGTGAGGATGTCCTCGGTGACGACCGCCCGGTGGTCGGGGGTGAGAGCGAGGCCGTTGGGGCGGGGGACAGGGGACCAGGCGAGGGCGAAGTCGCCGGTGGCGGGGCGGTAGCGGCTGATACCGACCGGGGGCCAGGGGACCGAGAGCTGGGAGATGAGCAGGTCACCGTCGGGGAGCAGCAGCAATCCGTTGGGCTGCACCAGGTTCGGGAGCAGGATGGTGACGTCGCCGGTGGCGGTGTCGAGTCGGCTCAGCGTGCCGCCGCCGTTCGGCGTGGTGCCGTCACCGGTGACGAAGTAGAGATCGTCGCCGATCAGCCGCAGGCCGGCGGGGTTGTCTAGGCCGGTGCGGATCGTGGTGACCCGGCCGTCGGCGGCGACGTGCAGGATCTCCCCGCGAACGATGCCGCTGACGTAGAAGCCGCCACGGCCGTCGTCCTCGAGGTTCTCCAGGCCACCCAGCTCGGACGCCAGCACGTCGATGTGCCAGCCCTCGGCACACGACGGCGCACCGGCCTGAGCCGTACCGGCCGGGCCGACCCCGAGGGCGGCGGCAACCGTGACTGCTGTTGCCAGACAACGGATCAGCCGCCCGCGGGTGGTGCGTTCCTGCCATCGACCTCGCATAGCCGAAGCCTACGGGCCCACTGCCCATCCGGCCCGGTTCAGTCGGTCGCGGTGCGCAGGGCAGTCAGGAGGTCGGAGGCGTCGGCGGCGATCGCCGCGCGCTCCTCGGTGGTCAAGGTGACCGCGTCGAGTTCGGATTTCCAGTGCGCGACCCGGTCGGCGTCCGCGGCGACGACGGCGAGTTCGGCGAGGGCGGCATAGGCGCGGGCCCGCTCGAGCGCGGTCGCGGCAGCGCCGAAACGGCGCAAGCCGGCCTCCAGAGCTCGGGTCGCCGCGCGGTCGTCGTTCTTGAAATCGCGCAGGATGCGGGCATTGTCGAGAACCCGGGCCAGTCCTTCCAGCTCGCGCGAGCCTCCGTATTCGAGTTCCATGGGCTCGTCGCGCTGGATCACCAGGACGGTGTTGCCGACCGGGTCGACCAGGGAGAACCGGGACTGGCCCGGACGGAATCGGGTGATCCGCGGACAGCCCTTGCTCGGGATCTTGCCGTAGTGCGCGCGCAGCGCGGCGGTGTACTCGGCGTGGCGTGCGGCGACGTCGTCGACCATCACCAGCGCGCCCGCGTGCTCCACCGGCAGTTCGATGCCCGGCGGCGCGGGTGCGAAATGCAGGGCGCAGCCGTGCTGTTCGATCGCGCCGTAGACATACGGGCGGGTTTGCTCGTGGGTGACGGTGTAGCCGAGCGCCCGGTAGAACTCGAGGGTGCTCGGCAAGTCGCCGCTCCAGAGCAGGGGCACCGCGGTATCGGTCATCGTCGGCCTTTCGCCAGAGTGTCGATGTCGCCCCAGAGGTTACGAAGACTTTCGCGAAAGCGCCCATACTCTTTTCCGCCCGGCTGAGAATCGCCGCGCCCACTAGGCTGGGGGCATGACGAACCGCCTCGGCGAACTGGCGACCGCGAATTACGTACTGCTCACCACCTTCCGCAAGGACGGCACGCCCGTGGGAACGCCCGTCTGGGCGGTGGCCCGCGACGACAAGCTGCTCGTCTGGACGGTCACCGACAGCTGGAAGGTCAAGCGCGTCCGGCGCAACCCCGAGGTGACGGTGCAACCCTGCACCGTGCGCGGGGACGCGCACGGTGCCATCGTGACCGGCACCGCACGGCTGCTCGACGCGGCCGAGACCGACGAACTCCGCTCGGCGCTGCGCAAGAAGTACTGGCTGACCGGCCCGCTCGTGATCCTCGGCAGCAACTTGCGCCGGGGCAAGGCCGGCACGATCGGCATCGAGATCACACCCTCCTGATGTGCGCCGATCCGATACGTAGAACCGCCGGTATCGGATACTGTGAGTCTTCGGCAGCACTTCCGAAGGGACTCACATGGCCGAGAAACGCAACCGAGCCGTCGTCGTCGGGGGCGCGCGAACGCCGTTCGTTCGCGCGTTCACCGACTTCACCCGACTCGACAGCATCGCGCTGGCCGGCGCGGCCGTCCGTGGACTGATCGAGCGGACCGGGATCGCGCCCGGCGAGATCGAGTCGATCGTCTGGGGCGGTGTGGTCCTGCCCAGTCACGCGCCCAATATCGCGCGGGAGATCGCTCTCGACCTGAACCTGGACTTCGGGTGCGAGGGGTACACGGTCACCCGCGCCTGCGCGTCCGGATTGCAGGCGGTGACCTCGGCGGCCGCGGCGATCGAACGCGGCGAGTACGACATCATGATCGCCGGCGGCAGCGATTCCACCAGCAACGCCGAGATCAAGCTGCCGCAGAAGGTCGTGCACGCGGTCGCGCCGGTGGCGCTGGGCAAGCCCAAGGCGGCGGACTACCTCGACGTCGTCCGGCAGCTCGCGCCGTTCACCGACATCCTGCCGCGCCAGCCCAAGATCGCCGAGCGCACCACCGGCGAGGTGATGGGCGAATCCGCGGAGAAGATGGCCCGCGTCAACGGGATCTCCCGCGCTGATCAAGACGCGTTCGCCGCCCGCTCGCACCAGCGGGCCGCGGCCGCGATCGCCTCGGGACGTTTCGACGACGAGGTTGTGCCGGTCCGCACGCCGTCGGGCACGCTCGTCGACGTCGACGGACTCGTTCGCGCGAATACCAGCGTCGAGAAACTCGCCACCCTGAAACCGGTGTTCGAGAAGAACGGCACGGTCACCGCGGGCAATGCCAGCCCGCTCACCGACGGTGCGTCGGCGGTGCTGCTGATGAGCGAGGAGAAGGCGCGCGCGCTCGGGTTCACCCCGCAGGCCGCCTTCCGCTCCTGGAGTTTCGTCAGCGTCGACCCCGCCGACCAGGTACTCATCGGCCCGGCGATCTCGATGCCGCGCGCCCTCGACAAGGCGGGCATGACGCTGGCCGATATCGATCTCGTCGACATCCACGAAGCCTTCGCCGCACAGACACTGTCGGTGCTGCGCATGCTGGAGAGCACCGAGTGGGCCAAGGCTCGTCTCGACCGCGACGAGCCGGTCGGCACCGTCGACATCGAGAAATTGAACGTGCACGGCGGCTCGATCTCGCTGGGTCATCCGTTCGGCGCCACCGGCGCCCGCATGGTCACCACCATGGCCAACGAGCTGGCCCGCACCGGGAAAGAGACCGCGCTGCTGGGGATCTGCGCGGCGGGCGGCATCGGCGCGTCGGCGGTACTCGAACGCGTCTGATCGGGTCAGGCGGGCGCACCGGGGCGGGGACGGTGCGCCCGGATGTCCACCGGGCGTCCATCCGGGTCCTCGGCCGTCATCGTCCACTGCGCGGGCAGGGTGTCGATCGGGCCGACCGGCAAGCCCGCGTTCGCGAGGCGATCGTGTACCGCACGCAGCTGGTCCAGCGTGCCGAGGCGCAGACCCCATCCCGCGCCGTCGAGCGGATCGCGATCGGTGCGCGGCGCGGTGGTGGTCTCCACGAGCACGAGGTGGTCGGCGCCGCCGACGTCGACGATCGCGATCCGTGGATCGGCCGGGGTAGCCGCGCGCTCGAAAGACAATGTCGCGCCGAGGAATTCGGTGTAGTACCGCACGAGACGATCGAGATCGGCCGTGGCGAGCGTCAGATGATTGATTCCGAGGAGATCAGGCATGGTCGTGCCAGCCTAGCGGCGTCGCGCGGCGCAATATCGGCTCAGCGCGGCGGCGGCGTCGAGCATGCCCACGCCACGGGCGGTGATGGTGGCCTGCCAGTCGGTGAGGGCCTTCGCCAGCGCCTCGGTGCTGCCCGCGGCGCGAATCTGCCCGATGACGGTGGCGATCTGGTCGAGGCGGTAGTGACCTCGGCGCAGGATGTGGGCGAGTTCGGCGTCACGCAGGTCGGCGGGGTCGTAGCGGCGGTAGCCAGTGGCCGGGTCGCGATCGGGAGACAGGATGCCTGCCGCTTCCCACGCCCGGAGGGTGGCCGGGGTGACTCGCAGGTGGTGGGCGAGCTCGCCGATGGTTCTCGTAGTCGTCGAATCCGCTGTGGCAGAGCTCGATTCGGTGATCAGGTGGTCGACGGCCCGGCGGACCGTGGCGAGAGTCTCACGGTCTCGCAGGAGCTGGCTGTGCCCGCGGTCGATGACCGTGAGAGCCCTGTCGAGGTCGTCCGCGTGCAGCGCGCGCATGACGTCGCCCGCCTGCGCGTGGCCGTAGGCGGGGATCAGGGTGAGGTAGGTGCGCAGCGCGGCCGCGTGCAGGTCGGTGTAGATCCGGTAGCCGGCCGGGGTGCGTTCGGCCGGCGGGAGGCAACCGTCGCGCTCGTAGTTGCGGACCGCCTGGGTCGAAATCGCGTGCTCGCCGGCCAGGTCGGACGGTCGTAGGGTTCTCACTGCTTTGAGACTTGACGACATATCTCCCGAATCAACGCTGCTCGAGTCTCCACCGTTCTTTCAACGATACGGTTGATAGGTATGAGCCAGAAAATCAGCGACTTCGTCCGTGCGTCCTGTGAACTGCTTGCGCTCGGGGAACCGACGCACAAAGAACCCGGCTTCGCGTCGGTCCGCAACGAACTGTTCGCCGAGTTGGTGGCGAGTGGTTTCCGTTCGATCGCTCTCGAAACGGATCGGGTTGCCGCTCTCGCCGTGGACGATTTCGTTCGAGGCGGCACCGGCGCCTTCGACGAGGTGATGCGGACAGGCTTCTCGCACGACTTCGGCGAACTCGACGGCAACCGGCAACTGGTCGCCTGGCTGCGCGACTACAACGCGGGCAGGCCGGTCGAGGATCAGGTCCGCTTCCACGGATTCGACGCCGCGATGGAGACGATGAGTGCGCCGAGCCCCCGGTCCTACCTCGAATTCGCCCGCGACTACCTCGAACTCGACTTCGACATCAGCGGGCCCGCCGGCAGCGACGAGCGATGGGGCCGCGCCGAAGCGGTCCTGGATGCCGACGTCTCGCCCGGTGCCACCCCCGAGGCCGAGCGGTTGCGGGTGCTGGCCGATGACATGCTCGCCCTGCTCTACACCCGCGCACCGGAGCGGATCGCGGCCACCTCCCTCGCCGAATGGCGAAGGGCCGAAATCCATCTCACCGCCGGGCTCGGCCTGCTCCGGTACCACCGGCAGGCGGCTCAGCCGACTGAGGACGGTGTGCGATGGAACAGTCTGGCCGCCGCCCGTGACGCGCTGATGGCCCAGAACCTGCTCGACATCCGGTCCACCGAAGCACGCCGTGGTCCGACCCTGGTGTACTCGCACAATCTGCACCTGCGGCGCAACACCAGCGTCATGCAGATGGGGCCGATGGAGCTCGTCTGGTCCGGCGCGGGGGCGATCGTCGGATCGCTGCTGGGCGAGCACTACGGCGTCATACTCGGCAGTCTGGGACGCAGCGACGGCCTCGAACTCGCCGAACCCGAACCGGGCACCTTCGAACACTCCCTGCAGAACCGCGTCGGCACCTGGGGTTTGATCCCGGCGGCGGCCCTCGGACCTGGCGTCACCCGCACCGATGTCACCCAGGAACAGGGGTACTTCCCGCTGGACGCGGACACCGTGCGCGCGACGGATACGATCCTGCACCTCAGCGTCGGCCGGGCGCCGACAGCGGTCAGCTAGCCGAGTCGCGCTGTGCCGAGCCGGCCAATTCCTCCAGGTAGGCGGCGACACCGTCCTCGTCGTTGGACGGGAGCACCCGGTCGGCGAGTGCGATGACCTCGGGTACCGCGTTGGCCGGAACCAGCGCGGTACCCGCCCACGTCAGCATCGCGACATCGTTGAGCGCATCGCCCGCGGCCGCCACCTGGGACAGATCGATACCGTCGAGCGCGCACAAGCGGGCCAGCGCGCTGGCTTTCGACACGCCCTGCGCGGCCATCTCCATGTACGCGGCGCCGGAGTGGGTCAGCTCCACGCCGGTGATCCCCACCGCCACCGCCGTCCGGTACAGCTGCGCTCCCGCCAGCTCGGGATGCCGGGCGACGATCTTCACCATCGCCTCGATTCCGGTCGGCAAGGAATCGGACAGCTCCATCTCGTGGGGATGCCGGTGATGGTCGGCGAACGTGCACAGGGCGGCATAGGCGGGCTCGGCGACGAACCGGGTAGCGCCCACGTTGGCGAAGACGACACCGGGAATCAGGTCGCGGATCTGCGCCATCACCGCATCCGCCGCGCCGGTGTCGATCGAGACGGTCTCGATGATCTCGGGCGTGCCGTCGGCCAGGTCGAGCAGCACCGCACCGTTGGCACACACCGCTTTACCGCGGAAACCGCACGACTGCGCCAACTCGTGGACCGAATGGCGGGCCCGGGCCGTCGCCCACACCACCTCGATGCCCGCGGCTCGAGCACCGGCCATCGCCTCGGCGGTACGCGCCGAGATCGTGCGATCCGAACGCAGCAAGGTGCCGTCGAGGTCGGTGGCGAACATCCGGATACCAGTCACCCGATCATGCTGTCACGTTCGGGGCCGTCGAACGGAGGGGGTTCACCGCGGCCAGGTGGACGGTCAGGTGGCCTGGCTCACCGACGACATGTGGAAGTCGGGGATGCGCAGCGGGGGCATCGCGGTTCGGGTGAACCAGTCCTTCCATTCGCGGGGCAGGGTGATCTCGGTAGCGCCCGCCTCCGAAACCCGCCGCAACAGATCGAGGGGGCTTTCGTTGAAACGGAAGTTGTTGACCGCGCCGGTCACCTTGCCGTCCTCGACGAGGTAGACGCCGTCGCGGGTGAGGCCGGTGAGCAGCAGCGTGGCGGGGTCGACCTCGCGGATGTACCACAAGCAGGTGAGCAGCAGACCGCGTTCGGTGCGGGCGATCATGTCGTCCAGCGACGCCTCGCCGCCACCGGTGAGCAGCAGGTTCTCGCCGGGAACTGTGGCGGGAGCGGAGAATTCGGCCGCCGTGGCGCGCGGATAGACCAGCGATTCGATGACGCCCTCGCCGATCCAGTCGACCCGCCGCGCGGACAGACCGTTGTCGAACACCGACAACGACTCCGACGACGACGGAGTCGCCACGAACGGCCGGTATTCCAGGCCGCTCGCGTTCGGGTCGGAGTACAACGTCAACGGAATGTCGCTGAGCCGTTCACCGATGCGCGTGCCGCCGGCGCGGGAGAACGCGGTGTGGCCTTCGTGCGCGCCACGGCCCTCCATGCTCCACGCCAGATAGATCATCAGATCGGCCACCGACGACGGCGGCAACAGGGTCTCGTAGCGGCCGGCGGGCAGCTCGACGCGGCGCTTGGACCAGTCGAGGCGCCGCGACAACTCGGCGAGCAGGCCCGGGGTGTCCACGTCGGTGAAATCGGCGGTGCCGACCCCCACCCACGCGCTCGCCAGGTCCTTGCCCTCGCCACGCTTGCCGTTGATCTCCACCGAACCCGTCGGCTGACTGAACCGGCGGCGAACACCGGTCGAGGTGCCCAGCCAGGTGGTGTGCACCTGGTGGTGGGCGAAACCGTAGAGGCGGTCGGTGCCGTCGAAACCGGTGGACAAATCACGCGCCAACCCGGCGAACACGTCGATCTCGGTGGCGCCGGGCGCCTGATCCCACGCGGCGGTGTCGTCGTCGGTGGGTTCGAGCAGCGGCATCGCGTCGCGGGCCGGGGCGGCCGTGCGCGCGGCTTCCTCGCTCGCGCGCACCACGGCCTCGATCTCGGTGGGATCGACGCTGGTGGAGCTGATGGAACCGACCCGTGCGGTGTTCGGGCCGTCACGGAACACCGAGATCACCGCCCAATCCCGCGAAATCGACGAGCCGTTGGTGGTCATCGAGTTGCCCGCCCACCGCAGCGACGCCTCGTGCGCGTCGGTGACGATCACGATCGCCTCGTCGGCCTTCGACGCCGCCAGCGCACGCTCGACCACCGTGCCCGCCGGAAACAGACCCTCGCTCACTGACCGCCCTCCGTCCGGGTATTGAGAATGTTGACCCCGCGCACCAGCACCGACGGGCAGCCGTGGCTCACCGCCGCCACCTGACCGGGCTGTGCCTTACCGCAGTTGAAGGCGCCACCGAGCTGCCAGGTGCTCGGCCCGCCGACCGCTTCCATCGACCCCCAGAAATCGGTGGTCGTCGCCTGGTAGGCGACATCGCGCAGCTGCCCGTCCAGTTCGCCGTCGCGAATCCGGAAGAACCGCTGACCGGTGAACTGGAAGTTGTAGCGCTGCATATCGATCGACCAGCTCTTGTCGCCCACGATGTAGATGCCGTCCTCGACGCGGGAGATCAGCTCGGCGGTACTCGTGTCACGCACCGGGTCCGGCTGCAACGACACGTTCGCCATCCGCTGGATCGGAACATGATGCGGTGAATCGGCATACGAGCATCCGTTGGAGCGATCGAGCCCGAGACGCGGGGCGAACACGCGGTCGAGCTGGTACCCGACCAGGATGCCGTCACGCACCAGATCCCACAGCTGGCCCGCCACGCCTTCGTCGTCGTAGCCGACGGTGCTCAAACCGTTGGTCTGGGTGCGGTCACCGGTGACGTGCATGATCGGCGTGCCGTACCGCAGCGTGCCGAGCTGATCGGGGGTCGCGAACGAGGTGCCCGCGTACGCGGATTCGTAGCCGATCGCGCGGTCGTATTCGGTGGCGTGGCCGATGGATTCGTGGATCGTGAGCCACAGGTTGGTCGGGTCGATCACCAGATCGGTGGGGCCCGCGACCACGCTGGGCGCCTTCACCTTCTCGGCCAGCCAGCCCGGGATCTGCGCGAGTTCGCCTGTCCAGTCCCATGTTCCGTCGGCACCGGTGACGTACTCCCAGCCGCGGCCCGCGGGCGCGGCGAGGGTGCGCATCGTCTCGAACACCCCCGAGGCGGAATCGACGGTGACAGCCTCCAGCTGGGGGTGCAGCCGCACCCGCTGCTGGGTGATCGACGAACCCGCGGTGTCGGCATAGAACGTCTGCTCCTTGACCTGCAGGACCGAGGCGGTGACGTGGTCGACCCCGTCGGCCGCGGACAGGCGTTCCGAATAGTCCTGCAGCAGTGACACTTTGTCGGCCGTCGGCACCGTGAACGGGTCGAGGTCGTAGGCCGAGACCCACGAGACATCGCCGTAGCGTGGCTCGTCGGCCAGTTCGACGCGCTCGCGGTTCAGTGCGCGCAACGCCGTCGCCACCGTTACCGCGCGACGCGCCACCTCGGCGGCGATCTCGGGCGTGAGGGCGGCGTGCGAGGCGAAACCCCAGGTGCCGTCGACGATCACGCGCACGGCCAGCCCCAGCTCGGTCGCGTCGGTGACCGCTTCGACGCGGCCGTCGCGGAGCCGGATCGACTGGGTCACCAACCGTTGCACGCGCAGGTCGGCGTGCTCGGCGCCGGCCGCGCGGGCCGCCGACAGCGCGGCCCCGGCCAGGGCGGCGAGCCCGAGCGCGCGGAACTCCTCGTCCACATCTCTGGAAGTCGTGGTATCCCTCACCGCACCTACGCTAACCGGTGCCACCGACACATGTGCGCCGGAACCGCTTCCGGCGCACCGTCATGTCGGTTGTCGCCGTGACGCGCGGACTCCGATCATCCCGCGGGCGGCGCCGAAAATGCCGTAGGGTGCCCGCCGTGCCGCCATCTGCCCTGCGTGATCGAAAAAGGGAACGAACCCGACGTGCGATCCTCGTGGCCGCTGTCGAATTGTTCGAGGCCGGAGGCTATGAGGAGACGACCGTCGCCGATATCGCGGCCGCGGCCGAGGTCGGCACCCGGACCTTCTTCAACTACTTCGCGAGCAAAGAAGAACTGCTCTTCCCCGAGCCCGACGAACGGGTGCGCGCGGCGGTCGCCGCCATCGCCACCCGTCGGCCCGGTGAGCGACCGGTGGAGGTGTTGCTGCGGGCGCTGCGGGCGGCGGGCGACAACCCCGGCGAGCACCTCGTCGACGACGTCGGTTCGCGGGTGGCCGCGCTGCGGGCGCGGGTCTCGCGGACGGTCCCCTCGGTGAGCGGTCGCGCCGCGCACGCGCAATTGGCCGCGCAGCGCGAGATCGCCCACCAGTTGCACCTCGCGTTCCCGCACGAACTCGACGAGGTCGGCGCCGCGGCGCTGGTGGGTGCCGTGGTCGGCGCGGTATCGGGCGCGCTGACCGTGCTGTTCCAGCAGCCACAGCACAGCATCGACGACGGTGAACGCCTCCATCGCAAGATTCACGAGACCACCTCGCGGGTCCTGCAACCCTGGCTCGCCGCCTCCGCGCCTGCCGAACCGGTGCGCTGACAGAACCGCTGCCCTAACCGAACTGCTGCCACCCCAACCGGATCACCATCACCACCACGACGACGAGCAACACGATCCGGACGAATCCCGCGCCCCTGGCCAGCGCCATCCGCGAACCGATCAGCGCGCCGAGGACATTCGCCACCGCCATGCCGGCGCCGAGACCCCACAGGATGTGGCCGGTCGAGCCGAGGAACAGCAGCGCACCCACGTTCGACCCGCAGTTGATCACCTTGGCCATCGCGGCCGCCCGCACGAACTCGGTGCCGAGCAGCGTCGCGAAGGTGATGATCAGGAAGGTGCCGGTGCCCGGTCCGAGCAGCCCGTCGTAGAGGCCGATCAGACCGGACGCGAGGCCCACCACCAGGATCACCTTGCGCCGCGTCGGCGGATGGGTGGCCATCGTCAGGCCGATCGACGGGCGCACGGTCACGAACACCGCCACCCCGACGAGCACGACCATCACCAGGGGGATGAACAGGTCGCGGTCGATCAGCGACACCGCCGCCGCGCCGCACGCGGCCGCGATCGCGGCGATCACCGCGCCGGGCAGCAGCACCTTCCACTGCATCGGCACCTTGCGCGCGAAGGTCGCCACCGCCGTCGCGGTGCCTGCCAGGGCGGCGAGCTTGTTGGTGCCCAGCGCGGTCTGCGGTGCGATGCCGGGAACGACGAGGAACAGCGTCGGCAGAATGATCAGCCCGCCGCCGCCGACCACGGCATCGACCCAGCCGGCCGCCGCGGCGGCCACCAGCAGGACCGTCCAGTCTCCGAGTTGCACGTGTCCAGGCAATCAAGAT
This sequence comes from Nocardia sp. NPDC060249, assembly GCF_042728755.1. NCBI lineage: Bacteria > Bacillati > Actinomycetota > Actinomycetes > Mycobacteriales > Nocardiaceae > Nocardia > Nocardia sp. NPDC060249. The sequence goes on from NZ_JBHXAQ010000001.1 coordinate 1,489,779, forward strand.
CACGGCCGGAAAGCCAGCCGGGGCTACGCTGGGCCCGTGCGCCGGTTCAGCCTGTGGCTACGCGGACGACCCATCGTCGCCGACTCGATTCTCGCGGGATTGCTGCTGTTCCTCGATGCCCTCGGGGTGGGCGACGAACCCAACAAGATCGTCTACTTGAGCTTCTCGGTGATCCTGCCGTTGCCGCTGATCCTGCGGCGGGTGTATCCGCGGGCGGTGGCGGCGGCGCTGCTGGTGCTGTCGTTGCTGAACACCCTGATCGGCTACCTGACCGATGTGCAATCCACCGACCATGTCGCCCTGATCGGGCTCGGGGTGATGCTCTACACGCTCGTCGCCTACGTCGGCCGGCGCGACGGCCTCATCTTCCTCGCCGTCCTCGCGCTCGACATGGTGCTGTCGGTCCTGCTGCTCGATCAGCCGCGCGGCGGTGACCTGGCGATGGTCGCGCTCATCTACGCGCTGTGCTGGACACTGGCCGAGTTCAACGGAGCCCGGCACGCGTACGACTCCGAGGTGGCCGCCCGGCTGGCCGTCGCCGACTACGACAAGGAACGGCGTGCGCACGACGCGGTCGCCGCCGAACGCACCCGCATCGCCCGCGAGCTCCACGATGTGGTCGCGCATGCGGTGAGCGTCATCATCGTGCAGGCCGACGGCGCCAAATACGCCTTGCGCCAAGACCCCGATACCGCCGAACGCGCGCTCGCCACCATCTCGGGGACCGGTCGCGACGCGCTGCGCGAACTGCGCCGCACCGTCGCCCTGCTGCGCACCGAGCACGCACCGGAACTGCTGCCCCAGCACGGGAGCGCGGGGATCGCGAAGCTGGCCCAGATGATGCGCGAGGCGGGCCTGGCCGTCGATCTCGAGCTGACCGGCGAACTCGACGACATCGCCCCCGAGGTGAGTCTCGGTGTGCACCGCATCGTGCAGGAATCGCTCACCAACACTCTGCGCCACGCGGGAGCGGAGCCGAAGGCGGTGGTCCGGGTGCATCGGCGTGACGAGGACATCCTCGTCGAAGTCGTCGACAGCGGCGGCGTTCCCGCGCGGGTGAGCCCGGGCGCCGAGATTCCCGGCGCGGGGATGGGACTGGTCGGTATGCGCGAACGGGTCGCGGTCCTCGGCGGCACCCTGCACGCGGGCAGACTCGACGACGGCCGCTGGCAGGTCCGCGCCGACCTTCCGCTGCGTACCGACACGGACTGAAACCCCGCGCGCCCGCGGCCGTGCGCGAAAACACGGGGCAATGCTGCGCGGCTGTGACTATTAGGGTGGGGCAATGCCGATCAGCGTGCTCGTGGTGGACGATCAGGAACTCATGCGGATGGGCCTGAAAATGGTGCTCGGCGCGCACCCCGACATCGAGGTGATCGGTGAGGCGGGCAACGGCGACGAAGCCGTGCGGCGGGCGAGCGAACTGCGCCCCGATGTGGTGCTGATGGATGTGCGGATGCCGGTCGTCGACGGGGTGAGCGCCACCGCGCAGATCGTGGCCGCGGGGGAGGGCGTGCGGGTGCTCGTGATGACCACCTTCGACCTCGACGAACACGCGCTCGGTGCCCTGCGCGCGGGCGCCAGCGGATTCCTGCTCAAGGACACCCCGCCCGAGGACCTCGTCTCGGCCATTCGCAGCGTCGCCGGCGGTGACGCGGTGGTCTCGCCCAAGGTCACCAAGCGGCTGCTGGATCGGCTCGTGGCCGAGAATCCGGCGAGCCTGCGCGACCCGAAGATCCTCGACGTCCTCACCGCGCGCGAACGCGAGGTGCTCGAACAGATCGCGGGCGGCCGCTCCAACGCCGAGATCGCCGCGGCGCTGTTCCTGTCGGAGGCGACGGTGAAAACACACGTGGGCCGCGTGCTCACCAAGCTCGGTCTGCGCGACCGGGTGCAGGCGGTGGTGCTGGCCTACGAGACCGGGCTGGTGCGGCCGGGCGGCTGAATTCGCCGGCTCGCTCGGGAGAAAAATCGGGCGCTCGTGCGTTGAAGGGGTAGATCGTCCGAAAGGATCGCCATGACCGCTGTGCTGTTCGTCCTCTACCTCGTCGTCGAGATCGCCGCCCTCGTCGGTCTCGCCCAGTTGATCGGCATCGGCTGGGCGCTGGTCGTGCTCGTCGCCGTCTCGGGCGTGGGATTGGTGCTGCTCGGACGGCAGGGCAGGCGGGTGTTCGACCGATTCCGGCGGGCCTCGCGCGGTGAGGTGACCGCCGAGAGCGCGGTCGCCGACGGAGTGATCGTCGCCACCGGCTCGGTGCTGCTGTTCGTGCCCGGCCTGGTCACCGGACTCGTCGGCCTCCTGGCGCTGTTCCCGCCGACCAGAGCGCTGCTGCGACCGGCGCTGGAGAAGCTCGGTACCCGGCGCTTCGGCCCGCTGCCCTCGTTCGCACCCTCGCCGTATCGCGGGATGGTCGTCGACGCGGACGGCGACGTGGTCGACGGCACCGTGGTCGGGCAGTGGTACGACGATGGTCACACCGCGGGTCCGCGCGCACTCGGCCCCGCCTGATCCGACAAGGCCTCCACCGACACGCTCGCGCGCGGCGGCGAAGGGTCTACAGTACCGACATGGCCACCGAGCAGATCACCGTCACGGTGAGCGAGGAACTGGCCGACGCGGTGCGCAGAGCGAGCGCCGCTGCCGGACAGTCGATGTCGGACTTCACCACCGCCGCATGGCGGTTGGAAATGATCGCCGTGGAGGCGGGTGGGCATCGTCCCGCCGGGTTCGGCGACGCCGAAGTGCGCGCCGCGCTGTCGCTGCCGACCTGACGCTCGCGCCGCCGAGCCGAGACTGTCCCTGCCGAGGTGACGATCCGGCGATACGGCAGACTGGGGCACCGTGAGTACCCAGTTGCTGATCGGCGGTCGTTTCTACAGTTCCAGCTCCCCGGACGCGGCCGCGATGGCGGTCACCGACGGCACCGTGGTGTGGCTGGGCGCCGAGGCGCCCGGGCGCGCGATGCACCCCGATGCGGAGATCATCGACCTCGACGGTGCGTTCGTGGCGCCCGCGTTCGTCGACCCCCATGTGCACGTCACCGCGCTGGGCCTGCAGCTGACCGGGCTCGACGTGAGTGGCGCCGGATCCCTGTCCGACCTGCTCGAGACGGTGCGGGCGCACGCCGCGAACCAGCCGGACGGGGTGATCATCGGCGAGGGCTGGGACGACACCGGCTGGCCCGAACAGCGTCCGCCGACGGTCGCCGAACTCGACGGGGCCGCCGGTGCGGGCAGGCTCGTCTACCTGGCACGGGTCGACGCGCATTCGGCCGTCGCCTCCTCGGCGCTGCTCGACGCGGCCGGTGATCTCGGCGAGGGATATCAGCGCGGCGAACTGCTGCGCGCCGACGCCCACCACCGGGTGCGGACGGTCGCGCTCGCGGAACTCACCCGCGCCCAGCGTGATTCGGCCCGCCGGGCGACCCTCGACGCGGCGGCCGCGCACGGCATCGTCGCTGTCCACGAATGCGCGGGCCCCGAGATCTCCGGCCGCGACGACATCCGCGAACTGCTCGCGTTCGAACACGGCGTGGCGGTGCGGGCCTACTGGGGTCAGGCCGTGCGCACCGCGGAGCAAGCGCGCGCCCTGCTCGACGAGCTCGGCGTGCACGCGCTCGGTGGTGACCTGTTCGTCGACGGTTCGCTCGGCTCGCACACGGCCCTGCTGCGCGCGCCCTACGCCGACGCGGCGGGCTGCGGCAAGAGCTTCCTCGACGAGGACACGGTCACCGCACATATTCGCGCGTGCACCGAGGCCGGAATCCAGGCAGGCTTCCACGCCATCGGTGACGCCGCGATGGATACCGTCGTCGCCGGATTCACCCGTGTCGCAGCCGAACTCGGTGGTCCGGCGATCGCATCGCGTGGGCACCGGGTGGAACACGCGGAGATGACCGACGCCGCCGCGATCGCACAACTCGCCGAGCTCGGCGTGATCGCGTCCGTGCAGCCCGGCTTCGACGCCGCGTGGGGCGGACCCGGCGGGATGTACGCGACCCGCCTCGGCGCCGAGCGCGCCGCCGGCCTCAACCCGTTCTCGGCGATGGCGGCGGCGGGGGTCTCCCTCGCCATCGGTTCCGACGCACCCGTCACCGTCATGAACCCGTGGGAGCAGGTGCGCGCGGCCGTCCACCACCGCACCCCTGGCCATGGGCTGTCTCCGCGCGCCGCCTTCGCCGCCGCCACGCGCGGCGCCTGGCGCGCGGGCGGTGTGCGCGACGGCATGGCGGGCACGCTGGTTCCCGGCGCACCCGCCTCCTACGCCGTGTGGGACGCGGGCGACCTCGTCGTCGCGGCGGCCGCCGACACCGTGCAGCGCTGGTCCACCGACCCCCGCTCCCGCGTGCCCGGCCTCCCGCGCCTCGATCCGGGCGCCGACCTGCCGACCTGCCTGCGCACCGTGCGCGACGGCACCACGATCTACGCCGCCTGACCCGCCGCCAGCAACGAATCACGGAGCGACACACCATGATCGACCCCGCGCCGGGTAACCACCCCGACTCCGCCGCCGAGCCGGCATCAGCGCCGCGCGAGGTGGATCCCGGTGCGCGCCGATCCACCGCCGCACCGCACCCGACGGCCTTGCGTCTGCTCGCGGCCGTGGTGGGCGGGCTGCTGCTGTTCGGCAGCTTTCCGCCCCGGCCGTTCTGGTTCCTCGCGCCCGTGGCCATCGCGTTGCTCACCCTCGCGGTGCGCGGGCCGGGCAAGCCGCGCGCCGGGTTCGGGTACGGGATGCTCGGCGGGCTGGCGTTTTTCGTGCCGTTGCTGCCGTGGACCGGGATCTACGTGGGCCCGGTGCCGTGGCTGGCGCTGTCCACGGTGTGCGCGCTGTACTTCGGCCTGTGGGGTGTGCTCGCCCGATGGCTGAGCGCGCTGCCGGGCTGGCCGATCTGGCTCGCTCTCGCGTGGACCGCGAGCGAATGGGTGCGATCGAGTTTCCCGTTCGGCGGATTCCCGTGGGGGCGTGTCGCTTTCGGTCAAGCCGACGGTTGGTATCTGCCGCTGGCCGCCTACGGTGGAGCGCCGCTGGTCGGCTTCGCGGTCGCGCTGACCGGCACCGCGCTCGCCGCACTCGCGCTGCGCGTCATCGCCTGGGCTCGCACACCCGCGCCGCGCCCGAACACTCGTGCCGTGCGCACCGGATTTGCCACCGCCGTAGTGGCCGTGGCTATCATGCCCCTGGCCGGAGTGATCCTGCGGCCGACATTGCCCGCCCCGGACGCCGGCACCAGGACGATCACGGTCGCCGCCATCCAGGGCAGTGTGCCGCGGCTCGGGCTCGACTTCAACGCCCAGCGCCGCGCCGTGCTGGACAACCACGTCCGGCGCACCGAGGAGTTGGCCGACGCCGTCACCCGCGGCCAGGCCGCGCGGCCCGACATCGTGATCTGGCCCGAGAACTCCTCCGATATCGACCCACTGCGCAACGCCGATGCCGCCGCCGAGATCACCGAAGCCTCGGTGAAGATCGGCGCCCCGATCCTGGTCGGCGCAGTCCTGGTGAACGGTGACCGCACGACCACCAACTCGGTGATCGTGTGGAACGGCACGGCAGGCCCGGGGGAGCGGCACGACAAGAAGATCATCCAGCCGTTCGGCGAATACCTGCCGATGCGCGGTTTCTTCCGCGTGTTCTCGTCCTACGCCGACCGCGCGGGCTATTTCGTGCCGGGTAATGGTGACGGAACGGTGACGGCCGCGGGGGTGCCGGTCGGCGTGGCGACCTGTTACGAGGTCGCGTTCGATCGGGCATTTCGGGATTCCCTCGCCGCGGGCGCCCAATTGCTGACGGTGCCCACCAACAACGCCACCTTCGGCGAGAGCGAGATGACCTACCAGCAACTGGCGATGTCGCGGGTGCGTGCGGTCGAGCACGGGCGTGCGCTCGTGGTGTCGGCAACCACCGGAGTGAGTGGGATCATCACCGCGGACGGCGTGCTCAGGCAGCACACCGAGCAGGTCGTGCCCGCCGCGTTGGTGGCCCAGCTACCGTTGCGCGACGCGACAACAGTCGCTACCCGAATCGGTGCGTGGCCAGAACTCGCGTCCGTTATCCTGACCGCGATCGGTGTCGGATTGCTATTACTTCGACGCCGCCGTGCGAATCAGACGCACCATGTGCGAAGTTCGGACAATTCTGAATAAGCGGTTTGTTTCAACCGGGGGGAAGCGGCACAAAGTTGTTGCTTCAGGGGCGTAATTCGTTGAGCTCGAAATAAATTCACATTGGTAGCCATCCGGCTGCCGTAGTACTCCGAATCATGGGCGTGGAAAAGCCACGCCCTGGGCCGTCGTGTGCCCGGGCGCTGCTCGGGGAGTTGTGACACAAGGCAGAAACGGAGTGCTTGATGAGTTCTTTGGCCACCGACCACGTCAGCTCGAGCATCACCGACGAGGACCCGGGCCAACCGTTCGCCCTCTCGCCCGGTCAGACAGCACTGTGGTACGCGCAACGGATTCGGCCCGATATTCCGCTCACCATCGCTCACTACGTCGAACTGCACGGTGATCTCGATGTCGGCCGGTTGCTGTACGCGGTCGAGCGCTACGGCGCGGAATCCCAGGTGGGACACGTCCGCCTACTCGAGATCGACGGCGTGCCCCACCAGCGAGTGGACCCCACGTGGCGGCCCGGCTGGGCTCGGATCGACCTCCGCGGCGAATCCGACCCCCGGGCCGCCGCTCTGGCCTGGATGAACGCCCACGCCAGCACCCCGATCGACATGGAGCACGAGCCCCTCACCATCAACGTGGTGTTGCGCATCGGTGACCGGGAATGGTTCTGGTACGAGCGCGGCCACCACATCGTCATCGACGGCTACGGTGCGATGAACGCGCTCTCGCGCACCGCCGAGATCTACACGGCCGTCGGCGAGCAGCGCGAGCCGTCCGTTTCCCGCGCGGCCGCGCTCGTCGACCTCTACGCCGACGAATCCCGTTACCGCGAGTCCAGCCGGTTCCGTGCCGACCGCGAGTACTGGATGGAACAGCTCGCGGGCGTGGGCGAACCGATGACGCTGTCGGCGGTCACCGCCGCGGGCGATACCCACGACGCCGGGCGCCACCGGGCCACCGCGGTACTCGACACCGACCTCGACACGCTGCTCACCGACGCGATCGCCACCCACGGTTCGGCCAACTCCGCGCTGATCGTCGCCGCACTCGCCGCCTACGTCCGTTCGGTCACCGGCGACCCGGATGTCGTCCTGAGCCTGCCGGTTTCGGCTCGCACCACCGTCGTTCTGCGCCGTTCGGCGGGTGTGGTGTCGAACGTGGTGCCGCTGCGCGTCCGGTTCGACGAGCACACCACCGTCGCCGACGTCGTGCGCCAGACCGAACTGCAGATCACCGGCGCGCTGCGCCACCAGCGCTACCGCTCCGACGACATCCGCCGAGACTGCGGGTACTCCCGCGACGCGCGCGGCTTCTTCGGGCCGATGGTCAACATCATGCTGTTCCACGACGAGCTGAAGTTCGACGACATCGCCGGTCAGCTCAACGTGCTCGCCACCGGACCCGTCGAAGACCTCTCGATCAACATCTACAACGGCGACGGCGGCCGCATCCAACTCGACTTCGAGGCCAACCCGAAGCTCTACGGCGAGTCCGAGAACGCCGCCCACCACGCGCGCTACCTCGACTTCCTCGCGCGCTTCCTGGCCGCCGAGCCCACCACCCCCACCTACACGCTCACCGCGATCACCACCGCCGAGCACGCGCGGGTGCTGCGCGAGTGGAACGCCACCGAGATGCCGATGCAGGCCGCCACGCTGGTCTCGCTGTTCGAGGATCAGGTGTGCCGCAGCCCGCACGCCATCGGTCTCGAATTCGGTGACCGCACACTCGGATACACCGAACTCGGCGACCGGGTGAACCAGCTGGCACGCGAACTCATCGCACGCGGCGCGGGCCCGGAGACCACCGTCGGGGTGTGCCTGCACCGCAGTGTCGATCTGGTCGTCGGGATCTACGCGGTACTCGCCACCGGCGCGGCCTACCTGCCGCTGGATCCCGAGCACCCGGTCGATCGCATCGACGCTGTGGTGGCACAGGCGCTTCCGGTCTGTGTGCTCACCGCGGACCGCGACGGAGTCCGGCTACCCGAGGGCACCGTCCGGGTCGATCTGGACACCCTCGACGTGAGCGGGAACGACGCCGGGCCGATCACCGACGCCGACCGCACCGCGCCGCTGCGCCCCGATCACCTCGCCTACGTCATCTTCACCTCCGGCTCCACCGGTAAGCCCAAGGGCGTCGGCGTCACACACGCCGCGATCGTGAACCGGTTGCGCTGGATGCAGGCCGAGTACCCGCTCGATCACACCGACGCGGTTCTGCAGAAGACCCCGGCCACCTTCGACGTGTCGGTCTGGGAGTTCTTCTGGCCGCTGCAGGTCGGTGCGCGCCTGGTCGTCGCCGCGCCCGAGGGGCATCGCGATCCGGCCTACCTCGCCCGGATCATCACCGAAAGGGCCGTCACCACGGCACATTTCGTGCCGTCGATGCTGTCGCTGTTCGTCACCGATCCGCGGGTGCGCGGCGGGGCGGGGCTGCGGCGGGTGTTCTGCAGTGGTGAGGCGCTGCCCGGTGCGACGGTCGCCGATTTCCACGCCGCGCTGCACGGCCCCGACGGTGGACCGGAGCTGCACAATCTCTACGGGCCCACCGAGGCCGCGGTCGACGTCACCTACTGGCCGTGCCCGGCCGAGGCCACCACGGTGCCGATCGGCTCGCCGGTGTGGAACACCCAGACCTACGTGCTCGACCCGCATCTGCGCCCGGTGCCGCCCGGTGTCGTCGGCGAGCTGTACCTGGCGGGCACGCAGCTGGCCCGCGGCTACCTGGGTCGTCCCGATCTGAGCGCCGACCGCTTCGTCGCCAACCCCTTCGCCCCGGGGCAGCGGATGTACCGCACCGGTGACCTGGCGCGCTGGCAGATCGCCGGCGGCGTCCTGGAATACCTGGGCCGCACCGACTTCCAGGTGAAGATTCGCGGACTGCGCATCGAACTCGGCGAGATCGAATCCGCGCTGCTGGCGCAGGACGACATCGCCCGCGCGGTCTGCGTGGCCCGCACCGGCCGCGTCGGTGACGACGAACTCGTCGCCTACGTGGTCGCCGCGCCCGGCGCGTCGGCACCCGATCCCACGGCCCTGCTCTCGGCACTGCGCCGCGGCCTTCCGTCCTACATGGTGCCCTCGGCACTGGTGGTACTCGACGAACTGCCGTTGAGCGCCAACGGCAAGGTCGATCGCAAAGCACTGCCCGCGCCGGAGGTGGGTGTGCGGGTCACCACCGGTGCCGCCGCACCGCAGACCGAGCTGGAATGCGCGCTCGCGGAGATCTTCACCGAGGTTCTCGCCCTGGACGGCACCACGATCGGGATCGAGGACAGCTTCTTCGATCTCGGCGGCAACTCCCTGGTCGCCGCCCGCGCGGTCGCCCGGATCAACACCACCCTCGACGCGAACCTCACCATCCGGGAGATGTTCGAGTCGCCGACCATCGCCGCACTGGCCGGCTACCTCAGCACCCACCGGCCCGAAACCTCGACACCGAAACTGGTTCCCGCGCGCAGGCCGGAGCGGGTGCCGCTGTCGCTGGCCCAGCAGCGGTTGTGGATCCTCAACCGGTTCGCCGAACACGCCGCCGCCTACAACATGCCCCTGGCCTTGCGGCTCACCGGGCATCTCGACCTCGACGCGTTGCGTGCGGGTCTGCGCGACGTGCTCGAACGCCACGAGAGCCTGCGCACCAGTTTCCCCGAAGGCCCCGAGGGCCCGTACCAGCTCATCCACCCGGCGGCCGGGGTGGAACCCGAACTCACGCCGATCGAGGTGGGGGCCGCCGAGATTTCCGAGCTGGCTGCGCAGATGGCAGGGCGCGGTTTCGAGCTGCGGACCGAGACACCGCTGCGGGTCGCGCTCTACCGGGTGGGCGCCGAGGATCATCTGCTGCTCGTGGTGCTGCACCACATCAGCGGTGACGGCTGGTCGGTCGCCCCGTTGGCCCGGGATCTGATGGTCGCGGTGTCGGCGCGCGCGGGCGGTGCCGCGCCCCAGTGGGCGCCGCTGCCGGTGCAGTACGCCGATTTCGCGATGTGGCAGCGGGAACTGCTCGGTGAGGAAACCGACCCCGAGGCGCCCATCGCGCGCCAGCTCGGGCACTGGCGCGGTGCGCTGGCCGGGCTGCCCGATCAGCTCGACCTGCCCCTCGACCGGCCGCGGCCGCAACAGCGCGGCACCGGCGGGGACACCGTCGAATTCGTCATCGACGCCGAAACCCGGCGCGCGGCAGCCGAACTCGCCACCGGCCGCGGCGTGAGCATGTTCATGGTGCTGCACGCGGCGCTGGCCACCCTGCTGGCCCGGCTGTGCGCGAGCGCCGACGTCACCATCGGCACGCCCATCGCGGGCCGCTCCGATCCGGCGCTGGACGAGCTGGTCGGCATGTTCGTCAACACCCTGGTGTTGCGCACCGAAGTGGACCTCGGCGCCGGGTTCGAGCGCATGCTCGACCTGGTCCGCGAGACCGACCTCGACGCCTTCGCCAACCCCGACGTGCCGTTCGAGCGGCTGGTGGAGCTGGTCAATCCCGATCGCTCGACCACCCGGCATCCGCTGTTCCAGGTGATGCTGTCCTACGACCGCACCCCGGAACTGCGCGTCGAATTGCCCGGTGTCACCGCGGAACTGGTGCCGATCGAGATCGGCGTCGCCAAGTTCGACCTGCAGCTCGAGGTTCGCGACAACCACGACGACGGACCGCTGCACGCCGAATTCGGTTTCGCCACTGACGTTTTCGATCGCGCCACGGTGCAGGCCATCGCCCGGAGGTTCACCACGCTGCTGGCCGCCGCCGTCGCCGGCCCCACCACGGCGATCGGCGACCTCGACGTGCTCGACCGTCGCGAGATCGCCCGGCTGGTCCCCGTCGCCGGTGCGCCGGCCGAACCGGCGGGCACGCTGGCCCGGCTGCTCGGCGACACCGCACAGCACCTGCCCGACTCGGTGGCGGTGCGCTACCTCGGTTTCGACACCACCTACCGCGAACTCGACGAACGCTCGAACCGATTGGCGCGCAGTCTCATCGCGCACGGTGCCGCGCCCGAAACGGTGGTCGCCGTCGCGCTGCCGCGCAGCCTCGAGTCGATCATCGCCATCTGGGCGGTCGCCAAGACCGGCGCCGCGTACGTGCCCGTCGACCCCGCCTACCCGGCCGATCGCATCGCGCACATGATCGGTGACTCCGGTGCCACGCTCGGGCTCACCCTGCCCGAACATCTCGCCGCGCTGCCCACCGCCACCGGCAGGCACCGGTCGGCACCGGAGTGGATGGTCTTCGGAACAGCCGATTTCGAGGCCGACTGCGCGATCCGCTCGGCCACCCCGCTGTCCGATGCCGACCGCAGGCACCCGATGCGTGCCGGTCAGCCCGCGTACCTGATCTACACCTCCGGCTCGACCGGCACACCCAAGGCCGTCGTGGTCACCCACGCGGGCATCGCCTCGCTGGCCAGCGAGCAGACCCAGCTGTTCAAGGTGACCGATCACGCGCGGACCATGCACTTCTCCTCACCCAGCTTCGACGCCTCGGTGCTGGAACTGCTGCTCGGGTTCGCCGCGGGTGCCACGATCGTGGTCGCCCCCGCCGACCTGTACGGCGGTGCGGAACTGGCCGGTTTCCTGCGCTCGGAACGCATCACCCACGCGTTCATCACCCCGGCCGCGCTGGCCACGGTGCCCGCGGGCGACTTCCCGGCTCTCAACACGGTGATCGTCGGCGGCGAGGCGTGCTCGGACGAGCTCGTCGAGGCCTGGGCCACGAAGTACCGGATGCACAACATGTACGGCCCGTCCGAGGCCACCGTCGCGGTCACCGCGAGCGCGGCGATGGTCCCGGGCGAGCCCGTCCCGCTGGGCACACCCGTGCGCGGCATGCGGCTGTTCGTGCTCGACGGCCGGATGAACCCGGTGCCGCCGGGAACACCGGGCGAGCTCTACGTCTCGGGGCCCGGCCTGGCCCGCGGCTACCTCGGTAAGCCGGCACTCACCGCGCAGCGATTCGTCGCCAACCCGCACGGCCGGGTCGGCGAAAGAATGTATCGCACCGGCGATCTCGTCGTCGCCGACATGACCGGCCTGCTGCGTTTCCTGGGCCGCGCCGACGACCAGATCAAGATCCGTGGTTTCCGCATCGAACTGCGCGAAATCGATCATGTGCTGCGCGCGCACCCGGGCGTTCGGTCCGCGCTGACCGTCGTCCATGTCGACGAGCAGGGGCAGCAGCGGCTCGCGTCCTACGTCACCGCCGACGGCCCGATCGACCCGGCCGCCGTGCTCGACACCGCCCGCGGTAGGTTGCCCGGCTACATGGTGCCCGCCGCACTGGCGGTGCTCGACGCGATGCCGGTCACTCCGGCGGGCAAACTCGACCGAAAGGCTCTACCCGCACCGGAATTCGTGGTCAGCGGTGGGTCGCGTGCGCCACGCACGCACCTCGAGATGCGGGTGGCCGCGGTGTTCACCGAGATTCTCGGGCGCCCGACCCCCGGCGCGGAGGACAGCTTCTTCGACATCGGCGGCAACTCGTTGCTGGCCACCCGGCTCGCCGCCGGGCTGCACGCCGATTTCGAGGTGGACCTGCCGGTCCGGCAGATCTTCGAGGCACCGACCGTGGCGGGCATCGCCCGGCTGATCACGGAAGCGCCCCGGACGCAGCGGGTGGCGCTGGCGGTACACACCCCGCGCCCGGGACGCATACCACTGTCGTTGCCGCAGCAACGGCTGTGGTTCCTGAACCGATTGTCCCCCGAATCGAGCGCCTACAACATCGCATTCGTCTTGCGAATCGGCGGAGATCTGGACGTCGGGGCATTGCGCGGGGCTCTCGCCGACCTGGTGGAGCGCCACGAAGTCCTGCGCACGGTTTTCCCCGAAGACCTCTCCGGTGCCCAGCAGGTGATCCTGCCGCTCGACCAGGCGATGCCGATGATCGACGCCGTCGACACCGCACCCGATCGGGCGACCGCGGCGCTGACCGCGCTGGCCCGCCGGGGCTTCGACCTCACCCGGCAGACGCCGCTGCGAGTGTCGTTGCTGCGCACCGCGTCCGACGAACACCTGCTCGGCGTGGTCGTCCACCACATCGCCGCCGACGGCTGGTCGCTCGGCCCGCTGACGCGGGATCTCGCACTGGCCTACGTCGCCCGCACCGGGGGCGCCGCCCCCGAGCGCGCGCCGCTGCCCGTGCAGTACGCCGACTTCAGCCTGTGGCAGCGAGCGGTGCTCGGCAGCGAGGACGATCCGGACAGCATCACCGCCACCCAGCTCGCGTTCTGGCGTGACACGCTGTCCGAACTGCCCGACGAGCTGCCGCTGCCGTTCGACCGCCCACGCCCCGCCGAACCCACCGGGTCCGCGGGCACCGTCACCTGCGAGATCTCGGCGCCGCTGCAGCACGCACTCGACGAGCTGGCCAGTGATACCGGTGTCAGCCTGTTCATGGTCGTGCGCTCGGCCCTGTCGGTGCTGCTGCGCAGCGTCACCGGCGGCCGCGACATCCCCATCGGCACCCCGGTCGCCGGGCGCACCGACATCCAGCTCGACGACCTCGTCGGCATGTTCGTCAACACCCTGGTCCTGCGCTCCGATGTCGATCCCGGCCGCAGCTTCACCGAGTTGCTGCACGCCGATCGCGACGCCGAGCTCGCCGCCCTCGCCCACGCCGATGTGCCGTTCGAGCGGGTCGTCGACGCGCTGGGCCGGGAGAGCAGGGCGAGCAACCGGCACCCGCTGTTCCAGGTCGCGCTGAGCATGCAGGACAGCCGCCCACCTGCGCTGGAACTGCCCGGACTGCGACTGGCCGCGGACGAGCTCGACATCGCGCTGGCCAAGTTCGACCTGGAACTGCGGGTCGCGCCCGCCGAGGAGAACGGGCTGCGGTTCGACTTCGTCTACGCCACCGAACTGTTCGACGCCACCACCGTCGACACCCTCGCCGGCCGGTTCGTGCAGATCCTCACCCAGGTGACCGCCGACCCACGGCAGCTGGTGTGCGAACTGGACCCGCTCACCGTGCTCGAGCACCGTGACCACGTCCCCGCGCAGGGGCCCGCCGCGGTCCCGCCGGTCATCCTGGCCGACATCCTCGACGGTGCCGCCACGAAGTACCCGCGGCGGCCCGCGTTGCGCTGGTTCGCCGACGGCAGCGTCGCGGGGGAGGTGGGCGAGCTCGACTACGCCGAGGTCGCGAGCCGGGCGCACCGGCTCGGCCGGGCGCTGATCGCTCGCGGTATCGGCACCGGCGATCGCGTGGCCGTCGGGCTGACCCGCTCACTGGACTGTGCCCTCGCGATCTTCGGCGTCGCGGCCAGCGGTGCCGCGTTCGTGCCCGTCGACCCGCGCTACCCGGCCGACCGGGTGCGGCACATGCTCACCGACTCCGGCGCCCGCGCGGTCGTCACCGCGCGGGCCGACGCGGACTCGTTGCGCCCGGCCGCGGGCTCGATCGACACCCAGTGGCTGCTGATGGACGACGACGAGCTGAACGCCGAACTGGCCGGCTACGACGGGGGCCGGATCAGCAACGCCGAACGGGTCCGTCCCGTGCGCACCGCCGATCTGGCGTATCAGATCTACACGTCCGGTTCGACCGGCCTGCCCAAGGGCGTGACCGTCACCCACAGCGGTCTCACGAGTCTCGCGCTCGACCTGCGCGAACGCATGGGTCTGGACCGGTTCTCCCGCACATTCTTCTTCTCCACACCCAGTTTCGACGTGTCGGTGCTCGACATGCTCCTCGCCGTCTACTCGGGCGCCGAGATGGTGATCGGCCCGATCGACATCTACGGCGGTGACGAGCTCGGGGTGCTGCTGGAACGCGAGCAGATCACCCACACCTTCCTGACGCCCGCGGTGCTGGCCTCGATCGACGCCACCCGCCACCCGCTGCCGATGCTGCGCGGACTGATGGCCGGTGGCGAGGCGGTGCCGCCGGATCTGGTGGAGAACTGGGCGCCCGGCAGGCGGTTCGTCAACGCCTACGGGCCCACCGAGTTCACCGTCATCGCGGCGATGTCGGAACTGCGGGTGGGTGTTCCGGTCGCCATCGGCACACCCGTCCGCGGCTCACGGGCCCTCGTCCTCGACGAGCGGCTGCGGCCGGTTGCCACCGGGGTGCCGGGTGAGCTCTACATCGGCGGCGCCGGCATCGCCCAGGGCTATCACGAGCGCTACGGCCTGACCGCGGGACGCTTCATCGCCGACCCGTTGGGCCCGGCCGGCAGCCGGATGTACCGCACCGGCGACGTGGTGCGCTGGACCGCACACGGTGAGATCGACTACCTGGGCCGTAGCGACCATCAGGTGAAGGTGCGCGGTTTCCGGATCGAACTCGGCGAGATCAGCGCCGTCCTCGGCAGTCATCCCGAGGTTCGCTTCGCACACACCGAAGTCCGCCGGATCGCGGGCGACGATCGGATCGTCGCCTGGATCCAGCTGAACGAGGGGGTCGACCCGGCCGAGGTGGCCGGGGTGAAGCGGCACGCGACGGTCCGGCTGGCCGGGCACATGGTGCCCGCGTCGCTGAACCTGATCGATCGGGTTCCGCTCACACCGGTCGGCAAGCTGGATCGCACGGCGCTGCCGGAACCGGAATTCACCGCCACCACGGGCCGGGCACCACAGACCGACGCCGAGCGGACGGTCGCGCGGGTGTTCGCGGAGCTGGTCGGGGCGAGTGAGGTCCGCGCCACCGACAGCTTCTTCGACATCGGCGGCAACTCGTTGCTGGCCACCCAGCTGGTGGCCCGGCTGGCCGCGGCCAGCAATGTGCGCTTGGAAGTGCGCACCGTGTTCGCGGCGCCGACGGTCGCCGAACTCGCCGCGCTCCTCGAATCCGGACCGTCCGGCGACGAACACCGCCCGGACCTGGTGCCCCGGCCCCGCCCGGAGCGGATTCCGCTGTCGGCGGCGCAGCGCAGGCTGTGGTTCCTCAACCGCTTCAACGCGGGTGCCGACGGTGACAACCAGTCGTCGGGCGCCTACAACATCCCGGTGGTGCTGCGCCTGCACGGCACCGTCGACCTCGATGCGCTCATTGCCGCTTTGCACACGGTGCAACGTCGGCACGAGACGCTGCGCACGGTGTTCCCGGAGACCGCGGGGGAGCCAGAGCAGCTGGTGCTCGACCCGGCGATCGCCGCGGTCACGCTGTTCCACGCGACGGCCACCGCGCGCGAGGTCGATACCGCCGTGACCCGATTCGTCACCCCCGGATTCGATCTGTCGAACTCGGTGCCCCTGCGGGCGGCGCTGATCAGCGTCGACCACACCGGGCAGGCGGCACCGGCCAAGGCCAAGTTCGCTGTCGCGCGCTCGACCGAACATGTCCTGGTCCTGGTCGTGCACCACATCGCCATGGACGGCTGGTCGCTGGAACCGCTCGCCGCCGAAGTCGCCGCCGCCTACCGTGGCATCCAGACCGGTGAACCGTTCGGCGAACAGATCCCGCAGATCCAGTACGCCGACTACACCCTGTGGCAGCGCGAACTCCTCGGCACCGAGGACGATCCGGACTCGCTGATCAGCAAGCAGCTCGACCACTGGCGCGGTGTGCTCGACGGCCTGCCCGAACTGCTCACCGTGCCCGCCGACCGGTCGCGCCCGCCGGTGCCCTCCTATCAGGGCGGCACCGTCGACTGCGCGGTCGACGCGGCGACCCACCGGGCGCTGCGTGGTATCGCCACGGCGAACAACGTCAGCATGTTCATGGTGCTGCACGCGGCGCTGGCGGTCCTGCTGCACCGGGTGACCGGCACCGAGGACATCGCCGTCGGCACCGCCAGCGCGGGCCGTGGGCATCCGGCGCTCGACGCGATGATCGGTATGTTCGTCAACACCCTGGTGCTGCGTACCGAGGTGTCCGACGAGCGCGCGTTCGTCGACCTGCTGCGGACCGTTCGCGACGGGGATCTCGACGCGTTCGCCCATGCCGACCTGCCCTTCGAACGGCTCGTCGAGGTCGTCAATCCGGCACGCTCCCAGGCACATCACCCGCTGTTCCAGGTGATGCTGTCGGTGCGCAACACCCCGGTGCGGATGCTGGAACTGCCCGGCCTGCGGATCGAAGCCGTCGAGGCCGACGCCGGTATCGCCAAATTCGACCTGCAGTTCACCTTCACCGAGACCCAGACCGCCGACCGGGTGGGCGACGGCATCAGCCTGTCGGTGAACTACGCGGCGGACCTGTTCGACGCGGTCACCGCGCGCAAGCTCGGCGACCGCCTGGTCCGGCTGCTCACCGCCGTGGCCGCCGACCCGAACACCGCGGTGGGCGACCTGGCACTGCTCGACGCGGTCGAGTGGACCGCGCTGGCGCCGGTGCACGGCGCCCGCGCCGGACAGGCGGTCACGCTGCCCGCGGTGTTCGGTGCCGCCGTCGCTCGTTCTCGGGACGGTGTCGCGCTGTGCGCCGGGGACACGGTGGTCACCTACGACGCGCTCGATCGGTGGACCAACCGGCTCGCGCGTGTCCTGATCGCACACGGTGTGGGGCCGGAAACCCTGGTGGCCCTGGGTATTCCGCGTTCGGTGGAATCGGTGGCGACCATGCTGGCCGTGGCCAAGGCGGGCGCCGCGTTCGTGCCCGTCGACCCGAACTACCCGCCGCAGCGGATCAGCCACATGCTCACCGATTCCGGTGCGGCACTGGGTCTGACGCTGCTCGAACACCGCGATCGGCTGCCCACCGACACCCGCTGGCTGGTCCTGGACGACCCGCAGACCAGGGCCACCGTGCTGGGCGCCGATGACTCGCCGGTCACCGACGCCGAACGCGTTCGCCCACTGCGCCTGCACAATCCGGCGTACGTGATCTACACGTCGGGCTCCACCGGGACCCCGAAGGGGGTCGTGGTCACCCACGGCGGCCTGTCGAACTTCGCCGCCGAGACCGCCGACCGGTTCGATGTGCGTCCCGGCAGCCGGGTGCTGCACTTCGCCACCCCGAGCTTCGACGCCGCCATGCTCGACATCCTGTTCGCGCTCGGTGGTGCGGCGACGCTGGTGATCTCCCCGGCCGGGGTGGTCGGCGGCGAGGATCTGCGCCAGGTGTTCATCCGGGAACGGATCACCCACGCGTTCATCACCACCGCCGCGCTGGGCACCGTCGACCCGACGGGCGTGAACTCCCTCGCCCACGTCCTCACCGGTGGTGAGGCGCTCCCGCCGGAACTGCTCGCCCGCTGGGCACCGGGGCGCAACTTCTACAACGTGTACGGCCCCACCGAGACGACCATCGTCACGTTGATGCCGCAGCCGATGAGCCCGCGGGGGCCGATCACCATCGGTGGGCCGATCCGTGGCGTCGCGGCCAGCGTGCTCGACCGGCGACTGCATCCGACGCCCATCGGCGTCACCGGCGAACTGCAGCTGGCGGGCTCGGCCCTGGCGCGCGGCTATCTCAACCGGCCGGGTCTCACCGCCCAGCGGTTCGTGGCCGATCCCTACGGCGCGCCGGGCGAACGGATGTACCGCACGGGCGACCTGGTGCGCTGGCGTGACGGCGCCGAGTCGGCGCTGGATGTGGAGTACGTCGGCCGCACCGACCATCAGGTGAAGGTCCGCGGATTCCGGATCGAACTCGGCGAGATCGACGTCGCGTTCGCCCGGCACCCCGATGTCGAGCTCGCGCTCACCATCGGTCACACCACGCAGGCCGGCGTCACCGCGCTGGTCTCGTATGTGAAGGCGCGCAACGGGAGCGCGCCGAGCGTGCCCGAACTGCTCGAGCACGTCGCGGGTCAGGTGCCGAACTACATGGTCCCGCAGGCGATCATGCTGCTCGACGAGGTGCCGCTGAGTCCGGTCGGTAAGCTCGATCGGGCCCGGCTGCCCGAGCCGGTGTTCGCCGCGTCCGGTGGTTACCGCGCGCCGGTGACCGTCGCCGAGATGGCGCTGTGCGCGGTGTTCACCGAGGTCCTCGGGGTCGAGCGAGTCGGCGTGGACGACGGGTTCTTCGAACTCGGCGGCAACTCCCTGCTGGCCACCAAAGTTGTCGCGGCACTGCGTGAGCAGGGCTACGACATGCCCGTCCAGATGATGTTCGGCGACGCCACCCCCGCGGCGATCGCGGCCAAGCTCGACGACGCCGACCCGGACGCGGTGATCGAGGCGGCCACCGGCCCGGTGCTGGCCATCCGTCCGTCCACCGGCCCGCACGACACCCCGCTGTTCTGCGTGCACCCGGCGATCGGGCTGGCCTGGTGCTACGCGGGACTGCTCGCCCATCTCGCCCCGCAGCGCCCGGTGTACGGCCTGCAGGCCCCGCACGTGTCCGGCGACGACAGCTTCACCTCGATCCCCGAAGCCGCCGGACACTATGTCGCCCATATCAAGTCGATCCAGCCGCACGGCCCCTACCACCTACTCGGCTGGTCGCTCGGCGGCCTGATCGCGCAGGAGGTCGCCGTGCAGCTGCAGGAGGCGGGCGAAGACGTCGCGCTGCTGGCGATGATGGACAGCTACCAGCTCGGTGACCGCTGGCTCGACACGTCGATGCCCAGCGTCGCCGACATCCTCGGCGAGTTCGGCGCCGACCTGGTCGAGGGCGCACCGTTGCCCGCCGACCTGGACCTCGACGAGGCGGCGGATCTGCTGCGGGCCCAGGCGGGCCCGTTCGCCGCGCTCTCGGTGGGCCACCTGCAACGCCTCTACACCGGGTACGCCGACGGCACCGTCATGGCGAACCGGTTCCGGCCGCGCACCTTCGACGGCGACCTCGTGTTCTTCACCGCCACGGCGGACGAGATCAACGCCGCCGATCCGAGCCGCTGTGCCGACGCCTGGCAACCGTTCGTCAGCGGCAACATCCACAACCACGACCTGCCCTGCAGGCACGCGGCGATGACCACACCGGAATCGCTGGCGGCGATCGGCCCCGTGCTGCATCGCCACCTCGACGCCGTCCCGGAGATCACCGTGTGCGGCAGCGGCCAGAAGGAGATGCGACCGTGAGTCTCGCGGTAGAAGTGCAAGGCCTGGCCAAGAGTTACGGCAAGGTACGCGTACTGAAGGAGATCGACCTGGAGA
The DNA here is from genome assembly GCF_042728755.1 of Nocardia sp. NPDC060249. NCBI lineage: Bacteria > Bacillati > Actinomycetota > Actinomycetes > Mycobacteriales > Nocardiaceae > Nocardia > Nocardia sp. NPDC060249. Next base: position 1,509,872 of record NZ_JBHXAQ010000001.1, read on the forward strand.
TCCCGGCGGGGACCGTCCTCGGCCTGCTCGGCCCCAACGGCGCGGGCAAGACCACCACCGTGCGGATCGTCACCACGCTGCTGCGACCCGATGCCGGTTCGGTGCGGGTCGCCGGCGTCGACGTGCTGGCCGACCCGGCCTCCGCGCGCACCAGGATCGGGTTGTCCGGCCAATACGCGGCCGTCGACGCGAACCTGACCGGTTACGAGAACCTCCGCATGGTGGCGCGCCTGTACGGCATGGGACGCAAGCAGTCCGTCGCCCGCGTGGAGGAGTTGCTGACCGCGTTCGGGCTCGACCACGCGGCGAGCCGGCGGGCAGGCACCTATTCCGGTGGCATGGCCCGTCGCCTCGACCTGGCCGGTGCGCTGGTGGCGCGGCCCCCGGTGGTGGTGCTCGACGAACCGACCACCGGCCTCGACCCGCGCGGGCGGCTGGACATGTGGCAGGTGATCGGTGATCTCGTCGACGACGGCACCACCGTCCTGCTCACCACCCAGTACCTCGAAGAGGCCGACCTGCTCGCCGACCGGATCACCGTCATCGACAAGGGCACGGTGATCGCCCGCGGTTCGGCCGACGAACTCAAGACCTCCATCGGCGGCGACCGGCTCACGGTCACCCTGGCCGCGGGGCAGAGCCCGTGGCCCGCGGTGCAGGTCCTGCAGCAGGTCGGGGTCGGCGAACCCCTGCACGAACCCGGCAGCGACGAGGTGTCGGTGGTGGTCGGCAACGGGTCACGCACGATGGTCGAAGCGCTGCGGCGCCTCGATGACGCCGGTGTCTGCGTGCTCGACGCGAATGTCGTGCGCCCCACTCTCGACGATGTGTTCCTTTCCCTCACCGGTACCCCGGCCGAGACCGTTCCCGAACCCGAGACCGACGACGTGCAAGAGGAGGTCCTGTCGTGAGTGCCCCCGACGTCACGGTGGACGAGTACGAGACCCGCGATCTGCCCATCCAGCCGGCCACCCCGCGGCCTACCGCCGCCGAGGAGATGCAACCGAAGGCGCGATTCGTGCGCGACAGCGCGATCGTGGCCTACCGCAACCTGCTGACCATCCTGCGGGTGCCGACGCTACTGGTCACCGCCACCATCCAGCCGCTGATGTTCGTGTTCCTGTTCGCCTATATCTTCGGTGCCTCGCTCGGCGGCGACCAGTACCGGGAGTTCCTCTTGGCCGGCATCTTCACCCAGACCGTGGCGTTCAATGCCGCGTTCACCACCGTCGGTCTGGCCGGTGACCTGCAGAAGGGCATCATCGACCGGATGCGGACGCTGCCGATGTCACGACTGGCGGTCCTGATGGGGCGCACCCTGTCCGACCTGGTCGTCAACATCGTGAGCCTGGGCGTGATGTCGATCTGCGGGTACATCGTCGGCTGGCGCATCCACGGCAGCTTCGGCGATGCCGTGATCGCCTTCGCGATCATCTTGCTGTTCGCGTTCGCGATGTCGTGGGTCGGCGCCCTGACCGGTCTGGTCTCCCCGACGGTGGAGGTGGCGCAGAGCGCGGGCTTGATCTGGCTGTTCCCGCTGACGTTCATCTCCTCGGCGTTCATCTCCGCCGAAACCCTGCCCGGCCCCCTGCGCGCGATCGCCGAATGGAATCCGATCACGGCGGTGTCGGCGGCGGGTCGCAAGCTCTTCGAGAACGACTCGCCACCGGCCTTCGTCCCCGCGACGGGCTGGGCCGCGGAGAACTGCATCCTCTACGCGATCATCTGCTCGCTGGTCATCCTGGCTGTCGCGATGCCGGCGGCACTGCTGCAGTACCGCAAGGTCGCCAGCCACTGAATCATCAGCGGCTGGCGCCGAGAACGCCGAAGGCCGCCTTCCCGCATCGGGTAGGCGGCCTTCGGCGTTGCCACTGTGCTATCCGCGGCGACGGGTCTTCAGGAGGTCGAGGCGCTCCTTGAGCAGCTCCTCGAGCTCCTCCTTGCTGCGACGTTCCAGCAGCATGTCCCAGTGGGTGCGCGGCGGCTTGACCTTCTTGGTCTCCACGGAGGTGCCCTCCATGAGCTGACCCTCCTGGCCGTTACGGCACAGCCAGGTGGGCGGGATCTCCGCGTCGTCGGCGAACGGGACGTCGAATTCCTCACCGTTGTCGGTGCGGTAGCGGGCGATCCGGCGCGGGGCCAGGTCGTGGTCGCGATCGGTCTCGTAACTCACCGCTCCGAGCCGACTGCCCCGGAGTACGCGATCTGCCATGTGTGCTCCTGTAATTTCGGCGGCTGGTGCCGCAACTCGTACTACCTCAACGCACGGGAAGTATGAACTGTTCCATTGTAGTCGCCCGGCTACCTCCGCCGAGCGACCCCCGAATCGGCGCCGACGGTGGGTCGGTACCGGGAGGGTGCCCGCTCAGCGAGACCTGAACCGGCGAATTGTTTCCCGGGCCGATAGGGTTTCCGATCATGTCGCGCAGTCGCCTGCTGTCCTGCCTGTGGTGCGGGCGGGAGATCGTGGATTCGGAGTCGGGTCGGCGTCGCCGCTATTGCCGCCAGTCGTGTCGCCAACGTGCCTATGAGCACCGCAGCAGTCTCAAGGGGACCGGTATTCCCGAGGACGCGGTCGTGCTGACCGCGCAGGAGGCCGCCGATCTCGCCGATCGCTGGTTCGCGGCGCGATGTGCGGCCGAGGACGTGGCGACGGCGGTGGGAGAGGGAGCGTCCCCGGCGGAGTTGGCGGAGCTGAGCGCGACGTTGCTGCAACTGGCTCGGGAAGCCGAACGACTCCGCTGAATGCGCGAAACCCCGTGTACCCCATCGGAAGTCGATGAGGTACACGGAGCGGCACCGGTGGGCGACGACCACGCTAACTCGACAGTGACTCCCGAGCGCGCAGGTACACAGCCGTGACGCCGCCCGCGACGAACAGCGCGAGGGCCGCGGCGGCACCGGCGGTCGCGAGATCGGGACTGGTGAGCGACTGTCCGCGCAGCGCCTGCCAGGTCACCAGCGTGAGCAGTCCGAAGTAGCCGAGAACCGCGACCACGAGCAGAGCCGCACGGGTCGTTTCAGTGCGCAACCAGCGGTAACGCGGCGCGAGTGCCACCAGGGCGACGGCCAGCAGCAAGAGCGCCTGAATGCCGTGTAGTCCGACGAAGTGCGGGATGCGCAGGTCGCCGCCGATGGTGCTCCAGTGGGTGATCGGCATGCCCGCGGCAGCGTCACGTGCTGTATCGCCGGGCCGCACCGTGTGCCCGGCCATCAGTCCCACCACGGTGCCGTCGGCCGTGCGGACGAGCTGCGGCCCGGTGAAGCCCATCAGGTACCCGAGTGCCATGCCGGTCACCGCCAACCACAGCCCGGCCTTCAACGCGATCCTGGTCGGCCGGTCGGCCAGTTTCTGCCAGGAGATGATCACCGCCAGGACCAGATTCGCGAGGAATAGCCCGGGCACGCCGGAAGCGAACACCTGCTGCCCGATCTCGTTGACCGGGTCGGTGGCGTCGTTGAAGTGGCTGAATGTCCCGCGGGCCGCCTGGACCGCGATGAATCCCACATCGGCGACCCCGGTGACCGCGAAGATGGTGCCCAGCCACCAGGTGGCACGCCGTCCGCGATGCGGCAGCCGCAGGATCCAGGCCAGGGTCACGCCGTAGAGGGCGAAGGCGAGGCCGAACTTGGCCGGCTTGAGCCACACCGACTCGCCGAGTAGTAGCCGGTCGTCGACCACCATCCCGGCCATCGACACCACAACCAGTGCGGCCATGAGGGCGGAATTCACCAGCAGCGGGCCGTGCCAGGGAGCGCGGTCGGTGCCATCGCGGGCGGTGGGGGACGTGATCCGGGACAGCGTGTGGGTGAGGTCGATCGTCGCCATGGACCGACGGTAGAAATCCGGTGCGCCACACCACGTCCCGCTGCGGAACGGTTCGGCTCCGATACCGGGGTACGGGTCGGCCTACTCGGGTTCTAGGGGTTGTCTCAGATTCCCATCCGCCAGATCGCGGCGTCGACCGCGCGGGGTGAGACGAGCGCGAGTGCCTGCAGGACGCGGGTGTAGGTCGGGTACAGCTCGACCGGACGGGTCCGGATCGCGGTGGTGATCCAGTCGGCGGCGTCCTCGGCCGACAGTGCCGCCGCGTCGGCGTACTTGCCGGTGGGCGCGATCATCTCGGTGCGCACCAGCGGATAGCCGATCGTGGTGACGTGCACGCCACGGCGCCGGGTCTCCGCGCCGAGACTGCGCCCGAACGCGCCGAGGGCGGCCTTCGACGCGTGGTAGGCGGTGAACAGCGGCATCGACCCGGCGGCCACACCCCAGGTGGCCACATTGATGACGTGCCCGGTGCCCGCGTCGAGCATCGACGGCAGCAGCCCCATGGTGAGCCGGGTCGCCCCGAAGTAGTTCAGCGCCATGGTGCGTTCGTAGTCGTGGAACCGGTCGGTGGTGTCGGCGGCGCCGCGGCGGATCGAACGGCCCGCGTTGTTCACCAGCACGTCGACGGTGCCGAACTGCTCGAGCAGGGTCTTCGCCAGCGCGTCGGTCTGCTCGGCGTCGGCGAGGTCGCAGGTGATCATCTCGGCCTCCCCGCCCTCGGCGCGGACCGCGTCGCGCACCTCGGCCAGCGGCTCGGCATTCCTGGCGACGAGCACCACCCGCGCCCCTTCCCGCCCGAGCGCCTGTGCCGCGGCTTTGCCGACGCCCGACGAGGCGCCCGTCAGCACGACGGTCTTGCCCGCGATCTCGTGCTGCTCGCCGCGGACCAGCCGCGCGAGCATGCGGGGGAGTGTGGGTGGGTTGAGCAGTACCGATTGTGCGACTTCGGCGAACACGGGGACTCCTGTCGAGCCGTACGGGCGGGACGAACTGGCAATTTACTGAATAGTAAATTACAAAGGGGACCAATTGGGTGTCAACCGGCACGGGGCTCGATGGTTGGATGGAACAGTGAGTACAGCCGGTACCAAAGGTGTCCCGCGTCCCGAGCGCGAACAGCAGATCCTCGACGCCGCCGTCGCCGAGATCGGCCGCGTGGGGTACGCGGGGCTGTCCCTCGCCGACGTCGCTCAGCGCGCGGGCGTGTCCAAGCCGCTGGTCTACACCTACTTCCAGTCCAAGGACGGGCTCTACATCACCTGCGTGGACCGGGCGGCGACCGTCCTGTTCGACGCGATCGAAACCGCCATCGCCGGTGCGGGTGGTCTCAGCAAGGCAGAGCGCACCCTCGACGCGATCTTCGTCGCGCTGGAACCGCGTCCGCACGACTGGACCGTGCTGTTCGACCGCTCCCACCCCGACGACGGCCCCGCCGCCGACGCCGTCCGCGCCGCTCGCCGCCGGATCGCCGCCCAAGCCGCGCGCGGTGTCGCCGACGCCATCGGCGCTGTCGAGCTCACCGACCCCACCGACCTGTCGGCGCTGACCGATGTCTGGATGGGCGCGGTGACCTCGTTGGTCCTGTGGTGGTTGCGCCACCCCGACGAGACCGCCGCTCAGATGTCGGCCCGCAGTCATCGCCTGATCGGCGCACTCCTGTCCGCCCCGCGCTGAAACGCGATCCGCACCCCGGCTGGGGTGCGGATCTGCTTGTCCGGCAGGTGTTTACGAGGTGACTGTGGCGGTCGATCGGGCAGGCGGCAGCAATTCGGCGAGCAGTGGGGCCCATTCGTATCGGCGTTCCGGGAAGCAGCGCTCGAGCAGATCGCCCATGATCGACGGCGCGATGGAGGCGCCGGGGGAGGCGCCGAGCAGACCGGCGATGGTGCCGTCCGCCCCGGTGACCAGTTCGGTGCCGAATTCGAGGACGCCGCCGTGCTCGCGATCGGGTTTGACCAGCTGGGCGCGTTGCCCGGCCTGGACCAAAGTCCAGTCGGCGGCATCGGCGGTGGGGTAGAACCGTTGCAGCTGGGCGAACTTGCTCCGGCGTGAGGCCCCGAGTTCGGTGACGAGGTAGCGGACCAGATCGACGTTCCGCAGACCGACCGCGACCAGCGGGACGATATTGTGCGGGCGCAGGGTGGTGAACAGATCGGTGAGTTTGCCGTGGCGCAGCAGTCGGGTGCTGAAGGTGGCGTAGGGGCCGAACAGCAGTGCGCCCGCTCCGTCGACCTCGCGACGATCCAGATGGGGTACCGACATCGGCGGCGCGCCCAGCGCGGCCTGGCTGTAGACCTTGGCGTGATGCTCGGCGACGACGTCGGGGTTGTCGGTGCGCAGGAGCTGCGCGCCCAGCGGGAACACCCCGTATCCACGCACCTCGGGGAGACCGGCCCGCTGCAACAGCCGCAGCGCGTATCCGCCGGCGCCGACGAACACGAACCGCGCCCGGACCCGGAACTGGCGCCCGCGGTCGAGATCGCGCCCGCGCACGGTCCACACACCGTCCTTGCCGCGCGTGAGCCCGGTGATCTCGCGATGCATCCGGACCGCGTTGCCCGCCGCGCTCATCGTCGACAACAACGACCTGGTCAGCGCCCCGAAATCGACATCGGTGCCCGCGGTGTGCCGGGTGGCCGCCATCGCTTCGTCGTCGGCCCGGCCGCGCACGAGCAGCGGCGCCCAGCCGGCGATCACCGCACGGTCCTCGGTGTACTCGATCTCCGCGAACGCGGGCAGCGTGCGCAGCGTCGCGTACCGCCGGCGCAGGTAGGCGACGTCGCGCTCGCCGAAGACGGCCGTGATGTGCGGTGCCGGGGTGAGGAAGGTGGCGGGCTCGAGTTCGCCACGGTGGGCCAGCGCCGACCAGAACCGGCGCGAGAGCGCGAACTGATCGGCGATCCCCGCCGCCTTGGTGCCGTCGGTCGCGTCGGGCATGTAGTTGAGCTCGCACAACCCGGAGTGGCCGGTACCCGCGTTGTTCCACGGATGACTGCTCTCGCCCGCCGGTTCGCCGAGCCGCTCGAACAGCGCGATCGACCAGTCGGGCGCGAGGGTGCTCAGCAGTGCGCCGAGCGTGGCCGACATGATGCCGCCGCCGATGAGTACCGCGTCGAGTATGTCGTCGCCGCTGCCGGAGCGGGGCCGGGTGGGTGTGGTGTCGTTCATGGTCGAACCTCCCGTGAGCTGTGTACCGCCATCGTCGCGCCGGGAGCAGCGATCCGTCCAACACGGAATCGCCGACTATATGATCCGGATATGGATGATTCAGCGGAAACGGGAGCGCAGGCGCTGGCTCCGCTGCTGGCCGCTTTCGACGCGGCGGCCGAAGAAGGGCATTTCACGCGGGCGGCGCAGCGGCTCGGCGTGCCGCAGTCCTCGCTCAGCCGCCGCGTCAAAACGATGGAGCAGCTCCTCGGCGTGGCCCTGTTCCAGCCGGTCGGGCGCGGGGTCGCCCTCACCCCGCAGGGGCGTGACCTCTACGCGCACACCAGGGGACTGGTCCGCGCCCTCGACGACGCGGTGCGGCAGGTGCGTGCCGACGCCGACCCCGACAGTGGGCTGGTGCGGTTCGGGTTCCCGCTCACGCTCGGCCCGGTCAGCATTCCGTCGCTGCTCGCGCAGTTCCACACCCGCGCGCCACGGATCCGGCTGCACTTGGTGCAGGCGCACGGCGAGGCGCTGGCCGAGCAGGTGCGCGACGGCAGGCTCGACCTCGCGGTGATGATCCCGCCCCCGTCCGACCTGCCGACCGTCGATCTCGGACGCCAGCGCATCGACCTGCACGTTTCGCGCACGCATCCACTGGCCCGGCGCGCCCGCGTCGACCTCGCCGAGCTGGCCGACGAGGCATTCATCGCGAACCCGCCCAGCTATCAGTTGCGCACCCTGCTCGACAACTGGTGTGCCGCAGCGGGTTTCATGCCGAGAGTGGTATTCGAGATCACCGAGTTCGAAACCCTGCGCGCCCTGGTCGCACTCGGGCAGGGCGTCGCGCTACTGCCCGCCGCCGAGGTCGTGAACCCCGACCTGGCGGTGGTACCCATCGATGGCGAACGCGACCGCGAGGTCGGCCTGGTCTCGGGAGACCATGACTCGACGCTCGCGGTCGCGCGGCTTCGGGAATTTCTGATCGCGCGCCGGGCGGCGATCAGTGGGTGAGCGGGATCAGTCCTGGGCGACGCCGGCATCGACGCCACGCGCGGCGAGCCACGGGTGCGGGTCGATCGGGGCGCCGTAGAGCGAGCCGTCCGGCACGTGCACCTCGTAGTGCAGGTGGGGGCCGGTGGAGTTACCACGGTTACCGACGGTGGCGATGGTGTCACCGGCGTTGACGTGCTGACCGACCTGAACCAGGATGTCGTTCACGTGGCCGAACACACCGATGGTGCCGTCATCCTGCTGGACGCGGACCCACAGGCCGAAGCCCGAAGCCGGACCGGCCTCGATCACGGTACCGTCGGTGACGGCGAAGATCGGTGCGCCGATCGGGTCACCGAAGTCGATGCCGTTGTGCGCGGTGCCCCAGCGGGCGCCGTAGTAGGAGGTCAGCCTGCCGGTGACCGGGCGAACGGTCTGCGGGCGCGGCGGCGGCGGGGGAGCGATGATCGGCAGCTGCGGCAGTTCCAGGCCGACGGCTTCGCGGTGCTCCTCCCACGGGATCGGCGCGGAAGCGGGAATCTGGCCCTGCGGGCCCTGTGCCTCGGCGGGGGTGTACGCGGTGAAGCGGTACGGGGACTCACCGGCGTTGATGGCCTCGGTGGCGTCCGCGGCGATCGTGGTAGTGGGGACAGGGCTCTCGGGCGCACTGAAAGTGGCGACGGAGGTACCCACGAGTGCGGACAAAGCCACCGCACCCGCGACCACGCCTCCCCAACGACCTGCGAAGGCGTCGGAGACTCGAGCAGATAACGGGTTGGTCACGAACATGGTTATGAACGTAGCTAAACCGTAACCTTCGCGGCGAATCCTGTGGCTGCGATCACGAAGCGCTATAACCCCAGTTGATCTATAACGATACTCTAACGAAAGTCCGTCATCTGGTACTCACCGGGTGAAATTGCCCTGGTCAAGATCATTGCCGAAATCTCGCGTCCCAGGGACACTGATTCAGTGGACGCTAACGGAGTCCGTGCCATCACGGCGTTATCCGACCCCACCCGGCGCGCGATCTTCGAATTGCTGCCGCAGGGTCCCCGCTCGGTGTCCGACCTCGCCGCCGCCACCGGAATCACCAGCTCGGCCGTGTCGCAACACCTGCGCGTCCTGCGGGAGGCCCATCTGGTCCGCATGCGCCGCGACGGGAACAGGCACCTCTACTCCCTCGACCCCCGTGGCCTCAACGACGCCCGTGACTACCTCGACAAGTACTGGCCCAGTGCCCTGGCCGCCCATGCCGCCGCCCTGCGGGAGGCCGCCGACGCCGACCCGGCTCAGCCCACCCGGCGGTAACGCGATCTGCCGGATTCGGCCCATGCCTGCTTGTCCAGCTGCATATCGACCGCCGCGATCACCTCGGGCACGCCGATCCGCAACAGGCCGGGGTCGGTGCTCAGGCCGTCGGGATCGCCGACCTGTCCGGCCCAGAGCACCGCGTGCCTGCCGAGCAGATGAGCGGGCGGACCGCCGCGGCGCGGCGGTGTGGGGCCGAACAGCAGCACAGTGCGGGTGCCGAACGCCGTCGCCAGGTGGGCGACACCGGTATCGCCACTGATCACGAGGGCGGCCTCGGCCACCGTCGCCGCGAGGTCGGTGAGGTTCTGCCGACCGGCCAGCACCCGGTCGTCGGGCAGGCCTGCCTGAGCGGCCACCTGCCGAGCGATCTCATGCTCGAACGGGTCGCCGGTGAGCACCACGTCGCGGCCGAGTACCAGCAGGTGACGCACCACCGCGGCGAACCGCTCCGGCGGCCAGCGGCGCGCGGGCGCACCCGCGCCGATGTGCACGACGATGCAATCGCGACGGCTGATCGAGGCCACCGGCGGCACCAATCCGAGATTGCGGCGATCCGCGTCGATGCCCTCGCCCTCGAGCAGGCGGCACCACCGGTCGACGACATGCGCATCGGGATCCCAGCGCGGACCGGCGAGCTTGGGCAGGGCGGGCGTGCGATGACCGATGATCCGCGCGGCCCCGGTATCGGCCAGTGCTCGTGCGCTGGCGCCGTCGGGGCCGTGCAGGTTCACCGCCAATTCGGGCGCGGGACCATCCCAGATCAAGGCGGCCGGGTCGGCGGTGGCGACGAGTTCGTCGACCGAGGAGATCAGGTCGACGATCTGCTCCAATCGATGCGGCGCCGCCAGGACGATCCGGCTCTGTGGTTCGGCCCGGCGCAGGGCACGCAGAGCCGGGACCGCGGAGAGAAGCTCACCGAGGCCCCGAGCTTGCAGCACGAGTACAACCGACACATTCTTCATCTACCCGAGACGGTCCCCGACCAAACTTTCGCGAGGGCAACGATGTGACGGCTCGCGTACGCGCCCGCTCACGGCGCCGCGTGCGATCGCGACACGGTTGCAGCTCCAGCTAATTTCCGGAAAACCAGAGCAGGCGGGCATAACATCTCGTCATGACGACAAATACCGTGATTGGGAGCCCGTTCACGGCTCTTGCCAAGAAAACCTGGCAAACAGTTCTGGTCACCGGCCTCCTCGCGGTGGTCCTCGGCATCATCGTGCTGGTGTGGCCCGGTCCGTCGCTGCTCGTGGCGGGCATTCTGTTCGGTGTCTACATGGTTGTCAGCGGCATCTTCCAGCTGATCGCCGCCTTCACCCACCTGCCGAGCACCAGCTTCCGCGTGCTGTCGTTCATCAGTGGTGTGCTGTCGCTGATCATCGGTGTGTTCTGCTTCCGCGACGACCTCACCTCGATTGTGTTGCTCGGCTTGTTCATCGGCATCAGCTGGCTGTTTCGCGGCGTGGCCGTCCTGTTCGCCGCTCTCTCGGAGTCGGGCGTGCCCGGCCGGGGCTGGCAGATCTTCTACGGCATCATCAGCGCGCTGGCCGGTGTCGTCCTGATCGTGTGGCCGATCAGCTCCATCGCCACGCTGGTCTGGGTCGTCGGCATCTTCCTGATCGTCATCGGCGTCATGGAGATCATCACGGCCTTCGGTATCCGCAAGGACGCGCATCTGCTGGACGAGCAGCTGGGCTGACCCTCCCCACGGAAAAGTTCGTCTGAACCGGTCGGCGCCTTCGGGCGCCGGCCGTTTTCGTCTGAACTACGCTTCGCACCCATGGAATTCGTTTACAACCTGGTGGTTGTCACCCATCTGCTCGGCATGGCCGCGGTGGTCGGCGGGTACGTCGCCTCGCGTCCGGTGGTGTCCGAGCTGATGGTGTGGGGCGCGCGTGCCCAGCTGATCACCGGAGTGATCCTGGCGGGGCTGGCGTCGGGGATCGACTCGCTCGACAAGGATCCGGATACGACGAAACTGGCTGTGAAGCTGGTCATCTCGGTCGCGGTGGCCGCGTTCGCCGAAATGGGCCGCGGTGACGCGAAGCGGGGCAAGCAGATCGACTGGATGACCGACGCCGCCGGTGGTCTCGCGATCGTGAACGTGCTGGTCGCGGTGCTCTGGACCTGAGTCGCCGGCGGGAATCACGAGGTGCGTGCGAGGAGATCGGCCGCGACGCGGTGCGGGATCTCGAGGTGCGGGCAGTGCCCCGCGTCCGGGTATTCGACGAGGTCGGCGCCGGGAGAGCGTTCTGTGATCGCCTGCGCCATGTGCGCGCCCGCCACCGGATCACGCATGCCCCACAGGAATGACACCGGCACATCGGCGCCGAAGATCGCCTGCTCCCAGCGTTCCCGGTGGGCGGCGCGTTCGGGAATGTAGGCGAGCAGCCTGCGATGGACGTCACCGTCCGGGTCACCCGCCCGCAGTGCCCGATAGTGCGTGGCGGCGAGATCGTGATCGAGTGGATGCTCGGCGGAGAAGACCTCGGCCCAGCTGCGACGGAACACCGACTCGGTGTACGCCCGAGCCAGCAGGCGCCCGAGGCCGGGGACGAGCGCGGCGCGCTGCACGAGCCGCGGCCGGTAGTGCTCGGCGATCAGCCCGCCGTTGAGGAAGGTCGCCCCGGTCGGCCCGAACCCCGCGTCGGCGCCGCGGGCGAGGAGTTCGCTCAGCACGATCCCGCCGTAGTCGTAGGCGGCGACGTGCGCCCGGGTGACGCCACGCGCGGCGAGGACCGCGGCGACGAGATCGGCCTGTTCGAAGACGCTGTAGCGGTGCCCGGGTGGCTTCTCGCTGGCGCCGTAGCCGAGGAAGTCGACACTGAGCACTGTGCGTTCGGCGGCCAGAACCGGTTCGATCGCGGACCATTCGAGCGAGGAGCTCGGAAAGCCGTGCAGGAGAACGACAACCGGTCCCGACCCGGTGGTGCGCACGAATATCCGCCGTGTCACACCGCGCACGGTGACATCGATCAGCTCGCCGCCCGATCGCCACTGGTCCCAGAGATCCGTCATCGTGCCTCCCGCCGGTCACGCCCACCCTGTGGTCTCATTATGAGACCGAACCTAGCGCGTCCGTACGGGATCCGCCAGCGGGAATCCGCTAGCGTGGCGGCGTGCGATTTCTCGGCATCCATCACATCGCGATCATCGCGACGGACTACGCCCGCTCCAGAAGTTTCTATACCGAGACACTCGGCGGGACCGTGCTCGACGAGAACTACCGGGCCGATCGCGATTCGTGGAAGCTCGACCTCGAGTTGCCCGGCGGGGTCCGCATCGAACTGTTCTCGTTTCCCGACCCGCCCGCACGTCCGAGCAGGCCGGAAGCGGCGGGGTTGCGGCACCTGGCTCTGGCGGTCGCGAGCGTGCCCGCTGCCCTCGATGAGCTGCGGGCACGTGGCGTCCGGACCGAGGAACTGCGCACCGATGAGCACACCGGTAAGCAGATGGCCTTCTTCTTCGATCCGGACGACCTGCCGCTCGAGCTGTACGAGGCGTGATCAGTGCGTCGCGCGGGCCCGGCGCGCGAGTTCGACTGTCGCCGCGCGCAGTTCGCTGATGTCGGACAGGGGGCTGGCGTAGCCGACTCGGGTGAGCGCCACGCCGCGTGGTGATTCCACCCGCAGGTCGAGGCCGTAGCGGTCGGCCTTCTCGCAGGTGGCGGCGATGGCATCGGGGAAGCCACCCAGCTGCTGGGCCATCGCCAGCAGTGCTTCGGCGTGGTCGGCGTTGAGGTGCGCGACACCGGGCGCGGCATGCGCGACGATCGGGTCCGGCTGTGCGGCAAGGTATTCCGCGGCCGAGGCCGAATCCATCCGGCCGTAGCCGCCGACCCAGCGCACCCGCTCGATACGCAGCACCCACAGCGTGAAGTCGCTGTAGTCGATGTAGTACTTGGCGGCCGGGATCGCCGCCAGGTGAGCCGCGCGAGCCGCTTCCGCCTCGGCGCCGGTCGGGCGTTCCACGAAGCCCGCGAGGGTGATCCGGGTGCCCGCCAGCGGGTCGGCCGGGATATCGGGGGTGACGATCGCGACGCTGGCGCGCGGGTCGGCGGCCAGGTTGCGGCCGTGTTCGGCCAGGCGCGACACACACAGCACCGGCGCGCCGTCGAGCAATCCGTAGGTGATGAACGACGCCCACGGCGCGCCGTCGGCGGTGAGGCTGGCCAAGGTGCCGGTATTGGTGCCCGCCGCAATCGTTCTGGCTTCTTCGGCCGGCGAGGGGCGGGCCTCGTTGGCCAGGGGAGCGGTGGGCAGCGGAATGGCAGGTGCGTCGCCCGGGTCGCCGTGGTCGAGAGTCATGGCCACAGCGTATCCACCTGACGGGCGCGGCGGGGTGCGCTCGTCAACCAACTGCGCAGCGCAGCGTAGACAGCGTCGTGATTGAGCAGGCTGAAATGGTTCGCCCCGGGGATGTGCAGGCCGTTGACCGCGTCGAAATCGAGGCGCCGGGTCCGCCCACGCCCCGACCCGCTGCCGGTGAGCACCATGCCGTCGCCGATGATCACGCCGAGGGGGTGCTTCGGGCTGTGGGTGATGGTGGTGGTGACGAAGTAGTGATCGACGCCGGGCAACAGCGGCACTTCCCGCACCGCCCGCGCGCGCAGGGTGTCCACGTCGAGGTCGCGCCAGTCCTCGTCGACCAGCGAGCCCTGCCGCAGATCGCGGATGCCCGCGCTGCGCCTGCGTAGCAGTGTGCTCAGCGGCCGTGTTTCGGGCAGCAGATCGAGCGCGGCCGACGCGTAGTGCACGAACTGTTCGAGCGGCGCGCCGAGGTGTGGTGAGCCCAGGCATACCACCTGTCGCACCGACCGCACCCACTCCTGGCCCGACTCCTCGGCCTGATGGCAGGCGCTGCGCATGATCAGTCCGCCCATCGAGTGCCCGATCAGGCAGATCTCGTGGACCGGCATCGGCCAGCTGTCGACCAGACGGGTCAGCAGGGCGCTGAGCTGGGCGGCGTTCTCGGAGATGTGCAGTCCGGTGTTGCAGCGGACGAAGATCGGGGTGTAGCCGAGATCGTCTTCGAGGCGCTCGCCGTAGGTGGGGCGGTTGCCGAGCCGCCAGGAGTGTTCGGTCTCCACGAGTCCGTGCAGGAGCACGACCAGCCGGGTCGTCGGCACCGGGACGTGGGCGGCGAACTCTTCGGGCGGGACGGGAACGCCGTCGACGCGAAAGGTCATGGGGGAGGACAGGATCGGGGTCTGGTCCTCGAGCGTGTCGCCGATCAGCCCCTGGATCGCGGCGAGTATGCCCGCACCCCACACGGTGCGCGAGGGTGCGGTGACCCCGGGGAGCTGGACCGCGCTCGCGACCTCGCCGACGACGAAGCCGGTGCCGCTGACGGCGGCGTACACACCGTCGGTGATGGCGTCGTGCACGACCTTCACCGGCGCCGCGGCGGGGCCGACGCCCAGCCGTACCGCCGCGAACACCCGGTCGGAGATGGCTCGGTGGATGGCCGCGATGCCGTCGACCGCCCCGGCGAACTCGTCACCGGCGAGCCGTGTGAGCGCCTGTACTTCGGCCTGGGATTGGGGGAGCTGCTCCGTCACAGAGTTGAGAGTACAACTGTGCACTGAAAGCTGCTGGGGTTGGGGCGGCTTCGAGACCTGCGACGATGCCCGGGGCGCCGGGGTTGGGAGCGCTCACAAACAACATTCTGATACTGCGATATGCGCATTAAAACATGTAAGTCGAACAGGGGATCGGGGAAGAACCGGCTACGCCGGTCGGCTCGGGACGGCGGGAGCCCCGCCGTCCCAGCGATCACGGCCGGTGCATGATCGCGTACCAGAGCGCGCCCATCGTGCCGAGCACGAACAGGGGAGACAGGACCCAGGTCTCGACCCGATTCCCGGTCCGCTCGATCAGCGGCACCCGGGTGCGCAACGGAAACGGCCACAGCAACCGGCAGCCCCGATCGGTGAGACAGTCGCCGAGCAGATGGGCCAGGCACCCGAGGCCCACGCAGATCGGCAGCCACACCGGGCGGTCGACGATCCAATGGTCGACCGCGAATGTCCCCGCCGTCGCCAGCACGATCACCGTTCCGTAGGTCCGGACACTCTTTCCCGGCGGGCACAGGTGCAGCGATCGCACCGCGAGGGCGAGCAGGAAGAACACGAGACCGAGGGTGAACGGCCGGCCGAGGTAGTGCTCCCCGGCCCAGGTGGCCGCGACCGCGACGACGACGAACAGCAGTGAATGCGTGCCGTGACGATGTCCGCCCGACGCCCAGGAGATCAACCGGCACAGGTGATGTGACACCGGCCCGAGCACGTGGGAGATGGTGCCGCTCGGATGATCGGCGTCCGGCAGCAGTGCCGCGCCCGCGGTGAGCAGCGTGCCCATGATGAGTTCGGCGATGCCGAAACGCGTTGTGTCACTGTCGAACAGGGGAAAAGCGGCGACTGTGAGGGGTAGCGCGGCGGCCGTACCGGCCCAGGCCAGCGCCCCACTCGTCGCATGAGAATGTCCTAGCACCCCGCAACGTTAGAGTAAGTCACTACTTCGGCGCATATGCCGTGCACAGCGCCGGAATGCGAGGCGCGACTGGATCGTTGGGGCAGGGCAGTTACCCGACACGAGGGCCGCCGCGACAAGTGATTCCCGTGTTCGCGGTGTACCGAGCGAGTTAGTCGCGTGCTCGAGCGGAATGGTTGCCGGGGTGGGTGAGCTGCTGGTTCTATCGCCCGGTGACCGAAACCATCGACGTGCCACGCATCGTCCACGCCTCCCGCGACATCGCGGCGACCCCCGCCGCGATCTTCGACCTGATCGCCGATCCCGCGCAGCAGCCGCGCTGGGACGGCAACGACAACCTCGCGCAGGCCGTCGAAGGCCAGCGGGTCCGCGCGGTCGGTGACGTGTTCACCACGACGCTGACCAACGGCGCCGACCGCGACAATCACATCGTCGAGTTCGAGGAGGGCCGCCGCATCGCGTGGAACCCGTCCGAGCGGGACAAGACCCCGCCGGGACACCTGTGGCGCTGGGAGCTCGAGCCGATCGACGACACCCGCACCCGGGTGACCCACACCTACGACTGGACCGAACTGCACGACGAGTTGCGTCAGGTGCGGGCCAAGGCCACCACCGCCGACAAGCTGCAGGCATCGGTGGACCGGCTGGCCGGCCTCGCCGAATCCTGATCACAACGAAACACCCTGCGACTCGGACCGGGTCGCAGGGTGTTTCGCTGTTCGGATCAGGCGGTGACGTCGAACCGGTCCAGGTTGCTCACCTTGGTCCACGCGGCGACGAAGTCGTGCACGAACTTCTCCTTCGCGTCGTCGGTCGCGTAGGCCTCGGCCAGCGCTCGCAGCTGCGAGTTGGAGCCGAACACCAGGTCGACGCGGCTGCCGGTCCAGGTGACCGCACCGGAGGCGCGGTCACGGCCTTCGTAGACGTTCTCGTCGGCGGCCGACGGCGCCCACTCGGTACCCATGTCCAGGAGGTTGACGAAGAAATCGTTCGTCAGCGCACCCGGGGTGCCGGTGAACACACCCAGCGGCGAGGACTGGTAGTTCGCGCCGAGCACGCGCAGACCACCGATCAGCACGGTCATCTCCGGCGCGCTGAGCGTGAGCAGGTTCGCCTTGTCGATCAGCAGGAACTCGGCGGGGATCTGCGCGTCCTTGGACACGTAGTTGCGGAACCCGTCGGCCGGGGTCTCCAGCGCGTCGAACGACTCGACATCGGTCTGGGCCTGGGTCGCGTCGGTACGGCCCGGCGTGAACGGCACCGTCACCGGGAAACCGGCGGCCTGGGCGGCCTGTTCGACGCCGACCGCGCCGCCGAGGACGACCAGGTCGGCGAACGACACCTGCGTACCGCCCGCGGTGTTGAACGTGTCCTGGATGCCTTCGTAGACGCGCACCACCTGGGCGAGCTCGTCGGGCTGGTTGACCGCCCAGCCCGCCTGCGGCTGCAGCCGCAGGCGGCCGCCGTTGGCGCCGCCACGCTTGTCGCTGCCGCGGAACGACGAAGCCGCCGCCCACGCGGTCGTCACCAGCTGGGCGATGGACAGGCCGGCGGCCTGGATCTGCCCCTTGAGCGCGGCGATCTCGGAGTCACCGAGCACCGGGCCCTGCTGGGCGGGGACGGGGTCCTGCCACAGCAGTTCCTCGGACGGAACCAGCGGGCCGAGGTAGCGGGCGATCGGCCCCATGTCGCGGTGGGTGAGCTTGTACCAGGCGCGGGCGAACGCGTCGGCGAATTCCGCGGGGTTCTCCAGCCAGCGGCGGGTGATCGGGCCGTAGATCGGGTCGAACCGCAGCGACAGGTCGGTCGTCAGCATGACCGGTGCGCGCTTCTTGCCGGGGATGAACGGGTCGGGCACGGTGTCGGCGCCCGCGCCGTCCTTCGGGATCCACTGATGCGCGCCCGCCGGACTCTTGGTGAGCTCCCATTCGTACCCGTAGAGGGTTTCGAGGAAGTTGTTGTCCCAGGTGATGGGGGTGCTGTTCCAGATGCCTTCCAGGCCGCTGGTGATGGCGTCCTCGCCGACGCCCGTGCCGAAGCCGCTCTTCCAGCCCAGCCCTTGCTGTTCCAGCGGCGCGGCTTCCGGTTCCGGGCCGACCAGGTCGGCGTCGCCCGCACCGTGGGTCTTGCCGAAGGTGTGGCCGCCGGCGATCAACGCGGCGGTCTCCTCGTCGTTCATCGCCATCCGCGCGAAGGTCTCGCGGATGTCGGCGGCGGCGGCGAGGGGATCCGGATTGCCGTTGGGGCCTTCGGGATTGACGTAGATCAGGCCCATCTGGACCGCGGCGAGCGGACGCTCGAGGTTGCGGTCACCGGTGTAGCGTTCGTCGCCGAGCCAGGTGCGCTCCGGGCCCCAGAACACATCTTCCTCGGGCTCCCACGCGTCGACGCGACCGCCGCCGAAGCCGAAGGTCTCGAAGCCCATCGACTCGAGCGCGACATTGCCGGTGTAGACGATGAGGTCGGCCCACGACAGCTTGCGGCCGTACTTCTTCTTCACCGGCCACAGCAGCCGGCGGGCTTTGTCGAGGCTGGCGTTGTCGGGCCAGCTGTTGAGCGGGGCGAAGCGCTGCAGGCCCGCGCCCGCGCCGCCGCGGCCGTCGCCGACCCGGTAGGTGCCCGCGGAGTGCCAGGCCATCCGGATGAAGAACGGGCCGTAGTGGCCGAAGTCGGCGGGCCACCACGACTGCGAGGTCGTCATGACCTGCTCGATGTCGGCTTTCACCGCGGCCAGGTCGAGGGTGGCGAATTCGGCCGCGTAGTCGAAGTCTTCGCCCATCGGGTTCGCCGCGGGCGGATTCTTCTGCAGCAGGGTGAGGTTGAGCTGGTTCGGCCACCAGTCACTGTTGGCACCCCGCGCGTCGGTGGAGGCGAACGGACGGTGCAGGACGGGGCAACCGCTGTCACCGGGTTCCGTGTTGGCTTCCGCGATAGGTGGGTGTTCCTCGGGCACGGTGAATCCTTTCAGGAGAGTGATGGTGATGTCGTGCAGTCGGGGCACCGGCCCCAGTAGATGACCTCGGCTTCGTCGACGACGAAATCGCGGCCGTCGAGGGGAGTCAGGCAGGGCGCGTCGCCGACAGCGCACTCGACATCGACGATCACCCCACAGGATCGGCACACCAGGTGATGATGGTTGTCACCGACGCGCGTCTCGTAGCGTGCGACGGTGCCCATCGGCTGGATCCGCCGGAGCAGTCCGGCGCTGGCGAGTACCCGCAGTACGTCGTAGACGGCCTGCTGGCTGACGGTCCCGAGGGTGGCTCTGACTCGGCTCAGAATGGTGTCCGTGTCGGCGTGCGGATGCTGGTGCACTGCGATGAGCACCGCCAGGCGTGGCGCGGTGATGCGCAGTGAGGCTGCGCGCAGCATCTGTTCGAAGTCCGATGTGGTGGACACATTCCAGATCATGACTCATTCCAGAAGATGCGGGGAGGGTTTTTCCGGATGAATCGTGATGACATATCGGGCAATTCGCGCAATACTGACGGTGCAGACCGGATCGGGGAGTCCGGTCCACGAGCATGGGGTGGGAACGATGTCGAATCGTCAGTGGTATGCCGTGTCCGCGATCGCGGTGGCCCTTCTGGTAGCCGGCTGCGAGTCGGGGCAGTCCGTCGGCGCCGCGCCGGCGAGCAGTTCGTCGAAGGCCACCACCACCGTTCGCGCGACCACGCCCGCGGCGCCGGTGCTGAACCGCCGGGGCGAGAACGGCGCGGTGGTCCAGCAGGACGGGCTCGTCGGTGCGGGCAAGCTCGACATCGTCAACGGCAACAGCGACGACTTCGCGGTCGTGGTGACCAACGGCGATCCCAAGAAGCCGCAGGCCACCATCTACGTGCAGGGCAATGCCAACGCCACCCTCACCGGGATCGACGGCACGTACTACGTCTATCTCAAGACCGGCAAGGACTGGGACGAGGCGACGCTCGCCTTCACCCGCGAGCGCGAGTTCCAGAAGTTCGACGACCCGTTCGACGGTGACTCCGATTGGGAGATCACGCTGCAGCCCTCGATCGGTGGCAACGCCAGCACGAGCGACGTACCCTCCTTCTGACCGCGGTGGAAGGGCACAGAACTGTGAACTGTGCCAAGGAATGCCCGGTCCGCCTGCGCGTCGACTAGCCTGCCGGGTGTCCGTTCCCCGAACGAAGGTGATTCATAGTGACTTCCGTAGTCGATGCCCCGCCCGTCGATGGCCCCGACACCGCGTCGAAGGTAGGGCACTACTACCGGGTCGAGGGCGTCTACGAGGTCGGTCGCGAGAAGATCCGCGAATACGCGCGCGCCGTCCAGGACTTCCACCCCGCCCACTGGGAGGACGAGGCCGCCGCCGCGCTCGGCTACCCGGGTCTGGTCGCGCCGCTGACCTTCGTCTCCATCCCGGCTATGGCGGCGAACAAAGTGTTGTTCGAGACGGTGGTCGTCGGCTACGACATGTTCGTGCAGACCGAGCAGGTCTTCGAACAGCACAAGCCGATCGTGGCCGGTGACCGTCTCGTGGTCGACGTCGAGCTGACCTCGGTGCGCACCATCGCGGGCAAGGACCTGATCACCGTCACCAACACCTTCGTCGACGAGCTCGGCGAGACCGTGCACATCATGCACACCACGGTCGTCGGTATCACCGGGGACGACGGGGTGGACCCCGCGATCACCGCCGCCGTGGAGAACATCATGCTCCACGGCGTGAGCATCTACAGCGCCGACAAGAGCGCCGTGGTGGAGACGACCCTGCGTCCCGAGGGCGAGGTTGCGCTGTCCGTCGAGGGCGCCGCCCGCGTTCCGAACACCACGATGTCGTTCGACGAGCTCACCGTCGGCGACGAACTGCCGCTGCGCGACGCCCGCGTCTCGCGCGGTGACCTCGTCAACTACGCCGGCGTCTCCGGCGACGGCAACCCCATCCACTGGGACGAGAAGATCGCCGAGCTGGCGGGCCTGCCCGACATCATCGCCCACGGCATGCTCACCATGGGTCTGGGCGCGGGCTTCGTCTCCACCTGGTCCGGCGACCCCGGCGCCGTCACCCGCTACGGCGTCCGCCTGTCGACCTACACCATCGTCGGCCGGGAGGGTGGCCAGGTCGAGTACACCGGCCGCGTGAAGTCCCTTGACCCGGAGACCCGCACCGCGGTGATCGCCATCGTCGCCAAGTCCGGCGGCCGTAAGATCTTCGGCCTCGCCACCGCGAACCTGCGCTTTCGCTGACCCCGGTGCGGTGGACCCGGCCTCGTAGCCGGGTTCACCGCGGCGCGGCGGCTACCTCGGATCGTGGTGTGGCGTCCGGGTTCTCGACCGCTACCGGGTTCACCCGCACCCACGTGCTGTTGACCGCCGACGTGCCCGAGAGCGGGTCGGTGCGGGCCGGGTCGTGCAGCAGGTTGACATTGGCCCCCGGCAGCGCCGCCGCGACCGACCAGCCGACCCCGGGTTCGTGATGGCCCCATCCGTGCGGGATCGCCACCACCCCGGCGCGGATATCGCCGCTGATCTCCACCGGAACCACGATCGAACCGACGGGGGATTCGATCGTCGCCGGATCGCCGTCGGCGAAACCACGGGCGGCGGCGTCGTCGGGATGGATCAGCACGGTGCAGCGGTCACGGCCCTTCACCATGGACGGGATGTTGTGCAGCCAGGAGTTGTTGCTGCGCAGGTGCCGTCGTCCGATGAGCTGGAGGTCGTAGCCGGGTTCGGCCGCCGCGGTCGTCTCGTCGAGGACGGTACGCACCGCCGCCAGGAAATCCGTGGGCGCCAAGTTCGTCTTGCGGTCTCGGGTGCCGATCAGTTCGGGCAGCCGTGGCCGCAACGGGCCCAGATCGACGCCGCCCGCGGTGTCGCGAATCTTCTTCAGCGTCAACCCGTTCCGTCCACGACGCAGGACCCCGTAGGGACCTGTCGCGACGGCGGCAGCGGACAGTCGCAGGGGGCTGAACTGTGCGAACACGGCGTTGAGCGCGCGTCCGGTGAGCCGTCGGGCCGGCAGCGGGACCATTTCGGTCACCAGTCGTGCCAGGATCTGCCAGTCGTCCAATCCGTCGGCCGGCGGCTCGAACACCCTGGCGTCGTAGCGGGCGTTGTTGCGAACGCTGAAGATCGGGAACAGCAGGCTCAGCTCCTCGCGTTCCAGCGCGGAGACGGGCGGCAGGATGAAGTCGGCGTGCCGGGTCGTCTCGGTGATGTACATGTCGACGGCCACATAGCAATCCAAGGATTCCAGCGCGGCATCGAGCTTGTCCGCCTGCGGGGTCGAGAGCACCGGATTGCCCGCGTAGGTGATCATCGCTTTGATCTGGCCCGGTCCTTCGGTGCGGATCTCCTCGGCGAGAACCGCGACCGGCAGTTCGCTGCGGAACGACTTGTGCGCGCCGGAGCGGTCGGTCCACGCGCCGTGTCCCACGGGCAGGTACTTCGCGTAGCGGGCGGCGTCGACGGCGGGCGTCGCGAACATCTGACCGCCCGCGCGATCGAGGTTTCCGGTCACCGCGTTGATCGTGTTGACCAGCCAGTGGGTGAGCGTGCCCGTCACCTGCTGGCACACCCCGATCCGCGCGTACAGCACCGCCGACGGTGCGGCCGCGTGGTCACGGGCGAGCCGCGTGATGGTGTCGGCGTCGACGCCCGCCAGTGGCGCCATGCGTTCGGCGGTGGTGCCGGCGACCAGTTCGGCGAGCTCGTCCCACCCGGTGCACAGGGCGCGGACCGCCCGTTCGTCGCACAGGTCCTCGGTGATCAGCACATGCAGCATCCCGAGCAGCAGGTACACATCGCCGCCGGGTCGCACCGCCACGTGTTCGTCTGCCAGCCGGGCGGTTTCGGTGCGGCGCGGGTCGATCACGACGACGGTGCCGCCCCGCGCCCGGACCGCCTTGATGCGCGATTTGGCGCCCGGCATGGTGGTGATCGATCCGTTGGACACCGCGGGATTGGCGCCGAGCACCACCAGCCGGTCGGTGCGGTCGATATCGGTGATCGGCATGAGAACGTTCGAACCGAACATCCGCCACGCGACGAACTCCTGCGGGAACTGATCGATCGAGGACGCGGAGAAGAAGTTGCGGGTGAGCAGGACGGCCCGTAGCAGCGCTCCGTACATCACCGAGGAGCTGTGCGCGGCCGGGTTGCCGATGTACATTCCGATGGCGCTGGGACCGTGCGCGGACCGCACCGCGCGCAAACGCTGACCGATCTCACGGAAGGCCTCGTCCCAGCCGACCGGTTCGAAACTGTCGCCGACGCGGCGCATCGGTGTCCGCAGCCGGTCCGGGTCGTGGTGCAGACCGCCCATGGCTGTCGCCTTCGGGCAGATGTAGCCCTTCGACAGCACGTCGTCCGGGTTACCTTCGACGCGGGTGACCCGCGAATCCTCGACCGTGACCAGAATCCCGCAGTGCGCTTCACACAATGTGCACTGCCGGGCAATCGTCGTGCTGTCCACAGCTTTCCTACCCTCCGCCGAACCGCTCCTGTCACGGTAGCGCGACCGAGCGGCTCGGCAGATCCGTCTGTGGTCTGATTTCCGTGCCGATCGTCGACCGGGCGTATTATCGTTCGCGATACGAAGAGCCTTCATTTCCGCTCAGGTCAGGAGCAGATTCGATGCGTTCCACCGTTCGTCTCGGCCTCGCGGCCGCCGCCGTGACAGTCGCCGGGATCGCGGGGCAGGCCACCGCGGCGGCCCAGCCCAGCTATTACGACCCCGTCATCACGCCGTGCAGTCACCTGTTCCGCGCCCCGCTCGAGATGCCGCGCCCCGGCACGGATGTGTACTGGAGTCCGTTCGGCACCTCGAACATCGTCTGCTACGACGACGGCACCGGGATGGCGAACTACTACCAGCGCGATCCCTGGGGTCGCTGGCACGACATGAACGAACTGACTCCCGGTCACTTCTTCTACGTGATCTTCGATTCCTCGGTCCCCGATCAGGCGAGCTGGGGCTGAGCGGACCGCAGGACGCGGTCGGCGACATCGTGGTCGCCGACCGCTCGGGGTCACGCGGAAACTGCCGTGCCCCCGGACTTTTCGGTCGCCTCCGGAGCGCGGCCGGGTGATTCGGTCGGAGTGGCGGCTGGCGATCGCACGGCGAAGCCGATGAGTCCGGCGATCACCGCGATCGCGGCGGTCACGTACCAGGCACGCTGGAAGGCGTCGAGCGTGGCGGCGGGGGTGCCGGGCGTACCGAGCAGCGCGACGAGGAGTGCGACGCCGAGGGCGAGGCCGAGCTGGCGGGCCATGCTCAGCACGCCCGATCCGGTCGCGAAGCGTTGCGGGGGCAGGGTTCCCGCGCCGACGGCGAACGCGGTCGGCAGGGTCAGCCCCACTCCGAGACCGGTGAGCAGCATGCCGCCGAGCAGACCACCCACATAGTCCGGTGACAGTGAGGCTGCGCGCGCCCACCAGAGGAGTCCCCCGCCGAAGGCGAGTCCGCCCGCCGCGATCACCGGTCCCGCGCCGATGCGGGCGATGAGTTTGCCCGCGACGATGGCGACGAACGGGACGACCAGCGGGCCGGGCGCGATCGCCAGACCGGTCCGCAAGGCCGACCACCCCCACACGTTCTGTGCCCAGAGCGTGACCGAGAGCAGCATGCCCGCGAACGCGATCTGGAACACCAGCGAATTCGCTCCCGCGAGCACGAAATTCGGGACCCGGCGCAGGGCGGGGTCGACGATCGGGCTGTGATGACGCGCCGAGCTCACCGCGAAGACGACAGCGAGCACGATCGCGACACCGAACGCGGCGAGGACGCCGGTGGAGGTCCAGCCCCAGTCCGGGCCCTGGACAACGGCCAGGATCAACGATCCGACCGCCCCGATCAGCGCGCCCGCACCCAGCAGATCGGGCAGCGGGCCGCCCGCGGCGGGCGGGCACGGCAGCTTGCGGACACCGATCACGAACGCCGCCAACCCGATCGGGACGTTCACGAGAAACACCCAGCGCCAATCGATGTCGACCAGCACGCCGCCGAGCACCGGGCCCAGCGCCGCGCCGAGGCCGCCGAAGGCGACCCACAGCCGCACCGCGCCCGCGCGCCGCTGCGGCGGAGTCGCGGCGAGTACCAGCGCGAGCGAGGACGGCGTGAGGAGTGCGCATCCCACGGCCTGCACAACACGGAAAGCGATGAGCGACTCCACATTCCAGGCAGCCGAGCACAATGCCGATCCGATCACGAAGATCGCCAGGCCGGTGAGGAAGGTGGCGCGGTTGCCGCCGCGGTCGCCGAGCCGACCGGCTGGAACGAGCAGGGCGGCGAAGACGATGGCATAGAGATTGAGTACCCAGGACAGTTCGGTCAGTCCGGCGCCGAAGTCGTCGGCCATGGCCGGCATGGCGACATTGACGATGAACAGATCCAGGCTCGACAACAGCACACCGATGGAGACGATGGCGAGCACCAACCGCGGATTCGTCTCCCGGGACGGGGCAAGGGATTGCATGGTCCAGCTCTCGTTCAGCCGAGGATGCGGCGGGTTTGACGGGCGGTGGCGAGCAGCACGCCGTCGCCGTCCCAGATATCGGTGTCGTCGACCGACCAGCCGTCGGCGGAACTGACGTTCGCGGCGCGGACCAGCACGGGTGTGTCGCCGAGGTGGGTGAGATCGGCGTGCAGTTGCAGCGACAGGGTGACGGTCGGGACGGCGACCGGCGCGGTGAGCAGTGGGAACAGTCCCGGTGGGAGCGCGTCGGCAAGGACGGCCAGGCTCGGCGCGTCGAGGGGCAACGCGGGCTCGAGGGCGATCCAGGCGCACATCATCGCCTCGGTGGCGCCGCTGAGGGGCAACGGGCCCGTGGCGGGGCGGATGACGAAATGCGCGCCGACGGGGACGATCTCCGGGGGCAGCTGGAACAGCGCGCAGTCCGGTGCGGGCGCGACGACGGGCGCGGGCCTGGCGCTGTGGGCGGGGATCGCGGTCGTGCCGGGTGCGCCCAGGGTGACGGTGGCCGCGGCGACCGGCGCACCGCCCTGTTCGGCGACCACGTCCAGAATCGTCGTACTGCGCCCGATGGTGTGTTCGGTGGCGCGCAGGGTGAACGCGCCGCTCGCCGGTCGGCCGAGGAACCGGACATCGGCGGCACGCACGGAGTGGTCGCGCGAGCTCGCCCGCTGTGCGACGTCGATCAGGAGTCCGGCGAGCGTGCCGCCGTGGGGGCCGGTCCAGCCGCGCCACGAATCGTCGACCACGGCCTGCCACCGCCCGGAGTCTGTGGCGGTCAGGGCGAATCGCGCGCCGAACTGCCCAGTGAGTTTCATCATGCAACTCACCGTAGATGGGTGAGTTCTTTCATGCAACCGACTAGACTCGGGGCATGCGGCGCACCAGCTTCGAAGACATGAACTGCTCCCTGGCCCAGTGCCTGGAAGTGGTCGGGGAGTGGTGGACCTTGCTGATCGTGCGCGACGCCCTCTTCGGCGTCACCCGCTTCGACGACTTCCGCGACCGCCTCGGCATCGCCCGCAATGTCCTCACGCAACGCCTCGAAGGCCTGGTCGAGCACGAGATCATGACGAGAGAGCCCTACCAGGACAACCCCGTCCGCTACGACTATCGCCTGACCGCCAAGGGTCGGTCCCTGTGGCAGGTGGTCACCGCGATGCGCCAGTGGGGCGACGAATGGGCCGCCCCGAACGGCCCTCCGGTGGAGGTCTTGCACCGCATCTGCGACCACCTCGCCACCATCGAGCCCACCTGCTCGCATTGCGGCGAGCGAGTCCACAGCCGCGACCTGAAACTGATGGACGGCCCCGGCGCGGGCAATAGTTCCCCGCTGCCTGAGTCGCTACGCCGCTGACGTCGCCACATGATCGCCGCTGAGCGTGTCGGTCATCGGCGCCACGTGGGCCGAATGTCGTTGGTATGGAGTGCTTTCCGTCGGATCAGCCGCGCAGTCCGCGCAGCGCGGTCTCGACGATACGATCGGCGAATTCGGTGGTGAGGGTGCCGGTGCGCAGGAGCCAGCGCTCCATCAGTGGGCCCCAGATCAGCGCGATGGCCACATCGAGATCGATATCGGGGGCGATCTGGCCCGCGGTTTGCGCGGCGGCGAGTCTGCGGCGCTTCAGGTCGTCGACGGGGCCCTGCAGGCGTTCGACGTAGGTGGCGGCCAGGGCGGTGTCGTGCATGATGGCGCTGGTCAGGCCGCGCAGGGGGAGGTCGAAGCGGGGGTCGGCGAGTTCGGCGACGGTGGCGCGCAGGACCAGTTTCAGGTCGGCTTCCAGGTCGCCGGTGTCGGGCAGGCCCGGTGTCGCGTCGTCGCCGGTCTCGCTGAGCATCAGGAAGGCGTCGAGCAGGACAGCGCCCTTGGACGGCCACCATCGGTAGATCGTCTGCTTGCCGACGCCCGCTCTGGCGGCGATCGCCTCGATGGTCAGTTTGTCGTAGCCGATCTCGCCCGCCAGCTCGAAGGCGGCGGACAGGATCGCGCGCCGGGATCCTTCGTTGCGCCGGGTCGCATCGGCTGTCGGCCGGGGGTTCACCTGCTGACTCATGCCGCCATCCTAGCAATCGAAGAGACGAGACGTTGCGTCTTGACAAGGTGCCGAGGTGGTGGCATCCTCGAATCATCAGACGAGACGCAACGTCTTGTCTAGGCAAGGAGGATCGCCATGACCACCGCCGGTACCACCGCATCCCGCGTCTGGTTCATCACCGGAGCGAGCCGCGGTCTCGGCCGTGCCTTCGCCGAAGCGGCGCTGGCGGCGGGGGACCGGGTCGCCGCCGCCGCGCGCACCGGATCCGCCCTCGAGGAGCTCGCCGCCGCCCATCCGGGCCGGGTGCTGCCGTTGACCCTCGATGTCACCGACCGCGGTGCGGTGCACGCGGCGGTCGACGCCGCGGTCGCCCACTTCGGCCGCCTCGACATCGTGGTCAACAACGCGGGCACCCTCTCGATGGGCATGATCGAGGAGTTCACCGAAGCCGAGGCCCGCGCGCAGATGGAGGTCAACTTCTTCGGCGCGCTCTGGGTGAGCCAGGCCGTGCTCCCGCAGCTGCGCGCGCAGCGCGGCGGGCACATCGTGCAGGTGTCGAGCATCGGCGGACTCGCCGGATTCCCGCTGTCGGGCATGTACGCCGCGAGCAAGTTCGCACTCGAGGGCATGAGCGAGGCGCTGGCGATGGAAGCCGCGGAATTCGGTGTGCGCGTGAGCATTCTGCAACCGGGCGGCTACTGGACCGACCTGTATTCGGCGATGGCGAACACCACGCCGATCGAGGCGTACGCTCCGCTGCGCGCCCAGCTCGAGGCCCAGTGGGCCGAGGGGTCCGTCGACAGCGAGCCCGCCCTCGCCGCCGAGGCGCTGCTCACCCTCGTCGGTGCCGAGCAACCACCGCTGCGCCTGCTGCTCGGAAACATGGTCTACGACTTGGCCTTCGACCTCGCGCGCGCCAAGATGGCCACCTGGTCGGCCTGGGAGCAGACCAGCCGAGCCGCGGAGCGGGCAGTCCCCGCGCCGGGCTCGGCGTAGCCGCTCAGGTGGTGACGGGCGTTCGTGCGGCGCGATCGATCAGGTACTCGACCAGGTGGGTCAGCACCGCCTTGGCCGAGGGCCGATCGCGCGCGTCGCACAGGATCACCGGGGTGTTCGGATCCAGGTCCAGCGCGTCACGCACCTCGTCGACCGTGTAGCGCGGCGCACCGTCGAAGCAGTTCACCGCGATCAGGAACGGCAAGCCGCGACGCTCGAAGAAGTCCACCGCCGCGAACGAATTGCTCAACCGCCGGGTATCGGCCAGCACGATCGCGCCGAGCGCGCCACGGCACAGCTCATCCCATAGGAACCAGAAGCGGTCCTGTCCGGGCGTACCGAACAGGTACAGCACCAGATCCCGGTCGATGGTGATGCGCCCGAAGTCCAGCGCGACGGTGGTCGTGTGCTTCTGCTCCACCCCCGACAGGTCGTCGACGCCGGTACTGACCTCGGTGATCAGCTCTTCGGTCCGCAGCGGCGCGATCTCGCTGATCGCACCGACCATGGTGGTCTTGCCGACGCCGAAGCCGCCGGCGATGAGGATTTTGACCGAGGCGGCCATGTGCTGGTCGCCTGCGGACATCGGGTCAAAGTTTTCGGATGCCATCCAGAACCGCTCGCAATATGTTGAGGTCACCGGTACCGGCCTCGGCCGCTACCGGAGCCCGGAAGATGAGGTGGCCCTCGGCGATGAGATCACCGACGAGGATCTTGGTCACCGCCAGAGGCAGTTTCAGCACGGCCGAGACCTCGGCCACCGACTGCGGACGCTTGCACAACTGTGCGATCGTCGCGTACTCGGGTTCTGGTTTGCGCAGGGTGGGGGCGGGGTATACCGCTACCACCACCGTGAGCATGTCCAGGTCGTGCGCCGCGCCCATGGTGCGGCCGCGGGTCACCGCGTACGGCCGGACCAGGGGTCCGGCCGCGTCGTCGAACCACGGATCGCCTAGTCGAGTCATTGTCGAGACTTTCTATAGCTGCGCATGCCCGTGCCGCGGCTCCGTCGACAGATAGCTGCCGACCCGCTGCACGGTGAGATTCATTTCGTAGGCCACCATGCCGAGATTGGCCGACTCGTTGGCTTGCAGTGCCAGGCAAGCGTTGTCACCGGCCGAGGTGACGAAGAGCACCGCCCGATCGAGCTCGATCACCGCTTGGCGCACGCCGCCACCGTCGAACCGGCTACCCGCGCTGCGCGCGAGACCGTAGAGGGTCGAAGACATGGCGGCGAAGTGTTCGGCGTCTTCACGCTTCATCTGCGAGGAGCGTCCGAGCAGCAGTCCGTCGGTGGACAGCACGACCGCGTAGCGGACCCCTGCCAGCCGGTCGACGAGATCGTCGAGTAGCCAGTTGAGATCACCGGGGGAAGAGTTCACCTCAGCCTTCCTGTTCGTCCTGGTTCGATGTGGTCTGTTGTTTGCGACCCTGGCGGGTGCCGTTCTCGATCGCGGACATGATGTCGCGCGCCTGTTCCGCGGAGCGGGGACGCTCGGGTGCGCGTGGCGCCTCGGCGGCGGGCTCGGCGAGCTCGGGTGCCAGATTGGTCTGCCTGCTGCGGCGCGGCAGCGCGGGTCGTTCGTCGGAGCCGGTGTCGTAGCGCGGGGTCTGCACGGCGGGCGCCTCGGGCGCCGGTGCCATCGGACGCGGGGTCGGCGGGTCGGCGACCAGCGTCGCGACGGGCGCGGGCGCGGATTCGAGGGCGGCGATCGGTCCCGATTCCTGCGGTGCGGGCAGCCCACGGCGCAGCGGGCCGGTCATCGTGGGTGGCGTGCCCGCGAGATCGGCCTCACCCGCCAGCAACTGCTGGGGGATCAGCACGATGGCGCGGATGCCGCCGTAATCGGATTCGCTCAGCCGCACCGACACACCGTGCGCCAGGGCCAGCCGGGCGACCACGAACAGACCGAGGCGTGAGTCCGAGGACAGTGTGCCGACACCGAAGTCCGGCGGATCGGCCAGCATGTTGTTGTAGCGGACCAGGTCGTCGGCGCTCATGCCCATGCCCTGATCGGTGATCTCGACGACCACGCCCTTGCCGACGATATTGCCGCCCGCCTCGACCCGCGACTGCGGCGGGGAGAACGCGGTGGCGTTGTCGACGAGCTCGGCGAGCAGGTGCACGAGGTCGGCCACGACGGTGCCGACGACGCTGACCTCGGGCAGCTTGGTGACCCGCACACGCGCGTAGTCGAGCGTTTCGCCGATGGCGCTGCGCACCACGTCCATCACGGGCACCGGCTGACGCCACTGCCGTCCCGGGCGACCGCCGCCGAGGATGATCAGGTTCTCGGCGTTACGGCGTTCGCGAGTAGCCAGGTGATCGAGCCGGAACAGCGTCTCGAGCAGCGCCGGATCTTCTTGGCGGCGTTCGGCTTCGTCGAGGATCTCGAGCTGGCGGTGCACCACGATCTGGCTGCGGTGGGCGATGTTGAGGAACACCGCGCGCACGCCCTCACGGGTACGGGCCTCGTCGACAGCGGCACCGATCGCGGCCGCGGCGGCGTGTTCGAAGGCCTTGGCGACCTGGCCGATCTCATCGTGCCCGAAGTCGAGGGACGGCGAGGTCTCGGCCGAATCGACCTCGTCACCGTCGCGCAGCGCGCGCATGGTGGCCGGCAGCTTTTCGTCGGCGAGCTGCAGTGTGGCGGTGCGCAGGCGGCGCAGGCGGCGAATAATGCGATTGGCCAGGACCACCGAGACCAGGAAGACGAGCACGCTGAGCGCGATGACGCCGCCGCCGGCGGCGGCCGCGGTCGCCTCCGAGCGCTGTGCGGAGTCCTTGGCCAGAGTCTGGATGAATCCGTTGTGCCCGGTGTAGACATCGAGCAGTGCCCGGTTGACGGTCGCCGAGGCGCTCTGCCATTCGGCGGCCGACATCGGCAGTGCGGGCGGGGTGGCCGTCCTGGTGGTGCCCGTGGTGGCGGCGGGAGCGGAGAAGCGCGCGATGATCGCGTTGTCCATCTGCGTGAGCTGTTGCCACGGCGCCGAGGCGGTGAGCGCGACGATCGCGTTGCGCTCGCCCTCGGGTAGTTCGGGGGTGAGGTTGCTCAGCTCGGTGCGGTAGAAGCCGCTCTGGCGGATGAATTCGTCGACCTTGACTCCGAAGTCGCCCTCGGCCGTGACCAGCGCCGACCCGAGCGCGTTGCCGCGGGACATGGCCTCGATGACGTTGAGCAGGCGCATGCCCTCGCCCACACCGGACGACACGGTCGCGTCGGGGGCGGCGAGCATGGCGATCTTGGTGCCCTGGATGAACTTGTCGACCACCAGGTTGAAGAACATGTAGGCGTCCGGCGCGGGCAACATACCCGCGT
This sequence comes from Nocardia sp. NPDC060249, assembly GCF_042728755.1. Lineage (NCBI taxonomy): Bacteria > Bacillati > Actinomycetota > Actinomycetes > Mycobacteriales > Nocardiaceae > Nocardia > Nocardia sp. NPDC060249. The sequence goes on from NZ_JBHXAQ010000001.1 coordinate 1,541,438, forward strand.
CGGCGCCGCCGCGCATGGCCTTGAGGTGCTGCTGGAATGCTTCGAACTCGGTCTGATCGTCGCCGATATCGGCGCCATCGACGGCCTGCATCTGCTGCGCGATTTGATTGAGCTTCATGAACGCGGCGTCCGTGCGCGTCCGCGCGGCGGGCAGAGCGAGGGTGGTGGTCATGTCTCCGGCGACCAGCGACATCGTGAGGTGACGCTCGGACTGGATCGCCTCGACCATCTCCTGGGTGAAACGGCCGGCTTGCTGGAGTTCGGTGGCCCACGCTTTGGCGGTGTTGCTCTCCTCGACCAGATAGCCGGCGGTACCGACGCCGACCACCACCAGAGTCAAACTCGGGATGAGAGCAATCGCCAGAATCCGGGTGCGCACACCGAGTCTCGCTAAGAACATCGCCATAACGTAACGGAATCGTTGCACTGTTGCCGTGTGTGTCTCGCTGAGCGAGACGCGATTTGGTTTGCGCGGGAACACATTTGCTATATGGGGGAAGACGAAAAAACGGCGAGCTCACCCCGCCGGCTGAGCCTCGATGGCCCAGTCGGCGGGGGCTCGCCGCGACCTGGCAGCGCCGGGAAAGATGCTGCCAGGTCAGGTTTTCGGTGGCGCCGCTACAGGGTGCGGTCGGCGCCCGTTCGCGGTGGCGGGCCTGCCGCCAGCGCCGCGTGCTCGGCCTCGGTCAGCAGCCTGGCGCGCAACACGAATCGCATGCCTTGGCCTGCCTCGAGCGAATCCTCGGCAGCCTCACCGCGCGTCACATCGACGGTGAGGTGGGTATCTTTCCAGCATTCGAACTGTGCCGCGCTGATCCAGAATTCGGTGTGCCAGCTGAGCCGGCCGAGCAGGATGTCGGCCTTCTCGATGGGGAACTGCTTGGCCGACAGGCACACCGGTGTGGTGTCGTCGTCGCAGCCGTCGCCCGCCTGGCGGAACAGCACCGGGCCGTTGTCCTCGATGAGGCGGCGGAGCAGGGTCTGGGCGCGCTCGGTGATCTCCACACGGTGGATTCGATTCTGCATCAGAACATCCCGAGTTTCGTCGTCGAATAACTGACCAGCAGGTTCTTGGTCTGCTGGTAGTGCCCGAGCATCATCGCGTGGTTCTCCCGGCCGAACCCCGACTTCTTGTAGCCGCCGAACGCGGCGTGGGCGGGGTAGGCGTGGTAGCAGTTGGTCCAGACCCGGCCCGCCTTGATGCCGCGGCCGAGTCGGTGGGCGGTGTTCATGTCGCGGGTCCACACGCCCGCACCGAGACCGTAGAGGGTGTCGTTGGCGATGCGGATCGCTTCGTCGACGGTATCGAAGCGGGTCACCGCGACGACCGGGCCGAAGATCTCCTCCTGGAAGATCCGCATCGTATTGTCACCCTCGAAGACGGTGGGTTCGATGTAGTACCCACCCGGTAGGCCGTCGACCTTGCGTGCTTCCCCTCCAGTGAGCACGCGGGCGCCTTCGGCTCTGCCGATGTCGAAATAGGACAGAATCTTCTCGTACTGGTCGTTGCCGGCCTGCGCGCCGATCATCGTCTCGGTGTCGAGCGGATGACCGGACACGATGGCCTCGGTGCGGGCGATGGCGCGGGCGAGGAATTCGTCGTAGATCGACGAGTGGATCAGCGCCCGCGACGGGCACGTGCACACCTCACCCTGGTTCAGGGCGAACATGACGAACCCCTCGACGGCCTTGTCGAGGTAGTCGTCGTCGGCGGCCAGCACATCGGGCAGGAAGATGTTGGGGCTCTTGCCGCCGAGTTCGAGCGTGACCGGAATGATGTTCTCGCTGGCGTACTGCATGATCAGTCGCCCGGTGGTGGTCTCGCCGGTGAAGGCGATCTTGGCCACCCGCGGGCTCTGCGCCAGCGGTTTTCCCGCCTCGACGCCGAAACCGTTGATCACGTTGAGAACTCCGTCGGGCAGCAGATCCGCGATGAGTTCGACGACGAGCAGCAGCGACGCCGGTGTCTGTTCGGCCGGTTTGATGACCACACAGTTGCCCGCCGCCAGCGCGGGCGCGAGTTTCCAGGCGGCCATCAGGATCGGGAAGTTCCACGGAATGATCTGCCCGACCACGCCGAGCGGTTCGTGGAAGTGATAGGCGACCGTGTCGGCGTCGATCTGGGACAGCGAGCCCTCCTGGGCGCGAAGCACACCCGCGAAGTACCGGAAGTGATCGATGGCCAGCGGGAGGTCGGCCGCCAGGGTCTCGCGCACCGGTTTGCCGTTGTCCCAGGTCTCGGCCACCGCCAGCGGTTCGAGACTGTTCTCGATCCGATCGGCGATCTTGAGCAGGATGTCGGCCCGCTCGGTGACCGAGGTCGCGGCCCAGCGCTCGGTGGCGCGGTGTGCCGCCTCGAGCGCCATGTCGATGTCGGCGGCGGTGGAACGGGCCACCGCGCAGAAGGTCTCACCGTCGACCGGTGAGGTGTTGTCGAAATAACGGCCTTCGACAGGGGGTGACCAGTCACCTCCGATGAAGTTGTCGTATCGGTGGGCATAGCTGACTATGCCGGTATCCGATCCGGGCTTGCCGTAGATCATTCGCCTCGCTCCTCGCGACCTCTGCGTGGTGCCCCACACTATGGTCGGCGAAGGTTGGTACGAGGTTGGTGACGGCGTCTGCGCAGGTCAGCCCTGGCGTGCGGTGAAAAGCCGGGCCGTGACGACAGCGCGGCGGACATCGTCGCGAGGCAGTAGCCGCAGAGCGTGCTCGTGCACGGCGACATCGCCGGGGCAGCGCTGCCCGAACGCGACCGCGTGCTCGGGCCGGTCGCTGCCGAGCACGGCGTTGCGGATGCCGACGTCGAGGTGAGCGCGCCACTGTTCGACGCCGGGTAGATCCGATCCGGGCAGCAGCGGTCCGCGATACAGCCACAGCGCTGAGGTGAGGTCGCCGCCCTCGATGGCGGCCAGCAGGTCCACCGCGTCGCAGGACACCTGGCCGGTGAGCATGTAGCGCCGGTTGGTGATCTCGCCGCGGGTGGCGCGGCGCAGGTGCGACACATCGGCTTTGAGCGTGTTCAGCGACACCGGCCGCTCACCGTAGACCGCGGCGTGCAATTGCTCGGGGGTGTAGCCGTCGGGCTCGAGGGCCAGCAGCGCGAGGATCTCGAGTTGGCGCGGCGGCAGCGGCACCGGCCTGCCGTCGCGCAAAAGCCGTGCGGCGCCGAGGCATTCGAGTCGAACACCCGGTGCCGGGGTGGGCGCCTCGGCACGCAGCATGGTCTCCACGGCGGTGACCAGCGCGCGGACCGAGGTCATCACCATCGGATGCGACCGTTCCCACGTCGAGGACAGATCGAGCACACCCACCGTGCGGCCGTCGGGGCCGTGGATCGGCGCGGAGTAGCAGACCCAGCCGTGCAGCGCGGCGACGAGATGCTCGGCCGAGAACACGGTGACGGCCCTGTCGTCGTGCAGGGCCAGGGACAACCCGTTGGTGCCCATGTGGCTTTCGTCCCAGACCCCGCCCGGCGCGAAGTTCACCGCCTCCCCTTGGCGGCGCAGCGTGCGATCGCCCGCGGTCCACAAGATGGTGCCCGATTCGTCACTGACGACAGCGAGATAGCCCGACTCCTCGGCCATTCCGCGCAGCTGACCCGCGAGTTCGGTGACCGGTCTGCGCAGCGGGGATTCCGACCAGCGGTCACTGATGTCGTTGAATCCGGGCGCGACTTCGGTGGCGGGGTCGACGGTGTGCAGGGAGCGCTGCCAGGATTTGGCGACATCGTTGCGCACGGCCCCTGTGTCGCGGGGCAGGGTCAGCGGGCGTGAGGGTGCGGCGAGGCGGTTCCACTGTTTCTCGAGTTCGACCCGGTAGTCCGAGAGTCGTTCGGGCCGGTGCGGTCCGGCGATCGGGTCGTCGTGGGCGCCTGGTGCCCTGCCCAGTTCCTCGCCCACGTTCACTCCCTGCTCGTCGGTGACGCACCGTTCCAGCGACGAGAACGGGTGTGGCGCTTACTGTCTATCAGCTGTGCCACCGCCGTGGGAACGTTTGCGCCGAGGACGACCGGTCACCGGTCGCCGCGCTGTCGCGTTGCCTTGACGCCGGTCACTACTTGTTCAGGAAGATTCCGGCGATATCGGCGTTCTTGATCGGGGTGTCGACATTGCGCTGGGTCGCGCACAGCAGGTCGACCTGCACGATCATCGAGTCGACCACGGTGCCCGCCGGTTCGTTGTCGTTGCCGGTCTGCTGCTTGATCGCCTTGGTGATGGTGATCCGCTTGGTGTTCGCGTCCTGGTTGACGTAGTCGCGACAGCTCGTGTCACCACCCTGGTTGAGCACCCGCTCGACCTCGGTGCACCCGGTGGCCAGTGCCGCCAGCACCGCGACGCCCACCGCGACGGCGCCGGTTCGGGTGTTGGCGTGCATGATTCCTCCTGGAATGGTTCGCTGCGCGCGGTTGCGCGCCGACGCCAGCTTATGCGGTGGTGCTCAAACGCGGTGGATTCGCAGGGGAACCCGCAGCTCGGCGGCGGTGAGCGAGCCGTGATGGCCGACCATCATCGATTGCAGCGGCTCGGCGCCCGACCGCACGACACCGCCGTCGCCGCTCGCGATCACCACGAGATCGCCGATGCGCGCGGCGGCGTCACGGGTGACAACCGGGCCGAACCAGCCCGCGTCGATCGCCTCGTCTCGGGTGCGCACCAGGAAGCCGCTCCCGAGCACGCCGCGCCAGGTGCCGGCGACCGCGGCGGGGTCGTCGGTGTAGACGTGGCGGGCGCGTGGTTCACCGCCGAGTGCCGTGACGTTGTCCGACAGGTGGGGGTGGGTGTCGTAGTCGACGCGCTCGACGAGTTCGACCATGCCGTGATCGGCGGTGACGATGAGCGCCGAGCGCGCGGGCAGCCGGGCCGCGATCTCGGCGGCGATCCGGTCGACATTGGCCAGCTCGAACCGCCACGCCCGGCTGGCGGGCCCGCGCGCGTGGCCGGTGGTGTCGAGCTCCGAATGATAGGTGTAGACCAGGGTTTTCGGCGCCGAGGTCAGGGCGTTGAGAACGCCGTCGACGAGATCGCCGACGGAGTAGGCGGTGCGGAATCCGCCGCCGCGCCAGCCGGCCAGGGTCAGCCCGGATCCGTCCTGGTAGCTCGGTGCGACCTGGACCGCCGCGATGCCCGCCTCGGTGGCGCGCTCGAAGACGGTGCGCTGCGGCTGGATTCGGTCCGGTGGGAGTGTGGCGCGCGCGTCGACCTTCGGTCCGTCGCCCATGAGCTGCCACCGGAGCGAATTGAACAGGCGGTCCTCGCCGGGCAGGCGCATGCAGTAGCCGACGATGCCGTGCTCGCCGGCGGGCAGGCCGGTGCCGAGGGTGGTCAGGCTCGTCGCGGTGGTGCTCGGGAACCCGGCGTCGATACTCGTGTCGGGCAGGCTCGTCAGGAACGGCGCCGCCGCGGATTCGGCCGCCAGGGCTTGGGCGCCGAGTCCGTCCACGAGCAGGACGCAGACACGGTCGACATCGAGGTCGAGGCCGAGCCGATCGGTGTCGCCGGGCGCGCCGAGGCAGGCCATGACCGAGGGGAGTAGATCGGCGAGTGCGGCTGTGCCGTAACGCGGGGTGAGAAGAAGATCGTCGGTCACGCCTGTCCTGTTTCGAATCGGCTGATCAGCCCGTCGCGCAGGACGAACTGCCAGGTGGTGCGCATCGAACCCCACCGGGTGTTGGTGTAGTCGGCGGTGAGTGCGAGGCCGTCGTCGGAGTCGACCGTGTCCACGACCAGATGTCCGTTGCTGCTGAAGATCTCGGCCTCGGTCCACTGGGCGAGGTTGCGTTCGACACCATCATCGGACATCGTCGCGTCCTCGGTGAGCACACCGTAGAACTGGTCGGTGTCCTGTGCGTTGAGCGCGTCGACGAACGCTTCGACCACGGGATCGAGTTTCGCGGTGCCGGACATCGGGCCTCCTTGCTCGAAGCGGGTACGCATGGACAAAGACGGTGTCACTCACTCTAGGTGAGCGGACGTGCCGGTTCGCCGGAATTTCGGCGGCGCGTCAGGCGGTGGCCGGTCCCGGTGCGATCAGCGCGGTGAAGGTGCGCATGATCGTGTCGACGAGTTCGGGCGCGTGCGTGCCCATCTGTTCACTGCGCTTTTCGAGATGTCCGTCGAGCCACAGCGATGCCAGCCCGTGTGCCAGTCCCCACCAGGCGACGGCGAGGGTTTCGGCGCGATCGGCGGGCAGGGCCCCGACGGCGACACACTCGGCGACTGTCCGGACCAGAACCTCGAAGGCGGCGTCGCCGGCGGCGTGGGCGTCGGGATGTTTATCCGGCTGGGACAGTTCGGGCCGGAACATGAGCCGGAACTGGGCGGGGTGTTCGCGGGAGAACCGCACGTAGGCATCGCCGAGTGCGGTGAGCGCCGCCAGCGGGTCGGTGGTCGTCGCCCTGGCGGTGGTCATGTACGTGGCCAGCTGCTGGAAGCCGTCGATCGACAGTGCCGAGAGCAGCGCGGCGCGGTCGGCGAAATGGTGATAGGGCGCGCCGCTGCTGACCCCCGCCTCCCTGGCGACCCGGCGCAAGCTCACCGCGGCCAGGCCCTCGCTCTCGATCAGGCGCAGGCAGGCGTCCATCAGTGTGGCGCGCAGGTCGCCGTGGTGGTAACTGGTGCGCTTCACCCTCCGAGCGTATGCGAGACCCCGGTCGGAATTGGTACTGGACAGGAAATCTATGCAGTGTTTAGATTAATTGAGCATCGCTTAGATGCCTGCTCCACCGAATCGACGGAATGGATGACCACCATGACCACCCGGGTACTCGTCACCGGCGCGACAGGTTTCGTCGCCGGCCACTGCATCGCCGAACTCCTCGACCACGGCTACGCCGTCCGCGCCACCGTGCGCGACCTCGCCGCGCACACCACCCGCGCCCACCTGACCGAACTCGCTCGCCGCACCGGCGGTGAGCTCGAGTTCGTCGCCGCCTCGCTCGGCGACGACACGGGCTGGGCCGCGGCGGTCACCGGCTGCGACATCGTGCTGCACGTCGCATCGCCGTTCCCCGCCACGCCGCCCGAGAACGAGCAGGATCTCATCGAGCCCGCGGTGCAGGGCACCCTGCGGGTGCTGCGCGCCGCCGCGGCCGCCGGCGTACGCCGCGTCGTGCTGACGTCCTCGGTCGCCGCCGTCGCCTACGGCCATGACGTGGACGAGGTGCGCACCGAGCGCGACTGGTCGGTGGTCGACCGCATTCCCGCGTATCAGAAGAGCAAGACCCTCGCCGAGCGCGCGGCCTGGGACTTCGTCGAATCCCTGCCCGCCGCATCGGGTCTCGAACTGGTGGTGGTCAATCCCGGCATGATCCTCGGCCCGCTGCTCGAAGCCAGGACCAGTACCTCCCATGAGCCGGTCCGCCGCCTGCTGGCCCGCGACGTCCCCGGTTCGGTGAAAACCGGCTGGACCCCCGTGGACGTGCGCGACCTCGCTGTCGCGCACCGGCTGGCGATGGAAGTCCCCGAAGCCGCGGGCAATCGATACATCTGCGCGACCGATCCGCTCTGGATGGGAGAGCTGGCCGGCCTGCTGGCCCGCGACTACGCCGCTGAGGGGTTCCGGGTGCCCACCCGGGTCCTGCCGAACTGGGTGGTCCGTCTCGTCGCCGTCTTCGACAAAGGCGTGCGCCTGACCGTGCCGGTCCTCGGCCGCACCGAACACGTCAGCGCGGACAAGGCCCGCCGTGAACTGGGCTGGACCATGCGCCCGATCGAGCAGACCGTGCGTGACACCGCCGACAGCCTGATCGCCTTCGGCATCGTCACCGCCCCCGGACGGCTCGCGACGTCATCGCGTGCTGCTGTCGGAACTCGTTGAGCGGGAAGGGAACACGATGTTGATCACCGCACTCGTTCTCACTCTGCTCGGCGTCGTCCGCCGGAAACTGCGCGGTCGCGCGGACACCGAGACCGCGGGGCGTTCGACCCTCGGGAGCCGGCTCGAGCGGGCAGGTGCCGCCGTGCGGCGCGGCGCGACGCGGTTGGTTCGCGAACCGGCCCCGGCGTTGTCGGCGGCGGTCGCCGTCCTCGGGCTCGTCATCGTCGGTACGCATCTGGCCTGTTCGGGTCAGGTCTGAGGTCAACGCCATTCTTGGCGTTGCAGATCCAGGATCACCGGACGCATCAACGTGGAGACCTCGGGGTCGACGGCCCGGCGGTCCGGGGGAAAGACGGTGGCCGCGGTGAGGGTGGGTTCATCCAGCGAACGCAGGGGACCGGGGCCGCGCAGGGCCGGAGCCGGCGGTGAGCCGGCCGAGGCCAGCACGAAGCCCCAGTCGCCGAAGCTCGGGACGTCCACGTGATACGGGGTGGTGCGCAGACCCGCGGAGCGCACAGTGGCGTCGATGGTCCAGAAGGAGCGCGGGGCGAAGAACGGCGAACCCGATTGGACGACCATGCGGGCGCCGGGGGCCAGCACGCTGGCGGTCATCGCGTAGAACTCCTGCGAGTACAGCTTGGCCACCGAGGTCTGGTCGGGATCGGGCAGGTCGACGATCACCGCGTCGAAAAGGCCAGGGGCACTACGCAACCAGGTGAACGCGTCGGCGTTGACCACGGTTACCCGGTGATCGTCGAAGGCATGGCGATTGAGGTCGGTGAGCCGGTCGTCGGTGCGGGCCAGCTCGATCATCGCCGGGTCGAGTTCGACCAGGGTCACCGCGGCGATGTCGGGGTAGCGCAGGATCTCGCGCAGTGCGAGACCGTCGCCGCCGCCCAGCACCAGCACCGAACGGCGCGGGCCCGCCAGCACCGGGTGCACCAGCGCCTCGTGATAGCGGTATTCGTCGACCGAGGAGAACTGGAGTCCACCGTTGAGATAGAGCCGGGTGTCGGTGGTGGCGAACGGGGAGGACGATTCGGTGAGCACGATCTGCTGGTAGGGCGTGCGCGTCTGCCACACGATCGGGTGGGCGAACAGGGCCTGCTGCGCGGTCGCCTCGAAACGGTCGGCGTAGAGGTAACTGCCGGTCAGCCCGCAGGCCACCGCCAGGGTGGCGGCGATCAGGGTGTGGCGGGCGCCGCGCGTCATCTTGTCGCGAAAGAAGAAGAACGCCAGCGCGAGTCCGGCGATCGCGTTCACGACCCCGACCACCAGGCTGCCGCGGATCTGCCCGAACACCGGCAGCAGCAGGAACGGAAACGCCAGGCCACCCAGCAGCGCACCCACGTAGTCGGCCGCGAAGAGGTCGGCGACGGCGCTACCGGCCTCCTGCTCGCGGATGTCCTGGAGCAACTCCATCAGCAACGGGATCTCCGCACCGACGAGCATTCCGATCACGGCCGCGGCCAAGACCAGTGTGCCGGTATAGATATTGAGCCACGCGTAACTGGCGTACAGCGCGGCGACCGAGAGCCCGCCGACGACGGCCAGTGCCAGCTCCACCGCCACAAAGGCCGCGGCGGCACGCGACCGCAGCGGTTTCGCCAGCAGCGCGCCGACACCCATCGAACAGACCATCACGCTCAACGTGATCGACGCCTGCGCGGCGGTGTCCCCGATCAGATAGCTGCCCAGGGTGACCAGCGACAGCTCGTACACCAAACCGCATGCCGCACAGACGAACACGGTCGCCAGCAGCGCCGCCCTGGCCAGGCGGTGCCGGGGCATCAGGTCAGGCCTGCGGCCACCACCAGCGCGACCGCGACATGCGCCGACGCCGTGACCCACACCGCCGGATGCGGTTCGGCGTCGGCGACGACGGCCCGGAAGTCACCGGGGGTGAGCGCGTCGAGCAGCACGAACGCCACCGCCATCGCGGCCAGCCCGATCACCCCGTAGATCGCGCTGGACAGCAGCGCCTCGGCGATCTGGCCTTCCGAGGTCCAGATGGCCACGGCCACGATGATCCCGACTCCGAACAGGTTCGAGGCGAGCAGGATCGCGGCATTGCGGTTGCGTTCGATCCAGATCTGGGCGCGCAGGTCGCCCGGTGTGAGCAGGTCGACGACGCCGAAACCGACGGCCATCAACACGATTCCCACCGCGGAATAGGCGAGCGCGGCGCCCGCGTTCGCCGCCAGGTCGGCGAGCATGAGTGTCCTCCTGTGCTGTGCGGGCGAGATGCCCGAATGAACTACTTGCCGCCGTTGTCGCTGCCGCCGCCGCGGTAGTCGCCCGCCGCCGAGCCGCTGGTCCAGCCGTAACCGCTGGTGTGGCCGTGGTGGCGGCGCGTGCCGTTGGCGTAGCTGTCGACGAGTATCAGGGAGCCGCCGGCGTGCGGTGACACCGCGACGAGATCGTGGTCGAAGCGCAGATAGTGGTTGTCGCCGGTGTTGCGCTTGCCGCGTGGGTCGGTGGCTTTCGCGATCGTGGCGGCCACCGCGGCCGGTGCGGCGGTGGCGAGGAACGCCAGGCCGTTGTTCGCCTGATCGAGCTGTTGGGCTCGCCGGTACTTCTCCGCGACGAATTCACGCGGATCCTCGTCGCGGGTGACCACCACGACAGCGACCACCGCCACGACGATCGCGACCACCGCGACCAGGCTCGCGATGATCCACCTGGCGCGATTCATCGAGCCGTCCCCCCGAACCCGGTGCGCCACACAACTGTCCGTGATGCGTTGATGACTGACCCTCCCCATCGAAAAATCCTGCCGGACTGTATCACCCGGGTCTGCGGACCTCCCTTATTGATTCGGACATTACGGACCGCTGGAGGCCGGCCCGATCTCCCGCCGCCCGCGTTGTGAGCCGGCGATTCGGCAACATCGGCGAGCTCGCCGCCGTTTTCCGCGGTGACAGCTCAGCGGGGGCGCTGCCAGCGCAGCGTGTAGCGCCACATCAGGCGGCGGTGGATCTCGGCACCGGGCAGGTGTTCGGCAGCGGCGGAACGGATTTCGGCCAGGGATTCGCGGGGATCGGCCAGCGCGACATCGGGGCCGCCGAACGAGCGGCGCCGCCACCGGTCCAGGCCCCAGATCGCCGGGAGCAGAGGGAGATAGTGGAAGTCGCTGACCGGGTGCATCTTCCAGAGACCGACCACCGCGAGAGTGCCGCCGGGGGCGACGAGATGGCGCAGGGCGGTGACGCCCTCACGCACCGGGACATGGTGCAAGGTGGCGACGGCGGTGACCACGTCGAAGGTTTGGTCGAGGTCGCGGAAGTCGGCGTGTTCGAGGTGGACGTTGGGTGCGGCGGGCGCGCCGGCGATGACCCGGTCGTCGATGTCGACGCCGAGCACCGCGTCGCAGCGGGTCGCTAATTTGCGGGCGAGTAACCCGTCACCGCAGCCGATATCCAATGCCGTGCGGGCAGTGTCGGGCACCTGATCGAGTACCCAGGGGTGGTAGTGCGTGTTGTGGTTCCAGTAGGGGTCGGTCGGCATGACCGGTGAACGTGCCGGGCCGCGGATGGGTTCCGGAACTGGTGTGCGTCACAAGCTGTTTCGTGGCCTATCGCCCGGATGCCTGATCGGCCAGCCATTCGGCGAATCGGGTGAGATCCTCGAGCACCACATCGGCGCCGGCGGTCCACAAGCTGTCGGCGTCATAAGGCCCGGTCGTGACGCCGACGGCCACCACGCCTGCGGCCTTGGCGCCGCGCATATCGCCGGCGTGGTCGCCGACGAACACGTGGGCTGATTCCGCGCGCAACACCTCGGCCTTGCCCGTCGCCCACAGATCACCGGCGAGACGATCGACCTGCCAGCCCAAATGGTCGACGTGCAGGCGCGCGTGCGGCTCGAATTTCCCGGTGACGACCAACGTTCGCCCACCGCCCGCCCGCACGGCGGCCAGGGCGTCGTCGGCGCCGGGCAGAGCGGCGATGTGGCCGATGACGTCCGGGTACAGCTCGCGGTAGCGGGTGACCAGGTGGGGGATCAGATCGTCGGGCGCGCCCGCGTCGCCGAGCAGCGTGGCCAGGGGCGGGCCGAGGTGCTCGGCGAAGTGCGAGCCGTCCATCGGGAGATCGAACTCGCGCGCGAGGGTGTCGATCGCCAGGGCCACACCCGGACGCGAGTCGATGAGAGTCATGTCCAGGTCGAAGCCGACGGTGAGGGTCACGCTGTCGAGCCTATCGCCGCGGGCCGCCGATCCGGTCGATCGCTGCCCGGACCTGCTCCGAACTGCACTGATTCACGTGGAACCCCGGTTGCACTCGATGCCGAAAACAGTTGGGGGAGCGTGGTGCAGCCAGGCACGCTGTGCGTCATGGCATTTGAGTCCTGCCGGTCGGTAGTCGGACAAACCGCAGGTCACGTTCTCATCGAAAGGTGTTGGGCCAAGGTGTCACCCGGCAAACGGCAGTCAGGGCAGGTGTGCAGCAACTGCCATTGCCGAGTGTCGAACCTCGGGGCGCGGCCCTGAACCGGGCGCGCCCCGAGACGTCAGCTGCTGGCGGCCGCGGTGAACGGCGCGACGGTGGGCACCGACACCGGCCGCGAGGGGTGGGTCCACACACCCTTGCGCTCCAGGATCGGCAGCACACCCTCGCCGAACCAGTACGCCTCCTCCAGATGCGGATATCCGGACAGGATGAAGTGGTCGATCCCGATCGCGGCGTACTCGAGCAGACGATCGGCCACCTCGGCGTGCGACCCGACCAGCGCCGTGCCCGCGCCACCGCGCACCAGGCCGACACCAGCCCACAGATTCGGGGCGATCTCGAGCCCGTCGGTGCGACCGTTGTGCAGTCGCGCCATCCGGCGCTGGCCCTCGGAGTCGCTCTTGGCCAGATTCGCCTGCACCCGTTCGATCTCACCGGGTGAGATGCCGTCGAGGAGCCGCTCGGCCTCGGTCCACGCCTCGGCGGCGGTGTCGCGGCTGATCACGTGAATGCGCAGGCCGAAGTCGACGGTGCGGCCCTCGATCGCGGCCAGCCCGCGGATCCAGTCCAGTTTCTTCGCGACCGCGTCCACCGGTTCGCCCCAGGTGAGATAGGTATCGGCGTAGCGGGCGGCGATCGGCCCGGCCGGCCCCGACGAACCGCCGAAGAACACCGGCGGAACCGGATCGGGGCGGGCGCTGAGGATCGCGTCTTTCACCCGCAGATGCTCGCCGGTGAAGCTGAACGGCTCGGTCGCCGACCACAGCTCGCGCACGATGTGCAGGAACTCGCCGGTGCGCGCGTAGCGCTCGGACTTGTCCAGGAAGTCGCCGTAGGCCTCCTGCTCGCGCTGCTCGCCACCGGTGACGACATTGAGCAGCAGCCGCCCGGCGGAATGCCGCTGGAAGGTCGCCGCCATCTGGGCCGCCAGGGTGGGGCTGGTCAGGCCGGGACGCAGCGCGACCAGGAACTTCAGCGTCTCGCTGGTCTGCACGAGCATGGCGGTGGTCAGCCAGGCGTCCTCGCACCAGGCGCCGGTCGGGGTCAGCACGCCCTCGAAGCCGTTGTCCTCGGCGGCGGCGGTGAGCTGGTTGAGATAGCGCAGCGTCGCGGGACGATCACCGGACATGAAACTGCCGTGTCCGCCCGCCATCAGGCCGCGCGAGTCGCCGTAGGTGGGCAGGAACCAGTGAAACGACAGTCGGTGATCGGTCATCCCTCGATGCTGACCGGTGCGCTCGCCCCCGTCACGGATTCCGATCACCGTGCGCGCAACCCCCGACACGCCGCGGCGCGGCCACGCCGAACTAGACGTAACTAAGCGAAACACGTAACCTCGTGACAAGCTCGGGCGACGGTGCTCGGGCCGGCGACCCTACGAAACGAGTTTCCTCAATGACGCGGCATGTCGACGTACTGATCATCGGCGCTGGCCTCTCCGGAATCGGTACGGCCTGTCACCTGACTCGCGAGCAGACCGGACGCACCTACGCGATCCTCGAGCGCCGCGAGAACATCGGTGGTACCTGGGACCTGTTCAAGTACCCCGGCATCCGCTCGGACTCGGACATGCTCACCTTCGGTTTCGGCTTCCGACCCTGGATCGGCACCAAGGTGCTCGCCGACGGCGCCAGCATCCGGCAGTACGTCGAGGACACTGCCAGGGAATACGGCGTCACCGACCACATCACGTTCGGTCGCAAGGTCCTCACCGCCGATTTCGATCGGGGCACCGCGCTGTGGACCGTACAGGCCGTGATCGAGGCGACCGGTGAGACCGAGACCTGGACCGCGAACTTCGTCGTCGGCGCCAGCGGCTACTACAACTACGACAAGGGCTACCAGCCCGAATTCCCCGGTCAGGACGACTTCACGGGCCAGATCGTGCACCCGCAGCACTGGCCCGAGGACCTGGACTACGCGGGCAAGAAGGTCGTCGTCATCGGTTCCGGCGCCACCGCGATCACGCTGATCCCGTCGATGGCCGACACCGCCGCGCACGTCACCATGCTGCAGCGTTCGCCCACCTGGATTCAGGCACTGCCGTCGGACGACCCCGTCGCGATCGGGTTCAAGAAGTCGCGCGTGCCCGATTCGGTCGCCTATAAGATCGGCCGCGCCCGCAACATCGCGCTGCAGCGCGCCAGCTTCCAGCTCTCGCGCACCAACCCCGAGCTGGCCAAGAAGCTCATGCTGGCCCAGGTGCGCCTGCAGCTCGGCAAGAAGGTGGACCTGCGCCACTTCACCCCCAGCTACAACCCGTGGGATCAGCGCCTGTGTGTGGTGCCCAACGGTGACCTGTTCAAGGTGCTCAAGAGCGGCAAGGCCGACATCGTCACCGACCGCATCGCGAAATTCACCGAGAAGGGCATCCTGACCGAGTCGGGCCAGGAGCTCGAGGCCGACATCATCGTCACCGCCACCGGCCTGAACGTGCAGATGCTCGGCGGCATCACGCTCACCATCGACGGTGTCCCGGTGAAGTTCAACGAGACGGTCGCCTACAAGAGCGTCCTGTACTCCGACATCCCGAACTTCCTGATGATCATCGGCTACACCAACGCCTCCTGGACCCTGAAGGCCGACCTCGCCGCCGCGTACCTGTGCCGCGTCCTCAACATCATGCGCGACCGGGGTTACACCACCTTCGAGGTGCACGCCAACCCCGAGGACATCGCCGACGAGTCGCTCATGGGTGGCGCCCTCACCTCGGGCTACATCCAGCGCGGCAACGACGCCATGCCCCGTCAGGGCGCGCGCGGTGCCTGGAAACTGGTCAACAACTACTACCGGGACCGCACCCTGATGCACAAGGCCCCGGTCGAGGACGGCGTGCTGCGGTTCACCAAGACCGGCACCACCGTCGAGCCGGGCGAGCAGAGCATCGGCGTCCAGGCGTAACTAGCGCTCGTCCTTCGCGGCTTGACGCCGTGCCCCCGCGGCGATGCTGGAGGCCTCGAACTTCTTTCGACCGGCGGACTCGCGGGTGGCATCGGTGCGCGCTTTCCCCGCGGAGCGCACCTTTCCGGCACTGGTGTCGATCTCGCTGAACGACGGCGCGTCCTTGCGGGCGCGGGCGAGCCGCTCGGCCTTCAACTTGCGGGCATTGCGCTTCGAGGCCGTGGCCAACTGGCGGCTCACCCGGCTGAGCGCGCTTTCGAAGACTTCCGCTTTGCCTGCGTTGTGGGTGTTTGCCGATTTTCCGGCGCCACGCGCCCCCTTGGCTTCTACCTTTGCCGCGCCGGATCGGCGATACACCTTGACGAATTTGTTGCGCGCCCGACGCACACGGGTATGCAGCCGGA
Source organism: Nocardia sp. NPDC060249 (assembly GCF_042728755.1). Classification (NCBI taxonomy): domain Bacteria; kingdom Bacillati; phylum Actinomycetota; class Actinomycetes; order Mycobacteriales; family Nocardiaceae; genus Nocardia; species Nocardia sp. NPDC060249. The sequence continues at coordinate 1,557,009 of NZ_JBHXAQ010000001.1, forward strand.
TCAGCGCCTCTTCGTCGAGGTCGGCCATCTGGGCTTTCTTTGTGCCGCGGATCAGGACGTACTCATCTTCGGACAAGGAATTCAGCAACTTCGACATGTCGACTCCGATCTACCCGAGGGTCACCGTAGGAAACGAGTGTAGCCCCACCCATTCACGGTCATTGTCGACAATCTTGTTCAACTAATTCGTGGGCGATAAGGGTCCGGAATTGTCTGCATCAGATTTCAGCGTGGGAATTACGGGACTTCGAAGGGTGAAATGCGGATTGTCCGTACGCCGGTCGGGCCGACGCCGACGACCACCCGTGAGACACCGCGTGGCGGGCCTTCTCCTGTCTCGTTTCGGCCGATTTCCTTCCCCCGGGCGAACTTTCAGCGGCTCCCGTACTATCGCGATCGAAGACACCGCCCGGGGAGATGAAGGAGGACGGTGTGGCATCTCGCCTACCGGCGACCATCCGTGACGCGGGGACGTGGCTGCGGCGATTCGCCGCGACGACACCAGGTGCGATCGGGGTGGTCCTCGTCGTGACCACGGTGGCCTGTCTGGTTGCCGGATCCACTGCGGGCCGGCAGCTCGACGCCAAGATCGTGCGCACCGAACAGGTGCTGGATCGGACCGAGCCGCTGGCCTTCGCCGCGCAGAGCCTGTATGTGTCGCTCTCGGCCGCCGACGCGGGCGCCGCCACGGCCTTCCTGTCCGGTGGCATCGAATCACCGCAGGTGCGAGACACTTACGAACAGGCACTCGCCGAGGCCGCCGCCGCGCTGGCGGAGGCGACCGCCGGTGCCACCGACGCGCAGACCAGGGCGATCGTCGCTCGCATCGCCGCCGACCTGCCGACCTACACGGGCCTGGTGGAGACCGCGCGCGCCAACAACCGTCAGGGCTTCCCGGTGGGTTCGGCGTATCTGCGTCAGGCCTCGGATCTGATGCAGACCTCGTTGCTGCCCAACGCCGAACAACTCAGCAAGGCTCGCTTCGCCGCGGTGCGTGCCGACCAGCAGCGCATCGGCGCGCTGCCGTGGACGAGCATCGTGCTCCTGCTGCTGGTCCTCGTGGTGTGCCTGGCCGGGTCGATCGTATTGCTGCGCCGGACCAATCGCCTGGTGAACACCGGCCTGGCGATGGCGGCGCTGGCCGCCCTGGTGGCGCTGCTGTGGACCGCGGGGGCCACCCTGACCGCCGCGCAACTGCTCGAGGACGGAAGTTCGGGCGCCGGAGCGCGCGTGGAGAATCTGGCGGGGGCCCGCATCCTGGCCCAGCAGGCCCGCACCGACGAAACCCTGGCCCTGATCACCCGCGGCGACATCACCGCCACGGAGAAGGCCTTCCAAACCCACAGCGGCGACCTGCGTGGGCGCCTCACCGCGGCCGGTGGCGGCGACTCCGATGCCGAACGCGCGCTGACGAATTGGAACGCGGGGCACAACGCCCAGCGCACCGCCTACGAGAAGGCCGATTATCCCGGCGCGGTCACCCAGGCGATCGGCACCGGCCCCGACAGCTCGGCTGCCAGCTTCGCCCGCCTCGACCAGGAACTGCGCGACGACCTCGCCCAGGCCCGCGACGACCTGCGCGACGGCGTCGCCGCCGCCGCGACATCGTTGACGCTCAGCCCCTTCGGCACCCTGCTCCTGCTGCTGGCCGCGGCCGGCGCGGTGATCTCCGGACTCTGGCCACGACTCAAGGAGTTCTTGTGAGGCGCCCACTGCTGGTCGCGTTCGCCGCGGCCGTCGCGTTGGTCGCGGGCTGCGCCGACGCACCCGAACCGTCGATCATCGCCGCGTCCGCGGTCGCCCCACCGCTGCCCGGCGCCGAGGCGATCACCTCGGCACCGGCCGCCGAAGGCACCGGAACCTGCGATACCGAAGCGACGCTGGCGCCGACGAGCCGGCCGCGACCGGGCGCGATGCCCGCGGGGTCGGCGATGGCCGCCATCATCGCCAACGGCAGGCTGCGGGTGGGCGTCGATCAGAACACCTACATGTTCGGGTTCCGCAATCCCTCGACCGGCAGGCTCGAAGGCTTCGACATCGACCTCGCCCGGGAGATCGCGCGCGATCTGTTCGGTGACCCGGACAAGATCGAACTGCGCTCGGTCACCGCGGCCGACCGGATCCCGCTGTTGCAGGAGAAGAAGGTCGACATGATCGTGCGCACCTTCTCGGCGACCTGCGAACGCCGCCGAGAGGTCGACTTCTCCAGCGTGTACTACCGTGCGGCGCAACGCATCGCGGCCCCACACGGCGCGGGCATCAGCAACGGGACCGGGCTCGCGGGCAAGCGGGTCTGCGTCGCGAAGGGCACGACCGCCGCCGCACCGCTGTTCACGTTGCCCACCCCACCCATCGTGCTCGGCGTGACCAACTGGACCGACTGCCTGGTGGCCCTGCAGCAGGGCACCGTCGACGCGATCAGCGGTGACGAGCCGATTCTGGCGGGTCTGGTCGCCCAGGACCACAATCTCGAGGTCGTCGGCGACCCGATCGGCGCGGGCGCGTACGCGGTGGGGGTGCCGCGCGGCAGCGACGAGCTGGTGCGGTTCGTCAACGGCGTGCTCGACCGCGCCCGCACCGACGGCACCTGGCAGCGGATCTACGCCCAGCACCTCTCGACTCTGGGCCCCTCACAGGGCCCGCCGGTGCCCCGGTACGTCGGATGAGCTGGCCGACGCTCGGGGTGCCCGAGATCGATCGGGAACTGGCGGGGCGCACAGCGGAATTGGCGACAGTGACCACGACCCTGCTGGAACTGGACCGCCACCCCGGCCTGGCCCTGGTGCGCCGCTATCCGCCGACGGGGGAGACCGCGCGTCGCTGGGCGCCGGTGGAGAAGGCGCTGGGCGAGCTCTGGGAAGACCTGGGGCGGGTGCGCGCCATCCTCGGCGAGGCGCAGACGGTGCGTGGCGGTCGCGGCAGGGTCGACGACCGGTCGCGGGGACGGCTCACCGAGCTGCTGCGCGGTCGGCCGCACGAGGTGGCGAGAATCCCGATTCCCTTGGCGCAGCGCGGCCTGACCGGGCCCAGCGAGACCGTGGTGACGGTCGGCATCGCCGATTGCCTGGACCGGATGCGCGCGGCGTTCGCCGTCGTCGCCCCGTTCGCCGACGAGGTCGCGGCGGTCGACAGCCGGGTGCTCGGTGCGCTCGCCCCGCTGCAACAGCGCGTCGAGCACGCTCGTGGCGCGCTGGACGCGGCCACCGAACCGCTGTCCACCCTCTTGCGTCGGGCGGGCACCGATCCGCTCGGTTTCGGACCGGGCGAGATCGACACCGCCCTCGCCTCGCTCACGGCGCTGATCGACACCGAGTCCGCCCGTCACAGCGACCATCTCGCCGTCGCCGCGGATCTGCCCGGTGCTGTCGCTGCGCTGCGCGCACAGTTGGCCGAACTCGGCGAACGGCAAGATCGCGCCGACGACACCGTCACCCAGGCTCAGCACAAGGTCGCGACCGGCGAACTACCCGACGGCGGCGAACCGGCCCCGCGACTGCGCGCCGAACTCGACACTCTCGGCGCCACACCCGATCGGCCGACGGTGCACCATCTGCTCGCGCTGCGTGCTCGGGCCGGCGACGCTGCCGAAAAGACCACGCGGCGAGAGGAATTGGCCCGCGGTCTGCTCGATCGGCGCGCCGAACTGCGCGGCAGACTCACCGCCTACCGCGCCAAAGCCTCGCGGCTGGGGGTGAGCGAGGACCGGGACGTGCTCGCCGCCGACCGGATCGCGGCCGGTCTGCTCACCCGCACACCGTGCGATCTGGCCGCGGTCACCCGGGCTGTCGCGGACTATCGTTCGATCATCGGGGAGAAAGCGGGGCGGACAGCATGACGTGTAGTGAACCGGGGTGCGGCGGCACGATCGAGGACGGCTACTGCGCACTGTGCGGGACCGCGCCCGTCGCGAGCGCGCCACCGGTACCGCAGGCCCGACCCGCGGGCAACGGCCGATCGGGACGCACGACAGCCCAGCCGCGCAGCGCGAACCCGCAGCCGCCACCGATCCCCGCGCCGGTTCCCGGCGCCTGTGGCGAACCCGAGTGCGACGGCACGATCGTCGACGGGTACTGCGACACCTGCGGTACCGCGCCCGCCACGGTGACGGGCCCGACGCACAGCCCGTCCGCGTCGACGGTCAGCGCGAGCGGGCGCACCTCGAGCCGCTCGGTCCGGACCCGGTCGGGCTCGGCGCGTTCGGCCGCGCGCGGCAGGCTCGGAGCCGGGCTGGTCGAAGTGCCGCCGGTTCCGCGCGTCGACCCGGCCACGGCGGTGCTCACCGACCCCCAGGTGCCCGAATCCGACCGCTTCTGCGGCAAATGTGACAAGCCTGTCGGTCGCGGCCAGGCCGGTGTTCCCGGGCGTACCTCCGGGTTCTGCCCGCACTGTGGGACCCGCTACTCGTTCGTGCCCCGGCTGCGGGCAGGCGATCTCGTCGGCGGCCAGTACGAAGTGGCGGGGGCGCTGGCCCACGGTGGTCTGGGCTGGATCTATCTGGCCACCGACCGTGCCGTCAACAAACGCTGGGTGGTCCTCAAAGGCCTCATCGACACCGGCGACGCCGACGCGCTGGCCGCCGCCCTGGCCGAACGTCGCTTCCTCGCCGAGGTCGACCACCCCAACATCGTCAAGATCCACAACTTCACCGAACACGCCGACGCCGACGGCGAGCCCGTCGGCTACATCGTCATGGCCTATGTCGGCGGTACGTCGCTGAAGCAGATCCTGCGCGCCCACCGTGCCGAAACCCAGCGCTATCTGCCCCCCGCGCAGGCGATCGCCTATGTGCTGGAAATGCTGCCGGCCCTCGGCTATCTGCACGCTCGTGGCTGGGCCTACTGCGACTTCAAGCCCGACAACGTGATGCAGACCGAGGAACGCCTCGAGCTGATCGACCTCGGCGCGGTGATCGCGATGGACGACCGCACCAGCCCGATCTACGGCACCCTCGGCTACCAGGCTCCCGAGATCGCCGAAACCGGGCCGACCGTGGCCACCGAGATCTACACCGCGGGCCGCACCCTGGCCGTGCTGATGATGCGAGTGCCCTCTGTCGACGGCAAGCTCGGCCCGATCCCCGGCCCCGAGACCGAACCGCTGCTGGCCGAGCATGATTCGCTGTACCGATTCCTGCAGCGGTCCACCGACCCCGACCCGCTGGCGCGTTTCGCCTCGACGAGCGAAATGGCCGACCAGCTCACCGGTGTGCTGCGGGAGGTGCTGGCGACCGGTGACGGCATTCCACGGCCCGGCATGTCGAGCCAGTTCGGTCCGGCCCGCGCCGTCTTCGGCATCGACAGCGTCACACCCGAACCGGGCGCCCTCATCACCGGCCTGCCCGCCCCACTGGTCGATCCCGGCGACAGCGGCGCCGCCCTGCTGGCGACCACCGATGCCGCGACCCCGGCCGAACTCGAGCAGGCACTCACCGCCGGACTGCGCGCGGTGGTGACAGGATCGGGCGAGTCGGTCGAGATCCCGCTGCGACTGGTGCGCGCCGAACTCGAGGCGGGTGACGCGGCAGCGGCGCTGACCCGCCTGGCCACCGTGGACGCCGAGCTCGAATTCGACTGGCGTCCCGTCTGGTATCGAGCCCAGGCCGCCCTGCTCACCGGCGACTATGCCGCGGCGGCCGCGGATTTCGAATCCGTCTACGCGGCCCTGCCCGGTGAACCCGCTCCCAAACTCGCGTTGGCGGCCGCACTGGAGCTGGGCGCTGCCGCCCGCGGCGAGCAGCCGGACGCCGCGGCCTTCGAGCACGGCCGCGCGCTCTACGAGGTGGTCTGGCGCACCGACCACACCTACCTGTCCGCCGCCTTCGGCGCCGCGCGCCTGCGCCGCACCAGCGGCGACCGCGCGGGCGCGGTGGCGGTCCTGGATCAGGTCGACCGCACCTCCTCGATGTTCACCGAGGCGCGGGTCGCCGCCATCGAAACGCTACTGACACACCGTGATCCGGCCGACCTCGACGAAGATCTGCTCCGCCGGACCGGCGAGCGGGTCGACCACTTGCGCCTCGACTCGCGCAAACGCACCGCGCAGGTGCGGATGTTCGTCTTCGAGGCGGCACTGAACTGGATCCGGTCGGGACAGCGGCCGAGCGCACCAGGCAAGCTGTTGGACGTGGAATTCACCGAGCAGGGCGTGCGGACGGGATTGGAACGATGCTTGCGGACACTGGCGCGCGAGGCCGACGACATGTGGACCCGATTCGTCCTGGTGGACCAGGCGAACTCGGTGCGCCCCAGGACCACGCTGTGACGGCGCCGGGCTGTGCCGACTGCGCGGGCTCGGCGCGGGCGGGATACCGCTTCTGCGAAGGCTGCGGTCGCGAACTCGGCGTGCGCAAAGTCGCACTGCCCGTGCACGATCCGGTCGCGGTGCCGCAGTGCTCGACGTGTGGTGAACGCCGCTACGAGGGCGGCTACTGCGTCAAGTGCGGCAGCCCCAAGCCCGTTCCCGACCGTTTCGAGGAGGACCTCGGTGCGGTGTATGTGCTCACCGACCGCGGAATCAGCCACTCCCGCAACGAAGACGCGGTCGCGGCCGCGGTGCGCGAGGGCGACGGCATCCGGGTGATCGTGGTCAGCGACGGCGTCTCCACCTCCCAGGATCCGCAAGCGGCCTCCGGCAACGCCGCCCGCACCGGTGTCGATGCCGCCCTGGCCGCCCTGGCCGAGGGCCGGGCCGACTCCGACGCCGCGATGGCGGGCCTGGCGGCGGCGACCGCGGCGGTGCGCGGCATGTCACGCACTCCCGAGTACGCGCCGTCGTGCACCTATGTGTCCGCGATCGTGCGCGAGACGAGCCTCGGCACCGACATCACCGTCGCCAATGTCGGTGACAGCAGGGCGTTCTGGCTCGCCGCGGGCGATCCGACCGCCTCGCGCCGGCTCAGCGTCGACGATTCCTGGGCTCAGGCTCTCGTCGACGCGGGCGCCCTCGACGAGACCGCGGCGATGAACGACCCGCGCGCTCACACCCTGCTGCGCTGGCTCGGCGCCGACGGTGGCGAAGCGCCGTGGTCGGCGAACTGCCTGCAACGCATGCTCGCCACCGAACCCGGCACGTTGCTGCTGTGCAGCGACGGCCTGTGGAACTACCTGCCCGAGGCGGTCGCGCTCGCCGGCTTCACCGTCGAGACCTCGCCACAGGCCGCCGCTCGCGCGCTCGCCGACTTCGCCTTGAACAGCGGGGGTAGTGACAACATCACGGTCGCCCTGGCTCCGGTGCCCGTTGCCGTTTCGCACGAACCAGGAGTGTCATGAGTTCCCCTGAGACAGCCGGTATCTCGATCGCCGTCGACCAGAACGAATTCCTCGCCGAAGGCGCGAGCGTGGTGGACGCGGTGCTGACGGTGACCACCGGCCCCGAACTCGCGGCCGTCGCGACACCACCGCCGCGGCTGGAGATCCTGATCATCGACTGCTCCGGTTCGATGGGCAACAAGCGCAAGTTCGAGAACGCCCGCAACGCCACCCGCACCGCGCTGGACGAGATCCCCGACGGCACCGCGTTCGCCATCATCGAGGGCACCGAGTCGGCCCGGATGATCTACCCGAGCAACAACACCCTGTCCGCCCCCGCCGACCGCGCCCACCGTGGCTCGGCCCGTCGGGCTCTGGATCGGTTGCGGCCCGACGGCGGTACCGCGATGGGTTCCTGGCTGGCGCTGGCCCGCGAGGTCGCTGCCGGGCACCCCGGCGCGCAGGCGCACGCGATTCTGCTCACCGACGGCAAGAACGAGCACGAGACCCCGGAGCAGCTCGCGATCGAACTCGACCGGGCCGAAGGACTTTTCGTCTGCGACTGCCGCGGTGTCGGTGACGACTGGGTCGCCGAGGAACTGCGCAAGATCGCCTCGAAACTGTCCGGTGACGCGAACATCGTCGCCGATCCGAAGGACCTGGCCCGAGACTTCGCCGCGATGATGCGATCCTCGGCCGCGCGCGTGATCCCGGAACTGACGTTGAAGGTGTGGACCCCCGCCGGTGCGCGGGTGCGGATGGTCAAACAGGTCTCGCCGGTGCTCGAGGACCTCACCGGGCGCCGGATCGACGCGGGCGCGCAGGTGGGGGAGTACCCACTGTCGTCGTGGGCCGCCGAGGAACGCGAGTACCACGTGCAGATCGAACTGGAACCGGCCGCGCCCGGCCGGGAGAAGCTGGCCGCGCGGTTGAGTGTGCTGGCGGGTGCGGAGGTTCTCGGCCAGGGCCTGGTGCGCGCGGTCTGGACCACCGATTCGACCCTGTCGACCCGCATCAGTACCCGGGTCGCCCACTACACCGGCCAGGTCGAACTGGCCCAGGCCGTGCAGGAGGGTCTGGCGGCGCGCCGCAGCGGTGATGTCACCACCGCGACGGCGAAGCTGCGCCGCGCGGTGGAACTGGCCGCCGCCTCCGGCCACGAGTCCACCGCCAAACTGCTGCGCGGTGTGGTCGAGGTCGAGCACGACGGCACGGTGAAGCTGCGCGGCCAGGTCGCCGCGGCCGACGAACTCGCCCTCGATATCCGCTCCACCAAGACCGCCCGGGTGCGGCCCGAGGGCGGCTGACATGCCGATGTGCGCGGACGGACACCAGTCGCAGTCGACGGACTACTGCGATGTGTGCGGATCGGCTCTGGGCGCGGCACCCGCGCCCGACCCGGCGGCTCTGCGCCTGTGCCCGAACTGCCACGCGCCGACCAGCGGACGTTTCTGCGAAGGCTGCGGCCACGATTGCGCCCTACCGCCACCGACCGCGACGTCGCCGCGTTCCGGTGACCGACCGGAATCGGCCGACCCCGTCGGGGCCGGCTTCGGCGACCCCTCGGCCGGGCGGCGGCCCGAACCGTCACGTGCGGGTGCGCATCCCGGTCATCGAGGTGGGTTCGATCCCACCATGATCGCTTCCGGCGCGCCGCCCGACAGCGGCCGATCCGGGGTGTGGGTCGCGCGGATCTTCGCCGACCGCGAGTTCTACGCGCGCGTTCAGGCTCGCAAGGGACCCGATGCCGAACGTGTCGAATTCCCGGACTTCTACCCCGAGCGTCGAATCATCTTGCGTGGCAACCAGTTCCTGATCGGAAAAAGGTCGGCCTCGCAGGGGATCGTGCCCGAGATCGACCTCGGCATCGCCCCGGCGGATATCGGCGTCTCGCGCGCGCATGCGATGATCCAGGTCGATCAGGGCGGCGCGCTCACCATCACCGACCTCGGTTCCACCAACGGAACCAGCCTGGACGGCGCCGAAACACCGATCACTCCGCAGCAGACGGTCGCACTGCGCGAAGGCAGCCGGATCCATGTCGGCGGCTGGACCACCATCGCGATCACCGCGGAGCCGTAGACGCATCTGTTCACCAAACGTAGGGTCGGGGCCATGACGAAGTTCGACGGGAAGACCTGCCTGATCACCGGGGCCGCCAGCGGCCTCGGCCGTGCCACGGCGTTCGCGGCCGCCGCGAAAGGGGCGTCGCTCGTCCTCACCGACATCACGGCCGACGCACTCGCCACCACCACCGAGGAACTGCGCGCGGCCGGTGCGACGGTGCACCTCGCGCACGCGGCCGACGTCAGCGACCATTCCGCGGTCGTCGGTCTGGCTGCCCATACCTTCGAGGCCGTGCGCCATGTCGACATCGTCATGAACGTGGCGGGCATCGCCACCTGGGGCACCGTCGACAAGCTCACGCCCCAGCAGTGGCGCCGGACCGTCGACATCAACCTGATGGGCCCGATCCACATCATCGAGGAGTTCGTGCGCCCGATGATCACCGCCGGTCGCGGCGGTCACCTGGTGAACGTGTCCTCGGCGGCGGGCATCTTCGGCCTACCGTGGCACGCGCCCTACAGCGCCACCAAGTTCGGCCTGCGCGGAGTCTCGGAGGTGCTGCGGTTCGACCTACGCCGTCACAAGATCGGCGTCAGCCTGGTCTGCCCCGGCGCGATGGCCACCCCGATGGTCGACAGCGTCGACATCGCGGGCATCGACCGCGACAACGCGGCGCTGAACAAGGCGATCGGCCTGTTCATGCGCCACGCCGTCACCCCCGAGCAGGCGGCCACGTCGGTGATCAAGGGTGTCGAGCGCAACCGCTACTGGGTGTACACCTCCCGTGACATCCAAGTGGCGCACTGGGGTCAGCGGTACTTCCCCTACGGCTACACCTTGGCCATGCGCGGCCTGAACTCCGCGATGACCAACTATGTCGACAAGAACGCCCTGGTCCGCTAGACGAGGTCGCTGGGGTCGGTATTGGCCCCACACAGGATCACGCACACCCGTTCGCCGGGTTCGGGCCGATAGGCCGGGCCCGAACCGGTGTCGAGCAGTGCCGCCATCGCGGTGGCCGCGCCGTTCTCCACGGCGATGCGATGGGAGGTCCACAGCTGCTGCCTGGCCGCGCGGATCGCCTCGTCGGGCACCAGCAGTGAGCGCACACTCGGATGCTGGGCGGTGGCCAAGGCCATCGCCGACACATTCGGGGCGCCGAGGGAATCCGCGGCGATCGAGTCGACGGCGACGTCCACCGGGTGACCGGCTTCGAGCGCGGCGTTCAGCGATCGACAGCCCTCGGGTTCGACGGCCACCGTGCGGACCCCGAAATGCTGTGCGGCGACCGCTGTCCCGGTGAACAACCCGCCGCCGCCGACGGCGACGAGCACCGTGTCCAGGTCGGGGATGCGCGCCCCGATCTCGCGCATCAGCGTGCCGGCGCCCGCGGCCACGAGCGTATCGTCATAGGCATGGGCGGCCAGCGCACCACTGGTCTCGGCGAATTCCCGGCAAGCGGCCAACGCCTGCTTGTATTCCGGACCGATCAGTCGCACCCGCGCGCCGTAGTCACGAAGTCGACCGATTTTGACCGCAGGCGCGGTCTCGGGCAGAAACACCGTCGCGGGCACCCCCGCCTCCCGTGCCGCCCATGCGCACGCCAACCCGGCATTGCCGCCCGAGGCGATCGTCACACCCGCGTCCGGCAACGTTTCCGCGGCCGCGTGCGCGCGCACGAAATTCTGCGCACCACGCGCCTTGAACGTGCCGGTGAACTGCAAGAACTCCAGTGCGAAGCAGAGCGGGTCCGGCCCTGGTCCGGCCGGGGCGACAGTGATCGGGCGAACCAGTCCGTCGATGCGCGCCGCGGCGGCTTCGATATCAGCGAAAGTCGGGGTCACCCCCCGACTATGCCACCGGCCACGCCCCGTCGAACCGCCTGTTGAGCAGGCGAATTGTTACGACGGGTTTACGCCCGCACCAGTCTGGGTACATAACAGATCGGTAACAAGCTCGAAGGCGGGATGTCGTGTCGGTCTGGGGACGCGAAACCCCCCAGTGCACCGGCACACGCCCGGCGTGTCAGCAAAGGATGTGCACATGAGCGCGAACCTGATGATCGTGGACGACGATGTCCAGATGCGCGGCGACCTGCGTCGTGCGATGGAAGACGAAGGGTATGCCGTAGCCGAGGCAGGCGTGCCTTCCGACGCCCTCGATCGGCTGCGCAACGACGGGCCACCCGATCTGATGATCGTCGACCTGATGCGCGGCGAAGCCGACGGCTTCGACTGCATCAGGGAGATCCGTCGTGACCACGACGTGCCGATCATCGTGATCAGCACCCGTTACGACACCCACGACGTGGTCGCGGCCCTGGAGGCGGGGGCCGACGACTTCGTGAGCAAGCCGTTCGAAATCAAGGAGATCACCGCCAGGATGCGCGCGCTCCGCCGTCGCGCCCGCATCACCGCCGATCGCGACACGACCCCCGAGGCCGTGCTCGACGCCGATCCGCACGCACCACTGGTGCTGGCGGCCGACGCGGGCGCGGTGCGACGCGGCGCCGAGGAGATCCACCTCACGGTCACCGAATTCCGGTTGCTGTGTGAATTGGCGGAGACCCCCGGCCGCGTGCTGAGTCGATCCGTGCTGCTCGAAAGAGTATGGGATCAGGGCTTTTTCGGTGACGAACGCATTGTCGACGTCCACGTGCGACGCCTGCGCACCAAGATCGAACGCGACCCGTCCGACCCGCGCATCGTGGTTACCGTGCGCGGTCTCGGGTATCGCCTCGATGTGCAGTCGTAGTAAACGATTCGTCATACAACCGCAAAGAGCTCGACACAAAGACCGCAAAGTCTGCTGGGCACGTTAGATATATGACAACGTCCACCATGTCCATCGAGCCGGCCGCCAGCGCGGCGGCCCCTGGTTCGGAACCGAGATTGCGTCATCCACGGCTGGGCGACGGTGCCCAGCTGTGGCGGATCGCCCGCGATTCGCAGGTACTCGACGTCAATTCCAGCTACGCGTACCTGCTGTGGTGTCGCGATTTCGCCGCAACCTCGCTGGTTGCCGAAAGTGACGGTCAGCCCGTCGGATTCGTCATCGGATATGTGCGTCCGGAAGCTCCGGACACGCTGTTCGTCTGGCAGATCGCCGTCGACGCGCAAGCCCGTGGCCGTGGCCTCGCCGCCGCCATCCTGCACGCGCTGCTCGATTCGGTAGCCGGCGCCGGCATCACCACCTTGGAAACCACGATCTCACCCGGAAACACCGCCTCGCAGGCGCTGTTCTCCGCGGTGGCCCGGGAACGCGGTGCCGATTTGCGCACCGAGGACCTGTTCGAAGAAAACGATTTCCCCGATTCACACGAGGCCGAGCTGCTGTATGTGATTTCACCGGCTCAGCGCCAGGAGGAACGACGATGATCACGACCACCGACACCAGCATTTTCGAGGCCATGGAATCGAACGTGCGCGGATACTGCCGTGACTGGCCGGCCATCTTCAGCACCGCCGAAGGCGCCTGGTTGCGCGACGAGCAAGGCCGCGAATACCTCGATTTCTTCGCGGGCGCCGGCGCGTTGAACTACGGGCACAACAACCCGATTCTGAAGAAAGCGCTGCTGGAATACATCGGCAGCAACGGCATCACCCACGGTCTGGATATGTCGACCGTGGCCAAGCGTGAACTGCTCGAGACCGTCCGCGACAATCTGCTCTCGCCGCGTGGCCTCGACTACAAGGTCCAGTTCCCCGGGCCGACCGGCGCGAACGCCGTCGAAGCCGCCCTCAAGCTGGCCCGCAAGGTCACCGGGCGCAAGACGATCCTGAGCTTCACCAACGCCTTCCACGGCATGACCCTTGGCGCGCTGTCGGTGACCGGCAACGCCGCCAAACGGGCCGGTGCGGGGGTGCCGCTCGAGCACTCCACCCCGATGCCCTACGACGGCTACTTCGACAACACCATCGAGGACTTCGGCTGGATGCAGCGCGTTCTCGACGACAGCTCCTCGGGTTTCGATCGCCCCGCCGCGGTGATCGTGGAGACCGTGCAGGGTGAGGGCGGCGTCAACCTGGCCCGCGCCGAATGGCTGCGGCACCTGGCCGGACTGTGCGCCGCGCGCGACATCCTGCTCATCGTCGACGACGTGCAGATGGGCTGCGGGCGCACCGGGCCGTTCTTCTCCTTCGAGATCGCCGGCATCACCCCCGACATCGTGACGCTGTCCAAGTCGATCGGCGGCTACGGTCTGCCGATGGCGCTGGTGCTGCTCAAGCCCGAGCACGACCAGTGGGCGCCCGGCGAGCACAACGGCACCTTCCGTGGCAACAACCCCGCCTTCGTCACCGCGACCGCCGCCCTGCGCGAGTACTGGTCCGATGACAAGCTCGCCCAGCGCACCGCCGAGAACGGCGCCTATGTGGGCCGCACGCTGAGCGCGGTCGCGCAGCGGCACGAGGGAGTGTCCACCCGTGGGCGCGGCATGGTGCACGGCATCGTCTTCGACGACCCGTCGCAGGCGGGCAAGGTGTGCCGCACCGCGTTCGAACAGGGTCTGTTGGTGGAGACCTCGGGGTCGATGGACGAGGTCGTGAAACTGCTGCCGCCGTTGACACTCGGTAGCGACGAACTCGATCAGGGCCTGTCGGTGCTGGTCTCCTCCATCGACACCGTCTGTGGCGGTGCCGCATGATCGTGCGCACCACCGAAGAGATCACCGGTACCGAACGCGATGTGGCAGGGCCGGGTTGGCGCAGCAAGCGCATCGTGCTCGGCGGCGACAAGGTCGGTTTCTCCTTTCACGAGACGACGATCGAGGCGGGGACCGTCCACCGGTTCCACTACCAGAATCACGTCGAGGCGGTGTGGCTGGTCGAGGGCGAGGGCAGCCTGCTCGATCTCGACAACCAGACCGAATACCCGCTGGGCCCCGGCTCGATGTACCTGCTCGACGGCCACGAACGCCACCAGGTCACCGCCCGCACCCAGCTGCGGATGCTGTGTGTTTTCAATCCGCCGGTCACCGGCCGCGAGGTACACGATGAGAACGGGGTGTATCCGCTGATTATCGAGGAGGATGCCGCCAGTGTCTGACCAGCTCGACCGCTACCCGACCCGGTTGTCCGAACCGGCCCCGCATGTCGAACGCACCGATCCGACGGTGTGGGGCACGGTCACATCGCCGGAGCTGGCCGGATTCGACGCGAACGGTTTCGCGTCGATCCCCGACCTGCTCACTCCCGACGAGGTGGCCGCGTTCGGCGCCGAGATCGGCCACCTCGCGGCCGACCCCGTGCTCTACGGCGACGAACGGGTGATCGTGGAACCCGTTGCGGGGCAGGTGCGCTCGGTGTTCCAGGTACACCAGCTCAGCAAACCGATCGCGGAGCTGGTCGCGGAATCGCGGATCGCGGGCCTGGCCGAGCAGATCCTCGGTTCGCCGGTGTACCTGCACCAGACCAGGGTGAACTACATGCCCGGGTTCGGTGGTAGCGGATTCGGCTGGCATTCGGATTTCGAGACCTGGCACGCGGAGGACGGCATGCCCGCCCCGCGGGCGGTGAGCCTGTCGATCGCGCTGACCGACAACTACCCGTTCAACGGCAGCCTGATGCTGATGCCCGGCTCACACCGCACCTACGTGCCGTGCCTGGGCGAAACGCCGAGCGGTCACTATCGGGAGTCGTTGCGCGAGCAGCGGATCGGGATCCCGACGACGGACGACATCACGTTCCTCGCCGCCCGCTACGGCATCACCCAGTTCACCGGGCGGGCGGGTTCGGCCCTGCTGTTCGACTCCAATCTCATGCACGGTTCCTCGAACAACATCACCCCGTTCCCCCGCTCGAACATCTTCGTGGTGTTCAACAGCGTGGACAACGCACTGACGGAGCCCTTCGCGGCCCCCCAGCGCCGCCCGCAACACATCGCCGCCCGCGATTTCACGCCCTTGCGTGAGATCACGGCCGAAGCCGGTGCGGTCCTGGCGGACCAGGCGCCCTAAGCAGGTCGGACACGAAGCCGCCGCCCGCGGATCACCGCGGACGGCGGCTTTCTCGTCCTAGGGCAGTTCGGGCAGGGCGGTGAGAGAGGCGGCCGCACGTGGGTCGTCGTGGGCGGCTGCCGTCCACCAGTGTGCGGCGGCGGCGCGGTCGCCCTGTTGCAGGAGGAGAGTGCCCAGGTCATAGGCGGCGCCGCTGTGGCCTGCCTGTGCGGCTTGGGTCCACAGCGCGCGGGCCGAGTCGTGGTCGCCGCGTTCGTGCATGGCGGTTCCCAGGTCGTGGAGGGCGCCGCCGACGCCCTGATCGGCTCGTGTGGGCGGGTCGGCCTCGGCGATCGAGATCGCCGGCGGGGGATCCGAGGACGCCGGTTCGGTGGAAGTGATTGGGGGACTCGGTTCGACGGGGGGAGTCGAAGGAGCCGGGGGGAGCGGTGTCGTAGCCGGGTCGGTCACCTCGAGGGGTAGTTCGGGGCGGGCCGGTTGGGCCGGGCCGGTACTGAGTTCGACGACCAGTTCGTTGAAATCGGGGGTACCGGGGCCGGTGCTGCACCACAGTGTCGACGCGCCGTCGGGAAGTAGATCGACGACCATGCCGTAATTGCCGGTCCAGGACTGGTGGGTGCCCGATTCGGCCACCCAGACGGGCGTGAGGGTGAACAGCGCGTCGGGTGCGTCCGCGGTGACCGAGATGTCGATACCGTCGGCGAGGGCTTCGTACCAGATGTCGACGCCCGCCAGCGATTTCCCGTTCAGATTCACGTGCCCGTCGTGGACGGAGAGACCGAGACCGAGGCCGGTCACGTCCTCGGGCGCCATCGCCGAGAGGGCACGCAGGTGTACCGCGGTCGTTCCGGCGGGCAGCGCCTCGGTGTACATCGGATACACCGCCGCGCCACACCATTCGATCGGATCGGGGCCGTGATAGCGCTGATCGAGGGGAACAGGGTCGCCAGGGCGTTGCGCGCCGGGGTCATTCATCGGTGGCACCCACCCTCTCGCTGTCACACCCCCTCGCGGCGCCAGACGGTCCGCGGTTGCGCGCTACACCGTACTCGCCTCTACGTGTAGCCGTGGCCGATTCACGACAACGTCGGCGCGGAAAAAGACAGCGCCCCGGCGACCCGTTGACCTGGTCCGGACCTGGGTGTCCGGATGTCGGGCAACGGGATTCGCTGGGGCGTATCCCGGCTGATCGGGCGTGGCGTCCCACGCTCAGACGGCGACCGATTCGCCGATCTCCTCCTCGACCGCGGCGGGAGCGACCGGCTGGGGTGCGTGGCGTGCCTCGTACCGACCGGCCACCACGACCAGCACCACGCCCACGGCCAACCAGGCGAACAACCCGAGCAGGCGGGAACCGAACCCGGCACCACCGTCGAAATAGAGCAGACTGCGCAGCCCTTCGACGAAGTCGGCGCCGTTCCAGAACGAGTGCAGCGCACCGAAGAACCCGTTCTGCAGCTCGGGGCCGTAGACGCCACCGGAGGTGGTGAAGTTCAGCATCACGAACAGGGTGATCAAGGCGAGGGTGGTCCAGCGCTTCAAGAATGTGTGCAGGCCGAGGCCGATCAGGATGATGCCCGAGGTGTAGACCCAGGCGATGCCGAACACGCTCGCGAGGTCGCTGTCGATCACGCCGAACACCGGACCCGCCACCACTACGCCGATGAGGCTGACGATCAGCGCGGTCACCACACCGATGGTGGCGCGCACCCGCATTCGCAACAGCGCGCCCGCGGCGCCGATCACCGCGACGCTGCCGTACGCGCCCACGCTCAACGCGACCAGCAGGAAGAAGATGCCCTGTCCCGTCGGGTCACCGCCCGCCTTGGTCGTCACATCGGTGACCACCAGCGGCACGCCCTGATGATCCGAGACCGACCGGAACGCCACCTCCGCGGCCATCGCGCTGGTATCGGAGCTCGCCGTGGCGACCAGCAGTTCCGGGTCGGCGCCGGGCACGTAGGCGCCGACGAGCTCGCGGTTGCGCAGCGCGGTGACGGCCGCGTCGCGATCGGGCACGGTGACCATGTCGAGCCCGGCACCGCCTTTGTCCTTCATCGTCTGTGCCAGCACCATCGTCTGCGGGGTGTCGCCGACCACCGCGAGCGCGAGATTGTTCGGCTCGGGCTGATGGAACGCGCCGAGGTAGGCGAAAGCCATGCCCAGGCACATCAGCAGCGGCGTCAGCAGATGGCCGGCGATGTGCCGGAACTGGGTGCGAGTCATCGGGGAAGATCTCCAAACAGTTGGTAAATGCAACTAAGTATGGTTGTATGATACAACTATGAACGCGCGGAGCACAAGAACCCAGGCCGTCGACACCATCCAGCGGGAACTCACCGCCTTCGCCCGCCGTGCCCGCGGTCGCGCCGCCGAACTGCACCCCGAGCTGAGCCTGGTCGCCTACAGCATTCTCGACCTGATCCTCGAACGCGACGGTTGCCTGGCCACCGACCTGGCCGAACAGTTCCTGCTCGACAAATCGACCGTCAGCAGGCAGGTCGGCGCGCTCGAGCGGCTCGGCTACCTCGAACGCGCGGTCGACCCCGGCAATCGGCGCAATCACGTCCTGCACGCCACCCCCGAGGGCCGAACCGTCGCCCGGGAGGCCGAACGCCGTCGCCGGGAAGCCTTCCAAGCACGTTTCGCCGACTGGACGGACGAGGATGTCGCGGCCATGGCCGGTTACCTGACCCGCTACAACCGCGGGGACTGACCAGCCCCGTATTCAGCGCGTTAGGTCCGTGGGCGGGCATCCGCCTGGCTATTGTGCGCGTCACCCCGGGCGATGGGCGGTGCCCCCGTAGCGCGTGCGAGTCGGTATAGTCGCCGCGGATGAGTAGTGACACCACCCACCCCGAGCAAGAGCGTTCCCCACGCCCGATCAATCGAGCATGGTGGCTGGTGCCGGTATTGCTCACCATTGTGTCGGTGGTCTGTGTCAGGACGCCGATCTGGCCCTTCGAACGCTATTCCGACGGGTTCATCGATCTCCAGGTCTACCGTCTCGGCATCGAGGCGATGCGCGACGGCGCCGACATGTACGGCCAGCTGCCCAAGACCACGATCGGCATCGGTCTGCCCTTCATCTACCCGCCGTTCGCGGCCATCGCGCTCGCGCCGTTCGCGCTGCTGCCGTGGGGCACGGCGAAGATCCTCTACGTCGTGGTGTCGATCGCCGCCGTCGCCTGGACGCTGTACCTGGTGGCCCGCCGCTACCACCCGGACCGCAAGCAGGCGGCCCTGCTCGTCACCGCCTGCGCGGTCCCACTGGCGATGCTGCTGGAACCGGTTCGCTCGACCATCGACTTCGGCCAGGTCAATCTGTTGCTGATGGTGCTGGTCGCCACCGACTGCCTGCTCCCGAAGACCCGCTACCCACGCGGCATGCTGATCGGCCTGGCCGCCGCCATCAAACTCACGCCCGCCGCGTTCGTTCTCTTCTTCCTGGTCCGCAAGGACTACAAGGCCGCCGCGACCGCCGCGGGCACCGGCGCGATCGCCACCATCGCGTCCTTCGCGTTCCTGCCCACCGAATCCACCCGCTACTGGTTCGGTGGCCTCGGCAACGTCTCGGGCCTGAGCGGCTCGGCCTTCCACACCAATCAGTCGATCCAGGCCGTCATGGCCCGCCTGCACATCACCGGTCTCCCGTTCGACGCGCTGTGGCTCGTGCTGGGCGCCCTGCTGCTGGTCCTGGTCGTCGCCGCGATGCGCAAGGCCGCCGACGCCCCCGCGATCGCCCTGTCACTCAACGCGGTCTTCACGCTGCTGCTGTCGCCGATCTCGTGGTCGCACCACTGGGTCTGGATCGCGCCCGCGTTGCTGGCGATGGTCTGCCACGCCCGCACCCTGCCGGTGCGCAGCGCTCGCGGCTGGTACGCCACGACCGTCGCCGTCGCCGCGGTCTTCGTGATCGCACCGCACAGTTTCCTGCCCGACGGCGAACACCGCGAGACCTCATGGACATGGGATCAGCACATCATCGGCGACACCTATGTGTGGCTGGCGGTCGGGCTGGTTGTCCTGTTCCTCGTCACCGGACGCCGGCCGGCGCAGCCCGCGCAGGAGCCCGCGGCGGTCGAGGAACACGCGCGCGTCGCCTGAACCCGGCCGTCTCAGCCCAGGTGGTTGACGACGGCTACCGGGGGCCGGGCAGTGATTCCGTCGGGGTCTGCGATGTCGGCGAGTTGCCGAAGGCTCGCGTCCAACCCGCGCTGAAGGGCGTGACCGAGTACGGCAGCGTCGGCGTCTCGTAGCACCTGGCCGTGCAGGCCGGTGCGGAGAGTGGCGCACGAGAGGTCGCGCAGGTGCTCGAGTTCGACCGCGAAGGTGACCGCGATACCGGTTACCGCACCGCACGTCATCGTCCAGCTGTGGTTCGGGCGGTATTCGGTGACGACCAGACGCACGTCGTGGAGCATGTCGAACATCTGGACCTGTGCGGCGAGTTCGAGATCGGCACCGACTCGTTCCGGCGCCGTGGCGGTCCAGGCGTGGAGTTCGGACATCCACGCGGCGATATTCTCCGGTTCGGACAGCAGGTCCCACAGCGCATCCGGGGGGACGGGCAGGCAGACGGAACCGCTGACGTGCACGTAATCCACGCCGTCGCACGGCGCGCCGTCAGGCGTGATCAGCTGACCGGTCTGCCTGCGATGACTCCGCTGGGCCATGATCCCCCACTTCATCGGGACCCGGCGTGCGGTGGTCGCACGTCGACCGGTCCCGAACGGCGTGCGACAGACGATAGCCGACCCACTCGAAATGTCCATTCGGACAGTGGATTTCGCCAGCGAGACCATATCCGCGCCGTGTTCTTCGTGGAAAGTCACCATCGCCCCACGTGCGTCCACGGGGGCGATGGTGACCGAATCGGGTGCCTCAGGCGGTGACGGAGGCTTCGCGTCGGAGTTCGAGAGCGATGTCGATGAGTTGGTCTTCCTGGCCGCCGACGAGTTTGCGTTTGCCCGCGCGGACGAGCATTGCGGCGGCGGAGACGCCGTAGCGTTCGGCTTGGCGTTCGGCGTGTTTGAGGAAGCTGGAGTAGACGCCCGCGTAGCCCATCATCAGTGATTGGCGGTCGAGCAGGCATTCTTGGGGCATGGTGGGGCGGACGATGTCTTCGGCGGCGTCGGCGATGGCGAAGAAGTCCACGCCGGTGCTGATGCCGAGTTTGTCGGCGACACCGACGAATGCCTCGACGGGGGTGTTACCCGCGCCCGCGCCGAAACGGCGGGTGGAGCCGTCGATCTGGGTGGCACCCGCGCGGACCGCGTAGACGGAGTTGGCGACGGCGAGGCCGAGGTTTTCGTGGCCGTGGAAGCCGACTCGGGCGTCGGTGCCGAGTTCGGCGACGACAGCGGCGACGCGGTCGGAGACCTGTTCCAGGACAAGGGCACCGGCGGAGTCGACGATGTAGACGCACTGGCAGCCGGCGTCGGCCATGATCCGGGCTTGTTCGGCGAGGACTTCGGGGGGTTGGGTGTGCGACATCATGAGGAAGCCGACGGTTTCCAGGCCCAGGTCGCGGGCGTAGCCGAAGTGCTGGATGGAGACGTCGGCTTCGGTGCAGTGGGTGGCGATGCGGCAGATGGTGGCGCCGTTGTCCTGGGAGATCTTGATGTCTTCTTTGACGCCGACGCCGGGCAGCATGAGGAAGGCGATCTCGGCGTTCTTGGCTGTCTCGGCGGCGATCGTGATGAGTTGTTGTTCGGGGGTTTTGGAGAATCCGTAGTTGAAGGAGGATCCGCCGAGGCCGTCGCCGTGGGTGACTTCGATGACGGGGACGCCTGCGTTGTCGAGAGCGGCGACGATGTCGCGGACTTCGGTGGTGGTGAATTGGTGGCGTTTGTGGTGGGAGCCGTCACGCAGGGAGGTGTCGGTGATCCGGATGTCGAGTTCGGCAGAGAATGGCATGGTCGAGTCTCCTTACGCCCGGCTCGGCTGCGGCGGACGCAGGGCCTCGGGGGTGATGGTGTCCAGGGCTGACGAATCGGTCATGATCACACCCGCGTCGACAGGATCTGATCGGCCATGACCTCACCGACACGGGTTGCCGCGGCGGTCATGATGTCGAGGTTGCCCGCGTACGGGGGCAGGAAATCGCCCGCGCCTTCGACTTCGACGAACACCGAGACCTTCGCCAGCCCACCGGAAACGACCGACGGTTCGTCGAACTGGGGTTCGTTGAGCAGGCGGTAGCCGGGCACGTATTGCTGGATGTCGGCGACCATCTGGTGGATGGAGGCGGTGATCGCGTCGTGGTCGGCGTCGTCGGGGATGGCGCAGAAGATGGTGTCGCGCATGATCATCGGTGGTTCGGCGGGGTTCAGGATGATGATCGCCTTGCCGCGCTGGGCGCCGCCGATGGTTTCCACGCCACGGCTGGTGGTCTTGGTGAACTCGTCGATGTTGGCGCGGGTGCCAGGACCTGCCGAATTGGACGAGACCGACGCAACGATCTCGGCATAGGGGACAGGCACGACGCGCGAAACCGCGGCGACGATCGGGATGGTGGCCTGCCCGCCGCAGGTGATCATGTTGACGTTCGGCGCTTGCAGCAGCGAGGCCAGGTTCACCGGCGGTACCACGGCCGGACCCACCGCGGCGGGGGTGAGGTCGACGGCGCGGATGCCGAGTTCGGCATAGCGGGGTGCGGCCGCGCGGTGGACGTAGGCCGAAGTCGCCTCGAACACCATGTCGGGCTTCTCGTCCTGGGCGAGTAGCCAGTCCACACCTTCGGCGGAGGTTTCCAGGCCGAGTCCGCGCGCGCGTTTGAGCCCTTCGCTCTCGGGGTCGATGCCGATCATCCAGCGCGGCTCGATGGACTCCGAGCGCAGCAGTTTGTAGAGCAGGTCGGTGCTGATGTTGCCGGATCCGATGATCGCGGCGGTGACGGAACCGTGGGACACGGTCGGCCTCCTTCGAGGAATGGCGGCCCGGACGGGCTGCGGATGGGATCGGCTCAGGTGAACGACAAGCGGACGGAGCCGAGTCCGGCGAAGTCGGCGCGGAAATCATCGCCCGGTCGGGCGTCGATGGCGCGGGTACAGGAACCGGGCAGCACGATGTCGCCCGCTTTCAGCCGGACCCCGAAGGTGGCGACCTTGCGGGCCAGCCAGGCGACCGCGATCGACGGATCGCCGAGGACCGCGTCGCTGCGGCCTTCAGCGACGACCTCACCGTTGCGGGTGAGGACGGCGTCGATCGCGGTGATGTCGATATCGCCCGGGGCGACGCGTTCGCGGCCGAGGACGAACCCGGCCGAGGAGGCATTGTCGGAGATGGTGTCGGCCAGGCCGATCTTCCAGTCGGTGATCCTCGAGTCGATCAACTCGATCGACGGCGCGTACGCGACCGTCGCGGCGAGGACGTCGGCTTCGGTGCAGTCCTCGCCGGGCAGATCGGCGCCGAGGATGAACCCGACCTCGACCTCCACCCGGGGAAGCAGAAACCGCGAGGCCTGGACGGGGACGTCTTCGAAGACCTCCATGTCGGCGAGCAGATGACCGTAGTCGGGCTCGTCGACCCCCATCATCTGCTGCATCGCCTTCGACGACAGCCCCACCTTGTGCCCGACGACCTTCCCGCCGTCGTCCAGCCTGCGCCGGATATTGAGCAGCTGGACCTCGTACGCGTCCACCACATCGATGCCCGGATACCGGTCGACGATGGGGGACACGGCCACCCGATCCAGCTCCGCCCGCGCCAGTTCGGCGGCGAGCTCGGTGCGCATGCCGGTTGTCAGCATCCTGGCTCCCTCTTCTCGTCTGGTGATGCCACCCCATGCTCGTGGTCGAGGCGGCCTGCCGGGCCGGGCTCTCCCGCTGGATGGACAGGAAATTCCAGGGCCCGGCGAGGGATCACCGCGCACGCGGCCACCAGGACAACGGTCATGACCGCGATCGACACGAACACGAGATGTATCGCGGCGGACAGTGATTGCGGAGTCGGCGCACCGACGCCGGAAAGGCGTGCGTTGACGATCGCACCGAAGACCGCGACGCCCACCGCGCTGCCCAGCGACCGCGCGAACATGGTGGCGGAGGTGACGACCCCGCGCTCGGCCCACCGCGCACTCGTCTGCGCCGCGATGAGCGTGGGTGTGGCCACCAAACCCATGCCCGCGCCGACCACGAAACACGACGCGGCGACCTGCCACAGGGCCGCATTCTCGTCGAGCAGCAGGGTGGTCGCCGCGCCGAGCGCCGCGACGGTACTGCCGAGCACCGCGCACGTGCGAAACCCGAAGCGCAGATACACCGTTCCCGCTCTGGCCGCGGCCAACGGCCAGCCGAGGGTCAGCGCGCCGGTGACGAGCCCCGCGACCAGGGCGCTCGACCCGAGCACGCCCTGATTGAACATCGGCACATACGTCGTGAACCCGAACAGCAGCGCCCCGCCCAGCATGGCAGCGACACTGCTCGCGATCACCACCCGCCGGGTGAACACCCACAGCGGCAGAATCGGTTGCGTGGCACGCGCTTCGACGGCAACGAACAGTGTGAGCGACAGTCCCGCGCACCCGAAGACCGCGATACCGACCGGCGATCCCCACGCCCACCCGTGACCGCCCTCGAGCAGTCCGAGCACCAGTGCTCCCGCACCGAGCGTCAGCAGCGCCGCCCCGGCGTAGTCGATGCTGCGCCGGCGCCGCGGGACGGCCTCGTGGAAGTTGCGGATCAGCATCCAGGCGGCGAGCGCGGCCAGCGGCAGGTTGACCAGGAAGATCCACCGCCAGCCGAGATAGTCGGCGCAGAGGCCGCCGAGCAGCGGGCCCGTCACCGACGCCACCGCCCACACCCCGGCCAGATAGCCCTGGACCGTGGCACGTTCGGCCAACGTGTACAGATCACCCGCGATGACCATGGTCGTCGGCTGGATGGCGCCGGCGCCGATGCCTTGGACGGCACGGAACACGATCAGGGCGAGCATGCTGCTCGCCAGCCCGCACAGCAGCGAGCCCAGCGCGAACACCGCGATGCCGAACACCATCACCGGCTTGCGCCCGAACGTGTCGGCGAGCGCGCCGTAGATCGGCACGGTGACGGCTTGGGCGAGCAGATAGCTCGTGAACAGCCACGGGAACAGTGTGAAATCGCCGAGGCTGTCGGTGATCGACAGCACCGCGGTCGCCAAAATCGTCGAATCGAGGGCGACGAGTCCGGTGACGAGCATCAGCGAGGCGAGCACCGGCCCACGGTCCGAGCCGAATCCGACGTCGGACCGCGCGGTATCGGTTGCCACAGAACACCTCTCGCTCAGAAGCGGATACGGACCCGGTCGGTGCGCGGGCGGGCCTGGCAGGCCAGGGTGTAGCCGGCGTCGATGTCGTCCTGATCGAGGATCGCCGAGTTGGTCATCGTGACCTCGCCGTCGACGACGGTGCACGCACACGAGCCGCACTCGCCCTCGCGGCAGGAATAGGGGACATCGAGCCCGTCGGCGAGCATGACGTCGACCAGGGTGCGCGAGCGCGGCCAGCTCAGCGCGTGCACCGTCCCGTCGAGCTCCACCTCCACGCGCGCGGCGTCCGCGTCGTCGACGGGGTCGAGCGGCTCGGGTTCGGCGAACGGATCACCGGACAGCGAGACGAACACCTCGGTGGTGATGCGTTCGCGCGGCCATCCGGCGCCCGAGAGCGCCTCGGTCACCGCCGACATGAACGGGCCGGGCCCGCACACGAACGATTCGAAGGATGGATACGGCGCGGCGAATTCGGCCAGTTGGGCCGCGGTGGGCAGGCCCTGCAGCGATTCGAGCCAGTGCGCCACGGTGATCCGGCCCGGGTACCGCGCCACGAGATCGCGCAGAGCGCCGGCGAAGATCACCGATTCCTGCTCGCGATTGGCGTAGAACAGCACCACCCGGCCCGTGCCGCGGGCCAGGGCCGAACGCAGGATCGACATCACCGGCGTGATGCCGCTGCCCGCCGCCCACAACAGCAGATCGGTGTCGAGCGAGGCCGGGGTGAAGGCGCCCTGCGGCGGCAGCACGTCGAGGGTGTCGCCGACAGAGATGTTGTCGCACAACCAGTTCGAGCCGTAGCCGCCGGGCGTACGCTTGACCGTGACCTGCGGCGCGTCGCCCGTGAACGGCGAACTCGCCAGCGAATAGCAGCGCGCCACCGGTTCGGGCCGCTCGCTGGGTATCCGCAGCGTGAGGAACTGGCCCGGCCGGAACGCGAAGCGGTCGGCGATCGCGTCGGGCACCTCGAACACCAGCGTTCGCGCGTCCGCGGTCTCCTCGATCACCGCCGATACGCGCAGCGTCACCACCCGCGAGCTACGCCCGACGTCGACAGTCGCCCTCGTCACTGGTGTTCTCCTCGATCTCGGAACCGGACTTGCGGAGCAACCGTCGCAGGCTCGCCGGCGCTGCGGAGCCCGTGGTTCCCGGTGGCCGGGACATCGCGGCGCACTGCCCGCTGACCGGGAAGACCAGGGCGGACGCGGTGGACGGCGACCCTAGCGTCGGGCTCGTGGACACCAGATTCTCCGGGGGCACCCGATGAACCGCATGCAGCACACCGTCGCGCTGGTGACCGGCGCGGCCGGGGGAATGGGCCGCGCCCATTGCCGTCGGCTGGCCGAGGAAGGCGCCGACATCATCGCACTCGACATCGAGGCCGCCGCGGCCGAATTGGCCGAGACGGCACGGGAAGTGGAGGCGATGGGTCGCCTGTGCGTCACCGGCGTCGCCGACGTGCGCGATCAGGCATCCCTGGACGTGGCGGTCGCCGACGGTGTCGCCGCGCTGGGCCGCCTCGACGTGATCGTGGCCAACGCCGGCATCTACACCGATCTCGGCCTGTCCTGGGAACTGTCGGACCAGGCCTGGCAGCGCACCATCGACATCAACCTCACCGGCATGTGGCACACCGTGCGCGCGGCCGTTCCCGCCCTGTCCGACGGCGGCTCGGTGGTGATCGTGAGCTCCACCAACGGCATCGTCGGCGCGGCCGCCGCCGCGCACTACTCGGCGAGCAAGCACGCCGTGGTCGGGCTCGCGCGCACCTTGGCCAACGAGCTCGGCCCGCGCGGGATCCGGGTGAACACGGTGCACCCCGGCTCGGTCGCCACGCCGATGATCCTCAACGACGCGGTGTACGCCAAACTGCGCCCCGACCTGCCGAACCCCACGCAGCAGGACGCGGCGGAAGCGCTGGCCCGGCGCACGATTCTGCCGGTGCCGTGGGTGGATCCGGTCGACATCAGCAATGCCGTGCTCTTCCTCGCATCCGACGAGTCCCGTTACGTGACGGGAATCCAGCTCGTGGTGGATGCCGGACTTACTCAGAAGGTGTGACATGGGACGGGTTTCGGGCAAGATCGCGCTGATCACCGGCGCCGCGCGCGGTATCGGCCGCGCACAGGCGATCCGGCTGGCCGAGGAAGGCGCCGACATCGTCGCCGTCGACATCTGCGGGCCGGTCGAGACCGTGGTGTCGCCGGGGGCGACCCACGACGACCTCGCCGAGACCGTGCGCGCGGTCGAGGCGACCGGCGCGCGGATCGTCGCCGCGACCGTCGACGTTCGCGACGGCGCGGCGCTGCGGGCCGCGGTCGACGCCGCGGTCGAGCAGCTGGGCGGGCTCGACATCGTTTGCGCCACCGCCGGAATCAGTTCCAGCGGCGGCGCGCTGGAACTGACCGAACAGCAGTGGCAGACGATGATCGATGTCAACCTGACCGGTGTGTGGCAGACGTGCAAGGCCGCCACCCCGCATCTGATCGCGCGCGGTGGCGGTGCGATGGTCCTGACCAGCTCGATCGCCGGACTACGCGGCCTGGTCGGCGTCGCGCACTACACCGCCGCCAAACACGGGGTGGTGGGGCTGATGCGGTCGCTGGCCAAAGAGCTGGCCCCGCATCATGTCCGGGTGAACTCGGTGCATCCGACCAATGTCGACACCCCGATGATCCAGAACGACATGGTGCGCAAGGTGTTCCGGCCCGACCGGGAGAACCCCACCCGCGAGGAATTCGCGGAGGCGGCCGTGACGATGAACATGCTGCCCATCCCGTGGGTCGACCCGGTCGACATCGCCAACGCCGCCCTGTTCCTCGCCTCCGACGAAGGCCGCTACATCACCGCGGTGACGTTGCCGATCGACGCGGGCAGCACCCAGCGCTAGCGCACTAGCAACGTTCGTACCGACGCGCGAACGGCTCCCACTCCGGCGCGATTTCGCGCTCGGATGCCGGGCAGCCGCCGACAAGGACGGCGACCCCGGGGCCGTCGCGCGTCACGATCGTGTAGTCGACCACAGCACCGGGCCGGGCCAGGTATCGAAGGTGCCGGTCGGCGAGTTGTGTCGCCTGCGCGGCACTGAATCATCACCACGATGGCGGGCACGGTGCAGCGCATAGCAGTTCATCCTGCCAGCAGCCGGCGTGGGGTCAGCCGTGAAAACCAGAAATGCGCGGGCCGCCCGATGGCGGCCCGCGCAGTGTGCTGGTTCAGTGTGCGGTGTCCTCGCGGGTGAGGAAAGCCAGGACGGCCGACTCGAATTCGATCTTGCGTTCGATCATCGCCCAGTGCCCGCAGTTCGGGAACACGTGCAGTTCGGCGCGGGGGATCGTGCGCATCGGGATCAGCGCCATATCCAGGGGGCTCACCCGGTCGTCGCGTCCCCAGGTGATCAGCGTCGGGGCAGCCACCTTGTGCAGCATCGCCCACGGCGGCGGCGCGTCGGAGGCCTCCATCGCCTTGATCATCATCGCGAACGCGGCCTTGCTGTACATCCGGCGGGCACTGTCGAGGGTCGCCGGATCGGTGGCCTGGGTCCAGCGCTCCTCGATCAGTTCCTCGGTCACCATCGCGGGGTCGTAGACCATCGAATGCAGCCACTGGACCAACCGTTCGCGGGTCGGTTCCTCGGTGAACTCCTGGAGCAGCTTGATGCCCTCACCGGGGCCGGGGCTGAAGAGATTGCGGCCGATGCCACCGATCGTCACCAGCTTGCCGACCCGCTCGGGATGGGCGATGGCGTAGTTGAGCGCTACGCCGCCACCCATCGAGTTGCCGATGATGTCGACGCGGTCGAGGCCGAGCGCGTCGACGAACCGGACCACCGAATCCAGCGCGGTGATCATCGGATGTCCGCCGAAGTCGTCGCTCACCCCGAAACCGGGGAATTCCAGGACGAGGCAACGGAATCGTTGCGCGAAGGCGGCGAGATTGCCGCGGAAGTTGCGCCACCCGGTGACACCGGGCCCCGATCCGTGCAGGAGCAGCAGCGGCGGTCCCTCGCCGGCCTCGTGGTAGCGCAAGACGCCCGCGTCGGTGGTGATCTCGCGCAGCGTGCCCTCGTAGCTCAGGTCGGTCACGCGTGGGTACCGCCGTCGATGCGGATCTCGGTGCCGGTGATGAACGCGCCGTCTTCGGAGACGAGCATCGCGATCACGCCGGCCACCGCGGCCGGGTCGCCCATGCCCGCGCCGCCCGATTCGAGGTCGGTCGGCAGGACGGGAGACAGCTTGCCGAACAATGCCCAGTTGGCGTCAGCGGGCACGTATCCACCGGTGGCTTCGGTGATTCCGGACTTGATGCTGCCGGGCGCGACGCAGACCGCGCGCAGGCCCTTGCCGCCGTACTCGAGGGCGATGGCGTGGGTGAAGGACTGGATGCCGCCCTTGCTCGCCGCGTACGCCGCCATGTACGGGTGCGCGAACGCGGCCGAGGTGGAGCTGAAGTTCACCACGGTCGCGCGCGGGTTGGCCAGCAGGGTGGGCAGTGCCTCGCGGACCACGAGGAACGTGCCGGTGAGGTTCACCCGGATGATCAGGTCCCACAGGTCGAGGGGGGTCTGATCGGTGTGCGAGGCCCGCAGGATGCCTGCCGCGTTCACCAGCGAATCCAGGCCGCCGAGGGTCTGGATCGAGGATCGGACGCCCTCGATCACCGACTGTTCGTCGCCGATGTCGAGGGTGAGGGTGGTGAGCCGGTCGGCGGTGCCGCGCTCGGCGGCCTGCGCGCTGGTCGCGGCGAGGCCCTCGGCCGATACGTCGGCGGCGACTACGCGGGCGCCCTCGTCGAGCAGTCGCAGCGCGGTGGCCTGGCCGATGCCCGATGCGGCGCCGGTGACCAGCGTCCGGTGGTTGTCGAGTCTGTTCATGGTTGTCACTCCTGGTCTTGGATGTCAGCCGAGCCGGCCGGGAACCGGTTCGTGGCGGAGCTGATCGGTCGCCAATACGCCTGCGCGGACGGCATTCTCGACGGAATCGCGCAGGGCAGGGCAGGTGGGGATCCAGCTGCTGTGCTCACCGAGAGCCGCGCGCCGAGCGAACTCGGGGCACGCGGACTCGGCGTCGTCGAGCCACTGGATGCTGGTGTGGCTCGGACTGAACTTCTCTGCCAGCACCTTGTTGCCACAGGTCGCGCATTCGACGGGTTGCACGGCTGCCCGCCTTACCGCTCGCCCGCGGCGTGACGCGCGCCGATGTACCCGAACACCATGGCCGGGCCGATCGTCGCGCCCGCACCGGCGTAGTCGTTGCCCATCACCGCGGCGGCGGTGTTGCCCGTGGCGTAGAGGCCGGGGATCGGCGAGCCGTCGGGTCGCAGCACCTGGGCATCGGCGTTGTAGACGAGTCCGCCCTTGGTGCCGAGGTCACCGATCCGCACCCGCAGCGCGTAGAACGGGCCCTTGTCCAGCACATCGAGTGCGGGGGTGGCCAGGGTCGGATCGCCGTAGTAGTTGTCGTAGGCGCTGACGCCCCGGCCGAAGTCCGCGTCGTGCCCCTCGCGGGCGAAACCGTTGAAACGTCCGACGGTGTCGCGCAACGTCTCGGCGGGCACGCCGATCGCGGCGGCGAGTCCCTCGATGTCGGGTGCGGTCTGCATCAGGCCGGTCGTCAGCCACGAGGACGGGAACTTCTGGCCGGGCACGATGCCGCCGATGGGGTAGCGGCTCTTGGCTTTCGCGTCGAAGACCAGCCAGGCCGGATCGTGGCTGCCCTTCAGCTGGGCGTGCACGAACGTCACGTACGGTGACGCTTCGTTGGTGAAGCGCCGGCCCGTGCTGTCGACGATGATCGAACGCGGGATCGACCGCTCCGACACCAGCACCTGGTTGATACCTTCCGGGCGCTGGAACGACGGCATCCACCACGCGTCGTCCATGAGATCGACGGCCGCGCCGACGGTTTCGCCCGCGATGATGCCGTCGCCGGTGTTGTCCGCCGATGCCGCGCTGAAGTTGTCGCGCCCACCCTCGGGCAGGTAGTCCTTGCGCATGGCCTGATTGAACTCGAACCCGCCGGTGGCCAGCAGCACCCCGTCGCGCGCCCTGATCCGGATCTCGCGGCCGTCGCGCTCGGCGAGGACGCCGAGCACCGCGCCGGTGTCGTCGGTGATCAGCGAGCGCAACGGGGTGTCGAGCCACAGCGGCACTCCCGCATCGCGCACGGCCAGGCGCAGCCGGGCGATCAGGGCCCGGCCGAGCGTGTCCATGTGCCTGCCCAAGATGATCGCCTTGATCGCCCGCAGGCCGGTCAGCAGCGCGGTCCAGCGGGCCTTCCAGGTGCGGGTCACCATGTTGAGCTGGACGAAGTCCTTGGAGGTGATGAACAGGCCGGGCGGTGTCGCGAGCGCGGCCGGACGCAGCAGATCCTCGTCGGCGCCGAGCTGTTTGAGATCGACCGGCAGCGGCTCGATGGACCGGCCGGCGGGCCGCCCGCCCGGCGCTTCGGGGTGGTAGTCGGAATAGCCGGTGCACCACTGGAAACGCAGGTGCGGGCTGGTCTCGAGGAAGGCCAGCATGCGCGGGCCCTCGTCGATGAACGCGTCGAGGTTCTTCGTCGGCACCCGGTCACCGACCACGGCGTCGAGATAGGCGCGCACGTCGGCGCGGGAATCGCCGAGGCCCTCGCGCAGCAGCGTCGGGTTGTTGGGCACCCAGATGCCGCCGCCCGAGAGGGCGGTGCTGCCGCCGTAGACCGAGGCCTTCTCGATGACCAGGGTATCCAGGTCGCGGTCGGCGGCGGCGAGCGCGGCGGTGAGCCCGCCCGCACCGCTGCCGACGACGAGGAAGCCGACCTCGTGATCCCAGTGTTGTTCGGTCGCAGTCATCTTCGCCTCGCTCAGCCGACGACCATGTCGTCCTGGGACCAGAACGCGCGCATGCTCACGATGCGGGCGTCCTCGTCGAAGGTCATGACATCGATCGGATCGAGGGTGAAGGTCTGCTCGCCGAACGTGGTGACCACCCGGAAGCTGAACGCGGCGCTGTTGCCCGCGACGCGGACGGAGAACAGTTCGGTCGAGCGCTCCAGCGGCTCGATGTTCTCGTAGAACTTCGTGATCGCGGCGTGGCCGACGTGCGGTTCGCTGCCGACCGGGTCCTCCACCGTCGCGTCCTCGCGGTAGAGGGCGACGACGTCGGCGGCCGTACCGCTGCCGACGGCCTCCACATATTTGCGCACCGTCGCGCGAATGTCGTCCGCTGAAGCCATCGTGTCGCTCCTGAAATGTCGAAAGGGATGAATATGTGAACCGAACCACATCCGGTGGCCCGGGTGCCCCGTTCGTTCCCGACCAGCGGGAGAGAACGGGGGTGGGTCATTCTCCGAGGATGTGGCGTACGGCGAGGTGGCTGAACAGCATGGACGCGCCGATCGGATTGCCGCCGCCGGGGTAGACCTCGCCACTCACGGCGGCCATGGTGTTGCCCGCGGCGTAGAGGCCCGGGATCGGCTCGCCGTCGCGGCCGAGTACCCGCGCCGCGCTGTCGGTGCGCAGGCCGCCCTTGGTGCCCAGATCGGAGATGCCGAACGCCGCCGCGTGGTACGGGCCCTTGTCGATGGTCACCAGCGGCGGCTCGCCGTTGGAGAAGGCACGGTCGTAGGCCTCGTCGCCGCGCCCGAAATCGGGGTCGGCGCCGGTGGCGACCATCGCGTTGAACCGCTCGACGGTGGCCTCCAGGTTCGCCGCGGGCACACCGATCTTCGCGGCGAGCTCGGCGAGGGTGTCGGCGGTGTGCCACAGACCGGCCTCGACGTACTTCTCGGTCTCGACCATGGTGACGTTGGTGGCTTTGATCGGCGGCACCTCGCCCTCTGTGTCGTCGTAGATCATCCAGAACGGCAGGGTGAGCCCGCGGTCGTTCATCTGACGGATCACCTCGCGCCCGAGCCGGTCGTAGGGGGCGGACTCGTTGACGAACCGGTTGCCGTCCTGATCGACGAAGATGCCGCCGGTGAACCACAGCGCGAACGCGGACCGCCCGTCGGGATGGGTCAGGCCGGGCGACCACCACGCCTGATCCATCAGATCGGTATCGGCGCCGGCCGCGATGCCCGCCGTGTGCGCATTGCCCTGATTTCCCCAGGGCCCCATGGTGTCTCGTGCCTCGCCCGGCACACCGTAGTGCTTGCGCAGTTCGTCGTTCTGCTCGAATCCACCCGCCGCCAGGATCACGCCCCGCCGCGCGCGGATCGCGACCCTGGCGCCGTCGCGTTCGACGATCGCGCCGGTCACCACGCCGTCCTCGACCACCAGTTCCACCAGCGGCGACTCCAGGTGCAATTGCGCGTGCGGGTAGCTCGAGATCGCGCGCAGCATCCGCCCGATCAGTGCCTGACCGCCGATCAGCAGGTCCTGCGGGGGAGCGCCGAGCCGGTCGGTGTCGAGCGTTCCGCGCAGCGACGCGCGCAGGGGGCCCAGCTCCGCGGCGGGCAGCGGGGTCGGCATGATGTGGCGCTGACCGTCGAGCCGGGCCTTGGGCGCCTTGCCGAAGTAGTCCGGCCACGGCAGCACCATGAACGCGAAATGATCGTCGGCTTCGAGGTATTCGATGAGATCGCGACCCCGCCGCACGTAGGTCTGCTGCAGCTCGTCGGGGGTGCGGTCACCGACCACGGCCCGGTAGTAGGTCAGCGCGTCGTCGATGGTGTCGTCGGTGCCGGCCCGCTCCAGCACCGGGTTGCACGGGAACCACACCCCGCCGCCGCCCGAATACGCCGTCGTGCCGCCGAACTTGTCGGTCGCCTCGACCACCGCGACGCTGAGTCCCTCGCGCGCGGCGGTGTAGGCGCCCGCGAGGCCGCCACCCGACCCCGCGACCAGCACATCGACCTCGTCGTTCCAGTCCACCACTGTTTTCCTCCTGGTACCGCCTCGAATTGCGCTCGACGGTAGGCCCGGCGCCGGTAGTCGTGGGGCGGCTCTCCCGATCACCGGGAGAGCATCGATGCGCGAATGTGCCGGTCAGCGGGAAGGGGACCTGCTCGAACGCGGCGCGCGTCCTTAGCGTCGCCCGCAGAGAAACCGGTCTCCATCGAAAGGTAGGCACTGTGAACCCCGAGACCCCATCGGCACCAGCGAAAGGCCCGGCCGACGTCGACGTGGTCGTCGTCGGCGCGGGCATCGCCGGCCTCTACGCGCTGCACCGCTTCCGCGGTAGCGGCCTCACCGTGCGGGTGTTCGAAGCCGGCGACGGCGTGGGCGGCGTCTGGTACTGGAACCGCTACCCGGGCGCGCGCTGCGATGTCGAGAGCGTCGACTACTCGTACTCCTTCGACGACGCGTTGCAGCAGGAGTGGAACTGGAGCGAGAAGTACGCCACCCAGCCCGAGATCCTGGCCTACCTCGAGCATGTCGCCGACCGCTACGACCTGCGCCGTGACATCGAATTCGGCACGCGCGTCACCGATATCGTGCTCGACGAGCAGACCCTGCGCTGGCGGGTCGGCACCGACACCGGCCGGGCGGTCTCGGCGCGGTTCGTCGTGCTGGCCACCGGCCCGCTGTCCAACGCCAACACTCCGGCCATCGCCGGACTCGACACCTTCGCCGGGCAGATCCTGCACACCTCGCACTGGCCGCACGACGGGGTCGATCTCACCGGCCGCCGGGTCGGCGTGATCGGCACCGGCTCCTCCGGTATCCAGACGATCCCGTGCGTGGCCGAGCAGGCCGAACGGTTGCACGTGTTCCAGCGCACCGCCAATTACAGTGTGCCCGCAGGGAATACGCCGCTGACCGACCAGGATCGGATCGCGCAGAAGGCGAACTATCCCGAGCGCAGGCGGCTGTCGATGGCCAGCGGCGGCGGTTCACCGCACCAGGCGCATCCGGAATCCGCGGTCGCGGTGAGCGAGCGGGAACGGCGCGAGGCCTACGAGAAGCGCTGGGCGCTGGGCGGTGTGCTGTTCAGCAAGACCTTCCCCGACCAGCTGACGACCCTCGCCGCCAACGACACCGCCCGCGAATTCTGGGAGGAGAAGGTGCGGGCCGTGATCGAGGACCCGCGCGTCGCCGAGCTGCTCGTTCCGCACGACCATCCCATCGGCACCAAGCGGATCTGCACCGACACGAACTACTACCAGACCTTCAACCGCGCCAATGTCGACCTCGTCGACCTGAAGGCGACACCGATCACCCGGGTCGATGCCGAGGGCGTGCACACCACCGACGCGCACTACCCGCTCGACACCCTCGTGCTCGCGACCGGCTTCGACGCGATGACCGGGTCGGTGTCGCGGATGAACATCGTCGGCCGGGCCGGCGAGACGCTCAACCACGCCTGGCGGGAAGGCCCGAAAACCTATCTGGGACTGGGGATGACAGGATTTCCGAACCTGTTCAACCTCACCGGCCCCGGCAGTCCGTCGGTGCTGGCCAATATGGTGCTGCACTCGGAGCTGCACGTCGACTGGGTCGCCGAGGCGATCGGCTTCCTCGACGCCAGGGGAGCGGTGGCGCTGGAGGCTCGCCAGGACGCGGTGTCGGAGTGGGTGCTCGAATGCGTCAACCGGGCCGCGGGAACGCTGATGACACAGGCGAACTCGTGGTACCTGGGTGCGAACATCGAAGGCAGGCCACGGGTGTTCATGCCCTTCGTCGGCGGCTTCGGTGTCTACGGCCAGATCATCGCCGAGGTCGCGGCCGCCGGGTACAAGGGCTTCGACGTCATCGAGGCGTGAACGAGCACGACGGGGTGGTCCACACCGGACCACCCCGTCGTCGTGTCAGGCCGCGAAGCCGCCGAACCCGCCCTTGTAGAACAGCAGCGGCTCGGCGCCCTCGGCGGCCCGGAGGTCACCGACGCGGGCGAGCACCACGGTGTGGTCGCCCGCATCGTGCTCGAGCTCCACGGTGACCTCGATCTGGGCCAACGCTCCGGCCAGCGCGGGCGCGCCGTTGCCCGCCCTGTCCCACTCGACGCCGGCGAACTTGTCGGCCCCGCTCACCGCGAACTGGCGGCACAACGCGCTCTGCTCCTGCGCCAGGATGTTGATGCACAGCGCGCCCGCCGCGCGCAGCAGCGGCCAGCTGGTGGAACTCTTGGCCGGGCAGAACGACACATACGGCGGGTCCAGCGACACCGACACCACCGACTGACAGGTGAAGCCGAGCGGTCGCGTCCCGTCGTGGGCGGCGATCACCGCGACGCCCGTCGCGAAGTGCCCGAGCACTCTGCGCAGGTCCGCGGGGGCCGGGATACCTGCGTCGACGACGACGTTGTCCGCATTCATAGGGGTCCTTCCGAACGGAATTCGATGCTTCACAGAATCCGGGAAGATCGGGCAGCGGCTCAAGACGCCTTCCCGGTCAGCGGTTGCTGACGGGTGAATTGCGGGAAGAGCGGTTGCTAGCATTCAGCCATGGCTACCCCTGACCCCGACTCCGGCGTGCCCAACCTGCCGCCGACCAGCTGGGCGGTGCTCGCCATGCTCTCGTACGAGGAGGAGATCTCCGGCTACGACCTGAAGAAATGGGCGGACTGGAGTCTGCGCTACGTCTATTGGACCCCGTCCTACAGCCAGATCTACGCCGAGCTGAAGAAGCTCGAACAGCACGGCTTCGCGAGTTCGCGGCTCGATCCCGACAACACCATGCGCGCCAGGCGGCTGTACCAGATCACCGCGGCGGGCCGGGCCGCGGTGACCACGTGGTGGAACAAGGCGCCGGTCGACCCGTCGGTGCTCAAACACCACGTGCTGCTGCGCGTCATGTTCGGCCATCTCGGGTCCCCGGATCGGCTCAAGCAGATCCTGCACGACCACATCGCCGACGTCGACAAGCTCGCGCAACGCGCCGCGATCGATGCCGAAGCCGCGAAATCCGAACCGGGCTGGGCCTATTCGCAGCTCGTGCTGCAATGGGCGCAGCGCCACTACGCGACCGAACGCGACCTCGCGCAGCAGCTGATCGACGACATCGACAACGCGGCCACCGTGTTGGCGGGCGCCGAACACGACGACCGCGCCGACTACCCCCATCCGACGCCTGGTCGCTGGCGCGAGATCGAGCAGCGCGTGCGCGACGAAGAGCTCGAGCAGCACGACCCAGCAACCTAGGCCGTATCTCTGCACCGCGGCATCTTTTGCCGAACCGGCAGCTACCGATCGCGGGTACTGTCGCACGGAAAAGGAGAGAAATCATGATCGCAGTCATCGCCGAGGTCACCGTCAAAGCCGGTGCGGGGGCGGAGTTCGAATCCGTCGTCGCCGACCTGATCGGACAGATCAAGGCCAACGAGCCGGGTAACCTGACCTACCAGCTGGTGCGTTCGCGGACCGATGCCGATCACTACCGGTTCTTCGAACTGTATTCCGACGACGCCGCGGTAGAAGCGCACGGCCGGTCGGAGCATTTCCGCGCGGCAGGCAAGTTGATGGCTCCCTTGCTGGCCGCCGCGCCGAAGATCGAGTACTTCACCGCGGTCTGAACCCGAACCGCTACGCCGGGTCCCGAGGCAGGTCGAGCAGCGCGCGCACCGCGGCCCAGATCTCGGCGCGCGCGGCCACCGTGGCGTCGAGGGACGGGATGCTGAGGAAGCCGTGGAACAGCCCGGCGTAGCGGCGATGGCTGACCGCGACACCGTCGGCTGCCAGGCGCTGGGCGTAGGCGTCCCCGGCCGAACACGGCGGGTCCAGTTCGGCGGTGATCACCACCGCGGGCGGTAGCGCGGCCAGTGAGTCCGCCCTGGTCGGCACGAGACGCACGTCGTCGGTGCCGTGCGGTGCGTAGTTCGCCCAGTACCACCGCATGGCGCTGGTCGTGTTGTAGTGGCCCGTGCCGAATCGCCGGTAGGACTCGGTCTCGAAATCGTCATCGATCACCGGATAGATCAGGATCTGCGCCGCGATCCGCGGTCCACCGGTGTCCCTGGCCGCGATGGCCACGGTGGCGGCGAGATTGCCGCCCGCGCTGTCGCCGGCCACCGCGATCCTCGACGGGTCGCCGCCGTAGGCGCCCGCGTTCTCGGCGGCCCACCGCAGCGCCGCGAACATGTCGTCGTGGGCCGCGGGGCCCGCGTGCTCGGGCGCGAGCCGATAGTCGACCGAGACCACCACCGCACCCACGCCCGCCGCCATCGAGCGGCAGAATTCGTCGTGACTGTCGAGGTCGCAGAACACGAAGCCGCCGCCGTGCGCGAACACGATCACCGGCAGCGGTTCGCCGTCGTGATGGGGCGCGAACACGCGCAGCGGCAGCGGGCCGCCGGGCCCGTCGATCGTGAGGTCACGGGCGAGCGCCAGATCGGGAAGTCGTTGCAGCGGAGCGCGTCTGGCGCGGATCGCGGCGCGTACCTCGGTCGCGGCCATCGTGGCGACATCGGGGAATCCGGCGTCGAGCGTGGCGAGCATGGTCGCGACTTGCGGATCGGGAACCGCACCGGGCCCGGTGGTCGGGAAAGTACGCACAGTCACTGGTCCTCCTGAATTTCGGCGACGGAATCCGCCGTCGTCGGCCTCACCGTAGGGCCGGGGTCCCGCGATCCGCACCGCGTTCTCCCACTGGGCGGAAACACCAGGTCGATGCCTGTCGGAGGCTGCCTACGGTCGGTGCATGGAAGCCACGAAGGTCTACGTGATCGACACCGTAGTGACCAAGCCCGGGCGGGCCAGAGAATTCGTCGACGCCTATCTGCGTGACTACGCCCCGGGTGCGCGCGACCGCGGCATGACGCTGGAGCGGATCGTGGTGAGTCCGCCCGTGTGGTTCCCGGACGAGTCGAACACGATCATCGCGAGTTGGGTGCTCGACGGCGCGCAGGGCTGGTGGGAGATGACCTGGAAGGGGCGCCCGGACGAGTCGGTACGACAGTGGTGGGACTCGGCGCAGGAGCTGATCGTCGAACGGACCCGCTCGACCGGCGCGCTCGCCACCGACATCGACAGGCTCGGCGATGTGTGAAGTGACTCGGCTGGTACATCTCTCGCCCGGCACCGATGCCATGGTGCGCGACCGGCTGATGACCAGGGTGCGCGACATCGCCGCCCCGGCCGCACGTCGCGTGCTGGTCGAGCCCACCTTGCCTGGCGTGCGCAACGGTGGTGATGTCCTGGTGCACCTGCGCTTCGACGAGTCCGCGGACTGGCTGGGGACAGCCACGGAGGTCGATACTTTGCTGAGCGAGAGCCCGGTCGCCCACGTCGACGGCGTCGAATATCAGGGCGGCACAGCGGGTACCGCCGAGCCGGGCGCCACCGGGTCGGTATACCGGGTACTGCTGCTACGAGTAGAGCAGGACACCCCGTGCGCGATGGTCGAGCGCTTCGAGGCAGATCTGCTGCGGATGCCCCGCTACCTGCCCGGTATTCGGTCCTGGCAGTTGAGCCGGGTCACCCGTGGCACCGGACTGGCGGCGTGGACGCATGTCTGGGAGCAGGAGTTCGCTGACCTCGACGCTCTCGTAGGCCCCTATTTGATGCACCCGGTCCACTGGGCGCACGTCGACCGCTGGTTCGACCCCGAATGCCCGGACATGATCGTCCGCGACCGGATCTGTCACAGTTTTTGCGTGAACCGCCCGCTCTGACGAAAGTGACTGTCCGCGAACTGTTCTGACCTTGTTGCCGCGTGCACAAACGAGTCTCATCCGTCGCGCCGTAGGCCGCCCGCGTTCGGGCGGCATACGGCGCGAGATGGGATCACGCCGTACGCGGCCCGCGATGGTCGGCGTACGAACGGCTCACGCCCAGCGGACGAGGATGCTGCTGCAGCGTCGGGTGTACCCGGACCCGGCCGTCGTCGACATGGCGCCAGATATTGAGCGCGGTCGTGCGCACCGGCGCGCTGAGCCGGTGATCGAACAGCATCCGATCCACCGGTCCGCACACCGACACCGCCGCCACGGCGGCCTCGCCGAGATCGCCGATGGGCGCCGCGATACAGCCGAAGCCGGGCAGCGACTCCTCGCGCTCGACGGCGATCCCGTGCGCGCGCACCTTGTTCAGTTCGGTGTCGAGCTGGGCCTTGGTGGTGATCGAGTAGCGCGTACGCGCGCCGGACTGGCCGGCGAGGGCGTCGGCGATGCGGCGCTCGTCGGAGTAGGCCAGGATCGCCTTGCCGACCGCGGTGCAGGCGGCGGGGCGCCTGCCGCCGACGCGGGTGGGCACCACTGCCGACAGCTCGCCGCCGACCTTGTCGAGGTACACGACGTCGGGACCGTCCAGCACGGCCAGATGCACCACGAATCCGGTGACCCGGTGCAGCTCGTGCAGGAACGGCATCGCCGCACGGTGCAACCGGTCCTGGTGCACCGCCAGCGAGCCGAGCTCCATCAGCCGGATGCCGAGTTCGTAGTCTCGCCCCTCGCGACGTAGCCAGCGCAACTGCACCAGCCGATCGAGCATGCGATGCGCCGAGGACCGGGGTAGACCGGTGCGCCGGACGATCTGGGCGAGCGTGAGCCTGCCCGGCCCGTCGAAGGCGTCGAGCAGCAGGGACGCGCGATCGAGGATCGCGCTCGGGGTGGTGGCCTCGGCCTGGATGACCATGAGCTCTCCATTCGGATCTACGAGCTGATGCCCAGTCGCATATTTCGATTAGGCATATACCTATTCATACCATCCGTTGTGGTCGTTGTCACATGAATCGGCAGGTCAATATGAAAAAGACGGCCCCTGGCCCGAGCGAGAAGCTCGGGCCAGGGGCCGTCGTCGTGGGACTACCTGCGGATTACATCGCCGCGAGCGGCTCGCTTCCGGACCAGTCGTGGCCCCAGTAGCTGTCCGCGGTGATCTCCTCGGCGCTGTAGTAGGTCTCGTCGACCCGCATGCCTTCGGTGCCGAACTCGATATCCCAGCCGCCGGGCGCGCGGACATAGAACGACACCATCTTGTCGTTGGTGTGCCTGCCCAGCGTCGAGGACACCGAGAAGCCGTCCTTGGTCACCCGATCCAGGGCTTGGCCGACCGCGTCGAGGGAGTCGACCTCCACCATGATGTGCACCAGGCCGGGCGCGCCACCGTGCGGGGCCGGGCACAGCGCCAGGCTGTGATGGCGCTCGTTGACACCGAGGAACCGCACCCGCATCGGGCCGTACTCCGGCGGCGCCGGGATCCGGAACGCGCCGCGCGGCAGGAATCCGAGCACGTCGGTGTAGAAGCCGAACGCGCCGTTGGGGTCCATGGTCGGCAGCACGACATGGCCCAGACCCTGTGCGCCGGTGACGAATCGCGCGCCGAACGGGGTCACCACCGGACTGTGGTCGAGCACCGCGCCGTGGAAGATCTCGAGCGTCGCACCGGTCGGGTCCTGGAACGTGATGACCTCCTCGACCCGGCGCGCGTCGGCCTCTTCGACCGAGAGCGGTTTCACGGCGATACCCGCGGCCGTGACCGCCTCCTGCACGCGGACCAGGGCGGCGTGATCGCGCACCTCCCAGCCGATGGTGACGATGGCGTCGCTGTCACCCGGCACGACCGTGATGCGGGCCGCGCGCTCGTCCATCCGCAGGTACAGCGCGTCCTCGTCGGGGCCGCTGCCCTGCGCGAAGCCGAGCACCTCGAACGCGAACTTGCGCCACCGGTCCATGTCGGCGGTCTGGATTTTGACGTAGCCGAGGCCTTTGATGTCTGTCATTTCCGTTGTCCTTCGTGGTTTTCGGGTCAGATCATCGAGCGCAGGTTGTCCGCGGGCTCGAGACCGAGGGAGCTGACGGCCGAGGCGTGGTACACCGTGCTCGGCACGTGGATGGCGTGGGCGAGGCCGACGTGCGCGTCGCGCCAGTAGCGCTGCAACGGCTTGTCGATCCGCATGGCGTTGCCGCCGGAGCGGGCGAAGATCTGGTCCACGGCGGAGACCGCGCGCCAGGCCGCGCGGACCTGGGTGCGCCGGACCGCGGCCCGTTCGGCGAAGCCGATCTCCTTGCCCGCGTCGACCTTGTCGAAGATCATGTCGGCGTTCGCGAGGAGTTCCTGGCGCGCGGCGTTGATGTCGGCGGCGGCCTCGCCGATGGCGAACAGCACGTACGGATCGTCCTTGACGGCGGTGCCCTGGGCGCCGACCCGGTCGCGCTGGTAGTCCAGGTGCGCGGCCAGCGCGCCCTCGGCGATGCCGACCACCGCGGAGCTGATGCCCAGCGGGAACATCGTCGACCACGGCATCTTGTACAGCGTCTCGGTGACCCCGTACTCCTTCTGCGCGGTGCCGTCGATGACGTGGTCGCCGTTCATCACCCGGTAGTCGGGCACGAACGCGTCCTTGACGATGATGTCCTTGGACCCGGTGCCCTTGAGGCCCACCACATTCCAGGAGTCCTCGACGATCTGGTAGTCCTGGCGCGGCAGGATCATGTGCAGCATCGTCGGCGGCAGCGCCATCTTGCCCTCGGCATCACCGAGCATGGCGCCCAGGAAGATCCAGTCACAGTGGTCGGTGCCGGAACTGAACTGCCAGCGGCCGTTGAAGATGTAGCCGCCGTCGACCGGGCGGGCGATACCGGTCGGCGCGTAGGGCGAGGCCATCCAGGTGTCGTGGTCGTCGGCCCACACCTCGTCCTGCACCTTCGGGTCGGCGAAGGCCAGCTGCCACGGGTGCACGCCGACGATGCCGGCGATCCAGCCGCTGGCCGGGTCGAGCGCGGCGGTGGCCATCACCGTCTCGGCGAACTCGCGCGGGTGCGCCTCGTAGCCGCTGTACTTCTTCGGCTGCAGCAGGCGGATCGGACCCGCCGTCTTCAGCAGCTGGGCCGTGGCATCGGGCAGCTGCCCGAGACGCTCGGCCTCCGGGGCCTGATCGCGCAGCTTGTCGGCGATCGCGGCGATATTGTCGAGAACCTTGGTCATCTTCGGTGGTGCTTTCTGTTCGGAGTGGTCGGAGTCAGGACATGGTGTCGACGACGGCGCCGCGGGCGATGTTGTCGGCCACCTCGGCCTCCCAGCTCGTCACCGCGCGTTCGGTATCGATCTCGAACTCGAATCGCTTGGTCATGTCCTCGGTGACGTCCTCGACGTCGACATAGAACTGCTTGTACCAACGGCGCAGCTGGTACACCGGGCCGTCCTCCTCCGACAGCAGCGGATTGTCGATGGGCGCCTTGTTCTTCCAGATCTCGACGTCCTGCTCGAAGCCGTACTCCACGCCCTGCGCGAACTGCGCCGCCATCGCGTTGGCGTCCTCGTCGGACATACCCTCCGGCTTCTTGACCATCGCGCCGTACTGCAGCACGAACGAGTTCTCGTCGACCGGGTAGTGGCAGTTGACGAGCACCGTCTCGATTGTCATCCCGTTCGATTCGCTCCACAGCCAATCGAGCATGTAGGACGGCCCGAAGTACGAGGCGTCCGAGCGCAGCGCGGAATCCGGGTCGTCGTAGCTGGTGCCGACGGTGACATCGTGGCGCGGGGTCGAGCGCATGTACTGGGTGGCGACGTGGCCCTCGAAGACGTTCTTGAAGTAGCGCGGGAACGAGTAGTGCACGTAGAAGAAGTGCGCCATGTCGACGACGTTGTCGACGATCTCGCGA
Source organism: Nocardia sp. NPDC060249 (assembly GCF_042728755.1). Taxonomy (NCBI): domain Bacteria; kingdom Bacillati; phylum Actinomycetota; class Actinomycetes; order Mycobacteriales; family Nocardiaceae; genus Nocardia; species Nocardia sp. NPDC060249. The sequence goes on from NZ_JBHXAQ010000001.1 coordinate 1,599,988, forward strand.
CAGTGCGAGCCCTCGATCAGAATCGAATTCCAGGTCAGGTCGGTCCACTCCGGCGTGCCGTAGCCCTCGATCTCGGGAATGGTCACGTCGTCGGTGGGCTTGCGGCCCTGCGGGTCGTGCCAGACGTAGAGCTGGCCGTTGCGCTCGAGCGTCGGCCAGGTGCGGGTCTTGGCGAGCGGCGGCACTCGGCGCGCGTACGGAATGGCCGTGCACTTGCCGTTGCCGCCCCAGCGCCAGTCGTGGAACGGGCAGGCGATCGAGTCGCCCTTGATGGTGCCGTGGGCGAGGTTGCCGCCCATGTGGCGGCAGTAGCCGTCGAGCACGTGCAACGCGCCGTCGGATTCGGACTGGAACACCACGAGCATGGTGCCGAAGGCCTTCACCTCGTGCGGTTTGCCGTCGCGAAACGACGAGAGCAGGCCGAGGCAGTGCCAGCCGCGGGCGAACCGAGTCGGCGCCGCGGCGGCCTCGATCTGCCGGTAGTCGGCGGTGGTGTCCTGCGATCGGCCGTTCGGCGAGTTCTCCGGCATCGAAACCTCCATGTTCGGACGGAGTAGGGATGAGCTGCGCCGATGGTCGCGCCGCGCGAGGGTCGGCGGGTCGTGGTGTTCCCGGTCAGCGGACATGTTTTCGTCCCGGTCGGCCGCTGTCCCGATGACCGGGAGAGGAACCGATCACAGCAGGCGCACCGCCCTACCGTGACAGCATCGGTTTCGACGAGCAGGAGTGAATCATGGGTAACGTCGCGGTGGTACTGGACACCGAGGCCATCCGGCTGTTCGCGCGAGCGGCGCGCTCGGACAATCCGGCCTACCGGCTCGCCGATCGGCCCGTGGTGCCGCCGACCTTCCTGCCCGCCGACGGATCCCGGGTGGGGGAGCGGGTCGAGACCGATCACCGGTTCTTCGGTCCGCCGCCGCGCGCGGGCGACCAGCTGACCGCGATCCGCGCCGGTGCCCCCGGTCAGCCCGCCGTCGGCGCCGCCGAATCGCTCACCCGCTACTTCGACCGCACGGGCGGACTGGTCGCCGAGTCGTGGGCGGCGGCGGAAGCCTTCGCGGGCGAGCAGGTGTCACCACAGGCGGCGGCGCTGCTGGCGACCTACGCCACCGACTGGCTCGGGGCCGAGGCCATCCGCCGTTTCCGCACCAGGTCGGTGCGACCCCTGCCGCCCGGCGATGTCATGTCGTGCTCGGGGCGGGTGACGCAGAGCTATGTGCAGGACGGCGAATCCCGTGTCGATGTGAGTCTGAGCGGCGCCGACGCCGCGGGCACTGTCGTGGTGCGTGCGTGGGCGACCTTCGCCGTGACCGGCGACGGGACACCGGACCCGCGATAGGGGAGCCGCCGCCGGCTCGGCCCGCGGGCGCGGACAACGGGTAGTCGACTACTCGTGAGGATGTCCGCGGTGGCGACGACGATCGTGTGCACGCCCATCAGGGTGAACTGCCGACACACATCGTCCACCCTTCGGGAAGGGGCTTCCGATGACCGTCAACGTGGATTCTCCGTCGATAACCGGTATCGACAGCGACGTACCGCGGACCGGGTACGACCCGGATTTTCTCGGGTCGAGAGTCGAGGTTCCGGAACTGGATGCCGCCGTGCGCGGCGACGCGTTCCGCCTCGACGGCTCCGACGTCATCAGCTACACCCACTTCTCGCTGGCGCTGAGCACGCCGCGGCGGTTCGCGTTCTGGGTGGCCTGGAATATCGACGGTGCCGCGATGCGCAAACTTCCGCGCACCGGCATCGACTTCGTCAAGGACCCGCGCATCCCGGCCGCGGCGCAGGTGGGAAACGAGCTCTATCGACGCAATCGGCTCGATCGCGGACACCTGGCGCGGCGCGCGGATCTGCTGTGGGGCAGCGAGACCGAGGCCGAGCAGGCCAATGCCGACTCCTTCTTCTACACCAACATCACCCCGCAGATGGACGACTTCAACCAGAGCAGCCGTGCCGGGGTGTGGGGGCAGCTCGAAGACGCGGTCTTCGCCGACGTCGACATCGACGACCTGAAGGTGAGCGTGTTCGGCGGGCCTGCCTTCCGCGCCGATGACCAGCTGCATCGAGGCGTGGCCCTGCCGCGGGAGTACTGGAAGGTGATCTGCTTCGTCGAGGAAAATCGACTGCGGTGCAAGGCATTTCTGCTGACCCAGCACCTCGACGAACTCGAAGCGCTCGCCCTCGACGAGTTCCGCGTCTTCCAGGTCGCCGTGGCCGAGATCGAACAGCGAGCGCACTGCCGATTCCCGGCCGCGCTGCACATCGCCGACACGTTCGTCACCCAGGAGTCGGTGGCCGAGCGCAGCCCGCTCGAGTCGACGGCCGACATCCACTGGTAGTTCGCTACCGGACACCGGTGCCGGTCAGGACGTCCCCGCCCGGCGTGCCGCGACGCGCGCCCAGACCTGGGGATCGGTGCGTGGGCCGCCCGCGGTGGTCGCGCCGTACCGCCGGATCTGGGCGTCGATGTCGAGGGGCGCGGTCAGCGAGGTACCGGGAGCGAGCGCGTCCTCTACGTGTTCATCGGGTACCAGCCAGCACACCTCGAACTCGATGCCGTCGGGGTCGCGGGCGTAGAGCGCCTTGGTCGACCCGTGATCGCCGGCACCGGTCAGTGCCCGCGCCGCCGTCAAGCGGTCCCGGACGGTGACGAGCTCGGACAATGTGTCCACTTCCCAGGCGACGTGATAGAGCCCGACCGAGCCCGCCGGGCCCGCCGCGGGTGTTCTGGCCTGGAAGAGCCCCAGGTCGTGGTCATTGGCCGAGCCGGGGTGACGCAGAAACGCGCCGCCGGGGAACCCTTCGGCGAGCCGCTCGAATCCGAGCACGTCCTCGTAGAACGCGATGCTGCGCGGCAGATCCGCGACGAACAGAACGATGTGATTGATTCCCCGCATCGGGCGGTGGCCTCCTCGATCGGCAGTTCTCGACCTCCGAGCGTCTCACGCCGGCCTCCGGCGGCACCACCGGATGACCGGCGAGTGGGAGACTTCGTGCCCGGGCTACTTCGCCGACTTCGTCGCGGTGACGTGTTGTGCGCTGTCGGAGCTCAGCAGCAGCCGGGCGATGAGATCGGTGAGATGTTCCCGGGTGGTGTCGAATTCGCCGCGCATCCAGGCCGCGACCAGCTCCAGCGCACCGCTGACCACGCTGTAGGCGGTCATATCGGCGTCGAGCGGATCGGCGGGTTCGGCGAGGATCTCGCGGCCCACCGCCGACATCGCGCGGGCGATCGCGTGCTGGGTGGTCAGTCGCGCGGCCTGCAGCGCCTCGGTGCTCTGCGCGTTGAGCAGCAGGGCCGATCGGCGGGGGTCGGCGAGCAGGAAACCCAGCGCGGCGCCGGCCGCCGCGCGCACCTGGCTGTGGACGTCGGGCTCGGCGTCGTGGGTGGCGGTCACCACCGCGGCGATGCCAAGGGCGGTGTGCTCCTCGACCAGCGCGGTGAGCAGGGCATCGCGGTCGGTGAACTGCTCGTAGAAGTAGCGATCGTTGAGCCGGGCTCTGACACAGACGGCCCGCTTGGTGACCGCGGGTGCCCCGCCCTCGGCGAGCAGGTCGAGCGCGGCGTCGAACAGCGCGCCGCGACGGCGGGATCGGCGTTCGTCCGCGGCCACGCCGCCGTAGACGCGCGACGTCGCCGCGTCATCGGAGTCGTTGCGCATGGCCGCCTTTCCTCGTCCTCGGGCGCCAGAATAGTCCACCCGTACTCTTGACCAGCCCTCAATTCTGGTGCACTCTGACACCAGACTAGTTTGTGGTGTCGTCCTGCACCAGAACTGTCGGCGGAACAAAGGAGTTCACCGATGACCTGTCCTGTGCCACATCAGGAAACCCGCGCGGTCGACGTCGCCCCGGCGTCCTCGCGCGAATCCCGCAGCGCCGTCGCACGATTCGAACGTGTCGGCGGGTCGGTCCTGTTCGGTTTGTTCGGTGTCGGCCTGTTCGACCAGCCGATGCTGCCGCCCGTCTCGGCCGCGCTCGAGGCCACCGGACGTTCGCGAAACCAGCCGTGGGCGCGGGCGGCGCGCACTGCCGCGGCCGACCAGCTGATCTACCACGGCGAAGACGCCGACCGGGATGCCGAGTCGCAGCGGCTCATGCTCCTGCATCGCGACGTCAAAGGGGTCGGCCCGGACGGTGCGCGCTATTCGGCGCTCAACCCGCACGCCTGGAACTGGATTCTCTACTCGACCTTCTTCGTCCAGCGCGGCGCCTACCTGGCATTGACCGGCGACTCCCCGTCGCCGGCCGCTGACCAGGCCATCTGGGATCACTACCTCGCCAAGACGCGCGGGCTGCACCTGCCGGGCAACTCACAGCCGATCGCGAACTACGCGGATCTGACCGTGCACTACGACCAGATGATCGCCGAACTGCGCGCGACGCCGGCGCTGGAGGCGGCCACCACGACGGTCCGCCGTGCACCGCGCCCGGACGTCCTGCCCGCCGTCGCCGCTCCGCTCTGGTGGGTGAGCGCACCCACTTTCGGCTATATCGCGATGGTTCTCGGCTGCGGCATCATGCACCCCGAGGTGCGCGCCAAGATGCCGATCACCTGGACCGCTCGCCACGACCGCCACTTCCGGGTGCTCACGACCGCCCTCCGCGTCGCCTTCACCCGGCTGCCTGCCACGGTCACCGACTCGCCGATGGCCCGCAATCGGCGCAAGTACGAACGCCTGGCCGGGCGATACCGGGAGGTCGGGCTCACTTCGTTCGCACCGGAGACCGGCCAGGCCCGATCGCGGCGGCGCGTGCGAGCGTAGCCACGATCGGGTGGTGCTCAGTCCGGCGCGGCGCCCGGCAGGTGCGGATCCATCCAGCGCAGCATCCGGTCGACCGAATCCGCGCAGTCGCCCTCCGCGCCGGACTCGGCCCACTCGATCAGCGCGGCGAAGGTGGCGGACTGGTAGGCGGTCGCGATGGCCCGGCAGATGGGAGCGGGGGAGCCGTGCAGCCGGCCGGCGAGGTAGCCCGACAGTGTATCGATCCACGGGCGGTAGATCCGGGGAGCGGTCGCGGCCAGTTCGGGTTCGGAGGAGATCAGGCGCAGCCAGTCCGGCGCCAGCTCCTGGATGCGCGGATCGCGCGACACCGATTCGACGATCGCGGCCCGCACGACCACCGCGGCCGGCTCCTCGGGGGCGGCCCCGGCGAGCGCGTCCCGTAGCCGCTCCGTCGCGGGCGCGACGCCGATCCAGGCGATCTCGGATCGGGACGAGAAGTGCCGCAACAGGGTGCGCGTGCTGATCCCGGTGGCCGCGGCGAGGTCGTTCCAGCTGGTGGTGGCGAAACCGCGATCGGTCCACAGGCGCAGCGCGCCGACCGACACGGCCCGGGTGTCCAGCACGGAGGGACGGCCGGGACGGCGGGGGGCTGGCGGGGTCACCGCGAAAGCCAAACAGTTTTGGCGAAGTGTGTCAATATTCAGTGAGACCCCACCGAAAACAGGAGAAACAGTATGGATTTCGTCAACTCGTCCGCGATCGTCACCGGCGGTGCGTCGGGTCTCGGCTTGGCGACCGTGCAGGAACTGCACGCCAAGGGCGCCAAGGTCGTCATCGTCGACCTCCCCTCGTCCAACGGTGCGGCCATCGCCAAGGAGCTGGGCGAGGGCGCGGCTTTCGCGGGCGCGGACGTGACCGATGAATCGGCGGTGGCCGCGGCACTCGACGTCGCCGAGTCGCTGGCGCCGCTGCGGATCGCCGTGAACTGCGCCGGCATCGGCAACGCGATCAAGACGGTCGGCAAGAAGGGCGCGTTCCCGCTCGCCGATTTCACCAAGGTGATCAACGTCAACCTCGTCGGCACGTTCAACGTGATCCGGCTGGCCGCCGAACGCATGTCGGGCACCGACCCGGTCGGTGAGGAGCGCGGCGTCATCATCAACACCGCCTCCGTCGCCGCCTACGACGGCCAGATCGGCCAGGCCGCCTACGCCGCGTCCAAGGGTGGCATCGTCGGCCTGACCCTGCCGATCGCGCGCGACCTGGCGAGCTTCAAGATCCGTGTCGTCACGATCGCGCCCGGCCTGTTCCGCACGCCGCTGTTCGAGACGCTGCCCGAGGAGGCGCTGCAGTCCCTCGGCGCGCAGGTGCCGCACCCCTCGCGACTGGGGCAGCCCGCCGAGTTCGCCGCGTTGGCCCGCCACATCGTGGAGAACCCGATGCTCAACGGCGAGACCATTCGCCTCGACGGTGCCATCCGGATGGCGCCGCGCTGAATCGACCTGTGTCACAACGCATCCGGCCGGGCGCTCGGCCCGGCCGGATGCGTAAGTAGCACCGTCGTACCACTTGTGATCGTCGTCGGAGTTCGGTCCGTGCTACGGCAAAACTAGAACGTGTTCTAGTAGGCTTCTGCTATGGAACAACTCACCGGACTGGATGCCAGTTTCCTCTATCTGGAGACCGGCACCCAGCATCTCCACGTCTGCGCGCTGCTGATCCTCGACCCGGCCGACGGGCCCTACTCCTTCGACGGCATCCGCGACGAGCTCCGCAAGCGGTTGCCTCTCATCCCGCACATGCGCCGCCGAATCCACTCGGTGCCGTTCAACCTCGATCACCCGCTGTGGGTCGACGACGCCGATTTCGACCTCGACAACCACCTCCGGCGCGTGGAATTGCCGGAGTCGGGCGGTCTGGCCGCGCTGATCGGCGCCATCGCCAGCTATCCGATGGACCGGAATCGGCCGCTGTGGGAGATGTCGGTGGTGGAAGGGCTCGACGACGGCAAGGTGGCCGTCGTCTGCAAGTACCACCATTCGGCCGTCGACGGCATCACCGGCACCAACATGATGATGCATCTGTGCGATCCGGAGCCGGGGACCAGTCGCCCGGAACCCGAACCGTGGCAACCGGAACCGGTGCCCGGTGATCTGGAACTGGCCGCACGGGCCGCGGTCCGTCTGCCCGCCAGGGCCGGAATGCTCGGCATGGTTCCCAAGACCCTCGGGATGGTCGCGGGCTTCGCGCGGCGGCGCCGCAACAATCAAGCGGGGATGGAACTTCCGTTCTCCGCGCCACGCACCCCGTTCAACCAGGCCGTCACCGCGGCGCGGTCGGTCTCGTTCACCAAGACCGACCTCGCCGCGATCAAGGAGATCAAGGCCGCGTTCGGGGTGAAGGTCAACGATGTGGTGCTGGCCGTCGTCGGCGGGGTGCTGCGCCGCTACCTGGAAGAACGAGGCGAGCTGCCCGATCGCTCCCTGATCGCCTCGGTGCCGGTGTCGGTGCACGAATCCACGCGGCACACCGAGGGGATCAACAAGGTCTCGACACTGTTCTGCCGCCTCGGCACCGATGTCGCCGATCCGGCCGAGCGGCTGGCGGTGCTGGCCGTCGCGAACCGCGAAGCCAAGGCCGAACACGACCTGATCGGCGCCGACTTCCTCCAGGACTGGTCGAAGTACGCCCCGCCCAACACCTTTCGGCTCGCCTCACGCGTGTACTCCTCGCTGAAGCTGGCCGAACGGCACCCGGTCGTGCACAACCTGGTGGTCTCGAATGTGCCGGGTCCGCCGATGCCGCTGTACTTCCTCGGCGTCCGGGTGGACGGGATGTTCCCGTTCGGCCCGGTCTTCCACGGGGCCGGTCTCACCGTCACCGTGCTGTCGAACTGCGACGACCTGGATTTCGGCTTCATCGCCTGCCGCGACCTGGTCCCCGACATCCAAGCACTGGCCGACGCCGTGCCCGCCGTGATCGATGACCTACTCGCCGCGGCGCGGGCCAAGGGCTGACTACGGTTCAGAGGAGTGGGACCGGGCGGTCGAGTAGGCGTTGTACGGGGTCGATGCAGGTGGGGGCGTCGGCGAGGGCGAGGCTGGTGAATTCGATAATGGCCAGTTCGTGGTGGACGACGTAGTCGAAGAACTGTGCCTCGGCGGTGTTTTCGTAGTGGCGGGCCAGGCGATGAAAGGCGGGCAGGTAGCGGGTGGTCGTTTCGCGGACCGCGCGCAGTTGGAGCCCGTAGGGCAACAGGTGCATACCGCTGCCACCGATGCGGCCGACGGTGTCGGCCACCGCGTTGGTCGAAGGAATGGCCTGCTGGGCGCGTGCGAGGAAGGCGCTGACGCCGGCCTGGGTCCGGATCTCCAACTCGTGCAGGGCTTGCCAAGCGTCACGGTGACGGGCGGACGAGGCGTGGTCGGCGGCAGCGGCGAAGAAGGACGAGCCGAGATCTTCCGATTCGACGAGACGGTGTAGATCGGCAGCGATGCCGGCGGGGATCGTGGTCATGATTGTCACCTGGATTCTGTTTCGGCGGAAAGGAATTCGGCGACGAGCCGATTGAATTCGTCGGGCTGTTCGAGCATCGGCAGATGCCCGGCCCCGGACAGGATTTCCACCCGCCGCACCGCCGGGTTGGCGGCGGCGAAGCCTCGCAGGTCGGCTTCGGGGGCGATCCGGTCGAGTTCGCCCCCGATCAGCAGCGTCGGGCGGGTGTGCGTCAGCGCCGCGGTGAAGTCGTAACCGAATCCCTGCCGCAACGTCGACAGGGTGCCAGGGCCGCCCACGCCGGCGAGGAAGTGGCCGAACATCTCCTCGGAGATGTCCTCCGGACGCGGAACATACGGTGCCAGCGCGAGTTTGCGCGCCCAGGGCGTGCGAACGATCAGCGCCTGGATCGCGGACGGCAGCGGCAGCCCCGCGGTCGCCGCCTCGATCAGGAAATTCACCAGTCCGGGGTCGCGGCGCAAGGTGGCGATCGGCGAGTCGAACAGTGCCAGCACCGAGGTGATCGGGCCGCCGGCCAACACGATTCGGTCCACCGTGTGGGGAAGTCCGGCCGCGACCTCGCACGCCACCAGGGTGCCCATCGAATGTCCGATGACATCGATCCGCTCGACCTCGCTGTGCCGGCGCAGAGCGTCGATCACCGCCACGGCGTTGCCGATGGTCGACACCTGTGGTTTTTCGGAATCGCCGAATCCCGGCAGGTCGACCGCGAGGACCCGGTGCGTGCGCGCCAGCGCCGGGATTGTCGCGGCCCAATGCCGCCGGCATCCGCCCAAACCATGGACGAGGATGCACACGCGATCACCGGTACCGGCCTGCACGTACGCGACTCGTCGGCTGCCGACGACGAGATCGTGGCGTTGCGGCTCCGCTCGGCTCACGAATCCGACGTCGACTGTGGAATTTGTGCCCACCCCTGGCTCCTACCTCGCACTGGCGGTGGTTTCGAAGCCCCACCAACCTGATAGTCACTGTCTGTCTGACAGTGACTATCAGAGATTAGCGTCGCTCGGGAAGGTTCTGCAAGTCACTGTCAGTCGGCGGGGATGGGCTCGCGTATCGTTTCGGGGTGCCCGATCCCGTCCGTCAACCCCCAGCGCCCGGCCTCGTCGAGCGCCGCAAGATGCAGGCGATGCTGGAAATTCAGGACGTCGCCCTGGGATTGTTCGAGTCCGACGGCTACCGCAAAGTGTCGGTCGAGCAGGTTGCCGCCGCGGCCGGGGTCTCGGCGAGCACGATCTATCGCTACTTCGGGACCAAGGAACAACTGGTTGTCTGGGACCATGTCGACACCCAAGCCCTCACCCTGCTGACCGCGGGCACCGATGTCGTCACCCCGGCCGAGCTCCTGGCCGCGGTCACCGCCGTCGCGCCGATGGTCATCGCGGCCCTCGCGCATTCGGGCGAGGAGCAACGCATCCGGCGCCGAGTGCGACTGATGACCTCCGAACCCGAGGTCCGCACCGGTGAGCTGCACCAGATCCACAGCCTGGAGCGCCAGATCCAGCACCTGCTGATCCAGCGGCTCGGGCGCGACGACATCGACCTGACCGTCCGCTACGCCGCCGCTCAGGCGGCCTGGGGATACCTCGCCGCCGTCGACCACTGGGCGGCAACCGACTTCACCGAATCCCTGACCGATGTTCTCCAGCGCGCCACCGACCTGATGGTGGAAGCCGTCGGCGCTGTGCTGAACACCGCCGACTGACCGAGGCGCCGCCGACGCCGCGGTACGGCGGCCGACTCGCAAGTCCTTACAGTCGAGCCGCCACAGCCCGGCACGCATCGGTCAGCGCCGCGACGAACCGGTCCGGCGCGACGGCACACGCCGCATGACCCGCCGCGACCGGATGAATGCTCGAACCGGGGACGGCGGCCGCGAGTTCGATCTGCCGGTACACCGGAATCGCCCTGTCCCTGGTCGTGATGACCACCGCGGTCGGCATCCGCAGCTCCGGCAGCCACTCGGTGGCGTCGAAGGTTCCGATCTCGGCCAGCACGGGCGCCAGCGCCCACCCGCTCGTGCTGCGGAATTCGCCCACCGCCCAGCGACGGAGCTGGCCCGGCACCAAGGCGGGCGGCAGATCCGGCAGGGTCCGCGTCAACCGCCGGGCGCGGCGATAGGGATAGTCACCCAGCGCCTCGGCGACGGACGCGAAACCGCGATGGAACGCCCGCTCGCGCCACTTCTCCTGGAAGCGATACGGAGTCGCGCACAGCACCAGCCCCGCGACCCGGTCGGGGTGCCGGTGCGCCGTGAGCAGCGAGACGATCCCGCCGAGCGAATAGCCGACGCAGACAAAGCGATCCAGGCCCAGTGCGTCGGCGACCGCGACGACGTCGTCGGCGCAGTCGTCGAGCCGGAATCGCGCCGACTGGATCCCGCGCCCGTGCCAGCGCTGATCGAAGAGCACCACCCGATACCGGGCGCTCAGCGACGCCAGCGCGGGAAACCAGTTCAGTGCCGCCGTGCAGGCGGTGCCGTGTAGCAGGATCAGCACCGGCGCGCCGGGTGGTCCGGGGATGTCGACGACGTAGGTCTGTCCACGTCCGGGAAGCTCGAGCATCCGCCCGCCGGGAATCTCGTCCACGGGGGGCACGACGAACGGCCCCGTCCGTATCGATCGCGCAGATCCCACGCGGGCCTCCTCGGACATTTCTAGAACTCGTTACAGTTCATGATGGCATATCGAGGCGACCGGCTCGGCGATGGCAATGTCAGGCGTCGAGGTCAGCGGCCGGTGGCGCCGTCGATCAGTTCGCGCAGGATGTCGGCGTGGCCTGCGTGCCGGCCGGTTTCCTCGATCATGTGGGTGAGCGCCCAGCGCACGCTGGGAGCGCGGCGGCCCGGTAGCGGTCGGGGCAGCGGCGCGCCGAGATCGGTGCAGCCGTCGAGTACTTCGTTCGCCTGCTCGACCGCGGCCCGGTAGTGGGCGACGACGTCAGTGACGTTGTCTGTCGCCGGGGCATGAAACGTCGCCTGCCAGTCGGTCACGTTCTCCCCGAGGAACATCGAGCGTTCGACGAAGGTCAGGTGCTCGAGCAGCCCGAGCAGGTTGGTGCCCGACGGCACCGCGGCCGTCCGTACTCGAGGTTCGGGGGCGCCGATGACCTTCGCGACGATCGAGGTCCGCAGGTAGTCGAGGAATCCGCGCAGAACCTCGATCTCATCGCTTCCCGTCCGCGGGGGCGGGCTGTCCCGGCGGCGGCGCGTTGTGCTGGGCACAGTGGTCACCTTTCCTCTGCCGCCGACGTCAGGCGGCGTGATGGGTGAGCGGGCGCGCCCAGTTTCGCCGAGGCGGCCACGATCTGGCACGCGAATTTGCGGGTTCGGCAAACAAAGGTCGGTCAGCGGACCTTCTTCGCGTCCCGGATCGTGGTGGCCAGTCGTTCCAGCAGGGGAGCGGTGGCGGCGTGGGAGAAGCGGAAGATCGGCGACCACGGTGCGACCTGTCCGGCCGTGACCGCGGCCAGGCTGCGCCAGACCGGCCGGTCGGCGAGCGCGGCCGGCTGTAGGCCCGAGGTGCGGTCGTCGAGCAAGATCACATCGGCGTGATACCGGTCGGCGGTCTCCCAGCTCAGTGATTGGAAGTAGCCGCCGGGATCCACCTGGTCGGGGACGACGAAATCGAGGCCGAGTTCGGTGAAGTAGCTCAGTTCCGCCGAGGCGCGGGGGTCGGAGGCGTAGAAGAGTTCGGGGGTTGCCGAGGCGGCGAGTACGCGCAGGCCGGGGCGCGCCGCCACGGCGTCTCGCACCGCCTGGGACGCGGCGTCGAAGCGCTGCTGCGCGGCCGATACCGCCGGTCCGGCGGTATCGGCGCCGAGCGCCGCGGCCAGGGCGCGGTAGCGCGCGATGATGTCGGGGAGTCGCTGACCGGCGATCTCCACGGCGATCACATTCGGGTTCGCCGATTCGATCTTGGTCAGGTTGTCGTCGGGGATGTACCAGAGTCGGCCCGGCACATAGGAATCGGTGACGAGCAGATCGGGCTCGAGTGTCGCGTACTTCTCGATGTCGAACTGACCCCAGGCGTCTCCGACGACGGTCAGCGAGCCCGGATCGAGGTCGCCCAGCAGATCGCGGTCACGCGCTTCGCCGAAAATGCCCACGATGGGCTCGCGCACTCCGTAATCGGCCAGCGCGCCCGCCGAACCGGTGAACGCGACCACCCGGCCCGGTGTCCCCTCCGTGCGCACGGTGCCGCCACGGCCATCGGGAAACTCCCAGCTGCCGGTGTTGTCGCGTCCATCGCCGGTGCCGCCCCCGCACGCCGCGAGGCTCGCACTCACCCCGACCGCCCCCGCCACCGCGAAGAATCGGCGTCGGGTGAGGGCGGGGTCCGGTCGATCCTGCTTCGCGATCACGATTCTCCTCCGCACGTGGCTACCGGTTCGCGATCACTAGACCATATTCAATAAGGCAAGGCAAACCTTACTATCTGTGGGTTCAGCCGTGCCAGCGACGGTAGACCTCGGCCGCTCCAGGGTGCAGCGGGACGGTTCCGGTGCCGATCAGGAATCGGCCGTCGAGGAACTGGGTGCCCGCGGCCTCGGCCGGGACGAGCGCGTCCGCGTGCCGGACCAGCAGGTCGACGATGGCGGCCGCGGTCTCGTCGGGCAGGGTGGCAGCGGCGAGGAGAAGGTTGGCGACGCCGATCGTGTGCACCGCCGGGCTGCCCGGATAGGCGTCGGCGGGAATGGCGACCCGGTCGTAGACGGGGCCGTATCGCTCTCGCATAGGTGCGGCGAGGCCGCCGAGGTCGATCAGTCGCAGGGGATCGGGTACGGCGAGCGCGGCGGTCGGCACACCACCTGCCCACAGCAACGCGTCGATGACGCCGTCGGTCAACCGTTGCGCGGCCTCGCGCAGCGGGCGATGCTCGACCACGACATCGACGGTCGGATCGAGCCCGGCCGTTGTCAGCAATCGCTGACCGGTGACCGCGGCTCCCGAACCCGCGGCACCGAGATTGACTCGGCGCCCGCGCAGGTCGGCGACCTCGTGGATCGGACCGTCGGCGCGGACCGCCAACTGGAGATAGTTCTCGTAGACGCGACCGAGTGCCACCACGCGCCCACCGAAGTCGCTCGCCGAATCCGCCAGCGCCAGTGCGGTGTCGACGTCGCCATCGGCGATCATCCGGAGATTCTGTTGCGATCCAGCGGTTTCCACCGGTTCGATGCGCACAGTGTCGGTGTCGCCGGCGGCCGCGGCGGCCAGCAGCCGCGCGAAGGCGTAGTAGAAGCCACCGTCCTCACCCGAGGCCAGTCGCACCGTTGTTCGATCGTTCGCGCCGCACCCGGCCACGCTCGCCGACACGAATGCGGCCAACGTCAGCATCCGGCGACGTGACATCAGCGGTCCACCGCTCATCGCGCCACCACCGGCACCCGAACTGTCACGGCGAGCCCGTGCGGGCGCACCGCCTCGACCGTCAATGTCGCGCCCCACGCCGTGGCCAGCGCCTGCGCGATCGACAGGCCGAGTCCCGTTCCGCCCGCGGTCGCGGTGGAACCGCGGAAGAACCGTGTCGTGAGTTTGCCGAGTTCGTCCGGCGCGACGCCTGTCCCGTCGTCGGCGACCCGGACCGTCACCCAGCCCGGTTCCTCGCGCACCCCGACTACCGTGTGCGCGCCGGATCCCGCGTACCGGCACGAATTGCTCAGCGCCACATCGAGAATCTGGGCGAGCGCGGCCGAACTGATCGCCGCCGCGCTGTGGTTGCCGCGACCCTCGCCATTACCCGGCGGCGCAGAGCTGGTCGACATCGCCGAGACGGATCCCTCGGGTCGGAGTGCGGTGGTCAACCGCATCTCCGCGTCGTCGAACGCCGACGCCCACGCGTCGATGCGGTCGGCCACGACCTGCGCCGGGTCACACCGCTCCTCGGCGGATGCCGCCGTGCCGAAGGAGGCGGGCGCTTGCGCCACGGCCAGCTCCAGCAGATCGTCGAGGAGCGCGGTCAGTCGTTCTCCTTCCGCGGTCGCGCCGCGGAAGGTCGCCGACGCCTGGCCGGGAACCGCGTATTCCAGTGAGTCGAGACGAATCATCAAGGCGGCGAGTGGGTTTCGCATGGCATGGGCGGTATCGGCGACGAGCTGGTGTTGCGCGTCGACGGAATCGGCCACAGCGGTGGCCATGGCGTCGACGGATTCGGCGAGGTCACGGACCTCCGGCGGGCCACCGTAGTTCTTGGTGATCGGGGCGCGGCCCCGTGGCTTCGGCAGCGTCGCGGTGAGTTCGGCGACCGCGTCCGACATGGCGGCCAGCGGGCGCAGCACCCAACGGCTCAGGACCAGCGCCAGCAGCACGAAGACCACCATCGCGGCGAGTCCGCCCACCGCGATCACCGCCCACACCCGGGCGATCGTCGCGCGCGCCGCGGCGGTCGACGCCTCGATCACGACGGCGCCGTTGACCTGCACGCCGGTGCCGACAGGGCGAGCGATGAGCATGACCGGAGCGCTCCACGGCATCAGCCGGTCCACCTGCTGCGGGCGCTGGTTGCGGCGAGCCGAGGCCACCGCGGCCCGGATCCGCGGATCGCTCACCTCGACTCCGGCGTTGACGATCGGTGCCCCGCGCGCATCCACGACCAGGACGTTCTCCCCGTACAGCTCGTGATAGCGGCCGACCTCGGCGGCCAGTGCCTGCACCCCGCCCGCCGATCCCGCCGCGTCCGCGAGGGTCGCGAAACGGTCGGCGTCACCGGACCGGCCGAGCACCAGCTCCTGGGTTCGGCTGGTGGCGGCGGTCAGCGACAGCGGAATCGCGAAAGCCAGCACGGCGAGCGCCGCGAAGACGGTGAGGGCGATCAGCAGTCTGCGGCGCATACCGGTCCTTCGGCGCTCACTCGCCCCACCGATACCCGTAGCCGCGAATGGTGGTGATCAAGCCGGGCCGGCTGAGTTTGGCGCGCAGCCCCGTCATATGGACATCGAGCGAGCGCGAGACCGCGACGAACGCGTCTCCCCAGATGCGGTCCATCAGCTGCTGCCTGCTCACCGCGGCGCCCGGCCGTTCCACCAGGACCTCGACGAGCTCGAACTCCTTCTGGGTGAGCGCGATCGGGGCACCGGCCACCTCGACGACTCTGGCTCGCAGATCCACCCGGACGTCACCGGTGACGACTTCGGTCCTGGTCTGTGTGGCGACGGCCGCGGCCCGGCGCAGCACGGTCTCGAGCCGCGCCATCAGCTCGGCGATCCGCGGCGGCTTGACCACATAGTCGTCCGCGCCGCCTCGCAAACCCCGCACGATGGAGCGTTCGTCGCTGCGGGCGGTCAGGATCAACACCGGGATCGTGCTGACCTCACGCAGCTGACGCAGGACCTGCAACCCGTCCGCATCGGGCAGGCCGAGGTCGAGGAGTACGGCGTCGAAGTCGCGGTGGGCGATGAGCAGATCGGCGCCACGGCGCAGGCGCTCGGCCCGGTAGCCGCGCGCGGTGAGCGCCTCTACCAGGGCGTCGCCCACTCCGTCGTCGTCCTCGACCACCGCAAGCCGCACGCGCCGATCCTCCCATAGCGGCAGGACCGGCCCGTGTTCCGGACGGTCAGCCACGCACGGCGGCCATCGTCCGTTCCGGCTCGACCGCACCGGTATCGACGACGTCGTCGGCGTCGATGGTCGACTCGGCCGAGGTCTCCCGCATGAAGTAGTAGGTGATCAGCGAGATCGCGATACATCCGGCGACATAGAAGAAGTAGAGCGACTCGAGGCCCGCCTTCTTCAACGCCAGCGCGATCATCTCCGCGGTACCACCGAAGATGGCGACCGTCAGCGCGTACGGCAGCCCGACACCGAGCGCGCGGATCTTGGTGGGGAACAGCTCGGCCTTCACGATCGAGTTGATCGAGGTGTAGCCGGTGACGATCACCAGCGCGGTCATCATCAGGCCGAAGGCCGCGAGTGCGTTGGCGGTGTGCGCGAGCGCCGTCATGATCGGCACGGTCAGCACGGTGCCGGCGACACCGAAGAAGATGAGCAGTCTGCGGCGGCCGATCCGGTCCGACAGGCCACCCGCGATCGGCTGGAGCACCACGAACACCAGCAGCGCGACGAAGTTGATCCAGGCCACGGTGTCCTTGGAGATGCCCGAGGTGTTGATCATGAACTTCTGCATGTAGGTCGTGTAGGTGTAGAACGCCACGGTTCCGCCCAGGGTCAGTCCGACCACCAGCAGACATTCCCGCGGGTACTGCAGCAGGACCCGCAGCGAACCGCGTGAGCTGCTCGCGGCCGCCTTGCCGGTCTCGGCCGTCTTCTCCATGGCCTTGAACGAGTCCGACTCGTCCATGCCGCGTCGCAACAGCATCACCACGATCGCGCCACCGGAACCGATCAGGAACGGAATGCGCCAGCCCCAGCTGTACATCTGCTCGGACGAGAGCATCTGCTGCAGGATGATCTGCACGCCCAGCGCGACGAGCTGGCCCGCGACCAGCGTCACGTACTGGAAGCTCGAGTAGAACCCGCGCCGGCCCGGGGACGCGACCTCGGACAGATACGTAGCGCTGGTGGCGTACTCACCGCCGACCGACAGCCCCTGCAGCAGCCGCGCCATGAGCAGCAACACCGGCGCCGCGATACCGATGGTCTGGAATCCGGGTGTCACCGCGATCATCAGCGAACCCGCGGCCATCACGGTCACCGACAGGGTGAGGGCGGAGCGGCGGCCGAACCGGTCGGCGTAGCGCCCGAGTGCCCAGCCACCGATCGGGCGCATGATGAACCCGACCGCGAACACCGCCGCCGTCGACAGCAGCTGCGCGGTGGGGTCGCCGTCCGGGAAGAACGCCTTCGCGAAGTACACGCTGAACGCGGCGTAGACGTACCAGTCGTACCACTCGACGAGGTTGCCGATCGAGCCGCGCAGCACGTTCGCCACGACTCGCCGTTCACCACCGGCCTGTGTCGTTGTCACCTTGGACCCTCCTCTATCGGCGCGGCATTGCGCCGTCGGAGACCACTGTGTCGGCGCTCACATGCCGAAGGGAAGCGCCGCGGGCGGTTCCTAACCTTCCCTTAGGACGATCCACATCCTGGCGTGGGCGCGGCGATCCGGTCGAACGTCAGTACGCCGTAGAGGAGTTCGCCTTTGCCGAGACGTCGACGTGTCGTGTCGTCATCACAGAGTTCCATCCTGGTGAGCGATCAGATAGTCGCGGTCGTCGGGTTCGGTGAGCAGGGTGGTCATCGTCGTGCGGTCGAACGGCCACAGGTCGATGGTGTTCTCGTCGGTGAAGTACCAGGAGTTGCACCCGGTGTTCCACACGGTCGGGCCCATGGCCTCGGCGACGGCGTCGTTGAACCGGACGGTTGCCTCCTCGGTCACCTCCACGGTGTCGAACTCGTTGTCGCGGAAGCGTTTCAGCCACTGCGTGATGTAGCGGGCCGTCAGTTCCGCGGAGTACTGCAGCGAGATCGACCCGGTCGGTGAGTTCGGGCCCAGCACGGTGAACAGGTTCGGGAAGCCGGGGATCGCGGTCATCCGGTAGGCGCGCGGACCCTTCGCCCAGGCGTCGTCGATGCTCAGTCCGTCGCGGCCGCGCAGGTTCATCGGGCGCATGTAGTTGTGTGGGTGGAAGCCGGTGGCGTAGACGATCACGTCGAGGTCGTGGTGGGTGCCGTCCGCGGTGCGGATCCCGGTTTCGGTGATCTCGCTGATCGCTTCGGTCACCAATGCCGCGTTGCCGGCGCCGATCGCGCGGTGATAGGTGCCGGAGAGGACCTGCCGTTTGCAGAACGGTTCGTAGTCGGGGGTCAACGCCGCTCGAAGCTGTCGGTCGCGCACCTGGGTGGTCAGCGACCACCGGGCGAGTCGTTGGGCGGCGCGGCGTCGCCATGTCGGCTTCAACGCGATATCGGCGAGGATGCCCGAGCCCCACAACAGCATGGCGTAGAGCTGCCGGTGCGCGGCGGGCGCGGCAGCGAGGAGCTTGGCGAACAGTCGCGGCTGCGGCAGACCCATCGGAGCCCAGAGCACCCACTGGGGAGTGCGGGTGAACTGGGTGAGTTTCGCGGCCTGTGGTTGGAGCGCGGAGACCACCTGCACGCCGGTGGACCCGCTGCCGATCACCGCGATGCGCTTGCCGACGGTCTCGATCGCGTCGTCCCAGCGGGCGGTGTGCACGACCGCACCGGTGAACCGATCGGCGCCCGGGATGTCGGGAGTGAAGGGGTGGTGCAGCACGCCGGTGGCGGCGATGAGGAAGTCCGCCCGGATCTCTCGGCCGCCCGCGAGGGTGACGGTCCACCCGTCGGTGCCGTGAACGGCGTCGGTGACCTCACTGTTCAGCGTCAGATGCTTGGTCAGACCGAACTGCTCGACCACGTCGCGGTGGTAGCGCTGGATCTCGCCACCGGTGGCCCAGATCTGTGACCAGTCGGGCTTGGGGGCGAAGCCGAACTGATAGATCTGCGAGGGAACATCGCAGGTCAGTCCGGGATAACGGTTCCAATGCCAGACCCCGCCGACATCGGAGCCCTTCTCCAGGATCACGAAGTTCTCGAAGCCGGCCTGCTTGAAGATCACACCGGCGGTGATACCGGCGACGCCGGCGCCGATGATGACGATCTTCGGGTCACGCATGACGAACTCCTTTGTTCTGTCGACACTTGGTGGACTGACACGTCATTCTACTTACGGAATGAAGTGTCACTCAACTTTGACGGAGGCTATCATCGCAGGCGTGGTCGGACCAGAGGCACTCGGAGACAGACGCGCTCAGCGCGCGGAACGCATGCGCGAGGAAACCCGCCGCGACATCATCGACGCCGCCTTCGATTGCTTCGCGACGAGCGGCTACCACGACACCTCGATCGCCGATATCGCCACGCGACTGGGGATCGGCCACGGCACCTTCTACCGGTACTTCCAGAACAAGCGCGACATCATCGACCACGTCGTGGACGATCTGTTCGGTCGCGTGCTGGAAGCCTTGGCGACCGACAACGCCCCCGCCGCCGCGGAAACCCTCGACGACTACCGCGCCCAGGTCGGCCGCATCGCCGACGGCCTGACCGACATCCTGTACTCCGACCCGCGCATTCCCCGGTTCCTGTTCACCGGAACGGTCGGCGTCGACGCCGAACTGAACAAACGAATGTTCAGCGTGCTCGACTCGGCCAACGCACTCACGGCCGGTTACCTCGAACACGGGATCGAACGCGGGTACCTGCGCGCCGACCTCGATGTCGACCACACGGCGCAGGCGGTGATGGGCATGCTCCTGGCCGGGGTGATCGCCGGTGCGAGGGATGCCGCCGAACGCGGCATCACCGACGCGAGCGAGCCGCCCGAAAAGCAACGACAGCTCAGCGGCGCGATACAGCGGCTGATGTTCGACGGAATCGCCCTCTGACCCACCGCCCCGCGCCCGGGGGCCGCGGGAATCTCAGCGCGGTATCCCGGGTCCGTCCGGCGCGTCGGTCTCGTCGGTGCGCAGGATCCACCGGTTCTTGCCCAGCGCCTTGGCCTGGTAGAGGCAGTCATCGGCCTCGGCGAGCAGTTCGTGAACGCGTCTGCCGGTCAACGGCGTCACCACCGCGCCGATGCTGACCGATATCGATACCGCTCCGTGGGGGAGGGCGAACGGATCGACGACCGCGGCGTGGAGCAGATCGACGGTCTTGCGCGCTCGGTCGACCGCGGACGGGGGGAGCACCACGATGAACTCGTCGCCGCCGAGGCGAGCGAGCAACTCCTGATCGGTGCTCGCGCATCGCCGCAGGCGTTCGGCGAGCTCGACGAGAAGCTGATCGCCCACGGCATGTCCGTAGGTGTCGTTGACCGCTTTGAACCCGTCGACATCGAGTGCGCACACCGCCGCGTATTGCCCGGGGTGGGCGTCGCCGACGAGCGCGTGCAGCGCGGTGTGCAGGCCACGCCGGTTGGTCAGGCCGGTGAGCGGGTCGTGGTGGGCCTGCCACTGCAGTCGTTGTGCGGCGGTGTGCTGTTCGGTGAGGTCCTGGCCGAAGCCGAGCATGTAAGCCCGTTCGCCGTCGGCCGAGACGCACTGGGTGATCGTCCAGCCGACCCACCGCATCGTTCCGTCCGGGCGAGACTGTTCGCTTTCGAACCGCACGGTGCCCGAATCGGCGCCGGCGAGTTCGGTGAAGATGCGCCGGCGCTCGGTGTCGGCGGTGTCGCCTGCCAGGGCGAAGCCGTCGAGTCCCCGTAGCTGGTCGAGCGGGTACCCCATCAGGCGTTCGAAGGCCGGATTGGCGTCGATGATGCGGCCTCGGGCGTCGCCGATGGAGATGGCCACCGACGCGTGGCGGAACGCGATTTCGAAACCGTCGGCGGCGTGCGACGCCACCGATTCAGCGGTGAGACCGCGCCCGACGCCGAGACCGAATCGCGAGGCCAGGCTCGTCAGAACCTCGGGTGTCGCTCCGGCGTGCCGACAGATGTCACGCAGGGTCGGCAGCGAGGCATCGATGACGTCGGGGGAGCGAAAACCGAGATCGGCGACGGCGATCCCGAGGTTCTCGCCGACGGTGGGATCCCCTGCGGGGTCGGTCAGCGAGATCAGCACACGGTCCAGGAGATTTTCGAGGACCTCGACGAGTTCGTCTTCTCCGCGTACCGGGGTGGTCACCGCAGCCAGATGTGTGGCCCATTGCCGGGCGAACCGTCGAGCGGACACTGCCGATGACACCTCCCTCTCTCCGCGGTATCGTCACCGGCCCGTCGTGGTCGGTCCGGCGGGCGTGGTGGGCGCGGTCGTCGCGCCGGTGTTCGGCGCGGCCGGGTTGCCCGGCACCGCTTCGTTACCGTAGAACACCGGCAGCATGGCCTTCACCAGCACCAGCGCCGAACCCTCGCCCGACGGAACGGTCGCGAGGTTCGTGGCGACCACGATCGTGAGGTCCGACTCCGGGTCATGGCCCATGAAGGTCATGTACCCGGGCATCTGACCGTCGTGCCCGAACAGATGCAACCCGAATCGGATGATGCCGAGCCCGTATCCGGCGACCTCGGGGGCGGCCGGATCGATCGGCTGGATGCTGTCCATCCGAGTACGCTGCATCGTCTCGTCCAGCAGTTCACCCTCGACGAGGGCCCGCACATACCTGGCGACATCATCGACTGTCGAAATCGCGGCCCCCGCGGTCCACGTCCACGACGGGCTCGCGTCGGTCGCGTTGCTGGGTTGCAGTGTGCCCGCGAGAGCGGCGGCCTGTTCTTCGGGCGGCAGGGCGAACGTGTCGATGGTCGAGACATTGGTGCCGAACGCGTAGCCCTGCGGGTGCGGATCGGGGATCGAGTGGTCCGCCGCCGCGGGCAGCGAAGTGTGCTTCAGGCCGAGCGGTTCGAAGATCCGCTGCTGGAAATTCTCGGCGGCCGACATCTTCGTGATCTTCTCGATGACCAGGCCGAGCAGGATGATGTTGGTATTGCTGTAATCGAATTTCTCCCCCGGTGCGAAATTAACCGGGTGGGAGAAGGCGATCGCCAGCAATTCCTCGGGTGTCCACACCTTGTTCGGGTCACTGTCGAGCATGGCGTTGAATTGCGGATCGAACGTGTAACTGTAGAGCCCGCTTCGCATTTCGGAGAGCTGAGCGATGGTGATCTCATCCCCGTTCGGCACATCCGGCCAATATTCGGCAATCGGGTCGTCGAGTGCGAGCTTGCCCTCCTGCACCAACTGCAGAATGACCGTTGATGTCATAGTTTTGGTGTTGCTGGCAATGCGGAAGTAGTCGTCCACCGACATGGGGTCGTCGGCACCGATGACGCGGGTGCCGAACGTCTCCGTCCAATCGCCCTCCTTCGGCGATTTGACGACCACGACAGCACCGGGAATGACGTTGTCCTTCATGAGCTGGGTGATCACCGGCCGGAGGGTGGTGGCGTAGGCGGGCTCGGCTCGCGAACCGGCCGACGTGCTGGTGGCACTGCCGCCGGAATCCGACGACGTCCCGCAGCCCGTGGCGATGACCAAACTCGCGGTCGCGACGAACACTGCGAAACTCGTCCGGTGTCCCATGATTCTCCGATCAACGTGTGCTCAGGAGGGATGGTGTCGCGCTGTGTACCGCAACTCTGCTCCCTGCGCACCGAGGAATCAATCAGCAACCCGGTAACAGCGGAACGGCGCGCCGCGCATTCACCATTTCCAGGCGAGGAAAATCGGGTTCAGCTCCGGAAATCCTCGAAATCGAAGCCCGGTGCGACTACGCAGCTCACCAATACCTCCTCACCACCACAGGGCCGGGCCGCCTGCCAATGACCCGCCGGGATGAGTTGCTGCACGCGGTGCCCCGCCTCGATGGCGGGCCCGAGGAGCACGGTCTCGGTCGTGGTGGGGGTCTCGCCGTCGCCGCCCAGCACGAGTTCCAGTGGTCCGCCGCGGTGCCACATCCAGAGTTCGTCGGAGCGCACCGCATGCCAGATCGACTGTTCGTGCTCGGGGAGCAGGAACAGGATGCCGGTCGCGGCAGCGCGCGGTCCCGGATAATCAGTGGGGGCGAAGGTGTGCGGACTGCGCCAGGTTTCGCGAAACCAGCCGCCTTCGGGATGCGGCAGCAGGTCCAGGGTTTCCGCGGTCGATGGCCGGTGCAGCAGTTCGGTATGGCGGCCCGCCGGGCCGCGCCGGGCCCACCGCACCTTCCTGACGGGCAGGTGCCCGGCGGTCGGCGACATCTCGTGCGGGGTGACGACGAGGATCTGTGCGCTCGCGGGCAGTGCATCGGCGACCAGAAGCGCGGACTCGTCGTCTGCCGCCCAGGCAGTCCGGTCGTCGTCGACGGGCAACTGATCACCTCCCGACCGCCAGGCATCGAGCGTGGTCACCAGCATCGGTTCGGTGTCGGGCACGAGGGGTTCCATGGCATCGAGTGTTCACGAAGACCGCAGACATTGCCCGGAGTCAGCTCGCTCTGGTGGACCAGCAGGCCCTCCGCGACCTGCTTCAGCAGGCAGTGCCTCGCGAAACTCCTCGGTTTCTCGTCGAAGGGCTACAGTCCGGTGGCATCGCCGAACACCGCTCCGCTGTCGTCGACTTCGGGAGTTCTGGTTTGCACGTAGGTGTATTGGCGGATGGTGGCCGGGCCCGCGCAATTGTCGACTTTGATGTGGAAGTCGCGGGTCACGATCCGCACGGTCTTACCCGGAATGAGCGGCTTGCCTTCGCCGATATCGACGTTGGTGATGTCGCCGGGTTGCAGTTCCAATTCCAGGAAAAGACCCGGGTCCAACGCGATGGAGGGAACGAAGCCGTTGTACTCCTGCACCTGTCCCGACTCGAACTCCTGCACCTGCCCGGACTCCTGCGTCTGGGACTGCACCGACTCGCCGGTACTCGACTGCTCGAGGGTCTGCGACTGCGCTTGCTCCGTCGCCTGCCGCTGCACCTGCTCCGTCGCGGAGTTCTGTTGCGGCCCCTGGAGGTCGAATTCGGTGGTGGGATCGATGCCGGGGAGCACGGCATCGATCCTGGCCGCACAGGCGACGGAGTATCCGGTCCTGAGCACGCCCTCGGCCTGCCCGTCGAGTCGCCCGTACGCAACAGTGGAGACCAGCGCCTCACGGCTGGTGGGGGAGCCGTTCAACGGCGCGATTCGATAGATGACTTCGTCGTGTGTGCCGACGGTGAAACTGCCCATATCCGACTCGAAAGTCTTCTCGTGCGGAGGCAGATTGACGGTATCGGCATGTGCGGTCGGCTGCGACAGTAAGGCCAGCGCTGATGCGATATAGCTCACTCTCCGGATGATTCGCAACATGACCCCTGACACTAGCGAATTCGACAGCCGTTCCCCCTCGTCGCGCGTCGCGTGTCCTGACCGATGCTGCTTCTTGTTCGCCTGTTCATCCGGCAGCAATTCGCTTCGGCACCGTGATGAGGTTCCGGCGACCGCGGAAACCACCCTGCGCGGCAACCCAGAGCACGGCGATGGCCGAAGACAGCAACACCAACTCGATCGACGCAGTTTCCGAGAACCGGCACTGGCCGCAGGCGCCGTCGCTTGACTCTCACGTGGCGTGAGGCCGCATAGTCGATCCCGTGGAGGAGCACCTGACCGTAGGGCGTGTGGCCGAGTTGGCGGGCGTGAGCGTGCGCACCCTGCACTACTACGACGAAATCGGACTGGTTCGGCCGGCAGAACGAACGGCGGCCGGGTACCGAACCTACTCACCCGGTGATGTGGAGCGACTCCGCGAGGTACTGGCCTACCGGCGCTTGGGTTTCGGGCTGAGTGAGATCGCCGACCTGGTCGGTGACGTGTCCACCGATCCGATCGCGCACCTGCGCCGACTACGCGGCCTGCTGGTTGCACGGCGCGATCAGACCGACGCCATGGTCGCTGCCATCGACAGAGAACTCGAGGCACGGGCGAAGGGAGTCACGGTGAGTCCACAGGAGCAACTGGGGATGTTCGGCGCACGGCTCTACGACACGATCGGTAGCGCGTACACCTCCACACGGCGCACCGACCCCCGGATCGCCGCACAGATCTGGGCTGGGCTCGGTGACGCGCGGACGGTGCTGAATGTCGGTGCGGGGACCGGATCCTACGAGCCCTACGACCGCGACGTGACCGCCGTCGAACCGTCGGCGGTGATGCGGGCGCAGCGGCCCGCCGGCTCTGCGCCGTGCGTGGCTGCCGCGGCCGAAAGGCTGCCGTTCGCCGACCAGTCCTTCGATGCGGCGATGGCCGTCTCCACCGTTCATCACTGGCGCGACCCGATCGGCGGGCTGCGCGAGATGCGGCGCGTGGCCCGCCGGGTCGTGGTGCTCACGTTCGACGCCTGCGAGCCGGGATGGCGGGACCGGTTCTGGCTGACCCGCGACTATCTGCCCGAGTTCGGCGACCTCCTCGCCGACTTTCCCTCGCTGGCGGCGATGGCCGAGCCGATCGGCGCTGTCGCGGAGCCGGTGCCCATTCCGTGGGACTGCACCGATGGTCTGTTCGAGGCGTATTGGCGCCGCCCCAGAGCGTATTTGGAGGACCATGTGCGCCGTGCGGTATCGACCTGGACGAGGGTCGGACAGGAGGTCGAGCACCGGGCGGTGCGCAGCCTTCGCGACGATCTCGCCTCGGGGCGGTGGGCCGAGCGCAATGGTGACCTCGCCGGTCTCGAGGCAACAGATCTCGGCCTTCGCTTGCTCATAGCCTGAACCTGTGCTTCGGCCGGTTGTCGGGATGACCAGAGCCCAACGGGGATCAGCGCCGTCGAGGATTTCGTCGATGGTGTGGCGGGCGTTGGCGGCGATGATCGGATTGGTGGCTCAGTAGTCCGGGAGCTGTATGACTGCCATGGACAGTGCCCAGCCGCGCCCGCGACTCCACTGTGGCGTCGTCGACGTCGACGGCATTGCGGAAAACCTCTCTGGCGGAGTGCGGCAGCAGATTCCATGTGGGGATCAGGTCGCCGACGCCGGTGGTGGCGAAGTCGAGTACTCCGGTCAGTCTGCCTGCGGTGAGGAGCAGGTTGCTGGGCATCAGATCCGAGTGCAGCCAACAGGGCGCCGCGGTCCAGGGCGTCGCGGCGAGGGCTTGCTCCCACGCGGAGGTGGCAGCGGCAGCGTCGAACGGCTCGCCGGTGTGGCTCAGGTCCCCGATCGCGGCGCGCGTGCGTCGATCGACGGTGACGAGCGGGGCGCCGCGGTAGGCGGCGGGCCCGGAGTCCGAGCCGACCTTGCGCATCGCCGTCACGAACTCGGCCAGGTCGTGGGCCAGCTGTATCGGCTGGGCGAGACGGCCTTCGACCGGAGTTTCACCGTCGATCCACTGGTGCACCGCCCAAGGCCAAGGGTATCCCTCGGCCGGAGAGCCCATGGCGACCATGATGGGGATCGTGACCCCCAGCGCGGGTGCGATTCTCGGGAGCCACCGACGCTCTCGTTCCAGATCGTGGGTGCCCGCGACGGTGAGGGGGAGCCGGACTGTCAACGTGTCTTGTCGCGGTATCGTCGCCGGTATGTGGGGGTGCGTGATCTGCGACAAACACAATGGGACCGGACCACTGGTGAGCCCGGTGATCCATCTCGACGACCTCGTGGTGGTGACCCACCGGCCCGCCCATGGCGAGTGGGCGCGGCCGGGCTATCTGTTCGTCGAGCCTCGTCGCCACGTTGCGTCCCTCGATTTGCTCGATGACGACGAGACGGTCGCCTTCGCCCGCGCTGTCCGCTCATCGATCGGCGCCCTGCGCCAGGTTCTCGAACCCGCCCACGTCTTCACGTTCGTCGCGGGACTGAGCGCGGCCGGTATCCACCTTCACCAGCACATCTTCACCCGGCCTGTCAGCACCGCACGAGATGTACCGTGGCACGACGTCGATTCCCCGGACGCGCCTCGAATCCCCGCATCCGGACTGGATGCGCTCTGTGAAGAGCTGGCTGCGGCGATGCGGGGCTAGCGGCGTACCCGGGGCCGACGCGCACCGCGCCCGCCGAACGTGTGTATCGCCTTGTGCGCGGGGCGATTCGAAGTGCAGACGGCGGAAGGCGACGTCTCTATGGTGGACCGATGGCGTCGGTCAAACAGATCCAAGTCACCTTCGACTGCGCGGCACCGGAGCGCGTCGCTCACTTCTGGTCCGAGGTATTGGGGTACGAGCACCGGGGTTCAGCGTGTATCGACCCGTCAGGCGTGGGCCCACGCCTGTATTTCCAGCGGGTGCCCGAGGGGAAGGTCGTGAAGAATCGGGTGCATCTCGACGTGCGGGTCGGCACCGGGCTGGTGGGTGAGGAACGCGTGGCGGCACTCGAGTCCGAATGCGCGCGACTGGTCGCGCTCGGCGCGGAACGGGTGCAACTACTGCGTGCCGACGGTGTCAACGAGTCGTGCCTGGTGATGCGCGATATCGAGGGCAACGAGTTCTGTCTCGACTGAGCAGCCGAGAACGCTTGCGGGCTATGGCCGGTGGATGGGGTCGATCCACTGCACGGCTTCGGGCTTCTCGACCGGCTCGATCTCGAGATTGACGACGACGGCTTCGCTGTCGCTGCGCACCAGCACGCATTCCAGGGGTTCGTGGGTGCTGGCGTTGATCTCCTGGTGCGGGACATACGGCGGCACGAAGATGAAGTCGCCCGGCCCCGCCTCTGCCACGAATTCCAGCTGCTCGCCCCATCGCATCCGGGCGCGGCCGCGGATCACGTAGATGACACTCTCGAGCGCGCCGTGATGGTGTGCGCCGGTCTTGGCGTCCGGATGAATCGTGACGGTCCCGGCCCAGATCTTCTGCGCACCGACCCGGGCAACATCGATCGCGGACGCCCGCTCCATTCCGGGTGTTTGCGCGGTGTTGGGATCGAGCTGATCCGCCGTGATCACCCGGACACCGTTGTGCCGCCAGTCTTGGGCAGTCATGGGTGCGCTCCTGCACTTCGGTCGGTTCGAGCTGTTGCCGAACGCGATCGGTGGACCGTCGCGTTCGGATGAGATTACGCAATCATGATTCGGCTGCCCGGTAGACGTTTTCGCGCGTCGGGATCGAAAGGCACAGCCCTGGATCAGATCGGTGTCGACAACTCGCGCCCCCGCAATGTCCCCGGGCCCGAATGCGCGCCGCGGTAGTGATCGACGCACGCGGATCGCAACCTTTGACCACCGTTACTGCTCCTGCCAGGCTACTCGAGTAGACCAGCAGATCCATCCGATTGTGCACGCTGGTCGAGACGTATGGTCGCGCCGGGCAGGCCCGGCGCCGTGGCTCGATGAGGAAGACCTGCCGGTGAACAAACCCGTCCCCCCATCGCGACTCCGCTCCCGGAGACTGTGGTGGTCCCTGTCCGTGCCGTTGACCGCGTCGATGCTTCTCGCCGCCTGTAGCGCCGGATCGGGCGAGAGCACGCAGCCGCCGCGCACCGGTGGCACCCTGAACTTCGCGATCGGGACCGATTCCGGATGCGTCGATCCGCACCAAGCG
Source organism: Nocardia sp. NPDC060249 (assembly GCF_042728755.1). Lineage (NCBI taxonomy): Bacteria > Bacillati > Actinomycetota > Actinomycetes > Mycobacteriales > Nocardiaceae > Nocardia > Nocardia sp. NPDC060249. Next base: position 1,628,132 of record NZ_JBHXAQ010000001.1, read on the forward strand.
GGCAGCAGCGACACGATGTATTCGCTGCGCCAGACCGTGGATTCACTCCTGGACCAGGATTTCTCGACCGGGAAGCTGGTTCCGTGGCTGGCCGAGTCCTGGCAGGTCAGCGACGACGCGCGCACCTTCACCTTCCGGCTGCGACCGCACGCGACATTCAGCGACGGAACCCCCGTCGACGCCGCGGCGGTGAAGGCCAGTTTCGACGCGATACCCGGACTCGGTGCTCTCGCGATCCAGGCGACGTCGTATCTCGAAGGCTACGTGGGCACCACGGTCGTCGACTATCGGACCGCCGCGGTGAGCTTCGCGCAGCCCAATGCGCAGTTCCTGCAGGCAACCACGACATCGTCGCTCGGTGTGGTCGCGCCCTCGACCGCGAGCCGGCCTGCGGCCGAGCGGTGCAGCGGCGGCGTGATCGGGTCGGGTCCGTTCGTCCTCACCGAATACCTCAGGAACCGGTCGGTCACCCTGACCAAGCGGCAGGGCTACGACTGGGGCTCGGCGCTGTGGACCAAACCGGGCGAGGCCTACCTCGACACCCTGGTGTTTCCGGTGATACCCGAAGCCGGTGTGCGCACCGGCAGCCTGATCTCCGGTCAGGTCGACGCGATCGGCCGTGTCGCCCAGGCCGAGGAGGCAGCGCTGGCCGGGGCCGATGTCACGGTGCAGGCGTACACGATTCCCGGCGTCGGCTACAACCTGGGCTTCAACAACAGCAAGGCGCTGTTCGGCGATGCCCGAGTGCGCCAGGCGATCCAGATCGCCGTGGACCGCAAGCAGATCGTCGAGACCGTCTTCTCCCGTGGCACGAACCCGGCGACGAGTGTGCTGGCGAAGAACACTCCCGGTTACCTCGACCTCGGTGCGGTACTGGCGGTCGACGTCGCACGGGCGAAGCGGCTGCTCGACGACGCGGGCTGGACCCTCGGGAGCGGGGGAGTGCGGGAGAAGGACGGAACGCGGCTGAGTCTGAAGACCGTGTGGTTCACCACCGCGGCCACCTTCCAGCCCGCGCTGGAACTGATCCAGCAGCAGCTCAAGGACATCGGTGTCGAACTGGTCCTGCACCAGCTGCAGGTCGCGCAGTTCCCGGAGCTGATCCGCTCCGGTGATTTCGATCTGTTCTGGGGCGGCAACTACAGCCGCGCCGATCCGGATGCGCTGCGCACGCTCTACTCCACCAAACTGCGCAACGCCTACCGCGTCCCGCCGACCGAGCTGGAAGGGTTGCTCGATCAGCAGGCCGCGACGCTGGATCCGGTGGCCCGCAACCGGATCGTCGCGCGGATCCAGGAACTGATCGTCGCCAACGCCTATGTGGTGCCGATCGTCGACCAGCAGTCGGTGCTCGGCGTCCGCACCGCCGTCCACGATCTGCGGTTCGCCGGTGCGGGTGACGTCCACCTGCACGACACCTGGAAGAGCTGAACAGTCGTGTGGCAGTTCGTTTTCCGTCGAACAGCACAGGCGGTGGCGGTGCTGTGGGCGGCCTACACGGTGTCGTTCCTGCTCCTGTTCGCCCTGCCGGGAGACTCCGTGGACGCCGTGGCGGGCGCGTCGGGAGCGGCGACGACGGTCGATCCCGCGGAACTGGACCGTCGGCGTGCCGAGTACGGCTTCGACGAGCCGCTGCTCACCCAGTACGCGCATCATCTCGCGGATGCGCTGCGCGGCGACTTCGGCGCGTCCTTCGCCAGCGGTGAACCGGTGGGGGCGCTCATCGCCGAGGCGCTGCCGCAGACTCTGCAGCTGACCGTCCCGGCGCTGGTACTGGCGGTCGTCCTCGGCGCGACGGTGGCCACCCTGGCCACCTACCGGGTGAGCCGCTGGCTCCAGCAGTTGCTGCTGTCGCTGCCCTCGCTGGCCATCTCGATTCCGACGTTCTGGATCGGGTTGATGCTGATCCAGGTGCTGTCGTTCCGGGTGCCGGTGTTCCCGGCGTTCGGCAACGACGGATGGCGTGGCCTGGTGCTGCCGACGATCACCCTGGCCGTGCCGACCGCGGCGTTGCTGGCACAGGTGCTGGCCAAGAGCCTGTCGAAGACACTCGACGAGCCCTATGTGCAGACCGCCCTGGCCAAGGGCGCGGGTCCGACCAGGATCCGGCTGCGGCACGCGCTGCAGAACGCGTCGTTGCCCGCGCTCACCGTCGTGGGTTTGCTCGTCGGCGGTCTGCTGGCCAACGCCGTGCTGATCGAGATCGTGTTCTCCCGCAACGGATTGGGCCGGATCGTCGTCGACGCGGTCACCGTGCAGGACGTTCCGGTGGTGCAGGGTGTCGTCGTCTTCAGCGCGGCGGTCTTCGTCTCGGTGAACCTGCTCGTCGACCTGATCTATCCGCTGCTCGATCCGCGGATCGTGACGAGCAGGGTGAGGAGTGCGGCGTGACGGCCTCGACGATCATCGGAGCGGTCGCTGCCCCTGCGGTGACCGAGCCGCCCACCGAAAGACCTCCCGCGTCGAGCCGATTCGACGTCGCCGGGACCGCGCGATTCCTGCTCCGCAGGCCGGGTCTGATTCTGTCGATCCTGGTGGTGGGGTCCGTGGTGCTCGCCGCGTTCGTCCCGAAACTGTTCGCCTCTGGCGATCCGCTGCGCGCGACGCCCGCGCAGCGGTTCGCGCCACCGAGCACGCAACACTGGTTCGGCACCGACGAACTGGGCCGTGACCACTACACGCGCGTGATCCACGGCACCGCGCTGTCGTTGCAGGCGACGCTCATCGCGGTGGGGGTGGCCTTGGTCGTCGGCGCGGCGATCGGGTTGCTCGCCGGATTCGTGCGCGGGTGGGTGGAGAGCGTCTCGATGCGGCTCGTCGACGTGGTGCTGTCCATTCCGGCGCTGTTCCTGTCGCTGGCCCTGGTGACCGCGCTCGGGCGCGGGACCGTCGAGATCGCCGTCGCCGTCGGCGTCGCGGGGGTGGCCGGTTTCGCGAGGGTGATGCGGGCCGAAGTGCTGCGGGTGAGCGAAGCCGACTATGTCGATGCCGCGCGCGCGTCCGGAACACGCTGGTACGTCGTGATGGTGCGGCACGTGCTGCCGAACGCGCGCGGCCCGGTACTCGTGCTCGCGACGCTCGAACTGGGCACCGCGGTGCTCGCGGTCGCGTCGCTGAGCTTTCTCGGTTACGGCGCCGCGCCCCCGGCCCCGGAGTGGGGCACCTTGATCGCCGGCGGCCGCAACTACCTGGCCAACGCCTGGTGGCTGTCGACCCTGCCGGGTCTGGTCATCGTCGCGACCGTGCTGTCGGTCAACCGGATCGCCCACGCGCTCGACGGCGAATGGAGCCGTCGCGCGACACCACACGTACCCGCCGGCGACCGCGCTCCCGCGGCCGTTTCCACCACCGAGACCGAGGAGAAGCACCAGTGACGACGACGAACAGCCAGCAGAATCCGGCAGTCGCGACCGGGAACGGGGATTCGCCCGGGTTCGCGGCGCTCACCGAACCTCTGCCCGGCCTGCGCGAGTTCCTCATCCACAAGCGTGCGGCGCTGCTGGCGCTGGAGGCGAAGGCCGAGCAGACACCGCCGGTCGAGCCGATCGTGATCCGCGCGCACACCGTCGCGGAAGGGCGCAGTGGCGTGCGCCGCATCAGGATTCGCGATCACCGGATCATCAGCGATTCACCGCCCGAGTTCGCCGGGTACGACCTGGGTCCGGGATCGCCCGAGATCCAGCTGGGGGTGCTGTCGAGTTGCCTGACCCATATCTTCGAGATCACCGCCGCGCGCCACGAGATCGTGCTCGACGAACTGCGGGTCGAGGTGACGGCCGAGATCGAACCACGCCGAGGCACACCGGGTTTCGAGAACGCACCGATCGAACCCCACAACATCAGCTACCAGGTTTTCGTCACCTCCCCTGAGGCTGCCGACCGGATCGACGAGCTGTTCCGGATCGTGGAGTCGCAGTGCCCCATCCTGGCGTTGCTGACCAATCCGCAGACGATCACCGGTTCGCTGACGCTCACCCCGACGCCATCGGACCAGCGGCGATGACATCGATCGCGCAGCGCCTGGCGAGGCTGGAAGCGGAGGGGGAGATCAACCGCACCTTCTTCCGGTTCTTCGAACTCGTCGACAGCCGGCGGTACGAACTCATCGCACCCCGATGCCTCGCGCCCGACGCGCAGATCGAATACCGGCTCCCGGCGCCACACAGCTTCAACGGCCGCGACGAGTTCACCCGGTACATGGTCGACAAGGTCGCGCCGCGCTCACAGCGGGTGGCGCACGTCCTCGGCCAGACCGTCGTGGAGTGGCGCGGGGACACTCCACGGCTCAAAGCCCGTGCGACGGTGTGGCACTGGTACCAGCAGTTCGCCGACCGTGGTGATCTGCGCCCGGCCGACTGGACCACGATCGGCCAGGTCGAGGACGATTTCGCGTTCGTCGACGGGAGTTGGCTCATCGCACGGCGACTCGTCACGCCGGTCGCGGGCCTGGTGGCCGCCGGATCACCGCCGCCGAGCCTGCCCGGACCCGTCGCCGCGCGGCCGGCTCACCCTGGATCGGCCGAAGCACCGTAGGCGCGGAGGAAGGTATCGACGGCGCCCTCGGCGACGAAGCGAATGTCGGCGGCGGGCACGTCGCGCGTTCCCATGCGCGAGCGCGCCTCGGCGGGCGCGCTGAGCATGGCCAGCAGCTGTTCGGCCGCTTGATCGGGGTCGCACGGACGCAGCTGACCCGACAGCACCAGTCGTGCCAGCCGGTCGGCCAGGGCGGGGCCGAGCCGATCGGAGGTTCGGTTCTGCACGACCTCGATCAGATGCGGAAAGCGAGCGACCTGGGCGTAGGTCAGCCATCGCAGGGCGCGCGAACGATGCTCGCAGTTCACCGCGAGGATCTCGCGCGTCACCTCGTGCAGGCTCGCCCGCAGATCGGCCACGGGCGTGCGCAAACGCTCTATCGCGGCCAGGTTGTCGGCCAGGACGGATTCGGCCGTCGCCGCCATCGCCTCGTCGAACACGCGCTGCTTGTCCTCGAAGTGGTTGTACACCGTCTGCTTCGAGACCCCGGCCTCGTCGGCGATGTCCTGCACGCTCGACTGGTCGTACCCCTGGCAGGAGAACACCGAGAACGCCGCCTCGAGAATCGCACGCCGTTTGTCGATACGTCCACGCGCCGCCGGCTGATCCACCACGCCTCGACTTTACCGACAGGTGCCTCACACCAGACCCGCGAGTCCAGTTCCGCGTACCAACGGTGGCCCACCCTTCGACTCATCGGCAGCCGATGCAGACTCCCGTTGTGCGCCGATTTCGGTCGTGCTGAAGCCTCCGAAGCCGAGCTGAGAGTGGCGCTCGAGCGGGAGTTCGGTGCGGGCGCGCGGTGCGCACCGAGCATCTGAACACCACGCTGATGATCGCGGCCGGTGGCGGTCTCAGGTGCACGCCGCGCTATCCGTCGCTCGCATTCCGCATGTGCACCGAATATGCTGCACTTCGTGTCGAATCTGCGGATCAGCGAAGTAGCTGCCTTGATGGGTGTCAGTGATGACACCGTGCGTCGGCATATCGACCAGGGCCGGCTCACCGCGATCCAGCTCGACAGCGGGCGCAAAGGAATAGAAGGGCGCGAGCTGGCCGAATTCCTGCAGAACAACGCGGAGGCACCGGGTCCGGGAGTCACGGTCGCGTCCTCGGCGCGCAATCGTCTGCGCGGGATCGTCACGCGGATCGTGAAGGACACCGTGATGGCGCAGGTCGAGATGCAGGCCGGGCCGTTTCTGCTGGTGTCGCTGATGAGTCGCGATTCCGTCGACGAGCTCGGTCTCGAGGTCGGCAGTATTGCGGTGGCCTCGGTCAAATCGACCCATGTCGTCGTCGAAGTCCCGGAAAGCTGACGAGGTCGAACGTGACGTGTCCAGTGCGCGCGGTCTTCGCCGAGGCCGGATTCGGCAACCCGTGACACAGGTCGCACGACGGCGTGGCGTTCGAGGGCGGCGACCGCTGATCCTGATGGTGCCCGCCGTGTGCGGTCTGGTCTTTCTGACCCTGCCGCTGATCGGCCTGCTGTGGCGCACGCCGTGGCGGACCTTGCCGGAACGGTTGGTCAGCGCCGAGGTGGGGCAGGCGCTGCGGCTGTCGCTGATCTGCGCCACGTCGGCGACGCTGGTGTGCCTGGTACTCGGCATCCCACTGGCGTGGCTGCTCGCGCGGGGCGATGTCCCTGGGCTCAGATTCGTCCGTGCCCTGGTCACGGTGCCGCTCGTGCTGCCGCCGGTGGTCGGCGGCGTGGCGCTGCTGCTGGTACTGGGCCGGCGCGGCTTGGTCGGCCAGTACCTCTACGAATGGACCGGCTTCTCCTTGCCGTTCACCACCGCCGGGGTGATCGTGGCCGAGGCGTTCGTCGCGATGCCGTTCCTGGTGATCTCGGTCGAAGGTGCGCTGCGCGGCGCTGATCCCCGCTACGAGGAAGCCGCCGCCACGCTCGGCGCGTCGCGATGGCTGACCTTTCGCAGGGTTACTCTGCCCTCGGTGATGCCCGGCGTCGTCGCGGGTGCGGTGCTGTGCTGGGCCCGCGCGCTCGGCGAGTTCGGTGCGACGATCACCTTCGCCGGTAGCTTCCCCGGCACGACAACGACGATGCCGCTGGCGGTGTATCTCGCCCTGGAAACCGACCCCGAGGACGCGATCGTGCTCAGTGTCGTGCTGCTCGCGGTCTCGGTGGCGGTGCTCGTCGCACTGCGCGACCGGTGGACGCGAGGCACACTGTGACCCTGAACGCCGAAATCCGCGTCATGCGTGAGTCTTTCGTGCTCGACATCGCTTTCCAGGTCGCACCGGGTGAGGTCGTCGCCCTCCTGGGGCCCAACGGCGCGGGCAAGACGACCGCCCTGCGGGCACTGGCCGGGCTCACACCGTTGAACGAAGGGCGGATCGTTCTCGACGACCACGTCTGGGACGCACCCCCGAACCGGTTCGTCCCGGCGGAACGACGGGAAGTCGGCGTCGTGTTCCAGGACTATCTGTTGTTCGCTCATATGAGCGCTCAGGACAACGTCGCCTTCGGACTACGTGCTCGCGGACAACACCGCAGCACGGCCAGGACCAAGGCCACCGCGTGGCTCGAACGAGTCGGACTCGACAGCCACCTGCACGCGAAACCCCGTGCGCTGTCGGGTGGTCAAGCCCAGCGAGTCGCGCTGGCGCGTGCCCTGGTGACCGATCCCGCGCTGCTGTTGCTCGATGAGCCACTGGCCGCACTCGACGCGGGCACCCGGCTGCAGGTCCGTTCGGAACTGGCTCATCATCTCGGCGACTACCCCGGCCACACCGTGCTGGTCACCCACGATCCCTTCGACGCGATGATCCTGGCCGACCGGCTGATCATCGTCGAGAACGGCGTCATCGTCCAAGAGGGCGCACCGAGCGACGTCGCGCGGCGCCCCCGCACCGACTACGTCGCCCACCTGGTCGGACTCAACCTCTATCGGGGCACGGCCGCGGGCACCACGGTCGATCTCGGCGACGGCGCCGCCTTCACCATCGCCGAACCCGCGCAAGGCCCGGTGCATGTGTCGTTCGCTCCCACCGCGGTGAGCCTGTATCCGCAACGCCCCAGCGGCAGCCCACGCAACACCTGGCAGGTCACCGTCACCGGCCTCGAACAGCACGCGCACACAACCCGCGTCCGGCTCGACGGCGCACCACCGGTCTTGGCCGAGGTCACCCCCGCCACCGTCGCCGACCTACGACTGCACAGCGGAGCACAGCTGTGGGCCTCGGTGAAAGCCACCGAAATCCACACCTATCCCGCGTGATCGACACCGGCGGGAGCCTCGGCGGCCAAGACGTACACCCACGCCACCGCCCTGGCTCTCGTATCTTCCGCGAGTGAACCTCACCCGCTGGCCGAGTTGATCCTGCTGCCCCGGTAGCCCGTGCAGGCAACGGCGGGAACCGAGGTGACAATGCTCGTAGTTGCAGTACGATCAGCTTCGTTATGCCGCATCCCAGATATTATCTCGCAAGGATCACCGTATTTGCGGAGGCGTGGCTGCAATCGGCGGCCGGATCGGGTGCAGCCCGACCGAGACGGCCAGACCTCATCCCGTTGTATCCGGAACCGCTGAAAGTTGAAGAAGTTGAAGATGACTCGCATGGTCTGTGGCGTTGCGACGGCCGCCACCGTGGCGCTGGCCACGGTCGGCTGCGGAAACGACACGAAGACCGAACCCGCATCGGCGGACGAGGTCACCGGGACCGTGACTGTGTTCGCCGCCGCCTCGCTGACCGAGACGTTCACCGAACTGGGTAAGCAGTTCGAGGCGGCGCACCCCGGGGTGAAGGTGGTCTACAACTTCGGCGCCAGCTCGGCCCTGGCCGAACAGATCAAACAAGGCGCACCCGCGGACGTGTTCGCCTCGGCCGCGCCCAAGAACATGCAACAGGTCGTCGACGCCGGCGAGATCACGGCGAAACCGGTGACGTTCGTGCGCAACCGCCTCGAGATCGCGGTGCCCGCCGGGAACCCGGGCCACATCACCGGTCTGGCCGACTTCGGCAAGACCGAGCCGAAGATCGCACTGTGCGCCGAACAGGTGCCTTGCGGTGCGGCGGCGAAAACCGTCTTCGAGGCCGCCGGAATCGCCCCGCAACCCGACACCCGTGAATCCGACGTGAAGGCCGTGTTGACGAAGGTGACCTTGGGCGAGGTGGACGCGGCCCTGGTCTACCGCACCGATGTGCACGCCGCCGGTGCGAAGGTCCAAGGCATCGATTTCCCCGAGTCGACCAAGGCTGTCAACGACTACCCGCTCGCACCGCTGGCCAAGGCGCCCAACTCCGCGGCTGCCGCGGCGTTCGTCGAGTTCATCGCCTCGGACAAGGCGCGTGCGGTCTTCACCGAGGCCGGATTCGACAAGTCGTAGCCGCCGCCCCGCGCTGCCACCGACCGCGAATCCGGGTCTCAGTGACGGCGCAGTCAAGGGTTCACGCGCTCCACATCGTCGGGGATCCAGGTCTGGTCGAAGAAGGCTCGGGTGGGTCCGTACAGGCGCAGGGTGAGCAGGAATCCCTCGTCCGGGTTGGTCGGGATCCAGTTGGCATCAGTGGAATCGGCAGGTTTGGACGGGCCGGTGTAGATGTCGTAGGAGCCATCGGCGTTGGCCGTGACGCGCTTGTCGAGGGAGTTCACCGAGGGGATCGGGTGACCGTCGACGGTGATCATGGTGCCGTCGACCGGGTTGTAGAGGGTGACGGCCCAGAACAGGCGTGCGGGCGGGTTCGGGGGCAGACGCAAGCGGTAGTGATTGGCGCCGGTCAGGTACTCGCCGTCGGCATCCCAGAAAGTGGAGGGGTACTTCGCGCCGCCGCCGATGATGTTGAGCGCCATCGCCGGGCTGGCGGAGTAGGCGACGGTGAAGAAGGTGGCCTGGTGGTCGAGGCTGAGGTAGGTGCCGGCGTTGAAGTTCTCGTCGACATCGGGGAACCCGTTGAGCCAGTGGCGTTTCTCGGCGCCGGTGTAATACCGGCGGCCGGGGTAGCTGTCGGGTGTGGTGCTCAGTGCCACCGCCAGCTGGGGAGCGAGGCGGGCCGCGGCGTCGAGGATCTCGCGGTGCCGCGCATCGGGTTCGAACGGCTCGCCCTTTCTGATGCCGATGGAGGCCATCATCCCGCGCAATCGCAGGTCAATCGCGTCGACCGGTTCGTAGTCGACGAACCCCGCGAGGAGGTCGAAGAAGCCGGCGTCGCGGGGGAACAGCATGTCGACCCGTTCGCCCGAGGCGTCGGGGAACTGCATCGGTTTCCAGGTGGCGGGATTGGACTGGTACAGGGGATGGATAACGGTCTGTTCCAGCGCCGCCACACCGGTCGCGGTCTCGGGGCCCTCGTCGCCGCTGGTCAGAAACGCGCGCCAGAACAGGAAGACGTTGTAGGTGGGTGAGTGCAGCACGTGGTAGCCCCCGGGCAGCGGCGGACCGTCGTAGCCGGGCGGCACCAGCAGATACTGTCCGCCTTTGCCCTGGTCGGGCCCGGCCAGGCCGACATCGGAGAGGGCGTGCTGCCAGAAGTCGGTGAGCATGCCCAGGATGCCGGGCGGCGCCGCGATCACCAGCGGTCCGTCGGCAGCGAGGTCGAGATAGCTCATCGCGTAGATGACGTCGGCATTCGGCGTCGGTACCCGGCAGGCGGAGTCCATCCGCTGCTTCCAGATCGGCAGCACGTTGTAGCCGCCGCCCCAGCGGCCGTGGGACCCGTCGCGCAGGGCGATGACGTTCACGATCGGGAGTGCCTGCAAATAGACCTGCACGGCCCGCTGGAAGAAGTACTCCTCCAGCAGTCGCTGACGGTCGTCGTCGGACAGGTAGTTCCCGTCGGGCTCGATTCCCGCGAACTCCGACCATCGAGCGCTTTCGACCTGCGTCATCGCCAACGTCCTTTCCGAGCGGATCCGGGGCTCCCGGTACCGGACCGTAGGACGGATGGCGCCGCGCCGAATCACCCGTGGGGGATGAAGTTGCGCATCATCGGCGGGTTCCGTAGAGCTCGATGTGCCACATCTCGGCGATCACCCGCTCGATGCCTTGCGTGAGGTGGCGGCGGTAGGTCGAGAACGGCAGCCCGAGTAGTTCGGCGGCCCGTTCCTGGGTGGGTGCCGGGCGCAGGTAGGTGCGGTCGAGGACGCGGTAGAGCTTCTCGCCGCGTGCGTCCTCACGCACCGACTCGACGATCGTAACGAGTAGATCGCGCAGTGCGGCACCGGTGGCTGGGCCCGGCCGGTCGGCGACCACCTTCGAGCGCAGCAGCGGATTGCGTTCGAGGCCGCCGCCACGCCCCATCCCGCGCAACGCGCAACGGACAGCGTCGGCGAATTCGGGCTGGGACAGAACGAGTTCGGGTGCGGGCCGCGCTGGTCGCGCGGAGACCCCGCCGACGACGCGATCACTGGTCAGGTCGAGCCATTCGGGAATGCCCACCCGCCGCCAGTCGTGGGCGTACACCGCGTACCGGCGGCCGCCGACCTCGTATTCGGCATCGTGGGCACGATGGAAATTGATGTGGGCCATGAAGGGTTCCCAGGCGTCGGAGGCCTCGAACGCGCCGATGAAGTCCCACGTCAGATCCGGGCGCGACAACCAGAACTGGGTCGAGCACGCCGTCACCACATTGATGGTCGGTGACGCGAGCTGGTTGAGTTCCGCGTCGACGAGGAACCGTCCCGCGTGCACCGGCTCGCCGGGTCGTGGCCTGCCGTACCTGGTCGCGTAGTCCCACATGGCGTGGGTGCCGGGGTCGGCGGCCAGCTCGGCCTCGGTCGCGTCGTGCAGGGCCAGCCGGCAGAAGTAGCCGATCGGCGCGCTGCCGGAGGCTCGGACCACGACGAACTGTTCGGGCTGACGAGCCAGCCAGAAGTCCACCAACTCGGCCTGCTCGGGGCCCTGGTGCCGCTTCGTCATCGCCAGGATGGACTCCCGGTACTCCGCGCGGTAGCGGTCGGGGAAGGCCCGGCCGAACGTCGACCAGTCCCAGTACGCCGAGATCGACGGGTTGTGGCGGTGCAGGAAGACGAGATCGGCCACCGGCCACCGATTCTGCTGCGCGGTGGCGTCGAGCACCTCGATGAGGTGCGCGCGTACGCGGCGATGCACGTCGAGGTAGGACTCCGGATCACGCCAGCGCAAGTCGGCGTCGAGAACGTCGCGGGCGATCTCGTGCGGCGCGAGCCCGAGCGGCCCCGGCTCGATGATCGCCAGCTCGCACAGCCACTCGAACACGTCCGCGCAGTCGGATTCGCCCAGCGCGGCCCGCAGCAGCGCCTCGGTGGTGAACCGGACGTGCGCGCACACCTCCAGTGCGGCCCGGTGACGTTTGCTCGGCACCGAATCGACGAACCGCGCGAGCAGGGCGCGCACCGCGTCGGGAGCCTCGACCAGTGCGGCGGGCAGCTCGCCCGCGGTCTGGGCGAGCACGTCGACCAGTAGCGACAGCGCCAGCGGGTGGCCGTGGGTGAGCGCCAGCATCCGTTCGTGCTTCTCGTCGGGCACCTCGGCGACCCGCAGGTAGGCGCGGGCGTCGTCGGGTGCGAGGTTGCGCAAGGAGATCGTGCGCAACAGATCCCGCCAACCGGGGTCGTCCGACCACGACCGGGCAGGCGGATGACGGCCGGCGATCACGACGAGGACATTCGTCGCCAAGGTGGGCAGAAATGTCTCGCGCAGCCAATCCTCCAGCGGCGCGAGACGTTCGAACGTGTCGATGAACACGACCGAGGACATGCCGGGGCCCAGCACGGCGCGCAACGACTCCGGCGACGGCTCGACCGTGCGTCCGTCGACCCGTGTCGTCGTCGCGCCCGCGAGTTCGGCGAGTTCGACCATTTCGGTCAGCAGCGCGGACTTGCCGATGCCGCCCGGCCCGTGCAGGAACAGCACCGTGAACGGTGGTTCGTCCGCGTCGAGCGCCGCACGGAACAGTTCCACTTCGCCCGCCCGCCCGACGAACCGCCGCCTGCGTGCCGATCGGAGCCGGTCGGCGACGGTCCTCGCGTCGTCAGTCATGTCTGTCAGTTCCGTTCATCGACGGTGCCCGCTGGCGATCGTCACCGGGCGAGCACCCGCGGTGGTGGCGCCACCGAGTCGCGTCTGCGCATCCCGACCGATACCCGCGCGAGGGTACCCGGCCGGAGCAGCCACGCGGGCGGGTCGAGCAAGGCCGAGACCCGCAGGAACCGCGCGGCGACCACGGGGTCGTGTCTGCCCACTTCGAGCAGCCGGCGGACGTAGGCGTTGACCAGCCGGATCCGGAGGGTCCGGGTCCCCTCCACCAGCGGTTGCGTCAGGTCGGCGCCGACGGCGAGCTGCCAGGCGACGTCCACCGGTACCGCGGAGTCGCGGAAGTACCGCCGTTCCATGTCGTCGCCGCCGGTGCGCAGGCACTCGCGCAAGGCCATGGCCTGCAATGCGGCCACCGACATGCCTTGGGCGTAGATGGGATTGAAGCCGCACAGCGCGTCACCGAGCGCGATCAGTCCCCGTGGGAAACGGCTGACCCGGTCGTAGCGGCGACGGCGGTTGGCGTCGTACCGGTAGGTCGACACGGGGGACAACGGCTGCGCGGCGCGCAACGCGTCGAGCACGTGCGGTGGCGCGAACGGCGCCACGAACTCGACCAGTTCGCCGAAACTCGTGCCGGGGTGATGGTCCCGATACCCGGTCGCGGTGAACAACCAGGTGTCGTCCTCGGTCGCGAACAACGCCATCCCGATCGGCCGGTCGGGGGCGGGTCCGATCAGCACCAGGGTCTCCGGTTCGCTGCCCGGGCGCAGCCGCAGCGCCACACTCGAGTACCCGATGTGGACGGAAACCCGGTCCTCGGTGGGCATTTCGTAGCCGAGCTCGGCCAGCCAGGCCGGTGTGCGGGTGCCACGGCCCATGGCGTCGACGACGAGATCGGCGGGCAGCACCTCCTCGGCGCTGCCCGCCGTACGGGAGATGATCCTGACGCCGGTGATCCCGGCTTCGTCGGCGACCAGGCCGACCACATCGTTGCCGCCGGCGAACCGCACGTTCGGCAGCACCCGAACACGGTCGCGCACTCGGCCTTCCAGATGCGGCCTGGTCGGCAGATAGGTCGCGACCTCCGGTTCGACCGCGGGCGAGAGCCGGTGGCCCGCGATCGAGAAATAGAAGTCGGTGTAGTCCTCGATCACCTTCGTGCCTGCGCCGACGAGCTCGTCGAGCAGGCCGGGAAACAGCCGCTCGAGTGCCTGGGATCCGCTGGGCAGCAACGCGTGCACGTGCTTGCCCTGCGGTACCCCGCGACGCGTCGTGTCCCCGCCGTCGAGGCGGTCTCGTTCCACCACGGTGACCCGGTCGTAGGAATCGGACAGCACTCGGGCGGCGAGCAGACCTGCCATGCTCGCGCCGAGTACCACTGCGTGTTCACCTCTGCGAACCATCGCGCACCTCCTGGAGTCTCAGCGATGGTGCGAGCGTGCGACACAGGACTGTTCGGTTACCAGTCCATTTCCCTGCTCACCTCGCCGGCGAGGTGAGCAGGGACGAGTGGGTTCGCGGCGCGTGGTTCAGCGCCGGCGGTATCCGCGAATGGCGATCGTCCCGAAAACCACGGTCAGCGCCACCGTCCACGCCAGCGCACGCAGCGTGGGCGATGCGACCGGTCCGGCGGCCGCCATCCCGCGCATCGCCTCGACCACCGACGACACCGGGTTGGCGGCGGCGACGGGCTGGATCCACGAGGGAAGATCCTGGCGTGGCACGAATCCGGTCGACAGGAACGAGGCCACCAGCAGGATCGCGTTGAGCGCCGAACCCACCGCCTCCCCGGACTTGGCGTGGACCGCGATCGCCACCATCATCCAGGCGACCCCGGTGCCGAAGACCAGCGGCAGCACGAGGAAGCCGACCACACCGAGCACGTCGCCCGTGAAACGGAATCCGAGCAGATAGCCGACCCCGATCACCGCGAGCAGCGTGATCAGGTTGCGCACCGCGTCACCGGCGATGCGCCCGATCAGCGGGGCCGCTCGCGCGATCGGCATCGCCCGCAACCGGCGGTCGAATCCCGATTGCAGATCGTCGTAGGTCGTCATCGCGGTGCCGAGCCCGGCGAACGCGATGCCCATCACGGCGAACAGCGGCAGGCTGAAATTCACGTAGTCGGCCCGGCTGCCGCCGGGGGCGACCAGCGAGCCGAACGACACCGTCATCAGCACCAGCAGGATGAGGGGGAAGAACGTGGCCATCATCAGCAGGACCGGGTTGCGCAGCGTCACCCGGATGGCGCGGATCGTGAGTGCCCATCCGTCGATGAGCACGTGCGGGCGGGGTCCCGTCGCGGTGCGGGTTTCGTTCACAGTGACCTCCGATATGCCCTGGCCGCGACCGCGACACAGACGACGAACCCACCGCTCAACCACAGCAGAGCGATCGTGACCGGCCTGGCGAGGGCCGCCTCGGCGTCGGCCAGCGCACGCAGCGCGTCCGCGGTGCGGCTGAGCGGCTGATTGGCGACGAACGGCTGCAACCAGTCCGGGAACGCCTCGGTCGGTGTGAAGGCGTTCGACACCAGCAGGAACGGGAAGAAGATGACATTGGTGATCACCTGCACCGAGTCCACCTTGCCCGCCGCGAAACCGATCGCGATGAACCCGGTGCACACCACCGCGGCGAAGAACAGTGCGATGAGCACGAATCCGATCGATGCGAGAAGACCACCACCGAGGTGGAAGCCCATGACGGCACCGGCGGGCAGCAGGACGGCGATCGTCAGCAGGGCACGAGTCAGCTCGGCGCCGACCAGTCCGAGTACCGGGGACATCGGCGAGACCGCCATGGAGCGGAGTCTGCGGATCATGCCGCCGGTCACGTCCTCGACCGACAGAATGGCCGCCGACATCGCGGTGAACAGCATCGCCTGCAGAATCACCGCGGGCAGCATGTACTGGCCGTAGTCACTGCCGATCCGGCGTTCGACCACGGTGCCGAACACGACGTAGAACATCGTGGCGAAGACCAACGGCAGCACCACGGCGCCGATGACAGAGGCGGGGCGTCTGCTCATCAACCGCAGGTGGCGACCGGCCAGGATCGCGGTGTCGGCCCGCAGCGACGGAGATGGACGGGTCACCGTGGCAACGGTTTTCGTTGCGGCGGTGGTAGTCACGGGGTGTCCTCGGGCTCGCCGGAGACGCTGGGGTGCCCGGTCAGGCGGAAGAACACGTCGTCGAGAGTCGGGCGGCGCAGGGCGATGTCGTCGACGGCGATCTCGGCCGCGTCGAGCTTGCGCACGACATCGACCAGTGTCGAGGCGCCCGCCGCGGCGACGGCGACGCCGTCGCTCAGCTCGGCGAGCCCGGTCATGTCCGCCAGCGCGGCAGCGATCCGGGCGCGGTCGCCCTCGGCGGCGGTGACGTGGCAGACCGAACCGCCGGCCTGGTCCTTGAGCTCGTCGGCGGTGCCGTCCGCGATGACACGGCCGTGGTCGACCACCACGATCCGGTCGGCCAGTTCGTCTGCCTCGTCCAGGTATTGGGTGGTGAGCAGGATGGTCATGCCGTCGTCGCGCAGGTCCCGGACCACGTCCCACAGCACCGCGCGGCTGCGCGGGTCGAGACCGGTGGTCGGTTCGTCGAGGAAGAGCACTTCCGGTCGGCCGATCAACGACGCCGCGAGGTCGAGCCGTCGTCGCATGCCGCCGGAGAAGGTGCCGCTGCGCCGATCGGCGGCCTCGGTGAGATCGAAGCGGCTCAGTAGTTCCTCGGCGCGCTCGGCGGCTCGCCGACGTCCCAGTTTCAGCAGCCGCCCGAACAGGACCAGGTTCTCGCGCGCGGTCAGGTTCTCGTCCAGGGCGACGAACTGCCCGGTCAGACCGATCACCGACCGGACCGCGCCCGCGTCGGCCACCACATCGTGACCGGCGACCCGCGCGTGACCCGCGTCGGGAACCAGCAGTGTGGTCAGTACATCGATTGTTGTCGTTTTTCCCGCCCCGTTCGGTCCGAGCACCCCCGCGATCGTGCCCCGTTCCACCGCGAAACCGAGACCATCCAGTGCGGTCACCCCGCCGAACCGTTTGACGAGGCCCTCCGCCTCGACCGCATAGTCAACCATGGAAGTTAACTTAACCTAACCTAACTAGGTTGGCGAGCCGATCGCCTTGCGCAGACTCGTCAGCGCTTGGGTCTGTGCGTGCATACGGCCGGCCGACTCGCGGTTGACGTGGTCGACGGCGGCATACAGCAGTGCCCACATCATGTTCAGGATCCACGAGGCGTCGAGCGCCGCGTCGATCGAGCGGTCGTCGCGCCCCCGCTCTATCGCCGCGATCGCATCGTCGTCGGACAGGCACGACGTGGTCTCGTCGTACACCCCTGACGTGAAGAAGAGGACCGTGAGGACATCGCTGAGTTCGAAGTACTCCTGGCACAGCCGCAGGACCGCGTCGAGCCCGGTCCCGTCGGCCAGGCGCGCACGCTTCGCGGCGTCGGCCACGGCCTGCTCGGTGAGCCGCCCGACGGCGGTGATCAGGTCCGATCGTTCGGGAAAGTAGCGGTGCAGCGTCGTACGCCCGACACGTGCCTTCTCGGCGACTTCCGTCAGCGACGCGTTGGGCGATTTCGCGAACGTCGACACCGCCGCGTCGAGAATCGCGCGACGGGTGCGTTCGCGGGCACTGGTCTCTTCGACATCCACAGGTGCAGCATAAGCGAGATCCATCCTGGATATTCACTTTACTAAAATGGAACAATGCTGTTCCATTGAAGGGTGACGACGATTGCGCCTCCGACTGAAACCGCTCCACCGATGACCCTGTCGAACCTGCGTGTCCTGATCGCCTATGCCCGACCGCACACCCGCATCCTGCTGGTCGGACTCGTCCTCGCCCTCGGCAGTTCCGCGACGGTGATGGCGACGCCGATGGTGACGAAACTGATTCTCGACGCGCTCGGCACCGGCGCGTCCATCATGGGTCCGACCGTCGCGCTGTTGGTGCTGCTCGTCATCGGCGCCGCACTCGGGTGGGGCTATTGGATCCTGCTCGGAACCGTCGCCGAGAACATCGTCTTCGACGCGCGCACGACGCTCGTAGGACGACTGCTCGGCGCGACGGTTCCGTCGGTGCAGGCGCGTCCCACCGGCGAGTTGGTCACGCGCGTTACAGCCGACACCTTGCTGCTGAAAGAGGCCGCGTCGTCGGCGGTGATCGGGATCATCAACGCCACCTTCCTGACGGTGGGCACCGTGATCTTCATGGGCGTGCTCGATCTGATGCTGCTCGGTGTCACCGTGCTGGCGATCGTCGTCGTCGGCATCCTGTTCGGGACGCTCATGCCGCGAATCGCCAAGGCGGACGCGCAAACTCAAGAATCGCTCGGCCGCCTCGGCGGAGTGCTGGAAGGTAGCCTGCGGTCGGTGCGCACGGTCAAGGCGGCACGCGCCGAGCACCGCATCGCCACCTTGATCGGCGCCGACGCGAGCAACGCCCGGACCCACGCGATCGAGTCGGTGCGCGTCTCGGCCACGGCATGGACCGTCGCGTGGACAGGCGTGCAGGGCGCCATCATCGCGATCCTGGCCATCGGTGCATGGCGCGTCGACAACGGTTCGCTGACCGTCTCGACGCTGATCGCGTTCCTGCTGTACGCGTTCACGCTGATGGGACCGATCCAGGAACTGACCACGCACATCACGGCCATGCAGTCGGGGATCGCGGCCGCCATGCGTATCCGGGAGATGGAGACGCTGCACTCCGAAGCGGACGTGGCGCACGAGCCCGCGCCGGCGACGACCACCGAGCCCGACGCCGCCGTGCGCTTCGATGCCGTCACGGTCCGCTACGCACCGGACGCACCGCACGCGTTGAAGGGATTGACGCTGCGGATTCCCGCGACCGGCCACACCGCCATCGTGGGACCTTCCGGCGCGGGTAAGACCACGGTGTTCTCGGCGATCCTGCGATTCGTCGAACCCGACACCGGGACGATCTCGGTGGGCGGCGTGGCCTACCGGAACCTGACGATGCGCGAAGTTCGCGCGCGTATCGCCTACGTCGAGCAGGAATCCCCTTTGGTGCCGGGCACCTTGGGCGACAACCTGCTGTTCCTGCGGCACAGTGCCACCGACGACGAGGTGGCCGAGGTTCTTCGCCTGCTCCGACTCGACTCGGTCGTCGCGGCCCAGCCGAAAGGCTTGGACACCCATGTCCGCGACACCGACCTTTCGGGCGGGCAGCGGCAACGGATCGCGATGGCGCGCGCGATGCTCGGTGACGCCGACGTGCTGCTGCTCGACGAAGCGACGTCGCAGATCGACACCCTGACCGAGGCGGCGATCGTCGAAGCGATCGCCGTGCGGGCGCGCACCCACGCCGTCGTCACGATCGCCCACCGCTTGTCGACCGTGCGGCACGCCGATCGGATCGTCGTGATGGACGACGGCAGCGTCCGGGCGGTCGGGACGCACGACGAGTTGATGCGCGCCGACGACCTCTACGCGCGAATGGTCCGCGCCGGTGGATTCGCGTAGGCGCACATTCTTCCGCGGCGGCGTCGACCACGGCCCGGCCTCATCCGCCTAGCGGACCTCGGACGGGTCGGCGACCGGGGTCGGCAGCAGACCCGCGGTGATGAAACCGTCGACATAGCGCTGGAGGACAGCGGCATCGATGGCCGGGCAACGCACACCCGATTGCGCGAGTACCGCTCGGGTGCCGGTGTCGTCGACGATCAGGGCGTCGCCGCCGCCGTTGAGGTAGTTGTCGGCGACGAGCGCGGCGCGCATGAGGTCGGCGTGCTGCGCGATTCGGCCGGCCAATCGCTCGGCGGCATCGGCCACCGACACTGTTTCGACGGGAAAACCGCTGCGGCGCAAGGTATTCAGGATGTCTCCGACATTGGTGGGCGCGCTGTTGACCAGATGGTAGATCTCGGTGTTCGGCTGCCGGCCGGTGGCGAGGGTGACCAGCGCCCGTGCCACGTAGTCGACCGGGGCCAAGGTGACGTCGGCGGATTCGATGTCGGGCGCGACCCCGAGGTGAGCGGCCGACCGGATGAGCGTCCAGAACGCGTCATCGGCACTGTTCGCGCCGCTGCTGATCGATCCGGCGACCAGACCGGGCCGGTGCACCGCGACCGGCAACCCACGTTCGGCTGCCGCGAGGACCAGCTGCTCGGCCACCCATTTGGTGGCCAGGTATCCGTTGCGCGGAACCTGATCGGCGGTGATCGCGGTGCGCTCGGTGACGATTCCGGTGTGCCCGACACCGACCGCGGCCGACACGGTGGACACGAAATGCAGGGCCTTCACCCGGGTGTCGACCGCCAGCCGCAGGATCTCGACGGTTCCGGCGATATTGGCCGGGCGCAGGGCGGCATAGGATTCCAGATGATTCACGCGGGCGCCGTTGTGGTAGATCACCTCGATCCGCGCGGCCAGCTCGGCCCAGGTATCGGCGGCGAGCCCGAAGCGCGGCGCGGCGAGATCGCCCGGCACCGGCACGACCCGGTCCGCGAGCCCCTCGGTCCCGAGTCCGTATCGCTGGAGCGTCGTTGCGAGGCGGCGGAGCGCGTCGTCGGCGTCCTGCGCGCGGACCAGACACCAGACACGCGAGGCGGTACGGTCGAGCAGTTCGCGCAACAGATGGATGCCGACGAAACCGGTGGCGCCGGTCAGGAGCACATCGTCGGCCGAGATCGGTGGCGCCGCAAACGCTTCCGGCACCGTGATCGTGGGGTCGAGGCGCGCGTCGTCGATCAGCATGTCGGTCCAGTGCCCGGCGGCCGCCGCGCCGGACTCCGCTGTCACGGCCGCCGTCACCGCCCGCGGCGTCGGCGCTTCGAACAGCATGCGGGGGTCGGCGTCGATGCCGAGCCGGTTCCGCAGCTCCGATCGGAGGGTGAAGACCAGCAGTGAGGTGCCGCCGAGATCGAAGAAGCTGTCGTCGATCGCGACCGAATCTCGTTCCAGCACATCGGCGAACACCTGGGCCACCGCGAGCTCGCGCACGGTGGCCGGCTCACGGCCATCGGCCGCGGCGGCGTCGCTGTCCCGCTCCGGACGCTCGGGCAGAGCGGGCCCGGCCGCGACGGAGCCGGACAACTGCGCGACAGTCGCGTCGGGATGTGCGGCGATCGCCGTCAGGATCTCGACGAACCGCGTTGCGAACCCGGCCACCGTCGCCGCGTCGTAGAGGTCGGTGGCGTAGCGCAGGCTCGCCGTCAGTCCGCCCGTGCCCGACTGCTCACGTAGCGTCAAGGCCAGGTCGAAATGCGTTGTTTCCCAGGGGATATCGAGGGCGTTCACGGTCAGCCCGCCGAGGTCGAGCGTGGGCGAGGGGGGCAGGTTCTCGTAGGAGAACACGGCCTCGAACAGCGGGTGTCTGGTGCTGTCGCGCGGCGGATTCACCGCTTCGACGATGTGATCGAAGGGAACGTCGGCGTTGTCGAGCCCGGCGAGCGCGACCTCCCTGGCTCGCGCCAGCAGCATGGTGAAGTGCTCTCGCGGATCGAGGGTCAGGCGCAGGGGCAGGGTGTTCACGAACATGCCGACCAAGCGGTCGAGGGCAGGGTGGCCACGGCCCGCGACGGGGGTCCCGACCGTCACGTCCGTGATCCCGGCCAGGTCGCCGAGCAGCACGGCGAACGCCGCGTAACCGGCCATGAAGGGAGTCGCGTTGTGCCGGTGAGCCAGCTCGGTCAGTGCCGCGCCGATGTCGGCGCCGATCTCGAAGTCGATCACCGCGCCGGTGCCGCCCGGCCTGCCGGAGCCGGGAACACGGACTCGATCGGTCGGTAGCGGCAGCCGGTCGGGCGCGCCGTCCAGCGCCTGCACCCAGTGAGCGAGCTGACGAGCGGCGGTGGACCGCGGATCGTGTCGATCACCAAGCCGCCGATGCTGCCACAGCGTGTAATCGGCGTACTGCAGCGGCAGCGGCTCCCACTGCGGTGGCCGTCCGGCCGCCCGCGCGGTGTACGCCGCGGACAGGTCGGCCACGAGCGGGCCGTGCGACCAGCCGTCGGCGGCGATGTGATGGGCGACCAGCGCGAGCACGTGGTCGTCGGGACCGAGGTTCCACAGCGCCAGCCGGATCGGCGCGTCGGTGGTGACGTCGAAGGGCGCGGCGACCGCCACCGCGAGTTCGGCGTCCAGCTCGGCCCGGGCGAGTGCGTGCGCGATCAGCGGTGCACCGCCCAGGGCCGCGTCGACGGTGAGGATGCGTACCTGCGGCCCGGCGCTGCCGGCGGGATACACCGTGCGCAGCACCTCGTGCCGGTCCACCACATCCCGCACAGCGGCATCGAGCGCCGCCACATCGACAGATCCCGTCAGGCGCAACGCGATCGGCAAGTGGTACGCCGAGGAATCCCGGTAGAGCTGATTGAGCAGCCACATCCGCAGCTGCGCCGGGGCAGGCGCCAGGTGTTCGGGCCTGGCTGTTGGCACCGGTGGGTCCTCGGCCTGGTTCTCGGCGTCATCGAGTCGTAACGCCAGCGCCGCGACGGTCGGTGCGTCGAAGACGGTGCGGACACCGATGCCCAGGCGCGCCGCGAGTGTGGTTGCGGTGAGCGAGGTCCCGCCGAGTTCGAAGAAGTCGCTCTCGGCCCCGGCGACTTCGACCGCGAGTACCTCGGCGAAAGCCGCCGCCATCGTCCGTTCGGTGTCCGTCGAGACGGGCCGGGAACCGTCGTGACCGAACACCGGCGCGGGCAGGCGACGGGTGTCGAGTTTGCCGTTGGAGGTCAGTGGCAAGGTGTCGAGTACCAGGTAGGCGCTCGGCCGCAGATACGCGGGCAGCCGCTCGGCGATCTGGAGCCGCACCCGCTCCACCTCGAGTGGACCGTCCGGCACCAGGTAGGCCACCAGATGGGTGCCCCGGGAGTCCTGATGTGCGGTGACGGCGGCCCGGCCGACGCCGGGGAGGCCGGTGAGCGTGGTCTCGATCTCGCCCGGCTCGATGCGGTGACCGCGCACCTTGATCTGGAAGTCGCTGCGGCCGTGGTAGATCAGTTCGGGCTCGGCATCGGCGGTGAGCGTCACCAGGTCGCCGGTGCGGTACACCCGCCCGCCGGGCGGGCCGAACGGATCGGCGACGAATCGGGCCGCGGTCAACGAGTGCCGTCCGTGGTAGCCGCGGGCCAGGGCCGGGCCGCCGAGGTAGAGCTCGCCGATGACGCCGGGTGGCACCGGACGCAACCGGGCATCCAGCACCAGTGCGTGGAATCCGCGCAGGGGCGCGCCGATCGTCACCGGCCGGTCCGGCGTCAGCTCCGCGATGGTCGCGATATCGGTGGCCTCGGTGGGGCCGTACCCGTTGCGCATCAACCGGGTTCGCGACCAGGCCGAGACCAGATCGGGTCTGATCGCCTCCCCGCCCACGCCGAGGACACGCAGGTCGGGCAGGGTTTCGGGGTCGAGGGTGGCCAGCACCGCCGGGGTGATGATGGCATTGGTCAGCCGTTCGCGCCGCATGAGTTCGGCAAGATCCGGTCCGGCCATCACATAGCGCGGGGCCACTACCAGCGTCGCCGCACCGGCCAGTCCGCACAGGATTTCGCCGACCGCCATGTCGAAACCGGGGGAGGCGTGGTGCAGCGTGCGGGCTCCGGGTCGCAACGCATACCGGTCGCGGCGCTCGGCGGCCAGGTTCGCGAGTCCACCGTGGGTCACCAGCACGCCCTTGGGGACACCGGTGGAACCGGAGGTGTAGATGAGGTAGGCGGGGTGCGCGGGCCGGGCGGAGACCGGCTGCCGCAGCTCCGCATCCGGCGCCGCGTCGGGGTCGGCAATCGTCCAGTGCACCGAGTCGGGCAGATCGGTGGGGTGCTCGATGCCCGTGACGCCGAGGGTGGCGCCACAGTCGCCGAGGATGTGGGCGATGCGCTCGGCCGGGTATCCCAGGTCGATCGGCACGAAACCCGCCCCGGTCTTGGCGATCGCCCAGATCGCGCCGACCGAGGCGGCGCACCGTTCCATGACCATCGCGACCAAGGTCTCGGGGCCGGCGCCGGCGGCCTGCAGCGCACCGGCGAGGCGGTCGGTCCACGCGTCGAATTCCCGGTAGGTCCAGCGCTTCTCGCCGTAGACGACGGCGATGCCGTCCGGGTTCGCCGCGACGGCGGCGGCGATCAGCTCACCCAGTGTGGCCGGTGCACCCGCCGCCGGCCCGCACCAGGGGACGAGCAGGTTCGCCTCGGCGGTGGTGAGGACCGGCAACCGGTCGATCGGAACATCGTTGTCAGCGGCGGCGAACGCTGTCAGGAAGCCGACGAACCGGTCCAGTTGCGTGGTGACCTCGGCCTCGGTGTAGCGATGGAGGTTGGCTTCGAACTCGATCCGCAAGCCGGAACCGGTTACCGGATACACATTGAGCGCGAGATCCTCGACCGGCCCGGTGGACAGCAGTTCGATGACCCCGCGCGCCGGACCGAGCATCAGTTCCGTGTGGAAGTTCATGATGTTGACCGCCGGTCCGAAACTCAGCGACTCGGCTCGGCGCCCACTGTCGCGGACCATCTCGGCACCGCGATAGCGCTGGTGGCGCAGTGCCCCGCTCAGCTCGGCACGCGCGCCAGCGATGGCGGTGCCGACAGTGGCACCCGAGCAGCGCAGCGGCACGATATTCGATGTCATGGCGCCGCATGCACGCACCGCGGCGGTGGTGCGCGCGGTGACCGGCAGGCTCAGCGTTACCGACTCGGTGTCGGTCAGCCTGCCGAGGAACGCGGCGAACGCCGCCACCAGCACGGGCGCGAGGCCGGGGAAGTCGGCTCGCGTCCGCAGTCGCTCGACCAGCGATGCCGGCAGCTCGGCGCGGGCGTGGATCGGCAGCGGATCGGGCGAACCGGGTCGCGTCGCAAGGGTGACCGGGGCAGGCAGCCCGGCGAGCTGCTCGCGCCAGTATTCGCGGTCGGTTCCGTATCGCCGCGAGCCCAGGTAGCTCTCCTGCGCGGCCGTGAGCACAGCCGTCGAATCGACTGCGGCCGAGGGTAGTTCGGTTCCCTCCAGCAGGGCCGTGTAGTGACCGCTCAGCAGGTGCTGCATGCGGACGGCGCCGAACCCGTCGAGCGCCAGGTGATGGGCACGCGTGTAGAGCAGGTGACGCTGGGAGCCCAGTCGCAGGACCGTGGTCACCATGGGTGGATCGGCGATCAGATCGAACGGCGCGCACTGATCGGCCCGCATCCAGGCTCGGGCGGCGGCCTCCGGGTCGGATTCCCCGCTGCAGTCGATGACGGCGATGTGGTCGTCGATGCCGTCGTCGTGCACCTGTCCCGGTTGCCCGTCGACGATGGTGAAGCGCACATAGGCGCCCAGATCGCGCGCGGCCAGGTGGGCCGCGCGGCGATATGCCGCGAGGTCGAGCGGTCCGCGTAGGTCGACGTACTGGGCGATGGTGAGCGGCACCGGTCCGAGCAATTGCTGAGCGAACCACACCTCGCGTTGTGCCGCGGTGAGCGGGCGGACAGCAGGGATCGAACCGTGGGGAATCATGGTGCCTCGGAACTGGGAGAGAAGGTGGAAGACAGCGCCCGTGTCGTCGGCCGGGCGCTGCGGAACCGGGAACTCAGGCGGGGGAGTCGGTGAGATAGCCGCCGCGAGCGAAGAATTCGGCACCGTCGTGGTCGGTGCCCGCCGCGCTACGGACGCGGGTGATCACCAGCGCGTGGTTGCCACCCCGGTGTGGCTGGGGACCGCACACGACCGCGCCGCCACCTTCCTGGACGATCACTCGGCCCGCGGTACCGCCGTAGCGTGCCTCGGAGATCACCGCGTCGAGAATCTCGACGCGTTCACCGCGGTAGTAGGAGTAGGCGCGCGGATACGGCGCGGACAGCGCTCGCACGAACCGCTCCGAATCGGTCGCTTCCAGCGACCAGTCGACCCGGCTGTCGCGATCGGACCGCTTGTGGAAGTAGGTCCGCTCGGCCTTGTTCTGCGGCGTCCACACCGCGGTGCCGTTCTCGAGCGCCACGAGAGCCTCGCGCACCGCCCCGGGAATCAACTCCATTCCGGCGAGAACGAGCTCGGTGCCGGTGGCACCGGGCGGAATCGGCAGCCGCTTCTGGACCAGGATGTCGCCGGTGTCGAGTTGGGCGTCCATGCGGTGCACCGTGAGGCCGAATTCCTCGGCGCCGCTGATCAGCGCCCACAGCACCGGCGAGAACCCGGTGAACTTCGGCAGCAGCGAATCGTGCAGGTTCAAGGTGCCGTGGGGCGGCATGTCGTACAGCTCCGCGGGCATCCAGGTGTACCAGCTGTTGACCACGATCACATCGGGTTCGGCCTGCTTGACCAGGGCGATAGTCTCGGCGTCGGCACGTTCGGTGAGGTGCACCGGAATGCCGTGTTCCCTGGCCAGTTCCTCGACCGAATCGTTCCAGATGGCCTTGTAGGCGGATTCCGCGGCCGGGTGGGTGACGGCGAGGACGACCTCGTGCTCCGAGTCGATCAGAGCCTGCAGGGTCTTGCGACCCCAGGTTTGGAAACCGAACGACACGATGCGCATGGAACTGCCCTACTTTCGTCTATGTGTAGGCTTACCTTACATAGATGGGGGTATGTTCGTGTGCGCGGCCGCGATGTCGAGGGCGAGGAACGGCGCGGCGAGACGGAGCAATTCCGTGGGCCGGTCCAAAGGGATGATGTGCCCGCAGTCCGGGATGAGATGGCCGGTCAGATCGTCAGCGATCGGGCGCAGTTGCCGTTCGAGCGTGGAACCGACCGGATGCGCGCCGATCGCGAGCGTCGGTGCCGTGAGTCGGCGGGTGGCGACGGCGGCTTCGATCTGACGAGCGCTGATCGGGAGTGCCCGGTAGTACTCGAAGGCGCAGCGCAGGGCTTCCGGTCGCCGGAAGGCGTCGACGAAGACATCCCGAAGATGTTGTGGCACGCCCTTTCCGTTCGTTCCCGTGTCGAGGAACCAGTCGATGTACTCGGCTTCGTTGCCGGTGAGTACGGATTCGGCGAGGCCGGGGACGGTGTGAAAGCCGAACCACCACGGTGGGCCCGCCGCCAGGAATTCCTCGCCGCCCGGAAGGCGCCCGAGAAGCGATTCCATGAGGATCAGGCGCCGGATCCGGTCCCGGCGTCGCAGGGCGAGCAAGAACGCGACCGGTGTGCCCGCGTCGATGGCGACGACGGCGGCAGACGGTTCGTCGAGAGCATCGAGAATTCCGTCGATATCGGCGGCGAGCGTGCCCGCGTCGTACCCGGTTTTCGCCCGGCTGCTGTCACCGAACCCGCGCAGGTCCGGCGCGATGACTCGATGGGCGGTGGCCAGCGGGCCGATGATCTGCTGCCACAGTTGCCAGGTGTGTGGAAAACCGTGCAGGAGTACGACAGCAGGACCGGAACCCGCTGTGGCCACGTTGGCGTGGATGCCGTTGGTGGGGATGGTGTGCAGGGTGATGCCTGCGGACGGGATGTCGGACACAGCGGCCTCCTGGTTACGATTGGTTACCAGGAAACGGTAGGAAACCCTTGCTGGGGTGCCAAGAAGGCACTTTTCCGAAAGGTGGTGAGGTCGAGGTGACCACCCGATCAGCGCGCGGCGATGTATTCGATCCGCAGTGCCCGACACGTCGGCTCCTGGACCGCATCGGGACGAAATGGACGTCGATGGCGGTCAAGGTGCTCGCGGATGCCGCGCCGCAGGAAGTGCGGTTCGCCGAGCTGCGACGGCGGATGCCGGGAGTTTCGCAGAAGATGCTGTCGGTGACGCTGCACAGCCTCGTCCGTGACGGCCTGGCCACTCGCCGGGTCGAGCCGACCGTGCCGCCGCGCGTGCACTACCAGCTCACCGAACTCGGCTTGTCCCTGGCGATCCCGCTGGCGGCGCTGCGTGACTGGGCCGAGGTGCACATGGCCGAGATCGACCTGGCCAACGCGGCCGCCGACAGCGGCACGCAGGAGAACGGCGAGAATCGGTTGACCTTGCCGTAGCGGCAATGTTTATGGTCGCTTGTCATGACCATTTCACTGATCGACAGTGCCTCGGGCATGCGCCGAGTCCTCACGGCGGACGAGCAGGATCGCGCCGACCTCATCCGCGAGTTCTGGGCCCCGATGGCGGGGATGTACCACTTCGTTCCCGGCGGCGTGGACATGGCCACCGTGCACCAGCAGAACTTCGGCTTCCGCCCGGACTCCGCCGCGATCGAGCAGGTCCGCGAAGGACTGGACACCCTTGTCGCGGCCGATGCGTGGACGCGCGTCGAGAAGGCCCTCGCGGACGGCGTCACAGCGTTGGCGTCGGCCCGACCAGGCGTGACGATCCCGGACCTGACCGTGCTGCTCGTCCTGGGTGATCCGACCAGCAAGCACTTCGTCGACGAGGTGCAGGGGATCTCAGCGTTCGGCGGTATCAGCGGATACATCGCCATCACCGTCTGGCCTTCCTCTTGTGTCCTGGACCGTCTGGAGGCGATCGCGGTGCACGAACTGCACCACAACGTGCGCTACTCACCCGGCGGGGTCGTATGGGACCCGCGAACGGTGACGGTCGGCGAGCAGGTGGTCGCAGAAGGACTCGCCGATATTTTCGCGGCCGAGCTCTACGGCGACGCCGGCTACACCCACTTCGTGCGCGACGAAACCCGCGCCGACGACCAGGTTCTGGCCAAGGTCGCCGGCGGGCTGGGCATCACCGGGATGGCGGACTTCGCCGCCTGGGTCCTCGGCGACTCCAGCGCACGACTGTTCGGCACCGAGCCTGTCGGCCTGCCGACCGGGGCCGGCTATGCGGCCGGCGCCCGACTCGTGCGCGCTTACCTCGACGCCACGGGCACCACGGCTGCCCACAGCATCCACACTTCCGCCTCCGACATCCTGCGCATCGCGATGCCACGGCTGGGCCTGACAGCAGACGCGCCACACTGAGCGCGACGCCGAACGACAGGAGCCCGGTCATGGAATGGACGGTGCACGAGCTCGCGGAACGCGCAGGCATCAGCGGCCGCACGCTGCGCCACTATCACCGCATCGGGCTGCTCGAGCCCGATCGCGTCGGGTCCAACGGCTACCGCTACTACGGTCCCGACGCGGTCGCGCGCCTGCAGCGCATCCTCCTGCTCCGCGACACAGGGATGGCACTGGCCGACATCGCCGCCGTCCTCGACGCACCCCAGACGCCGACCGCCGAGATCGCGGCGCTCGTGGCCCACCTGACACAACTCACCGAGGACCGCGCGGCCATGGACCGACGCATCAGCGCGGTCGAGCACACCCTGCGGATGCGTCGACAGGGTCGCGAACCCCGCATGGACGTGATGCTCGAAGGCTTCAACGACCGCTACGAAGCCGAGGTCGTGCGACGGTGGGGACGCGAAGCCTTCGACGCCTCGCACCGATGGTGGCATGCGAAGTCCGTTGACCAGCAACGTGACTGGCAGGCCGGTGCCCAGGCCCTGCTCGACAGGTGGGCAGAGATCCACGAGGCCGGCCACACACCCGGCTCCCTCGTCGCTCGAGAGCACGCCGCTGTCCATATGGCGTGGTTCGCCGACATCCCCGGAACACCCACGCACGCCGGCGATGCCGAACGATCCGCGGCGATGGTGCGAGGCATGGCCGACCTCTACGAGACCGACCCCGACTTTCACCAAACCTTCGGCAGCTCAGAGGCCGCGCAGTTCGCCGCGAACGCCTTGCGTATCCACGTGCAGCACTTGGCTTGATCCTCGCAGTGGAGCACCAGCCGCCCGGCAGAGAGCGAGCCCTCGGGCAACCCGGGTGGCGGTGGTTGCGCGTTGTCAGCAATTCGGCGGGGCAGGTTCATTCGCGCCACGGAATTCGAATCTGATCGCTCCGGGTGGTGCGGCGGGTAGTGCGATGGCCGCGCCGTGGTCCGGGGTCCAGGTGCGGGGGACCAGGACATAGTGATTACCGATGCGGGTCAGCGGGACCAGCCCGTCATATCGGAACCGATATGCGGCGGGAACCGCCGGATCGGGATGACAGTCGACGGTGCGGACCTCGGTGCGCGACAGGTGCAGGTCCTTTTCGCTGTAGATGACCACTCCGGGCTGGCCGGCCAATTGCGCGGCCCACTCGCGTGCCCGGGTCTGCCCGACGGCCACCGAGTAGTCGGTGGCGATCCAGAACAGGCTCAGCCCGATGATGACGAACAGCACCGACCATTCCGCGGCCGCCGCCGCGAAGGCTCGTGACCGTGCGGCCGCGTCGTCGGGTAGCGGCTGCGGCCTGCGGGCACGGCGTCGCACCACCATCAGCCACAGGATGAGCGTTCCGGCGATGATCGACAGGGGCGCCACACACAGCCCGCGATTGAACGGTGTCACCACGTAGATGCGGCTGAGTCCGTTGACGAGCGCGGCCGCGGCCACCAGCACGATGACGGCCTTCACCCACCGGGCTGGTTCGCGGCGCCGTACCGACTCCGGCAACGCCAGATACCCCCAGAGCAAGGTCATTCCGACGACCGCGACCACCGTCAGCGGGACGAACAAGGCATCGACGGTGCGCATCAGGTACTCGCGGATGCTGGGATCGAGGGTGGTGGAGTCGACCCCGAAGTAGTGGAAGAACCAGTAGACGTGCGCCCACCCGAAGTAGAACAGCACCGCCACCAGCAATGTCGTCGGCGCGACGAACTGCCCGATCGAGCGCGCGACTGCCCCGAAACCGTCGAACGGCGAACCGGTCACCGCACGGGTGGAGTCGGGCTCATTCGGTGGGTGTGGCACCGGAGCTACCCTCGGTCGGCGGCACGATCGGTGGTGCCGTCGACGGATCAGGAACGGTGGGCTCTGTTGTGCCGGGCTCCGTTGCGGTTGTGCCCTGCTCTGTCGTTCCCGGCTCTGTCGTACCCGGCTCTGTGGTGTCCGGCTCTGTGGTGTCCGGTTCGGAAGATGTCGTGGCGGGATAGAAGTGCTCGGGATCTTCGTCGCACGGCGACTGGATCGGATCCAGGGTGCCGGTGTAGAGGATGATCTGCGCACCCGGCTCTACGACGACCGACGGGGTCGCACTCTCGGAGTCGTCAGGATCTGGCTTCCCGCCGTCGTATCCGGAGAGTTGGCAACGACTTCTTGTCGTATCGGTACCCTCACGAACCACCACGGTCGCACAGCCGGGGCACACGGCCGCGATATCGGCCTTCACCTTGCGTTCCATCGTGACAATCGCCGCGCCGGTGTTCAGGGTGATCGCCGGAATCTTGAACGGTGCCCCCTGCACCTGCTTCGCGTCGGTCTTTCCGGGTAGACCCGGCGGCCCCTGGGGCCCTGCTGTGGCAGCGGTCGGCACCGCGGCGGCCGCAGTCGAGCCGCCACCGGGCGGGGTGGCGCTATCGTTCGTCTCAGGAATCGAGGTCGCGCAGCCTCCTGCCATCAGAGCCGCTGCCACACAGGCCACTATGCACCGGTCGCGCATGACCGCTCCTCTCCTGATCGGCGATTGCCTCGGCATCCGCTCATACTCCGATTTTCTGCGGAAGGCCGTGCCCCGAGCACGCGTAGCGCACTACTCGAGTTTCGCCACGGCACCGATCAACAGAATCGGTTCAGGTGTTCGCGCAGGAACGCGTCCAGTGTCCGGGGGGCTCACGTACCAGAATGTGGCGACGGTGGTGGGCGATTCCGGATTCCGCCGTGGTGATCAGCGCCAGTGGCCAGTATCGGAACCCCGCTGTGCTCATGCCCAGACGCCGCCATCCCTCGCGCATGTAGCCCTCTCGAGTGACGACGAGCATCATGAACAGCACTGTTGATATCCCGAGGACCAGGACAGTGAAGACGATCGCCGAGGTGCGATCGGAGCGGAGTGCGAACACGCTGGGAGCGCAATAACCCGCGAAGTCGAAGATCAATGCTGACCATGGGCGACCGGAAGCCGAAGGTGCTGCCCCCTCCACGGTCTGGGCGCAGTTCAGGCGGCGGGTACCAGTTGTTCGTCGGTGGTCTTGGCGCGCAAACTGCTCAGGAGTTTGGTGAGTTTGCGGGACACGCTCATCTGGGAGATGCCGAGGCGTTGGGCGATGTCGCTTTGGGAGAGGGTGTCGTAGAACCGCCAGATCAGCAGTTGCTGGTCTTCGGGTGACAGTTGCGCGAGTAGTGGTGCGACGGTGATGGTGTCTTCGGTGAGGCGGTAGCTGGGGTCTTCGTCGCCGAAGGTCTCGGCGACGGTCATGCCGGGTTCGCCGTCGGTGTCGCGTGTGGGGGTGTCGAGGCTGCGGGTCTGGAAGGCGTTGGCCGCTACGAGGGTTCGGGTGATGTCGGTGATCGGTATGTCGAGTTCGGTGGCGAGTTCGTGGGCGGTGGGGCAGCGTTGGAGGCGTCGGCTCATTTCTTCGGTGGCGGCTCGGACTTTGCCTTGGAGTTCTTTTTCGCGGCGGGGGACGTGTAGTGGCCAGAGGTGGTCGCGGAAGTGGCGGCGTACTTCGCCCATGATGGTGGGCACGGCGAAGCCGAGGAACGGTGATCCGGTGGTGAGGTCGTAGCGGTCGACGGCCATGACCATGCCGAGTCGGGCGGTTTGGAGTAGGTCGTCGTAGATCTCGCCGCGGCCGGCGTATTTGCGGGCGATGTGTTCGGCCAGGGGGAGGCAGGCTTCGATGATCCGGTCTCGCTGGGTGTGGTGTTCGGGGCTGTGGGGGTCGGTCAGTGCCCAGTGCGCGAAGAGGGGTTCGGCGTGTTCGTAGGTCCTGAGGTCGGTGGTGTGGGGCATGTGGATCAGCTCCTGGCCTTGGAGTGTGCTTCGGT
>NZ_JBHXAQ010000002.1:0-435803 GCF_042728755.1 Nocardia sp. NPDC060249
GGGCGGGGAGATGATCTAGAGGTCGAGCATTTTGGAGGTGGTCATCATTCCCGCGCCGAGGCTGGCGGCGCCGAAGATCGCCGCGGGTAGGGATCCGGTGAGTGCGGTCAGGCCGATGAGGAAGAACACGCAGGTGGCCAACATGATGGTGGTGCTGGTCAGATCCATGCTCGGCGTACTCGTTGTGCGATTACGTGAGTAGGTCATGGGTGAAGGGTTCACCAGGGTGGTGGTTATTAAACCGTGATCGGTCGATTGGGGTTGACAGAGCGATGTTTTCGGACTTATATGTTTAGCCCGCCGCGAAATGGGAAATATCAGTTCACGCCGCGCACGCGCAGATCCCGGGCGAGGTGGTCACGCTGTTCGAGGACCAATCGGCGCAACGAGTTCGGTGCGTCGGCATTTGCGTCGAGCCACCGGTCGACCCCGTCGAGCGAATCGGCGGCGGGAAAGAGCCCGACCACGATGCGCCGGGCGATCTCGATGCTGCGCCGGTCCCATACCGTGCGCAGCGACGCGAAGTAGTCGTCGTCATACCGCGCGATCAGGTCGCGGTGGCGGCCTGCGCGGAATCCGTCGATGGTGGCGTCGAGATGGTCGTTGGTCAGGGTGGTGTCGCCGAGTGCTGAATCCCATGCCGCGGCTTTGACGTCTGCTTCCGGGCGGGCGGCGAGGGCGCGCAGGTAGGCGGTTCGCCCCGATGCCGTGTCGTCTCGTTGCCCTTCGGTGTCGAGGTCGGCGACCTTCGCGTCGCCGGTGGCGGCCAGCGCCGTCCACATCGCCCAGCGCAGATCGGGATCCGGGGCCAGGCCTTCCGGTGCCCGGTCGAGCAGGATCGCCCGGATGTCGGTGGCACGGCGGCCGTCGACGGTGGCGGCGGCCGCCACCGCACGCGCCCAAGCCAGCTGCGCGCCGGAACCCGGTTCCGACGAATGCAGTGTGGCCCAGCAGGATTCGAGCCAGTCGCCGCGCCACCGATCCCGCGCCGGATCGGGCAGATAATGCCCGATGGTGAACGACGCGTTCGCCAGGACCGCGGTGAGCAGCGCCATGTTCGTTTCGACGGGCGCGAAATCACGAGCCATCGACAGGTAGCGTTCGGCGGAGAGCTCGCCGTCGCGGGTGGCGTTCCACAGCGCCGACCAGATCAGTCCGCGCGCCAGCGGGTCGGTGACCCGATTCAGCGAACTCTCCACGGTGGCGAGGGAATCCACGTCGAGACGAACCTTCGCGTAGGTGAGATCACCGTCGTTGAGCAGACGCAGCGCAGCGGGGGCGAGATCCACCGGTGTGCGAGCGTCGACGATGTCGAGTTCCACGCGCTCGCGAATCACCAGGTCACCCTCGGCATCGAAGTCGTAGAGCCCGACAGCGAGCCGGTGCGGGCGCGGATCGGTTTGCACGATGGCACCGTTGTCGAGAGTCAGGGTGGACACCCCGGTGGTTTGCAACCAGGCCCGCGCCCAGCCCGCCAGATCGCGGCCGGAATCCGCCGACAACTCGGTCAGCAGATCGTCGAGGGTCGTGTTGCCGAAAGCATGTGTCCGGAAATACCGGCGCACCCCCGAGAAGAACTCCTCGCGGCCGACATAGGCGACCAGCTGTTTGAGCACGCTGGCGCCCTTGGCATAGGTGATGCCGTCGAAATTGAGTTTGGCGGCCTCGAGGTCGGTGATGTCGGCGACGATCGGGTGTGTGGTCGGCAACTGGTCCTGCAGATACGCCCAGGCCTTGCGGCGGTTCGCGAACGCCACCCAGGCGTCGGTCCACTCGGTGGCCTCGGAGCTCGCGAGCGCGCCCATGTAGTCGGCGAAGGATTCCTTGAGCCACAGGTCGTCCCACCACACCATCGTGACCAGATCGCCGAACCACATGTGGGCCATCTCGTGCAGGATCGTGTTGGCCCTGCCCTCGTACTGCGCGGCGGTGGCCGCGCCACGGAACACGTAGGCCTCGGTGAACGTGACCAGCCCCGGGTTCTCCATCGCACCCAGGTTGTATTCGGGGACGAACACCTGGTCGTACTTGCCCCACGGGTAGGGGTAGTCGAAGTTCTCGGCGAAGAAGTCCAGACCTTGCTTCGTGACCTCGAAGATCGTGTCCGCGTCCAGATAGCGGGCCAGCGAAGCGCGGCAATAGATCCCGAGTGGGATGTTGAGTTCGCCACGTGCCCAAGACGATTCGACGCGATGGTACGGCCCGGCGGCGACCGCGGTGATGTACGTCGAGATCGGCAAGGTGGGGGAGAACTCGACGTTCTGGATCACGCCGTTGTCCTGGATGGCCGCAAAAGGCCGGTTCGACAGCACCTGCCACCCGGCCGGTGCGGTGACCGCGAACGTGAACGGCGCCTTCATATCCGGCTGTTCGAAGCAGGCGAAGACCCGTCGTGCGTCCGCGGGCTCGTACTGGGTGTAGAGGTAGGTCTGATCGTCGACCGGATCGAGGAACCGGTGCAGTCCCTCACCGGAGCGGCTGTAGGCGCCGGTGCCCCGCACGACGACCACGTTGGTCTCCGACAAGCCGGCAAGAGCGAGCCGGGCCCCGTCGTAGTCGACGGCGACCTCCACACCGTTGACGGTCACTGATTCCACCGACAGACCGATGAAGTCGAGCCACGTCTGCTGGGCGCCGGCGTCGAACTCGACAGTGGTGGTCGTCGCGAAACCGGCCCGGGTCCGATCCGGGGCTGCCGACAGATCGAGTTCGACGCGGTAGGCGCGGACAGTGATCGCCCGCGATCGCGCGGCGGTCTCGGAGCGGCTCAGGTTCGCGGTATTCACGCCTCGATCCTGCCAGCCGCCCCGACGCCGTGCGCCCCACTCCACGCGACTATTACTCCACGGTGACGCTTTTCGCCAGGTTGCGTGGTTTGTCGACGTCGCGGCCGAGGGCGATGGCCGTGTGATAAGCGAGTAGTTGCAGCGGGATCGTCAGCAGCATCGGGTCCAACTCCGGTGCCACGCGCGGGACCTGGATCACTTCGTCGGCCGCGTTCGGCGGCAGATCCGCGTTCGTCACCGCGATCACCGGTCCGCCGCGTGCCTTGATCTGTTCGATGGTGCTGAGGTTCTTGGCCAGCAGCTCGTCGTCGGGGACGATCACCACGCTCGGCATCTCCTGGTCGATCAGCGCGAGTGGGCCGTGTTTGAGCTCGGAGGCCTGGTAGGCCTCGGCGTGCACGTAGGAGACCTCCTTCAGCTTCTGCGCGCCTTCACGGGCGACCGGCCACGCCCGTACCCGGCCGATGAAGAACATGCTGCGGGCCTTGGCGTAGCGGTGCGCGATCTCGGCGATGGCGTCTTCGTCGGTGAGGACCTGGTCGATGGCGGCGGGCAGGGCTCGCAGGCCGTCGACGATGCGGCCGCCGTCGGCGGCCGACAGGTCGCGAACCCGGCCGAGCAGCAGGGCCAGCATCGTGAACGACACGGTCATATTGGTCAGCGCCTTGGTCGAGGCAACGGAGATCTCCGGGCCCGCGTGCAGGAACACGCCTGCCCCGCACTGGCGGGCGATCGCGCTGCCCACCGCGTTGACGGCGCCGATGACCCGCCCGCCCTTGCGCTGTAGCTCCTGCACCGCGGCGAGGGTATCGAGGGTTTCGCCGGACTGACTGATCGCGACGTAGAGCGCGTCGGGATCGACGACCGGATTGCGGTAGCGGAACTCCGAGGCCGGTTCCGCGGTGGCCGGAATACGGGCCAGTTCCTCGATCAGCTGGGCGCCGAGCTGGCCCGCGTAGTAGGCCGAACCGCAGCCGAGGAAGACGACCTTGCTGATGCTGCGCAGTTCGCGGGCGTCCATGTTCAGCCCGCCGAGGTGGGCGGTGGCGAAACGATCGTCGAGGCGGCCACGCAGCGCCCGGCGCACCGCCTCACCCTGTTCGGCGATCTCCTTGCGCATGAAGTCGGGGAATCCGCCCAGCGCGTAGTCCTCGGCCACCATATCGATGGTGGTCGGGGTCTTGTCGGTCTGCTCGGACTCGACTCCCAGTGTGCTGGTGCGGAATTCGCTGTCGCGGATGGTCGCGAGCTCGCCGTCGTCGAGGAACACCACCCGCTGGGTGTGGTGGACGAGGGCAGCGACATCGGAGGCCACGAACATCTCGCCGTCCCCGACGCCGAGCACGATGGGGCTGCCGTTGCGGGCCACCACCAGCTCGGTCGGACGGCGCGCGTCGAGCACCAGCAGACCGTAGGTGCCTCGAACCCGGTGCAGCGCGACGCGAACGGCGTCTTCGAGGGATTCGGATTCCGCGAGCTCGCGCGCGACCAGATGGGCGATCACCTCGGTGTCGGTGTCGGACACGAGATCGATGCCGAGCGCGGTCAGCTCGGCCCGCAGCTGTTCGGCGTTCTCCACGATGCCGTTGTGCACCACGGCGATACGGCCGCTGACATCGGTGTGCGGGTGGGCGTTGGCATCACTGGGTTCGCCATGGGTGGCCCAGCGGGTGTGCGCGATGCCGACGGTACCGCGCAGAGCAGTGGTGTCGGCTTTGTCGCGCAGGTCCTGCACCCGGCCCCGGGTTTTACAGACGCGGGCCTTGCCGCGATGCGGCAGCGCCAATCCGGCCGAATCGTAGCCGCGATATTCGAGCCGATGCAGACCCTCCAGCAGTACGGGAACAGCTTGCCGGTGACCGATGTATCCGACGATTCCACACATGGCGTGATGAACCCCTTACCCGTAGACGATGCGACGAAGTTGCCGTTCGGTGTATGACGGAGCGGCGACCGGCCGCTCGCCGAGTTCGATCTCGAGGCGCCGCCAGATCTCGGCATTGCGCATCTCCCGAGCTTGCAGTTCGGCGTGCCTGCGTCGGACGAACTGCTCGGCTGTCTCGTCGAAGTAGCCGACGATGTCGGCGACGACCCGGGCGGCCACGCGTTCGGGTAGGCCGGTGGACGCCACGACATAGCGGACCAACTCGGTGGGTACCCCGTCATTCACTCGCACGATCATGCCTGCCCCGACCGGGTTCGCCAACATCCCTGCCCGAATTCGGGCAAATAGTGTCGCGGCAGCACGTCAGGGTGACGCGTCATGCACGCAGTCGGCCCGGCCGGTGCGCGCGGAGTTCATGCCGTTATCGCCTTGTGAGGTGTGAGCCGCGACTTGCGGACAATTTGCTGGAAGGGTGTCAAGTGCACGGCATACTGCGCATCCGAGTGGAGGTTGTGGTGAGGCGACGAATGGGCGACGCATTCAGTGACCGGCTCTATTTCGCGGGCCCCGCGTCGGCATCGGATGAAGCGGCGGGCAGACCCGAATATGTCGTCGACGCGGCAATCGTGACGATCGCGGAAGAGATCGTGCGGACGGGTTTCGATACCGAGGATATCGTGCACCAGCGGTTGCGGAGATTCTGCGCACACGCGAAAGCCGAAGGCGCGATGGTGAATTGCCTCCTCGGCGCGGCAACCGCCGTGGAAGACGGTGGGGTGGTGCCCTTTGTCGGCCGGGTCGTGGGCAGGCTCGGGCACGCGGAGTTGTTGTTCGACCTCGC
Source organism: Nocardia sp. NPDC060249 (assembly GCF_042728755.1). Classification (NCBI taxonomy): domain Bacteria; kingdom Bacillati; phylum Actinomycetota; class Actinomycetes; order Mycobacteriales; family Nocardiaceae; genus Nocardia; species Nocardia sp. NPDC060249. Next base: position 5,513 of record NZ_JBHXAQ010000002.1, read on the forward strand.
CCTCGGCGAATCGGGTATCGATCCGTTCGACGGGAACCCGGTGGGGAATTCGGTCGGGCCGGGCGTGATGACGGAGCTGGATTTCGAATTCGTCATCGCTCAGGTGAGTGAGCTGGTCGATAGCTTGCTGCTACCCAATTACCTGGCGTTACTGGAATGGCGTGATCTCACGGGGGAGGCGCCGCGATCTCGTCAGCCGGAGCAGTCGGCCGCGTTGCTGTACGAGCTCAACGAACGGCTCGTCCCGGTCCTCGGTGACATGCCCCTGGCCTGGTTGTTGCTGCACTACGCGGAGTTCGGTGTCGCACCGCTGGCGGACTCGATCCATCGCGCGCTGCTGCGCACCAACGCCGCCGACGCCGTGTCCGCCGCGCGCACCGCGGCGGCGGCGCTCACCGCGATGTCGTTCGTGTCCTCCTCGGCCAGGCTGGGCGATCTTCCGGTGGTGTCGCGCCGGCCGCGGCATCAGCCGACACTGGTGACCGGCAACCACGTCATGGCCGATCTGGTCTGCGCGCTGTCGCGGTGCGATACCGCGAACGGCTGGCAGGCCGACGCGAAACTGTTGCGGACCGCCGACGCGCAGACGGTCGGCTGGCTGCTGGTCGAGGATCGCCGCCATCGACGCGAAACTCGCAGCAGCCGAGGCGATCTCATGGCATCGGCGATCGGGCTCGAGATCATGCTCGGCGTCGATCACACGTCCGGTTCGTCCCCGGCGACGGCGCAGGCGCCGACGGCGATCACCGCCGACCTGCTTCGCGTCCTGCGCCTGCCGTGGGACCAGATCCCGGAGTCGGCCCGGTACAGCCCACGTCATCTGGACGGTGTCCTGCGTTTGGCCTGTTGCGCGATGGAGGCCATGGCCCCGGGCGCCGAGGCCACCGCCGATATCCTGCGCCGCGCGGCCGACCGTGCGATCCCCGCGCTGAGCGCCCGCCCGGAACCACCGATCTACCTCCAGGGCGCACTGGCCCTGCTCGAGTCCTGGCATCGTGGTGGCGCGCCCCGGACCCGACTCCTGCTCGCGGCGACCGAACCCATCGCCCCCGTGGTCTTCTCCACGCTGTTGCTGATCGGCGCGGCTCTGCTGGAAATGCTGGCCGAGGAGTTCGACGCGGACGTCACGCACGTCCTCGACGCGCTCGAGACGCGGCTGCGGGCCCGCGACCGTCTATCGGAGTGACGACGGCGTGGATCGTCGCTGTCAGCGCAGGTAGGCGGTGAGTTGGGGGACGGCGTCGACCACGTGCTGGGCGCTGATCGGCTGACCGATCAGGGTGAAGGCCCAATCCTGGTGGGGGCGGTGCAGTTTGCCGACGACGATGCCGGTGTGCGCGCCGACGCTGTCGAGATCGATGCGGATCAATTCGATACCGGTGACATTGTCGACGATGCGACAGAAGCCGTGGGCGATCTGGTCGAATCGCTGGCCGGTGTAGCAGGTTACCAGGAACACGATCGTGGTGACGGCGGGGTCGAGCAGGGTCAGGTCGACCACAATCACCTCGTTGTCGCCGTCGCCGTCACCGGTGACGCTGTCCCCGAGGTGGCGCAGCGCGCCGTCGCGCGAGGTGAGCTGCTCGTGGAAGACGACGTCGACGAAGGTCTCGCCGGCGAACGACAGCGCCGCGGCGTTGAGATCGATGTCCTTGCGGCGGGGATGCAGTCCGTCGGCGTGCGCCGGGGCCCAGCCGAGGCCCATGCTGAGGTGGGTGATTGCGTGCGTCATGCGGTACTCCTGGCCGATAGAACCCCACCCGACCGAGCACGAGCGGGGTTGCCGACGGGACTTCCCGGCTCGCTGACCCGTAAACATGGCGTAAAGATCACGCCCATTACCGATCTGGTGCCTGGTCGTGCTCGGCTCGGCAGACTCCGCGCTCGAGGCACAGACCGCGACCAGGCATTATGTGACTGGGAACAACAATGTGGCGAAGTGATTGCCGTCGGCGTCGATGAGGTTGATCGTAAGTGTCTGGGAGTAGTTGTCCCACACACCGAACCTCCGGCGATCGCGTCATGACGGGCCGGTTCGGGATCGAGCTTTTCGGATTCGACATCGGAGTCAGGATGAACAGCTTGCTCGAAAACCATCGCGGATGGGTAGCCGACATCTTCACGGATGGGTTGTCCGCACGCAGCGACGCGCCCAGCCTCCGCGCGACGGTCGCGAACGATGCCCGGCCGCCGGCATCAGCAGACAGCCACCCGCGCCGACCGGAGGAAGTGATCGGGTGGCGCGCACTGTGCTCCTGCGACGGCTGGCACGGACGAACCTGGCTCCGCGCCGACCTGGCCGCCGACCACGCCCCCTCTGCCCGGGTGCTGCATTGCTCCACCGGTCGGCTCGACGCCGACCTGACCCGTCTGGTCCTGGCCGAATGGGACTACCACCAGCTCGAGATGCAGGCCCTGGTACCGGTGCGGCTGGCGTTCGAGGACACTGCCTCGGCCCAGCGGCGGCTGGTCGAAGCCGTCCGCTTCGTGCGCGCGTCGGGAGCGTCCTGGGAAGCGGTCGCCCGGGTGATCAGCGCGCCGTCGGCCGAAGCCGCCGAATCGCGGTTCAGTACGTGGACCCAGGGGCACGGCGCGGCGGAATTGCGCATACCGTAATCGGCGACGCCGTCTGCCGATTCGGCGATTCCGCTCAGCCTGAGTTCAACGATGGTCGCGGCGCGTTCCTGGTGGTTTCGTGTGACGAGATCGTCCAGGTTCGAGCGAGAGGCCTCCGTATGTCCGTCCATGACGCAGCTGTACCCGGGAGCGCGGTGCGGGTGGTCAAGCTCGGCGCCCACATCGGTGCTCAGGTCGACGGGGTCCGGCTCGGTGGTGACCTGGACGCGCGATCGGTGGCCACCATCCGCGCCGCGCTCAGCGAGCACAAAGTGATCTTCTTCCGGGGCCAGCACCACCTGACCGAGGACGGGCAGTACGAGTTCGCGCAGTTGCTCGGCAACCCGACCACCCCGCACCCGACTGTCACCTCGGCCGGTGCGAAGAGCCTGGCGATCGACTCGCACCAGACGCGGTCCAATGTCTGGCACACCGATGTCACCTTCGTCGATCGTGTCCCGCGGGCCTCCATCCTGCGTGCGGTCGCCCTGCCCAGTTACGGCGGTTCGACCACCTGGGCTTCGACGGTGGCCGCCTACAACTCGCTGCCGGAGCCGCTCCAGCGACTCGCCGAGAGCCTGCGCGCGCGGCATTCGAACCGTTACGACTACGCCGCCGAGATCGAGGACCGTTCCGCCGACACCGACCGCGACTACCGTCGCGAGTTCGAGTCCACCTATTTCGAGACCGAGCACCCCGTGGTCGAGGTGCACCCGGAGACCGGTGAGCGCGCCCTGCTGCTCGGCTGCTTCGTCAAGGAGATCGTCGGGGTGTCGAGCAGCGAGTCGCGGGCGCTGTTCGGGCTGTTCCAGGACCGGATCACCCGGCTCGAGCACACCACCCGCTGGAACTGGTCGCTGGGCGACGTCGCGATCTGGGACAACCGGGCCACCCAGCACTACGCCATCGACGACTACGACGGCAGCGAGCACCGCAGGCTCACCCGCATCACGCTGGGCGGGCCGGTCCCGGTCGGGGTCGACGGCAGCACGAGCACGGTGATCGCCGGCGACGCCGAGCCGTACGCCGCTGCGCTCGAGCGTGCGGCATAGCCGTCATCGAGCGCCGCCTCCTCGCGCGCGTCCCCGGACGAACACCCGGTATCGACTATTCTTCGACGGCACATTCGACCGTTGATCACGTGCGAACGGGTACCCACTGGCCCAGTCCGACGATGGGAATGCCGTGAATTTGTGGAACTATGTCCAGGATCGAGGCGAGGTCCTGACCTTCCTCACTTATCAGCATGCGTCGCTGGCCTTTCAGACCGTGCTGGTCGGCACTGTCGTCGCGATCCTCGTCGCCGTGGCGGTGTATCGGTTGCCGCTGGCGTCGGCGCTGACCCTGACGTCGAGCCGGGTCGCATTGACGATCCCCTCGCTGGCGCTGCTGGCGTTGCTGCTGGTCCCGTTCGGGCTCGGAGTGGTGCCCTCGTTCATCATGCTGGCGTTCTTCGCGGCGCTGCCGGTGATCGGCAACGCGATCGTCGGGCTGCGATCGGTGCCTGCCACGGTCGTCGAATCCGCGCGCGGCATCGGGCTTTCGCGGTGGCGGATCCTGCTCACCGTCGAGCTGCCCATCGCCTGGCCGGTGATCCTCACCGGGATCAGGGTCTCGACCCAGATGATCGTCGGTGTCGCCGCGATCGTGGCCTACGTCCTCGGACCCGGCCTCGGCTCGCTGATCTTCAACGGTCTGTCGCGCCTCGGCGGCGCCAACGCGCTCGAAATGGCGCTCACCGGAACCATTCTCATCGTTGCCATCGCGTTGGTCTTCGACGCGCTCCTCGTCCTGCTCGGACGCCTCACGATTGCCAAGGGACTGTGATGACCGATGTGACCAGCCAGCCCGCGCCGACCGCGCCGCCGCGCAACGTGACCGGTGATTCCATCACCTTGGACGGGGTCGTCAAGCGGTACAAGGGGCAGGACACCCCTGCCGTCGAACGCCTGGACCTCGAGATCGACGCCGGCGACATCGTCGCGTTCGTCGGACCGTCGGGCTGCGGTAAGACGACCACGCTCAAGATGATCAACCGGCTGATCGAGCCGACCGAGGGCCGGATCTTCATCGGCGGACGCGACGTGACCCGGGAAGACCCGGACAAATTGCGCCAGTCGATCGGCTATGTCATCCAGTCCGGTGGGCTGTTCCCGCACTGGTCGGTTGCCAAGAACATCGGCGCGATCCCGCGGGTGCTCGGCTGGGACAAGAAGCGAATCGCCGAACGCACCGAATACCTCCTTGACCTGGTCGGTCTCGACCCGGCGACCTTCGCCGACCGTCTCCCCAAGGACATGTCCGGTGGTCAGCAGCAGCGGGTGGGCGTCGCCCGCGCGCTCGCGGCCGACCCGCCGGTGCTGCTGATGGACGAACCGTTCGGCGCGGTCGACCCGATCACCCGGGTTCGCTTGCAGGACAGTCTGATCGCGATCCAGCACGAACTCGGCAAGACCATCGTGATCGTCACCCACGACTTCGAGGAAGCCACCAAACTCGGTGACAAGGTGCTCATCCTGTCCGAGGGCGGACACGTCGAGCAGTACGCGACACCGGAGGAGATCCTCACCGACCCGGCGACGCCGTTCGTCGAGGAATTCGTGGGATCGGGCGCGAAACTGGCCTATCTCACGGTGTCTCGGGTCCGCGACGTGGAGGTCGACCCGGTGACCACCGCCAGAATCGGCGAATCCTCGCAGGTCGTGATCGGGCGGGCGAAAGCAGCCGGGCACACCTGGGTGGTGGTCGTGGACGACGCGGGGCGGCCGCGGTCGTGGCCCTCGCTGACGGAAGTGGCGAGCAAACCGGAGGTCTCGGACTACCTCGATCGCCGGTTGCCCGTGGTCGCGCAGTCCTCGACCCTCAACGACGCGCTCGACGCCATGCTCGCCGCCAGCCAGGGCGCCACCCTGGTCACCGACGGTCGCGGCGCCGTCGTGGGCTCGCTGAACATCGGCTCGGTGACCGACGTGATCCAGACCAAGCTCGCGGAGGGGCACGCCGCCGTCGAGGACCTGTCCTACGAAACCTACGTCGACGGTTCCGATCCCACCCCCACCCCGGTCGTCGCCGCCGACGACGAACCCGGATCGGCCGGACCGGCATGAACCGACTGCGCCGGGTCCCGATCGATGTGTGGTTCGAACCGCTCATCATCGTGGTGATCGGCATCGGATACGTGCTCTGGTACCAGTCGTCGACGTTCACCGCGACCGAACAGGCCTCGCTCGGCTGGGCCAATCTCCAGACCACGATCCTCGAGCACATCCGGCTCACGGTGGTCGCCACACTGATCGTGGTGGTGGTCGCGATTCCTCTCGGCATCGCCTTGACCCGGCCCGCGTTGCAGCGGCTCGAGCCGATCGCCGTCAACATCGCCAATATCGGTCAGGCCGCGCCCGCCGTCGGTCTGCTCGTGCTGTTCACCTTCTGGCTCGGCACCGGATTCCGCACGGCGGTCGTCGGTCTCGTCGTGTACGCGATCCTGCCGATCCTGCAGAACACGATCGTCGGGTTGCGGCAGGTCGATCACCGCACCATCGAGGCCGCTCGCGGCATCGGCTTCTCGGCAGGCCGGACGCTGCTGCAAGTGGAATTGCCGCTGGCCGTGCCGGTGATCCTCAACGGCGTGCGTACCGCGCTGGTCATCCTGGTCGGCACCGCGACGCTGAGTACCTTCATCGGCGCCACCAGCCTGGGCACGCTGATCACGACCGGCGTCACCCTGTTCCTGCCCAAGCTGCTCATCTCCGGTGCCGTGCTCGTCGGGTTGCTGGCGTTGATCATCGATTGGCTCGGCCGACTCGTCGAACTGGCCGCGACCCCACGAGGTGTCTCATGAGGCGAGTCCCGTTGATCACCGCGCTGGTCGCGATGCTGTCGTTGCTCGCCGGGTGTGGGCTGGTGAGCTCGTCGGGCACCTTCCACGACGCGAGTCTGCCCGGCGGCGAACGTCCCCTCGACGGTGCGAAATTGGTCGTCACCTCGAAGAGCTTCACCGAGGGTGTGCTGCTCGGCAAGATCACCGCAACCTACCTGGCCGCGGCAGGGGCCTCGGTCACCGATCTGACCGGCGCGCCGGGATCTGCCTCGTCACGGCAGGCCCAGCTCAACGGCGACGCCGACGTGCTGTGGGAATACACCGGCACCGGCTGGGTCAACTACCACAACGAGACCGAGACGATCGTGGACCCGCAGGAGCTGTGGCAGCGCGTCCACGATGTCGAAAAGCGTGACTACAACCTGGAATGGCTTCCCCCGTCCAACTTCAACGACACCTACGCGTTCGGTGCGTCGACACCGACCGCGCAGCGACTGGGCGTGAAGTCCCTCTCGGACGTGGCCGCACTGCCGGTCGCCGAACGAACGTTCTGTGTCGACGACGAATTCTTCAGTCGCTCGGACGGTTTCATCCCGATGCTGCAGAAATACGGCATCCCCTACAACGATCCCAACGGTGTCCCCGCGGGCAACGTCACCCGTATGGACGCCGGCGTCGTCTACACCGCCACCGCCAAGGACTCTCCCTGCCACTTCGGCATGGTCTACACCACCGACGGCCGCGTCAAGAACCTGAACCTGGTGGTCCTGGACGACGACAAGAAGTTCTTCCTGCCTTACAGCGGCACCGCGGTCGTCCGCGGCCCCGTCCTCGACGCCCACCCCGAACTGCGCGAACTCCTCGGCACGATCTCCGAACGCCTCACCGACGACCTGATGCGAGAACTCAACGGCCGCGTCGACATCGACGGAGAAGACCCCGCCGATGTCGCCTACGACTGGCTGAAAAGCGAGAACCTGATCGACTAGCGGCGCGCGGGCGATCCAGCGCCGCGGAACGTGATCGGCGCCGGTCTATGATCCGGCTGTGCCTGAGGATGGTCTTGCCGATGTGAAACGCTTCGATCCGGTGCCGGACCCGCGGCCGGCCGATGCGGTGTGGCCGGAGCTGAAGTGGCCGATCTCCGCGGATGCCGAACTCGTCGGTGAGACAGTGCGGTTGAATCCGGTCGATCCGGTAGCGGACGCGGCCGAGTTGTTCGCGGTACTCGATCATGATGTCGTGTGGGCCCATATTCCGTTTCGTCCGCGCGATCGACAGGAACTCGACGAGTTCCTGCGGTCGTGGCACGCGACGCCGGAGAACTATCTGTGGATTGTCCGAACGTGCCGGGCCGTCGCGGGCTACCCGATCGGTGCGATCGTCGGGATGACCTCCTTTCTCGAAACCCGTCCGCGGGACGCCCGGTTGGAAATCGGTGCCACCCTCTTCGCCCCGGAGGTATGGGCGAGTGGAGTGAATCCGGAGGCGAAGTTGTTGCTCCTGCGCTATGCGTTCGACACGCTGGGTGCCGGTCGCGTCGAGCTCAAAACGGATGTTCGCAATCACCGTTCGCAGCAGGCCATCGCGCGCCTGGGCGCCCGGTACGAGGGCACACTGCGGCGCTATTCCCGGCGCGCCGACGGCACGATCCGCGATTCGGTCCTGTTCTCGATCACGGTGGAGGACTGGCCGGACGTTCGAGCGCGTCTTGCCGCGCGGCTGCGCGACCTCGAGCGTTCGGTGAACTCGTCCTGGACCGCCCGACTCTGAACGTACCCGGCTACCAACGCGCTGTTGGGCACATGTGCCGCGAGTTTCCGTAGCCTGGATCGGGTGGGAGTTGCGGAGGTCGGCGGCGCGCCCGGTGTGGGTTGGGATTTCGCGGGTCCGTCCCCTGCCGCCGCGTCGGGTGCCGCGATCATCGGATATCGCGATGTGGGCGGCGCCGGATCGGACTTGCGGGTTGCCGCGACGACGGCGGTCGCGGTGGTCATCGAGTTCGGCGGTCGGGGACTGGTTGTCGATGACGCGTGCGGGCGACAGACGCTGGGCGGCTTCGTCGTCGGACTTCCCTTGGCGGCCGCACGGATTCGTAGCAGGCAGGCCGAGTGCGTGGAGGTTCGCCTGTCGCCGATCCGTGCGCACTCGCTGTTGGGTACTGCCGCTACCGATCTGGGCCGAGGCGTGGTGCCGTTGGAACAGTTGTGGGGACCAGCGGTTCGGCGACTGCGCGAGCAACTCGCGGACGCGGGGACCTGGGAGGAACGGTTCGCACTGACCACATCGTTTCTGGCACAGCGTGACAGGCCGACGCGGACGCCCGATCCCGAGGTGATCGCCGCCTGGCAGCGCCTGCTCGCCTCCGGTGGCCGGGTGAAGGTCGGCGAGCTCGCCGAATCCCTCGGATGGAGCCGTAAACGGCTGTGGGCGAGGTTCGAATCCCAGATCGGTCTCACACCCAAGCGTGCGGCGATGCTGGTCCGATTCCGGTGCGCGGTCGACGGTTTGCTCGCGGGCAGGCCCGCCGCCGACGTCGCCGCGGTGTGCGGGTACACCGATCAGGCTCATCTGTGCCGGGATGTCGCGATCTTCGCGGACCGCACCCCGGGGACGCTGCACGCGGACACTCTGCCTGTCATCGCCCGGGATCGGTACCGGGCGTGGGGAACATTCTTCCAATCCCCGGGGTGATCGTTCGGTCGATAGTGGTGTTCACCTCACCCCGATCGACGAGAGGACACCTGCCGTGACCGACACCCTCGGCCCAGCGAATCCACCGACCTCAGCACAACGTTCCGGCGAGCTGTCGACGGCGACGAGATCGCTGCTGGCCTGCGGTGTGATCGCCCCGCTGATCAACATCGTCGTCATGCTCGTCCTCGGGGCGATTCGCCCTGATTACAACGCCTGGGTGGTCCCCGACAGCAACCTCGAACTGGGGCCGGGTGGGTGGATGCAGATAACGAATTACCTCGTCACCGGAACGCTGCTGCTCGCTTTCGCGATCGGGACGAAGCGGCTTCTGCGTACGGGACGCGGTTCCATCTGGGGCCCCGTCCTCCTCGGGATCTATGGCTTCACTTTCTTCGCCATCGGGCCCATCCTTCCGGACCCGTCGCTGGGTTATCCGGCGGGAGCGCCGGAAACGTTGACCGTTCACGGCGCCGTGCACAGTCTCCTCGGTCTCGTTCAGTTCTCGTCGCTGACCGTGGCTTGCTTCGTGCTGGCACGGCGCGATGAAGCGCCCGAAAGTCGTGGCTGGTCCCGGTATTCGGTGGTCACCGGCCTGGTGGTCGCTACCTCGTACGTCGTCTTCGCCTTTATTGCCCAATTGGTGGACGGGGGACCGGCGGGGCTCGTCGAACGGGTGGGGATCATTGCCGGCGGCATGTGGGTTGTTCTGCTGGCGATCCGCCTGCTGGGCAGGTCCTCACAACGCGCCGCGCACGCCACGGCACTGTCGGTGCCATAACGCGCGCGGCGAATTCTGTTGCCGGAAAGCCTATTTCGAGAGAGGTAGTCCGGTCGGTTCAGGGATCTGTTCGACGGTGAGTCGTTTGCGGAAGACCCAGTAGGTCCAGCCCTGGTAGATCAGGACCACCGGGGTGCACAGGACCGCTGCCCAGCTCATCACCTGGAGGGTGTAGTGACTGGAGGAGGCGTTGTGGATGGTCAAGTCGAACGCGGGTTCGATCGTCGAGGGCATCACGTTCGGGTAGAGGGAGCCGACCAGCAGGATGGTGGCGGCGGCGATCGTGACGGTGGTGCCGAGGAAGGCCCAGCCGTCACGGGCCGCGCCGGTGGCCCCACCGGCGACGACCAGGCCGAGTACGGCCGCGCCGAGAGCGGCCCAGGTCCAGCCGGAGCCGTACGCGAGCTGCGTCCACAGCCCGAACCCGCCGACGATCACCACCGTGGGCACGAACAGGATCCGCACGCACGTGCGCGCGTCGTCGCGGACTTCACCACCGGTCTTGAGCGCCAGGAAGATCGCGCCGTGCAGAGCGAACAGAATGGCGGTGGTCGCCCCGCCGAGCAGCGCGTAGGGGCTGAGCAGATCCCACACCGAGCCGACGACCTGCCGCTTCTCGTCCAGCGGCACCCCGCGCACGAGGTTGGCGAACACCCACCCCCACGCCAGTGCCGGAATCCACGAGCCGATGCCGATGCCGATGTCACACCAGGCCCGCCACTTCGGATCGTTGATCTTCGCTCGCCATTCGATCGCGCAGATCCGCAGGATCAACGCGACCAGCAACAGCAGCAGGGCCAGATAGAACCCGGAGAACAAGCTCGCGTACCACTCGGGAAACGCCGCGAACATCGCACCGCCCGCGGTGATCAGCCAGACTTCGTTGCCGTCCCAGACCGGCCCGATGGTGTTGAGAACGACGCGCCTGCGCACATCGGAACCCTTACCGAGGATCGGCATCAGCATGCCGACGCCGAAGTCGAAGCCCTCGAGGATGAAGTAGCCGGTGAACAGCACGGCGACCAGCACGAACCAGAATTGCTGCAGACTCATCGTCGTCTCCTAGTACGCGAAGGACAGCGGCTCGACGGGTTCGGCGCGGTGCCTGCCGCCACCACCGTCGTCATCGGGACCGAACTCGTCATCGGAAGCCGTCGGCCCTGGTTCGGGCCCGACCACGGTGTAGCGATGCATCAGGTAGTACCAGACCACCGCCAGCGCCCCGTAGAGCAGCGTGAAGACCGCGAGGGAGAACAGGACCGTCCCCGGTGCGTGATCGGAGACTCCTTGCGCCACCGTCATGCGAATGGTCTTGTCGCCGGTCAGGTTCGGCACAACCACCCACGGCTGGCGTCCCATCTCGGTGAAGATCCAGCCCGCGCTGTTGGCCAGGAACGGGGTGGGGATCGCGATCAGGCACAGCCAGGAGAACCAGCGCTTGTCGGGGACCCGGCCACCGCGGGTCATCCAGAGCCCGGCCAGCAGCAAGAGCGCCGGGCCGGCCAGCAGACCGATCATGCCGCGGAAGCCCCAGTAGGTGACGAAGAGGTTGGGCCGGTAGTTGCCGGGTCCGTAGTCCTCGACGTAGGACTTCTGCAGATCCTCCACGCCCTCCAACGTGACGCCGGTGAACTTGCCCTCGGCCAGGAACGGCAGCACATACGGAACCTCCAGCAGATGCGTGACGCTGTCGCAGTTGTTGTGCGTGCCGACGGTGAGGATCGAGAACTTCGGATCGGTCTCGGTGTGGCACAGCGATTCCGCCGATGCCATCTTCATCGGCTGCTGCTCGAACATGATCTTGCCCTGGAAATCGCCGGTCAGAGCCACTACCACGATCGACGCGGCGATGACCCACATGCTCGCGCGCGCCGCCGGACGCCACATGGTCTTGGCCTCATCGAGTTTCGTGGCATCACCGCTGCGTGCGTTACGCACCATGAACCAGCCCGCGATGCCGACGACGAAGGTCGCCGCGGTCAGGAACGCGCCGGCGACCACGTGCGGAAACGCCGCGAGGGTGGTGTTGTTGGTGAGTAGTGCCCAGATACTGTCCAGCTCGGCGCGTCCGGTCTCGGGATTGTATTGCGCGCCGACCGGGTGCTGCATGAACGAGTTGGCGGCGACGATGAAGTAGGCCGACGCGTTGACGCCGAACGCGACGATCCAGATCGTGGCGAGGTGAACGAGTTTGGGCAGGCGGGTCCAGCCGAAGATCCACAATCCGAGGAATGTCGACTCCAGGAAGAAGGCGACCAGCGCCTCGAATGCCAGTGGCGCACCGAAGACGTCGCCGACGAACCGGGAGTACTCACTCCAGTTCATCCCGAATTGGAACTCCTGCACGATGCCGGTGGCGACACCGATGGCGAAGTTGATCAGGAACAGCTTTCCGAAGAATTTGGTGAGTCGATACCAGTGTTCTTTTCCGGTGATCACCCACGCCGTTTGCATTCCCGCGACGAGCGGTGCCAGTCCGATGGTGAGCGGGACGAAGATGAAGTGGTAGACCGTGGTGATACCGAACTGCCATCTGGAGACATCCAGTGTGCTCATTGCCAGCGAACTCATCGTCGGATCTCCTGCCATCGCAGTGAACTGGTGCCGAGCTGTGCCGGGTGGAAATGGAGGAATATCAGGATTCGGGCGGTGGGGGATAGGTGATCGTCGTTCCGTCGACGTGGGCGAAGTTCGTCAGCTGATGTTCGGGCGCCCGGGTGGCGGACATGATGTCGCGTACCTGCACGCCCCGGACCAGCAACGCGTCGCCCACCAGCGAGCGGTGGCACCGCCACGGCACCGCCTCGGCGCACATGACGGCGGTCGTCGCCGTGCCCGCGAGGTCGAGGAGTTCGTCGATTCCCGCACCGAATTCCGGTGTTTGCATGTAATTCGCATACGAACGGAACGAGGCATTGCGCCAGCCGGCGTTGAGATCGCTGCTCGGGCCGTGCCGCAGTCCACCCAGTGCGGCGAGATACACGTAGCGAATGTCTTTCGCCCGCAGTATTTCCGGGAGTGTCTCGCGACCGAACTGGGGATTGTGACGCGACCGGGGCACGGTTCTGATATCGACGAGCTGGGTGACGCCGTAATCATCGAGCAGGCCGGCGAATTCGTCCGCGGTCCGCGTGGAATGGCCGATCGTGTACACAGTCAGCACTGTTCGATCCTAGGTGACGAGGTCGCGAATTCCGGTCAGGACTCGGCGATCGTCTTCGCGTGCAGCAGGATGTCCTCGATCATCGCGGGAGTCACCCGACCGGTGGCGGTATTGCGCTGGCTCACGTGGTAACTGCCGAGCACGGTGACCGATCTGCCGTCGGGATGGGTGATGACGACCCGCGCTCCGTGGGTGAAACGGGGACGTGGGCGCGGCACATTCCAGCCCCCTGTCAGCAGGACGGTGAACAGGGCCTGCCAGCCGAAGGCGCCGAGAACGACGATCACCCGCAGAGTCGGGCGCAGCAGCTCCAATTCCCGGGTGAGGAAGGGCGCGCAGCGCTGCCGCTCCGCGGGCGTCGGCTTGTTCTCCGGCGGGGCGCAATGTACCGGTGCGGTGAGCCGGATACCGAGCAGTTCGATGCCGTCGTCGCGGCTGATTGGGTGCGCGCCGGTGGCCAGACCGACCGCGTGCAGCGCGCCGAACAGGACGTTGCCGCTGGGGTCGCCGGTGAACATGCGCCCGGTCCGGTTGCCACCGTGGGCGGCGGGAGCGAGGCCGACCACGAGAATTCGCGCGTCGGCGGGCCCGAAGCCGGGTACCGGTCGACCCCAATACTGGTCGTGGCGGAAGGCCGCGCGTTTGACGACGGCGACTTCCTCGCGCCAGGCGACGAGCCTGGGGCAGGCGCGACAGGTGGAAACCAAGTGGTCGAGCGCGGCGATGTCGGGGGCGTGCGCCGCCGCTGCCGGGGCTGCTTCCGGGTCCACGCCGGTCATCGGCACAGTCTAGTCGGCGGCGCCGATGCGTTTTCGAGACAGTTCGCCCACCGAACCATATGCACGGTACCGTCGGTACCAGGTACATTCGGGGGATGTTGTCCACCGAGATCGTGAGCGCCGACGGAGTCGTGCGCGGTCGTGCGGGTCGCCGAATCGCCCGCTGGCGTGCCCTGCCCTACGCGGCCCCACCCATCGGAGCGTTGCGGTTGCGTGCTCCCCAGCCCGTTCGACCGTGGACGGGGGTGCGGTCGGCGACCGAGTTCCGCCACGCCGCGGTGCAGAACCCCAACGGTGCCCGTGTGGGGCCGCGGACCTGGCAACCCACCGGGGAGGATTGCCTGACGCTCAATGTGACCGCTCCGGTGACGCCCTCGTCGGCACCGCGCCCGGTCATGGTGTTCTTCCACGGTGGCGGATACCTGATCGGCACATCGAGCATGTATTCCGGCGCACGGTTGGCCGCGCGGGGCGACGTGATCGTGGTATCGGTGAACTACCGGCTCGGAGCGCTCGGTTATGTCGACTTCAGCGAATTCTCCACACCCGACAGGCCTTTCGAGTCGAACCTCGGCTTGCGAGACCAGGTCGCGGCACTCGAATGGGTGCGTCGCAATATCGCCGCGTTCGGCGGCGACCCGGACAACGTCACCATCTTCGGCGAATCGGCCGGCGCACACGCGGTGGTGAGCCTGCTGGCGACGCCCGCCGCCGGCGGCCTGTTCCATCGGGCGATCGCCCAGAGCGCCCCCGCGGACTGGACCTCGACACCGGAGGAGGCCCGCCGCTTCGCCCGCCGCTGTCTGGACCGGCTCGGCGCCACCCCGGCCGACGCCGCGACCGTCCTGAGCACCGTGTCGCCGAAGGAGCTGTGCCGCGCGGGCGACCGAGCGCTCGGCCGGGCGCTGCGCGAGGAGCCGGGCAGCTTTCCCTACGCCCCGGTCGCGGACGGCGACTTCCTGCCCGAAACTCCCTTGGCGGCGATCGCGGCGGGCCGCGCGCATCCGGTGCCGTTGATCATCGGCACCAACCGCGACGAGGCGACGCTGTTCCAGCGCTTCGCCAAGTCGGTGCCGCACACCCCCGAACAGCTGAAAACCATCTTCGAACGGTACGAGCCGGGCACCGAGCACACGGTGACGAGCAGCTACCCCGGGTATCCGGCCGCGCGCACCGCGGTACGCGTCGGCGGGGACCACCTGTTCCTGCGCCCGACACTGGCCGTCCTCGAAGGCCACAGCCGGTACGCCCCCACCTATGCCTACCGGTACGACTACGCCCCCCGCGCACTGCACCTGGCGGGTTTCGGCGCCACCCACGCGCTCGACCTGATCCCGGTCTTCGGCTGGGTCGACGGACCGGTCGGCCGCGCGATGACAGCGGCAGGCGGCAGGCGCGCGTTCCTCGCGGTTCAGGACCACATCCAGGACAACTGGCTCAGCTTCGCCCGCACCGGCAGGCCGCTGCCGCCCTGGAGCCCCTACACCGCCGAACGCCGGACGACCTCCATCATCGACCATCCACCTCGCGTGCTGGTCGACCCCGAGTCCGCGCAACGCGCAGCGTGGCAGGGCATCCGGAAGTGCGAAGCATGACGGTAGAGCTCGCCGCGGGGCAGCTGGCCGATCGCATCAAGGCGCTCTACGCCGACGACGGACAGATCCGCGCGGCGCGGCCCGCCGAGGACGTGCACGCCATCGTGACGACCCCCGGACTTGCGACCGCGCGCATCGTCGAGACCGTCATGACCGCCTACGCCGAGCGCCCGGCGCTCGGCACACGCCGCACCGAACTGGTCGAGTCCGGCAAACGGCGGACTCGAAAGCTGTTGCCGGAATTCGATCTACTGACCTACGGGCAGGTGTGGGAGCGCACCCGCGCGCTCGCCGCCGCCTGGCATCGTGACGGCGTCGTCGCGGGGGACTTCATCGCGGTGCTCGGGTTCACCAGCGCCGACTACACCGTGCTCGATCTCGCCACGATCCACCTCGGCGGGGTCGCGGTGCCGTTACAGGCGGGCGCGGGCCTCGAACAGCTGTATTCGATCCTCGACGAGACCGAGCCGACGGTGCTCGCGGTCGACACCGCGCACCTGGACATCGCCGTCGACGCGATACTCCGCGGTGCCACACCCCGCTCGCTGATCGTGTTCGACCATCACAGCGACGACGACGATCATCGCGATGCCCTCGACACGGCCCGTGCCCGGCTGCGCGCCGGGGGATCGGCCCTGGTACCCAGCACGTTCGACGGCACCGTCGAACAGGGCCGCCTTGCCGCCGCGGCTCCGCTGAGCGTGCCCGCCGACGGCGACGACCCGCTCGCCCTGCTGATCTACACCTCGGGCAGCACCGGTACGCCCAAGGGGGCGATGTACACCCAGCGCCTGGTCGCGGTCGGCTGGCAGCCCGCGCGGCCGCTGGCCGCGATCAATGTCAACTTCCTGCCGATGAGCCATATCGCGGCCCGCCTCACCCTCAACAGCGTGCTCGCCCGTGGCGGCACCGCGTTCTTCGCGGCGGCGCCGGACCTGTCCACGTTGTTCACCGACATCACGCTCGTGCGGCCCACCGAGATCTTCCTGGTGCCGCGGGTGTGCGACATGATCCTGCAGCGCTTCCGGCATGACGTCGCCGAACGTGGTGAGGCGGCGGCCGATGCGGTGAAAACCGAACTGCGCGAACAGTTCCTGGGTGGCAGGCTGATGTCGGCGCTGTGCGGCAGCGCGCCGATCGTGCCCGAGTTGCGCACCTTCGTCGAATCGGTGCTGCAGCTGCGCCTGCACGACGGATACGGCTCCACCGAGACCGGTGGCGGGGTGATCTTCGATACGAAGGTGATGCGCCCGCCGGTGCTGGACTACAAACTCGTCGACGTGCCGGAGCTCGGCTACTTCGGCACCGACAAGCCGTACCCGCGCGGTGAACTGCTGCTCAAGACCACCACGATGATCGCCGGGTACTATCGCCGCCCTGAAGTGACCGCCGAGGTCTTCGACGCCGACGGCTTCTGCCGCACCGGCGATGTGGTCGCCGAGCTGGCGCCGGACCGGTTGGCCTATGTCGACCGCCGCAACAATGTCCTCAAGCTGTCGCAGGGCGAGTTCGTGACGGTATCGCGACTGGAAGCGGTGTTCGCGGGCGCCGATCTGGTGCGCCAGATCTATGTGTACGGCAGCAGCGAACGGTCCTATCTGCTGGCGGTCGTCGTACCCACCGAGGCCGCGCTCGCGGCACCGGACGGGCTGCGTGCCGCGGTGAGTTCGTCGCTGCACCGCGCCGCGGTGTCGGCCGAGCTCGAACCGTACGAGATTCCGCGTGACTTCATCATCGAGACCGAGCCGTTCTCGACAGCCGACGGGACATTGTCCGGAGTCGGGAAACTGTTGCGCCCGAAGCTGAAACAGCGGTACGGCGAGCGTCTCGAGAAGCTCTATGCGGACCTCGCGCGGGGTCAGGAGGACGAACTGCAGCGGTTGCGTCGCGATGCGCCCGGCCTACCGGTGTACGAGACCGTCACCCGTGCCGCGCGCGCGGTGCTCGGCGGCGATCCGGCTGATCTGCGACCGGATGCGCGATTCGGAGATCTCGGCGGCGATTCGCTGGCGGCACTGTCGTATTCGACTCTGCTGCGGGAATTGCTCACGGTGGACGTGCCGGTGAATGTGCTGCTCGGTCCGGACAGCGACCTGGCACGCATCGCCGACTACATCCAGCGTGAACGCGAACCCGGTACGCACAGAACCGATTCCGGCGCGGTACACGGCACCGGCGCGACCGAGATTCGTGCCGCGGATCTGGCACTCGAGAAGTTCCTGGATGTCACCGCCGTGGCGCAGGTGCCTGCGCCAGCACCCGCGCAGACGGTGTTGATCACCGGCGCGAACGGCTACCTCGGCCGGTTCCTGCTCCTGACCTGGCTGGAACGGCTCGCCCCGCGGGGCGGCACGGTGATCTGCGTAGTGCGCGGCGGCGACGCGATCGCCGCTCGCGAGCGCCTCGACGCGGCGTTCGGCAGCGACAGCGAGCTCGACGCCCATTTCCAGCGTCTCGCGAAGGACGCGCTGGAAGTGCTGCCCGGTGACATCGGTGAACCGAATCTCGGGCTGTCACAGCCGACGTGGGATCGGTTGGCCGCCGAGGTCGATCTGATCGTGCACTCCGCGGCGCTGGTGAACCATGTGCTTCCGTACGCGCAGCTGTTCGGCCCGAACGTGGTCGGCACCGCCGAGATCATCCGGCTGGCGCTGACAACCACGCGCAAGCCGGTCAGCTACCTGTCGACGGTGGCCGTCGCGGCACAGGGGGAGTCCTTCGCCGAAGACGGTGACGTGCGGACCATGAGCCCGGTCCGCCGGCTGGACGGTTCCTATGCCAACGGCTACGGCAACAGCAAGTGGGCGGGTGAGGTGCTGTTGCGCGAGGCGGCCGAGCGGTTCGGACTGCCCGTCGCGGTGTTCCGCTCGGACATGATCCTGGCGCACAGTCACTTCCGTGGCCAGCTCAATGTGCCCGACGTCTTCACCCGGCTCCTGCTGAGTGTGCTCGTCACCGGGCTCGCGCCGAAGTCGTTCTACCGCACCGATTCCGCCGGGCAACGACAGCGCGCCCACTACGACGGTCTACCGGCCGACTTCGTCGCCACGGCTGTCACCACACTGGGCGCCGCCGCTACGAGCGGTTACCGGACCTACGACGTCCTGAACCCGCACGACGACGGCATCTCCCTCGATGTCTTCGTCGACTGGCTGATCGAAGCAGGCCATCACATCGATCGCATCGACAGCTACGACCAGTGGTTCGCCCGCTTCGAAACAGCCTTGCGGGCCCTTCCCGATCCTCAGCGCAAACACACCCTGCTCCCGCTACTCGACGCCTATCGCAGGCCCGGCCGTCCACTGCCCGGTTCGGCTCTCCCCGCCGGCGGATTCCGGGCCGCCGTCCGCGCCGCACAGATCGGTCCCGACAACGACATCCCCCACCTACCGGCGGATCTCATCGCCAAGTATGTGCGCGACCTGGCAGGT
Organism: Nocardia sp. NPDC060249; assembly: GCF_042728755.1. NCBI lineage: Bacteria > Bacillati > Actinomycetota > Actinomycetes > Mycobacteriales > Nocardiaceae > Nocardia > Nocardia sp. NPDC060249. The sequence continues at coordinate 24,392 of NZ_JBHXAQ010000002.1, forward strand.
CTCGGCCTCCTGGAGTAGCGGCGTTCACGGGGTGGGTCGGGTGATCCAGGTGTGCCAGCCGGTCTCGAGGACGAGCTCGGCAAAGCGCTGGTAGCCGCCGCTGCCGGGGTGGGCCCCGTCGCCCGCCGACACTTCGCGAGTCCAGACGGGATCGTCGGCCAATTGCCTGGTGGTGGCGACGAACGGCACCTCGCGTGCGGCGCACAACTTCGCCATGTCGTCGGCGAGCTCCGCGGTACGCCGCAGGTGCTCCGCGCCGCCGTCGACGACGGGCGGTGGGCCGACCACCAGCGGATGGATCGCGCGCTCCCGGCTTTCGGTCAGCAGGGTCGCGAGGTTGTCGAGGCACTCAGCCCTGCCCACCCGGACATTGCCGTCCTCGACGACCGCGTCATTGCTGCCGAACGAGATCACCAGGCGATTGTCGGCATCGGGCAGGACGCGCGGCTCGACCTCTCGCCAGCAGCGGCGCAGGACATCAGCGGAGGTGTTGCGCCGGATGCCGAGGTTGAACGCGGTGATGCCGGGTCCGGTCGCGGTGAGGACGCGGCCGACCCAGCCGCGGTACTCCGGGTCGCCGATGCCCTGGACGAAGGAGTCGCCGATGAAGCAGATACGCAGATCCTCGTACATTCGGGCAACTGTACGAGGTGGGGGAGTGGACTTCGATGGCCGGTCTGATCAGTGGCGGGGGAGCGAGTAGGGCCAAGGGGCAGAAGGTGTTTGAAACGTGCAGTCGATCGGGCGGCGGTCTTGCATCGGCGAACTTCGGCAACGTTCTGTCAGATATTTAATCGCGATATTGCGATATATGCATCTAACCATGTTGTTCTCTCACCTCGCGTCGCCGACTGAACCCGCCAGACAGCCTTCAAAAACACAAGGAAGGGAGGGGTGGGGCTTGCTGTAGTGGGGGAGTGTGCAGGTTTGCTACCGCGGGTCGGTCATTCGCGCTACAGCCGCCACTACCGCCGCGCGCTGCGCCGCCAGGCGACCGTCGTCGGTGGATCCCGTCCTCGCATGGGTGGCTGAGGTACGGGTCAGATCGGTGAGCATGCGGAGCATGATCGGGGCGGGGATATCGGTGGTGACCAGGCCTTCGTGCTGACCGCGTCGGAGTTCGGTGATCTTCGCGTCGATGGTGCGGCGCAGGGCCTGCGGAATATCGCCGGACGGTTCGAGTTCGGACCAGGCCTGCAGGCGGGCGTTGTCGGGGTGAGCGACGAAGTGGTCGAACAGTCGGCCTGCGTAGGCCGGAAGGTCGTCGGCGGACATGGCGGCTTCGCTGCTGGTCTCGGCGGTCCAGCGTTCGGTGACGGCCGCGTAGAGCTCGTTCTTGCCGGGGAAGTAGGCGTAGAGCCGGTCTTTGCTGGCGTGTGCGGCGTCCGCGATGCGGTTGATCCGGGCGCCGGCGATGCCGAATTCGGCGAACTCCGCTTTCGCCGCGGTGAGTATTCGCTCTCTGGTTGCCTGACCTGCCGCACGCATGCGCCGAATCCTACCTCTTGCCGAACCATCTGGTTCGGAACTATGGTCCACTGTGAACCGAACGGTTCTGAACTCTGTGAGACGAGGGCTTGATGAGCGCGGACAAACCACGGTGGCAGCAGCTCAAGGAGCAGGCGGACGGTGTGGCGACCGACGAGCTGGACCAGCTGTGGACCCGGCTACGCCCGGCACGCGCGGAGGACATCCTCGGCGAATGGCGCGGTGACGCGTTTCAGACCGGTCACCCGCTGTGCCGCGCCCTGCCCGCGAGCCGCTGGTACGGAAAGAACTTCCACGCACTCGACGACGCGAAGCCGCTGATCTGCCGGGCCGAGGACGGCACCCTGTTCTCCAATGTCGAACTGGGACAGGGCGAAGCGACCCTGTGGAACATCGAGTTCCGCGGTGAGGTCACCGCGACCATGGTCTACGACGGTCGCGCGGTGTTCGACCACTTCAAGTGGCTCGACGACACCACCCTGATGGGCATCATGAACGGGCGCCCCGAACTGGTTCTCGCGCACGGCGAATACTTCTACTTCCTGCTGGAACGGGTCTCTTGATGCGCACAACGGCGGTGCTGTCGCGCGATCCGGCCGCGGAGTTCTCGATCGAGCCGATCGAGGTCGACGAACCGCGCGCGGGCGAGATCCTGGTGCGGATCGTCGCTGCCGGGATCTGCCACACCGACCTGGTTTCGCGTCGCGCGGGTGCCGCGGATCGACCGATCCTGCTCGGCCACGAGGGCGCGGGTGTCGTCGCGGCGGTCGGGTCCGAGGTGCGCACGGTCCGGCCGGGCGATCATGTCGTGCTCACCTTCCGGCACTGCGGTACCTGTCGCAACTGTGCGGCCGGTCGGCTTGCGTACTGCCACCGGGCGACCGCGCTCAACCAGTTCGGGCGACGCGCACACGACACGCCCCGCGCGCTGGTCGACGGGTCCCCGATCCTCGACGGATTCTTCGGTCAGTCGAGTTTCGCCGGGTACGCGCTGACCACCGAGGACAACACGGTCGTGGTCGACCCCGCGATCGACCTCACGGTGGCGGCGCCGTTCGGCTGCGGATTCCAGACCGGTGCAGGCGCGGTGCTCAACGCTCTGCGGCCGGAACCCGGTGCGTGGGTCGCCGTGTACGGGGCGGGCGCGGTCGGGATGGCCGGCCTGCTCGCGGCCCGGACGGTTCCCGATGTGCGCGTGGTCGTCGTCGAAACATCGGCTGCGCGGCGGGAACTTGCCGTCGAGCTGGGTGCTGACGCCGCGATGGATCCTGCCGACGGGCCGACGGCGGCGCGTATCCGTGAGCTCACCGATGGCGGCGCGACGCATGCGCTCGATACGACCGGCATCGCCACCGTGCTCGCCGACGCCGTCGCCGCGCTCGCGGTGGGGGCGACGGTGGTGGCCGTGGGTCTGGGGCGTGGCACGCCGCCGATCGACGTCGGTGATCTCGTGCTGCACGGCAAGGCGATTCGCGGGTGCCTCGAAGGAGACAGCGTGCCCGCCACCTTCATTCCGCACCTGCTCGATCTGTACGCGGCCGGTCGTTTCCCGGTCGAGCGCCTAATCGCCCGGTACCCGCATGCCGAGGTCGGCGCCGCGCTGGCCGATCAGCGTGCGGGCATTGTGGTCAAGCCGGTGCTCACATGGTGAGCACCCTCGAATCCCCGGACGCGCCATGACACTTCTCTTCAACGACATCCAGACCGACGAGGGCGCGGAGACGACTGCCCGCACCCAGCGTCGGCTCACGGTGCTCAATGCCGCGCGTGTGGTCTTCGTCGCGCACGGGTATCACGGTGCGAGCATGGACGACATCGGCATTCGCGCCGGGATGAGCAAGCCGGTGCTGTACACGCATTACGCGAGCAAGCTCGATCTGTATCTCTCGGTGTTGCAGGGCTACCTGGACCGGATGGTCGACGGTATCCGCGACGCGCTGGCCGACGCGAACGGTCAAGAGGACAAGGTGCGTCGCGCGGTGCTGGCCTATTTCGACTTCGTCGACGAGGACGCCGGCGGGCACACGCTGGTCTTCGAGTCGCCGGTGCCGAGCGAGCCGTGTGTGCGGTGGCGGGTGCGCAATGCCATGGGTGAGTGCGCGGTGCTGGTCAGCGCTGAGTTGCGTGCGGCGGGGATGGATGATGTCCGCGCCTACGCGTGTGCGTTCGGCGTGGTCGGTGCCAGCCACCTCGCGGCCCGGCAGTGGCTGGATACGGGTCGTCCGATTCCGAAGGGCGATGCGGTCGATACCGTTGTCGCGTTGTGCTGGAACGGGTTGTCCGGGGTCGAGACGACGGGCGACTAGCGGTCGCCACATTCTCGATGTGCGGCGCCGCCGAGCGCGCTCAGTGCAGCGCTGCCGGTAGCGGACTTCCGTCGAGCAGTTGCTCGCTGGGTAGCTGCCCGATGAGTACGGCGAGCGCCCGCTTCCATCGGCGCAGTACCGCCTCGCGTTCGCCGAGTGTGCCGGTGAGCATGGCGGTCATCGACAGCCCGGTGAGCAGGTCGATGGTGAATTCGACGAGGACCTCGGCTCGCGGATCCGAGGCGTACGGTTCGCCGAGCACCGCCAGGTAGAGCCTGCGCATTTCGGTGAATACGCGACGTTCCTCGATGACTAGCTGGTCGCGGAGTTCGGTGTCGGTGCGTGCGGCGACCCACAGGTCGAGCGCGGTGAAGAAGGCGGGGCTGTTGAGGTCGCGCCAGGCGAGGTCGACGACCGATTGCAGGCGGTCGCGGCCGGGCGCGAGGAGTTCGGCTTCACGCCGGAATTTCTCGAGCCGGGTGTCGACGACCTGGGTGGTGGCGGCGATGAGCAGTTCGGCTCTGGTGGGGAAGTGGTGTTGCACGGTGCCGCGGGCGAGGCCGGCGCGTTCTTGGACCGCGCTCACGGTGGTGGCCGCGTAGCCGCGTTCGAGTAGGCATTCGGCGGTGCAGGCCAGGATTCTGGCGCGGGTGGATGTCCGACGTTCGGCCTGGGTGCGGCGTGGGGGTTGCACGGTCACCTGAGAAATCGTACGTGCTGCCGACAAGATTCGGTAGATTGAGTGAAAAGTGTCGGCCGTCACCTCTTGACGACGGCCGATGGAGCTGGTGCAATCAAGAAACCGTACGCAGTAACTGTTTTATTGACGAAGGGCTGCGATGACGCAGATCTCTCACCTCCGCCGGGGCAGTGGTTCGCCGATTGTGCTGGTGCACGGTCTCGGCAGCCGCTGGCAGGTTTTCGCACCGATCATCGATCTGCTCACCGAGCAGCACGAGGTCATCGCGATCGATCTCCCGGGTTTCGGTGACTCACCCGCGCTGGACACTGTGCGACCGGGTCCGCGTGGCTACGCCACCTGGCTCACAGAGTGGTTGGCGGACAACGACATTCAACGCCCCCACGTGGTCGGGAGTTCGATGGGCGGGGGCATTGCCCTCGAACTGGGCCGGGCCGCAGTCGCATCCGGGATCACCGCGTTCTCACCGGTCGGCTTCTACGGGCCGGTCGGACGGCGGTGGACGCAGGGCCTGCTCACCAGCATGCGTGGCGCCGCTCGGGTCGCCGGACCGGCACTGGACCGGCTGGTCGAGCATCCCGCCGGCCGCGTCGTTCTGTTGTCGTCGATGTTCGGCCGTCCGGTTCGCGTCGATCCCGATGCCGCGCGTACCGACTTGGCCGGGCTGGCGGGCGCCGCGTCCTTCGCCGCCGCCCGCGACGACTTCGGCAACTACGTGCTCGATCCCGGCGACGACCGTGGCTCGTTGGGCGAGATTCCGGTGACGATCGCCTGGGGTACCCGCGACATCGTGCTCGTGCACCGTACCCAGAGCGCGCGTGCCCGGCAGGTGCTGCCGTTCGCGCAGCATGTCGACCTTCCCGGCTGCGGGCACCTTCCGTTCAGCGACGACCCCGCAACCTGTGCTCGCCTCGTTCTCGAAGGGATCTCATGACCCCGTCCATCGCAGTTATCGGCAGCGGGTTCGGCGGCCTGGCGGCCGTTATCGCACTGAAGAAGCGCGGCTTCGACGATATCGTCGTGTTCGAGAAGGCCGACGATGTCGGCGGCGTCTGGCGGGAGAACACCTACCCCGGTGCGGCCTGCGATGTGCCGTCCCCGTTCTATTCGTATTCTTTCGAGCCGAATCCACGGTGGCCGCACCGATTCTCGCGGCAACCAGCGATCCTCGACTACATCAGGCACGTTGCCGAGAAATACGATGTCCGCCGCCACATCCGGTTCGGCACCGAAGTGCTCGGTGCCGCGTTCGACGACGCGACCGGCAAGTGGACGGTCCGCCTCGGCGACGGGGACACCGTGGTGGTCGATGTACTGGTGTCGGCGGTGGGCCAGCTGTCCCGGCCTTCGGTGCCCGCGATCGAGGGCCGGGACAGCTTCGGCGGCACCAGTTTCCATTCTGCCGAGTGGGATCACGACGTGGACCTGACGGGTAAGCGCGTCGCTGTGATCGGTACCGGGGCGAGTGCGATCCAGTTCGTCCCTGAGCTCCAGCAGCAGGTCGAGAAGCTGACGCTGTTCCAGCGGACCGCGCCCTACATCATTCCGCGCCCCGATCGCGAGTTCTCAGAGCGCCATCACCGGGTGTTCGAGAAGTTGCCGGTGACCGAGCTCGCCGAGCGAGGCACCTGGTACGGCGTGGTCGAAGGGCTCAGCGTCGCGTGGGTGTACTCCAAGGCGCTGTCCGCGGCGATCAAGGCGGTGTCGAAGTGGCACATGCGAAGGCAGACCAAGGCCAAGCCGGGGCTCTTCGAGAAGGTCTGGCCGGACTATCCGGTCGGGTGTAAGCGAATTCTGTTCTCCGACAACTATCTTCCCGCGCTGACGGAACCGAATGTGGAGGTGATTACCGAGCGGATCGCCGCGATCACCTCTTCGGGTGTGCGCACCGTGGACGGGCGTGATCACGAGGTCGACGTCATCATCTGGGGAACCGGTTTCACCAGCACCGAGTTCCTGGCGCCGATGACGATCACGGGCGCGCAGGGCCGGGAGCTGACGCAGGAGTGGGACAGCGGCGCGCACGCCTACTACGGCATGACGGTGCCGCGGTTTCCGAACCTGTTCATCATGTACGGGCCCAACACCAATACCGGTGGCGGCTCGATCATCTATTTCCTCGAGGCGCAGGCGAAGTACCTCGGCGACTATGTCGCCCATCTCGCGGCGTCCGGTCGCGCGCTGACGGTCCGTCCGGATGTGGAGCAGGCCTACGACGCGCGGATCCAGGCCCAGCTCGGCGGCAGCGTGTGGACTCGCTGCTCGTCGTGGTACCGCCAGGCCGACGGCCGGATCACGACCAACTGGCCACTGCTGGGAATCCAATACAAGAAGCAGGCGCGGTTCGATCCCGCCGACTATGAGGTGGTGTCGCGATGAGTGACTACGACTACGACGTGATCGTCGTCGGTTCCGGTTTCGGTGGCAGCGTGACCGCGCTGCGGCTGACCGAAAAGGGTTACCGGGTGGGAGTTCTGGAATCCGGCAGGCGCTGGAACGCCGAGGACTTTCCGAAGACGAACTGGAACGTTCCCAAGGCCATCTGGGCGCCGCGCCTGGGCCTGACCGGGCCGCAGCGGATCAGCGCGCTCGGCAAATGCCTGGTCTTCAGCGGTTCGGGTGTGGGCGGCGGTTCGCTGATCTACGGCAATACGCTCTACGAACCGCTGCCGGAGTTCTATCGCGATCGTGCGTGGGCGCACATCACCGACTGGAAGTCCGAGCTCGCGCCGTACTACGACCAGGCCGCACGGATGCTGGGCGTGGTCGAGAATCCGCGGATCGGGCCGAAGGACGACGTGCTGTTGCAGGTCGCGCGCGATCTGAAGGTCGCCGATACCTTCCACCGCACCCATGTCGGTGTGTTCTTCAACGAGGGTTCCGAAGGTGTCGAGGTCGATGACCCGTACTTCGGTGGCGCGGGTCCGCGCCGGGCGGGCTGCATCCATTGCTCGGAGTGCTTCACCGGCTGCAAGCACAATGCGAAGAACACCACCACGCTCAATTACCTGCACCTGGCCGAGAGCAACGGCGCGCAGGTGCATCCGCTGACCACGGTGACGTCGGTGGCGCCGGACGGTGCGGGCGGTTATCGCGTCGAGACGGTGCAGTCCAACGGTTGGGTGCGCAAGCAGCGTCGCACGTTCACCGCGCAGCAGGTGGTGTTCGCGGCCGCGGCGCTGGGCACCCAGAAGTTGCTGCACAAATTGCGCGGCGACGGCACGCTGCCGGAGTTGTCCTCGCGGGTCGGCGAGCTGACCCGGAGCAATTCCGAGGCGATCATCGGGGTCACCAGTAAGTCCCGGCGTGATTTCGCCCAGGGGGTGGCGATCACGTCCTCCATTCACCCGGAGCCGCAGACGCACGTGGAGGTGTGTACCTACGGCAAGGGACAGAACGCGCTGTTCTTGCAGACGGTGCCGATGATCGACGGTGGGGCGTTCCGGTTCCTGCGGCTGTTGCTGTCGATGGTGTTGCATCCGGTGCAGTTCCTGCGTTCGCAGAATGCGCACGGTGCGTCGGAGCGGTCGGTGATCCTGCTGGTGATGCAGTCGCTGGACAACTCGCTGACCTCCTATCTGAAGGGCAAGCGGTTGGTGACGAAGCAGGGCAGTGGGGAGCCGAACCCGGAGTGGATTCCGCTGGCGCACGATATCGCCCGCCGGTACGCGGCCGAGTCCGACGGCATCACCGGCAATATCGCCACCGATATCTTCAACATCCCCGCGACCGCGCACTACATCGGCGGCTGCACCATCGGTGACTCGCGCGAGACCGGCGTGATCGATCCGTATCAGCGGGTCTACGGCTATCCGGGACTGCATATCGCCGACGGCAGCGCGATCACCGCCAATCTCGGCGTCAATCCGTCGCTGACCATCACCGCGCAGGCCGAGCGTGCGATGGCGTTCTGGCCGAACAAGGGTGAGCCGGATCCGCGTCCGGATCTCGGTGCCCCTTACCGGCGGATCAGTCCGGTCACCCCGGAACAGCCCGCTGTGCCCGCTTCCGCGCCCGGTGCGCTGCGACTGCCCGCCTGAGGCGAGAGGATCTTCATGACGATCGACCGACTTACCGCACTCGAACCCGCGTGTTCCCGACCGGACGCGCTGGCTCTGTTCGACAGTCTCGCGCCGGTGCTCGCGTCTGAGCTCACCGGCCGATGGAGTGGTCGCGAGCTCGCGACCGGGCATCAGCTGGACGGCTTGCTCGTCGCGTCGGGGTGGTACGGCAAGCAGTTCGACGGTCTCGACAGTGTGCATCCGCTGCTGTTTCGCGGTCCGGCCGGCGATATTTTCGCTGTCGATCCGCAACGGGTGCCGTTGGGCCTGGTCGGGAAGGTGCCGAGCAAGGTCGTGGACCGGGGCCGGGGACTGCTCGGGGTGCTGAAACCGGCGTTGCGTGCCCGCGGGTACCGGGCGCGGCTGCGGGCGGTCGAGCACCGTGGGGTTGTCACCACGGCGATGGTGTACGACCACCTGCCGATCATCGATGTGTTCCGCCGGATCGACGAGAACACCGTGTTAGGCCTGATGGACTACCGCAATTTTCCCGAGCCGTACTTTTTCGTCCTCGTTCGGGAGAACGCGAGCGATTCTGCTGGTTTGCCCGATTGAATCGGGGGTACGCGCGGAAAACGGAGAACTCTCGTCGGAAGGAGGCCGTGCCATGACTGACTACATCGATCCCCATCAACACAAGTTTCCCGACACCGAGCGCACGACGCGCTCACATGCGGGTGAGTCGATTCAGGACTCGCTCAATTGGCCGGGGCTGTTCCTCGTCGGAGTCGGCATCGTGATGCTCGCGGCCACCTTGACGGCCGCCGGTTCCGGGTTCGTCGGATGGGCGGTGATCGCCGGAATCCTCAGCGGTGTGTGTTTGCTGTTCGGGGTGGGGATCGTGCTCGCCGAGCATCGCCGGATCAAGGTCAGCGAAGGGCTGCACCTCACCGATCCGTGTGGGCATTGAGGTCGGAGCTCGGAAAGGACGTCGATGAACGAACGCGCTGAGCCGGGACGGATCATCGTCGACTATTCGCATCTGTTTCCCGGTGTGGTGGTGCGCGCCGATCGCATGGCCGACGAGTTCGATGTGGTGTTCTCCGATGGGGTGCGCACCGAGGCCGGCATTCTTCAGGACGACGAGGGCGCCGCGGCACTCGACGTGGTCGGCTACGCCACCGCCGCCGGCACGATGCAGCCGGGGCGGGTGTGGCCGATCACCTCGATCGAGGATGTCGGGTCCGCGGTGAACATCAAGTTGGGGCCGTACTTGCGCTAGCCGCCGAGTTCGAAGAGGCCGGTTCGTTGCCGCTGGACCTTTCTGCGCCCAACGACTGGACCGGCGTCCATCTTTGCCGCGATGATGACGCTCATGAGCGAGCATCCCGCGCAACGGCGCACGCTGGCGGTGTTGGTCGCGGCGCAGATCTTCAGTGGCGCGGGGCTTGCTGCGGGTATCACCGTCGGTGCGTTGCTGGCGCAGGACATGCTCGGGTCGACCGGGCTGGCGGGGTTGCCCGCGGCGATGTTCACGGTCGGGTCAGCCGCGGCGGCGGTCGGGGTGGGGCGGATTTCGCAGCGGGCGGGTCGACGGGCAGGCCTGACCCTGGGCTATCTGACCGGCGCGCTGGGCAGTTTCGGGGTGGTGGCGGCCGCGGTGACCGGGAGCCTGCCGCTGCTGTTCGTGTCGCTGATCGTGTACGGGGCAGGCACCGCCACGAGCCTGCAAGCGCGATACGCCGGCGCCGATCTGGCGAAGCCCGCACATCGGGCGCGCGCGATCAGCACGGTGCTGGTGGCGACGACGGTCGGTGTGGTGGTCGGGCCGAACCTGACGACACCGATGTCGAATATGGCTGTGAGCTGGGGAATTCCGGCGCTGTCCGGTCCGTTCGTGCTGTCCGGGGCGGCGTATGTGCTGGCGGCGCTGGTGCTGTGGGTGATGTTGCGTCCGGACCCGCTCGTGCTCGCCCGCGCGATGGCGGAGCCGCCCGGCGAGGTCGTCGTGACGGACGCACCGACCCAGTGGTCGGCGCCGATCGTGGCCGGAACGACGGTGATGGTCGTGACGCAGTTGGTGATGGCCGCGATCATGACGATGACACCGATCCATATGCAGCATCACGGGCACGGGGTCGGTGCGGCGGGATTCGTGATCGCGGTGCATGTCGCGGGGATGTATCTGCCGTCGTTGCTGTCGGGGATGCTCGTCGATCGGTTCGGGCCGGGGCTGGTCGCCGTGGCGGCCGCGGCGACGTTGGTCGCGGCCGGGTCGGCTGCCGCGCTCGCCCCGCCGAGTTCGGTCGGGGCGCTGGCGGTGGCGCTCGGGTTGCTCGGGGTGGGCTGGAATCTGGGGTTGGTTGCGGGGACGACCATGATCGCGGATGCGACGCCGGTCGCTACCCGTGCTCGGACGCAGGGCACCGTCGATGTGGGTATCGCGATCGCGGGTGCGGGTGGCGGGCTGGGATCGGGGGTTGTCGTGGCCTTCGCCGACTACCCGGGTCTGGCGTTCCTCGGTGCGGGGATCGCATTGCTGATCGTGCCCGCGCTGGCTTGGGCCACCCGCCGGCCTGCGGTTCGCGACGAGGTCGTGCGGGTCGAGAGCTGACCGGTGACTGCTCGTCGTGGCAGGACGCGGGGACCGTGCGATGATCGGGCGATGAAAGGTCAGACGAGTACCGCCCGGCTGTTGACACTGTTCGGTGGCGTCGCCCTCGTGATGCTGATGGTCAACTGGAGTCTGATGCGCGCGGTCGCGTTCGCGGTGATCTGGGCGGTCGCGGCGGGCGTGCTGGTGTTGCGCGACCGGCGCCGTGGAGCCGAGGGCATCGAGGAAACCTCGCCCGCCGCGGTGTCCGGCCCAGGCGCCTCAGATTCCGGCGAGCGCTGAGGCCAGATCCGGCACATCCAGGGCCTCTACGGCCTGCCGGCGCACATCAGCGCAGTGCTGCTGGGTGACGGTATCGATCACCTCGCGATTGCGAGCCACCGCCACATTGATACCGCCGCTACGCACCGCCCAGTTCTGCACCGTGGCGTTGAACGACACGCGCGCCACAGTGACCCCCTGCGCACGCCAATTATCGAGATCCGGGGCCATCATCTCGCACAGGTGCACGGCAGCCTCATCGGAGATTTCAGGCGCGCCCTCGGCCGACGGTGGCAAACCGGGATCGGGTGCCTCGGTGCTGGTAGCGCAGCCTGCGACAACCAGCAGCCCGACCAACACGGCCCCTCGTAGATGTGTGAACACGACACTGTCCCTCCGGTAGAGGTTTGTCTCTTGCTCAGTGCGAATGCCCGCCTCACGACGGGTCAAACAGCGGGAACGCATCGAAAACCGGTGTAGCAGCAGTGACTTCACCGCCACGCTCGTCTTTGTCCCTGCTCACGGAACCGGAAATGGAGGAGCTATAGGTGAACGATGATCCGCCCGGCCATGGTCGGCTTCCCGTCAAAGACGACATCCAGCGGCCTGTCGCAGGCGTTTGGCGGCCCGTCCTTCAATCGGTCGTTCGAGCCCTGGCGCGCGGCGATTACCAGCTCATCGGCGAGATCGACACCGTCGAGCCGATCCCGGACACCCTGGCGGCACACATTCGAGGCACCATCGAATCCTACGGTGCAACCCTTGTCGAACTCCCTGATCACACGTGGGAAAGCTCGTGCACCATGTGGAGGGGCGGCGATAGCTGGGAGGTCCTCGTCGACCTGTGGACTGCCGAGGAAGGCCGCAGCGACCTGTGCCTGGGAGTCGACGTCCACGAGAAGGACACCGGCTTCAGATTCGAGCTCCATATGGTCTACACGCCTTAGAGGGCCCGGTGCGATCACCTTCGGGGACCGTACTTGCGGCCACCGGCGATCTACTCGACGGTGCCGATCGAAAAACCGTCAGATGATGGACGCCCGTACGAGGGGCCGGCGACGAACGGGTTTGCGATCTTCGATCGGCGGCTCGTTCAGGTCGAGACGGTGACCGCGGAGTTGTCGGTGACGCAGCCGCGTGAGATCGCCCTGTACGAGCGGATGTTCGCGGTGTTGAACGATCGGGCGGTGTTCGGTGACGGTGCTCGTGAGTTGATCGGTGCGGCTGTCCGGGCGCGTCGTTAGCGAGCTCGGCCCCATACGCGGATCGTGGGCGGGGCATAGAACCACCGTCGTTCGTCCGCCAGCTCGGCCTGCGCGGCGGCGATGACTTCGGGCGAGACGTCAAGTGCTATCAAGGTTTCGTGTACCTGCGCCCAGGTGAGGTTCCACATGTGCGCCATCGGCGAACCGCCGCGGAACATCGGAATCTGCGCCTCTGCTCGAACGTCGACGAGCCCCACAGCTCCCAGGTGTTCGGGCAGGTCTCGAGCCCATGCTTGGTTCGCGCCTGCGGTCTCGGTCGAACGCGCGAAGGCTCGCCAGACCTCCCCGAACGCGCCGGGTAGTTCATCGAGGACGCCGAGGCCGTCGCCTTCTTCGAGTAAGAGGACGCCGCCTGGTGCCAGCGCCCGGACCAGTCGCTGCAGAACAATGTCTCGTTGGGCGATGTGGAGCAGCACGAATCGCGTGTGGACGAAATCGAACGCGCTTTCGGGGAGTTCGTCGGTGACGAGGTCCATCCGGGCGACTTCGCCGCCACGGCGGGGCAGATCCGTCAGGTGGCGTGGGTCAGCGTCGACCGCGAGGACTCGACCACCCGGCGCTGTGGCATCGCATAACCAACGCGCGAACGAGCCGCCGCCGGCCCCGGCTTCCAGACACCGCCATCCCGCACCCACGCCCAGTCTCCGGGCAAGCGCGATGCTCTCAGGGTCATAGGCGGCACCGAGCAGTGCAAGGCGTTCGTTCGCGAAATCCCATTCATTGGGGAGGATGTAGTGCGGATTCCGTGGCGATGAGGTCGGCGATGGCCCGGTCATGATCAGACGCTAGTTCGAGCGATCTGAGCCGACGTGGGATCTGAGCCGTTTCCGCAGGCTGAGTGATCGAATACACAATGACGTCGCCCACATCGCTTCGAGCTTCGAGACTTCGGGCGAGGCGGTCCAAGCTGTGCAGCACTGTCGAGCGGTCGTGATTCAGGTCGGCCAGAAGTTGCGCGTGGGCCTGTATCTCACGAGGGAAGACCTCATCGATCAAGTGGATTCCGGCCGGGGTGAGCTGGATCAGGGTCGATCGGCGATCGGTCGGGTTCTGGGTGCGGGCGATCAGTCCTCGCCGCTCGAGTTTGGTGAGTGTCTTGCTGACGCCGGCCCTGGACATGCCGAGATGTAGGGCGTTTTCTGTGCACCAAGCGTCGCTGGTGCGTCAGTGGTCCGACGACGTCCTGTTCTTCCCGCGAGAGATCGTGTTGTCGGAGGCTGAGCGCCGCCGCCTGTCCGCGCGCGGAGTTCACGTCATCGAGGGCGATGTGAGCCGAGTTGTTGTGCAGGACGGCAGCTTCCACGGCGTGGAACTCGCATCGGGACAGCTCATTGCGCGGAAAGCGGCCTTTGTCGGGCCCTGTTTCACTCCCCGTGACGAGCTGCTCACCCGGCTGCGATGCGCGGTCGGTGACGATGGTTGGGTCGCGGTCGATGCGACCGGGCGCACCAGCGTGGCTGGTGTGTGGGCTGCGGGCAATGTCGCCGATTCTCCTGCGCAACTGATGCACGCCGCAGCCGCGGGATCCACAGCCGCTGTGGCGGTGAATCACTATCTGCTGGAACTGGATATCCAGCTTTCGCTCACCGAGCACTGACTCCGTCCGCTCGTTGCGCGGGCGGTTCCGGAGGGGCGAGACGATGTACCCGAGGACGCGAGCCGGAATCGTGGTGAGTGCAAACGGTGACCGGCGGTTGTGTGGTCGGCTAACGTTTCGGCGTTCGGGATGCCTGGTGAGGAGAGTGTGTTGACCGTCGACGTCGATATCGCGGTACATCCGCTCGATGATCCGGTGCGGGCTTCGTTGCGGGGCGAGCACAGTCGGTTCGCGCGGTGGACAGGGCGGATCGGGCGCTATGAGCCGGAGGTGGCGCGATTCGTCGGCCATCCGGCGGTGCTGGATGAGCAGGATTGGGCTGATCTGGGGACTGTGCTCGGGTCGGGCGGCAGTGCGGGGATCCGCGGGCTCGGGCATGTGGTGCCGTCGGCGTGGACGGTGCTCGGCGAATTCGGCACCGTGCAGATGGACGGTGCGCGGTTGCGGGTCGCCCTCGATCCCGAGCTCGAAACGCTCACTGCCGCTGATGTTCCCGAGATCCTGGAGCTGATCGCCCGAACCGAACCTGGCCCGTACGCGCCGCGCACCATCGAGATGGGCACCTATCTCGGACTGCGGGTCGAGGGTCGGCTGGTGGCGATGGCGGGAGAGCGGCTGCATCCGCCGGGGTGGACCGAGATCAGCGCGGTGTGCACCGACGCCGAATTCCGGGGCCGGGGGATCGCCTCGCGGCTGATTCGGGCGGTCGGGGCCGGAATCCGCGCGCGGGGTGAGACGCCGTTTCTGCATGCGGTCGCCCACAACACGACGGCGATCAGCTTGTACGAGACGCTGGGGTTCACCGTGCGGAAGACGTCGAAGCTGACGCTGGTGCAAGCGCCTTAGCTCACCGGGCGCCGACCGATCGGGTCAGCTCGTCGGCGATGTCGGTGACACTGGGCATCGCGGCGATCTCGGCGGCGACCACCCGCGCGTTGGCCGTCAGGTCGGGGTCGGAGATCACGGCGTTGAGGTGGGCGGCGGTGATCGAACGGGCAGGCACCGACAGCCCGGCACCGCGGCGCTGCACCGACACAGCGTTCCAGGCTCGGTCGCCAGGCGCGGGGGTGGCGATCTGGGGGACACCGGCGTGGAGGGCGGCATAGACCGAACCGGCTCCCGCGTGGTTGACCATGGCGGTGCAGTGGGGCAGCGCTTCGTGCAGGGCGATCCACCCGGTTGTGCGGATGTTCGCGGGAAGCGCGGTGTTGCGCAGTGTCTTTCGATCGGGTCGCACGATGACGATGTCGGCGTCGACATACGGTGCGGCGCGCACGATCGCCCGCAGCATCGTGTCCGGGCCGTCGCCGAGCATGGTCGAGCGGGTGACGAGAATGCGTCGGCGCGTGGACGATTCGCGCAGGAACGCGGGTGTGTCCGCGCCCGGGGTGGAGTACGGGGTGTAGCGCACCGGTCGCCCCTCGACCCGGACGATGCTGGGTGGGGCGATGGACAGGGTGTTCGCTGGTGCGGGCAGGGCGGCGTCGGTGAGTAGACGCAGTAGTTCACGGCGGATGACCGTGCCGTGGTCGAGGGCGATGTTGTGCAGGACCGTGGGGACGCCGAGCCGGTCGGCCACGATCGCCGCGGCCGACGCGAACGGCTCGTGCACGATCACCTCCGGCGCGAACTCGGTGGCGGCACGCAGCAGCGGCTCGATCATCGGCCGATTGGTGACCGCGAAGACGTGGGCGCCGCCGCGCGCGTCCGCCATCCCTTGCCCCGACCGCACCGCCAGCACCGGATGCCTGCCCAGCCCGCGCACTGCGGCACGCAGATAGTGGATCGGCGGGGCGACATCGGCCACCGGCAATCGCGCCCGTACCACCGCGGCCGCGTCCCCACCGGTAGCCACCATGACGTCGTGCCCGCGCTCGCGCAGAGTGTCGGCCAGCGGCATCATCGGGAACAGATGCCCGATCAGCGGCATTGCGACGAACAGCACTCGCATCCGGTCTCCGTCATCGCCCCGGGCGGCCGCAGTCTCGACCCCCCACCATCCAGCACTACGACGCAACGCCGCCGAGAGTTCACCTCGGCCCCGCGTCGAGAAAAGTTACGCGGCCGCGGCCCCGTGATAGAACAAGTCGCCGAGGCCGACGGTGAACACGAGGATGCCGTAGAGAGCATGCTCCACCGAGGTGGTGAGCAGCGAGCGGGTCCGCCGATACCGGACTGCGAACAGAACACCGGCTGCCGCGCTCAGCAGCACCGAGATCCAGTTGCCGACGATGAAGTGGGCGAAACCGAACGCGACGGCGCTGGCGGCGATCATGCGCGGACCGTCGCCGAAGATCGGCGCGTAGCGGTGGAACAGGAAGGCGCGGAACAGCAGTTCCTGCGGATAGACGCTGACCAGCGGATAGAACACCAGGACCAGGACCCAGATCAGGGGACGTTCGCGTGGCAGATCGAACAGCGAATCGGGCCGGAACACCGCCACCGCGGCGGCGAGGGTCAGAGCCGAGATCGCCCAGAGCGCGAGGATGCCGGGCAGGGTGGGACGCAGTGCGTCGGCCCGCCAGAAGTCGCGACGGTCGAAACCGGTGCGGCGCAGG
Source organism: Nocardia sp. NPDC060249 (assembly GCF_042728755.1). Taxonomy (NCBI): domain Bacteria; kingdom Bacillati; phylum Actinomycetota; class Actinomycetes; order Mycobacteriales; family Nocardiaceae; genus Nocardia; species Nocardia sp. NPDC060249. The sequence goes on from NZ_JBHXAQ010000002.1 coordinate 41,182, forward strand.
TAGATCACGATGCCGACGGTGATCACCACAAGGAAAGGCAGCGGGCTCACTCCGCGCAGCAACGCCGCGAACAAGCCGGTCAGGCCGAAGAAGAGGGCGACGAATTCGACTGTGAGCCAGGTCTTCCGGCTGGTGCGGCCGGTGTCGACGGTCATCTGCCGAGATTAGCCGTTGTGCTCGGCCTTCGTCGTGGCCAATGTTGCCAGCAGGGCGGGCAGCGCGGTGCCGATGGGTTCGCGGATGACCTCGTCGGCTAGGTCGTCGTAGGGGGTGGGTTCGGCGTTGACGATGATCAGGCGGGCCCCGTGATCGGCGGCGACACCGGCCAGCGACGCGGCGGGTTGGACCTGCAGGCTGGTGCCGGCGGCGATGAACACGGTGCAGGCCTGGGCGATCGCCATGGCGTGCCCGAGCACTTCGGGGTCGAGTGCTTGGCCGAACATGACCGTCGCGGTTTTGAGGATGCCGCCACAGCGCAGGCAGGCGGGGTCGGGTTCGCCCGCGGTGACGCGGTCGAGGGCCTGCTCGGTGGTGGTGCGGTCGTCGCAGGAGGTGCACAGCACCGTGCGGGCGTTGCCGTGCAGTTCGAGGACTTTGCGGTCGGGCAGGCCGGCGAGCTGGTGCAGTCCGTCGACGTTCTGGGTGATCACGCGCACCGCCGTCCCGGTGGCGGCCAGTGCGGTGACGGCCTGGTGGGCGGGGTTGGGCCGGGCACGCCAGGCGGGGTGCTCGCCACGCATGAGCCAGGATCGGCGGCGGATGTCGGGATCGGCCATGTAGTAGTCGTAGGTGACCAGTTTCTGGGCGTCGGGGTCGCGCTGCCACAGGCCCGCCGGGCCGCGATAGTCCGGGATTCCGCTGTCGGTGGAGACACCGGCGCCGGACAGGATCGCCACGAGCTGGTTGGTCATGGGATCCAGCCTAGGTGCGGTCGAGGGGATTTCGGTCGTTGCCCTCGCGAAGGGGCTACCGCATCTGACTATGGAACGCTAAAGTCTGCCTGGAGTGGACAACAGCGGAAGGTGGCAGACGAATGACGTCGGCAGCGGTCAAACGGCAGGTACTCGAACTCGGTGGGGCGTTCATGATCTCGCGCGAGGCCAGGGCGTTCGGGGAGACGACCGGGGTGGCCGGGTTCCACGGCGCTTACACGCGAGGACGTGGTGGGGTGCTCGGTGACGTCGACGCCGACGTGGTGACCGCCGCCTTCGGCTTCTTCGAACCCGGATGTGTGCGTGCCGCATGGGAATCGGTGCCGATGCCCGCCGCCGACGCCGCGGTGGAATACATGGTCGCGTGTCGTGATTTCGGGCAACGCAAGCTGGCCGCGTTCGAGCAGGCCGACCGGCTCGCGCACCTGCTGCGCCGTGTGGTCGATGCCGCACCCTCGACCGGGCTGCCGCTGTTCGCCGGCTGGCGGGCCATGCCGGTGCCCGAGGACGGGCGGGCCGCGGTGCTGCAACTGACCCATGTGCTGCGCGAGCTTCGTGGCGGACTGCACCTGGTGGCGGTGATGGCCAACGGCCTGACCCCGCTGCAGGCGATCCTGGTCGCGGGCTCCCCGATCCTCGACGGACCCGGTCACGCGAAATTTCTCGGCTGGACCGAACCGTTCGAGACGGTCACCGACGATGTGCGGGTGCGCTGGGACGCGGCGGAGAAGCTGACCGACGAACTGATCGCACCCTGCTTCGACGTCCTCGACGACGCGGAGCGCGACGAGATCGCCACGCTGATGCTCGACGCGCACCGAGTCGCCTTGACTCGCTAGAACATTCAGGAACCGATGACGTCGCGCCCGCGGCCCACGATCAGTGGGTCGGCGGTGCCGACGATCTCGGCATCCTTGTTGTCGTAGTCGAACCCGCTCAGCACGTGCCGCATCGCGTTGAGCCTGGCGCGTTTCTTGTCGTTGCTCTTGACCACGATCCACGGCGCGTGGTCGGTGTCGGTGTGCTCGAAGTTCTCTTCCTTGGCCGCGGTGTAGTCGTCCCATTTGTCGAGCGAGGCCAGGTCCATGGGCGAGAGCTTCCAGTGCCGCACCGGGTCGACCTGGCGGATGGCGAAGCGGGTGCGCTGCTCCAGGGGTGAGACCGAGAACCAGAACTTGACCAGGTCGATACCGTCGTCGACGAGCATCCGTTCGAACAGCGGCACCTGCGCGAGGAACCGTCGATGCTGTTCGGGCGTGCAGAAATCCATCACCCGTTCGACACCGGCGCGGTTGTACCAGGAACGGTCGAACAGCACGATCTCACCCGCGGCGGGCAGGTGCTCGACGTAGCGCTGGAAATACCACTGGGTGGATTCGCGCGCGGAGGGCTTCTCCAGCGCCACGACCCGGGCCCCGCGCGGATTCAGGTGTTCCATGAATCGTTTGATGGTGCCGCCCTTGCCCGCGGCGTCGCGACCCTCGAACACGATGACGACGCGGCGACCGGTGGCCTTGACCCAGTTCTGCAGTTTCAGCAGTTCGATCTGCAGTAACCGCTTGTCGAGGTCGTATCGCAGGCGCGAGAGGCGCTCGTCGTAGGGGTAGCCCTCGCGCCAGGTGTCGACGACCAGGCCGCCGGGTTCGGTGAGCAGGATCGGATCGTCGTCGTCGCTGTCGTCGACGGTGAATCCGGTGGTGTCGGCCAGGTTCACCACGGTCGCGAGATCGGCGATCTCGCTGATATCACGGGGGATCGGACGAGTCTCGACATCGGTCATCCCCGTGACGCTAAAGGGTGCGCGTGTCGCGAAGGTGAACGTGCGGTGCCCAGCGCAGCCGCCACGCCGACCCGGCAACACGGCGATGTGGGCTCGGTATCGTGAATTCCTGCAGATGGCACCCCCTGCGGGGCAGACTGTGATCTGATTCACGCCGCTACTCGCGAGGCGGCCGCTGCCCGCCGTGGAGAGGACGACGCCGATGCATGATGGAGGGTCCTTCAGCGACCAGTCCGCTCTCCCCGACGGCGAGCCGACCTCGGGCAGCCGGGTGATCCGGATCGCGTCCGTCGCGGCGCTGGGCGGATTGTTGTTCGGCTTCGACAGTGCCGTGATCAACGGGGCGGTCTCGGCGATCCAATCCGAATTCGATGTCGCCGACGCCGTTCTCGGCTTCGCGGTGGCCTCGGCGCTGCTCGGCGCCGCCGCGGGCGCCATGACCGCGGGCCGCGTCGCCGACCGTATCGGCAGGCTCAAGGTGATGAAGATCGCCGCGGTCCTGTTCTTCCTCAGCGCGGTGGTCACCGCTTTCGCGCCCGATGTCTGGATCCTGGTCGTGGGCCGGGTGATCGGTGGTGTCGGTGTCGGGGTGGCCTCGGTCATCGCCCCTGCCTATATCGCCGAGACCTCGCCCGCGCGCATCCGCGGCAGGCTCGGCTCACTGCAGCAGCTGGCCATCGTGCTCGGCATCTTCCTGGCCCTGCTGGTGGACTACGTGCTCGCCCACCTCGCCGGTGGCGCGAGTGAGATCCTGTGGTTCGGGCTCGAAGCCTGGCGCTGGATGTTCTTGTCCATGGTGGTGCCCGCCGTGGTCTACGGCGTGCTGGCCTCCACGATCCCGGAGTCACCGCGCTACCTGGTCGCCACACACAAGATCCCCGAGGCGCGGCGCGTGCTGTCGATGCTGTTCGGTGAGAAGAACCTCGAGCTCACCATCGGCCGTATCGAGGAGAGCCTGCGCAGCGACACCAAGCCGTCCTGGCAGGACCTGCGCCGTCCGGCGGGCGGGCTCTACCCCGTTGTGTGGGTGGGGTTGATGCTGTCGGTGTTCCAGCAGGCGGTGGGCATCAACGTGATCTTCTACTACTCGAACGTGCTGTGGGAGGCCGTCGGCTTCGAGGAAACCCAGTCGTTCCAGATCAGCGTGTTCACCTCGGTGGTCAACATCGCCACCACGATCGTCGCGATCATGCTCATCGACAAGGTGGGCCGCAAACCGCTGCTGCTGACCGGCTCGATCGGCATGACCGTCACGCTGGCCACGATGGCGATCTGCTTCGGCAGCGCCGACCAGGTGCCCGACGCCGAGGGCGTCATGGAGCCGCACCTGACCGGTGCACTCGGCCCGATCGCGCTGGTCGCGGCGAACCTGTTCGTCGTCTTCTTCGGGATGAGCTGGGGACCGGTCGTCTGGGTGCTGCTCGGGGAGATGTTCCCCAACCGGATCCGTGGCGCCGCGCTGTCGCTCGCCGCGGCGGGCCAGTGGGCGGCGAACTGGGCGATCACCGTCTCGTTCCCCAGTCTGAAGACCTTCTCGCTCGGCTTCGCCTACGGGATGTACGCGGTGTTCGCGCTGCTGTCACTGGGCTTCGTCGCCAAGTTCGTGCCCGAGACCAAAGGCATGTCGCTCGAGGACATGGACGAGGCCACCGGCTACGAACGACCCACCGCCACCGCCTGACCCGGCCCTGACTCCTCCCACGGCGTCACCATCGCAGTGCGGTCATCGATACCTCTCACCCCTCGACGAGGAAGGCTGCGTGATGCATTCGGCCTACGGCTACCCGGCACAGACGGACCGGGCACCGCGCGCGAGCCGCGGTGCGACGGCGGACGCGCGGACCCACTCGAACGAGGCGACACCGTGGACTCTGGTCGAGGACTCCTGGAACCCGCAGCGCGCCAACTACTTCGAGACGATGTTCACCGTCGGCAACGGGCGCCTGGGCACCCGGGGCTCGCTCGAGGAACGGCACACGGGCGCGTTGCCGGGTACGTTCATCGCCGGTGTCTACGACGCCTACGATTCCCCGGTCATCGATCTGGTGAACGCGCCGGACTGGCTCGACAGCGAGGTCTTCGTCGACGGTATGCGCCTGGACACCGAGTCCGCGCAGGTGGTCGAGCACCGCCGGGAGCTGGATCTGCGCAGCGGAGTCCTGCACCGCGACACCGTGTTCCGGCTGCCCGGCGGTGCGCGAGCCAGGCTGCGGACCGAGCGGTTCGCCAGTACCGCCGATCGAGATCTGTGCTGTGTGCGGATCGAAGTGACGTGCCTGGACCGCGCGGGGGCAGTCACGGTGCGCACCGGAATCGATGCGAACCGGCGCAATCTCGAACGGTTGCCTGCCTATCGCGAACAGACGGCATTCGGCTATGAACGCAAGTGGGACAAATGGGCCAAGTCCACGCACCTGGTGTCGGCCGGTGCGGGATTCGACGGTGAGGCCGGTGTCATCGAGAGCCGCACCATCGACAGCGGGGTCGAGCTGGCCTACGCCTTCACCTGCTCGGCCGACAGCGGGCAGCGGCACCAGCGTTCCCGCCACGACGGCATCGCGGTGGAGTGGCACTTCGACGCGGGCCCCGACGAAACCGTGCGGGTCGACAAACTCGTCGGCATCGCCACCAGCCGCGACTATCGAGCGGTGCGCCCACCTCGCCAGCGCGCCCTCGACACCGTGGCGCGCGCGAACTCGTTCGATGCTGCCGCGGCGGCGAACCGGGCGGCCTGGGACGGGCTGTGGGCCGACGCCGACTGCGAAGTGGTCGGCGACGCTCGGGCGACTCAGGCGCTACGGTTCGCGATCTATCACCTGCTGATCGCCGCGGACCCCGAGGATCCGACCGTGAGCATCGGCGCGAAAGCGCTGTCGGGCGAAGGGTATCGGGGGCATGTCTTCTGGGACACGGAGGTGATGCTGCTGCCGTTCTTCCTGTTCACCCAGCCGCGCGCGGCCCGTGCGCTGCTGGGCTACCGCTACCACACCCTGCCCGGTGCACGGGAGGTGGCCGCCGGCAACGGAACCGGCGGCGCGCGCTATCCGTGGGAATCGGCCGATACCGGCCGTGAGGAATGTCCGCAATACACCCCGGATGGGAAAGACCGCTTCTACACCCGCGAGGAAGAACTGCACATCACCGCCGATATCGCCTACGCGATCATGCGGTACGCCGCCGTCACCGGCGATGACGACTACTTGTTCGGGGAAGGCGCCGAGATTCTGTTCGAGACCGCCCGATTCTGGGTGCAGCGGTGCGTCGAGGAAGGTGATGCGCTGGTCATCCGGACGGTGATGGGGCCGGACGAGTTCCACTCGCATGTGGACAACAACGCGTTCACCAACACACTGGTGCACTGGCATCTGCGGCAGGCGGCGGCGGTGTACGAACGGATGTCGGCGGAACGGCCGGAGCGCCTGCGCGACCTCATGGGTTCGATCGGGCTCGACCCGGGCGAACCGGCGCAGTGGCTGGCCACCGCGGAGCGGCTGCGCGCACCGACCGATCCCGACTGCGGTGTCATCGAACAATTCGACGGCTATTTCGATCGCACGGTGGTGCCCATCGTCGACTGGGACGACCACGGCATGCCGCGACTTCCGGCCGGCTACAGCCCGTTCGACTGCGAGACCACCTCGCTGCTCAAACAGCCCGATGTGGTGATGTTGCTGCACATGCTGCCCGACGAATACTCGCCGGCCACCCGGCGGCTGAACTACGAGTTCTACGAGCAGCGCACACTGCACAAGTCCTCGCTCAGCCCGTCGATCCACGCGATCGTGGGGTTGCAGGTGGGCGATTCCCGCACGGCGCAACGGTATTTCGAGCGGGCGGCGTTCGTCGATCTCGACGACAACCAGGGCAATACCGAAGAGGGAATCCACATCGCGTCGGCGGCCGGTACCTGGCAGGTCGCGACGCACGGCTTCGGGGGCTTACGCGCCGGCGCCGACGGATTACGTTTCGCGCCCGCGCTCCCGGCGTCCTGGCAGCGCTTGCGGTACTCGGTGCACTGGCGGGGCAGGCCGGTGCGAGTCGATCTCGGGCATCGGGACGCACGATTCGAGCTGGTCGGTGCGGGACCCGCGGTGCGGATCAGTGTGTGGGGTCGGCCGGTGACACTCGAACCCGGTGTCGTGGTCGAGGTCGAGGCGCCATGACCGGCGTATTCGACGCGCAGGCAGTGCTGTTCGATCTCGACGGCGTTCTCACCGACACCGCGGCGGTGCATCGGCGGGCGTGGTCGGCGCTGTTCACCGAGTTCCTGCCCGCCGTCGCGCCCGAAGCCGCCCCCTACACCGATGCCGACTACTTCGCGCTGGTGGACGGCAAAGCACGCGCGGCGGGCGTGCGGTCGGTGCTGGCCTCGCGCGGGGTGCGTGTGCCCGACGGTGAGCTGGACGACCCACCCGGTGCGCAGACGGTGCACGGGCTGGGCAACCGCAAGAACGTCTGTTTCACCGAGATCATCCGTGGTGACGGTGTCGAGGTGTTCGACGGGTCGGTGCGTCTGGTCGACGCGCTCGCTCTCGCCGGTGTCCCGATGGCGGTGGTGTCGAGCTCGCGCAACGCGGTGCTCGTGCTCGACACCGCAGGTCTGCTCGGCAGGTTCGCGGTGGTGATCGACGGTGTGGTTGCCCACGACGAGGGCCTCGCGAGCAAACCGGCGCCCGACACGTTCCTCACGGCCGCACAGGGTTTGGACGTGGACCCGGCGCGCACGGTGGTGATCGAGGACGCGGTGTCGGGGGTCGAAGCGGGGCGCCGGGGTGGATTCCGGGTGATCGGGGTCGACCGGGGGACCGGCGCCTCGGCGTTGTGGACCGCCGGTGCCGATGTCGTCGTCAGCGACTTGGCCCAGCTGCTCGAAGACCAGCTGGGCCTGCGCGGCACTGCGGTGTCAGGGGAGATCTGAGTTACCCGACGTGAACTGAACTAGTGTCCAAGTTGGGCAAGTGTTCATGTAAACGGGACTGTTTCGGAAACCGGGCGGCCATAGGTTCGGATCGAACGATTTCGCCCTGTCACCCCCTGGTCGGAGATCACCGCACATGCGAATGCCCCTGCCCCGCCGTGCCGCGCCCTGCCTCGGTTCCCTCACCGCATTGACCCTGGTCACGGGCATGATGCTCGCGCCCGGCACCGCACAGGCCGACGTATCCGCGACTCTGGCCACGACGCCGATCAGCGATGCCACCGCCGTGTGCACCAGCGGCGCACCGACTTTCGACGACGTGGTGACCGCTGCTGCCTCGGTGCTGCGCGGCACCGTCGGGCCCGCGCAATTGCTCGCCTATGACCAGCGGGTTGCCGATTTCCGGGCCGGGATCGCCGCGCTGCGGGTGCACCGCGACGGGCTGCCGCTGCGCCCGGAACAGGTCGGCGTACGGCCCGCCGAACTCGACGATCCGATCGTCACCTACCTCGTGAACGGTCTGGACGCGGTGCGCACCGGGCGCATCGACGAGACGATGTCGGTCTCGCAGCTGACCGTCAACGACGCCATCGAGGTGTTCATCCTGGCGACCGGCATCGTCAAGATCCCGGCCGAACTCGTCGCGGGCATGGTGCCCACCGTCGGGATGTTCCTCAAACCGGTGGTCGGCGCGGTGTTCACCGGAACCAAGGCGCTGGCCCGTGCGGTGCAGAACTCGATCGACGCCGGCTGCGTGGCGCCGAACGTGTACCCGCCGCTGGAACTCCGCGACGCCGTCATCGAGCCCGTGCGGGTTCCCCAGCCCATCGAGGATCTGGCCGCACTGGTCATGAACGCCGACGGCACCTGCACGCCCGTCGCGGAATTGACCCTGGCCACCGTCGTGGAGCGCGCCCGCGCCTTCCTCGACAGTGGGGCCGTGGCGGTGGACCGGGTCGCGATGCACCAGGCGGCCGACGCGCTCCAGGAGTTCCTGGCGGGCAATCGGGTCGCCGAGGTGATGCTGATGCGCCGTGCCGACGACCTCGGCCCGCTGGTCGAGGCCCTCGACCTGGGCCCGCTGACCTTCCTGGCCAACCTCGGCGCCGACCTCGCCGAAGGCAAGGCTCTCGACACGGTGCCGTTGGCGCAGGTCCAGGTCGAGCACGCCTTCGATCTCGCGACCCTGACCCTCGACATCACCAGCTTGCTGTTCTCGGCGGGCACCACCGTCGCCGGGTTCGCCGGAATCACCGAAACGGTCACCACGCCGCTGTCGATCGTGCAGAAACTGGTGTTCGCGCCGACCGACTACGGCGCGCCGATCGTGCGCGGTGTCATCCAATCGATGTGCGCGGTGTAGCCCTGGCCTCGCCGACATGCGCGAGGCTGACGAACGATCCGCGGCTGCGCCCGTTAGGCTGCGGCGGCGTCGCGAACATGCCACTGTGCTTCGATCAGGTCAGTTGTCCAGCAGAGCCACTACCCAGAAGGTGACCATGCACGATCAGTTCTCGTCCGGAATCGGCCGTCGTGAAGTTCTGGCAGGCGCCGCCGGTGTCGTCGCGGGCCTGTCACTGGTGGGCCTCACGCCCGCCGCGGCGGTGCCTGCCGAGGTACCCAAGTTCACCCCGCAGGCCGGACGGAACGTGCGGGTGCTGGTCACCGGCGACGCGGGCACCGGCACCCGCACCCAGTGGGCGGTAGCCGACGCGGCCCGCGAATTCCACGCGCGCCGGCCGTTCTCGCTCGCGGTGGGCCTGGGCGACAACATCTACGACTCCGGACCCAACGGCCCCGACGACGAACAGTTCGCCACGAAATTCGAGAATCCCAATGCGGGACTGGACATTCCGTGGGCCATGGTGCTCGGCAACCACGACACCAGCTCGGTGTTCCCCGGCGACGGCGGCTGGCTGGCACGCGGCAACTTCGAGGTGGCCTACCATGCGAAGTCGCAGCGCTGGTGGATGCCGAGCCGCTACTACTCGGTGCGCGTGCCCGAACAGAACCCGGTCGTGGAGTTCTTCGTGCTCGACATCAATCCCCTCGCGGCCTACATCCCGCCGTTCCTCGACCCGTACTGGGCCGTCGACGGGCCGTACATGAACGAACAGCGCGCCTGGCTCGACGCCGCACTCGCCGAGTCCACCGCGCCGTGGAAGATCGCCTGCACCCATCAGGCCTACATCAGCAACGGCCCGCACGGCGACGCGGGCAACTACGAGGGTCTGCCGGTCGAACCGATCAACGGCGTCCACGCCAAGCGTTTCTTCGAAGACCACGTGCTGGGCAAGGTGTCGTTTCTGCTGTCGGGCCACGACCACACCCTGCAGGTGCTCGAACCGACGCCGGCCACCAAGGGCACCCGCCAGATCGTGTCGGGCGCGGCGGGCAAGACCGCGGGCGGTCAGCCGCGGCTGACGAGCGATGCGCACAGCGCGCTGTTCGAAACCCAGCACGAACTGGGGTTCATGGTCTTGGACCTCACCGCGGACTCGGTGAACCTGACAGTGCTCACTGTCGACCCCGCCTCGGGCGCGAGCACCGAGGTCTTCAACCGACGACTGGGCTGAGCGCGACCGGGTGCGGAAAACGCGGTGGCGGGAGGATGATCGGTGGATGGGCTTCTACACCGACCGGATCCTCCCGCACCTGACCGACAAAGTCTGCGGCGTCGCCCAGAACGGGCCGCTGCGGCAGCGAACCTGCGCCGGGTTACACGGCGAGGTCCTCGAAATCGGGTTCGGGTCGGGCAACAACATCGGGTTCTATCCGGCCGCGGTCGAGCGGGTCAGCGGGGTCGAGCCCGCGGACACCGCGTGGAAGATCGCCGCGAAACGTGTTGCGGGCAGCTCGACTCCGATCGAACGCGCGGGCCTGGACGGCCAGTCGCTGCCGTTTGCCGACGCCACCTTCGACACCGCCCTGTCCGCCTTCACCCTGTGCACCATCCCCGACATCGCGGCGGCACTCGCCGAGATCCGCCGGGTTCTGCGCCCCGGGGGCACTTTGCACTTCGTCGAGCACGGACTCGCGCCGGAGGAGTCGGTGCAGACCTGGCAGCATCGCCTCGACCCGATCCAGCAGAAGATCGCCGGCGGTTGTCACCTCTCGCGCGACATCGCGGGACTGATCACCGACGCGGGCTTCGAGATCACCGAACTCGACCGGTTCTACCAGCCGGGCGCCCCGAAAGCCTGGGCCGCGTTGTCCCTCGGCGTCGCGGGCAGTTCCTGACACGGCCGATCACCACGATCGGACCAGCGGGGCGTCATGGTCGCGCCGCTGCCATTCGGCGGTGAGCCGTCCCAGCCGGTGCGGTGCGGCGATGCTGCGCAGGCCGGCGATCTTGTCCGCACGCATCTCCAGGATCGCGACCCCCAGTACTCGATCGCCGAGCGTGACGAGCACCGCCGGGCAGCCGTTGACCACGACAGCGTACATCGATGGCGAGCCACCGGCGAGGCGTCGCTTGGCCGGACTCGGTGTGAAACCGGCGCGCACCGCGGTGGCGAGTCGTTGCGGGGTCGCGTACCGGATCAGCTTCGCGGCCAGCCCGCCGACGCCGTCGGAGAGCCCGGTCGCGTCATCGGTCAGTAGCGCGATCAGCCGATCGGTGCGACCCGAGGTCGCGGCATCGATGAACGCCTCGACGACCCGGCGGGCGGCACCGTGATCGATGTCGGTGGTGCGCGCGACGGTGATCCGCCCACGAGCCCGGTGCAGGTGCTGCTGACTCGCCGCAACGGTGATGTCGAGGATTGCGGCGATCTCGGCATGCCGGTACGCGAAGGCCTCGTGCAGCACGTACACGGCACGTTCGGTCGGCGACAACCGTTCCATCAGCGTCAGCACCGCCAGGGTCACCGATTCGCGCTGCTCGACGGTGTCGGCGGGCCCGAGCATCGGGTCGCCGTCGAGCAGCGGTTCGGGCATCCAGGCGCCGACCGCGCGTTCGTGGCGCGCCTTCGCCGAGCGGAGCCGGTCGAGAGCCAGGTTGGTGACGATCTTGGTCAGCCACGCCTCCGGCACTTCGACGTAGTCGCGGTCGGCGGCCTGCCACCGCAGGAACGCGTCCTGGACCGTGTCCTCGGCGTCGGCGGCAGAGCCGAGCAGACGGTAGGCGATCGAGGCCAGCCGGTTGCGGCTGGCCTCGAAACGCGCCACGGTGGCAGTGTCCATGAGCACGACTCTAGGTCGCGACCACGGCGTGGGGTCGGTCGGCGGCCGCACGGTACCGGCGGCTGGGCATACCGAACGTGGGATGGCTCAGGCTCCAGGGATTGGCCCCGAGGATCACCGCTTTGACGCGGGCGGCGCTGCGCCCACACAGCGCCCACGACTTCGATCGCGCGTCAGCGTCGACCACCTGGAAGATCCCGTCCTTGCGGCCGAGGCTGATGTGGTTGCCCACATACGACAGCGAAGTCGTCGAGATCTTGCGCCCGGTCCGGTCTCCGACGATGGTGGCCGTGGCCTGCATGCTGGTGAATCCCGCGGACGCGCACGACATCGGCAACGGTAAACCGTTGTCACCGATGACGAAGGCGCTGTCACCGGCGACGTAGACGTCCGGGTGTGAGACCGACCGCATCTGGCGGTCGACGGTGATCTGGCCGTTGGGTTCCACCGCGAGAGCGCTGGTCGCGGCGATCGGATGCACGGCGAACCCGGCTGCCCACACCGTGGCCTGGGCGGCGAAAACGGTGCCGTCGGCGGCGACGGCACCCGCCGCCTCGACACGGGCGATGGTGGTGTTCTCGTGGACGGTGATGGCGAGTCGGTCGAAGGCGTCGAACAGGTGGCGGCGGGCCTTGCCGCCCAGCCACCCGCCGAGTTCGCCGCGGGTGGCCAGGCTCACCTGAAGCTCTGGATGGGATTCGGCGATCTCGGTGGCAGCCTCGATCGCGGTCAGATTGCCGCCGACCACCAGGACCTTCCCGTTGGCGCCCAGGTCGGCCAGACGCGCGCGCAGGCGCAGCGCGGCCGGGCGCGACGCGACGTGGAAGGCGTGCTCGGCGGCCCCGTCGACGCTGTGGACGTCGGCGGTACTGCCCAGCGAGTAGAGCAGGGTGTCGTAGTCGAGCGTGTCGAGGTGGTCGCCGTCGGCGATCGTGACCGTGCGGTGGTCGACATCGACACCGGTCACCCGCGCCACCCGCAGCCGGATGCCGGTGCCTTCGAACACGGCCGTCAGCGGCCGGTGGCGCAGATTCTGCCCGGCGGCGAGTTGATGATTGCGCAGCCGCTCGGCGAAATCGGGTTCGGCGTTGACGACGGTGATCTCGAAGTCGTCGGAATGGAGTCGGCGGGCCAGTGCCCCGGCGGAGAAGGCTCCGGCGTATCCGGCCCCGAGGACGACGATGCGGTGCTTCATGAGTGGCTCCTGTCTGGTTCGTGCCTTCTGAACGAGACAGGAGCCGAAACCCTGACAGGATCAATCAGTGACGTGGGTCACGCCCGGGTGGCGCGGGAGGTTGCCAGGAACTCGGTGATCGCGGCGGCGACGGCGGTGGGCTGGTCGAGCATCGACAACACGTAGGCGTCGTCGATTTCGACCAGGCGGGAACGGGGGATCAGGGCGGCCAGGCGGGGGCCGTGGGAGCGGGGCATGACCTTGCCCGCGGACGACCACAGGATGAGCGTTTCGCCGGAGAAGCGTTGCAGAGCTTCGGTATTGGTGACGAGTTCACGTTTGTCGAAGCCGGAACGGGTGTAGGCGAGCAGGTCGGCGCGGATACGGGGGTCGCGCAGACCCGGTTCGGTCCAGGCGTGGACCAAGGCGTCGGGGAGGGGAGTTTTCGCCATCCAACCGAACATCACCGGGCTGCGGCGCAGCCAGCCGATGCGCATCTGACGCAAGGCCAGGGTGACGCCGCCGGGCAGAACGGAGGCGAGGGCGGCGGTTTTGCCCGGGAGGCCGGGCGGGAAGTTGTCGAAGGCTTCGCTGGGGAAGATGATCAGGCGCCCGACCCGTTCGTCGAGGCCGTAGGCGGTGAGGAACAGGGCTCCGCCCCAATCGGAGTGCACGAGGGTGACGTCGTGTAGGTCCAGTGCGGCGAGGAAATCGGCAACGAGCTGGTTGAGGCCGCGCAAGCTCAGATCGGTGCCCGGGCGCAGCGGTTCGGGGTGGGCGCCCAGCGGTAGATCGAGCAGGAGGTAGCGGAAGCCGGTGGGCAGGTGGTCGAGGACCGTGTCCCAGACCGTGTGGTTCATCAACAGCCCGTGCAGCAGGACCACCGGGGGGCCTTCGCCGCGTTCGCGGTAGTGGATCCGGCCGGCATCGAGTTCGACGGTCGCCATGACATCCTCCCTTGCGCTCCACGATTAGAGCATTCGCTCTAGCGTGTTTGCTCTAGTCTGGTGGAGTGAGCGAGCAGATGTCAACGAGTACCCGCGATCGACTGGTGACCGCGGTCGCGGAATTGATGCGTGTCCACGGGTACAGCGCGATCACCGTCAAACAGATCACCGCCGCCGCCGAGGCGCCGATGGGGTCGCTGTATCACCACTTTCCGCAGGGCAAGGTGCAGATCGCGGCCGAGGCGTTGCGCAGTACGGGCGCTGCCTATATTCAGCTGCTACCCCTGCTGATGGACCCACACGAGGATCTACGGGTGGCCGTGCCCGCCGCGTTCGACGACGCCGCGCGCACACTCGAGGAGTCGGGGTGGATGAACATGTGTCCCGTCGGCACCGTCGCGGGCGAGATCGCCGACAGCGAACCGGTCTTGCGGGAGGTGGCCGCGGAGGTCGTGAGGGACTGGATCGACCACGGCACAGGGTATTTCGTCGAGCGTGGCGTCGGGGCTCACGCGGCGCGCGAGCTGATCCTGGCGATGCTGTCCGCGCTGGAAGGGGCGTTCGTTCTAGGCCGCACACTGCGTTCGTCCGAACCGTTGCGCGCGGCCGGTCGGGCAATGGCGGCCCGGGTGCAAGTGGTGCTCGCCGAGCGCGAGGGCGCTGTCATCGACCGGTGATCACCCGGCACACCACGGTAGCCGTGTCACGGGCCCTGTGACACGGCTGTGGTTGCGCGAGTAGGTATCTCATCACGCGGCGGTGAGCGCTCCGGTGATCTTGCGGGTCATGTCGACCATCGTCGGGTTGGGCCGAGTCTGGTAGAGCTGGGCGGTGTCGATGGCGACGGCGATGGTGTTGCGGAAGTTCTCGGCTTCGATCGGGTCGTGCCGGCCGAGCAGGCTCATCGCCGCGGTGAGGGCGGGCAATACCTGATCGGCGAGTTCGGCGACCGAGGAACCGCGCAGTGCGATGCGCCCGGACTTCTCGGCCAGGACGTGCCCGACCACACCGGTCGCCGACGACAGCGCGATGCTGCCGGTGGTGGCGATCTTGTGCGGCGCGCCGGTAGCACCGCCCGCGGCGGCGAGGAGGGAGACCGCACCGTACGCGGCGGTCCGCACGGTGGCCTTTTCCTGGGTGGTGAGGGTGACGGACATGGTGGTTTCTCCTTGGGTTCTGTTGTGGTGCAGGGGAGTCGGTACCGAATCAGCGGGTCGAGGCGGTGGTCTCGATCTCGCGGACGGCATCGGCGATGGCGCGGAAGTCCTTGCGCAGGATCGCGCCGTGGTTGCTGGCGACCTTGGCGCTGACACGGATGTTGGGGTTGCTGTCGAGCACCGCGTCCAGTCCGGCGCGGATCTTCTCCTGCTCGTCGCCGCGGCTGCCGAACGAGGTTCCCGAAGCGACCACATACCGCACCGGGACGGTGATGGCGTTCAGCACCGGGCTCAGTGCGCTGACACTGGAGAGCTTGCCGAGTTCGATATTGCTGTCGGCCTGCTGCTGTGCGGTCAACCGGGGCGCGAGCCCGGTCGGGCGAGCCAGCGGCAGCACCCAGCTCAAACGCTTGAACAGCGTGCGGATGCGCAGCTCCATCGCCTCGTCGAGCCAGTCGTAGGGGAACGCGCCGTCGACGAGGACCGCGCCGAGCGCACCGGCCGGGTTGCGGCTGGTCCAGTGCGCCCCGAGGTAGGCCCCGTAGGACCAGCCGACCACGATCGGCTTCTCGGTGACGCCCCTGGCCGCGAGGATCGCGTCGATATCGCGCACGCAGGTGTCGAAGGCGTAGTCGGCCGACTTCTCGGACTTGCCGCGAGCCCGCTCGTCGAAGGTGATGTGGCGGTAGCCGGGGCCGAGGTCGGCGATGACCCGGCGCCAGTAGCCCTGGGTGGCGAACTGGCCGTTGAGGTAGATCACCGTGGTTCCGGTGCCGCAGGTGTCAGTGACGGCCAGCTCGGTGTCGTCGATCGTCACCATGCCGGTCCAGGGAGCGGTGGTGCTGGTGGAGGGAATCATTGCCGTGTCCTTGCGTTGTGATGTTCGGGTTTTACTGATGACTAAAAGATAGATTGCGTTCAATCATCTGTCAACAGTGAAATGCGCCGAAAGTGCTTGATAATGCGTACTTGAACGCCGGTGTTGCAATGATATTGAGAGTGAATGCAACGACTTTGGCGTTGCGCTTTGCAATGAAGTGGGAGTGAATGCATACTGGGCGTGGTGCGGGCCATCCGCTTCGCACCGGTCGACAGGAAGGTGACCAGCAGCGATGCCCGGAGGCAGACTCACCGACGCGGACCGTCAGCACATCGCCACGGGGCTCGCCGACGGACTCGGCTACGCCGAGATCGGGCGCACGCTCGGACGGCCCGCCTCGACGATCATGCGCGAAGTCACCCGCAACGGTGGCCCCGGCGACTACCGGGCCGAACGCGCGCAGGCGGCCACCCAGCAGCGCGCACGCCGCCACAAGCAGGCCACACCGCTCGCGCCACCGATCCCCGACGGCGCTTACGGGCGCGACCCCCGCGCGGTGGCCGACTTCACCGAATCGTTCACCGCTCTGCTCATCGAACAGGGTCTGCCCCGGATGGAAGCCAGAGTGCTTGCCTGCCTGCAGATCACCGACTCCGGAGCGCTCACCGCCGCCGAACTGGTCGCGCGATTACGCGTGAGCCCCGCCTCGATCTCGAACGCGGTCGCTTTCCTCGAACAGCAGGGCATGCTGCGGCGCGAACTGGTCCCCGGCGAACGGCGCGAACGCTACCTCGTCGACGACGACATCTGGCTGCGCAACCTCGTCGCCTCGGTGCAGATGCAGAATTCGTTGTCCGCCATGACCCGGCGCGGAGTCGAGATCCTCGGCCCCGACACCCCGGCCGGCGCCCGCTTCGAACAATCCGCCGAGTTCGTCGCCATCGTCGGCGCGGCGCTGCGCCAGGCCATGGAGCAGTGGCGGGTGCGCCTGGCCGAACGCAGCGCCGAACGCGACTAGCGATCGGCAGTGAGAACTATCCGCGCCACCAGCGCCCGGTGATCGGCGCCGGGTACGGCGACAGTGTCGACGCTGGTGGCGTGGGCATTCGCGAGCAGGAAATGGTCGATACCCACCAGCGGCGGGATGGTCTTGTCGGTCGGGTAGGTGACCAGGTGGCCCGCGCCGGCTTGGACCGCGGCGTCGGCGAAACGCCCCGATGCCAGGGCGCGGAAGCGGGCATGGTCATAGGTGGCGTTGAAATCGCCGCCGACGATCACCGGGCGATCGGTGGGCGACCGGCGCAGGATCTCGTGCAAACGGGCCAGTTCGTCGGCCCAGATACCGGTGTCGTAGACCGGCGGGACAGGGTGGAAGGCATAGATCGCGACCGGGCCGAGCTCGGGGACGGCGGCGGTGGCCGAGATCTGATTGAGAACGTAGCCGTCGTATTCGACGGTGTCGGACAACGGGAATCGGCTCCAGATACCGGTACCGCTGGCCGTCTGCCCCGGGGCGAGATAGCGATGGGGCAGCAGCTCGTCCAGGCCCGCGTGCGACAAGCTCTCCACGGCCGCGCGGGTGAGCTCGTTGACGGTCAGGATTGCGATGTCGCGTGCCCGGACCTGGTCGACGATCGCACGCGGATCGGCACCGTCGAAGAGCAGATTGGCCTGCATCGCCACGATCGCCTGTCCTGGACCACCGTTGTGCGCGACATACAGCGGCACCTGGGTCGCGATCCCCGCGCCCGCCACCACCACTGCCACACCGGTCGCGATCCACTGCCTGGTGGCCGCGAAACCGGCGACACCGAGCACCGCCCCACTCATCAGATAGGGCGCCCCCGAAGCCGCGAGGACGAGCGGCTCCACCGGCCAGCGGAGGAAATGCAACGCGACCCCGGCGGCGCCGATCACCGTCGCGGCCCCCGCCAGCACGCGGACACCGACTCGGACAACCTGCGCTCTCATCACGCCAGCCAAGCACGCCGCCGGGACGCAGGCGAATTCGTAGTTCTGCTCACGCCGAGTCTGGAGCGCGAGCAGCGGCGCAAGGGTCCCGAAGGCGGCAGGTGGCGCGAGGGGTACGCGAATGGTGGTAGGAAAGGGGGCGTGTCGGCATCTGGCGAGAATTCTGGTTCGAACGGGCGGTCCCGCGCGGAAGACGAGGTGGTGGAGCTGGTCAGCAAGCTGATCCAGTTCGACACCTCCAACACCGGGGAACTGTCCACCACCAAGGGCGAGCGGCAATGCGCCGAGTGGGTGGCCCAGCAGTTGCACGAGGTCGGCTACGAGACCGAGTACGTCGAATCCGGTGCGCCCGGGCGCGGGAATGTGTTCGCGCGGTTGAAGGGCGCCGATTCCGGTCGCGGGGCGCTGATGATCCACGGGCACCTCGATGTGGTGCCCGCCGAGGCCGCCGACTGGAGCGTGCACCCGTTCTCGGGTGCGGTGCGCGACGGCTACGTGTGGGGGCGCGGCGCGATCGACATGAAGGACATGGTCGGGATGACGCTCGCCCTGGCCCGCCAGTTCAAAGCCGAGGGCACGGTGCCGCCGCGGGATCTGGTGTTCGCGTTCCTGGCCGACGAGGAGAACGGCGGCAAATGGGGCTCGCAGTGGCTGGTCGAGCACCGGCCCGACCTGTTCGACGGTGTCACCGAAGCCGTCGGTGAGGTCGGCGGATTCTCGCTGACCGTGCCCCGCCCCGACGGCACCGAACGCAGGCTCTACCTGGTGGAGACCGCCGAGAAGGGCCTGGGCTGGATGCGGTTGCGCGCCAAGGCCCGCGCCGGACACGGGTCGTTCCTGCACGAGGACAACGCCGTCACCATCCTCGCCGAAGCCGTCGCGCGCCTGGGCCGCCACACCTTCCCGGTGGTGCTGTCGGACTCGGTGGCCGAGTTCCTCGCCGCGGTCAGCGAGGAGAGCGGGCTGGCGTTCGACCCGCACGGACCCGATATCGAAGGTCAGCTGGCCAAGCTGGGCACCATCTCGCGCATCATCGGCGCCACCTTGCGCGATACCGCGAATCCGACGATGCTGCAGGCCGGGTACAAGGCCAACGTCATCCCGCAGACCGCGGAAGCGGTAGTCGACTGCCGGGTGGTGCCCGGACGGCAGGCGGCGTTCGAACGCGAGGTCGACGAGCTGATCGGACCCGATGTGGAGCGGGAATGGATCACCAAGCTCGACTCCTACGAAACCACCTTCGACGGCCACCTCGTCGACGCCATGAACGACGCGGTCCTGGCCCACGACGCCGACGGCCGCACCGTGCCCTACATGCTGTCGGGCGGCACCGACGCGAAGGCGTTCGCCCGCTTGGGGATTCGCTGCTTCGGTTTCGCGCCCCTGCAGCTGCCGCCGGAGCTGGATTTCACCGCCCTGTTCCACGGGGTGGACGAGCGGGTACCGGTGGCATCACTGGAATTCGGCACCCGGGTGCTGGAACACTTCCTTCTGCACAGCTGACCTCGACTGGAAAGGTCCTCGATGACTCACAACCCCTATGACGCGTTGCCTCAGGTGCCCTCGTTCACCGTCACCTCCGCCGACATCACCGATGGTCAGCCTTTGGCCAATGATCAGGTGTCGGGAGTGTTCGGATCGGGCGGCAAGGACATCTCACCGCAGCTGAGCTGGTCCGGATACCCCGAAGAGACCCAGAGTTTCGCGGTCACGGTGTTCGATCCGGACGCGCCCACCGCCTCCGGGTTCTGGCACTGGGCGGTGGCCAACATCCCGGCCTCGGTGACCTCGCTCGATGTCGGGGCGGGCAGCGAAGGGGGGAACTTGCCCGCCGGCGCGGTGACCCTGCGCAACGACGGCGGGTTCCCCGGCTTCGTCGGTGCGTCCCCGCCGAAAGGCCATGGCCCACACCGGTATTTCGTGGTCGTACACGCCGTCGACGTGCCCGAACTCGAGGTCGGAGCGGACGCCACGCCCGCCTACCTGGGGTTCAACCTGTTCTTCCACACCCTGGCCAGGGCCACCCTGATCGGCACCTACGAACAGAACTGAGAACGGACAACGGCGGTGGCCCTGAGACTTCCAGGGCCACCGCCGTTTTGGCAACTACTTCACGTTGACGACATGCTCCGGCGGAGTCGCGGCATAGAGCTCGGTGATGGTCTCGGCGTACTTGTTCGAGATCGGGGTCCGCTTGAGCGACATCTTCGGGGTCAGCTCGTCACCGCCGGGCTCCCACAGGTTGTCCACGATCACGAAACGCTTGATCTGCTCCACCCGCGAGAGCTTGCGGTTGCCCGCGAGCACCGCTTCCCTGACCTCGTCGACGATCTCCTTGCGCCGCGACAGTTCCGCGTGGGTGGCGTCGGTGGCGCCGAAGTCCTTGGCGCGCAACGCCGCGACGTCGGGATCGAGCATGATCAGGGCGGTGATGTAGGCGCGGGCCTCACCGATCGCGACGGCCTGGCCGATCATCGACGAGGCCGCCTTCATGGCGTTCTCGATATTGGAGGGGGCGATGTTCTTGCCCGCTTCGCTGATGATCAGTTCCTTCTTGCGGTCCACGATGCGCAGGTAGCCGTCGGCGTCGAGAGTCCCGATGTCGCCGGTGTGCAGCCAGCCGTCGCCGTCGATCGCTTCGGCGGTCTTGTCGGGCATATTGCGGTAGCCGGGGGTGATGATCGGGCCGCGCAGCAGCACTTCACCATCGGCGTCGAGGCGCAGTTCGCACCCGTCCATCACCCGGCCGACCGAGCCGGGGCGCGGTTTGTCGAGCTCGGTGTAGGTGCCGACGCCCGCGGTTTCCGACATCCCCCACACCTCGGTGACGGCGAAGCCGAGGCCGAGGAAGTACTCGAGAGTCTCCGGCGGTACCGGCGCGGCACCGGAGGCCGCGCACTTGAGCTCCGCGAACCCGAGCGCCTCACGCAGTTTCGCCAGCACGAGCGTGTCGGCGATCTTGTGCTGCACGCCCAGTACCAGCGAACTCTCACCGGCCAGCTTCGCCTTGGCCTGCGCGACGCCGACACCGATCGCCCAGTTGGCCAGTGCCTTCTTGACCGGGCTCGGCTCGACCGCGAGCTTGTTCTCGATCCCCGCCTTGATCTTCTGCCACACCCGCGGCACACCGAAGAACACCGTCGGACGGGCGTCCGGCAGGGCGGCGGCGATCTCACGCGGATCGGTGACGGTAGTGATCTGGATGCCGGTGAGCAGGCTCATCGCGTGCGCGGAGATGCGGTCGGCGACGTGCGCGGCCGGCAGATACGACACGGCGCGGTCGTCGAAACCGACCGGCAGCGGACCCGAGACCAGGCCGACGACCTGGGCGATCACATTGCTCTGGGTGAGCTCGACACCCTTGGACGGGCCGGTGGTGCCGGAGGTGTAGATCAGGGTGGCCAGATCGCCGGGCTGGACCGCCTGCCAGGCCGCGTCGAAATCGAAGTCCGGTGCGGGATCGGATTCGAGTGCGGCCAACGTGACAGTGCCCTCCGCGGTGCCGTCGACGATGACCGTGTGCTCGATCTCGGCGCCCGAGGCGCGGATGGTGTCGAGGAACACCTGCTCGGTGATGACCACCTTGTTGCCCGCGTTGGCGAACACGTGCGCGATCTGCTCGGTGGAGCTGGTGTTGTACACCGAGAACGGGACTGCGCCCAGGTGCAGGGCGGCGGTGTCGATCAGGTTGAACTCGGGCCGGTTGGTGAGCATGATGCCGACCGTGTCGCCTTGGCGCACACCCAGTTTCGCCAATCCGGCCGCCAACGCCTTGACCCGGGTCGAGTACTCGGACCAGGTGATTTCCTGGGTGCCACCGACCGTGCGCAAGGCGATCTGGTCGGGCCGAAGGGCGGCAGTCTGCTGGAAGGCGGCGGGCACGGTGTGCACCGTGACGCCGGATGCGTGCGCGAAACCGATGTCTGTCATATTCCTGTTCCCATAGGCCGAGCTGGATACCGAGCCAATGCGAGTGAAACTGTCTTGTTATCTCGAGACAGGGGCATCGACAGTGGCGTGGCTCACTTATCGTAACCGGACATACGGGATTGTGAGGGGGGTTACCGGCGACCCAGTGGTCGCCACCACGACCGCGCCCGGTCCGATCGCTGCTCGTCGGCGAGCGGATCGGCGGGAATGGTGTGCTGGCGGTGACGTCGTTTGGCCTGCAGATATTGCCTGCCACGCGAGGAGTGCAACGCGATGGTGAGGGCGACGGGCTCGACGGTGATCCCGGCCTCGGTTAATGCCCGGCACTTGTCGGGGTTGTTGGTGAGCAACCGGACCCGGGTGAGTGCGAGGTCGCGCAGAGCGTGGGCGGCGGGGTCGTAGCGGCGGGTATCGGCGTCGAGGCCCAGACGCCGATAGCTGTCGAAGGTGTCGGTACCGGACTGTTCGCTCTCCCGGTAGCCGCGCGCCTTCCAGATCAGTCCCGCCCCGCGACCTTCCTGTTCGAGGTAGACGAGCACGCCCGCGCCCTCGGCCTGGATCCGGTCCATCGACGCGGTGAGCTCCCCGCCGCAGTCGCAGTCGTCGGAACCGAGACCCTCGCCGTAGAGGCACCGCGAGTGCACCCGCACCAGGCAGCCGTCGCGGGGCTCACCGAAGACGAGCAGGTGTCCGCCGTCGCGCGGGTCGGGGATCTCGATCACCCGGATCGGTAGTTGTTCGCCGTGGCGACCCAGCCGGTGTGCGGTATCGGCACCGGTACGTCCGGTCCTGGCACCGCCGAACGACAGAATGGTCAACGATCCTCCGTGCGTGGACAGGGCGGTACCGGACAGGGGGTGAGCTTCGACGGCGCGACTTTACCCCCGGATCAGGCAGGAGGCGCGTACAGCCGCACGATGCGGTCGATCTCGGCGACACTGGGCATCGACACCGCCACCGCGCCCAGATTCTGGGTGGGGATCATCGCCGCGGTCGCCCACACGAAATCGGTTGCGGTGAGCGGGGTCCCGGAATCGACGAGGCGATAGGCCAGGGCGCCGGTGAACGCGGCGGCGGCGCCGACCGATGCCTTGAGCACCTGAGGGAAGTGGTCGATGACGGTCTCGACCGTGTCGGAGGCGACGACACACCGGAAGTTCTCGACCGTGCACACGGTGCCGACCCCCAGGCCGCGCAGCAGCCGGGCGATGTCGTCGGCGGATTCAGCCGGGACATCGGGCAGCAGGGCGTGCAGATCGGCGGCGGCGCCGACGAGGTAGTCGACCGCGCCCAGGTACTGATAGAGGCTCTGCGGCACCGGCATCGACGGTGTCGGGCACACGATCACCGGCGGTTTCGGCCGCATCTGCGACACCACCGACAGCACCTGCTCGATCACCGACGGCGGTGGCTCGAAGCTCAGGATCACCGCGTCGGAGGCTTGCAGCGCGGCGCGCAGTTCGGGCCGGTGCAGGTCGTCGTCTTGGAGCTGGACGCGGCTGTCGCGGCAGCCGATGATGCGGGTCTCTCCGTTGGGGGTGATCACCACCGCGGTGACCAGCGAGCTCGCGAACGGGACGACTTTGACCAGATCGAGATGGACGCGTTCGGTGTCGATGAATTCGAGGATGCGGCGGCCGTATTCGTCACCGCCGACCGCGCAGACCAGGTGCACGCCGATGCCGAGGCGGGCCGCGGCGACAGCCCGGTTGAGCCCTTTGCCGCCGGGATGGCCGGTGAAGGTGCCACTGGCCGCGTTGTCGGCGGCGGGGAAGGTGTCGACCCGGTAGAGGTGATCGATGACAGCGTCACCGAAGACCGTCACGACACCGCGCCGGGCGGGCGCGGTGGTGGGTTGGGTGAGCGAGGGTCCCGCCATCGGATAGCCGGAATCGGTGGCGAGCAGCCCGGCGAGCGCGGTGAAGGCGGTGTGTTCGGAAACTGTGCGCAACCGTTTGACGGTGGGTGCTTCGGGAACCGGGTCGACGTCGAGCAGGGTGTGCAGCGCGACCCACTGCTCGGTCAAGGCCTCTCGACGTTCCCCGAGGTTGTCTGCATACAGGCGTTCGACATCGATACCCACGCCGGACCGGTCCCGGAACAAGCCGAGCGAGAGCGCCGCGTCCACGATCAGCCGGTCCGTCGGCGGCAGCCACTGCGCGACCTCGCGCACCACGGGCAGGATCGAGGCCTCGGCACTGGCCCCGGTGCGGCGTGCGTGCCGGCGCACCGACAGCAGCTCCAGCAGCGGCGCAGCGTCGATCTCGGTGTGGCGCAGGCGTTCCGCGTTCAAGCCCGCGTACTTGCCCAGCCTGGCCAGGATGCTGCGGATCGCGGCGACGCGGGCGTCCTGGGGAACCATCGGCATGCTGCCTCCCGTCCACTTGTCGAGGCCGGCGCGCACCTGATCGGGGCGGACGCCGCACTGCGATCGCCACAATGCCGGGTTTGCCACGCCCGAAATCCGGCAATTACCTACTAACAATGGCAATTGACCAAGACAAATGGCAAATGCCACACTGGATTACGGGGAGTGGACGCCCCGCCAGACGCTCGGGGAGGGCGCAGCGCCCCGCCGGGGAAGGCAGGTCCGCGATGGTTATTCAAGGCACCGACGACACGTTACGCAGCGACCGCACGCCGGAATTCGCCCAGCGCACCGACACCGGCGGCTGGCGATTGAGCTGGTTGCCCGACTACACCCTGACCCGTGAACAAGCCTGGGCGGGTATGGAGCTCGACGAACTCGTCAGCGATCTCGCCGCCGTGCACGACCGCCTCGCGCACGCCGAGATCAGCGCCCGCGCCGACCTGCTCGGCATCATCTGGCAGCAGGCTCTGATCAAACTCGCCAAGCGCATCGACGCTCGCGGGCACGGCGACGACCCGGCAGCGGGGCAGTCGTTCCACGATCCACCGGAGCGACTGCCCCGGCTACGCCCGATGCGATCGATGGACGACAACCGGGCGCCCCAGGCGTACTACGGCTGAGACCTCAGACCGAGTGGGCGCGGTGCTCGGCACCGACGGCGTCGGACAGGCGGGCGTAGCCACCCGCGCGCAGATGGGCGGCGATGCCGCGGTGGATGCGGGTGGTCCAGAAGGGGCCGCCGTAGATGAACCCGGTGTAGCCCTGCAGCAGGGTGGCGCCGGCCAGGATGCGGGCCCAGGCCTGTTCGGGGGTTTCGATGCCGCCCACCGAGATCAGGACCACCCGATCGCCGACGCGGGTGTAGAGGCGACGCAGGACCTGCAGGGCGCGTTCGGCCACGGGGGCGCCGGACAGCCCACCCGCACCCATGGCTTCGACCTCGGCGGTCGGGGTGGCCAGGCCGTCGCGGCGGATGGTGGTGTTGGTGGCGACGATGCCCGCCAGACCCAGTTCGACGGCGAGGTCGGCCACGGCGTCGATGTCGTCGTCGGACAGGTCGGGGGCGATCTTCACCAGGACCGGCACCGACACGCTGTCGAGCACGGCCTGCAGGATCGGTCGCAGCGACTCGACAGCCTGCAGGTCACGCAGGCCGGGGGTATTGGGGGAGGACACGTTGACGACGACGAAGTCCGCGAGCGGGCCGAGTAATCGAGCGCTCGTCGCGTAATCGCCCGCGGCGGCATCGGGTTCGGTGACCTTGGTCTTGCCGATGTTCGCGCCGATCGGGACAGTGGGGTGCGCGCCGTGCAGGCGAGCCGCCGCGGCGGCGGCACCGTGATTGTTGAAACCCATCCGGTTGATCAGGGCGTGGTCGGCGGGCAGCCGGAACAAACGCGGCGCGGGATTGCCGGGCTGAGCGTGCGCGGTGACGGTGCCGATCTCGGCGAAACCGAACCCCAAGGTGCCCCAGGCATTCGCGCCGTCGGCGTTCTTGTCGAAACCGGCGGCCAGGCCCAGCGGTGCGGGGAAGTCGACACCGAACGCGGTGGTGGCCAGGATCGGGTCCCGCACCACGGTGAGCTTGCGGGCGAGCCAGCGCGTCGGCGGGAACCAGGTGGCCAAGCGCAGCGCGGCGAACACCAGGTGATGCACCCGCTCCGGCGGGATCAGGAACATCAGGCGTAACAGGAGGGCGTACATGGTCGGCTCACAATCCGGGTTCGGGCACAGGCAGGACGGCGTTTTTGCGGCGGCGCAACAGCACCCGGCGACTGCCGTCGGTGTAGGCGCGCACCCGGGACAACTCCCAGCCACCGAATTCGGCCTGGATGGCCAGTCGCATCGAGGCGGTGACC
This sequence comes from Nocardia sp. NPDC060249, assembly GCF_042728755.1. NCBI lineage: Bacteria > Bacillati > Actinomycetota > Actinomycetes > Mycobacteriales > Nocardiaceae > Nocardia > Nocardia sp. NPDC060249. Next base: position 67,226 of record NZ_JBHXAQ010000002.1, read on the forward strand.
CGGTTGACCTCGGGTGGCAGCCGCAGGGGCACGTATTCGTAGTCGTCGTTGCTGGTTTCCCAGCTCGGCGGTATCGCCGAGCGCGCTGCGCGAGGTGTGGCCATCACTGCCCTCTCTTCCGCTCTTGCACGCCGATCCGCTGCAGGCCATCGCCCGCGGCCGAGGCGACGAACAGATCGCCGGTGCGTTCGTCGACGGTGATCGCGTCGGGCTGGCGCAGTGTCGCCAGCCTGGCCACCTCGACACCGATACCGGTCGACAGGTCGTAGCCGATGACCTCGTTGCTCAGCGTGGCGCTCACCCACAGCAGCTCCGACCGCGAGTCGTAGGCGAGCGCGTAAGGCGACGATGATACCGGGAAACGCTGGCGCAGCACGAGCGGACCGGCCGAGTAGACCAGCAGTTCATTGCCCGCCGTGTCGGCCACGATGATGCGGCCGTGCGGGTCGGTGATGGCGTTGGTGGCTCCGTCGCCTGCACGCAACATCAGGCCGAGTGCGTCCTCGCGCACCGCGACGACGGCGGTTTGCTTGCGATCGAGCACGGTGATGTTCTCGCCGGTCACCGCGATCGCGTCGGCCGAGACGAGGCCGGTGATCGTGCGGGTGAGGGTGCCGTCGGCGGTCAGTTCGCGCACGGTCCCGTCGGCGGTGCCGACAACGAGAGTGCCGTCGGTGCGAGTGTGCACGCTGTGCACGTCACCGTCGACAGGTGTCTCGGTGAGCGCACCCGTGCCCGCGTCTACCCGGAGAACCCGGTTGGGGGCGGCGACGAGGACTTCTCCCGGTTTGCCCTGGGCCAGTGACGCACCGGCGGCGGGCAGGGCGACCGCGTGAGCGGTGGCCGGTGCGGCGGGGTCGATCAGCGACAGTGTGGTGCCGGCGGTATCGAGGGCGGCGAGCACACCTGTCGAGCGTTCGGCGAGCAGCGCTTTGGTCGCGGTCGCGGGAAAGACCTGCCCGGCGGGATCGACCGCGGCGGGCGAGACCGCCGCGGTCGCCGGCACCCGGGTCGGGACATCGGGACCGCCGTCTTCACCGCTGCACCCGGTCAGTACCACCAAAACCGCCGCGCCGACCAACGCAGAGGCGACCGAGCCACGAGGGCGCATGCACCGAACTCCTTCAATCCGCACGAGGTGACTGCCTTGATCACCATCTGACCATGATGACTCACCAGTAGCTCCGACCGGGTATCTGGCGTCGGAGGTGTCGGTGACGCGCGTTACTGTTGACGCGTCGAGTTCTTTGATTGCCAGGCAGCGGCAGGAGATCCCCACGATGACCGACCGGACACCAGCGGGTTTCGGCATCGATGACATCTCCGTCGGGCCGTTCGCCCACGGCTTCGGCACCACCGACGACGGTCGCCCCTTTGCCTTCCGCACCCACCGCGCCACCCTCACAGTGCAGATCTATCGCGCCGACCTGGGCGACGCGGTGCCCGGATCCGGCGATGTGGTGGCGCAGGCTCAGGCTCAGGTGACCGACATCGACCTCGGTGACGAACGCAGCGTCAGCGCCTTCGTCCGCGATCTGCTCCCCGATGCCGACCCGGTCGAGGCGCCCGCAACCAGTGACATCTCCACAGTTCGCGCCATCCTGGGACGGATCAGTGCCGTCATTGATGGTATGTAGATGGTGATGTCTTCCACACTTTCCGCCAGGGCCGCTGCGGCCACCGCCTGCCTCACGGCCCTCGTCGCCCTCGCCGCGTGCGCGGGAACCACCGACGAGGCCTCGGTCGACGCCGCACGGTCCTCGGCCAATGCCTCCCTCGCCTCCTCCGTCGCGGTCTCGGCCAGCAAGGCCGCTGTGCCGCTGCCGACCGCCCAAGAGCTCGACGCGCAGATCAAACGCGCGCTCGACCCTGGTCTGCCCGATGTCGAACGCACCGAACTGATCGAGGACGGTGCCGCGTTCTCCGACGCCATCCCCGACATGTACAAGGCGCTGCGCGACAACCCCCACGCGGTGTACGGCGTCGTCGACCCGGTGTTCGACAACCGCGACGGCACACTCACCGCCACCATGCGCCTGGACAAGGACGGTTCGGGCACCAATGTGCGCACCACCATCGTGCATTTCGTGTTGCTCGACGGTAAGTGGAAGATCTCCCGCACCGACCTGTGTGGCATCCTGCGCTCGGCCGACTACCGCACCGCCGCCTGCGGCTGAGATGCGCGAATCTCGATCCATGCGGTGGGGCAGGTTCGTCTACCGTCACCGATTCCTCGTGCTCGGCTTCTTCGTGCTGACCGTGCTGATCTCGGGGTGGTTCGGTCGCGACCTCGCCGACCGCTACACCCAGGAGGGCTGGTTCGACGAGTCCAGCCAGTCGGTGGCGGCGTCCAAGCTGGCCGACGACACGTTCGGCCGCGACACCGACGGCGACCTGATCGTCATCTACACCGCCCCAACGGGCACCACCGTCGACGATCCCGCCGTCCGCGGACCGGTGACCGCGGCGCTGGCCGACCTACGCAAACAGCACGGCGAGCGCATCCACAAGATCGACAGCTACTGGGACAGCCCGTTCTCTGCCAACGCCTCCGACCCGACCAAACAACACGCGTTCGCCAGCATCGGGCTGGCCGGGGGCGGCGGCACCGCGACGGTCAACAACTACCTCGCGTTGAAACCGCACCTGCACGCCGATGTCCCCGGCGCGGGCCCCGGCGGCACGACGGTGCAGCTGGCAGGGCTGCAGCCGGTGGTCGAGGGCATCAATATCGGGATGCAGCACGACATCAAGCGTGCCGAGATCATCGCTCTGCCGATCGTGGCGATCCTGCTCTACTTCGTGTTCGGCGGGGTGATCGGCGCGCTGCTGCCGGTGCTGATCGGTGGACTCACCATCCTCGGCACCTCCGGGATCTTGCGGGTGCTCACCGCCCAGATCGAGGTCAACGTGTTCGCCAGCGCGGTGATGACGTTGGTCGCGCTCGGGTTGGCGATCGACTACGGGCTGTTCACGGTGACCCGGTTCCGGGAGGAACTCTCGGCCGGGCGTTCGGTCGAGGACGCGACCGCGCGGACCGTCGCCACGGCGGGGCGCACGGTGCTGTTCTCCGCGGCGATCATCGCTCTGAGCCTCGGTGCACTGTTCATCTTCCCGAACGGGGTGCTGCGCTCGGTGCCTTACGGCGGCATCTCCGCGGTGATGCTGGCGGCGCTGCTGTCGGTCACCGCGCTGCCCGCCGCGTTGAGCATCGCCGGCCACCGGATCGACTGGCTGGGCTGGAAACGTTTCTCGCGCAGCAAGACCGAAGCTCAGATCGACGCCGGGTTCTTCTCCCGGCTGGCGCAGTGGGCGATGCGACGGCCGTGGGCGGTGGTCATCCCGATCGTGCTCGGCCTGCTGGCGCTGAGTATTCCGTTGCGCCACATCGAGTTCGGTGGGATCAGTGAGAAGTATCTGGCCGCCGACAACCCGGCGCGCGTGGCCCAGGAAGACTTCGACCACCTCTTTCCGGGTTTTCGCACCGAACCGCTGAAACTGATCGTGGTCGGTGCTTCGCCACAGCAGTTGAGCGATATCCGCTTCGAGGCCAATCAGGTTCCCGGGCTGACCGGGCGGTTCGAACCCGCGGCGGCGACCAAGGACAACGTCAACGTGCTCTCCGCCGGGCTCGGCGACAAACGTGACGCCGACCGCGTGATCGACGCGCTGCGTGCGCTGCCCGCCCCACCGGGCGTGCAGGTGATGGTCGCCGGTATACCCGCGCTCGAACGCGACAGCATCAACGGGCTGATCGACGGGCTGCCGCTGCTGTTGGCGATCCTGATCGCGGCCGCGCTGGCGTTGATGATCGTGGCGTTCCGTTCGGTGATCCTGGCGGTGAAGGCTGTCGCGATGAGCGCGCTCAGCCTGGTCTCGACCCTGGGTGTGCTGACCTGGATCTTCGTGGAAGGGCACGGGTCGGGGGCCTTCCAGTTCACGCCGGGACCGCTGATGTTCGCGGTGGTGGCGTTGATCGTGACGGTGATCTTCGGATTGTCCACCGACTACGAGGTGTTCCTGCTGTCCCGGATCGCCGAGAAACGGGCCGCCGGTGCCGATGCCGAGGAGTCCATCCGGTACGGCGTGGCCCACACCGGCGGGGTGATCACCTCGGCGGCCGCGATCCTGATCGTGGTGACCGGCGCGTTCGGTTTCTCGGATCTGGTGCTGATGAAATACATCGCCTACGGAATGATCGTGGCCCTGATCATCGACGCCACGATCATCCGAATGGTGCTCACCCCGGCCCTACTGAAGATCATCTGGAAATAGCCGATCAGACCAGGGCGAGCGGGGCGATATCGGTCCCACGACCGTGCGATCGCGGTTAGTTGGTGCTGGTCAGCGCCATACCGGCACCGACTCCGACAATCAGCAGCCCGCCGGTGCTGCCGACGGTTTCGAGACGACGTGGAGAACGAGCGAACCACGACCGCGCCGTCGCCGCCAGCAGTGCCCAACCAGTGTCGGACAGCGCTTGGATCGACAGGAAGATGACACCCAGGATCAGCAACTGCGCGGGCAAAGCCTCTCGGGTCGAGGTCGTGAACTGTGGAAGGACAGCGCCGAAGAACACGATGGTCTTGGGGTTGGTCACACCGACGATGAATCCCTGCCTGAACACGCGACCACCGCCGGCGCTCGGCACGTCCGATCGCAGGGCCTCGGCCAGCTTCTTGCGCTGCCGGATCGTCGCGATGCCCAAATAGATCAGATACGCGGCACCGACAACTTTCACGATCGTGAACAGCATCGCCGAGGCCATCAATACCGCGCCCAGTCCGAACGACACAGCCAGCAGTGGCACGAACGATCCGGCGACACCACCTGCGACCGAGAGGACCGCCGACCTGCGCCCCAGCGACAGTGCTCGGCCGATGGCGAACAGTACGTTGGGGCCGGGAATGACGATGATGGCCGAGGCGGCGACGGCGAAGGCCGCGACATGTGACAGCGGGACCATCTTTCGTAGCGTAGCTGCTGCTGACTGTGCTTAGCGGCAGAAAACCTCGCGAGGCCGAATAGTGCTGTCGGACTGGATGATCCGTCCCGCCAGAGCGATCGTGGCGGCGAGTTTCGCGACTGTGGACATGTGACTCACGCGCAGTACCTCGATCCGGTACCAAGGTACCGCGCGGGCGAGATCAGATCGTCTTGATGATGCCGCCATCGATCACCACATCGGCGCCGAGGATATTGGTGGCCTTGGCCGAGGCGAGGAACGCGATCAGCGCGGCGACCTCGTCGGCTTCGGAGATCCGTCGCGAAGCGATGCCGAACTGGCCGGGTAGCGCCGCGAGCAGTTGCTCGTGGGAGATGCCCTGGGCGGCAGCCAGTTTCGCGCCGAGGCGGTGTTCGTCGCGCCAGATCCTGGTGCCGACGGGGCCGGGGGAGACGGTGTTGACCCGCACACCCCGCGGTCCGAATTCCTCGCTGAGTCGTTTGCCGAGCGAGGTCAGGGCGGCTTTGGCTTCGCTGTAGCCGGTGGGGCCCACCGCGGGCAGGTGCGCGTTGATGGACGAGACGTTGATGATGGCACCGCGCCGGTCGAGCAGGCTCGGCAACGCCGCGCGGGTGGCCCGGATCGCGCTGAACAGGTTGATGTCGAGGAAGTGGCGCCACTGGTCGTCGGTGGTGTCGAGGAATCCGCCCAAGGTGAGCCGATCCGGGTCCCCGCCGCCGACATTGTTGACCAGGATGTCGATGCCGCCGAGTTCCTCCAGTGCGGTGTCGATGACCGTGGTGACGCCCTGCGCGGTCCCCAGATCGGCGGCGACCGTAGCGGCCGCGACCTTGTCCAGTTCGGGGGTGATCGTGCGGGCGGCGCCGACGACCCGCACGCCCTCCGCGGCGAGGGTTTCGGCGACGGCGAGACCGATACCGCGGGAGGCTCCGGTGACGACGGCGGTCTTTCCGGTGAGTTCGAGATCCATGCTCGTACCTTTCTTGAACTGCAGGTCAATAATTAGGGCATGCGGAAAGTGGTTGCAGGAGCGGGGGTTTCAGAGGGTGGTCAGCGCTACGTCGATGAGGCGGTAGAGCTGGGCGGCATCGTTGGTCTTCGCCATGAGGCGCAGGCCCACGCTGGTGGTGAACAACAGGGCCGCAATCGAATTCGGGTCCACGTCACGGTCGACGTCACCGTCGCGGCGGCCCTGGTCGATCCGGGCGGCCAGCGTGGCGACGATGCGTTGTTCGATGCCACGCACCATCGCGGTAGCTGCCACGTCGTGGCCGCCGAGCTCCGCCGCGGTGTTGACGGCGAGGCAGCCGCGCCGGGTCGGGGAGGCCATGTCGAGATCGACTGTGGCGCGCAGGTATTCGCGCAGACACTCGCGGGTGGTTCCGGGCCGGGACATGTAGTCCTCGGCCATGGCCACACCGAGTCGGCCGTAGCGGTCGAGGACGACGTCGAACAGGGCGCGTTTGCTGCCGAAGGTGTTGTACAGGCTGCCTTTTCCGATACCGGTGGCGTCGGCGAGCTGTGCGGGGGAGGTGTTGGCGTAGCCGTGGGTCCAGAACTGGTCCATCGCGCGGTCGAGGACCGTGTCGGTGTCGAAGTTCTGTGGCCTGGCCATGTCTCGACGGTAGACGTTCTATACCTGTAGGTCAATAACTCGGGCGAAGACCGCGACAGAGCCTGCCACGGTCCCGTCTGCGCTACTTGCCGATGATGCCGAAGGCGTTGCCGTCGGTGTCCTCCAGGACGCAGATGCGGGCGCCGGGGCTGACTTCGCGCGGAGCGGTACGTTCGGTCGCGCCCGCGGCGATCGCCGCTGCTCTGGCCTTGTCGACATCGTCGACTCCGGCGAAAGCCACCGGGCCCGCCGCGACGTCACCGCTGGGGTCGAGGCCGATCTGGACGTCTCCGACTGCCCAGCCGACGTAGTACGGCTCGTCGGTGTGGGGTTCGCCGTAGAGGGTGGTGTAGACGGCTTTCGTCGCGGCCAGATCGGATACGGGGATGACGACGCTGGCGATGGTGGGGCTCATCGGATCTCCTCTTGCGATAGGAGCGAGCCACGTTCGCGAGCGACGAGTGGACCGATCGTCGTTGCGATGGTGACCGCGATGGACGAATGACCTCGGCGCCCAGCCTACTCAGCCCCGCGCGGCCCTCCGTCGCCGCCGAAGCCCGCATGTCGAGAAGTGTCTTCTCCGCGGTTGTGTCAGGTGCGACCGCGTTCGGGCAAAACGAGCTGGGCACCGGTGGTCGGGTGGTCGAAGACGTCGACGGGGTGGTGGTAGACGGCGGTGAGTAGGTCGCGGGTGAGGATCTCACGTGGGGGTCCGTCGGCGGCGACGCGGCCCGCGTCCAGCACGGTCACACGGTCGGCGTAGGCGGCGGCCACCCCGAGATCGTGGACCACCACGACCACGGCGGCGCCTTCGGCGGCACGAGTCGCGGCCAAGCGCAGGACGGCTTCCTGGTGACCGAGGTCGAGGGCCGCGGTCGGTTCGTCCAGCAGCAGGGTGGCGGTGTCCTGGGCCAGCACGCGCGCCAGGGCAACCCGGGCGCGCTCGCCGCCCGACAGCGACGGGAAGACCCGCGCGGCGAGGTGGGTGACGTCGGTGGCCGCCAGTGCCGCGGCGATGAGGGCGTCGTCGGTGTCGGCGGCCGGAGTGTGCAACCATGGGGCCCGTCCCATGGCGACGACTTCACGGGCGGTGAAAGGGAAGCCGACCGCGTGGGATTGGGGCAGGACCGCGCGGCGGCGGGCCATATCGGCGGGAGTCCAGTGCGAAAGCGCGTGGCCTTCGAGTTTCACCACGCCCGCGCTGGGCTCGAGTTCCCCGGCGAGCGCGGCGAGCAAGCTGGATTTGCCCGCACCGTTCGGACCGACGAGCGCGACGATTTCCCCCGCCGCGACCTGGAAGTCGACCTCTTCCAGGACCGTACGAGTGCCCCGCTGAACGGTGAGCCCGGTGGCGCGCAGGGTGACGGTGCCGAGCTCCGGGCGTGCCGGCACGTCGGGGGTTCGGGCGAACAGCGAACGCCAGGAGGCGCGGCGCTCGCGCGTGGTGTCGGTCATCCCCAGCCTCCCGCACGGGCACGGGTGCGGCGCAGCAGCCAGAAGAAGAACGGGCCGCCGATCAGGGACGTGAGCATGCCCAGTGGCAGGTCCGCGTTGTGGACCAGGGTACGGGCGACGACGTCGGCGCCGAGCAGCACCACCGCGCCCACGATCGCGCTGAGCGGGACGAGCACCCGGTGGCCGGGGCCGACCATCATGCGGACCAGGTGCGGCACGATCAGGCCGACGAACAAGATGATGCCGCTGAACGCCACGCCCGCCGCGGTAAGCACGGCGACCACCACGATCACCTGTCTGCGCAGCCGCTCCACGTCGACACCGAGGTGGCGGGCCGCGGAATCGCCGAGTGCGAGCAGGTCCAGGCGTGGTGCGATGAGGATCGCGGCCAGGATGCCGGCCGAGGCCAGCACCGCCACCACCGCCACCGACTGCCAGGTGGCGCCGTTGAGGCTGCCGAGCTGCCAGAACACGATCTGATCCCGTGCGGCGGGGCTGGCGACGAACAGCAGCAGCGCGATCAACCCGCCGGCGAAGGCGTTGATCGCGACACCGGTGAGGATCAGCGTCACCACTTCGGTGCGCCCACCCGACCTCGACAGCACATAGACCAGCGCGGTGGTGATCAGACCGGCGACGAAGGCGGCCGCCGCCACCGACCACGCGGCGACGAACGCGCCACCGACCACGATCACGGTGCCCGCTCCGACCGCCGCGCCCGCCGACACCCCGATGACGCCGGGTTCGGCGAGCGGATTGGCGAACACGCCCTGCAACAGCGCACCCGCTGTCGCGAGCGAGGCGCCGACCAGGATGGCGAGGGCGACCCGGGGGAACCGCACCTCCCACAGCGTCACCTCACCGGCCGGATGCGCGGGCACGGGCCCGATATCCAGACCGATCCGGTGCGCCACGCTGCCGAGCACCTCGGCGGCGGTCGTGGGGACCTGCCCGAGCACCGCCGACACCACGGCCAGCACGAGCAGAGCGAGCAGCGCCACCGCGAACACGACGGTCACGCGCGTGCCCCGGTGCGTCGTGGGCGGCAGGGGATCGGGGGTGGCGTCGGTGATCCGCGGGGTGTCCGCGGATTTGGTCAGGTCGGGCACCTCGCTCATGCGGAGCCCACCCGGGGCGACTGCTGACCGGTCATGCGGACTTGCCGTAGACGGCGTCGGACAGTGCGGAGACGACGCGGCCGGTGTTCGGGCCGAAACTGAGGATCACCGCGTCGGACATGTCGACCACGCGTCGATTGCGGCCCGCCGGAGTCTGGGCGATGCCGGGCACCTTCTCCAGTCCTTCGACGCCGCCCACCGATTTCAGCCCGTCCGACATCACGAGCAGCACATCGGGGGCGGCGGCGATCATCGCCTCGCTGGTGATGGACACGAACGGTTCGTTCACCCCGGAGGCGGTGCCCGCGTCCACACCACCGATCGCGGTGATCAGCGAATCAGCGCCCGAGCCGCGCCCGGCGATCATGGTGATCGCGGCGCTGCGCAGGTACAGGAAGGCGATCTTGGGCTGCGGATCCTGCTTCGGCACGCGAGCTGTCGCGTCGGCGATCTCGTCGTGGGTGCGCGCGCCGAGCTGCTTGCCCGCCTCGGGAACGCCCAGCGCGGTGGCTACGGCCTCGATCTGCGGAACGACACCGTCCATGCTGCGCTCGGGGTCGAAGTACACGACGGTCACCCCGGCCGCGCGCAGCTGCTCCCGCACGGCGGGGGCCGCGCTGGTGGTGTCGGTGAGAAACACCGACGGTCGCAGGTTCAGGACCGCCTCGACGCTGAGGCTGCCGTTGCCACCGGCCACATTGGGCACGGCCGCCACGGCCGGGAACGACGCCGAGGTGCTGCGGCCGACCAGGTTCGCGCCGAGCCCGAGCGCCCACACGGTTTGGGCGAGGGTGCCGTACCGGTCCACGGCGATGATTCGCGAGGTGTCGGCGATCGTCACGTCGGTGCCGTCATAGGACTTCACCGTCACCGGTAACCGTGGACTCGGCGCGGGTCCGATCGGCACGGGGTCCAGGTCGGCGAGCTGGGCCGTCGCCGGCCCACCCGAATTGGCAGTCGATGCAGTGTTGCTTCCGGTGCAAGCGACGGCGCCGGTCAGCACCGTCGCCGCGAGCATCGCCGTCAGCACACCACGCAGTCTCATGAAGGTAAGGCTAGCCATCATTCGGAACGGGCGCTCACATCGTCCAGTGCCGCGGCGATCGCTCGCGGCAACTCGAGGGTTTCGGCGGCCAGCACACCGGTGAGCTGACCGATATCGCGGGCACCCACGATCATGCTCGCGATCCCCGGTCGATCACGGATCCAGGCCAGCGCCACCGCCAGCGGCGACGTGCCCAGCCCGTCGGCGGCCGTGACCAGCGCGTCGACCACCCTGGTCGCGCGGTCGTCGTCGAGCCTGCGCCGGATCTCGGCCGCGGTCGCCTCGTCGGCACCCCGCGAATCCGCGGGGACACCGTCGCGATACTTGCCGGTCAGGATTCCACCCGCCAGCGGCGCCGACGCGATGGTGCCGACCCCGTGGTGGCGGGCGGCGGGAATCACATCGTTCTCGGTGCCCCGCGCGAGCAGCGAGTACGGCGTCTGCGCGGCGCTGATCGGCGCGATCGCGGCCAGACTCGCCAACTGCCACGCCGCGAAGCCACGCACTCCCGCGTACCGGGTGCGGCCGGTCCGCACCGCGGTCTCCAGGGTCGCCGCGACCTCATCGAGGGGGGTGTAGGGATCCCAGGCGGCGATGCTCCAGATGTCGAGATGGTCGGTGCCCAGTTCGAGCAGGGTCCGATCGAGCTGTTTGAGCAGAGTGCGTCGCGACGCGTCGACCACCGGGCCCACCGCCGCGGGTGCGGGCACCGAGTCGCCCACTCCGGCGCCCGGCGCGTGCAACACCACCCCCGCACTGCCGCTGAGCACCAATTCGTCACGCGACACCAGGTCGCCGAGCAGGTCCGCCAGGATCCGCTGCGCCGCTCCTTCGCCGTAGACGGGCGAGATGTCGACGAGCGTGCCACCGGCCTCGGTGAACGCCGCCAACTGCACCGATGCCTCATCGGCATCGGTATGAGTTCCCCAGGTATGTGTCGCCAACCCGATTCGCGACACCCGAAGTCCGCTGCGTCCCACCGTTCGCTGTTCCATCACCGCGCCCGCGCATTCGTCACGGCGACAGCCTAATGCGCGCACCACCGCGGCCTCGCTCGGCGACCCGTGCCACGGCGCGGCAGAACCCGATCTCGGCGACGGGCGGGCGGCGACCGGGAGCGACGACGGGTAGGGTCGCTGCGAGATCGTGGCCGTCATGGCCGGTTGTGAAGCAAAAGCCCAGGAGGACGCCGTCTTTCGGGCGCGAGTCAGCAGGAGGACGTGTTGGGCGAGTCGATGACCTGGTTCCAGGCATTGGTACTCGGATTGGTGCAGGGGCTCACCGAGTTCTTGCCGATCTCCTCCTCCGGACACCTTCGGATCGTCTCGGGCGTGTTCTTCGGCGACGACGCGGGTGCCTCGTTCACCGCTGTCACCCAACTCGGCACCGAACTCGCGGTCCTGGTCTACTTCGCCAAAGACATCTGGCGCATCCTCGTCGCCTGGTTCACCACCCTCGGCATGCGGTGGCGGGAACGCTCGCAGCGCGAGGTCGCGGTCGGCGACCGGGTGACCACCAAACTGCCGGTGATGGACCGCAGCGCCCGCGACGCTCATGAACGCGACACCCAGCGCGAACTCGACTACCGCATCGGCTGGTACGTGATCATCGCCACGATCCCGATCGGTGTGCTGGGGTATCTGTTCAAGGACGAGATCCGCACCGGTGCCCGCAATCTGTGGCTGGTGTCGTTCATGCTGATCGCTTTCGCCCTCGTGATCGCCGCCGGTGAGTACTTCGGCAAGAAGGAACGCCCCATCGAACAGCTCACCACCCGCGACGGCATCATCATGGGCTTGGCTCAGTGCCTCGCGCTGATCCCGGGCGTCTCGCGCTCCGGGGCCACCTCCACCGCGGGCCTGTTCCTGGGTTTGAAGCGAGAGGCGGCTGTGCGGTTCTCCTTCCTGCTGGCGATCCCCGCCGTGACCGCGTCCGGCCTGTTCAGCCTGCCTGACGCGTTCGAACCGGCAGGCGAGGGACTCAATGCCAGTGGACCGCAGTTGCTGGTCGCTACCGTGCTGGCGTTCTTCGTCGGGTACGCCTCGGTGGCCTGGCTTTTGAAGTTCGTCAGCAAGCATTCGTTCTACTGGTTCGTCGGATATCGGATCATCGTCGGCCTCGCTGTGATGGCCCTGCTGGCCGCCGGCGTCGTCTCCGCCACCTGATCCCGACCCCGACCCATGGTTAGGCTGGTCCCATGACGGTGATCCTGCTCCGGCACGGAGTGTCCACCTCCAACACCGCGCGTACCCTCGCGGGCCGCGCTCCCGGTGTCGAACTCACCGAGCGCGGCACCGAACAGGCCGCCGCGGTGGCCGACCGGCTCGCGATGCTGCCGATCGAACACATCGCCAGCTCACCGCTGCTGCGCTGTCAGCGCACCGTGGCGCCGCTGGCCGAGAAACTCGGCCTCGAACCCGAGCACGACGAACGCCTCATCGAGGTCGACTACGGCGACTGGACCGGGCGCCCGATCGCCGAACTGCTCACCGAACCGCTGTGGCGGGTCGTGCAGGGACACGCGTCGGGCGCGGTGTTCCCCGGTGGGGAAGGGCTGGCCCAGGTCCAGCAGCGCGCGGTCGCCGCGATCCGCGATATCGAACGCACCCTGGCGCAGAAGGCGGGCCGGGATGTGCTGTGGGTGGCGTGCGCCCACGGCGACGTCATCAAATCGATCCTGGCCGACGCGCTCGGCCTGCACCTGGACAGTTTTCAGCGGATCGCGGTGGAACCGGCCTCGATCAGCGTTGTCCGCTACGGCACGCACGGGCCGTCGGTGTGGAAGTTCAACGACACCGGCGCCGATCTTTCCGCACTGGCCGCGGCCGCACCGACGACACCGGCACCCGGTGGGGAGGTGCCTACGGCCACGAACGCGGATAATGGGAATGCGGGGCACCGCGATTCTCCTTAGAGGAGTGTGTTCGTGAGTGTCGATCAGGGTCACGTATCAGGAGGTGCATGTGTCACGCGCAATCCATGTATTTCGCACCCCCGACCGTTTCGTCGCCGGGACCGTCGGTGAACCGGGCGATCGTTCGTTCTACCTGCAGGCCGTGCAGGAGCCGCTGGTGGTGAGTGTGCTGCTGGAGAAGCAGCAGGTGAAAGTACTCGCCGACCGGATGGGTCTGCTGCTCGACGAGGTAGCGCGCCGCTTCGGCGCCGAGGTACCACCCGAAGGTGAGGACGTGCGCGATGTCGCGCCGCTGGTCACCCCCATCGACACCGAATTCCGGGTCGGCACCATGGGTCTGGGCTGGGATTCCGACGCCAACGCCGTGGTGGTCGAGTTGCTCGCGATCACCGAGACCGAGGTCGACGAATCGGTGGTGCTCGACGACACCGACGAAGGCCCCGACGCGGTGCGCGTGTTCCTGACCCCCATCCAGGCACGGGAGTTCGCGTTGCGGTCGGCGCGGGTGATCGCGGCAGGCCGTCCACCGTGCCCGCTGTGCGGGGAACCGCTGTCCTCGCGTGGGCACATGTGTGTGCGCACCAACGGGTACAAACGCGGCGAGATCTTCGGCGCCGCCGAGCTCGAAGAGGAGTGACCTCCAGTGCCGGTGCTCACCGAAGGTGACCTCGACATCGTCGGCCGGATCGGCGTCGCCAGCAACCTCACGCTGGTGTGTGAGATCGCCGCACCCGAACCCGACGGTGCCCCGTTGCGGGTGGTGTACAAACCGGTGCGTGGTGAACGGCCGCTGTGGGACTTTCCCGACGGCACCCTCGCGGGCCGCGAAGTCGCGTCGTATCTGATCTCCGAACACCTCGGCTGGGGTGTGATCCCCGAGACGGTGCTGCGCGAGGGGCCGTTGGGGCCGGGCATGGTGCAGCGCTGGGTTACCTCGGTCGACAACCGCACCGATGCCCGCCAGCGCCTCGACCTGGTCGATCTGTGCACGCCGGGAACCGTGCCCGAGGGATTCTGCGAAGTGCTGCGCGCGCTCGACGAACAGGGCAACGAGGTCTCGCTCATCCATGCCGACGATCCGCGCCTGCAACGGATGGCGGTGCTGGATCTGTTGCTCAACAACGCCGATCGCAAAGGCGGGCACGCGCTGGAAGGTGTCGACGGGCAGGTCTACGGCGTCGACCACGGCATCTGCCTGCACGCCGAACCGAAACTGCGCACCGTGCTGTGGGGCTGGGCGGGGCGGCCGGTGCACGAGTCGCTGATCCCCGACATCACCACCTTCGCCGCGAATCTGCCCGGCGCCGTTGCCGATTCGCTGGCCACCCACATCACCGACGCCGAGATCACCGCCCTGAACGAACGGGCGAAGGCGTTGCTGGACCACCCGGTGATGCCGATCCCCAACTCCTCGCGCCCGATCCCCTGGCCCGCTTTCTGACAGCAGGTCCGGGCCCGAAAATCGATCGTGCTCCGCCCGGCCCGGTTGCTACAGTGCAGCCATGAAGGTCGATTCACGAATCGCTGCCGCGACCGCACGAGCTCTGCGCTCGCCGGTCGCTGCCGCCTGACCTTCTCTCCCACGCCGGCGACCGGAAACGGTCCGCTGGCGTGCGTCGATCTTGTCGCCGTTCGTCATGGTGTCCGCTTCCGGTCGATTCACCTCGATGGAGCACCCACCATGATCACCACCGACCAGACCGTTCAGACCTTCCTCGACTACTTCCGCGAACGCGGGCACCACCTCACACCGGGCGGATCACTCATCCCGCCGCCGGGGGATCCGGTGCTGTTCACCAGTTCCGGGATGCATCCGCTGACCCCGTACCTGATGGGTCGGCCCCACCCGCACGGCCGGCGTCTCACCGGCTTACAGCGATGCTTGCGCACCACCGATCTCGACGAGGTCGGCGACGACACTCATCTCACCGTCTTCGAGATGCTCGGGTCGTGGTCACTCGGCGACTACAGCGGTTCGCAGAGCCTGCGGTGGGGCGTGGAACTGCTGCGCGACGGCTTCGGCATCGACCCGAACCGGATGCACGTCACGGTGTTCGGCGGTGACGACCACGTCGAGCCCGACCACGAGTCGTGGCGCACCTGGGACGAGCTGGGTCTACCGGTCGAACCGACCACCGACGAGAACTGGTGGTCCAACGGCCCGACCGGACTGTGCGGGCCCGACTCCGAGATCTTCGTCTGGACCGGACACGACACGCCGCAGGGCACGCCGACGACCGATGATCGGTGGGTGGAGGTGTGGAATCACGTCATGATGCGCTACCTCCGCCATCCCGACGGCAGCCTCGAACCGATGCGACGACCCTGCGTCGACACCGGTCTGGGGCTGGAACGGCTGGTGCGAATCCTGCGGAACACACCGTCCGTCTTCGAGATCGACCTGTTCCAGCCCTGGCTGAGCACCCTGCCCCGAATCTGGGGACCGCTCGACGGCCGGTCGGTGCGAGTGCTGTCGGACCATCTGCGATCGAGCATCGTCATCCTCGGCGACCGGGTCACGCCGTCGCCGTCCGGTCGTGGTCACATCCTGCGGCGTTTGATCCGCCGCACCCTCACCACGTTGTGGCGAGACGACCCGACCCGCACCCTGGCGGACCTGCCGATCGAGTTGGTGGACCATACCCTCGGGCACTTCCGGCAATCCGAGCGATCCCAGGACGTGCGCACCATCCTGGTCGAGGAAGAACACAAATTCGATCGGCTGCTCCAGCGCGGGCGAAAGGTTCTGTCCCACCGCCGTTTCGGTGGTCCTATGACCGACGGTGATTACCATTACCTGCACGATACCCACGGCCTGCCCCGCGACCTCGTGGTGTATCTGACCACGGAAGCCGGTGCGCGGGGACGCGTGATCGAGGGGAGCCGATGAGAACTGTCGTGCTGTGTGTTGTCGCGGTGCTGTTCGTGGGGATGGGGCTGTACGCGCTGGCCGCTCCCGCCGCACTGGCCCGCCCGTTCGGCATGTCGGTGCCGACGGCGGTGAGCCGGGCGGAGATTCGCGCGGTGTACGGCGGTTTCGGCCTGGCCGTTGCCGGAGTGTTGTTCTGGTCGGCGTTCGGTACCGATGATCTGCGATCCGGGGCAGCGCTGACCGTGGGGTTCGCGCTGGCCGGGATGGCGGGTGGCCGGATCGTCTCGCGACTGGTCGACAGCGGGACCCGCTTCTATCCGAACTGGTTCTACTGCCTGGTCGAACTCGTGGGCGCCGCGCTCGTGCTCGGTGTCGCCTGATACTCGGCGCAGCGTGCTGATTCCCGCGCGCACGACCCGCGAACGCGAATCCCCCGACGAGTCCTGTTCTCCCGTAGTTTCCGAGATATCAGCTGAGATCCGATGAGTTTCGAACGCGAAGGAGGTCTACACGGTCATGAGGAAACTGATCTACGGATTCGGCGTGTCGCTGGACGGTTACGTCAACGACCGCGACGGCAAAATCGACTGGACCGATCCCGACGACGAGCTGCACCAGTTCCACAACGACAGGTTCCGCAGTCTCGAGGTCGCGTTGAACGGTCGTCGGCTCTATGAGCTGATGGCCGACTACTGGCCGCACGTGCCCGAGGACGCACCGCCCATCCAGCGCGAGTTCGGCGAGCTCTGGACCGGCACACCCAAGGTCGTCTTCTCCCGCACGCTCACCGAAGTCCACTGGAACAGCACCCTGGTCAGCGAGAACGCGGTCGAGGAGGTCCGCAAGATCAAGGCCGGCGGTGACGGGGTCATGGAGGTCGGTGGCGCGAGCCTCGCGTCGGCGCTGATGCCACACGGGCTCATCGACGAGTACCAGGTCTTCGTCTCGCCCGTGGTGCTCGGTGGCGGCACCCCGATGTTCCCGGCACTGGACCAGCGGATCACGCTGCGATTGGCCGAAACACGGCGCTTCGAGACGGCGGTGCTGCTGCGCTATCTGGTCGACTGAGGTCGGATCACCGCGGCTGCGGCCGCCGTTTCTGGCGGGGGCCAAGGCTCTGTTGCCTGGTCAGCGCCGGTGCTAGTGTGCTCCAAGCACTTTCGTTGTCCCCGTGAGATCTGAGGAAACCTATGTCGACCCGTTCTGTTGTTACCGCCTCCGCTGCCGCGTTGCTGCTCACCGGTGCCGCCGCCGCTGTTGCCGCGCCCGCGCAGGCGTTTCCCGCCGGGTGGTGGGCCGAGAAGACCTACGTGTGTTCCTCCACCAACCAGGCCGGTGCGCCGCTGCCCGACGTGACGGTGAAGGCCGGCAACGAGGTTGGTGCGGCGTACTACGCGACCCAGCAGCTCGGCCCGGACGCGGCGCAGATGCAGTGCCGCGAACTGTGATGTGATCATGTTCGGTGTCGCCGCGCGTCGGGGAGCGGTGGCACCGAAGTCTCATCCCGCGTGGGCGAGCACGAATTCGTTGACCGCGGCAGTCTGATTCAGGAGTGCGTGGCCGACTCCGGGCAGTAGCCGCACCTCGCCCCGAGCGAAGGTGCGGGCGCGTTCGGCGGTGCGTGCGGAGTCGAACAGGGCGTCACGTTCGCCGACGATTATCAGGACCGGGATGTCCACTTCGCGTAGTTGTTCGTCGCGGAAAATGGGCAGCTTTCCGGGGCGGGGCGAGAAATGGGTGAACGTCAGTTCGATGTCATCGATGATCGGATCCGCTTGTGGCCCATCCACACCGAGGCCGAGGCGGGCCATGTCACGCACGCTGTGCCTGCCGATCATCCGCAGGCCGATCGCCTTCACGAGCCAGCCGTAGCGGTGCTTGCCCAGCCCGCCCGGGCACAGCAGAACCAATGTTGTGACCCGACCCGGCCTTCGCAGTACGTAATCGAGTGCGGTCCACCCGCCAAGTGACATACCGACCAGCGCCACGGTGTCGAGGCCGAGTCCGTCGATCACCTCGTCGAGCCAGCTCGCGGTCGCGTCGCTGTCCAAAACCAGCCGGGTGGGGACGCTGAATCCCGGTTCGCCGGGCAGATCCACCGCATACACGCGGAAATTTCTCGACCAGTCCGCGATGTCGGCGCGCCAGGCGCTCGCGTTGGCTCCTGAGCCGTGCAGCACGACCAGCGGCGGTGCGTCCACCGGTCCCGAGACCACGACGAACGTCGCGCCGATGCCGGTGTCGATTCGCCGTTCCTCGCGGGGGACCGGCCACGCGTCGAGATGTTCGCGGTAGCGCTGTTCGACGAGCCGTCGGCCTTCGTCGGACTTGTAGATCATGAGCGCAGGATTCCGTCCAGGTAGTCGAGCAGGCGGGAACTGTCGGCCAGGCTGCCGAGCAGGATCACTTTCAGGCGGCGCCGGGCCGGGTCGTAGCTGGTTTCCACGCGCATCCGCTGACCCCTCCCGCCTCGGGTTCCGGCAGTGGTGGTGAGCAGGGTGGTGATCCGGTCGACGGTGGCGCGGTCGATGTCGTCGATCTCGACGATGCACGAGGACTCGGCATGTCGACGCGACACCGTCTGCGGTGTGGAGATAGGCAGACCGGTGAACGTCTCGAGGTCTTCGTGGGTGATGCGGTACTGCTTGCCGATGCGCGCGGCAGGGAGTTTGCCGTCGCGCACATAGCTGCGCACGGTGCGGACATGGAGTCCGAGCAGTTCGGCGACCTGCTCCACCGAATACAGACGATCTGTCATGAAACTACCGTAAACGAATGTACTGATAGGGATCAATAGGGATGTCCAGTGCATTATGGACTGTGACAATGATCGCGATGGCAACCGTTCGCCCCGGTGGGACCGCACACTGGGCACGACACGCCCGAATCGCCCCGCTACCCCCGTGACCAGCGGATCTGCTCGAGTGCAAATCTTGACGCGGGCGCCCGGACACGTTTGTGTGCAGGTAGCGGGCCGTGCCGCGACGCCGCGAGCAACCCCATGGGCCGGGCCGCGGGCCGAGCACCCCGACAGGGGCTCTACCCTCGAAGGCATGCAGTCCTGGTCCGATATCGCCCTGCCGACAGTCCCCGGAACAGGGCCGCCGTTGCGTTTGTACGACACCGCCGACCGTCAGATCCGCCCGGTCACCCCCGGCGAGACCGCGAAGATGTACGTCTGCGGCATCACGCCCTATGACGCCACCCACCTCGGTCACGCCGCCACCTACCTGACGTTCGACCTGGTCAACCGGATCTGGCGCGACGCGGGCCACGACGTGCACTACGTGCAGAACGTCACCGACGTCGACGACCCGCTGTTCGAGCGCGCCGACCGTGACGGCATCGACTGGCGTGATCTCGGCAGCCGCGAAATCGACCTGTTCCGCGAGGACATGGCCGCCCTGCAGGTGCTGCCCCCGCGCCACTACATCGGCGCCATCGAATCGGTGGAGGAGGTGGTGGAGCTGGTGCAGAAGCTACTCGCCGCCGGCGCCGCCTACATCGTCGACGATGCCGAGTACCCCGACATCTACTTCCGCACCGACGCCACCGAGCAGTTCGGCTACGAATCCGGCTACGACCGCGCCACCATGGAGACGCTGTTCGCCGAACGTGGCGGCGACCCGGACCGACCGGGCAAGCGCGACACCATCGACGCCCTGCTGTGGCGAGCCGAACGCCCCGGCGAACCGTCATGGGAGGCCCCTTTCGGCGCGGGCAGGCCAGGCTGGCACATCGAGTGTGCGGCGATCGCGCTCAACCGCGTCGGCGCCGAGTTCGACATCCAGGGCGGCGGCTCGGACCTGATGTACCCCCACCACGAGTACTCCGCCGCGCACGCCGAGGCGATCACCGGCGCCCGCCGCTTCGCCCGCCACTACGTGCACGCCGGTCTGATCGGCCTGGACGGCGAGAAGATGTCGAAATCCCGGGGCAACCTCGTCCTCGTGTCGAAGCTGCGCCGCGCCGGCGTCGACCCCGCCGCGATCCGCCTCGGCCTGCTCTCCGGCCACTACCGATCCGACCGCATGTGGACCGATGAGGTGCTCACCGCCGCGCAGCGCCGCCTCGACCGCTGGCGTGAAGCCGTGTCGCTGTCCTCGGGTCCCTCGGCCACCGACACCGTCGCCCGGCTGCGTCAGCACCTGGCCGACGACCTCGACACCCCGAAGGCCCTCGACGCGATCGACAACTGGGCCGAACAGGCCATCGCCTACGGCGGCACCGACACCGAGGCCCCCGCCCTGGTCCGCACCGCCGTCGACGCGCTCCTGGGTGTCAGCCTCTGATCGGATCGCGGCGCTGCGGCTGATCCTGCGCCCGAGAATCACCGCCGCCGCGGCCGTCACCGGGGTACCTGCGCCCCCTGAGATCGCGGGCGGCCGGCCGTTGCTGCGGTGACCTGCGCCGACCTGTGACCAGCCGCCGGTAGAGTCGCCGGGAAGTGAGGCGCGGGGCGCTGTCGCGTTGTGCGCACAACCGGCGACAGGAGCGGCGATGCCCGACCCGCAGGATCAACCGGCCTCCGCCACGACCGTCCTGCACGTGGGCGGGCAGCTGCGCGCCAGTTCCCACGGGGTACTCACCAACGGGTTGCGCCACCGCCCCGGCGTGCTCGCCGTCGACCCGAACCCGGTCGCCCAAACCGCCACGGTCACTTACGATCCCACCCGAACATCGGTCGCCGACCTGCGCACCTGGATCCGCGACTGTGGCTATCACTGCGCGGGGCGCTCCGTCCCGACCCACGTCTGCGACCCGACGAGCGAGCCGACCACTCGTACACGGCCCGTCACGCACGGTGCCGAATCCACCCTCTCACCCGAGCAGTCCACCGATTCCGTGGTCGGCCACGCGCCACCTGCCATGCCACCCCCTGACGAGACCTCCAGTCATCGCGCGCCCACGCATGATCAGCCGGAAGCCGCGCAGGGTGATGGGCACACGCACGGCGGGCACGCGTCGATGTCGATGGACGACATGGCTCGCGACATGCGGAACCGGTTCCTCGTCGCGCTGGTCTTCTCCACTGCGGTGATGCTCTGGTCGCCGATGGCCACCCACATGCTCGGCCTGCATCTACCCGTCCCGTTCGGGATGCGCGCCGACATCTGGATGTTGATCCTGAGCGTGCCGGTGATCTTCTACTCCTCCACCATCTTCTTCACCGGGGCACGGGCGGCGTTGAAGGCCCACACCCTCGACATGATGGTGCTGGTCTCCGTGGGTATCGGGACGGGATGGCTGTATTCGCTGTATGTGACGTTCACCGGCGGCGGCGAGGTGTTCTACGAGGCCTCCACGATGCTGGCGACGTTCGTGCTGCTGGGCCACTGGTTCGAGATGCGGGCGCGCAGCGGGGCAGGCGACGCGGTGACGAGTCTGCTGGATCTGTCGCCCCCGAAAGCCGTTGTGCTGCGCGACGGTCAGGAAGTGCGGGTGCCGACCGCCGACGTGCGGGTGGGCGAGGTGCTGCTGGTGCGGCCCGGCGCGAAGATCGCCGTCGACGGCACCGTGCTGGACGGGTCGAGCGAGGTCGACGAGTCGATGGTGACCGGTGAGAGCATGCCGGTGCCCAAGCAGCCGGGTTCGGCGGTGATCGGCGCGACCATCAACACCACCGGCAGCCTGCGGGTGCAGGCCACCAAGGTCGGGTCCGACACCGCCTTGGCCAAGATCGTCGAATTGGTGCAACAGGCACAGAATTCGAAGGCCCCGGGGCAGCGGCTGGCCGATCGGGCGGCGTTCTGGCTCACCCTGGTCGCCCTGCTGGGCAGCCTGACCACACTGGCGGTGTGGTTGCTCGTGGGGGCGTCGCTGAGCAAGGCGCTGCTGTTCGCGATCACCGTGGTGGTGGTGACCTGTCCGGACGCGCTCGGTCTGGCGACGCCAACGGCGATCATGGTCGGCACCGGTCTCGGCGCCAAACGCGGTGTGCTGTTCAAGAACGCGACGGCGCTGGAGGACGCGGCGCGCATCGATGTGGTGGTGCTGGACAAGACCGGCACCCTCACCAAGGGCGCACCCGAAGTCACCGACGTGATCACCGCGCCCGGCGTGGACAGCGACCGGGTACTGGCGTTGGTCGCGGCGGTGGAACTCGAATCCGAGCACCCGCTCGCCGAGGCCATCGTCGACTACGCGAAAGCCCATGGTGCGCCGACCCTTCCGGCCACCGATTTCCAGAATGTGGCCGGCCGCGGCGCGACGGCCACTGTCGACGGGCAGCACGTGATCGTGGGCAACCGCAGACTGCTCGACGCCGACCACATCGAGCTGGGCGAGCTGGCGAAACACCGTGACGAACTGGCTGCCTCGGGCCACACCGCCGTCCTGGTCGCCGTCGACGGCCACGCGCACGCGGTGATCGCGCTGGCCGACGCCCCACGCCCGACCTCCGCCGACGCGGTGCGGGCACTGCACGAACTCGGTGTCGGCGTGGTCATGCTGACCGGTGACAACACAGGCACCGCCGAACGCATCGCCCACGACCTCGGCATCGACACCGTGATCGCCGATGTCCTGCCCAAGGACAAGGCCGACCGGATCGCCGATCTGCAACGCACCGGCAAGAAGGTCGCGATGGTCGGCGACGGTGTGAACGACGCGCCCGCCCTGGCCCGCGCCGACCTCGGTATCGCCATCGGCGCGGGCACCGACGTCGCCATCCAGACCGCCGACGTGGTGCTCATGCGCTCGGATCCGTACGCGGTGCCGACGGCCCTGCGCATCGGCCGCGGCACCGTCCACAAGGAACACCAGAACCTGGGTTGGGCAGTCGGTTACAACGGCATCGCCCTGCCCATCGCGGCCGGTGTCTTCGCCCCATGGGGTCTGACCATGCGCCCGGAGATCGCCGCGATGGCGATGTCGGGGTCGAGCCTGATCGTCGCCCTCAACGCCTTACACCTCAAACGCCTGTCGCTGCCTACCGCACCACGGCACAAATGAGGGCCGACCGCAGACACACGTGGCTCGCGGTGGCGTGGACGGGCACCGCCGCGCCGGTTGCCCGCAGTGTGCTGCGCTTATACTGTGGGCCACAGCGCAGCTGACCTGCCGTCGATCGGAGAGCGTCACATGGGTTGCTACCAGCGCGTCATCGTGGGAACCAACGGCTCGGAGGCCGCGCAGACGGCGGTAGCGGTGGCGGGGGAGTTCGCGGTGCGCCTCGGTGTCGCGGTCACCGCGGTGAGTGTGTGGAAGGACGCGGGGCGCAAGTCGGGCACCGACGCCGAATGGGCCGAAGCCAACACCCGCGCGGCCGCCGAAGCCCTGCTCGAAGCCGGCGTGACCGAGGTCGCTCGCACCGAACTCGACGGCACCGCAGGCGCGTTGCTGCTCGAGATCGCCGAACGCGAACCCGAGACCTTGCTCGTGATCGGTGGCGGCAGCCTGGGCAGCTCCAAGGCGCGACTGCTCGGCTCGACCGCCAATCACGTCTCCCACCACAGTCAGACCGACGTCGTGTTCACCAGCAAAGTCCCCAAACGCTGGACCACCATCGGGCTCACCACGGACGGATCGGCGAGTTCGCTGACCGCGGTCCATCGCGGCTACGCGCTCGCCCTCGCCCTGGGCGCGCGCCCGTTCCTGGTGACCTCCGCCAAGACCGACGACGACGGCGCCGACATCCTGATCGACGTCGAAGGCCGGATCTCGGTCGAGGACCCGGAACTGTTCGGCCGCGACATCCTCACCGGGGTCCCCCCGGCGGAGGCGATCTGCAATTCGGCCTGGAAATACGACCTCGTCGTGATCGGCAACCGTGGAATGAGCGGTCCCGCACGCCTGTTGGGCTCGGTGGCCAACAAGGTCACCCACGACATCGACACCAACCTGCTGCTGGTCAACACCACGCACTGAGTCTTCAGCCTACGAATCCACGTCGCGCCGCCGGTCTCGGTGCGATGGCGGCCGCACAGCATGTCCCGAGCCTGGCGAAAACGCCACGTCCGATCTTGATCCAGGGTTTGCTCCGGTTTAGCGGGTAACCGCCTAACTTGCCCGGACCGGGGAGTTCGGTCGCCTATGATGACCGTACGCGCGATGTTCGCCACACAACGGAGTGGACGCCGGATGAATGCTGGGATCGAGGCGGCGGGTTTCTTCGGCCTGCTCGACTGGGAGAAGACGACCGGTCTGAGCAAGTTCTGGGTCGACATGATCACCATCCCGATCTTCAGTGCCATGGCAGGCCTGATCACCAACTGGACCGGGGTGATCATGCTCTTCGCGCCGGTGCGGTTCACCGGCTTCTATGTGCCGGGCCTGAAGACGATCTTCCCGCTGCTGCCGCGCAAGGTGCAGATCCTGCCGACTTTCGCCCCCGGCGGCATCCTCGGCTTCCAAGGCTTCATTCCGGCCCGCTCGGAGAAGATGGCGAGCCTGATGGTCGACAACGCGGTCGCCAAGATCGGCACCGCCAAGGACTTCTTCGACCAGATGGATCCACGCAAGATCTCCGCGCAGGTCGCGCTGGTGGCGATGCCGAACGTGCGCTCGATGGTCGACTCGATCATGGTCGCCGAGCACCCGCGCCTGTGGGCCGACATGCCGCCGCGCGCACGCGAAGCGATCTACACACGGGTCGAGGCCGAACTGCCCGCGATCACCGATCGCGCGTTCGACTTCATCGGCGCGAACATCGACCAGCTCCTCGATGTGAAGCTGATGGTGGTGGGCTACCTGCGGCGCAGGCCCGAACTGCTCAAGGACGTCATCTACGGGCTCGGCGCCCCGGAATTGCGGTTCATGATCCGCAGTGGGGTGCTGGGGTTCCCGTTCGGGGTGATCGTGGCGCTGTGGTTGTCGTTGCTGCACTACAGCAATCCCCACGGCGACACCCCCGCGGTGATCTCACTGCCCGGCTGGCTCGACGATGTCCTGCATTTCCTGCCCGCGTGGGCGTGGGTGGTGGCCGGTGCCGCGACGGTGGGCGTGCTGGTCAACGTCATCGCGATCAAGGTGGTGTTCGAGCCCGCCGTGCCGCAACCGCGTTACCTGTATCCGTGGCGGGTCGCGAAATTTGCGAAACGGCAGTACCAGGCGGCGGCGGATCTGGGGCACGCGATCGGGTATCAGATCGTCACCCTCGACGTCGTCACCGAGCAATTGCTCGACGGGCCGAGCGGTGACAAGACCCGCGCGGTCATCGCCCATTTCCTCGAGGCGGAGATCGACCGGATCCTGGGCCCGCTGCGCTCGGTGACCCGGCTCGCGATCGGGCCACGCCACTTCGACGCCATCCAGGCCACCGCGGGCGCGAGCCTGGCCACCGAGATGAAGCCGTGGTTGGTCGAGGACGTCGAATTCTCCCAGACCACCGCGGCCAGCGTCGACCGGCTCGCCACCGAGAAACTGCGCGAACTACCGCCGGAGGAGTTCGTCGAAATGCTCTACACCGCCATCGAACAGGACGCCTGGCTGCTGTATCTGCACGGTGGCGTGCTCGGTGCCTTCATCGGTGCGCTGCACCTGCTGATCTTCGGAGTGTGAGCTATGGAGCCCAACCCTGATCGCGAACCCAGGATTCCCACCGATCTGCTCGGCCTGGCACGGATCGCGGGATTGTCGTTGCGCCACATCGTCGGCGCGGTGACCAAGGGCGCCGTGCACACCGCCACCGATCTCGTCGACGACCTCCGCTCCGGCGAACCGATCTCGCAGATCATCGACGAACGCGTGGATCTGTTCCGTCGCGCCGCGTTGAGCGCGCTCGGCCTGACCAGCACCGCCACCGGCGTCTACGGCCCGGCCGAAACCACGGTCGACGCCGACGATCTCAAGGCGATGGGCGACGCGATGATCACCGAGGGCTGGGACTCCGCGCAGCAACCACGTGAGCTGCACCCCTCATTCGTGCCGATCCTGCACGACCTGACACCCGACGAGGCCCGGATCCTGCGCTTCCTGGCCGTCGCCGGACCACAGCCGGCGATCGACATCCGGACCATGGCGCCGTTCGGGATCGGCTCGCAGCGACTGGCCGACGGTATCAACATGATCGCCGCCATGGCCGGGTGCGCGCTGCCCGACCGCGACCACCACTACCTGGGGAACCTCAGTCGCCTCGGGCTGGTCCGCTTCTCCACCGAACCGGTCGCCGACTTTCGCCGCTACGCGTTCCTGGAAGCGCAACCCCCGGCGCAGGCGGCCTACAAGTCGGTGAAGATGCGGGCCATCAGCTCCTACCGCAGCATCTACCTGACGGTGTTCGGAAAGCAGTTCTGCGACGCGTGTTTCGTGCTGGGCGACTACACCGGGGGCGGTTGGGCAGGCGATGACCGTGGCGACATCTACCTGGGCAAGGGCCCCCGGCTGCCCTGATCAGGTCAGTCCCGGTTGCGCAGCGCGTCGAGGACATCGGCGAACATCACGGATTTGATCGCCGTCATCGTGGTCTGGTCCTTGCCGCCCAGCGGCGCCACCAAAGCCAGTGCGGTATCGAGGACTTCGCTGTCCGCGGCGGTGGCGTCGACCAGGTCCAGTGCCAGTGCGTCGGTGCCACCGAAGCGGCGGGCCGTGGTCATGCTGGCCACGGCGGTCTTGGGGGTCGTCTTGGCTTGGATGAGCGCGGCCATGCCGTTGGTGAACGGGATGCGGATGTCGGCTTC
Source organism: Nocardia sp. NPDC060249 (assembly GCF_042728755.1). Taxonomy (NCBI): domain Bacteria; kingdom Bacillati; phylum Actinomycetota; class Actinomycetes; order Mycobacteriales; family Nocardiaceae; genus Nocardia; species Nocardia sp. NPDC060249. The sequence goes on from NZ_JBHXAQ010000002.1 coordinate 93,830, forward strand.
GGGGAAGCAGAAGTAGCCGCGGTCGGCGCGCATCACCCGGTAGTCGTGCGCCATCGCCACCATCGCGCCCGCACCGAAGGCGTGTCCGCCGATCGCGGCGACCGTCGGCATGGGCAGGGTGAGGACCCGGGCGAACAGGGTGTGCACCGCGGCGACGTATTCGGCGGCCCGGTCACCGTTGGCCGAGAGCCAGTCCAGGTCCAGACCGTTGGAGTAGATCTTGCCGGTCGCGGTGGTCACCAGCGCGGACGCGCCCTCGGCGACGACTGCGTCGAGGTGGGTGTTCATCTCGTCGAGGAAGTCGGGGGAGAAGCGGTTCTCGCCGTCGCCGAGGTCGAGCACGGCGATCGAATCGTGGTGGCGCAGTGTGGGCATGGGATTGATTCCTTTTCAGTGGGGACCGAGGTCGAGGACGGCACGCACGGCAGCACGCAGCTGTGCGCGGGCCAGGGGGTCGGTGAGCCGGTCGCGGCGCAGCAGCAGCGCGGTGGGCAGGTCTACGAGGCAGGTGGTGACGGTGGCGACGCCGCGCCGGTCGGCGCGACCCCACAGGGCGCGCGCGAGCCGGTTGAGCGCGGCGACGAGCGCCTTCTCGGTGTCGGCGATCTCCTGGGCCAGCGCGGGCGCGATGTCGCCGGCGAGCAGTTCGGCGCGGTCGACGATCAGGAGCAGGCGCGCGGAATCGGGATGGGTTTCGGCCAGTCGCGCCGGGGCCTCGGCGGCGTCGAGGACTGCCTCGATGCGGGTCTCGGGGTCGGGTGCGGTGACGGCGCGCTCGATGTCGGCCGACTGGAGGGCGAGGAATCGGTGCGCGGCGCGTAACCACGTGCGCGCCAGGACAACCTGGCGGGACTGAAATGTGTGATAGAGCGCGCCATTGGATACTCCGGTAGCGGCGGCGACCGCGCGCACCGTGACAGCGGCGGGTCCGGCGCCTGCTGCCAGCTTTTCGGCGGCGTCCAGAACGGTCTCCGGGTCGTGGGTACGCGGTCTCGGCATGAACAAAAGTTTACAGAGCGTCTGCTCTGCTATTCCATCCGGATGCGCTTTTGGGCCTCTGTGCACGTATTTCCTTCCGGCACTTGACATTTCGGTGTTCCTTCGGCCCTGTAGAGCACAGCGTAGACAACGTTATGTATGCGCGAGGGCTCGATACGATGGGGTACTGTTCGGATTCTTCGGCCCTGCCCGCACGAACAGAACGGCATCGCGATGTCCCGAGTGGTCACCAAGGAGCAGTACTTCGACACCGCGGTGGCGGTGCTCGCCGAGTTCGGTTTCAAAGGTCTCAACATCGGGGTGCTGTGCCGTCGCCTCGGCGTCACCAGCGGCTCGTTCTATCACCACTTCGGCTCCTGGCAGGGCTTCGTCGACACCCTGCTCGAACACTGGGAGAACCGTCAGATGGTCGAGCTACGCGCGCTCGACGTCGGCCACGGTGACGCCGACGCCGACGTGCGCGCCATGTCGGTGCTCGCCAGCGGACTCGAACACGGCGCCGAAGCCGCGCTGCGCGCCTGGGCGGCCAACGACGAATCGGTACACGTCACCGTCAAACGAGTCGACGAGTCGCGTCGGCGCACCGTGCACCGCGTCATCGACGGCGTCGTCGACGACACTGCCACCGCCACCGTCGTCACCGAATTCGGCATGGCCATGATCATCGGCTACCAACAGCTCGCCGCCGCAGGCGAATCCACCGAACTCGACCATTTGCTCGCCGAGTACGCCCGCCTGATCTACTCCCACCGCGGCTGACGACCACGCCGACGAGACGACCGGATCCCGGTCTCACTTCCGTGATCTAGCCGAGCAGTTGGTCGACGTAGCACCACCGCCAGGCTTCCCCCGGCTCCACACTGCGCATCACCGGGTGCGCCGAGTCCCGGAAATGGGCGCTCGCGTGATCACCGATCGACGACTCGCAGCAGCCGATGTTCCCGCAGGCGGTGCACATTCGCAGATGCACCCAGCGCATGCCCTCGTCCAGACAGGTCTGGCACACCAACTCAGCCGCCGGCGGCTGCGCTGGTGTCGGCGCCTCGTCCAGATGGGCGCACCCCACCGCACCGGCGGCGGTCGACAGCGGTTCGGCGCGGCGCTCGTCGTCGCTCTCGTCGAACCGGTCGATCATCGACTCCTCGAGGTCGAGCCGGGCCAGCACATGCTGGAGCACTTCGTAATCCGCCGCGCCCGCGTCGCGAACCTTCAGCACCGCATCGCGTTCGGCGCCCAGCATCGCCAGCCGTAGCCGCCGGTACTCCGCGGTCGGTGTCACCAGTTCGGCCTCCGGGCGGCCCAGTCGCTCCCAGGCGGCGTTGGAGCGCCAGATCAGCCGCTGCCGCAGCGATTCGATCACCGGTTCGGGGGTGTCCGGTCCGATCCGGCGGTCGAGCTCGGCCAGGCCTGCGGTCGAAGCCTGTTGCAGCAGATCGGCTTTCGCGAGCGCATCCTCCTCGCGACTGGGTCCGCGCAACCGCAGCAACCGCACCAGCCACGGCAACGAGCTGCCCTGCACCAGCAGGGTGCCGCCGACCACCACCAGGGCGAGCAGTTCCAGCACCGGCAACTGCGGGGTCGAGTCGGGCAGCAACAACACCGCCGCCAAGGTCACCACCCCGCGCATGCCCGCCCACGAGACCACCGCCGCATGACTCAACGGTTCGGTCGCGCGCCCGAACAGCCTGGCCACCAACACCGGTGTGAACACCCACACCGGGCGCGCCAGCATGACCGCGGCCAGCACGCCCACCGCCGCGACGGCGAGTGTGCCGTGATCCAACCCGCTGTGCCAGGCGGCCTCGACGATCCAGCGCACCTGCAACCCGATGATCAAGAACACCGCGCTCTCCAGAATGAACTGGATGGTGCGCCAATTGGTGCGCTCGGCGACCCGCGAGGCCGCGCCCTGCCACCGTTGCGCGCCGTGGCCCAGGATCATCCCGCACGTCACGACCGCGATCACGCCCGAGGCGTGGAAGTGCTCGGCGGGCAGATACGCCACGAACGGGGCGAGCAGCGAAACAGACGTATCCAGCACCGGATCGGTGATCCGCCTGCGCACCATCATCAATGCCACCGCCACCACGGCCCCGATGACACCGCCACCGACAGCGGCGAGCAGGAAATCGCCCCCGATCTGCCACGCGGTCACCGCACCGGCCATCGCCGCGATCGCCGAACGCAACGCCACCAGCGCGGTCGCGTCGTTGAACAGCGACTCGTCCTCGAGCACCGTCACGATGCTGCGCGGCATCCCCGTGCGTCGGGCCACCGCGGTCGCCGCCACGGCATCCGGGGGAGCGACGACCGCACCCAACGCGACCGCGGCCGCGAACGGCACCGGCAGCAACCACCACACCACCAACGCCACCGCGAACGTGCTGAACAGCACCAATCCCACCGACAGTGACGCGATGGTGCGCAGGTTGTCCTTGAAATCGACCAGTGACGTGCGCAGCGCGGCGGTGTAGAGCAGTGGCGGCAGCAACCCCAGCAGCACCACCTCCGGCTCGAGGTGCACCTGCGGCACCATCGGCAGATACGACGCGGCCACCCCGGCCAACGTCAGCACCAGCGGTTCCGACACCCCGAATCGCCGCGCCAGCGCCGCCAGCGCGGTCGCCGAGCCGATGAGGACAACCAGACCGATCGCGACATCCACTCGCGCATTGTCCCACCCACGGACCCATCGGTCCGTTGACGCCGCCCACGACAGCGGCGCCAGTGGGTGCTATCCCGTTTCCGCGTCCATCGCGAGGTGGTCGACCGAGCCCCACACGCGCAATGCCAGTCGGGGGCCCTCACGCCGCCACTGCGACACCGACGCGTTGGGCACCGGCTCGAGCGAATCCGGTACCGGCGCACCGAGTCCGTCGAGGATGTAGCGCAACGACACCACCACCGCGTCGTGGGTCACCACCAGTACCTGCTCGCCCGCGGCCACCACATCGAGCTCGTCGAGGAAACTGCGCACCCGCAACGCCACATCGGCCAGCGATTCCCCGCCCGGCGGCCGGTACACCCAGTTGCCGACCAGCTCACGACGCAGCCCCTCCTCGGGTGCGCGGCGCCGAATCGCCCGATACGGATGCAGTTCGAACACCCCCATCTCCCGATCGCGCAAACGTTCGTCGACCAGGGTGCGGATCGGGCGCAGGTGCCGGTTGCGGGTGGCGGCGGCCTCGGCCATCACCGCCCAGGTGACCCTGGTGCGCAGGTAGGGGGAGCAGACCACCAGCGTGGGTCGCTGCGTGCTCGCCAACCCGGCCAGCCAGTCGCCGAGACATTCCGCCTGCCACTGCCCGTGGGCGGTCAGTTCCACCGCGGAATCGGTACCCCGCATCGGCCGCTGCTCGGTCGCCGGGTCGGAGAACCACGCATTGGCCTCGCTCTGCGCGTGCCGCACCGCCCACAACCCGCCCAGCGCGCGCGGCGCCACCAATCCTTCGGGCACCTGCACCCACCCCTTCCGCTCGAACTCCATCGATGCCCTTCGTGCTCGTCCCGTCGTGCCCGGACGCGCCAGGGAATAGCGGCCTCGTTGCCGGCGTTACATTCCCCGAATTCGAACGCCTGTCCAGAACTGTCCGGCGGACCACCGCCGCACCCCTCGATGCGCCGCAGGAGGCCCGCTTGTCCACCAGAGTAGAGATCTGGACCGACATCAATTGCCCATTCTGCTATCTGGGCAAAGCCCGCTTCGAAGAAGCGCTGGCCGGCTTCGCGCACCGAGACGACGTCGAGGTGGTGCACCGGTCCTTCGAACTCGATCCGACACTGCCGGCCGGCTCCACACGCCCGGTGATTCCGGCGATCGCCGAGAAATACGGCATCACCGTCGACCAGGCCGCCGCGAACGAACGCGGCATCGGAGCCCAGGCCGCGGCGATCGGCCTGCCCTACCGAACCGCGGGCCGCGACTCCGGCAACAGCTTCGATATGCACCGGCTCCTGCACTATGCCCTCGACCAGGGCGAACAGGAAGCCATGCTCGACGCGCTCTACGCGGGCAACTTCGCCGAGCCCGAGCCCGTCTTCGGCGACACCGAACGCCTCGTGGGCTTGGCCGTGCGCGCGGGTCTGGACGAGAACTCGGTGCGCGCGGTGCTGGCCGACCCCGACGCCTACGCCGACGCGGTCCGCCGCGACGAAGCCGAAGCCGCCGCGCTCGGTGCCACCGGTGTCCCGTTCTTCGTCTTCGACGGCAAGTACGCGGTTTCGGGAGCCCAACCTCCCGAAACGTTCACCCGGGCGCTGAACACCGCCTGGAACGACCGACCTGCCCCTCAGCTCATCGCCGACGGCGACAGCTGCGGTCCCGACGGCTGCGCGGTCCCCACGGCCGAATCCGCGGTGGCCGACTGACCACCGGCGGCCCGCTTCGGCGAGTCAGGCCAGATCGATGACGACCTTGATGTCGGACCCACCCGGATCGAACGCCTCGAGCGCCTTCTCCAGCGGCAGCCGCCGGGTGATGAGGCCCTCCAGCCACGAGTTGTCCGCTGTGGCCAGCGCTTCGGCGCCCTGTTCGTAGTGGTGGCGGTTCGCGTTCACCGAACCGAACACCACCGCGTTGCCGAGCACGATATTGCGGTTCAATCCGCCCACATCGACATCGGTGTCGACACCGGGGGTCGACACCCCGGTCAGGCAGACGATCACGCCGGGGTGGTCGATCTCCATCGCCTGCAACGCCACCGCGGGCGCACCGGTCGCCTCGATCACGATGTCGGGGCGGATCTCTTGCGCGGCGGCGGCCGCCGTCCCGGTGTGGAACGTGCCGCCCAACGCCTCGACCAGCTCTTCTTTCGTTCCGCCGCTGGCCCGGTCGAGGACGTGCACGTCCAGGCCGCGTTGCTGCCCCAGCAGGGCCGCCAGCAAACCGATCGGCCCGGCGCCGGTGACCAGGACCGTGCGCGGATCGAACCAGGCGCGGTTGTTGATCTTCTCGATCTGATCCCATGCCTTGGCGACCACGGTCGTCGGCTCCAGCAACACCCCGACTTTCTCCAGCGCCGGATCGAGCCGCACCGCGAAGTCCTCGCGCACCACCCAGGACGTCGACCCGTACCCGTCGATCTCCTTGATCCCACGCTCGACATACATCCCGTTGCGGCACATGTCCCATTGGCCGCGCGCGCACGCCCCGCACGGCACCGGATCCGGCCTGCGCACGATCCCGACGACGAGGTCACCGGGGGCGAACGCGCTGCCTTCGGGCGCGGTCTTCACCCGGCCCAGAGATTCGTGCCCGAGCACCATCTGCGACTTGCCCGGCGGTAGCCAGCCGTAGTCGCCCTGCGCGATATCGCGGTCGGTGCCGCAGATGCCCAGCGAGATCCCATCGACGAGCAGTTCGCCGGGACCGACGACCGGGTCGGGCACATCCTCCACCCGCAACGATTGCTTCTGCAGGGGAACCACTGTCAACGCACGCATTTCGGCATCCCTTCCGCCCGGACGGGCCAACGGTCGACGTCTGCACGAACCACATCCACGACACTCGGGGTCAGCAATCCCATCGCGAACTCACCGCGAACACGGACCACCTGCGACAACGGTACGCGAACAACCCATCTCTCGGTCGATACGAGAGCATTCGCGAACAGTGGGCATCGATGACGGTCCGAGGTCACACTCCTCCATCATCGCGGCGCCGGGAACCCTGAGTCGTCAATCGTGTCGGCCTACTCGGCTACGGTGGACACCGCTCGGACCGATCGACCCGTGGCCAGCTGGAGGCGTCTTGCGCATCATCGTCCGGATCATGCTCGTGCTCGCCGCGCTCGTGTGCGCGCTCGCACCGGCCTCGGCCGCACCGTCCGTCGACGACGCCTCCGCACGCAAGATCGACGAACTCCTCACCGTGCGCGCCGAATCGGGCGGTCTGGGCCGTGGCGAAATCATCGAACGACTGTCCGCGCGGCTGCTCGGCACCCCGTACGGCGCGAACATGCTGATCGGTTCGGCCACCGAACCCGAACAGCTCGTCGCGGATCTGCGCCGGGTCGACTGCTTCACCTACCTCGACTACATCGACGCCGCCTCCCGCTCCAGCACCCGCGACGAGTTCTTCACCCACCTGGTCAGCACTCGCTACATCGACGGTCGCGTCGAATTCGCCCAGCGCAAGCACTTTTTCACCGACTGGGCCACCCGCGAACGGCTCGCCGCCACCGATGTCACCGCGAGTCTGAGTCCCGCCGCCGTGAACACCACCAAGCACCTCAACGCGAAAGCCGACGGCAGCACCTACCTGCCGGGTGTCGCCGTGGTCGACCGTGCTGTCACCCACATTCCCGCGGCCGCCGTCGACGGGGGAGTTCGGGCAGCCCTTCGCACCGGCGACTTCCTCGGCGCCTACACCCCGGAGGCAGGTCTCGACGTGACCCACGTCGGCATCATCGTCCAAACCCCCACCGGCCCGGTATTCCGCAACGCCTCCTCGCTGGCGGCGCACAACCAGGTCGTCGACACCCCCTTGACCGAGTATCTCCAGACCGTCCCGGGCGTCGTCGTCCTTCGCCCACTCTGACCGCCGCCGAGGAGATTCGCCATGACCACGCTGCCCGACCGCCCGAACACCGCACTGCTCGTCGTCGACGTGCAGAACGGCGTCGTCGACGAAGCACCTCGCCGCGACGAGGTCGTCGCGAACATCAACGCCCTCGTCGACCGGGCCCGCATCGCCGATGTCGCGATCATCTGGATCCAGCACTCCTCCGAGGACCTGGTCGAACACAGCGACCTGTGGCACTACGTCCCCGAACTCACCCGCACCGACACCGAACCGCTGGTCCACAAACGCTACGGGGACTCCTTCGAGGACACCGAGCTCGAGGGGCTCCTCGCGGCGGTAGGCGCAGGCCACCTGGTCGTCACGGGCGCGGAATCGGACGCCTGCGTTCGCTCGACCATCCACGGCGCGTTCGTGCGCGGTTACGACGTCACCCTCGTCGCCGACGCCCACACCACCGGCGACAAGACCCGGTGGGGCGCACCGAAACCCGAAGACGTCATCGCCCACACGAACCTGTATTGGCAATTCCAGCAGGCACCCGGCCGCACCGCGACCGTCCGCTCGACCGGCGAGCTCGACTTCACGTCGACCTGAACAACCACGGTGGTGCGCCCGTACGGTTTTGACCTGTCCCCGCACATGATCGAGATCGCCCGCACCCGCGCCGCCCTCGACACGGTCCTGGACTGCGACGCCGAGGACTTCCGCACCTGCCCCCACTTCCGCGCCGAACTCGCCGGAGTCCTGCACACCCGGACCGACCCGCCAGTGTCGAGAACACCGTCCGACGTGGGACGATCGGCTGTGTGACCGCCACACCCGCGAAGCCACAGCACCTGCGCGACCTCGTGCTGCTGCGTCGTGTGCGCGACCGCATCGACCGCGAATACGCCCAGCCACTCGACGTCGAGGCCCTCGCCCGCGGCGTCCACATGTCGGCCGGGCACCTCAGCCGGCAATTCCGCCTCGCCTACGGGGAATCGCCGTACTCCTACCTGATGACCCGCCGCATCGAACGGGCCATGGCGTTGCTGCGCCGCGGCGACCTGAACGTCACCGAGGTGTGTTTCGCGGTCGGCTCGTCCTCGCTGGGCACCTTCAGCACCCGCTTCACCGAACTCGTCGGCGTGCCGCCCAGCGTCTACAAACAGCAACAGGACGAACAGACCGCGGGCATGCCGTCGTGCGTGGTCAAGAAGGTGACCAGACCGATCAGGAATCGAGAAGCTTCCGCTCCGGCCGACAATTAGCGTGGTCGGCATGAACCTCACCATTCACTCGAGCTACCTGCCGCAGGACGACCCCGATGCCGCCCTCGCCTTCTACCGCGACACGCTCGGCTTCGAGGTGCGCAACGATGTGGGCTACAACGGGCTGCGCTGGATCACCGTCGGCCCCACCGGCCAGCCCGACACCTCGATCGTGCTGCATCCCCCGGCCGCCGATCCCGGCCTCACCGACGACGAACGTCGCGTCATCAGCGAGATGATGGCCAAAGGCACCTACGCCGGCGTCAACCTCGCCACCGACGACCTCGACGGTCTGTTCGAAAAGCTGCAGGCCGGCGACATCGAGATCGTCCAGGAACCCACCGATCAGCCCTACGGTGTCCGCGACTGCGCCTTTCGCGACCCCGCCGGAAATATGGTCCGCATCCAGCAGACCAAGTAAGCCACCGCGCCGGTAGATTCGATGTCCGGCGATGTCGACTGATCGAGGGAGACCCATGAGCACGGCCAAGAAGACCGGCACCACCATAGAGCCGGCCGACAGCCACGATGTGATCCGCGTGCACGGCGCGCGGGTGAACAACCTGCGCGATGTGAGCATCGAGATCCCCAAGCGCAGGCTGACGGTCTTCACGGGCGTGTCCGGATCCGGCAAGAGCTCCCTGGTCTTCGGCACCATCGCTGCCGAATCGCAGCGGCTGATCAACGAGACCTACAGCGCGTTCGTGCAGGGCTTCATGCCCAGCCAGGCCCGCCCCGACGTCGACGTGCTCGAGGGCCTGACCACCGCCATCCTCGTCGACCAGTCCCGGCTGGGCGCCGACCCGCGGTCCACCGTCGGCACCGTCACCGACGCCAACGCGATGCTGCGGATCCTGTTCAGCCGCCTCGGCGACCCGCACATCGGGTCCTCTCAGGCGTTCTCGTTCAACGTCGCCTCGATCAGCGGCGCCGGTGCGGTCGAGGTCGAGAAGAACGGTGTCACCGTCAAGGAACGCCGCAGCTTCGCCATCACCGGTGGCATGTGTCCCACCTGTGAGGGCAAAGGCCAGATCAACGACATCGACCTCACCGAGCTCTACGACGAGAACCTCTCGCTCGACGAGGGCCCGTTCAAGATCCCCGGCTACAGCATGGACGGCTGGATGGGCCGCATCTTCAAGGGTTCCGGCTTCTTCGACCCGGCGAAGCCGATCAAGAAGTACACCAAAAAACAGCTCGCCGACCTGCTGTACAAGGAACCGACCAAGGTCAAGGTCGAGGGCATCAACCTCACCTACGAAGGTCTCATCCCCAAACTGCGCAAGTCGATGCTGTCCAAGGACATCGATGCGCTGCAACCGCATGTGCGCGCCTTCGTCGAACGCGCCGTCACCTTCGGCACCTGCCCCGACTGTGCGGGCACCCGGCTGTCCGCCGCGGCCCGCTCGTCGAAGATCAACGGCATCAGCATCGCCGACGCCTGCGCCATGCAGATCACCGATCTCGCCGAGTGGGTCAAGGAGGTCGACGACCCGTCGGTGGCGCCGCTGCTGGAATCGCTGCGCCAGACCCTGGACTCGTTCGTCGAGATCGGCCTGGGCTACCTGTCGCTGTCGCGTCCCTCGGGCACCCTGTCCGGCGGTGAAGCCCAGCGCGTCAAGATGATTCGCCACCTCGGCTCCTCGCTCACCGACGTCACCTATGTCTTCGACGAGCCCACCGCGGGCCTGCACCCGCACGATATCCAGCGGATGAACGACCTGCTGCTGCGGTTGCGCGACAAGGGCAACACCGTGCTCGTCGTCGAGCACAAGCCCGAAACTATCGTTATCGCCGACCACATCGTCGACCTCGGTCCCGCCGCCGGGTCCAAGGGCGGCACCATCTGCTTCGAAGGCAGCGTCGACGGGCTGCGCGCCAGCGACACCGTCACCGGCCGCCACTTCGACGACCGCGCCGCGGTCAAGGACTCGGTGCGCAAGCCGACCGGCGCCTTGCAGATTCGCGGTGCCACCGCCAACAACCTCGACAAGGTCGACGTCGACATCCCCCTCGGCATCCTGGTGGCGATCACCGGCGTCGCGGGCTCGGGCAAGAGCTCGCTCGTGCACGGCTCGATCCCGATCGACGAAGGCGTCATCTCCGTCGACCAGGCCCCGATCAAGGGCTCACGTCGCAGCAACCCCGCCACCTACACCGGTCTGCTCGACCACATTCGCAAAGCGTTCGCCAAGGCCACCGGCGCCAAACCCGCCATGTTCAGCGCCAATTCCGAGGGCGCCTGCCCGAACTGCAACGGTGCGGGCGTGGTTTACACCGACCTGGCGATGATGGCCGGCGTGTCGACTGTGTGTGAGGTGTGTGAGGGCAAACGCTTCATGGCCGAAGTCCTCGAATACACCTTCGCGGGCAAGAACATCAGCGAAGTGCTCTCGATGCCCGTCGACGAGGCCCGCGAGTTCTTCGGCGACGGCGAAGCCCGCACCCCCGCCGCTCACAAGATCCTCACCCACCTCACCGAGGTCGGCCTCGGCTACCTCACCATCGGCCAGCCGCTGACCACCCTGTCCGGCGGCGAACGCCAGCGCCTCAAGCTCGCCACCCACATGTCCGACAAGGGCGGGGTCTACATCCTCGACGAACCGACCACCGGCCTGCACCTGGCCGACGTCGAACAGCTCCTCGGCCTGCTCGACCGGCTCGTCGAATCCGGCAAGTCCGTCATCGTCGTCGAACACCATCAGGCAGTGATGGCTCACGCCGACTGGATCATCGACCTCGGCCCCGGCGCGGGCCACGACGGCGGCCACATCGTCTTCGAAGGCACCCCCGCCGACCTCGTCGAGGCGCGCTCCACCCTCACGGGCGAACACCTGGCCACTTACGTCGGCGCCTGAGATTCGCTCGGCCGGGCTCGGTGTGAGCCCGGCCGAGCAGCGCACCTCGGGGGCAGGGGCGATGTCTTCCTCTCCCGGTGCGCGCAACCGTTTCACCTATCCTGGACCGATGCTCGAGATCTCTACCCATCCCGCCGCCGTCGACCTCGATTGGCTCCACCACCACCTGTCCACCGACGCCTACTGGGCTCTCGGTCGCAGTCGTGAGCGCGTGCAGCGCCTCGTCGAGAACTCGCTGCCCTACAGCGTGTTCCGCGACGGCTCCCAGATCGCCTTCGCCCGCCTGGTCACCGACCGCACCACCTTCGCCTGGCTCGCCGACGTCTACGTCGACCGTTCCCACCGCGGACAGGGTGTCGGCAAGCACCTGCTCGATCGCATCATGGCCGACGCGGACCACTGGGGCCTGCGCCGCATGGCCCTCGCAACCGGCGACGCCCACGACCTCTACCGGGCCTACGGCTTCACCCCACACCCGAAACCGGATCAGTGGATGGAAAAGAACTGGCCGTCCAACCCCGCCTGAACCGTTCGGTTCCGAGCCGACGAACAGGCTTTCCGCCCACCCGATGACCGCCGTGACCTCACCTCACATCAGGATCTCGGCCAGCTGATCGGTCGCTCGGATCAACCAGTCGGGATCGCCGTGACGCCGGCCCCAGAGCGCAGCTCTGACCGCACGCGTCTGCGCCCACCGACGAGCACGATCACGGTCGATCTCCGCCGCCTCGCAGTACAAGTCCAGTCCGCGACGAATGCCGGCCGCCGGGGCAGGTGTGAACAGCAGTGGAGCGAACCGATAGCTGCGGATGACGGTGATCGTGTCGTACGCGCGATCGCCGACGTATCCCTTGGGATCGATCGCGAGCCAGGGCTCACGCTCGCCCGCCATCACATTCGCATCATGGAGGTCACCGTGGACGAGGGTCTGTGGCTGATATGAATCGAGGTCACGCAACGTCTCGATGGCAGCGTCCAGCACACGACGGGGGAGTAGAGCGCCCAGTTCGGCGGCGGTCGTTCGGATCTCGTCGGGCCACTCGGCTACCAGCTCGCTCACACGCGGCAGTCCCGCCGGAGCCTCGATGGCCAGGCGACGCGACAGTTGCCCGAGTATGCCGACAGCCTCGTCGAAGTCGGTGACCTCGGCCAGCGTGCCGCGCCCCGTCCGCTCGAGCAGCATCGCGAACCGTTCGTCGTCGCGTGCGAACAATCGCACCGCACCCCGCCCATTCCAGGTGGCGAAAGCATCGGGCTCGAAAACATTGCCCGGGTGCGGGAACGAGATCTTCACGACCGCAGGCGGCAGATCCCATCGCCGCACCGGCAGCACGATCCCCACATTGCCGTGCGTGACCGGCCCATCCGGCACACACGACCACTGCTCCAGCACCTCATTCATCAAACACGGCAGCCCCGCGATCCACGCCCGCCCCGATTCCCCTTCACGACTGATCGTTTCGCGAGCGAACCCCTGCGGAATGTCGATCATGATCCGACCCTAAGGTGGGCGGCCGGTCGAGGCCACTGCCGGTGTGATGTATCTCGTCGCATTCCGGGCTGGTCTGCGTGGTGGTGGCCGGCATAGCCTGAGACCCCCGCGCGTAGCCGAAAACGTCTGCACTGGAACACTATTCGGTGCAAATCGGACAGGTTTGGTTCGGTTGACGGCTCGCTGAGTTCGGCATGCGCGCACTGCCGTCCCGGGATGCGTTGTGTACTCGGGCAGACGGCAGAATCTCGCAAGGAGCTGCACCGTGCCGGTTCGACGTAATGACCTCAGCCCCGTGATGACCCGTCGTGGGGCGCTCGCCGCGCTGGCCTTGCTCGGCGTCGCCGGATGCGGGGGTTCCGTCGTGGCCACGACCGGTGCACCGCACTGGGATTACAACAACGCCGAAGGGCCTGACCACTGGGCCGATCTGGACCGCGGTTACGCGACATGCCGAGTCGGCCACGCCCAATCACCGATCGACCTGGACAGCCCCACCGAACTGCACCCGTCCGATCACATCGAGATCGACTATCGCCCGATTTCCTCGGTGAGCCTGCTGAACAACGGGCACACGATTCAAGCGGCCGTACCGGCGGACTCCGGAAACCGCGTCGTCATCGACGGAACTCCTTTCACCCTGACCCAGTTCCACTTTCATCTGCCCAGCGAACACACCGTCGACGGCAACGAAACCGCCATGGAACTGCATTTCGTCCATACCGCCGCATCGGGCCGCCTGGCTGTTGTCGCCGTGCTGCTTCACGCGCAACCCGATCCCGCCCCGCTGAGTCGCATCCTCACCGCGCCACCGCACCGCTCAGGCCTCACCCGAGCCGTCACCACCGTCGACCCCCGCGAGTACCTCCCCGCCAACCTCGCCCAATTCCGCTACCAGGGCTCGCTGACCACGCCACCATGCACCGAAGGCGTCGAATGGATCGTGCTACGTCACCCCGCCCCGGTGGCGACTCCCGACGTCGACGATTACCGCGCCCTGTTCCCGCACAGCAACCGGCCCACCCAACCGCGCAACGGCCGCCCGGTAGTCCTCGCCGGACCCAACTGAGCCCGGCACGGGCGTCTAATCCTGGGGTTGCGGACGGAGGGTGAGAATCTGTTCGGCGACGCCCACCGGGCCGCGTATATCGTGCAGAACAGTGCTTGTCAAGCCCTGTCCGGTGTGACCGAAGGTGACGGTCGTGTCGAGACCGGTCCATTCGCCTTCGGGTTGTCGATAGAGGTGGACGGTCAGATCGAGGTTGGGGAACCCGCGATCGGCAGCCCGGCAATGCCTGTCAACGCCCAGTTGATCGTCAAGGGCCCCCATGAACGTGACGCGTTGGCCTGGCATTTCGATCCCGATCCGCCGGGGCGGCCTCGCCCGCGCTATGACTACGTCATAGCGATCTATCTCGAGGACTCGACCGCTGGCAATGGGGCAGTGCAGATCATGCCCGGCTCTCACCGGTGGAGTATCAACCGACGCATTGATTGGCTGCACCGGCACCAACACACTGCCTGCGGGGACCCAATTGACGGAGCGGTCGAGATCGTGTGTCCGAGCGGGACGATCTGTCTACACGAACGTGGAATCTTGCACGGGTCACCACCCAACAGCACCGCCGCCCAGCGTCGCACCATCTACCTGCACTACCGCAGCACTGAATTCCTCTGTGCCACCAGGGGAGCGGGCTATGTTGACAAGCTGTCCGCCTCGCTGGCACTGCTCCCGACGCTGGACGTGGTGCACTGAAGATGAACCGGCTGACTATCTGGGTCATCGCTGGTGCCAGCGGCATCTCGACTCTGGGCAACACTGCACTGTTCACTGGTGTCGTCTGGATTTTCGTGCACGGGCACGGCGACGTCCGCACTGCGGGATTCATGCTTGCCGTTTGCGGCGCGATCGCCGTGCTGCTGTCACCTGGAGTCGGGGTGCTGCTTGACGGTCCTCGAGGGATTGGGCTGGTTCTGCTCGCCGACTTCGGAGCATGCATGGTTCTCTCCGTGCTTGTCCTGGTCGACCGCGATTTCGGATTGACCACTCTGTGGATAGCGATGGTGACCACTGCCCTTGGCGGTATGGCCTACGGTCCAGGATTGCAGATGTTGATCGGGCGACTCGTTCCCGCCGACCGACGCCGTCACGCGAATGCCAAGATGCACACCGCCATTCGCATCGCCTTGATCGCCGGTCCGCTAGTCGGTGGCACGGTTGTGTCACTGGGCGGGCAGCGTGGACTCCTGGCGTTCGACGCCGCCACGTTCCTGTTGTCGGGCATCGCCCTCACTGTCGTGTGTTTCCGCCCCGAGGACCGCGAGTACCTGCGTCGCAATCGAGACATGGAATCGGTCGGGTTCGGCGACAGCCTCCGCTTCATGATCGGCAACAGGATCATTCGATGGGTGCTGATCGTCGGCGCAACAGTGAACATGCTGACCTCAGGGTTTGCGCTCCTGCTGCCAGTGCTCGCAGAACGCAACGCCGGCTCCGGGGTGAGTTACGGCTTGCTGTACTCCACCTACCAGGGCGGCCTGTTGCTGATCGCCGTCGCGCTGAGTAGCGAGCGAACCTCTCGCCTGGCCGCGGCCAAGGACTCCCTGGCCGTGGCGGGATCGCTGACGCTCTTCGCGGCAGGATTCCTCGCCGCGGTGATGGTCTCCGACCTGTGGCTGCTGGGAGCATCGGTGTTCTTGGTCGGGGTCGGACTCAGTGCGACATCACTGTTCGCCGACACGAAATTCCTGGTCAGCGTGCCCGAACAGATGCAGGGCAGGGTGTTCTCGGTCGCGAACTCAGTTCTGGGTAGCTTGCGCCCGGCCGGCAGCGCAATCGGTGGTGTGCTCGCCGGTATTTCCGTGCTCGTGATGGGGGGCATTGCCGCGACTGCAGCTATCGGCTGCGCTGTGTTTCTAGCCTCGCATAAGCCGCTTGATACCAAACCAACTGTGCAGGAGGCACATCGATGAGCACCATCTCCTATTCTGGGGCTACGCATATGCACCGTAGCGCGGGCAGCACGACCGTGCAGACCGCAGTGCTCGGCGGGCGGCCTCTCTACGCCCGGTTCCACGACACTGACGGCTGGCATATATCGGAGTCGCTGCGAACCGTCATCGGGTCAGAGGCTCCCACTCTCGACGCCGATCGTGTGGCGAGACTGCGGTCTCTGCCGTTGTCGGACTGGCCCGATGGGCTGGCGTCTTTCCTGCGTGAGGTGGTCGTGCTGGAGCCCGACGCGACCTATCATTTCGACGACGGCAACCCTGTCTGCGACGTCGAACCCCACCGTCACACGTGGGCCGAGAGTCCGCCGCTGACCCCCGCCACACTCCTCGAGCACATAACGGCGGTCCTCGATCAGGCCGCGATACGACAGCAACCGCCCTTGCTGCTCCTCTCAGGTGGCCTCGACAGCGCCCTACTCGCAGTGGTGATGGCCGAACAGGGCATCGTCTTCGACGCGGTCTGTGTATTCGACGGGCACAACGCTGACGACGTCGACTATGCCACCGCACTCGCTACCGAACTCGACCTGTCCTTCACCGTGCACGAGTTTGACTACGACGCGTTCTTGGCCGGGTTGCCGAAGTCTGTAGCAGCTTTCAGCGATCCGCGACCGGATCTTTTCCTCGCTTCCGGCTTGGTCGACTGTCTAGCGAGTATCGGACCCGATACTTATCGCACGGTGATCGGAGGCGAGCCCGCCGACGCTCTGCTCGGCGGGCTGCGTACCCAAGTGACCGCCCCCCACAACGCCGCCCGCGACACCTCCGAGCTGCGGCACTACGCACCCAGATCCCGCGAGATATCGCGATTCTGGAGCAGAGCAGCAACATCGTCGGCGCGGGCGCCTGCTGCCCATATGCTGACCTCTCACTGGCCGCGGCGGCGTTGTCGACGCCATGGTCGACCCTTCTCGATGCCGACCGCGCCCTGTATCCGACCGGTGAGCTCGGCGGGCCGGGCTACAAGATTCTCCAAGCCGCCGCAGCAGACCTGCTGCACAGTACGCAACTGCGCAAAATCGCCAAGCGCACCAAACGCGGGCTTCCGTCATTCAAGCGTTGACGGAGGTGATGTCTGTGCTCATCGGCCAATCCGAGGAAATCACTGTCACACACGCGACGAACAAGGAGTCCACCGTACTCACCGGTGGCAGTCGCTATCTTCGTTTCGATCCCGGACATCCTCACGCTGAACCGGAAATTCGCGAGGTGCAGACCGCTCTCATGGCGGAATCTGGCCTGTCCCGACTCGGCAGTCAGCTGGCGAGCGACCTTGTTCCGGTCGTTGGTTCCGTGCTCGGCACACGCGCCGAATTCAACCGCTGTTACTTCCTGGCGTATCGCCCCGGTGACTACATCGCAGCACACGACGACAAACAGACAGGTAATCGGATCAACCTGCAGATCCCGGTTCCGCTTGGATGCCGTTCGTGCATTCGCATCCTCGACGAGGGCACTGGCTTGCTGGAGATGAAGGAAGATATCGCAGGCCAACTGAGATTCCTCGGGCCGGCCGTGTGGCACGACGTACCACCCTTCGTTGCAGACCAGAGCGCGATTCGATTCAACTTCATGCTCAGGTATCGCTATGGGAACGACTGATCACACCGAACGTGAGGTCGTCGACCGCGGTGTCGCGTCAGGTGAGCTGGACTGCCCGGACCCCGCCGTGGCGCTGCACTGTCTGCACGGGATCCTCAATCATGCCTCGATCTGGCTCCGCCCCGCCGCGGACCCGGAGGGGCGAACGCGTGAGGCCGTTGTCGACGAATCCATGCGGCTGTTCATCCGAGCCTGAAGCCTGGTCGGCCACATGTGGTTCGCGGCATTGTCAGCCGGGGGCGCGGGGGAGTAGGCCGAGAGTGAGATGCCGGACCAGGTCGTCGAGCAACTGTTCGGAGTCGTAGTCGGCGGTGTAGCCGGATCCGACGAAGGTGGCCAGCCCCTGAAGGGCCGCCAGCGCGGTGACGCCCAAGCGTTTCGGGTCGCCTTCGACAATCTCGCCTGCGGCTTGACCTTCGGCGATGAGGGCGATCGGGACCGCGAAGGCGCGGTCGACGGCCGCCTGGATGTCGGCGGAGGTCGAGTTGTTCCTGCGCGCGAACATCAGCGGCAAGAGCTCGAGGTTGTCGACGGCGAATCGCAGGTAGGCGTAGGCGACCGTTTGTAGGCGTGCCGTGATCGGCCCTTCGATCACCGCCTGTTCGAAACAGGCGCCGAGGCGTTCGAGCCCGGTGACGGCGAGCGCGTCGAGTAGTGCCTGTTTGTCGCGGAAATGCCTGCTCGGCGCCGCGTGGCTGACGCCGGTGTCGCGGGCCAGCTGACGCAGTGACAGCCCGTCCACACCGGACTCGCGCAGCGTCGCCTCGGCGCGCGTCAGCAAAGCCGCGCGGAGGTCGCCGTGGTGATAGGGGGTGTGCAGGGACATGGTACGAGCAGGATATCCGACGGCCACCCAATGTTTGCGTTGACTACTTTGTAGTCGCTGACTACATTGACGATTGCCATGACAGACAACACCGCGCCCACCCGCACACCGCGCAACATGCCAATCCGCGAATGGCTGGCCCCGATCACCCTGGTCACCATCCTGGCGGCGCTGCTGGGCACCATGTACCTCGGCTACACCGCCGACCCCGAAAAGCACCTGCACGACTTCCCGATCGCCCTGGTCAACCAGGACGTCGGCGACACCGTCGGCGGCAAACCCGCCAACATCGGCGAACAGATCACCACCGCGCTGAGCGAGAACATCCCCGCCGACAAGATCGACCTGCGCCCACTCGGCATCAACGAAGCCCAGCAACAGCTGCAGAACGGCGAGGTCTACGGCGCCATAGTCATCCCCGGCGACTTCACCAAGCGCGTCGCCATCCTCGGCGCCGCCTCGATCGTCCCGGGCCAGGTCGAGCAGCCCATCATCTCCGTGCTCACCAACCCGCGCGCCGGCACCCTCGCCGCCCAGATCATGAACACCGTCGCCGACCAAGCCATGACACAGGTCAACAGCACCGTCGGCGCCCAACTCGCCGAACAGGTCCGCGCCGCGGCCGGGGCCACCCCACTCAGCGGCGCGGCACAGCTACAACTCGCCGAGCCGATCGACGTCGTCGTCACCGCCTACCACCCGCTCCCCGAAGGCACCGGCCAGGGCTTGGCGGCCTTCTTCTACACCCTGGTCCTGCTGATCGTCGGATTCAGCGGCGCGATGATGATCAATTCGCTGGTCGACGCCTCACTCGGCTATATCCCCGCCGAATACGGCCCATGGCACAAGACCACCACCCCGGCCCCGATCAGCCGGTGGCGCACCCTGCTCGTCAAATGGGGGATCGCCGCGATCAGCGCCCCGCTGGCCTCCGGCGTGTTCCTCGGCGTCGGGACCCTGCTGAACATGGCGATCGAGCGACCACTGATGCTGTTCCTCTATGGCACACTGGCCATCGCCGCCATCGCGGTCACCGCCCTGTCGGTGATGGCCGCCTTCGGCACGGCAGGCCTGATGATCAACCTCATCGTGTTCGTGGTGCTCGGAATCCCGTCATCCTCCGGCACCATCCCGCTCGAAGCGACACCGCGCTGGATCGCCGACATGGCCACGTTCGAACCCATGCACCAGATCTACCTGGCCGTGCGCGCCATCCTGTTCTTCGACGGACACCTCGAAGCAGGCATGGCACAGGGTCTCTGGATGACCTGCGCGGGACTCGCGATCGGCCTGATCGTCGGCGCGGTCGCCACCAACACCTACGACCTGCGCGGCATGCTGCGACTCGGCATCGAGCACGCGCCCGCGCAGTAACTGATCAATCCATGTGGAAGGGCCCTGTGATGCACGAGTTCGAAGCCCCGGCTTCCTACACCATTCCCGAGCACGCGAACAATTCCGACAGCGTGTTCCTGCACGCCGAGCACTCACCCCACACGGTGTTGTTCAACGTCGCGAACGGCAGCGGCGAACTCACCGACGTCACCGCGGCCGAGTTCGCCCGAACCGTCACCGACGTGTCGAAGGGCCTCATCGCCTCGGGCATCGGACCCGGCGACCGCGTAGCCATCATGGCCCCCACCCGCTACGAGTGGGTCGTGCTCGACCACGCCATCTGGGCCACCGGCGGCTGCACCGTCGCCATCTACGACAGCTCCGCCGCCGAGCAGGCCAAGTGGATCCTGCAGGACTCCGCGACAACGCTGCTCATCGTCGACAGCGACGAACACCGCCGGACCATCGAGGAGATCGACGACCGCGCACTGCCCGAACTGCGAGAAATCCTGCAGATCGACAAGGACGTCATCGAGGAATTGACCACGCGCGGCGCCCACCTCGACGACGCGGCCGTGCACACCCGCCGAGCCGAGGTCGGCGCGACATCCCCAGCCACCCTGATCTACACCTCGGGCACCACCGGCCGTCCCAAAGGCGTGATCCTCACCCACGGCAACCTCTACGCCGAGTCGAAATCCGACCGAATCGCACTGGGCGAGTTCGTCACCGAGGGCAACAAGACCCTGATGTTCCTGCCGCTCGCCCACGTCTTCGCGCGCGCGGTGACACTGGCCGCGCTCGACGCCAAGGTGGTCGTCGCGTTCAGCTCCGACTGGTCCACGCTGGTCGACCAGTTCGGCAGCTACCGCCCGCATTTCATCCTGGCGGTGCCGCGAGTGTTCGAAAAGGTCTTCAACGGGGCCAAGCAGAAGGCGCACGCCGGCGGCAAGGGAAAGATCTTCGACCTGGCCACCGAGACCGCCATCGCCTGGAGCGAGTCCCTGGACACCGGCGGCCCCGGCATCGTCCTCAGACTGCGCCACGCCCTGTTCGACACACTCGTATACCGCACACTGCGTCTCGCCCTCGGCGGACGATGCGAGGCGGCGGTGTCCGGAGGCGGACCACTCGGCGCGCGGCTCGGTCACTTCTTCCGGGGTGTCGGCATCCCCATCTACGAGGGCTACGGACTCACCGAAACCACCGCGGCGATCACCGTGAACACCCCGGCCGATACCCGGGTCGGCACGGTCGGGCGCCCGACCGAGGGCCACGCCGTCAAGATCGCCGACGACGGCGAGCTGCTGCTCCGCGGCTCTGTCGTCTTCCGCGAGTACTGGGGCAACCCCCAGGCCACCGAAGACGCCTTCGCCGACGGCTGGTTCCAGACCGGCGACCTCGGCAGCATCGACCGCGACGGATACCTCACCATCACCGGCCGCAAGAAGGAAATCATCGTCACCGCGGGCGGAAAGAACGTCTCCCCGGGCCTGATGGAAGACGCGCTGCGCACCCACCCGCTGATCAGCCAGGCGATGGTGGTCGGTGACGGCCGTCCGTTCGTCGGCGCCCTGATCACCCTCGACCCCGAAATACTCCCGGCGTGGAAGCGCAACCACAACCTGCCCGCCGACACCTCGAACGAGGACCTGATCGAGAACCCGGATCTCATCGCCGAGATCGATGCGGTCCTCGCCGACACCAACAAGACGGTGTCCCATGCCGAGGGGATCAAGAAAGTCCGCATTCTGCCGGTCGACTGGACCGAGGCCACCGGCGAACTGACACCGAAAATGTCGCTCAAGCGAGCAGAGGTCATGAAGAAGTACGCCACCGAGGTGGACAAGATCTACGAACCCGCCGCTGGTCACTGACACCCAATCCAGGACTCCCGGCTGTTACGTCTAACTAAATACCGAGCAGGACACCGCATCAACCCCGTGAGTTCGTATTCTCACCTGGACCGCGCCCGGCGCGCGGCACCGGAACAGGGGTTGAACACAGCAGATGGCTATATCTGACGTCGAGGCGTACACACATCTCACGCCGACCGACATCGAAGAGTTCGGGCAACGCCTGGACACGTTGCGCGGGCAGATCGAATCCAGTCTGGGCGAACGCGACGCGCAATACATCAAGACAGTCATCCGCGTTCAGCGAACGTGCGAGATAGCCGCCCGGCTGGTACTGCTCGACTCCGGCCGAAAAAGCAGCTGGTGGTGGGGGACAGGCCTGCTCACCCTGTCGAAGGTGCTCGAGAACATGGAGATCGGGCACAACGTCATGCACGGCCAGTGGGACTGGATGAACGATCCGGAAATCCACTCCACCACCTGGGAATGGGACCATTCCATGCCCGCCGCCCATTGGAAGGAAGCGCACAACTACCGCCACCACGTTTTCACCAATGTGCTCGGGCTGGACCCCGACGAAGGATACGGGCTGCTGCGCATCACCCGTGACCGGCGCTGGCGTCCGTACCACCTGGGCAACTTCGTCTACCTCGTCCCGGTGTCACTGCTGTACGAGCTGGGCATGTGCGTGTACCACCTGGAGATCCCGCGCGTGCTGGCGGGCAAGAAGGACAAGAAGAAGTTCCGGCAGGCCCGCGACGAAATCGTCCAGAAGGCAGGTAAGCAGCTGCTCAAGGACTATGTCATCTTCCCGGCGATGACCGGGCGCAACTGGAAATCGACAATCCGCGCGAACATCACCGCCAATCTCACCAAGAACGTGTGGGAGCAGATCATCACCTTCTGCGGGCATTTCCCCGACGGCGCGGAGAAATTCACCAAGCGTGATATCGAGGGCGAGACTCGCGGCGAATGGTATTTGCGCCAGTACCTGGGCAGCGCGAATATCGAAGTCGGTCCCCTGATGCGCATCCTTTCCGGCACGCTCAGTCATCAAATCGAACACCACCTGTTCCCGGACCTGCCGAGCAACCGGCTCCCCGAAATTCAACGTGAAGTACGCAAACTCGCGGCCGAATACCGCCTGCCGTACACCACCGGCAGCCTGGTCCGTCAATACGCTCTGACCGTGCGCACGATCGCCAAGCTGTCGTTGCCCGACAAGTACCTCACCGCCGATGCCGACAACGCGCCGGAAACCAGCTCCGAAAAGGCCATCGAATCGCGCCGGCTCACCCCTGTTCCGGTTTGATCCTCTTCGCGCACCGCATCATGGCGATATCGGCGATGCGGTGCGCCATTCAGCCACCCTCGATTGTTTCGTCACTGTGACGAAACAATGGGCGGGGAAGTGGGAGGGGGAGTGCCGGGCTTCAGTCAGCCGGTTCGGTTTACCGAGGATTCGGGCCCAGATTTGCCGATAGGCGCATTCAGCGCGAACGGTCATGAATCGACCAATCCGAGATTATCCGGGTTTCGTCGGCTTTCTTCGCGCATTCCAAGGTATGGCCACGCAAGTACTGATGCGCGGCACACGACAACACGGAGAAGCGACAGCGAGTGCCTGTCGGCATGCGATGCAACCCAGCATGCAGCGCAAACATCCGCGAAAACCCCCTCCGACGGGCCGCCTTCAAACGCCGATAATGCACATTATGTCAAGTAGTTACTACCCTGGCGGCCAGTACAGCTGCGAGACCTTCCCTCAGGTCCTTGACGAAGTACTCGGGAACCTCCAGCGACGGGAAATGTCCCCCACGGTCGGGCGCCGCCCATCGGACGATCTGCCGGTACCGCTCTTGCGCCCAGACCCGCGGACACTTCTCGATGTCACGTGGATACATGGTGATTGCCGACGGAACGTCGACGCGAAGTTCGGGGTCGAGCGAGTTGTGGCTTTCGTAGTAGATGCGGGCCGCCGATGCGCCGGTCCGCGTCAGCCAGTACAGCGTGACGTTGTCAAGAACCCGGTCGATGGACATCGTCTCGAACGGGCTGTCTTCGGTGTCTGTCCACTCGGCGAACTTGTCGAGGATCCAGGCCAGCAGTCCGACCGGTGAGTCGACGAGCGAGTAGCCGATGGTCTGCGGTCGGGTCGCCTGCTGCTTCGCGTATGCCGCGCGGTGCCGCCAGAAATCGCGAGTCTCCTCGGCCCATGAGCGCTCGGCGGTTGTCAGCCCGTCCGTTGTCAACCCGGGCGGCGCCTCGGCGAACGTCGAGTGGATGCCGAGAACATGCGCCGGGAATCTGCCACCGAGAACCGTGGTGATATTGCCTCCCCAGTCGCCGCCGTGAGCCAGGAACCGGTGGTAGCCGAGCCTTGTCATCAACTCCACCCAGGTGGCCGCGATCTTCTCGGTCCCCCAGCCTGTGGTGGCCGGCTTGTCGCTGTAACCGAAGCCGGGCAGTGAGGGAACGACAACGTGGAACGCCGGCGCGTCCGCGTCCTTCGGATCGGCCAACTCGTCTACTACGTCGGTGAACTCGGCGACGCTGCCCGGCCAGCCGTGCGTCATGATCAGCGCGGTGGCATCGGCGCGCGTGGATCGGCGGTGCAGGAAGTGGACTCCCAGACCGTCGATGGTTGTGCGGAACTGGCCGATCCGGTTGAGGCGCTCTTCGAACGACCGCCAGTTGTATTCGGTGCGCCAGTAGTTCACGACCTCGACGAGGTCGGCGAGCGGAACCCCCTGCTCCCATCGGCGCGGGTCGGGTGCGGCGCGATAGACCGTTTCGGGCTCCGGTAGTCGCGCCGCTGCCAGGCGCGCGCGGAGATCGTCGAGGTCGGCGTCGGTTGCGTGGGCTTCGAATGCGTGGACGTCGCTGATCCGACTGGGCATGAGACCTCCTGCGCTAGGTGAACCGTCTTAGACGGTTCTAACATGGTCTTGTGCAGGCGCGCAACCGGCTAAGGTGGTTCCATGCATGCTGAGTTTCCCGACTTCCGCCTCGGCACTGTGCTGGCAACCAGTTTCACGGCGACGCTGACGGAGCGCTCCGGCGACGCGGTGGAGCGCATCCCCACGCCGCAGCGACTCGTCGACTGGCTGGCAGTGAGCGGCCTGGCCGTGAACTCCTGCACCACCGCCCAGCTCGAACTCGCCCGGGAACTGAGAGAATCGATGCACGTCGCCGCGACCGCGACCGCGATGCACGACGCTCCCCCAGCGTCTGCTGTTCGCGTCATCAACGACCGCAGCATCGAGGGCCGGGCGTCCGCGGTATTGACGCCCGAGGGCAATCGGCTCTGGCGACTCAACTCGGATTCCTGCGTGGAAGACGCCCTGGGCGTCATCGCCGCCGATGCGATCAGCATCCTCGCCGGCGAACGAGACGGAAAACTGGCGTTGTGCGCATCGCCGACCTGTCGAGCGGCGTTCTTTGACACCAGCCAGAGCCGCACCCGCAAATGGTGCGACATGAACACGTGCGGGAATCGTCAGAAGAAGGCCCGCTTCAATGATCGAAAAGCAGGGTTGCCGGTAGCGAGCAGCTGATCGGCAGCCGGTCTCCCGGTGGGTGGACACTCCCCCGTCCGGCGTGCGCGAGAACTCCTAGCGTGCGCAGCACAGTGGATGGGAGTTGTCATGAGCACACACAATTCGGTGGCGCCCCTCGATGCGGGCGATGTCGAGCAGGTCGACTACGAAACCGATGTTCTGATCATTGGATACGGGTGCGCCGGTGCGGCCGCGGCACTCGAATCATCCGCCGCGGGCGCCGATGTCATCGTGCTGGA
Source organism: Nocardia sp. NPDC060249 (assembly GCF_042728755.1). Lineage (NCBI taxonomy): Bacteria > Bacillati > Actinomycetota > Actinomycetes > Mycobacteriales > Nocardiaceae > Nocardia > Nocardia sp. NPDC060249. Next base: position 119,382 of record NZ_JBHXAQ010000002.1, read on the forward strand.
GAAGCTGGGTGGCGGCGGCGGATCGTCGGCACTGTCGGGTGGCGAGATGTATCTGGGCGGCGGCACCGAGATCCAGCGGGCCTGCGGGTTCGACGACACCGCACAGGACATGGAAGCGTTCCTGCTGGCCGCGCTGGGACCGGACGCCGACCGGGAGAAGGTCGGCCTCTACAGCCGTGAGAGCGCACGGCACTACCAGTGGCTCGTCGACCACGGTGTCCCGTTCAAACCCTCGCTGTGGGACTCCCCCACCTGGGTCCCGCCCACCGACGACGGTCTGATGTGGATGGGTGAAAAGGCTTGGCCCTTCGCCGATCTCGCGAAGCCGTCGCCGCGTGGGCACCGGGTCGCCTCCGACGGTTTCGGTGGCAAGGTGCTGATGCAGAAGCTGTTCGAGGCCGTCGCCGCGACCGCTGTGACGGTACATACCGACACCAACGCGATCCGTCTCGTCACCGAGGCCGGACGTGTGGTCGGTGTCGTCGCGAAGCAGTACGGCCGGTATTACACCTACCGGGCTCGACGTGGTGTCGTCGTGACCACGGGCGGGTTCGCCGACAATGCCGCGATGGTGGCTCAGCACGCACCGCAACTGGTCGGGCTCGGTGTCAACAGCGACGGTGGTGACGACGGGCGCGGCATCGTGATGGCACAGGCCGCGGGCGCGGCGGTGCGGCACATGTCCGCCGCGCAGGTCGGCATCTCGCTGATTCCGGGGATGATGGTGCGCGGCATGATCGTCGACGACATCGGCAGGCGCTTCATCAACGAGGACGTCTATCCCGGGCTCGTCGGTCAGGCCGCGTTGTTCAAGCACGGCTTGAAGGTGTGGGTGATCCTGGACGAGCAGGCCTACGAGGAAGTGCCGGAGAACGAACGGTGGGGCGTGCAACCGCATTTCGTGGCCGAGACCCTCGACGACCTCGAGCAGCAGATCGGCATGCCGTCCGGCGCGCTGGAGACGACGGTCGCCGAATACAACCGGCACGCGGCCGATGGGCAGGACCCCTACTTCCACAAGGCGGCGCACTGGCTGCGGCCGCTGCGGTCACCGTTCGCCGCGATCGACGTCCAGCGCGGCATCGCCCCGCCCGAGTACGGCGAAGCGGGCCGTGGCGGAGCTGAGGTGTTCACCATCGGTGGACTGCACACCACGGTCGACGGCCATGTCCTCGACCTGGACGGCGCACCGATACCGGGCCTGTTCGCCGCGGGCCGAGCTACTTCGGGCCTGCATTCGTGGGGCTACATCAGCGGCACGTCGCTCGGTGACGGCACCTTCTTCGGTCGCCGAGCCGGAGTCGCCGCGGCGGCACATCCGGCTTCGTCCTGAGCGGCTACCGATTTATGACCGTGCGCACCTACTACTCCGGCTTCGGCGCCAGTCGCAGCAGCCTGCGCAAATACGAGCTGGAGCGGCTGGTTGTCGATGATCATTGTGCGGTGACCGAGGATTTCCTGAAGCAGATCTACCCGGGGGCGCACTGATGGGCGCGCGCCGGGCGGATATCGCGACCATGCTGCTCGACCGGCTCGGTGACCAGCGACTCGGCCTGCGCACCCGCGACACCGAGTGGAGCTGGGATGCGGTGGTCCGGGAGTCGGCTGCCCGTGCGGAGCTCGCCCGCACCCTGCGCCGCGACGGCCCGTTCCATATCGGGGTGCTGTTGGACAATGTGCCCGATTTCGTCTTCTGGCTGGGCGCAGCGGCTCTGTCAGGTGCGGCGGTGGCGGGGCTCAATCCGACCCGGGGTGACGCCCAGTTGGCTGCTGATGTTCGGTATGTCGACTGTCAGCTGATCGTCACCGATGCGGTGGGGATGGCGCGGTTGCGGCAGCTGGATCTCGATCTGGCCGAGGATCGGTTCCTGCTGGTCGATGATCCCGGTTACGCCGCCCGGATCGATGCCTGCCGTGGGCAGCCCTCGGCGGTGGGCGGACCGGACTCGTTGCTGCTGTTGCTGTTCACGTCCGGCACCACCGGTGCGTCGAAGGCGGTGCGGTGTACCCAGCGCCGTCTGTCGGTGGTCGCGTACGCGGCGACGGCGAAGTTCGGGCATGTGCGCGAGGACGTGGACTACTGCTGTATGCCGCTGTTCCACGGCAATGCGATCATGGCGTTGTGGGCGCCCGCGCTGTCGGTCGGTGCGACGGTCTGTCTGATCCCGAAATTCTCCGCGTCACAATTTCTTACGGACGTTCGGTATTTCGGCGCGACCTACTTCACCTATGTCGGCAAGGCGCTGGGGTATCTGCTGGCCACGCCCGAAGCCGTGACGGATTCCGACAATTCGCTGGTGCGCGGATTCGGCACCGAGGCGTCGGTGGCCGATCAGGACGAGTTCCGGCGCCGCTTCGCGGCGACGCTGTTCGAGGGGTACGGCTCCAGCGAGGGGCCGAGCCTGGCTGCCCTGGACCCGGCGGCACCGCCCGCTGCGCTCGGCAGGCCCGCGCATGCCGGTGTGGCGGTGGTGAATCCGGATTCGTTGCTGGAGTGCGCGCGGGCCGAGCTCGACGAGTACGGCCGGGTCCGCAATCCTGATGAAGCCATCGGGGAGATGATCGACAAGGCCGGTGCGCTCGCGTTCGAGGGCTACTACAAGAACGAGGTCGCCGACGCCGACCGTTTGCGCAACGGCTGGTATTGGACCGGGGACCTCGGCTATGTCGACACCGGCGGATTCCTGTATTTCGCCGGCCGCAAGGGCGACTGGATCCGGGTGGACGGCGAGAACACTTCGGCGCTGATGATCGAGCAGGTCCTGCGCCGTCATCCCGCTGTCATCGCCGCCGCTGTGTTCGGGGTGCCCGATCCGCGCTCGGGCGATCAGGTGATGGCCGCCGTCGAGGTCGCCGATCCGGTCGGTTTCGATGTCGGCGCGTTCACCGAATTCCTCTGTGCGCAGTCCGATCTCGGCAGCAAGGGTCTCCCCCGCCTGCTGCGCGTCTCGGCGAATCTTCCGGTGACGGGTTCGAACAAGGTACTCAAACGGCAACTGCAAGAACAGGCGTGGCGCACCGATGAAGCGGTATACCGGTGGGCGGGGCGTGGCCGACCGGTCTACGGTCGTATGACCGAGGCGGACCGGAAGGCGTTGGAGTCGGAGTTCGCTGCGCACGGCAGGCAGCGCATGCTGTGATCTGCCGTGCGTGCGATCACAGCATGCGTCGGTCTCACCGGACGCCGAAGAGCGCGCCACCACCGAATGCCGCACGATGCGAGACCGGCTGTCCACCGTCGATATCGGTGATCCCGTATTCGACGGCGGCCTCGGCGGTGATCACCGTGCTGCCGCTGCGCGCGCGGAGCTCGGGGTCGGTGGCCAGGGCGAGGACGACCCGGCCGACGAATTCCGGTGTCTCCGCGCCGGCGATCGGGAACCCTTCGATGTCCTCGACGCCCATCGCCAGTACCTGCTCGGTGCGCACGATGCCGGGCCACAGCGACAGCGTGCTCACGCCGGTGTCGCGCAGTTCTACAGCCATGTCGGCCGCCATCTTGTCCAGCCCCGCCTTCGACATCCCGTACAGCACCGAGTGCAGGTAGCCGCGGGTGCCGAACGAGGAGATGTTGGCGATGACGCCGCTGCCGCGAGGCACCATGAGCCGTGCTGCTTCGACCGAGGCCACATAGTGCGCCCGCAGACCGACTCCGATCAGGGTGTCCCAGTCGGCGACGGGCCGCCGCCAGAACGGATCGCTGAATCCGGCGAAACCGTCGGGATTGGCCCAGACGTTGTTGACCAGCAGATCGAGCCCGTCCTGCTCGGCGGCGATGCGGGTGAACACCGCGGCGATCTGCGCGTCGTCGCGATGGTCGCAGCGCACGGCGATGCCGGTGCCGCCGCGAGCGCTCACTTCGGCGGCGGCGACGTCCAGGGGTCCATCGCCACCTTCGGTGCCGCGTCCGGTCAGATAGACCGTCCAACCTGCTGTGCCGAGCGCCAGCGCGATTCCCTTGCCGACGCCACGGCTGGCGCCGGTTACCAGAGCGATCTTCGACATGTCCGCTCCTACTGCGCGATCCGGGTGGCGTCGTCGAGGGGGCGGGTGATCGCCCACAACTGGTGGAACGTGCACGTTGCGATCTTCCAGTGCCCGTCCTCCACCCGGTATTCGTCGGTGTACTCACCGGTCGCGACGGTCTCGGTGCGCTCGATCAGGTTGACCTGACGGAAGCGCAGCGTCCATCGGCCGCTCGCGGTCCCGTCCTCGCGCACGGTGATGTCGGGGTGTACGCCGTGGTGCATGTCGAGGATCGCGTTCTTGCCGTCCACCTGCTGCAACGCGATCGACGCGAAGACCGCGGCCATGCCGTCGGCATCGGTCGTACCGAGCGTGCCGTAGTCCAGCACCGAGCCGACCGCGACGAAACAGTCACGGAAACCGACCGGGTCTTTGGCGTCGCAGGCACGGAAGTAGCGGTGTTTGAGCGCGGTGATCGATTCGATCGCCGCCAACCGTGCGAGGTGGCGGGCCGGATCGTCGGGGTGCGGTGCAGACATCGAGCTCCTTGGTCGAATCGACAGATCAGACGTGAAGGAGCTCGCAATGGCTGTGAGCGTCCGCTACGTCGCGCGGCCGCCACCGTACGACCGGGACGTGGTCACCGCGTGCCTGCCTTCCCGCTCATCGGGAACGCCCGCGGATCTGTGTACCACCCTCAGGGGCGGTCGACGTCGGGAATGATGACCTCGGGCTTGAAGATGACCTTGTAGTGGTAGCGGCTCACCTCGGCGGCCTCGAGCTGTTCGACGAAGTAGCTCACGTTGTCCGAGAGGCCGAGAAAGTGCTTCTTGTATTCGTCGTCGCCGGTCTTGCACGTCACCTCGAGCTGGTTGTTCTCATCCTTGATCGAACACTTGCCCTCGATGGACAGCAGGTACTTGTCGGTGATCCCGTTGAAGAACACCACGCGACGGTTGATCTTGAACTGGTCCGATTCCTTGGACAGGTTCTTCGACACCACGTCGGCGTCGCTCGAGCACCCGGTCACCGCGATAGCACCGGCGAACAGCGCCGCGACAGCGGCGCTCAGCTTCTTGTTCATTCCCCCACCTCGTTCATCTTTCTTCAGACCATCATGAAGGTCAGCTATCGAGATCGCCACTGTCCGAGCCATTCCCACCCGGCTCCGGTCGTGGCACCTCGTGCAGCACGACCGCGGCGCCGCTGCCGAGCTGGACCGCGGCGGGTAGGTCGCCGCGCTGACGAATCAGCTGTGCGGGACGCACAAACCACTCGGACTCAGATTGTCCGAGTCAGGACGTGGGGGTACCAGCGGCAGATGCCAAGGGCGAAGCGTAGTTCGAAGGTGTCGGTGTCGACGGCGATGCCGTAGCGGCCGGTGACCTGTTGGATGCGGTACTGGACGGTGTTGCGGTGGACGTCGAGGACGCGGGCGGTGCGGGAGTAGCTGGCGCCTTCGGCGAGGAACACATCGACAGTGTTGCGCAGGAGTTCCACCTTGGCGCCGTCGCAGGCCAGGGGGCCAAGGACGCGGTGGACGAGGCCGGTCAGCTCGTCCGGGTCGTCGGACAGCAGCGCGAAGGGTGCGATCGCGTCGTAGTCGACGACGGGGGGCGCGGTCTCCCCCGCCGAGACGACGAGTGCCTTGGCTCGTGCCGCGCTGCGGGCCGAGCGCCGGAAACCGGGCAGCCCCTCGGCGACCGGGCCGAGCGCGACCCGCACCGGCAACCCGGAAGCTGCGAGCTGGGCGGTGAGTTCCTCGACCGGGCACAGCTGTCCGGTCGGGAACCACAGGCACATGGCGCGGTCGCCCGACGCGGCGACCAATTCGGCACCACCGGTGCCCATCGTCGCGGCCAGCAGCTGTCGGGCCTGCTCGAGCGCGCGCACCGCCTCCGCACCGGTGACCGTCGACCACACTTCGGCCGCGTGGTGCCACTGATCGAGTCGATAGCCCAGCACTTCCTCGGCGGCCGCGACATCGACCTCGTCGTTGTCGAGCAGCCGCGCGACCCACTGCTGCCGCGCGGCTTGGCGACTGCTGAGCCAGCGATCTCGTTCCGCCTCGTAGATCCGCCCCATCGACGAATTGAGCCGATCCAGATAGGTCCCCGCGAATTTGAGCAACTCCGCGATCCGGGCGGGCTGGTCAGGGCCGGGAACGGCGAGAACGAGCCCGATCGCCGCGTCGAGGACCCGGTACTGCCCCAGCCCGTAGGCGCGCAGCAGAATCGTCAGCGGCACGCCTCGCCGGGCCAGCCGTTGGGCGTAGGCGGCGGCACCGGGGGGCGGGCCGACGGTGGCCGGGTCGATGTTGTTCGCCAGCACGTACTGCACGGCGGCGATGTTCTCGGCGATGCTGGCGGCGCGCATCTCGGCCAGATCGGCGGCGACGTCGTTGAGCGGAATCATCTGCTCGGTCACCCGGATGAGGTCGGCGGTGATGGCGTCGACGCGCGGGCCCAGCGCCTGTCCCACCCATACCAGGGATCCGTATGCCGCCATGCGCGCTTCCGTCCGTTGAACAAAAACCATCGACGGCATTGTGCCATCCGCACAAATTTCTGGCCGATTCGGTCTCGGCGTCGATAAACAAACCGGTCATGTGGTCGTGACAGCGTGACATGTGGTGTCATGGTCGCCGAACGCCCCGATATCGACTCCTTCTTGCTTGTTCGACACTGGTCCGCCCCGGTAGGCCGAATCCGACAGGGTTCGTGGGTCATCGCAGAGCTGTGGGCCGGTTAGCTGAAGGATGTTGTACTCGAATGCGTGAAGCGCGCACCTCTCCACGTGAAGTTCGTCGTGCGCCGCGCGGTCGAGGCAACCGAAAGTCGAGTACTCCGCTTTTCACCCAGCTGCTGACCGCGGCGGTCGACACCGCCGGCGATACCGTCGCCGTGTCCTATACCCCAGTCGACGGTGAACGCCGCGAACTCACCTACACCCAGCTCGACGAGTACTCGTCCCAACTGGCCAGAGACCTGATCGCACGCGGCATCGGCCCCGGCGATGTCGTCGCGCTCGGATTCACCCGGTCGATCGAGTCAGTGGCGGCGGTGTGGGCGGTGGCCAAGACCGGCGCCGCCTATGTCCCCGTCGATCCGGCGCTGCCCGCCGAGCGGATCGCCTACCTGCTCGAAGATTCCGGCGCGATCCTCGGCCTCACCAGCACCCCACATCGGCAGAGGCTGGGCGAGTCCGTCGAGTGGCTCGACATCGACGCCCCGACCGAGCACGACCGTATCGCCGCGCACCCCGCCCACCCGATCTCCTACCTCGACCGCGTTCGGCTGCTGACCGATCAGCACCCGGCCTATGTCATCTATACTTCCGGCTCGACCGGCCGTCCCAAAGGCGTCGTCGTCACCCACACCGGTCTCGGTGCCTTGGTCGCGGCCGCCAGGGAACGCTATTCGGTCGACGAGGGCGACCGTGTCCTGCACGTGTGCTCGCCGAACTTCGATGTCTCGGTACTCGAGCTGCTGCTGGCCTTCCACTCCGGTGCCACGCTGGTGGTCTCACCGTCGACGGTCTTCGGCGGCCCCGAGCTCGCCGAGCTGCTGCGCCGCGAACGGGTGACCCACCTGCTGATCACCCCGGCGGCGTTGGAATCTGTCGACGCCCACGACCTGGACGCCCTGCGCGTCGTCGTCGTCGCGGGCGATGCCTTCGGCCCGACCCTGGTCGACCGCTGGGCAGTCGACCGTGCGTTTTTCAACGGCTACGGCCCGACCGAGGCCACCGTCCTCGCCACCGGCACCACCGCGCTGCGGCCCGGACAGCCCATCACGATCGGCACGGCGTTCGCCGGAGTCGGTGCGACAGTGCTGGATTCGCGGCTGCGCCCGGTTCCCGCCGGTGTGGCGGGTGAGCTGTATCTGTTCGGGCCCGCGCTGGCCCAGAGTTATCAGGGCAGGCCCGCGCTCACCGCCGAACGATTCGTCGCCTCACCGTTCACCGATTCCCGCATGTACCGGACCGGTGACCTGGTCCGGCGCACCGCCGACGGCGATGTCGAATACCTCGGACGCTCCGATTTCCAGGTGAAGATCCGCGGTTTCCGCGTCGAACTCGGCGAGATCGACGCCGCCCTCACCGCCCACCCCGATATCGAATACGCGGTCACCCTCGGCACGAAAGCCGACTCGGGCGCGACCGTGCTGGTGTCGTATGTGCTGGCCCGGCACGGCGTGTCGATCGACACCGACGAGGTGGCCCGCTTCGTCGGCGCCTCCTTGCCCGGCCATATGGTGCCGACCGTCCTGATGACTCTCGATGAGATCCCGTTGACTCCCAACGGCAAACTCGACCGCAACGCTCTGCCCGCACCGGTTTTCGGGGCCGTCGGTTCGCGTGCGCCCGAGGGTCCGGTCGAGGCCGCTATCGCCGAGCTGTTCACCCAGATTCTGGGCCTGGAGCAGATCGGTGCCGAAGATTCGTTCTTCGCCGCCGGCGGTGACAGCATCCTGTCCATCCAGCTCGTGTCGCGCGCACGCAATGCGGGCATCTCGTTCACCCCGCAGGCGGTGTTCGAGCACCGCACCGTGGCCGGGTTGGCGCGGGTGGCGGTGCTGGGTGCCGAGTCCGCGCCCACGTTGACCGAACTGCCCGGCGGTGGTGTCGGCGAGATGCCGTTGACGCCGGTGCTGGCCGCGTCGCTGGCCGGTGGGCGGGTGTTCGGCCGGTTCACCCAGCAGATGGTCTTGGACCTGCCCGCCGGTATCGATCGAAATGGCCTGGTGGACACCCTCACCGCGGTGGTCGATCACCACGACATGCTGCGGTCCGGTCTGCGACAGGTCGACGGGCAGTGGGAGCTGCACACCCTGCCACCAGGCGCGGTGGATGTCCACGACCTGCTCCTGCGCGTCGATGTCCCGGCAGGCGCCGACCCGCTCGGCGCGATCGCCGACGCCGCGATGGATTCCGTGCTCGCGTCGCTGGATCCGCAGGCGCACCGGATGATCGGCTTCGCGTGGCTCGCCCGCCCGGACGGCCCCGACGGGTTGGTCGTCGCAGCCAACCACGCGGCGATCGACGGCGTGTCGTGGCGAATCCTGTTGTCGGACCTGGTCGCCGCGTGGGCCCAGGTCGGTCGACGTGTCGTGCTGCCTCCGGTCGGCACGTCGTTCCGTCGCTGGGCGCACGGCCTGACCGAGACGGCGCCGAGCAGGCGCGAGGAACTCGATCACTGGCGCCGGACGCTGGCGGTGCCCGACCCGCTGCTCGGCGATCGCCGGCTCGACTCCCGCGATACCGCGTCGACGGTGCGAACCCTCAGCGTCGAAGTTCCCGCTGACGTCACCCAGGCGATCCTGACCGACCTACCCGCCCGGTACCGCGCGGGCGCCGAGGACGGTTTGCTCGCCGCCCTGGCCATGGCTGTGCGCAGGTGGCGGTCCCGGCGTGGTGTCGACGCACCCGCGACACGAGTCCGTCTGGAAGGCCACGGCCGCGAACAGTCCGCGGTCGACGGCGCCGACCTGACTCGCACGGTCGGCTGGTTCACCAGCATGTATCCGATCGCCCTCGATCTGAGCGAGGTCGGCAACGACGCCGCGTGGCACGGTGGCGACGCCACGGCCGCCGTCGTCAAGGCCATCAAGGAACAGCTGCGCGCGGTGCCGCACAAGGGCATCGGTTTCGGCATGCTCCGCCATCTGGACCCGGAATCGGCATCGCAGCTCGACGGCGCGCTGGGCCAGGTCGGCTTCAACTATCTGGGTCGTCTCACCGCGGGCGATCTGGGCGAGGCCGACCACAGCTGGCTTCCCACCGCCGAGTGGGGTGAGCCTGTCGCCGAACAAGATCCCGAGCTGCCCGCGGCCGCTGTCATCGACATCAACGCCCTCGCCACCGGTACCGACGGCGGCCTGACACTGCGCGCGTCGTTCTCCTATGCCAGCGGCATCATCGACGAGGCGTCGGTGCGCGAACTGGCCGACTGCTGGACCGCCGCCCTGACGATCCTCGCCGAACACTTGCGCGATCCGGCAGCCGGCGGCCTCACGCCCGCCGATGTCCCGCTGGTCCAGGTCACCCAGGCCGAACTCGATCTCTGGCATCGCGAACGCCCGCACCTGTCCGACGTGCTGCCGTTGGCGCCCCTGCAACTCGGGCTGCTCTTCCTCGCCCAGGTGTCGCCGGCCGATCCGTATCTGGTTCAGCTCGCTGTCGAACTGACCGGCGAGGTCGACACCGACCGCCTGCGACGGGCCGCCCGGGCCGTTCTCGACCGCCACGCGATTCTGCGCACGGCCTTCGGTTCGTCGGCGGCGGGCGCGCCGGTCGGTTTCGTGGCCGAGGCCGTCACGGTGCCGTGGCAGGTCATCGACACCGAGCTCGCCGACGCCGACGAGTTCCTGGCCGCCGAGGCGCGGATCGGTTTCGACCTGTCCACAGCACCGCTGCTGCGCTTCACGCTGTTCTGCCGTGCCGACGGCATGCATTTGGTGTTGACGGCGCACCACCTGCTCGTCGACGGCTGGTCGATGCCGTTGCTGATGCAGGAACTGCTGCTCTGCTACGCCGCCGACGGCGCCCCGGCGGTCCTGCCGCGGGTACGCCCCTACCGTGACTATCTCGCCTGGCTCGCGGGCCGAGACCGTTCCGCCGCGTTGCGGAGCTGGCGCGAGGCGTTGACCGGGCACACCCCGACCTTCCTGACCGCAGTGGTGCCGCCGCCGAGCGAGCCGTGCGAGGGCCACGGGATGTGCACCGTCGAGCTGTCACCGGCCGAGGCCGCGGACTTGGCGGCTTGCGCCGCGGCCAACGACGTCACGGTCAACACCCTGTTCCAGGCGGCATGGGGTGTGGTGCTGGCCGGCGTGTTCGGTCGCGACGACGTCGTGTTCGGCGCGGTGGTCTCGGGCCGCCCGCCACAGCTGGACGGCGTCGACGGCATGGTCGGACTCTTCGCGAACACCATCCCCGTCCGAGTCGGCTACAACGGGTCCGAGCCACTGCGAAACATGTTGTCGCAGTTGCAGTCCGAACAGATCGCCCTGCTGGACGGTCATCACCTCGGCCTCGCCGAGATCCAGCGGGCCGCGGGCACGAGCGAGCTGTTCGACACGCTCATGGCCTACGAGTCCTACCCCGTCGACACCGAGGGAATGCGGCGCGCGCACAGCTCCGTCGACGGCCTTCGGATCGTCGATATCCGAGCCGCCAACGCCACGCACTACCCGGTGGCCGTGGGCGTCGAGGTGGGCGAGGGGATCCGCGTCGGCCTCCAGTACCGTCTGGACCTGGTCGACACCGGCATCGCGCAAGCTCTCGCGCACCGCCTGCGCGCCACCCTCGACGCCTTCCTTCACACACCCGACCAGACCGCCGCGCAGCTGCTGGACACGTTCGACCAGCACAACGATGCGATCGCGGAGGCGAGCTACTGGCGTCGCGTCCTCGCGGACCTGCCTACGGAACTGAATCTCCCGACAGATCGCGCCCGCCCCGCGGGTCCCGTGGCGGCCGACGCCCGCGTCGGCTTCGAGATCCCCGCCGAACTCCATCACCGCATGCGCGAGTTCGCCGATGCCCGCGACACGACGGTCTTCAGCCTCGTGCACACGGCGTTCGCGGTGCTGCTGGCCCGGCTGTCCAACGCCGAAGACATCGCGATCGACACCCCGTGCCCGCAGTCTTCGGATGCCCGCGTGGTGTTGCGACTACCGTTGTGCGGCGCGACCTCGGTCGACCAGTTGCTGGCCGAGGCGACTACGGTCGCCCAGCGAGCATTCGCACGAAACGGGTTGTCGCACAAGAGTGTCCAGGCCACCGGCCAGCCACTGGTTCGGGTCACTCTGATGTCGGATGAATGCCCGACCGCGGCTGCCGTGGAGCGCGACCTCGTGCTGTCTTTGCGCGCCGCGAGTTCCGCCCACGCCGACGACCATCGACGATCGGGCGCCGCGGGTGACCATCGACCAGATGCAGAACGTGCCGACAACGACGCCCCGACCGGCGCCATCACCGCCGAATTCGTCTACGCGAGTGCGCTGTTCGACCGGGCAACGGTCGACATGTTCGCGCAACGCCTGATCCGCTTGCTGACGGACGCCCTCGAGCGCCCCCAAACCGCTGTCGGTGACCTCGCGGTTCTCGGTACCGCGGAAGAAACGACCCTCACCGCGTGCACCAGCGATACCCGCACCGCGCTACTCCCCGACTTGATCGCACGCGGCAGTGCGCTGGGCCCTGACCGGATCGCCGTCCGGTCCGAGAACCGTTCGATCACCTACGGCGAACTGACCGAGCGGACCGCCCGCTGGGCCCGCGAACTGATCGCCCGGGGAGTCGGCCCCGAAGTCGCTGTGGCCGTGGCCCTTCCGCGGTCCTACGACATGGTCGTGGCCGCGCTCGCCATCGCCGCGGCAGGCGGGGTGTATGTGCCGATGGACCCGCGCAATCCCGCGCACCGACTCGAGCACCTGGTCACCGACTCCGGCGCGATACTGGGCATCACCGCCGCCGCGCACCTCGAAGACCTGCCCGACGGGCCGGCCTGGCTCACCCACGACGACCTCGACCGAATCACCGCCACCCACCCGACAACGCCGATCACCGACGCCGACCGCCTCTCACCCCTGCGTATCGACCACCCCGCCTACCTCATCTACACCTCCGGCTCCACCGGTCTGCCCAAGGGCGTCACCGTGACCCATGCCGGTCTGGCGCCATTGGTCGACGAGGCGGTCCGCCGCTACCGCCTCGAATCCGGGCACCGCTTCCTGCACATCTGCGCCCCCTGGTTCGACCCCTCCGTCCTCGAATGGCTGTGCGCCTTCACCACCGGTGCGACGCTGGTCGTCGTCGCGTCCGACATCGCGGGCGGGATCGAACTCGCGGACCTGCTGGCCGCCGAGTCCGTCACTCACGCCATCATCACCCCCGCGGTCCTTGGCACGGTCGACCCGGCCGGTCTGCACGCACTGGAGATGTTGTCCGTCGGCGGTGACGTGACAACCCCGGAACTGCTCGCGAAATGGCAGCCCGGCCGCCGCTACCTCAACGGCTACGGCCCCACCGAGACCACGATCATCTCCTCCTACGCCGAACTCGCTGCCGGACAGCCGATCTCGATCGGCGCCCCCGTGCAGGGCACGCACGCGATGATCCTCGATGCCCGGCTGAACCCGGTCCCGCCAGGTGTCACCGGCGAGCTCTATCTGACCGGCCGCGCGTTGGCGCGTGGTTACCGCAATCAGCCGACGACGACGTCGGCCCGATTCGTCCCCGACCCGTGGGGTGCGCCCGGCACCCGCATGTACCGCACCGGCGACCTGGTGCGCCGGCCCGGCACCGGCGACATCGACTACCTCGGCCGCGCCGACACCCAGTTGAAGGTGCGCGGTTTCCGGATCGAACCGGGCGAGATCGATGCCGTTCTCGTCGGCCACCCCGATGTCGAATTCGCGGTGACCGTCGGACGTCGCAGCCCCGCCGGATCGACCATGCTGGTGTCCTATGTGCTCGCGGCACAGGATCGTCGCGCCGACCCTCACGTTCTCACCGAGTACGCCTCGCACCGCCTGGCCGCGCACGCGGTGCCGTCGGCGATCATGGTTCTCGACACGCTGCCCCTGACCTCCAACGGCAAACTCGACCGCAACGCCCTGCCCGAACCGGTCGTCGCGACCGCGCCCGCCGCGGCACCCACCGGCGCGGTGCAAACCCTGCTGGCCGGGCTGTTCGCTCGCGTGCTCGGCGTAGCGCAGGTCGGCGTGCACGATTCGTTCTTCGCGATCGGCGGCGACAGCATTCTGTCGATCCAGCTGGTGTCGCTGGCCCGCGCCGCGGGCATCGTGTTCACCACCCGTGACGTGTTCGAACACCGCACGGTGGCCAAGCTGTCCGACATCGCCGCGCTCGACAGCCCACAGTCGCCCGTGCTGGCGGAGCTGCCCGGCGGCGGCATCGGCGATATCGCGTTGACGCCGGTCCTGGCCGATTTCCTGACCACCGGTTCGAGCGACCGTTTCGCCCAGACCATGGTCCTGGCACTACCCGAGAACATCGACCGCCCAGGTCTGGTCACCACCATCGCCGCGGTCCTGCGCCACCACGACATGCTGCGCTCGCGGGTGCGTCGAGACGGTGACAATTGGCAGGTCGAAGTCCTGCCACCCCACGCCGTCGACGTGGACCCCCTGGTCACCGAGATCGCCGTCGACTCGACCAGCACACCGGATGAGCTGACCCGAATCGGCACCGCCGCAATGGATTCGGCCCTCACGGCGCTGGATCCCGCTGCCGCCCGCATGATCGCCTTCACCTGGATCCGCAGGCACGGCACTCGCGATGTCCTCGCGGTCGCCGCCCACCACTACGTCATCGACGGCGTCTCCTGGCGAATCCTGCTACCCGACCTGGTCGTGGCCTGGGCCCAGTACACGGCAGGTGAGCAGATCGCCCTGCCGCCGGTCGGCACGTCGTTCCGCCGGTGGGCGCACGGCCTCACCACCGCCGACCGCACCGCCGAACTCGACCATTGGCAGCAGGTCCTGTCCACCCCCGACCCGCTGCTCGGCGCCCGCGCGATCGACAGCAGCCTCGACACCCAGGCGACGACGGCCTCGATCACCGTGCAGATCCCCGCCGAGATCACCGAACCCCTCCTCACCACGCTGCCTGCCCAATACCGGGCAGGCGCCGACCACCCCCTGCTCGCCGCGCTGGCCTTGGCCGTGCGGGTCTGGCGGGCCCGTCGCGGTATCGACGCTCCCATCCTGCGGTTGCGACTCGAAGGCCACGGCCGCCAGGAGGACGCCGTCCCCGGCGCGGACCTGACCCGCACCATCGGCTGGTTCACCACCGTTTACCCCGTCGCCCTCGACCTGTCCGCGATCACGCCGACGGCCTTCGACGACCAAGCCCTCGCCGCGACGGTGCGCACCGTCAAGGAACAGCTCCTGGCCGTGCCCGACAACGGCATCGGGTTCGGTGTGCTGCGCCGCGACCCGCACACCCGAGCCGGGTTGTCGGGCACCATCGGCCAGATCGGTTTCAACTACCTGGGTCGCGCGAGCACCGCCACCCAGCCCACCGACGACACCGCGTGGCTGCCGACCGCCGACCTCGGCGACATCGAGGTCGACTACGACCCCACCCTGCCCGCGCACACCGTCCTCGACATCAACGCGATCACCGTCACCACCGACACCGGTCCGCGACTACAGGCGAACTTCCGCTACGCCACCGGCATCCTGTCCGAGTCCGAGGTGAAGGAGCTGGCCGACGACTGGACGAGCTGGCTCACCGCCCTGGCCGAGCACACCCACCACCCGTCCGCGGGCGGGCTGACCCCCTCCGATGTTGCGCTGGTACAGGTTTCGCAGAACGATCTCGACACCTGGCGCACAACCCATCCCGGCCTGTCGGACGTGCTGCCGCTGTCGCCGTTGCAGCACTCGTTGCTCGCGCTGGGCGACATGCTCGACGAGTCGGTTCACGCCTACGTCATCCAGCTCATGGCCGAACTGACCGGCGAGCTCGACACCGACCGGCTTCGCCACGCGGCCGCTACCGTGCTGAACCGGCACGCCAACCTGCGCTCGGCCTTCGTCACCGCCCCCGACGGCACCCCCGTTCAGCTCGTCGCCGACACCGTCGAAACACCGTTGCGCATCGTCGAAGCCACCGACGCCGAACTACCCGCCCTGCTCGCCGCCGACCAGGAAGCCGGTTTCGACCCCACGATCGCACCGCTGCTGCGATTCACGGTGTACACCACCGGTTCCGGGCGCAGCCACCTCGTCCTGACCGGCCATCACATCCTCCTCGACGGCTGGTCCATGCCGCTGTTGATGAAGGAACTGCTCGTCCTCTACGCCACCCACGGCGACGCGACCGCGCTCCCGCCGGTGCGCCCCTACCGCGACTACCTCGCCTGGCTCACCCGCCAGGACCGCACCGCCGCCGAGCACGCGTGGTCGGCGGTCCTCGACGGGGTGTCGACGACGACGATCGCCCCCGAGCTGACCTGGCCGCCCGCGACCGGCCACGGTTACGGCCTGTGCGAGTTCGCACTCGACGCCGCCCGGACGTCCGCGCTGACCACCTTCGCCGCGGCCGCCGAGGTCACCGCGAACACCGTGTTCCAAACGGCCTGGGGCCTGGTCGTCGCCGCGAGCACCGCACGCGACGATGTCGTGTTCGGTGCGACCGTGTCCGGTCGCCCGCCGCAGCTCGACGGCGTCGGCGACATGATCGGGCTGTTCGTCGACGCGGTTCCGGTGCGGGTGCGCCTCGACCCCGCCGCCACCGTCAGTGACCTGATCCGCGCCGTCCAAGCCGAGCAGGCCTCTCTGCTCGATCACCACCATCTCGGCCTCGGCGCGATCCAGCGCGTCGCGGGACTCGGCGAACTCTTCGACACTATGCTCGCTTTCGAGTCCTATCCCGTCGACGTCGAAGGCCTCCAGCAGGCAGGCGGCGCGCTCGACAACCTGAGCATCGACGACCTGCGGGGCGCCGACCACACCCACTACCCGATCACGGTCCTGGTCTTCCTCGGCACCCGCACCCAGGTGCAGATCAAGTACCGCCGCGACCTCGTCTCGGATCCGGTGGCCCGTGCGGTCACCGACCGCCTCCGCACGGCCATCGACAACCTCGTCGCGACCCCCACCACGCCCGTGGTCCGCATCGCCGAACAGCTCGCCACCGACCCGGCCGACCCGATCACCCGATCCCGCTACTGGCGCGAGACCTTGGCCGACCTGCCGGCCCGCCTGGTCTTGCCCACCGACCATCTCGATCGCTCGCGCACGCGGAGTGGGCACGCGGACAGTCGTCTCGGAGCCGAGCACGGTGGTGCCCGGACGACCATCCCGACGACGGTGTACCGAGACCTGCATGAGCTCGCCGACACCGCGAACGTGAGCCGGCAGTCGCTGGTCCGCACAGCATTAGCTGTACTTCTGGCGCGGCTGACGGCGTCCGACGACATCGTGATCAGCACCGGGACCCCTGATCTGTTGTTGCGCACCACCATCGATCTCGCGGCGCCCTTCCTCGATCTGCTCACGCGGGCACACGAGGCCGAGACTTCGGCGCTGGCTCATGCTGGGATCCCGCTCGCCGACTTCGCCGACCTGCTCGGCGTCGAGCCCCGTGTACTGGGACAGGTATCGCTGGAAGTTCGGTCCAGCGACTCCGTCGGCTCGTCGAACGAACTATTGCCCGCTCTGGCGACGACAGAAGCCGGTTCGGATACGCGGCACACCCTGCCCGGGGCCGAGACAGCCGGTGAACTCACCGTGACGGTAGTCGAGTCGACCTCGAGCGCGGCGATCGAGATATCTTTCGCCCGAACCCTTTTCGATGACCACGAGGCCGACACGTTCGCGCGGCGCCTGGCCCGTCTGCTCACCGCGATCGCCACCGATCCACGGACCCCGGCCGGGGACCTACCGCTGTCCGATCACGCCGAATACACCTTCCTGACCCACCTCGGCGACGGCACGACCTCGTCGACCACCCCCACACTGCCCGAGCTGCTCGTCCGCGGCACCGGCTACGGCCAGCACCGGATCGCCGTGCGTGACAACGCGAACACCTACACCTACGGCACTCTCGACGCCGACTCCTCACGCCTGGCCAGAGCTCTCGTCGCCGAGGGAATCGGCCCGGAAACCGTCGTCGCCTCGGCGATCCCGCGCTCCTACGAGTCGGTCCTCGCGTTCTGGTCCATCGCCAAAGCAGGCGGCGTGTACCTCCCCGTGGACCCGAACTACCCCGAAGACCGTGTCCGCCACATGCTCACCGACTCCGGCGCGACCATCGGCCTAACCGTCGCCGCCAAGGCGAACAGCCTGCCCGGATCCCTGCGCTGGCTGGCCCTGGACGAACCGGCCGTGCGGGACCGCATCGCCGCTCGCTCGTCGACCCCGGTACGCGACCGCGACCGCCGAGCACCCGTGCGCCGCGACAACATCGCCTACGTGATCTACACCTCCGGATCCACCGGCACGCCCAAGGGCGTCTCGGTCACCCACGCCGGACTCGGCGCCCTGGTGACCCACTCGGCGGCCCTGATGCGCCTGCGTCACGACCACCGCATGCTGCACGTCTGCTCGCCCAGCTTCGACCAGTCGATCGAGGAACTGGCCACCGCGTTCCACCACGGTGCCACCCTGGTCATCGCACCGCCGGACACCCTGGGCGGCACCGACCTCGACGACCTGCTGCGCACCGAGCAGGTGACGCACACGATCATCACCCCCGCCCTGCTGAGCACCCTGAACCCGGCAGCTCTGCCCGACCTCCAGTGCGTGTCCGCCGGCGGCGAGGCCACCACCCCCGAACTGCTGGCCACCTGGCAACCCGGGCGCAGCTTCCTCAACGGCTACGGCCCCACCGAGGCGACCATCGGCGCGACCTACGCCGCGCTGCGTGCCGGGGACCGCGTCACGATCGGTCGCCCCGTACCGGGGATGCGCGCGGTAGTGCTCGACGCCCGTCTGCACCCGGTGCCGGTGGGCGCCACCGGCGAGCTCTACCTGGCGGGTCCTGCCCTCGCACGCGGGTACGGTGGCCGCGCCGCCGCCACCGCGGATCGTTTCGTCGCCTGCCCCTGGGCCGGTCCCGGCGCCCGCATGTACCGCACCGGTGACCTCGTCCGCTGGGTGCACGGTGACACCTACGAGCTGGAATACCTGGGCCGCACCGATTTCCAGATCAAGATCCGCGGTTTCCGCATCGAGCCCGGCGAGATCGACGCCGTCCTGCTGCGGCACCCGCAGGTGAGTTTCGCTCTCACTCTCGGGGCGCAGAACCCCGCCGGTGACACCGTGCTGGTCTCGTATGTGACAGGCCGTGAGATCGACCCCGGCGCCATCACCCGGTGGTCCGCGTCGATGCTGCCCGCGCACATGGTCCCGGCCGCCGTCGTGGTCCTGGACCGCATCCCGCTCTCGGCCGCCGGGAAGATCGACCGACATGCTCTGCCCGCACCGGAATTCGCGACGCGCACCTACCGTGCGCCCGCGGCCGGGGTGGAACGAACCGTCGCCGAGGTGTTCGCCGAGGTGCTCGGTGCCGAACGCGTCGGCGCCGACGACAACTTCTTCGACCTGGGCGGCAACTCGTTGCTCGCCACCCGGCTGACCGCTCGGATCGGGGCGGCACTCGACATCCGGGTGCCGGTGCGTGTGCTGTTCGCCGCACCCACGGTCGCTGAATGCGCCGCCGAGATCGCCGGATTGGCCCGCGCGGCCCACCGCCCTCCCCTGGAAGCGCGTCCGCGCCCGGATCACATCCCCCTCTCGCCCGCCCAGCAGCGCATGTGGTTCCTCAACCGCTTCGATACCGGAACCGCCGCCTACAACATCCCGGTCGTGCTCCGCCTCACCGGCGAACTCGACCCCACCGCGATGCGGCTGGCCTTCACCGATCTCGTCGCACGTCACGAGATCCTGCGCACGATCTACCCGACCGTCGACCAGGCACCGGCCCAGGTCGTGCTGCCGTCCGACCACCCGGACGTACCGCGCCTGGACGTCGCCACGATCGCAGACAACCGCCTGACATCCGCGGTGACCGAGCTGGTTTCGACCGTTTTCGATGTCACCCGCGAAGTGCCCGTGCGTGCCACCCTGTTCGAACTCGGCCCGGACGACTATGTCCTGGCCATGGCCGTCCACCACATCGCCGGTGACGGCTTCTCCGGCGGCCCCCTCACCCGTGACCTCGTCATCGCCTATACCGCGCGTGCGCAACGACAAACCCCCACCTGGGCACCGCTGCCCGTGCAATACGTCGATTACGCGATCTGGCAGCAAACCCTGCTCGGCGACGACACCGACCCCACCTCGATGGCGGCCGCCCAGCTCGCCTACTGGCAGCAAGCCTTGGCAGAGCTGCCCGACCAGCTCGAACTACCCCGCGACCGGCCACGACCGGCGGTCCAGTCCTACGCGGGCGGGCGGGTTGCGTTCACCGTCGACACCGCCACCCACGCCGCCCTCGCCGAACTGTCCCGCACCCACGGCGCGACCCTGTTCATGGCCGTGCACACCGCCTTCGCGGTGGTACTCGCCGAGCTGTCGGGCACCACCGACATCGCCATCGGCACCCCGGTCGCCGGCCGCGGCGACGCCGCCCTCGACGACCTGATCGGGATGTTCGTCAACACCCTGGTCTTCCGCACCCGCGTCGACGCGGGCGCGAGCTTCGCCGAACAGCTGACCCGCCAGCGCGACACCGACCTGGCCGCCTTCGCCCACGCCGACATCCCGTTCGAACGGCTGGTGGAAGTCCTCAACCCGGCCCGCTCCACCGCCCGCCATCCCCTGTTCCAGGTCGGTCTGTCGTTCCAGAACCTGGCGCAGCTGCGGATGGACCTGCCCGGCACGAGCGTGTCGTCGGTGGAGCTCGACCGGGAGCTGTCCCAGTTCGACCTGCACCTGATCCTGGCCGACCGCTACACCGCCGAGGGTTCTCCCGCGGGCATCACCGGCTACTGCACCTACGCCACCGATCTGTTCGACGCGGCCACGGTCGAAGGCTTCCTGGCCCGGCTCACCCGGCTGATCACCGCGGTGGTCACCGATCCCGGCGCACCGCTGCACACCATCGACCTGCTCGCCCCCGGCGAACGAGTCCGGATCCTCGACACCTGGAATCAGACAGCGCGACAAGCGGATCCGGCCGCGACCCTCGTCTCCCTGTTCGATGCGACCGTCTCGCGCGCCCCGGATGCCCTCGCCCTCGTCGCCGACGACGCCCGGCTGACCTATGCCGACCTCGACGACCGCGTCAACCGCCTGGCCCGCTACCTCATCGCCGCGGGCGTCGGCCCGGAAACCCGGGTGGCGCTGGCGATGCGGCGATCGATCGACCTGGTCGTGGCGATGTACGCGGTCAGCACCGCGGGCGGCGTCTACGTCCCGATCGACCCCGACCACCCTCGATCGCGCACCGGCTACATCCTGGACACGGCCGCCCCGCTACTCGTTCTCACCACCGCCGACACCTGGCTCGCCACCGACACCGCGACAACTCGTGTTCGGTGCATCGAACAGATAGACCTCGCCACCCACAGCCCCGCCCCGATCACCGACCGCGACCGCCGCGCGCCTTTGCACCCCGCGAACACCGCCTACGTGATCTTCACGTCGGGATCGACGGGCCGCCCGAAGGGTGTCGCCGTCTCCCACGCCGCGATCGTCAACCAGTTGCGCTGGAAGACAGCCGAATTCGGGCTCACCGCCCAGGACAGCGTGCTCCTCAAGACCGCGGCCACCTTCGACCTGTCGGTCTGGGAGTTCTGGTCCGCGGCGGTCTGCGGCGGTCGGCTGGTCCTGGCCGCACCCGACGCCCACCGGGATCCGGCCTACCTCGCCGACCTGATGCGGCGCGAAGAAGTGACGACCCTGCACGTCGTGCCGTCGATGCTCGACACCTTGGTCACCGAACACCTCCCACCGTCGCTGCGCCGCGTGCTGGCCATCGGTGAGACCCTGCCGGTCGCACTGACCCGCCGATTCGCCGCCGTGGCCCCGAACACCGCCCTGTTCAATGTCTACGGCCCGACCGAGGCCGCGGTCTCGATCACCAGCCACCGGGTGGGTGGCGCCGACACGACCACCGTCGCGATCGGCACACCGGTCTGGAACAGCCAGGTCTACGTCCTGGACGCACGGCTACGCCCGGTTCCCGCGGGTGTAGCGGGCGAGCTGTACCTCGCGGGCGCCCAGCTGGCCACCGGTTACCTGGGACGTCCCGACCTCACCGCCGAACGCTTCGTCGCCAACCCGTTCCGCGCGGGCACCCGCCTGTACCGCACCGGCGACCTCGCCGCGTGGCGCACGGACGGCGAACTCGAATACCGCGGTCGCACCGACTTCCAGCTCAAGATCCGTGGCTTCCGTATCGAACTCGAAGAGATCGATGCCGTACTGGCTTCTCATCCCGAGGTCGGTTTCGCCGTCACCGTCGGACGCGAGAACCGGGCCGGGGAGACAGTTCTGGTGTCCTACGTGGTGGCCTCGCACGGTGACGAGGTCGACGTGGACGTTCTCGCGCAGTGGGCGGCTCGGTCACTGCCCACCCACATGGTCCCGGCCACGATCATGGCCCTCGACGAAGTCCCCCTGACCCACACCGGCAAACTCGACCGCGCCGCCCTGCCCGCGCCCGAACTGGCCACTCGCGAATACCGGGCCCCGGACACCGCCATCGAACACACGGTCGCCGGGATCTTCGCCGATGTCCTGCGCCTGGACCGTGTCGGCATGGACGACCACTTCTTCGAACTCGGCGGCACCTCCCTGAGCGCCACCCGCCTGTCGGCCCAGCTCAGTACCGCGACAGCCGCGACCGTCCCCGTCACCTGGGTCTTCACCACCCCCACCCCGGCGGGCATCGTCGCGGCGTTGCGGGCCGAAGGCACCGACAGCGCGGGCACCGACGCCGCTTTCGACGTCCTGCTGCCCCTGCGCACCGAAGGAACCCGCGAACCGCTGTTCTGTGTTCACCCCATCAGCGGCATCGCCTGGTCCTTCAGCGGCCTCGCGGCACACCTGGACCGCCCGCTGTACGGCCTCCAGTCACCGGCGTTGAGTTCGACCGAGCCTCTTCCGGATTCGATCGAGCAATGGGCACTGCTCTATCTCAAGCAGATTCGCGCCGTGCAGCCCGAAGGTCCGTACCATCTGCTCGGCTGGTCCCTGGGCGGCGTCATCGCGCATGCCATGGCGGTGCAACTCCAGGAAGACGGCGAGCAGGTCGCAGTGCTGGCCATGCTGGACAGCACCCTGTCAGCGGCTTCGGCGGCCGTCGCGACCACCGTCACCGCCGCCGACCTGCTCGGAGGGTTCGTCGGCACCGAGCGGGTGGACCTCGCCGAACCGGTCGACATCCACCAACTCGCACGGACACTGTTCGAACTCTCCGCACCGCAGGCTACGGTCGACTCCTCCCGCATCGACCGGATCGCCGACGCGGCGATCACCTCGGTGGCCCTCGACGCCGCCTACCGCCCGCGCCGTTTCGACGGCACCATCACCTATTTCACCGCGGCCCACAGTGATCCGACCGGAACCACCGGTGCGTCGTCCTGGTCCGCGGCGGTGACCGGCGCAGTCGACAACCACGCGGTCGAGGCAACTCACTGGCGCATGACCGAAGACCATGCCCTCGCCGTCATCGCCGACACGTTGCGCAAGGAGCTGGGCCAGCCGAAACCCGCGGGTGCGCCGTGACTCAGATCACTCTTGCGGTTGACCTTGGGTCAAGGTGGACGCTCATGTCATGACTTCGAACACGAACACCACCACAACCACTGCGGCACAGCACTACCCGACCTTGCAGCAGACCCTCGACGAGATCGTCGCCACCGGTTTCGTCGGCCTGCACGTGCGAGTCGACGACGAGCAGGGCGAGTGGGTCGGCAGCGCCGGGCACAGCGTGCTGGGCGAGAGCGCACCACCGCCGATCAACGGGCGCGTCCGAATCGGCAGTAACACCAAGACTTTCGTCGCGACAGTGGTCCTGCGACTGGTGGCTGAGGGCAAGATCGCCCTGGGCACTCCCGCCGTCGACTACCTGCCCCGATTCGCGCTGGACCCGCGCATCACCGTTCGCATGCTGTTGCAGCACACCAGCGGGATCTTCAATTTCACCGGCGAGTTCTACGAGGACGGGACGACCGCACCGGGTGTGGTCGCGTGGGGCGGCAAAGACTGGGTGGACAACCGTTTCGACACCCACCGGGCCGACGAGCTGGTGCGACTGGCCTTGGCTAAGCCCGCGCGGTTCGAGCCGGGCACGGACTGGAGCTACGCCAACACCAACTACGCGCTCGCCAAGCTGGTGATCGAGGCGGTCACCGGTCATTCGCTGGCCCAGGAGATGGGACGACTGATCCTGGGTCCGCTCGGGCTCACCGACACTGTCGTGCCGGAGACCTCGACCGAGATCGGCGGACCGCACGCCCACGCCTATTACCGCTATGACGACGCCGGGGTGGAGAAGACAGTCGACGTCACCTCCCAGAACCCGTCCTGGATCTCCAGCGGCGGCGACATGATCTCGACCAGCAAGGACCTGCACACCTTCCTCGCCGCACTGCTGAGCGGCAAGCTGCTGCCCGCCCCGCTGCTGGCCGAAATGCTCACGCCCGAAGCCAAGGTCGGCTACGGGCTCGGGGTCTTCGTCCAGCAGACCCGGGCCGGCACCGTCATCACCCACAACGGCGGTCACGGTGGGCATGCGGCGCTGATGTACAGCACGCTCGACGGCACCAAGACCATGACCGCCGCACTCAACTACATCGACGACGCCGACCTGTCGATGTCGGCGACGTTCCAGGCCGCGACGCAGCGCCTGCTCGGCGAAGTGTTCGGTGCCGTCACGGCCTGAACACCCCCTCTGGGCCGCGCCGAACCGGGCGCGGCCCGGAATGCTTGACCTCGACGCACCATCAAGGTCAACTTTCCGAGTAGGACTACCTCGAACAAGGCGGACTGAGCAGATGATGAACGGCGTCACGATCGGCCAGGCCGCGGTTTTCGCCGGTGTCACGATCAAGACCGTGCGGCACTACGAGAAGAACGGTCTGCTCGACGAGCCGGCCCGCGACAGCTCCGGCTACCGGCGCTACGGTTCCGCCGAACTGTTGCGCCTGGTGCAGGTCAGAACCCTCGCCGCCGCCGGAGTTCCCCTGGCCGAGATCGGACCACTGCTCGACGCCGACGCCGATGCGTTCGCCACCGAGCTCGCCGACGTGGAGCGTCGTCTCACCGAGCGGATCGAGGAACTGATCGTGCGCCGCGACACTTTGCACCGGCTGGCCGACGGCGACCGCACGCTGCTGCCCGACCGCGCGGTGGCGCTGCTCGCACGCCTACCCGGCCTCGGCTTCCCCCCGGCCGAGGTCGCGGCAGCCAGGGAAGGGTGGGTGCTGGCCAGAGCGCTGGTCCCGGAGGGCTTCGACGACTACCTCACCAATGTCGAGAACGCCCTCGACGACACCGAATTCCTCACACTGAGCAGGCGCGCCTCGGAATCGGCCACCTGGGAACCGGATGACCCGCGAATCGAGGAGGTGGCCACCGCGCTGGCCGAGCACTACCTCGCCAACCCCGAGCAGCTGAAGATCGTGACGGGCCTGCAAGCCCGCACAGAAGCCGCGACACGCTACAAATTGATCCGCCACCACGGTGAAGAGCGGGAATCAGCCTCGGCCCGGCTGTCGGCCCTGGTCGAAGCGAAACTCCGGGCCGCCGGCGTATACATCCCCGGATCCCGCTGACCCGTACGGTCAGATCCGACCGGAGAGCGCCGAGAACGCCGGCCGTGCCACCGCGCCGGTCACCGCAACGACCCGGCCGCCGCGAGGTCGTCGAACAACAACTGGTCGACCGGGGGAACCAGATCGCGGTCACCGAATCCGAACCAGGCCAGCGCCTCGATCTCACTGCTGGCGGTGAGCACCCCGCGGTAGTCGGCGGTGTAGCACGCCATCCGGACAACGGTGTCGTGCCCGTCGGCGATCGCGGCCTCATAGGTGCCGACATGAACAGCACTCTCGGGCGTGAGCTCGACGGTCAGCTCTTCGGCGACCTCACGGACCAGGGTCTGCAGGTCGGTCTCGACGCCTTCCCGTTTGCCGCCCGGGATGAAGTACACGTCCTTGCCGCGCGGGCGGGCGCACAGGATGCGACCGTTCTCGATCAGCACCCAGGCCACCGTATCGATGAGCTGCTCTCGCGCAGGTTCCATCACGGCCCGCAGCTTAATCGGCGCGAGCGCGACAGTCTTGCCCAGTCCCTGACGCCCGGCCGACGGCGAGGCGGTGCCACCTGTGGCGCACCCGGCGGTCAGTGGCCGGGCAGCACGCACACGGTGTCGAGCCCGAGGACACGGTTGAGGCGGCCGAACGCCAGCCAGGAACCGATGCTCATGCTCAGCTCCACCACCTCGGCCTGGGAGTACTGCGCGAACATCCTGGCCCAGAATTCGTCGTCGAGGCCGTGATGGTCGGTCGCGTAACGCTCGGCGTATTCGGCGGCGAGGCGGGTCCGTTCGTCGAACCGGTCGGTGTCACGCCAGTGGGTGACGGCTTCGGGGAATTCCGCTTCGACCTTCTGCCCCTCGCGTTCGGTGCGCCAGTCCTGACAGAACAGGCAGCCGTTGATCTGGGCGATCCGCAGCCGGGCCGCTTCGAATTCACGCAGGCCGAGGGTGGAGTGCTCGTAGACCGACAGCGAGAACGCCGCCGCGGCGACGCCGATGCCGGGCACCATCTCGCCCCACACATAGCCGATGGGGTCTTTGCCCTCGGGAATATCGATGATCATCGTGGTGTCCTTCCGAGTTTGCCGACCGCGGCGCGCAGCGGCACATCGAGTGCGTCATAGAGATCGGGCGGCGCCTGGACCAGCCAGTCGATGGCATTGACCAAACGTCCTACCGCCGTGGCGTTTCCGCCTGCCGCGCGATTGCCGCCTTCGTCGGTCGCTTCGACGCTGACCTCGATGCGTGGCGAACCTTCGATGATCACCCGGTGGGCACCGTCACCGTCGGGCGGTGTCGGCCAGTCCGGTGCGCAGCTGGGATGAATGCGGGTGACGTGCTCGATCACGATGCGCGCCTGCCCGTCGATGATGCCTTGCACCTCGAACCGCACCGCCCCCTGGGTGCCCTCGTCGAACGCCCCCATCTGGGTGGTCTGCACCGTCGCGTCGAGGGCGCGCCGGTCGACCGTTTCGCGGATCTCGTCGAGTTCGACACCCAATGCTCTGGCCATCAGCCGAATCTGGCCGCCCCACACCATCGTCGGCACGCTCGCCAGCAGCATCGGCGGCTGGTAGTCCATCGGCTGTCCCATCCCGACGAGGTAGCGCACCGAGTCGGGTTGGTCGTAGGTGGAGTAGTCGAAGATCTCCTGGCAGCGCACCACGTCGATGGTGGCGGCGAGCCCGCTGATCAACAGCGGCAGCACATCGTTGCCCCAGCCGGGATCCACCCCGGAGACGAACAGCGAACCACCGCCCGCGGCAATGGCTTCCAGCACCGGTTCGCGCATTTCGGCCGGCGCGTTGCGCGGGTCGTAGAGGGCGTAGAGCGCGGGGGTGACGACGACGGCGCCGATGCGGATCGCCCGCACGATGTCGGCGAGCGCCTCGTCGGGCCGGATCTCTCCGGACGCCGCGTACACCACCGCCTGGGGTCCGGTGGCGAGTAACGCGTCGATGTCGTCGCTCGCGGCCACTCCCAATTCGGTGTCGAGGCCTGCGAGCGTGCCCGCGTCTCGGCCGACTTTGTCGGGGTTGTGCACGAGCACCCCGGTGAGAACCAGCGCCGGATGGGCAGCCACGGCACGGATGGCCGCGCGGCCGACGTTTCCGGTGCCCCAGACGATCGTGGGGATCATCGAGCCACCGTAGCAAGCGCTTGGTTCGTCGTCTGGCGTATCCGAAATCTCAGCTCACGCGGACGCCGAGGCCCTGTGCGCCGACGGACTCTGCCAGCCGGTTCACCGCTGCGGTCAGGGCGCGCTTCGGGACCTTGCGCGCGTCGAACATCGACACCGCGACCTCGTCGTCGATCTGTTCCCAGGTGCCCACGATGCGACCGTCGACCAGCACCAGCGGCGAGATCCAGCCTGCCGTCCTGCTCACCTTCGACCGGTGCTCGGCGGGCAGCAGCGCGGTATCGCCGGTGCCGGGTCCCAGCACGTACTGGTCGAACGGACCCAGCAGATGGACACCGCCGTCGAGGGTCGCCGCGGCGAGATCGTCGGCGAACTCGCTCGCAATCCAGCCGATCCGCCCCTCGACGTCGACCTCGGTCAGCGCGTCACCCAGTGCCGCGAACCACCCGCGCAGCACGGTTTTGCGCACGCTGTTGCGACTGAGCCACGCGTCGAAGACCTCCGGGGTCGCGGGACCGTACGCGCCGAGATAGGCGCGGATCAGCGCCGGTGCGGCGAGATCGGGTTCGGGGATGCCCTTCCACCCGGGTGCCAGGTCGGCCGGTGTGGTGAAGGTGATCTTGGTCCCGCGCGCGGGACCGTGGCACAGCGCGCCCTGCCAGGCCAACGGTTTGAGCACCGCACCCCAGCCGGAGCGCAACTGCTCGCCGAGGTGGGCGAAGCCGGGTTCGGCGAGCACCGCATCGACCAGCTCGTCGCGGGTCAGGACCTGACCCGCCAGAACCCCTGACACCACCTCCACCAGACCGGCCACCTGATCAGGGGTCGCGCCGAACGTCTTCTGCCACGACGGTTTCTCCCAGGTCCGCGCCGATCCGAGCAGCGACAGCGCGGCCGCGGCCTGCTCGGGCACCATCGCGTGCAGGGTGCCGCGCATCGCCCAGGTCTTGATCAGCGTGCCCGCGGCCAACGCCTCACCGACACCGGGCGCGCGGGAATCGCACCGGCGCACCGCCACAGCCATTTCCGCCGCCGACGCCACCTGCGCCTGCACCCCGGTCAACCGCGCCGCCACATCCTCGGCAGCGCCCGCGGTCGGTGCCGTGACGAACTGACGGCGCAGCCGCCAGGCGAACACCTGATCCCATCCGACACTCAGCATGCGTCCCCATCCCCGTGACCGATCCCATTGGAGTCCCCATCAGATCAGATCGGTCCGACAGCAACCGGCTAGCTCGCCTCGGCCCGCCGGGTGGCGACACGGCGCAATGCCGCTCGCAGTCCCGCGAATTCGTCGTCACTGATCCGGTCGACGAAATAGTTGAGGACGAGGTCGGAGCGCCCGCCCACACCGAGCGCCTCGTGCATGAGCCGAGCGCTGTGTTCCTCGCGGGTCACCGTCGGCCAGTACCGGTACGCGCGGCCCTCACGCTCGCGGGCCAGCCAGCCTTTGCGGTGCAGATTGTCCATCGTCGACATCACGGTGGTGTAGGCGATGTCGCGTTCGGTCGCGAGTTCGTCGAACAGTTCGCGCACCGTGGTCGTGTCCACATCGCGGTCCCACAGCCGATCCATCAGCACCGACTCGAGATCCCCGAAACCACGCACCGCCGACCGACTCCTTCACCTTGCCCGAACCGGCTTCACAGTACCGGCACCGCTTCGGTGAGAGTCGCGAGCATGGCAATGGCAAGCACGGAAAACCGTTCCTTGCCACCTCCAACGTATAGCGCACCCCGGGGCTTGCGGCAAGACCCCGGTGATGCCGCACAATCTCTCGGCGAGCCCGCAACCTGCGGAAATCCTGTCGAAGGGGAGTATTCGATGATCGACGTGATCGTGGTCGGCGGTGGACCGACCGGCATGATGCTGGCCGCCGAATTGAGGCTGCACGCGGTGCGTGTGGTCCTGCTGGAGAAGGACGTGGAGCCGACGAAGATCGTCCGCTCGCTCGGCCTGCACGCGCGCAGTATCGAGATCATGGACCAGCGCGGCCTGCTCGACCGGTTCCTCGCGCTCGGACGTCGACATCCGCTCGGCGGGTTCTTCGCCGGCATTCCCGCACCGGCGCCCGAACGACTCGACACCGCGCATCCCTATGTTCTGGCCATCCCGCAACCCCGCACCGACCAGCTGCTGAGCGAGCACGCCACCGAACTCGGCGTCGAGATCCGGCGCGGCACCGAAGTGGTCGGCGTGCACCAGCGCGACGACGCGGTCACCGTCGAACTGGCCGACGGCACCCGGTTGCGTGCGCGCTATCTCGTCGGTTGTGACGGTGGCCGCAGCACCGTGCGCAGGCTGCTCGGCGTCGCGTTCCCCGGTGAGCCGAGCCGGGTCGACACGCTGCTCGGCGAAATGGCATTGACCGCGTCACCGGAAACGATCACCGAAGTGATGGCCGAAGTCCGCAAGACCCAGCTGCGATTCGGCGCGATCCCCCTTGCGGACGGCGTCTATCGCGTCCTCGCGCCCGCGGCCGGAGTCGCCGAGGACCGGACTGTCGCGCCCACGCTCGAGGAGATGAGACAACAGCTCATCGCCACCGCAGGCACCGACTTCGGTGCGCACTCGCCCCGTTGGCTGTCGCGTTTCGGCGATGGCACCCGCCAAGCCGAGCACTACCGGGTCGGCCGGGTGCTGCTGGCAGGCGACGCCGCCCACATCCACCCGCCCACCGGCGGACAGGGACTGAACCTGGGCGTGCAGGACGCGTTCAACCTCGGCTGGAAGCTGGCCGCCGAGATCAACGGCTGGGCGCCACCGGGCCTGCTCGACTCCTATGAGACCGAACGCCACCCCGTGGCCGCCGACGTGCTCGACAACACCCGCGCCCAGATGGCGCTGATGTCGCTCGACGCGGGACCACAGGCGGTGCGCAGGCTGGTATCGCAGCTGATGGAATTCGACGAGGTGAGCCGCTATCTCACCGAGAAGATCATCGCCATCGGAATCCGCTACGACTTCGGCGAGGGCGATCCATTACTCGGCCGGCGACTGCGCGACATCGCGTTGACGCGCGGCCGCCTCTACGCGCAGATGCACGCCGGCCGCGGACTCCTGCTCGACCAGACCGGGCACCTCTCCGTGCGGGGATGGGCGCAGCGGGTCGACCACATCATCGATGTCAGCGAGGAACTCGACGCCCCCGCGGTGCTGCTTCGCCCCGACGGGCATGTGGCGTGGGTCGGTCGAGATCAGCGGGATCTGCTCGACCACCTGCCTGTCTGGTTCGGTCGGCGCGACGACACCGCCGCGGTATGAGGTGTCCGGCGATCTCGACCGGCGCAACGACGGGGATCGTCTGCGCGACAGCGTGGTTGCGCTGACTCGCTGCCGCCCGGAATCATCGGCGTATGAGGCGCGCAGGGGTGGTCCGATGACCGAGTCCGACACATTCGCCACCTTCCGGCCACTGCTGTTCACGATCGCCTACGAAATCCTGGGTTGCGCCGCCGATGCCGAGGACGTGTTGCAGGACAGCTACCTTCGCTGGCGCGAGGCGACGCAGGTGACGCATCCGCGCGCGTACCTGGTGCAGATCGTCACCCGTCAGGCGATCAACCATCTCCGCACGGTCCGGCGTCGCCGCGAGGATTACGTCGGCACCTGGCTCCCCGAACCGATCCGCACCTCGCCCGACGCCGGACACGATGTGTTGCTGGCCGAATCGGTGTCGATGGCGATGCTGCTCGTGCTGGAAACTCTCGGTCCCACCGAGCGCGCGGTGTTCGTGCTGTCGGAGGTGTTCGGGCACAGCCATCGCGAGATCGCGGAGATGATCGACAAATCCGACACCGCCGTGCGGCAGATCGCCCACCGGGCCCGCGCGCACGTCGCGTCGCGGCGCCGGCGCTTCCAGCCGGATTCCGACACCAGCCGCGCGGTGATCGGCCGCTTCCTGCTGGCCGCCGGCACCGGCGATGTCAGCGCCCTCATGGCGGTGCTCGCGCCGGACGTCCTGCAGATCTCCGACGGCGGTGGCCGCGTGAGTGCCGCGCGACGCCCGATCATCGGTGCCGAGCCGGTCGCGCGGTTCTTGATCGGGCTGACACAGAACGCGATGGCGGGCGCGACGGTCGAATTCGGCAGTTTCAACGCACAGCCCACGGTGATCGCCCGATCGAAGAACGGCGATCTGGACACGGTGCTGGTGGTCGAGCTCACCGGCGACCTCATCACCGGGCTCTACGCGGTCCGTAACCCCGACAAACTGCGGTCCATCGATGTCGTGCGCACCCTCGATATCGCCGCCGAACACACACTGTGACGCAGGGCACAGCACCGCCGTGTCACGTCGGCACCCCGAGCGGTGTCTTCGAGAGTGTCCAGCAACGCAGCGGAACGAAAGGACCATTCCCGTGAAGGTCATCCTCGTGTGCAAGTCGGTCTCGCACGGCAACACTCAGCGCGTCGCCGAAGCCATCGGCCAGGTACTCGGCGGCCGGGTCGTCGCCCCCGCCGACATCGATCCGGCCGAGCTCGCCGACTACGACCTCGTAGGCTTCGGCTCGGGCATCTACAACATGGCTTTCCATCCGGAACTGCGCCGATTCATCGCCTCGCTGCCGGCCGGGCACCAGGGCAAGGCGTTCGTGTTCCGCACCAGCGGGTTCCCGGAACCGCCGTTTCGCCGCTATGTCACCAGCCTGACCCGGGACATCGAGAAGAAGGGCTTCGACGTGGTCGACGCCTTCGACTGCCGAGGCTTCGACACCTGGCTGCCGTTGCGCCTGGTCGGTGGCATCCGCAAAGGCCACCCCGACGCCACCGACATCACCGCCGCGCGCGCGTTCGCCGACAACCTGCAGGCCAGGGTCATCTCCGAACCCTGACGGGCCGAACTCGTCAGACCCTGATGCGAACATATGTTCGTGTCCGATTCCGCCGCCCCGCGTCGCCCGCGTATCCAGTCCCGCGCCGAGGCCACGATCCTGCACGCCGACCTCGACTCGTTCTACGCCTCGGTCGAGCAGCGTGACCAGCCGTGGCTGCGCGGCAAACCGGTCATCGTGGGCGGCGGGGTGGTGTTGGCGGCCAGCTATGAGGCCAAGGCGTTCGGAATCCGCACACCGATGAACGCGGGCCAGGCGCTGCGCCTGTGCCCGCACGCGATCGTGGTGCCACCGCGGATGTCGGCCTACGCCGAGGCGAGCAAGGCGGTCTTCGCGGTATTCCACGACACCACCCCGGTGGTGGAGGGGATCTCGATCGATGAGGCATTCCTCGACGTCAGCGGGTTGCGCCGGATCAGCGGCGAACCGATCGACATCGGCCACCGGCTGCGCGCACAGGTGGCCGACCGGGTGGGCCTGCCCATCTCCGTCGGCATCGCACGCAACAAATTCCTCGCCAAGGTCGCCTCCGCCGTCGCCAAACCCGACGGAATACGCCTCGTGGAACCCGGCAAAGAACTCGACTTCCTGCATCCGCTGCCGGTGGAGCGATTATGGGGCGTCGGCAAAGTCACCTCGGCGACGTTGCACGCCAACGGGATCACCCGCATCGGCCAGCTCGCCGAACTCGGCGAACCCCACCTGCGCGCCATCCTCGGACCCGCCGCGGCCCGTCACCTGTTCGCCCTGTCGTGGGCTCGCGATCCACGCCGCGTGGAAACCGGCAAGCGTCGGCGCTCGATCGGCGCCCAGCGCGCCCTCGGCCGCCGCCCCCGTGACCCCGACGAGATAGCCGCCTACCTCGACGGCCTCACCGACCGCCTCGGCCGCCGCCTCCGCGCCGCCGACCGCGTCTGCCGAACAGTGGTGCTGCGCTTACGTTTCGACGACTTCACCCGCGCCACCCGATCACACACCCTGGTCGAAGCCACCGATGCCTCCACCGCGATCCGCCAGGCCGCCCGCCTGCTCCTGCACACCGCCCAACCGCTCATCACCGAACGCGGCATCACCCTGATCGGCCTCTCGCTGACCAACCTCGACGACGCCGACACCATGCAACTCACCCTCCCGCTGGAAGCGCGCGCCGAGAACACCCTCGACGCCACCCTCGACGACCTTCGCCGCCGGTTCGGCTCCACCGCCGTCACCCGCGCCGCACTCCTGCGCAGCGGCGAAGGAATCTCGGTCCCGCTCCTGCCCGACTGACCACCACGGATCCACCGTGCGGGC
This sequence comes from Nocardia sp. NPDC060249, assembly GCF_042728755.1. NCBI lineage: Bacteria > Bacillati > Actinomycetota > Actinomycetes > Mycobacteriales > Nocardiaceae > Nocardia > Nocardia sp. NPDC060249. The sequence continues at coordinate 152,865 of NZ_JBHXAQ010000002.1, forward strand.
GACGTGGAATAATCGCCGAATGCCTTACGCCGTCATCGGCTTTCTGACTCTCGCCCTGTGGGTGTACTGCCTGGTCGACATCATCACCAGCCCCGACGCGGGCATCCGGCACCTGCCGAAAATGGGGTGGATCATCGTCGTCGTCCTGATCCCGACGATCGGTGCGCTGCTGTGGTTGTTCGCGGGCAGGCCGGTCAGCGAGTCAGGACCTGCCTCCAATACCCGGTTCGGTGAATACGACCGCCCCGGTCGCCAGGTCGCGTCGAATCCCGACGACGACGAGGCCTTCCTCCGCGGTTTGCGCGAGCGTGCCGAGCAGCAACGTCGCGAGGCCCGCAGGCAACAGGAAGAACGCGACCAGGACCCGGCCTGATCACCCGAAAAGTACGGTGCCGATCACGCATCTACGTGCGCTGATCGTGTTTGGCGGGCCGGAACAGTGACCGCGTGCCGAACAGCGAACTGTCGAACCGCTTGCCCGCGTCCGGTTCCCGGTGATACCGCTCGATGCGCAGCACTTCGTTGCGGGAACCGAAGATGAACGGCACCCGCTGATGCACCCGGGCCGGGGAAACCTCCATCATGCGCTCGTGCCCGGTGGTCGCCGCCCCGCCCGCCTGCTCGACGATGAACGCGATCGGGTTCGCCCCGTACAACAGCGAGACACGGCCCGGCAGTGCGGGATTGCGCGTATCGCGCGGGTACAGATACAGCCCGCCCCTGGTCAGAATGTGGAAGGTGTCGGCCACCAGCGACGCCACCCACCGCATATTGAAATCGCGCCCGCGGGGGCCTTCGACCCCTTCCAAACACTCGAGCACATACCGGCGCACCGGCCGCTCCCAGAACCGCTCGTTCGCGGCATTGATCGCGAAACCCGAGGTGTCCTCGGGGATTCGCATCTGCGGATGAGTCAGCACGAACGCGCCGATTTCCCGATCGAGGGTGAAGCCGTCGACGCCGCTGCCCGTGGTGAGGACCAGCATCGTCGCGGGCCCGTACAGGGTGAACCCCGCACACACCTGCTCCACACCCGGCTGCAGGAAGTCGGTTTCGGCCGGTTCCGCGTCGCCGGCGACAACCGCTTCCGGCGCCCGCAAAATGCTGAAAATCGACCCGACAGGCAGATTCACGTCGATATTGCTCGAACCGTCCAACGCGTCGTAGGCCAGGAGATACTTCCCCCGCCGTTGCGTCGCGGGCAGCACCGTCGCATGCTGCTCGGACAACAACCCCGATAAATGCCCCGACCACTGTGTCTGCCCGACCATGATCTCATCGGTCAACACATCGAGGCGGCCACTCACCGACGACTCGTCCTCGGCCCCCGACCCGACGATCGCCCCCCGCGTCACCTGATTGGCGATGATCTTCGCCGCCGTCGCCACCACATTGACCAGCGCGGAGAACTCCCCCGACGAACCGGGATGCCGATGCTCTTCCTCGATCGTGTACCGGGTCAGCGTTTTCAGTCCATTCGGCATTCGGTCACGACCCCCTGCGAAATCCGGTGCGTCCCTTGCCCTTTCCAGAATGGCTCACGGACCGCCGATAAACAATGTGAACTCTCACTTGACCTTGCCCCTGGGGGCAGCGTTTACATTCGCTGCATGAGGATCGGAGAGCTCGCGCGGCTGGCTCAGCTCAGCCCCAAGGCCATCAGGCGATACGAGGCGCTGGGGCTGGTCGCACCGGAACGGCACCCCAACGGCTTCCGCGAATACGACGACCACACCGTCCGGCTGGTGCGCGAAATCCGATCCCTGAATCGTCTGGGCATCCCGGTGGAGGAGACACGCCCGTTCCTGGACTGCCTGGCCACGGGCAGCGAACACGTCGATGACTGCCCCGCGTCGCTGGCCGAGTACCAGCGGACCATCGACGCACTGACCGCGGAAATCGACGCCCTCACCGCCCGCAGAGACGCCCTCACCGATCGCCTCCGCGACGCCACGCACCGCCACAGCATCACACGAATGCTCCCGTGGCCGACGGCCGTCTCTGCCCTGCAGCCCTCATCACGTAGCGAGGGGACGACCCAGCAGGGCGAGCGAACACCCGACAACCCCACCGAACACGAGGAATAGCGATGACCCTGAGTTCTGCGATCGCCGGCACCGTCGCGGTGACCGATGAGACATTCGACCGCGACGTGCTCGCCCACCCCGGCCTTGTCCTCGTGGACGTCTGGGCGACGTGGTGCCCTTCGTGCAAAATGCTCGCCCCCGTGCTGGCCGAAGTCGCCCGCGAACGCGCGGACACGCTCGCTGTTCGCACCCTCAACGCCGACGAGAACCCACTCACCGCTCGCCACTACCAGGTCATGGCGGCTCCGACGCTGCTGCTCTTCCGCGACGGCCAACTCCTGCGCACCCTCGTCGGCGCCCGCTCCAAAGCGCGGCTCCTCGCCGAGCTGGACGAGGCGGTAACTCACTGATTCGACGCCAACACTGATCGATCGCTGTCGGTGGGCTGTGCCACGATTTCGTGCGTGACCGCACCCTCGCATCTCCTCGCCGAGCATCGTCTGGAATTGACGCTCGACTACGGCCAGTTCATCCTGCACGGCGGGGAGGGCGAGGAGGACGTAGAGCTCGCGCTGCTCGAAGCCGCGCATGCGGACAGGCCGTCGGCGGGCGACGGTCACACCGTGGTGGTGCTCAGCCCGCACCAGAACAACTTCGACATGCCGATCCACATACAGGTGTGGGATCGGCGACCGGTTGACGAGGGCGAGTGGCAGCATGTCAGCGAAGCCCGACTGCACATCGGTGAGCACGGACTGACCATCAGTTCACCTGTCGACGGCTGGGCCGACGCACCCGTGCCGCCCGGTGATTACCTGGCCGAGATCGCCGGAACAGGTTTCGTGAACTACGGCTGGCCCGGCGACACCACACCGGGCGATCACTGGCGAATCCGGCTCTGGCCCGACGACGGCACCGCTGTTCGACCCGCCCGCCAGTGGGACATGCCCGGCTACGGCATCCCCGCCAACAGCGAAGCACCACCGACCGAGCCCACCCCGAGCCCGACCGAGCCGGAGCCGGACCGGCAGCGAGAGCTGCGAGCAGAGGCCGAGGCCAGAGCCCGCGCGGAGTGGGGCGGTGACCCGATCCCCGCCTTCGCCGACACCTATCACGGACGTGAACTCGCGGGCTACGACCGCGCGTTGGCCGAGTCGATTGCTGCCATGAGCGCCACGCAACGGCGTCGCCTGGCCGAGTATTGCGCACAGCGTGCCTACGCCCTCGCCGGTCTCAGTGATCGCGATTGGGTGCGCCCGGCGCTGGACGCGCTCCGATCCGGCGCACCGCTGCCCGAACCCTTCCACGACAACGACGCCGCGTTCGCGCGGCTGGACCGAGACCAGTACGGACCCGACGAGGCGAGCTTCCGGAGCAGCATCGTGTGGGAAAGGCCGGCGCCCCCCGCCCCGGCGCGCAACCCCTACGACCGCGGCAACATCAGTCGCCCACACTTCGCCCTCAACACGGTTTTCCATGCGCGACATGCCGATCCGCTACAGGGCGCGCTCTCCGCGATCACCGAAGCCGCGATCACCGAAGCCGCGATCACCTTCGGCCCTCACGTCGAAAGCCTGTTCACCGACATCCGCGGCGAGTTCGATCTACCGCCGCGGTCCTGAGCGCGGACCCCGCACGGTGCTGATCGACGCCGATACCACTGCGCGACTGGTCGATCCGGCGAACCTGCCACGGTGGCGCCACCCTCGGACGTACGATCCGAGCGTGGCCGAATCCCATGGTTCCACCCCTCTGCGTGTGCTGGTCTACAGCAACGATGCCGATACCCGCCAACAGGTGATCCTGGCGCTGGGCCGTAGGCCGCGCGCCGATCTACCGGAGCTCGACTTCTTCGAAGTCGCTACCGCGCCGGTGGTCATCGAGCAGATGGATGCCGGTGGGATCGATCTGGCGATTCTGGACGGTGAATCCGCTCCGACGGGTGGCCTCGGTATCGCCAAGCAGCTCAAGGACGAGATCGATCAGTGCCCGCCGGTGGTCGTGCTCACCGGCCGACCCGATGACGCCTGGTTGGCCAACTGGTCGCGCGCCGAGGCCGCCGTCTCGCACCCGATCGACGCCATGCAGCTCACCAACGCGGTCGCAGGGATCCTGCTCGCCCGCTGAATGCCGACTATCCGGGCATCGTCCCGACCTGTCGGATAGTCCGCTTCGCACCGTTCCATCTATCACCACTGGTAACGCCGGTGGTTCGCTGACGCGTGCCCAAAGGCGATTACCCCCGTATCGCTCATGAATCGCGGTACCGAAATCGATCAAACCCCTCCCCGGAAACGTGCGGCGGAGCCCCGAAACGGCGGTAGTCTGTGCTCTAGCTCACACGAGCACGGGCTCTTGTATAACGCTCCGCCATCGCTGCACAGCCTTGCGCGAGCCCCGGTTCGGCGGACAACGTTGTCGGCCCCGTCTCGCCGAAAGCTGCCGTCCGCGGCCGGGCCACACGGCTCGGCCTGCTCCAGCGAGGAGGGGAAGTGCAGTCGTGAACATCGAGGTGCCCGCACTCGTACTCGGCGCCATCGCCGCGGCGTTCGCGGTGTTCTCCGTCATCATGGCGTCGCTGATCGGCCCGAAACGCTACAACCGGGCCAAACTCGAACCCTATGAATGCGGCATCGAGCCGACCCCGCACGCCATCGCCGGTGGCCCGGGAAATGCAGCGGGACAGCGCTTTCCGGTGAAGTACTACCTCACGGCGATGCTGTTCATCATCTTCGACATCGAGATCGTGTTCCTGTACCCGTGGGCCGTGCATTTCGACACGCTCGGGCTGTTCGGTCTCGCCGCGATGGCGCTGTTCATCGTCAACGTGTCTGTCGCCTACGCCTACGAGTGGCGTCGCGGCGGCCTCAGCTGGGAATGAGTGGGAAATAATGGGTCTCGAAGAGAAACTGCCCAGCGGGTTCCTGCTGAGCACGGTCGAGGATTTCGCCGGCTACCTGCGTAAGGGCTCCGTCTGGCCCGCCACGTTCGGGCTGGCGTGCTGCGCGATCGAGATGATGGCCACCGGCGCCGGACGATTCGACATCGCCCGCTTCGGCATGGAGGCGTTCCGAGCCTCCCCACGCCAGGCCGACCTGATGATCGTGGCGGGCCGGGTGAGCCAGAAGATGGCGCCGGTACTGCGCCAGGTCTACGACCAGATGACCGAACCCAAATGGGTGCTGGCCATGGGGGTCTGCGCGTCCTCGGGCGGCATGTTCAACAACTACGCCATCGTGCAGGGCGTCGACCACATCGTCCCGGTCGACATCTACCTGCCCGGGTGCCCGCCCCGCCCGGAAATGCTGCTCAACGCGATTCTGGCACTGCACGCGAAAATCGCCGAGATGCCGATGGGCGTCAACCGCGAGGAAGCGATCGCCGCCGCCGAGAAGGCCGCACTGGCCAGCACGCCGACCATCCGGATGGAGGGCCTGCTGCGATGACCTTCGACTCCCCCGACAACACCGACAACTCTGCGGGACAGCAGGTTCCGGAGGAATCGCCCGCACAGGCACCCTCCACACCGCCTCGAGACGAAGTGATCGGAACCCGGCGCGGCATGTTCGGCGTCAGCGGCACCGGTGACACCTCCGGCTACGGCGGTCTGGTCACCCCGGTCGCCCTGCCCGCGGGCACCCCGCCCCCGTACGGCAGCTGGTTCGACGCCTTCGTCGGTACCTTGCGCGCCGCACTCGTGGGCCGGGTCATCGCCTTCGACACCGTGATCGAGAAAATCGTGGTCTTCCGCGACGAACTCACCCTGCACGTCAAACGCGAACACCTGGTCGCGGTCGCGAGCGCGTTGCGCGATGACAGCACCCTGCGATTCGAACTGTGCCTGGGCATCAACGGCGTGCACTACCCCGACGACGAGGGCCGCGAACTGCACGCCGTCTATCACTTGAAGTCGATCACGCACGGCCGCCGCGTGCGGCTGGAAGTATCCGCGCCCGACGCCGATCCACACATTCCGTCGCTGTTCTCGGTCTATCCGACAACCGACTGGCACGAACGCGAAACCTACGACTTCTTCGGCATCCTCTTCGACGGGCACCCCTCCCTGACCCGCATCACCATGCCCGACGACTGGCGCGGGCATCCGCAGCGCAAGGACTACCCGCTCGGCGGGATCCCGGTGGAGTACAAGGGCGCGCGCATACCGCCGCCCGACGAGCGGAGGACCTACAGCTGATGACCGACACCGACTTCCGCCGCGACGAACCACCGGTGGTGACCGTCGCCGGACAAGACTGGGACCAGGTCAGCGAAGTGATCGACGGCGGCGCCGAAGAACGCATCGTGGTGAACATGGGCCCGCAACATCCGTCCACCCACGGAGTGCTGCGCCTGATCCTCGAGATCGAAGGCGAAACCGTCACCGAGGCCCGCTGCGGCATCGGCTACCTCCATACCGGCATCGAGAAGAACCTGGAATTCCGCAACTGGACCCAGGGCGTCACCTTCGTGACCCGGATGGACTACCTGTCCCCGTTCTTCAACGAAACCGCCTACTGCCTCGGCGTGGAGAAACTGCTCGACATCACCGACCAGATCCCCGAACGCGCCACCGTGGTGCGAGTGCTGCTGATGGAGCTCAACCGCATCTCCTCGCACCTGGTAGCTCTCGCCACCGGCGGCATGGAACTGGGCGCGCTCACCCCGATGCTGTTCGGTTTCCGTGAACGCGAACTCATCCTCGACGTCTTCGAGAACATCACCGGCCTGCGGATGAACCACGCCTACATCCGTCCCGGCGGCTTGGCGCAGGATCTGCCCGCCGACGGCGTCACCAAAGTCAGGGAACTGCTCGACCTGCTGCCCGGGCGCCTGCGCGATATGGAACACCTGCTCAGCGCGAACCCGATCTGGAAGAAGCGCACCCAGGACATCGGCTACCTCGATCTCACCGGCTGCATGGCACTCGGCATCACCGGGCCCGTCCTTCGCGCCACCGGCCTGCCGCATGATCTGCGAAAATCCGACCCGTACTGCGGGTACGAGAACTACGAATTCGACATCCCGACGACCACCGGCTGTGACTGCTACGGCCGCTACATCATTCGGATCGCCGAGATGACCGAGTCGATCAAGATCGTCGAACAGTGCCTGGACAAGCTGCGCCCGGGGCCGGTGATGATCGACGACAAGAAGATCGCCTGGCCCGCCGATCTGGAACTGGGCCCCGACGGTCTCGGCAACTCACCCAAACACATCGGCAAGATCATGGGCACCTCCATGGAATCGCTGATCCATCACTTCAAGCTCGTCACCGAGGGCATCAGAGTGCCTGCGGGACAGGTGTATTCGGCGGTGGAGTCCCCGCGCGGGGAACTGGGTGTGCACATGGTCAGCGACGGCAGCACCCAGCCCTACCGGGTGCACTACCGCGACCCCTCGTTCACCAACCTGCAAGCGGTGGCCGCGATGTGCGAGGGCGGCATGGTCGCCGACGTGATCGCCTCGGTCGCCAGCATCGACCCGGTCATGGGCGGAGTGGACAGATGAACCCCACCAGCACACCGATTTTCCTGAGCCTGAGCACCCGTCCCGAACCGTATCCGCCGCATGTACGCGAACGCCTCGAACTGGACGCCAAGGAAATCATCACCCGCTACCCGCACCCCCGCTCCGCCCTTCTCCCTCTGCTGCACCTGGTGCAGTCCGAGGAGGGGTACGTGACGGGCACCGGTATCGACTTCTGCGCCGATCACCTGAATCTCACCGGCGCCGAGGTAACCGCGGTCGCCACGTTCTATTCGATGTACCGGCGCACCCCCACCGGTGACTACCACGTCGGGGTCTGCACCAACACCCTCTGTGCTGTCCTCGGCGGCGACGCCATCTACGAAGCGCTGCGACACCATCTGGAAGTCGGGCACGGCGAAACCACCCCAGACGGCGCGATCACCCTCGAACACATCGAATGCAACGCCGCCTGCGACTACGCCCCGGTCATGATGGTGAACTGGGAATTCTTCGACAACCAGACTCCCGAATCCGCGGTCGCGATCGCCGATGCCCTCCGATCGGGCCACCAGGTCCGCCCGACCCGCGGCGCACCGCTGTGCACCTTCCGCGAGACCGCCCGCATCCTCGCCGGATTTCCCGACGATCGTCCCGGCGCGCTCGAAGGAGCACCGGGCGCACCCACCGTGGCAGGGCTCGAAACCGCTGCCGCGGAGGAGGACTCGGCAGGGGGATCGCGATGATGTCGCTCACCCCGGTACTCAGTGAACACTGGGCAGCCCCGCGGTCCTGGACGTTGGAGAGCTATCGCGCGACCGGTGGCTACGACGGACTGCGCGCCGCCTTGCGCAAGACGCCCGACGAGGTGATCCACACCGTCAAGGACGCGGGTCTGCGCGGTCGTGGCGGCGCGGGCTTCCCCACCGGGATGAAGTGGTCGTTCATTCCGCAGGGTCCCGGCCCCGACGGCACCACGAAACCGCACTACCTCGTCGTCAACGCCGACGAATCCGAACCCGGCACCTGCAAAGACATCCCGTTGATGCTGGCCACCCCGCACACCCTCATCGAAGGCATCGTGATCGCCGCCTACGCGATCCGGGCCGCGACCGCGTTCATCTACGTGCGCGGCGAGGTGGTGCCGGTCTTGCGCCGGCTGCACGCCGCCGTCGCCGAGGCCTACGCCGCGGGCCTGCTCGGCCACGACATCCTCGGCTCTGGTTTCGACCTCGACCTGATCGTGCACGCCGGTGCGGGCGCCTACATCTGCGGTGAGGAAACCGCACTGCTCGATTCCCTCGAAGGCAGGCGCGGGCAGCCCCGTCTGCGCCCCCCGTTCCCCGCCGTCGCGGGCCTGTACGCGTGCCCGACGGTCGTGAACAACGTCGAATCCATTGCCAGCGTGCCCTCGATCCTGCGCAACGGCACCGAGTGGTTCCGTTCCATGGGCAGCGAGAAATCACCCGGTTTCACCCTGTACTCCCTGTCCGGACACGTCGCCCGCCCCGGCCAATACGAGGCCCCGCTGGGCATCACGTTACGCGAGCTGCTCGACTACGCCGGCGGTGTGCGAGCCGGCCACACCCTCAAGTTCTGGACCCCCGGCGGTTCCTCGACCCCGATGTTCACCGACGAACACCTCGACGTCGCCCTCGACTACGAAGGTGTCGCCGCCGCCGGATCCATGTTGGGCACCAAGGCCTTACAGATCTTCGACGACACCACCTGCGTGGTGCGCGCGGTCCTGCGCTGGACCGAGTTCTACGCCCACGAATCCTGCGGCAAATGCACACCGTGCCGCGAAGGCACCTACTGGCTCGTGCAGTTGCTGCGCCGACTCGAAGCCGGCGACGGCACCGAAGCCGACCTGGACAAGCTCGCCGACATCGCCGACAACATCAACGGTAAATCGTTCTGCGCGCTCGGTGACGGCGCGGCCAGCCCGATCTTCTCCTCGCTGAAGTACTTCCGCGACGAATACCTCGCGCATCAGCGACTCGGCGGCTGCCCGTTCGACCCGGCCGCCTCGACCGTGTGGGCACCAGCGAAAGAGGACCGATGAATCCAGCATCGCGTAGCGATTCCGTGAGGGGTGGCGGTCGGGTGGCGGGTGGGCCAGCCATCGCGCCAGGCAACAGCAGCGATGTGGTGCCCGCCGACATGGTGAGCGTCACCATCGACGACACCACCATCGAAGTTCCCGTCGGCACCTTGCTGATCCGTGCCGCCGAACTGATCGGCGTGCAGATCCCCCGCTTCTGCGATCACCCCCTGCTCGACCCGGTCGGTGCGTGCCGTCAGTGCCTCGTCGAGGTCGAAGGGCAGCGAAAGCCGGTCGCCTCCTGCACGATCCCGGTCACCGACGGCATGATCGTGCACACCCAGATCAGCTCCCCGGTCGCCGAGAAGGCTCAGCGCGGGGTGATGGAGCTGCTGCTCATCAACCATCCGCTGGATTGCCCGGTCTGCGACAAGGGCGGCGAGTGCCCGCTACAGAATCAGGCGATGTCCACCGGCAGCGCCGAATCCCGATTCGACGGCGAGAAGCGGACGTACCCGAAACCGATCCCGCTGTCCACGGCGGTGCTGCTCGACCGGGAGCGGTGCGTGCTGTGCGCCCGCTGCACCCGGTTCTCCCAGCAGGTCGCCGGCGACCCGTTCATCGAACTGATGGATCGCGGTGCGCTGCAACAGGTCGGCATCGCCCAAGCCGAACCGCTCGACTCCTACTTCTCCGGCAACACCGTCCAGATCTGTCCCGTGGGCGCCCTCACCGGTACCTCCTACCGATTCCGGGCCCGCCCGTTCGACCTGGTCTCCACCCCGAGCGTGTGCGAGCACTGCGCCTCCGGATGCGCACAGCGCACCGATCACCGCCGCGGAAAAGTGTTGCGCCGCTTGGCCGGTGACGACCCCCAGGTCAACGAGGAATGGAACTGCGACAAGGGCCGCTGGGCCTTCGCCTACGCCACCGAACGCGACCGCCTCACCACACCGATGGTGCGCGGCTGGGACGGTGTCCTCGCCCCCGCGTCCTGGCCCGAAGCTCTCACCGCCGCCGCCGCGGGCCTGAGCGCCGCGATCGGCAGTGCCGGAGTGCTCGTCGGCGGCCGTGTCACCGAGGAAGAGGCGTACGCGTACAGCAAGTTCGCGCGGATGGTCCTCGCGACCAACGACATCGATTTCCGCAGCCGGGTGCATTCGGAGGAGGAAGAACGCTTCCTCGCCGCCCGCGTCGCCGGACGCGGTGTCCAGGTCGACTTCGCCGCACTCGACCGAGCCCCCGTCGTGCTGCTGGTCGGGCTCGAGCCGGAAGAGGAATCGCCCATCGTCTACCTGCGGCTGCGCAAGGCCGCACGGACCCGCGGGCAACGGGTGGTGTCGCTGGCTCCGTTCGCCTCCCGCGGACTCGAACGCATGTCGGGTGCGCTCATCCAAACCCCGCCCTGTGGGGAAGCCGACGTCATCACCTCGATCATGGCCGAAACGTCCGCCGATGCCGCGGAACTCATGACGATGCTGAACACGCCCGGCGCGGTCATCATGGCGGGTGAACGTCTCGCGGGCAGCCCCGGCGCACTGTCGGCGGTGGTCCGCTTGGCCGATGCCACCGGCGCCGCACTGGCGTGGGTGCCACGTCGTGCGGGCGAACGAGGCGCGCTGGAAGCGGGCGCTCTGCCCAGCCTGTTGCCCGGCGGCCGGCCTGTCGTCGACCCTTCGGCACGCCAACAGGTTCGACATCGGTGGCAGGCCGGTGAACTCCCCGTCACCGTCGGCCGCGACGCCAACGCGATCCTGGCCGGCGCCGCCCAGTTGGGCGCGCTGATCATCGGCGGTGTCGACCCGGCCGACCTGCCCGACCCGGCCGCCGCACTGGCCGCCATCGACGCGGCCCGCTTCGTCGTCAGCCTCGAAATGCGGCACAGCGCCGTCACCGAACGCGCCGACGTCGTGTTCCCGGTGGCGACCGCGATGGAGAAGTCCGGCACCTTCCGTACCTGGGAAGCTCGTCCGCGCCCCTTCACCGCGGCCCCGCTCGACACCACCCGCCGCGTCGCCGCTCCCCTGTCGGACCTGCGGGTGCTGCACTCGCTGGCCGCGCAGATGGGCGTCCCGATCAACCTGCCCGACCCCGCCGCGGCCCGCACCGAACTCGACGGACTCGGCGCCTGGACCGGTGAGCCCATCTCCGCCCCGGAACTGACCAGCCAGACCCGACCCGTACCCGGGCCAGGAATGGCCGTGCTCGCCGGCTGGCGGATGCTGCTCGACGCGGGCCGGATGCAAGACGGTGAACCCAATCTCGCCGGTGTCGCCCGCCCGCCGGTCGCACGGCTGTCCGCGGCGACCGCCGCCGAGATCGAAGCCGACGAAGCCGATCACGTCATCGTCTACACCGACCGCGGCGAGATCTCGGTGCCCTTGATGATCACGGACCTGCCCGACCGGGTGGTGTGGCTGCCGCTGCACTCGCCCGGTTCGACGGTCGCCGCCGAACTCGGTGTGACGCCCGGCGCCGTGGTGCGCCTGCGTCGCGCCGACGACAGGATGAAGGAACACCGTCATGAGTGATCGAGTCCAACTCCTCGCGGCCGACGCCGGGCCTGTCTTCGGCACCGATCCGCTGTGGCTGGTAGTGGTCAAGGCGCTCGGCGTGTTCATCTACCTGATGCTGGTGCCGTTGATCGCGGTCTACGCCGAACGCAAGGTCGTGGCGTGGATGCAGATGCGGATCGGGCCCAACCGGATCGGCCCCGGCGGCATGCTCCAGTCGATCGCCGACGGCGTGAAGATGGCGCTCAAGGAAGACATCATCCCGGCGATCGTGGACAAGCCGATCTTCGTGCTCGCCCCGATCATCTCGGTGATCCCGGCCTTCATGGCCTTCGCGGTGATCCCGATGGGCCCGGAGGTCTCGATCTTCGGCACGCACACCGCGCTGCAGCTCACCGACATGCCCGTCGCGGTGCTCTACATCCTCGCCATCACCTCCATCGGCGTGTACGGCATCGTGCTCGCCGGCTGGTCGTCGGGTTCGACCTATCCGCTGCTCGGCGGCCTGCGCTCGACCGCGCAGGTCATCTCCTACGAGATCGCGATGGCACTGACCTTCGCCACCGTGTTCCTGCTGTCGGGCACCATGGCGACCTCCGAGATCGTGAGCGCGCAGGAGGGCACCTGGTTCGTGTTCCTGCTGCTGCCCTCCTTCCTCATCTACTGCGTGTCGATGGTCGGCGAGACCAACCGGGCGCCCTTCGACCTGCCCGAAGCCGAAGGTGAACTGGTCGGCGGTTTCCACACCGAGTACTCGTCGCTGAAGTTCGCGATGTTCATGCTCGCCGAATACGTGAACATGGCCACGGTGTCCGCGCTGGCGACGACGCTGTTCCTCGGTGGCTGGCGGGCGCCGTTCCCGATCAGCCTGTGGGAGGGCGCCAACTCCGGATGGTGGCCGCTGCTGTGGTTCACCCTCAAGGTGTGGACGTTCCTGTTCGTGTTCGTCTGGCTGCGCGGCACGCTGCCCCGGCTGCGCTACGACCAGTTCATGAATCTCGGCTGGAAACTGCTCATCCCCACCTCGCTGGTGTGGGTGATGGTCGTGGCCGCGGCACGGGTCCTCGACCTCGAGGGCATCGCCGGACAGAACTACATCCTGGTCGGTGTGGGCGTGGTGATCACCGCCGCCATGATCGCGACGTTCCTGCGCGCGGGTCGCAGCAAAGGGCTGCCGCCCTTGCCGCCACAGGAGCCGGCGACCTCGTCGGTGTTCCTGGGCTTCCCGGTGCCGCCGATGCCCGCACGGCCCGCGAACGACCAGCCCGAGTTCGGGTTGTTCGACCCGCTCGCCGGGTTCGCGGTCACCGCGGCCACGATGTTCAAAAAGCCCAATACCGAGTCCTACCCCGAGCAGAAGGTGCCGACCGCGCCGCGCTATCACGGCCGGCACCAGCTCAACCGCTACGACGACGGACTCGAGAAGTGCATCGGCTGCGAACTGTGCGCGTGGGCGTGCCCGGCCGATGCGATCTTCGTCGAAGGCGCCGACAACACCGAGGACGAACGTTTCTCCCCGGGTGAACGGTACGGCCGCGTCTACCAGATCAACTACCTGCGCTGCATCGGCTGCGGTCTGTGCATCGAGGCCTGCCCGACGCGCGCACTGACGATGACCAACGAATACGAACTCACCGACGACAACCGCGCCGACCTCATCTACGAGAAGGACCAGCTGCTGGCCCCCCTGGAGCCGGGCATGACCCCCGCGCCGCATCCGATGGCACCGGGCACCGACGCGGCCGACTACTACCTGGGCCGGGTCGGTCCGGCACCGTCGGAGCAGGAGGCACTGCGATGAGCACCGCACACATGCTGGCCGCCGAAGTGACCAACACCTCCACGGGCGAGGGCGTGCTGTTCTGGGTACTCGCCCCGATCGCGGTGCTCGGTGCCCTCGGCATGGTGACCGCGGCCAAGGCCGTGCATTCGGCGATGTGCTTGGCCGCCACCATGATCGCGCTCGCCGTGTTCTACATCGCGCAGGGTGCGCTGTTCCTCGGCGTCGTGCAGATCGTGGTGTACACGGGCGCGGTGATGATGCTGTTCCTGTTCGTGCTGATGCTCGTCGGCGTCGACTCGGCGGAATCGCTGCGGGAAACGTTGCGCGGCCAGCGCATCGCCGCCGCGATCGTCGGGCTCGGATTCGGGTTGCTGTTCATCGGCGGTATCGGCGCGGCCCTGCGCGACAGCGGAACAAACTTTCCCGGACGCGGTTTCGGCGACCGTGACGTGATCGCCGAACTCGCCGAGTTGATCTTCCTGCGTTACGTGTGGGCGTTCGAACTCACCGGGGCACTGCTGATCACCGCCACGATCGGTGCGATGGTGCTGGCCCACCGTGAACAGTTCACCCCCAAACGCGGACAGCGGGAAATGTCGCGTGATCGCTTCCGCAACGCCGGCGAACGGGCCACACCCCTGCCGACACCGGGTGTCTACGCACGGCACAACGCCGTCGACAGTCCCGCCCAGCTTCCCGACGGCTCCTTCGCCGAACTCTCGGTGAGCACGATCCTGCGTCACCGCCGCAACCGCGCCCACACCGAAGCCGCCGTGCTCTCGGTGGGCACGGTCCGCGACGACAACCCGACGGCCGACGAGGAAGGCAAGCGGTGAACCCCCAGAACTACCTGTTCCTGTCTGCGCTGCTGTTCACCATCGGCGCCGCGGGAGTGTTGTTGCGCCGCAACGCGATCGTGGTGTTCATGTGTGTGGAGCTGATGCTCAACGCGGTGAACCTGGCGTTCGTGACCTTCGCCCGGTTGCACGGCAACCTCGACGGTCAGGTGATCGCGTTCTTCACCATGGTGGTCGCCGCCGCCGAGGTCGTCGTCGGCCTGGCCATCATCATGACGATCTTCCGTGCCCGCCGGTCGACCTCGGTCGACGACGCCAACCTGCTGAAGTTCTGACATGGGTACCGCAACGCTGTGGCTGCTGCCCGCCCTCCCGCTCGCAGGCGCGATCATCCTGCTCGTGTTCGGCCACCTCACCGACCGCTGGGGCTCCTACCTGGCCACGACGGCCGCGTTGTCCTCATTCGTCGTCGCCGTTGTCGCGTTCTTCGGCATGCTCGGCCGCGCCGACGCCGACCGCGCCGTGCACAAGGAACTGTTCAACTGGGTGCCCGTCGGTGATCTGCAGGTCGGGTTCAGCCTGCAACTGGACCAGCTGTCGATCTGCTTCGCGCTCCTGATCACCGGAGTCGGGTCACTGATCCACCTCTACTCGATCGGCTACATGAGTCATGATCCGGACAAGCGCCGGTTCTTCGGCTATCTCAACCTGTTCCTGGCCGCGATGCTCGTGCTGGTCCTGGCCGACAACTTCCTCGTCCTCTATCTGGGCTGGGAAGGCGTGGGCCTGGCGTCCTATCTGCTGATCGGCTTCTGGTACGAGAAGCCCTCGGCGGCAACGGCAGCCAAGAAGGCGTTCGTGGTGAACCGGGTCGGTGACATGGGCTTGGCCATCGCCATGATGGTCATGTTCGCGACCTTCGGTTCCTTCGACTTTCGCACCGTGTTCGCGGCGACACCGGGCGCGAGTGAAGCCACACTCACCGCGATCGGCCTGCTGCTGTTGCTGGCTGCCTGCGGCAAATCCGCGCAGGTGCCGCTGCAGTCGTGGCTCGGCGACGCGATGGAAGGCCCCACTCCGGTCTCGGCGCTCATCCACGCCGCCACGATGGTCACCGCCGGTGTGTACCTGATCGCCCGCGCCAACCCGATCTACGACCTCGCGCCGAACGCACGCACAGCGGTGATCGCCGTCGGTGCGGTGACGTTGCTGTTCGGCGCCATCATCGGCTGCGCCAAGGACGACATCAAGAAGGCCCTGGCAGCCTCGACGATGAGCCAGATCGGGTACATGATCCTGGCCGTCGGCCTCGGCCCGGCCGGCTACGCGTTCGCGATCATGCACCTGCTCACCCACGGCTTCTTCAAGGCCGGACTGTTTCTCGGCGCCGGCTCGGTGATGCACGCGATGAACGACGAAACAGACATGCGCCGCTACGGCGGACTGCGCACGCTGATGCCGATCACGTTCATCACCTTCGGCCTGGGCTATCTCGCGATCATCGGAGTGCCACCGTTGTCCGGGTTCTTCTCCAAGGACAAGATCATCGAGGCGGCCTTCGACCACGGTGGATCCACCGGAATCCTGCTCGGGGCGGTCACTCTAATTGGTGCCGCACTCACCGCGTTCTACATGACCCGCGTCATGCTGATGACCTTCTTCGGCGAGCGCCGCTGGAAGCCGGACACCCACCCGCACGAGTCACCCGCGGTGATGACCGGGCCGATGATCCTGCTCGCCTTCGGATCGGTCTTCGCCGGTGGCCTGTTCGTCTGGGGCTCGTCGCTGGTGAACTGGCTCGAACCCGTCGTCGGTTCCCATCACGCGGAGCCCGTGATCCCCGCGGCGGTGGTCACCGGTCTGGCATTGACCGCGGTCGCCATCGGTGTGGCCATCGCCTACCGCAAATACGCCGAGAGCTCGATCCCCGACATCGCCCCGGAGCCGGTCAGCGTGCTGACCGGGGCCGCACGTGACGATCTCTACGGCGACAAGATCAACGAAGCCGTTTTCGAACGCCCCGGCCGTCACCTCACGAGGGCGCTGGTGTTCCTCGACGCGAAGGGGGTCGACGGGATCGTCAACGGCACCGCCGCCTCGATCGGCGGGCTGTCGGCGCGAATCCGCAAGGTACAGACCGGTTTCGTGCGCTCCTACGCCCTGTCCATGTTCACCGGCGCGGCCCTGGTGGCCGCCGCCCTGCTGGCGGTGAGGTTCTGGTGAACTCGTTTCCCTGGCTGACGACACTCTGGCTCGCCCCCGCGATCGGTGCGGGCGTGGTACTCGTCGTGCCCGCCGCCCGCCGCACGGTGGCACGCGGCATCGCCTTCGCGGTCTCGATCGGCGTGCTCGCACTGGCCGTCGTACTGACCGTGCGGTTCCAGCCCGGCGGTGCCCAGTATCAATTCGTCGAATCCCACGAATGGATTCCGGCGTTCGGCGTCGGGTACACCCTGGGCCTGGACGGCATCGCCACCGCACTGGTCCTGCTGACCGCGGTGCTGGTGCCCTTGCTGATCCTGGCGGGCTGGCACGACGACACCGCCACCGGCGACGGCCGCAAGACCACGCATATCTACATGGCACTGATGCTGCTGGTCGAGTCGATGGTCCTCATCTCGTTCCTGTCCCTCGACATCCTGCTGTTCTATGTGTTCTTCGAAGCGATGCTGATCCCGATGTACTTCCTCATCGGCGGTTTCGGCACCCGCACCACCGACGCCGCGGTCCGCGCCCAACGCTCGCGCGCGGCGGTGAAGTTCCTGCTCTACAACCTCTTCGGTGGGTTGATCATGCTCGCCGCGGTGATCGGGCTGTACGTGCTGACCGCCCAGGCGGGCCTCGGTGAAGGGTCGGCGGGAACCTTCGATCTGCGCGTCGTGGTCGCCGCGGCCAACAGCGGTGAACTCGGGGGCAGCACAGCGGTTCTCAACGCCCTGTTCCTCGGGTTCATGTTCGCCTTCGCCGTGAAGGCGCCACTGTGGCCACTGCACACGTGGCTGCCCGACGCGGCGGTCTCGGCCACCCCGTCCAGCGCGGTACTGATGATGGCGGTGGTCGACAAGGTCGGCACCTTCGGCATGCTGCGCTACTGCCTGCTGTTGTTCCCGCTGGCATCGGACACCTTCGCGCCCTTGGTGATCACACTGGCCGTGATCGGCATCCTCTACGGCGCGCTGCTCGCGATCGGCCAAACCGATGTGATGCGACTGATCGCCTACACCTCGATCTCGCACTTCGGGTTCATCATCCTCGGCATCTTCGCCATGACCAGCCAATCCCAATCCGGGGCGACGCTGTACATGGTCAACCACGGACTGTCCACGGCCGCACTGTTCCTCATCGCCGGATTCCTCGTCTCCCGGCGCGGCACCAGGATGATCGCCGAGTACGGCGGCGTGCAGAAGGTCGCCCCGGTCATGGCGGGCACCTTCTTCCTCGCGGGCCTGGCCACGCTCTCGCTGCCCGGCCTTGCGCCGTTCGTCAGCGAATTCCTGGTCCTCGTCGGTACTTTCCCGAAGTACCAGGTGGCGGCGGTGATCGCGACCGGTGCACTGGTCTTGGCCGCGCTCTACGTGCTGTGGCTGTATCAGCGGTTGATGACCGGCCCGCTGAAGAAGGGCAACGAACACCTGCGTGATCTGGTGCCGCGTGAGCTGGCCGTGGTGGTGCCGCTGCTGGTCGCGCTGCTGGTGCTCGGGTTCTATCCGAAACCGATCCTGGATCTGGTGGATCCCGCGGTGGGGCACACCCTCTCGACGATCGGTAAGCACGATCCCGCTCCGACGGTCCCCGCTCCCGAAGCTGGTGCGGCCACCCCGCCCGCAGGCGGCCACAAATGAGGACGGACTCCGTGACCATCACCGAGCTCGCGGCCATCGCGCCCGCACCGAGCATCGAATACCACCTGCTCGCCCCGATGCTGATCGTGTTCGGGGTCGGCGTGGTGGGTGTGCTCGTCGAAGCGTTCGTGCCACGGCCCTACCGGTATCCGACGCAGTTGGTGCTCGGAGTGGCGGGTCTGGTCGGCGCGCTGGTGGCTGTGGTGCTGCTCGCGGGATCCGAGGGCACCGCGGTGGTGGGTGCGGTCGCCATCGACGGGGTCACGCTGTTCCTGCAGGGCACGATCCTGCTGATCTCGCTGCTGGGCCTGTTGCTGATCGCCGAGCGTGGAGCGGTGCCGCGGGCGCGCAGCGGGCCCGGCACGTGGAGCCGGGCGGCGGCCGCGTCGGACCGAGGGGTCGACGCGTTCACGCCGCAAGCCTCCGCGGTGCCCGGGAGCGCGCACGAGCTCGCCGCGGTGCGCTCGGGTGTCTCGACCACCGAGGTGTTCCCGCTGACGA
Organism: Nocardia sp. NPDC060249; assembly: GCF_042728755.1. NCBI lineage: Bacteria > Bacillati > Actinomycetota > Actinomycetes > Mycobacteriales > Nocardiaceae > Nocardia > Nocardia sp. NPDC060249. Next base: position 171,838 of record NZ_JBHXAQ010000002.1, read on the forward strand.
TGATCGCGGTCGGTGGTCTGCTGTTGTTTCCCGCGTCCAACGATCTGCTGACGATGTTCGTCGCGCTCGAAGTGCTGTCGCTGCCCCTGTATCTGCTGTGTGGGCTGGCACGCCGCAGGCGGTTGCTCTCGCAAGAGGCGGCAATGAAGTACTTCCTGCTCGGTGCGTTCTCCTCGGCGTTCTTCCTCTACGGTGTCGCGCTGCTCTACGGGCAGACCGGCACCGTGTCGCTGCCGGGAATCGGCGCGGCACTGGACAAGCAGCCCGAGAACGCGACCCTGGCACTGCTCGGTATCGGCATGCTCGCAGTCGGGCTGCTGTTCAAAATCGGCGCTGTGCCGTTCCAGGCGTGGGTGCCCGATGTCTATCAGGGCGCGCCGACACCGATCACCGCGTTCATGGCGGCTGCCACCAAGATCGCCGCCGTCGGGGCGACCATGCGGGTGCTGATGGTGGGAGTCGGTGCGCTGGGTTCGGATTGGCGCCCGGTGCTCGCCGCGGTCGCGGTGGCCACGATGGTCGTCGGTGCGATCATGGCGATCACTCAGACCGATGTGAAGCGCATGCTGGCCTACTCCTCGATCGCGCACGCCGGTTTCCTGCTCGTCGGTATCGTCGCCGCCGACAGCGCCGGTGTGGCCGCCGTGCTGTTCTATCTACTGGCTTACGGTCTCGGCACCGTCGGCGCGTTCGCGGTGGTCAGCCTGGTGCGGGACGCCTCCGGTGACGAAGCGACCGCGCTGTCGCAGTGGGCGGGCCTCGGCCGCCGATCCCCGTGGCTCGCTTCGGCATTCGCCCTGTTGCTGCTGTCCTTCGCCGGTCTGCCGCTCACCAGCGGATTCGTCAGCAAGTTCGCGGTCTTCGCGGCTGCCTCCGGTGCGGGCTACACCGCGTTGGTGATCGTCGGTGTCCTCTGCAGCGCCATCGCCGCGTTCTTCTACGTCCGGGTCATCGTGCTGATGTTCTTCACCGACCCGCCAGCCGACGCGCCCATCGTGACCGCCCCGTTTTCCACCACCTTGGTCGTGGCCTTCAGCGCCGGCGCCACCGTCCTGCTCGGCCTGTTCCCCCAGCCGGTTCTCGACCTCGCCGACCGCTCCAACCAGTTCATCCACTGATGACGCCGACTTCCCAGCCCGATTCCCGGCCACCGACCAGTCACGAACGCGAAGCGGGTCAATCGTGGAACGCGTCCTATGTCGACGGCCCCGCGCCCTGGGATATCGGCACCCCGCAGCCCGCTGTCGTGCGGCTGGCCGAAGCGGGTGGGTTCTGCGGACCGGTTCTCGATGTCGGGTGTGGCACCGGCGACAACGCCCTGTTCATCGCCGCCCGAGGGTTGCCGGTGCTGGGCGTCGACGTGGCCGAAACAGCGTTGGCCGCCGCCCGGCAAGCAGCCGACGATCGTGGGATCGACGTGGCCTTCGCGATGGCGGACGCGTTACACCTCCAGCGCCTGTATCGCCGCTTCGAAACCGTCCTCGACTGCGGCCTGTTCCACACCTTCGACGCGTCCGAACGCACCGAGTACGTGGCAAGCCTGGCATCGGTCACCGACTCCGGCGGGACCCTGTACGTGTTGTGCTTCAGCGACACCGGGCCCGACACCGGACCGCACCCGGTCACCAGTCAAGCCCTCGCCGCACCCTTCGATGACAACCCCGCCTGGCGCCTCACCAACGTCGCCCCCGAGCATCTGCGAACACGATTCGCCGACACAACGTCCGCCTGGCTCGCCACGATCAAACGCCGATAACAACTCGAGGATGGCGAGATCACACAATGGCCTCGTCGAACACTTCGGCCGCCGATAGTCACGCCGTGGGACCCGGCGACCCTCCCACCGATGCGCTTACGCGCGTGACTCCCCGACCGTGATCCGATATCGCCGAGCCGGACCGAGTTCGGTGTCCTGGATGCTTTCGAGAACGCCACCACATCGCTCGATCGTTTTCACCGACCCGAGATTGTCGGCAGCGCAGACGACCAGCACCTGATCCATCCCGGCCACTCGCGCCTCAGCGATGATCTCCCCCAACGCCCATGTAGCCAGCCCTCGTCGGCGTGCGGACGGCCGGATCCCGTAACCGACATGCCCGACCCTCCGCACAAGGTCACCGTCCCCGTGCCGCAAGGCGATCCCGCCGAGCACGCGATCATCCTCGACTATCCAGCGATACGAGCAACGCCCGTCCCGTCCCTTCGCTGACGTGGCGATGAGCCGCGCGATCCAGCGCTCGAATCCCGCCACCGAGTCGACGTCGTCACTCGGTAACAAGCCGAAACCGTCCTCATGAACACCGGGGCCCCACTCGATATGCGCGGCGAGCCACGCTCCGTACAGATCGACAGCGGGCGCGATCAACCTGCGCCCCGTACCGACCGGGATTCCATTGGCAGTGAACACTGGTTCAACCTAGCGGCCGAGCGTGCCACGGAAGGCGCAGCCGGGCTTGATGCTTCAGCTCGGGAGGTCCAGCGTGTCGAACAGGTGGGCGGACCAGATGCGGCGAGAGTGTTCCTCGGGGTAGGGCTGGGTGATGGGTTCGGCGTGGTAGACGCGCGTGGTTCGCGCTTGGGGATCGTAGGGCGCCCAGCCGGGGTTGCCCGAGGTAGCGAAGTTCACCCAGTCGCTACGCATGCGGTCGGCGAGATCGGGCATTTCGTTCGCGGCGTTCGGATGGGCGAAGGGGTGGGCGCGGACCTCGTCGGGACTGAGGGTGCCGAAGACGAGCAGGAAGTCCAGGCAGTGTGCGGCGCCCTGTTGTGAGTTGAAGCTCCACGCCAGTTCGCACAGCCAGACGCGTCCGCTGCCGGCGTGCGCGGCATCGGCCAGATGCAGGCTCGGCATCCGGAACAGCCAGTCGGAGTTGAGGATTTCGAACAGCTGGCCGGATGTCGCTTCCGGATAGGCGGCGCGGTAGAGCCTGTCACCATCCCCGCCCGGTGCGAGGTGGCGAAAAGCGGCGGTCATGGTCGACGGTGCCGGTTCGCTGCCGGGGCGAGATGTGTAGAGCCGGTACTCGTCACGGGTGTGGCTGATGAGCAGGTCGACGTCGCGTGCGGCACCGCCTGCGATCGCACGCCACGGCGCGCACGGCAATATCTCACCGTCGACAACAGGGGAGAACGGGGTGGGCGTGAGTGCCATCGGGCCCCAGACATCGACGAACTCGGGCATCGCGGCGATCACCGCGGTAGTGGCGTCGGTGAGTGCGCGTGGCGGCAGCAGGGCGAGGTCTTCGACGGTGGCCCGGACACCGAGCTGTGCGGCGATCGTGGTCGAGATCGCGGCGGCGAGGCTCGGAGTGAAGTAGGTGCCGGGCATGCTCTGGCTGATCGCCCTGTGAAACAGTCCGGCCGCCATCGGCATAACCAGCAGCGCACCGACCGACGCACCGCCCGCGGACTGACCGAAAACGGTGACGTTGGCGGGGTCGCCACCGAATGCAGCGATGTTGTCCTGGACCCAGCGCAGAGCAGCGATCTGGTCGAGGATGCCGCGATTGTCCGGAGCTCCGGCGATGCGCGCGAAACCGTCGACGCCGACTCGATAGTTCATGCTGACCACCACCACGTCGGCCGCTGCGAGCAGCGCACCGTCGCAATGCGGGTTGGCGGTGTCGTTCTCGAGGTAGGTGCCGCCCTGAATCCACACCATCACCGGCAGTTGCGCGGCCCCGAGGTCGGGTGACCAGACGTTCAGGGTCAAACAGTCCTCGGATCCGTCATCGGTCGAGCCGGACACCGACAACATCACCGAACCGCTATTGCGCGCCTGGGGCACCGGAGGGCCGAACACCAGTGCGTCCCGAACGCCCTGCCACCGCCGCGCAGGCACCGGCGCCGCGAACCGCAGTGCTCCAACCGGTGGCTCCGCATAGCTGATCCCCCGAAAGACCGCGACAGCGCCCTCCCACCGACCGCGCACAACACCAGCGCCTGTAAGGATTTCAGGTTCGATGCCCACCCGTTTCCCCCGTCAGTGCCGCTCGACCGCACCAATGCTACCGACGATCAGATCGGTCAGTGCCGAGATCGCTTCCTCGGGTGTCGTCGCGCCCCGGTTCAGTTCTGCGGCCAGTGTTTCGGCCGCGCCGAGCACGCCGACGCAGCGTAGTCGCAGTGCGGTGGCGGTGAGTGCGGAGAACGGGTGCAGGGTGGCTGCCATCCAGTCGCGGTAGCTGTCGAGCATGTCGTGCTGGATCGCCTGCACGTCCGGGTTGCCTTTCAGGGCGGCGGAAATCGCGTCGAATTCGGGCATGTCGGTGGCGCAGGCGAAGTAGGCGGCACTCATGACGCGGGCGATCTCGCCGACGGTGGGGGTGGCGTCGCGGGCGGCTTGTTCCGAGGCGAGGCGGTGACGTTCGTCGAGTTGGCGGTAGAGCGCGAGGAGCAGTTCGGGGCGGGTGCCGAAGTGGTCGTAGACGATCGGCCTGCTCACGCCCGCGGCTTCGGCGAGCGTGGCCAAGGTCAGGCCATCGGTGCCGTGTTCGCGCACCAGCGTCAAGGCGGTGTCGAGCAGTTGCTCGCGCCTGGCCGGCTTGGCCAATCTGCCAGATCGTGCGGTCATCGTCCTCCCTTGCGCCATGCCCACAGCTTAGCTACAAAGAGTAAGTTACAACTTGTAGCTTAACGGAGAGGAATGCACTATGACGCAATCGGTACTGATTTTGGGCGGGTCGGGACAGGCGGGGTCGGACACCGCGGCTCTGTTGCGCCGATGGCATCCGACTCTGCCGTTGACCATCGCGGGACGTGATCTCGGTCGTGCGCAACGGGTCGCCGACAGCCTGGGCACCGCCACCGCGGTGACGATCGATCTGTCCCGCCGCGACCTCGGTCTCGCCGAGGCCGGCTACTCGGCGGTCGTGACGACCCTGTGGGACGACCGTCTCAACGGCCTGCACTACGCACAGGACCGCGGCCTGCCCTACCTCAGCATCTCCAGCGGCCTCCTCGACATCGGCCCGGAGATCGTCGCGGGCGCGCACAAGTCCAGTGCTGCACCGGTTCTGGTCGCCAGCCATCTGATGGCCGGAATCATCGTTCTCGCCGCGCTGGATGCCACGCGCGAGTTCGACCGGGTCGACACGGTCCGAGTCGGCGTCGCACTCGATGACACCGACACCGGGGGACCCGCGGGAATCGCCGACCTGGAACGCTGGTCGGCCGTCACGACGGCGGGTCTCGTGCGCCGCGACGGCGTCTTCACCTGGCTCGCCGAGGCCGACGCACAAGCCGACGTCCACACCGTCGACGGCACCGCCCTGCCCGGCCAGAGCATCCCGGTTCTCGACGTGCCCAGCCTGGCCCTCGCTACCGGCGCACCGAACGTCCGGGTCGACTTCGCGGTCGGTGCGACCCTGAGCCGGCGGCGCGGTGAACCTGCCTCCGTCGAGATCCGAATCGAGCTCGCCGGAATCGGCCGCAGCGGCGAATCGCTCGACAGAACGTGGTACCTCGTCCATCGGGACGGTCAGCGGCCGCTGACCGCACTCGGGATCGCGCTCGGCGCCGAACGGCTGCTCGGCCTGCGCGGCGACCGACCCGCACCGGGCATCCACACCCCGGAGGCACTGGTCGACCCCACCTACGCCGTCGAGCGGTTGAGCGAGATCGGTGCCGCGTGGCATCGAGCCGGTGACGGCCCCCGGCCATGACCGGTGGCCACCGACCTCTACCGCACGCCCTGGACATCGGATTCACCGTCACCTGCCCACCTGAGCTCGTCGCGGCACTGCGGACGGTGGGCGAGCGATGTCGTGACGCGATTGTCGATGCACACGATGCGGACTTGCATCGTGTGCCATCACCGCGTTGACGAAGAGGCGAGGGATTCAGTCGCACAGTGCGTGGGTGAGCATCCCGCCGAGATCGACAGAGGACGATTCGCCGGTGTAGGCGATGGTGACCGCGAGGCCGGACCTGGTGGCACCCGCGACAGTGGAGAAGCCCGCGACGCCGCCGATGTGGCCGACATACTGCGCACCGCACGGTAGTTGGGTGTACCCGAGGCCGAGACCGTAGGACATGCCGTCCCCGTTGCCCATGTCGACGCCGTCGAGCATCTGCGCGAGTTGCGGCTGGGGCACGACCTGACCGGCCAGCAGCGCGAGGAAGAACCGGTTCACATCGGCGCCGGTGCTCACCAGGGCGCCCGATGCCCATGGCACCGACGGTTCCATCAGGGTCGTGTCGGTGAGCGTCCCGTCGACGGTGGTGTAGGCGGTCGGGTGCGGTTGGCGCAGTCCGGTTTCGCCGGTCGCGGGCAGGTAGGTGTTCGACAGGCCGAGCGGTGTCAGGATGCGGTCGCGCAGTTCGTCGGTGTAGCGATGCCCGGTCACCGCTTCGATCAGCATGCCCGCGACGATGTAGTTGATGTTGGTGTACTCGAATCGGCTGCCGGGCGCGAACTTCGCCGGATGCTCCAGAGCCAGGGCGATCTCCTGAGCCGGAGTGAAGGTGCGGCCGTTCTTCGCCGCTTGGTGTTCGTCGAGCTCCGGGGACCGAGCAGGCTCGGGCAGGCCGCTGCGGTGGCCCAGGACCTGACGGACGGTGATCGCGCTGCCGTCCACGCCCACACCGGTGAGCAATCCGGGCAGATAGGTGTCGATGGACCGGTCGAGGTCGACGCGATGTTCGGCTACCAGCTGCAGCACGATCGCGGCGGTGAAGGATTTGGTGACGCTACCGACCCGGATATGGTGGGCAACATCGGTACCGATCGGGGTCGCCGCGGCCGCATCGGCCAGTCCGGAAGCGACGACGGTGCCGGCTCCGCGCTCGGTGAGCGTGGCGACGGCCCCGACGGCACCTGAGCCGACTATCGCGTCGAGGTCGGCCCGCACGCTGTCCACGCGAGCCGGGGCGGCAGTCTCGGCCGCGCTGGTCGTGCAGGCGGACAAGCCCAGCGCGGCGGCGAGGATCGGCACGGTGAGGATTCGAAGACGCATGATCGAACGGTAGGAAGCCCGAACCCGCTCGCACATTGGACTGCGGTACTACCACCGCCTCGGTCTCCGGTAGCGGGGCTGGCGGTCCGGTCGCCCTGCCCCGCTACCTCATTCGATCAGTTCCGGCGCAACGCCAGCACCGGGATGGTACGGATGCCCTTCGTCTTCTCCTCGTATTCGGCGAAACCGGGATACCGTCGCGCCTGCTCGGCGAAGAGGCGGTCGCGTTCTTCGCCGGTCACTTCGGTGACGGTGACCGGAAAGGTCTCGGTGCCGACCTCGGCGTCGGCCGCGCCCGCCGAGGTGAGGTTGTAGTACCAGTCGGGATTGGTGGGGGCACCGGCTTTGGACGCGAAGACGTACAGGAGCTTCGGGTCGTTCTCGTCGGCCAGGTACATCATCGGCGATACCAGTCGCCGGTCGGTGCGCCGCCCTCGGTGATGCACCAGCACCATCGGCGCGCCCTCGAAGGGGCCGCCGACGCGCCCTTCGTTGGCTCGGAACTCGGCGATGATCTTGCTGTTCCAGTCCTGTGATTCGCTCATGCCTCGCATCTTCTCCCCCGGCCCGCGCCTGCGCGAGCAACCACGCTCACGGCTCGTCGAGTACTTCTTGCAGGCGGGCGGCGAAGGTGACGGCGTCGTTGACGAAGCCGGTGTGGTCGCCGGGGAACAGAGCCGGGTCGACGCCGAGCGCCGATGCCAGTTCCCGCGAGGTGCGATCGCAGAACTGACCGGTGGACTCGGCGCCGATCCCGATGATCACCCGGGTGGGGATCGAACGCAGCACCGGCGGGTCCGGTACCCAGGAGGTGGTCGGGCGCAGTTCATGGGCGAACCAGAAACGTTCGCTGGCGACCTGTTGTGGATCGCGGTCGCCGCCGAAGATCTGTTCGAGCATCGGTTCCGGGATCGCAATGGCGGCTTGGGCGAAGAACTTCCGCCAGGCACCGATCACATCGCCGGCGGCGTAGGTGGCGACGATGTCCTCGGTGAGTGTGCGCTGGGCCTCGGCGTCGGGGAGCAGTTCGCGCAGCGGCGGTTCGTGGGCGACGACGGTGGTGACCAGGTCGGGGCTGGTCTGGGCCAGGGCCAGCGCGGTGACCGCGCCACCGCTGGATCCGAACACCACGGCCGGGCCCGCGTCGAGGTGGGTGATGAGCTGGGCGAGGTCTCCGGCACGGGCGAGTACCGTCGAGTCCTGGTTCGGGTCGTCCAGGGGGCTGCCGAAATGCCCACGCGGGTCGGTGGTGAGGACGGTATTGGTGGTGGCGAGATGTTCGGCGGCCGCGGCGAACGAGGCGGCGTTCATCGGGGCGCCGACGAGGACGAGCAGTGGTCCCGCACCACGGACCTCGTAGTACAGACGGGCGTCCGGCACGACGAGGGTGCCGGTGGTGACGGCGGAACTGGCGGTCATGAGGCTCTCCCGGATCTCGGCTACAGGTAGCACTCATACAGACGGTGCGCGCCGAAAGAACTCATCGCCGAACCACGAGAATCTTTTTCGAGTGGCAGATCGACGTTGTCCAGCCCTACCGTCGACAGTGGAGTGTACAGGCGTGCACTGAACTGATATCGAACTCTCCTCGCCGAAGGACGGCCGGTGCGCGAATGCGGCGGAGAGAGCGAGCCTTGGCGCGCACGACGAGGTGAGGCGTCAGGGGCGCTCGGTGGGTAGTTCGCCGTACAGCTGCCGCGCGCGGGCGGTCAGCAGCGGCAGCACAATGGTGCGCCAGGTCGGCAGGTCCACAGCTTCAGGTTGCCCTTCGACCAGCACGGATGCCTCGGCTATCGCGTCGGCATCGTCGACGTCAACCCCGGTCACCTCGACGATTTCCCGCCGCAGCAACGTCACGAACTCTGTCGCGGTCTCCGGCGGGACTTGCGCACAGACCTTGTCCCGCACCGCATTCCAAGCCACCGGGTCCGCGGGCGACCCCCAGTGACGCGGCCGCCGATCGAAGAGCCGGGCTATCTCGGAAGAATCTGGCACCCGCCGAATCCTACCGAGACCCGTGGTTCGCCGTAACGGCGACTTCGTGCGAACGCCGCAGCGGCATCGACGAATCCGCCGGTGCACGCACTAGCGGCGACGGCGAAGTTCGTCAGCGCTGGCCCGCAGTGTTCCGGCGACCAGTTCACGTCCCTCGTGTGCCAGATCGACCACCTCACGCGCGCTCTTGCGTCCCGCGTCGCCGAAGATCGCGGCGAGCGCGGTACCGGTTCGGCGTGCCGCGACGGACAGCTCGTGGATCAGTTCTCGGCCGGGTTCGAATTTGTCCATCTCGGTGGAACTCCATTCGCAGTGCGGGCCAGCTCGGATACCTGGCAACACATCAGTGTACAGTCGTGCGCCGAACCCGTGTCAACCCCGAATCCGGCACCACGGTCTGCGCCCCGCACCTGGACGCGAATCGGTTCCAGACCGCATCTCATCGACACATGGCGCGCCATCCCTCCGGCCGCGCAAACGCGAGTGCCGCGCAGCGGTGAGCTGCGCGGCACGGGGTGAGACGAGTTCAGTTGTAGGACTTGGCTACCCCGTCGAGCAGGTGCTCGAGAGTCTCGTAGGCCGGTACGTCGACGATATCGATCAGATCGGCGGCCACCGGCACCGAACGTTCGGCCGCGACCGAGGTGAACTGGGCGGTGTCGCCGGTGCGGAAGCCGTGTTCGGCGGCCAGGCGGCGCAGTTCGGCGTTGTCGGTGAGCAGTTTGCCGATCTTGTCGCCGGTGGCGTCGAGCGGGACCAGGGTGTGGCTCGACAGCACCGTCGGGGTCGGGTAGGTCAGCACCATGTCCGGCTTGATCCGGCCCTTGCCCGCGGCTTCGACGAACTGTGCCTCGTAGATGCAGACCAGCGGGGTCTGGCCCATGCCGTTGGTGAGGTACTGGTTGAACGGTCCGTCGCTGCTGTTGTCGGTGTAGCCCTGGGCGAGGAACAGTTTCGACAGTGCGGGCAACACGTGCTGTTCGGCGGTGGCGCCGCGCACGATGGTGTGGTCGTTGGCGACATAGCTGGCGATCGAGAGGTACATGGCCGCGGAGTTCGAGCTGCGCGGGTCGGTGGTCGAGACCAGGATGTTCTTGGCGACCGGGTAGGTGGTGTTGTCGGGCAGGTCGTCCCACTGCACACCGGTCCCGGCCAGCTCCAGGTACTTGTCCATGTCGAAGGTCGCGACCGGACCGGGCTTGATCACCCCGGCCGCCGTGAGCAGGTCCGCGATCGGCCGATAGGTGGCGATGGCGATCGGTGACGAGAACGGCGTGTACTTGGTGGTGATGTTGCGCTGTCGCTGGATTCGTTCCGCGGCCGGGATGCTCGACGGGAACGCGAAATCGAAAGCGCCCAGGTCCACCGTGGTCGCGATCTGGCGCGAACCGGCCGGTTCGACCTCGACCCGGATACCGTTGTCGGCGAGCACCTTCGCCACACGCTCGTCGGCGAAGAACGACATCTTCTCCGACCCCACCACCCCACGCACCACCGTCAGCCCGGCGACAGGAGCCGCGGCCGGCGCATCGGCACCGCCGGGCAAGAGCACCACGCCGGCGACGACACCGGCCACGATCACGGCCGCACCGATCGACAACGGCACCACCGCGCGCCTGCTCACCGACCGCTTCGGCTGTTCCTCGGTCGTGTTCGACTCGCGCGCGATCAGTTCCGCGGCCCGCACGCTGGCCGTGGGGGCCGGAACCCGCACCGTCGGGTCGGGATCGGCGAGTTCGCGGCGCACGATCCGCTCGACCAGGATCGGCACGAACTCCCGGATCGGTTTACCGGTGAACCGGTGGTGCGCGGCGCCGACCGCCGACGTCACCTGGTCGACGGGGACGTTCTCGGACAGGTCTTCGACCAAACTTTCGGTCATGCGCCGCATAGCCAGCTCTTCACGCTGGACGGCATCGGCAGCTATGCCGGGGACTACGCGCGACACCACATTCTCCTGGGCTCACAATCGGGCTGCGGACGCGGCGCGCCGAACAGGACCCTCCCCGTGCGCACGCCGCGGGCCACGCTACCGGCGCGCAGCACAGTTACCCCAGCCGTGAGCGAGGGTGCACGCAGAGTTCAGCGCTCGCTCCACTGCCCGCAATGTGACGTTGTCCGCGAGTTCGCGTAGACCTCGAATGCCGAACTCGCAGTGTGTGATTCGCTACTACAGCTCGGTCGCGGCCCGGACCGGTGGCACCGGTTGTTCGGGCGCGGACCCGCGCGCCGCCTGCATCGCCGCCCGCCCGAGCCCACCGGCGAGCAGTTCCATCACACCGATCACGACCAGGCCGGCACCGGCCATCGTGGCCAGCCCGGTGACCGTCTGGAAGGTGATCGCGATGACGGCGATGCCGATCGCGGTGGTGGCGAGACCGCACAGTTCGTGCGCCCAGCCGTCCTCGACGCTGTCGTCCCACGCCGCGACCAGCGCGTGCACGATCCCGCGCACCGACCAGCCGATGCCGATCCACAGGGCCAGCAGTTCGATATTGCCGCCCTGGAAGACCAGACCGGCCAAGATCCCCGTGAGCCCGGCGCTGACCAGTACCAGCACCCGCAACAGGAACGCGATCCGCGCCAGGAACGCCAGATACACCTGCACCACGGTGCTCAGGATCAGCGAGATCCCGAACAGCGTCGCCAGCATGGATTCGTCGCGCCCCGGCCACAGCAGCAGCGCCAGACCGAGCAGGAACGAACACCCGCCCGCGACGAGCATCGCAGTGCGGGTCCGATCCGCGCTGCCGGTCATGTCAATCGCTCCGACAAGTAGGGCGAAGTCCGGCTGACCGTACTGTCCGCCACCTGTTTCGGTGTCCCCTGCGCCACGATCCGGCCTCCCTGCCCGCCGCCGCCCGGCCCCATGTCGATCACGTGGTCGGCACCGGCGACAACCGTCATGTCGTGTTCGACCACCACCACACTGGCGCCGCTGTCGACGAGCGAATTCAGTTGTGTCATCAGGATATCGGTGTCGGCCGGATGCAGCCCGGTAGTTGGTTCGTCGAGCAGATAGACGGTGCCCGCGCGCCGTGCCCGCTGTAACTCGGTGGCCAGCTTCACCCGTTGCGCTTCACCGCCGGACAGTTCGGTGGCGGGTTGTCCGAGCCGCAGGTAGCCGAGGCCGACATTGCGCAATGTGCGCAGGGCACGCGCGACGACTTCGACGTCGCCGAGGAAGTCGGCGGCCTGGTCGACGGTCAGGTCGAGGACCTCGGCGATGGTTTTGTCGCGGTAGGTGACGTCGAGGGTTTCGGGGTTGTAGCGCGCGCCGTGGCAGGCCGGGCACGGGCTGTAGGTGCTGGGCAGGAACAACAGCTCCACGGTGATGTATCCCTCGCCCTGGCAGGTCGGGCAGCGGCCCTCGGCGACGTTGAACGAGAACCGCCCGACGCCGTACCCGCGGGTTTTGGCGGCGTCGGTCGCGGCGAAGAGTTTGCGGACCGTGTCGAACAGGCCGGTGTAGGTGGCCAGATTCGATCGTGGGGTGCGCCCGATCGGCGCCTGATCGACTTCGACGACTCGCACGATGTCCGGGTCGGCGTCGGCGGTGATCGACACAGCGTGCAGCAGTGTCGATTTGCCCGAACCGGAAACGCCGGTGATCGCGGTGAACACTCCGAGGGGGATGTCGGCGTCGAGGTCACGCAGGTTGTGACTGGTGATGGCGCGTAATCGGAGCTCGCCGGTCGGGGCGCGTGCCGCGCGCGGTGGGCGGACGATCTCGTCGAACAGGTAGGGCCGGGTGACCGAGTCGGCTACCTCGCGCAACCCGTCGACCTCACCGGCGTAGAGCACCGTGCCACCGTTCACCCCGGCGCCGGGACCGATGTCGATGAGCCAGTCGGCGTGGCGGACGATGTCGAGATCGTGTTCGACCAGGAACACACTGTTGCCCGAGTTCTTCAGCCGGTCCAGCACTGTCGTCAGTGCCGCGATGTCGGCCGGGTGCAGTCCCGCCGAGGGTTCGTCGAGAATGTAGACGACACCGAACAGCCCCGACCGCAACTGCCCGGCCAACCGTAATCGTTGCAGCTCACCGCCGGACAGTGTCGGGCTCTCCCGGTCCACGCTCAGATAACCGAGCCCGAGCTCGATCAGCACATCGATGCGGGAGGTGAGGTCCTGGGTGAGTACCGCCACGGCGTCGGTGCCGGGGGTGTAGGGGCGCAGCACCTCGACGAGCTCGCTCAGTGGCAGATCGGCGAGTTCGGTGATGTTGTATCCCGCGAAGGTCACCGCGAGTGCTTCGGGTTTGAGTCGTCGCCCCGCACACAGCGGACAGACGGCGGTGTGCAGGTATTCGGCCGCGCGGGCCTTGGTCGCCTCACTTTTGGATTCGGCGTGCGAACGCAACAGCAACTGCTTGGCGCCGGTGTAGGTGCCCTGATACGGGCGGTGGATGCGATGTGGTTCGCGCACGGGTTCCACCGTGACGACCGGTTTCTCCTCGGTGAACAGGATCCATTCGCGCGCGGCGGGTGAGAGTTCACGCCATGGGCGGTCGATGTCGTAGCCCAGCGCGGCGAGCACGTCGCGCAGATTCTTGCCCTGCCAGGCGCCGGGCCACGACGCGATCGCACCCTCGCGGATGCTCAGCGACGGGTCGGGAACCATCGATGCCTCGGTGGCCTCGTGGACGACGCCCTGTCCGTGGCAGCGTGGGCAGGCTCCCTCGACGGTGTTCGGGGAGAACGCGTCGGAGTAGAGGCGGTTGGTGCCCTCCGGGTAGTGCCCGGGACCGGTCCTGGCCGGGGTGTCGGGGTAGTCGCCTTCGCGGGACATGAGCATGCGCAGCGTGTTCGAGATCGCGGTGACGGTGCCGACGGACGAGCGTGACGACGGCGAGGACCGGCGCTGGGCCAGGGCCACGGTCGGCGGTAGGCCGGTGACGCTGTCGACATCGGGCGCCTCCACCTGGTGCAGCAATCTGCGGGCATACGGTGCCACCGATTCCAGATAGCGGCGTTGCGATTCCGCGTAGAGCGTGCCGAACGCCAACGACGACTTGCCGGAACCGGACACTCCGGTGAAGGCGACCAGCGCGTTTCGTGGCATGTCCACGTCGACATCACGCAGGTTGTGGACCCGGGCGCCACGCACCCGAACCGAAGAATCGACCTCGTGCGAATCCACAGCTACCTACCGTACTCCCGGCGCGGCGACCTTCGGGGCGAACGCGCCCGTTGCCGGGGTGTTAGAAGAACCAGCCCAATTGCGGGGCACGGTCGGTGGTGAACGCTTCGTCGAACGCGCGCAGTGCCTTCGGGTCCTCGACGGCGATCCGGTGCGCGGCGGCGAAGGTGTTGGCGCGATGGGCACCGAAGTAGAGGGCGCCGAGAATGTTGAGGTCGAAGCCGAGAGTCGCTGTCCGGGAAGTCGGCTCGCACTCGGCGACGCCGTCGCGGATCCGCAGGGCGAAGTTCCCGCCCGCGTCGCGGAACGGGTCACGCACCGCCACGACGGTATCGAGGTCGGCGCGGTAGGTGCGGGCGGTCAAGGCGGCGGGGACATCCATGACCCGCGCCCACAGTGCGTCACCGCGGTGGGTCAGCTGCACGGCGCGCGGGTCGGTGAGCATGTAGGCGAGCGGATCGTCGTCGGCGAGCTCGGCTTCCACGGTGTCGACGAGGTCCATACCGAGCAGCACCCGCCACAGCGCGGCGTGCGCGTCGGGGGTGACCGCACGCAGTTCCCACACCGCGGCGATGTCACGGGTCTCGCGCCGCGAGCGCCGATACAGGGCATATCCGTCGGCGTGCAGCAGCACGAACAGCGTCGTCGCGCCGTGGCGGTGGCGTTCCACATCGGCGAAGAACAGGTCCCACTTGGCATCCGGGCGAACCTGCGCCCCCGCCGTCACCTGCTGCCAGCGCTCATAGATCTCGCGAATCCGCGGGGCCGTGTCCTGCAGCGTCTCCAAGGTGACACCACCGGGATCCGGTGTCGTGGACCGAAATTCGGCACGCCGCGTATCGATGGCGACCGCGGTGTCGATGATGGCCACCTCGTAGCCGAACCGCCCGTAGATCGTGGCCTCACTGGCCGTGAAGATCGTCAACGGCAACCCGTCGGCCTCGGTCCGCGCGTGCTGGGCGCGATAGAGCTCGCGCAGGATCCCTCGCCGCCGATGTGTGGGCGCCACAGCGACGCCCGAGACCCCACACGCGCGCACCGTCCGCTCCCCCGGCACCGTGATCGTCATCGTCCGGTCCACCGTGTGCCCGACGATCCGGTCACCCTCCACCGCGACCAGTGACCGCTCCACCGGAAAGACCGCTCCCCGGAATTCGTTCTCATCACCCCCGTACCGCATCCCGAACCCGGCCTCCTGCAACCCCGTGATCGCAGCCGAGTCCGCAGGAGTCCCCGCCCGAACGCACACGCTCTTCGCCGTTGCCATGCTCGTACCCTGCCACGCCACCGTGCCCCGGCACATCCGGTTTTCGACCCGGCAGGGCACGTGTCGGTCGGTCGCGCACGGGCAGCGCTATGCCCAGTCGGTCAACACGCTGATCAACTCGACCACCGAGCCCAGAGCCGAGGGCGCGGCCACCGAACCGGCTCCGCCGACCCACAACGACACCGGCACACGATGGAATCGCACGGCAGCGCAACCCCAGGCGACATCGGTGTGCGCGACGCCGTCCACGGCCACACCGAGGTCGCCGTCGGCCGAGGTTGCCGGTGTCACAACGACCGTCGGGTCGGACGTGTCGCTCAGACTCTGAGCCTGAGCGGTCGCGCGGCCGGTCAGCAGAGCGATGACGGCGGCGATCGCGACCGGATCGCGGGTCCCGTCATAGACCCAGCGCCGACCCAGCACCCCGTGCTCAGCTGTGCCGATCAGCGCCGAGTCGGCGCCGGGCAGCGGTGCCCCGCGATAGGTCATCGGCACCTGATACAGCACCTGGTCAGGACCGGAATCGTCGACGAACAGCACGAATTCGACCCCGACCTCGCCGGCCGGATCATCGAGGCGGAAACCACCGACTTTGTCCAGGCGTGGGGTCGTGCCCAGGTACCACTGCCGACTGGGTAACCATGCCGCGACGAGATCGCTCTTGGACGGGGTGACGGTGGTCTGGTGGATGACTGCCATCTGATACGTCAACCTTTCGCGGTCATGGCGCGCAGGTCGGGCAGGGTGCCGATGCGCTGGGTGGTCGGACGACCAGGGGCGGCGGTTTGGGGCGAGCCGGTGGTACGCAGCAGTGTTCGGATCTGGTCGGGGGTCGCGCGGCCGGGAGCGCGGATGCCCTGGTAGGCGGCGATGGCGCCGACGACGATCGGCGACGCGCTGGAGGTGCCGCTGAATTCGTCGGTGTACCAGAGGTCTTCGTCGGGCCCACCTTGCAGGTCGCCGTAGCCGGTGGTGGTGACTTCGCGGCCCCAGCCCTGGGTGTCGAGGCGGGCGCCGTGGTTGGAGAAGTCCAGGCGGGAGCGGGCGGGTCCGTGGTCGCGACCGTGCAGGCCCGGCGGTGGGGCGCCCGCGCCGACCAGGATGGCGCCGGAATCGGCGGGGCCGGCACGGAACGGGTTGTGCCAGGTGGTGGGGAAGTCGCCGGGGCGGGTGTCGTAGACGGCGTCGTCGAGGTTCTCGCCGCCGTTGCCCGCCGCTTCGACGACGACGATGCCCCGGCTCACGGCGTAGCGGATGGCGGCGAAGTCGTCGGGCCACCATTCCACGGCGATGTAGCCGCGCTGATCGGGGGTGCCCCGGTAGTCGAATCGTGGTCCGGGGCGGTGCAGTTCGATGAGGACGATGTCGCCGGGGTTCAGGGCGTCGGCCGCGGAGCGGATCGCCGCGGCCGAGCCGATGCCGAAGATCGAGATAGCCCTGATGTGGGCTTCGGGGGCGATTCCGGTGACACCGAATTCGTTGAGGTCGCCGCTGATCTCGCCGGCCACAGCGGTCCCGTGGTTGCGCCATCCCAGGTCGGCGGAGGCGGTGCCGCCGATGACTCCGCCCTGGTTCTGTCGCAGATCCTCGTGGGTGAACTGCCACGCGCCCTCGACGTCGATCACCCGCACCCCCGTACCGAGCCCGCCGGGCTGACCGTGGGCCCACACCGCGTCGATACCGTGAGGCGCTGCGTCCAGGTAGGCCTGTCTGACCCGGAAATCGGGCGTCACGGCGGGTGCTCGCGGTGCGACGACGTTCTCCGCGAGCGGTGCCAGCGGCGGTTCGGCCGCCGGTTTCACGTAGGCGGCGGCGACGGTGTCGTCCTCGCGCAGCCGATGCGCGAGCTCTCCGAGATCGCCCAGGTCACCGTGCACCGAGTAGTAACTGAGGTACTCCCCCGCCACCGCCGCCTGCGGCGTGTCGGCCAAGCGGGCCGCAAGACGGTTGTCCGGACCGAAGATCGGCACCAGACGCGCGGTAGCGGGCAGGAGTTCATCGACCCTGGTGCGCACGGACCGGTTCTCGCGCAGGGCGACCGGTGTGATCTCCGGACCGGTCGGCGTGGTGACGACGATCAGTTCGCCCGGCGGGACCGAGGGCGCGGGCATCCCCGGTCGGCGCTGCCTGCTGGATCGTGTGGAGGCCATGGCTACCAGTCAACCGTGCCCCGCGCTCGCCCGCTACCGTTCTGCCACACAGGCTTTCGCGACACGCCGTTACCACGCCTCGATGCCGTCGGTCGACAACCGTTGCCGTGACAGCGCGGGCCAGTCCTGCACCGCACAGCCGCGCGCACCGATCGGCATCGACAGGGGTCGCGACACTGGGTGAGTCGGCGCGATGTCAGCGGTCGCACCGGCACGCGCGCGTGACACTGTGCCCGAATTCGGGTACTACCCTATTCGTTGGTGAACGACGGTGCGGGAGTAAGTGTTTCGTTTAGAATAGTGCACGGTGAGATCCTCACCTCGGTACCGATCCTCGGGTACCAGCGTAAATCATCGCGATAGTTCCACCATCTCGGGAATTCCATCGGGTACGCAGCCATAACAGGGGGTCAATCATGTCTACAGCTGTCGATTTCGCGGCCAGGCTCATCCAACCGCAGGCGATCGTCGCGGCGGGCCATTCGGCCGTTCTCGCCTACATCTCACCGAGCAGGCCGGGGGCGAACTTCGGCGCCAAACCGATCACCGCCGACTACGCTCGCGCGCTCACCGCCGCCGGGCTCGACATCGTCTCCATCTGGCAGTACGGCAAACCCGGCGACCCGACCCCCTCGGACTGGACGACCGGTTTCGACGGCGGTCGCCGGATGGCAGAACAGGCGTTGGCCACCCACCTCCGTGTGGGCGCGCCTCGACACGCACCGATCTTCTTCGCCGTCGACGAGGACATCTCGCTGTCGCAGTGGAACAGCACGGCCGTGGAGTTCTTCCGGGGCGTGAACTCGGTGCTCGGTACGGCCTGGACCGGGATCTACGGGCATTCGCGGGTGTGCGCGTGGGCGATCGAGGACGGAGTGGTCGGCGCGCGTGGGCAATTCAGTTGGGCGTGGCAGACGCGGGCCTGGTCGGGGACCGAACGGGAACCACGCGCGGTGCTCTACCAGCGGGTGATCGACACCCCGAGCAACCCCGGACCGATCATCGACGGCACCCGCGTCGACGTCAACGACATCCTCGCCCCCGACTTCGGGCAGTGGGCGCTGGACCGTTCGGTCTCGGTACCGCCGTTCACCGAGATCGACCGGCTCGGACCGTCGCACTCCCCGCGCGAGGGCGCCCGCATCACCAATTTCCTGTTGCACACCCAGGAAGGCAACGGCACCGCCGAATCCCTTGCCGCCTACCTGAACAACCCCGCCAACGGCGTGTCCTACCACTACACGCTGCGCGACGCGGTGGTGGTGCGGGTGGTGCCGGAGGAGCTCGCGTCCTGGTCGGTGCTCTCGGCGAACCCCTTCACGGTGAATCTGTGCTTCGCGGGCAGCCGGATCGCCTGGTCGCGGCAACAGTGGCTGGCCATCGACGGCGATCTGCGGATCGCGGCGTTCCTCGCCGTCCGCAGCGCGCACCGGCACGGGTACTCCACCGAGGTGATCGAGCCGAATTACCACGTCGGCGACGGGATCTCCGACCATCAGTACGTCACGAGGGCGCTCGGCATCGGCTCGCACACCGATGTGGGCCCGAACTTCCCATGGGATGTGTTCGCCACCCACGTGGCCTCGTTCGCCGGTGGGACCGGGCCGAACGCGATCGATGACCGTGCGGCCGCGTCCCCATGGCTGGGCGCGCGCCGCACCGACGGCGAACTCAGCACACCGGACGGAGTGGGACGGTTCGCCGAATTCGAGCACGGCTATGTGTACTGGCATCCCAGCACCGATGCCCACGCCGTCCCGACCGCGATCATGGACAAGTACGCGGAGTTGGATTGGGAGACAGGCCCTCTGGGCTTTCCGACGGCCGAGCACACCGAACTGCCCGATCCGCGAGGTTCCGGACCCGGGCTGGCGCAAGCCTTTCAGGGCGGCACCGTCTACCGGCGTGCCGCACAACCCGCGTACTGGGTGCACGGTGCGATCGGTGCGCGGTGGGCGGCGGCCGGGTCGGAGAACGGCGAGCTCGGGTGGCCGGCCTCCGACGAGACCGCCCACGACGACGGGATGTATCAGGCGTTCGAGTTCGGCCGGATCTACTGGGTGCCCGAACAGATCGTCGCACTGCGCAATTCCGGCGAACCCGACACCCCGCTGGCCCGGCCTGCCTGAGAGGTCAGGCCAGCAGGATCGCGAGGGTGGTGGCACCGGCGCCCAGTAGCAGCGCCACCACCACCAGGATCGCGATCAGTCGCGTGCGCGGGTTCGGTCCGGTGTAGGTTTCGTCGGCGTTCAGCATGTCGTCGATGTCGATGGCGGCGAACTCACGCGTCGATTCGAGAGGGCCGGGCTGCTCGGTCATGTGCGTGACGCTAGTCCAGGTCGCTGCTCGCCGCCGCCGATACCCCCGCTCATGTTTGTGGCAGCGGTGCGCGGGTGGTGGCGAGCAGTTCGTCGAGCTGCGCTTCGGCGCGTTCGGCACGGGCCAGCGTCTGTTTGCGTGCGTCGTCGAGCGCGGCCCACCGTTCGGCGGCTTCGGTGCGCACCTGCTCGAGTGCGGCCGCGGCTTCGTCGCGGCGTTGCCGGGTTTCGGTGGTGGTGGTGCGGCGCAGCTCGGCGAGTTCGGTGCGTGTGCGGTCGAGTTCGCCGCGCGCGGCGTCGAGTTCGGTGCGCGCTCGGCGCCACTCCTCGCGCGCTTCGGCCGCGGCCTCCACGCGTTCGGCGGTGGCTTGCTCGGCGCGCTCGGTGGCACGGTCGGCGTCGGCGGCCCGCTGGATCGCCAGATCGCGTTCGGCGTTCGCGGCCGCGATCCGGGCCTCGGCGTCGCGACGCTGGTGCGCGATCTCGGTGTCGGTGCGCTGTTGGGCACGGGCCACGGTGTCGTCGGCTTGTTGCGTCGCCGCGTCGATGTCGTCGGCCGCTTGTTGTTGCGCCGCACGCACTTGCGCCTCGGCGTCGCTGCGGGCCGCGAACACGTCTTCGGAGGCCTGTCGGGTGAGTGCGTCGACCGAGGCCACGACTTCGTCCCTAGCCGCGAGTGCTTCACTCACTGCCTGTTCAGCGTGTTCGGCGGCCGCCACCGCCTCTTCGGCCACCGATTCCGCCAGTGCGCGGGCCTCTTCGGCCTCACGCCGCGCTTGTTCGGCCGCCACCGTCGCCATCTCCGCCTCGGCGATCCGGCGAGCAGCGTCGGCTTGGACAGCCTGGACCTGCGCCTCGGCCACCGACGGATCGCCGATTGTCTGCAGCTCGGCCACCGCCGCGTTCAGCGTGGTCCCCAGCTGTTCGGCCAGCCCCCGAAACTGCCCGAGCAGTTCGTCGGCGCGCAGCCGCGCCACCGTCACCGGCCCCTGAGCCGTCACAGTGACGGCAGAGCTCGCACTCTCGGACTCCTGTTGCTGCCGTTGCCTTTCCCGCCACGCCCGCCACCGCGTGTGGTCGGGGTGATCGCAGTACTCGGAGGGGCGTCCCGGGCCACCGGCGCGGGTGATGGGACGGGCACAGCCCGGATAGTTGCATACGCTCGACACGGGAGAATCGTAGCGTTTGTTTCGTCATTCCATTACGTATTGCACGAAACGAAACCCGTGTCGCCCCTTCGGGAGTCGGATCCGGACGCTCCAACCCTGACCACCGATAAGTGAACATTATCGGTGGTCAGGATCTGCGTTCGTTTCGAATGAGCTCGAATCATTTTCGTTTACGTTTGGTCGCATTCAACGCAACGTAATGGCTACGGAACTGCTGAAAAACTGTGCTCGCCTGTACGGACGTACCAAAGACGGATTCACCGTGAGCTCCCGGCCGATTCAGGGATGCCCGAGACTTGTGCCCCGCAGCCCACCGCGCCACACGGTTCCGCGCTCGGGAGACACATGGCCGGAGACGACCGCGCTTGGTGATGGTGGTGGGCTCGCTCGGAATGGCCACCTCGGGCGTGTTCATCGCGCTGGCAGAGGTCTCCCCCCGCCACGGCCACCTTCTTCCCGAGTCTCCGCCACCACGGTCGCGGCACTGTGGCAGGGAATGGACTTCGTCCCGCATCACCGAGGTGCGGCCCTTCTACTGGGACACCGCGGCGATCACCGCCGCGTGCGCCCCGTCCGCTGTCCCGGGCGAGGAGCACGGCGGGTATCGCCGGTGCCGAAGATCATCCGAAGTCCTGCGTCCGGTCGCCGATCGACCTGTTGCAGACGAGTCCGTTTCCGGTCGCTCGTGTGGCGGTGAGGAGCCTGGATCCCCAGTCCTTCATGAGGTCGGTGGCTTCGGGTGGTCCGTGCACGATGAACGGTGCGCCGATCGAGACGAGGCAGAAGGCTGCCCAGTCCAGGGATTCGGCAGCGATATGGACCTCGCACGATCCGGGGTCGATGGCGGCGACGGTGCCGTAGTGGACGATTTCGGCTCTGACGCGTTCAGCGGAAGCCTGGATGGTGGCGTGCACCCGGTACCTCGACGGCATCGACCCGATCCTGTCGCGAACATATTCCACCGGATCGGCGCCGGGCAGGCGGCGCGGTGCGAATCGTGCGCCGGTGCGGCGTGGTTGGGTGATCCGGTCGATTCGGAAGGTACGCCAGTCGGTGCGATCGAGATCCCAGGCCACCAGATAGAGGCGGCTTTCGACATTGACGATCTGATGCGGTTGGACGGTGCGCTGCGAAGTGGCCGCGTCGCTGCCGCGGTAGGAGAACGAGACAGTATCGGCGTCCCGGCAGGCCAGCGCGAGTGTGGTCAACGCGGTGACATCGTCGATCCCGGCTCGGTGGTATCCATCACCGGCGGGGGTCGCGACGGTCCGCAGACTGTCGATCCGGCGACGGATACGAGTGGGAAGGACCTGGACGATCTTGGCCATAGCACTCATCGCGGCTTCCGCGGAGGCAGGATGGACGCCGGTGGCGATCTCCTTCAGCCCCAGCACCGTCGCGGCGGCCTCCTCCTCACCCAGGACCAGTGGCGGCAGGCAGGCACCCGCACTGAGCTGGTAGCCGCCGCCGGTACCGCGCGTCGTGACGATCGGATAGCCGAGCTCCTGGAGACCGAGCACATCACGCCGGACGGTTCGCTCACTGACATCGAGCCGGCGCGCGAGGTCGGCGCCGGACCAGTGGCGACGGCTCTGCAGCAGACCGAGAAGCGCGAGGGTGCGAGTACTGGTGGACACACCCCGAGGCTAGGCGCACTTGTGGCCACATACTGTCCGCAACTGCGACGAATCTTAGGGCACCAACCGAAAGGAGACAGTATGTCCACAACTCCCGCCGTCCCCCCGGCGCCCGCCGGATCAGCAACGGTCGACCCCTTCATCTGGACCGACGACGCGGCAGGTCTGCTCGGCTTCCTGGTCGATGTGTTCGGGGCGATCGAGGTCACCGAGGCGCGGACCGCCGACACCGACGGCCTGATTCTGCATTCCGAACTGCGGATAGGCGATTCGACGCTGACGATCGCCGATCGCAAACCGGACTGGCCGTATACGCCGTCCTTCGTTCGCGTCTACGTCGACGATCCGGCCGCCACGCTGAAACGAGCCGCCGCGCGTGGTGCGCGGATCGTCACCGAGCCGACCGATTTCTGGGGCGACGTACTGTCCCGGTTCGCCGACCCGTTCGGCCACCTGTGGTGGGTGTACAAGCACAATCCGGGTAACGCGTCCTGGGATGAAGGAGCGGCGGACGAAACCGGCGGCGGCGACTGGGGGCAGGCCGATTCCGCCGAGGCCGGTGCCGGCGAGCAGTCCTGGGAGTCGTTCGCGACCCCGGAGTTGACCGCCGTTCATTCCTCGCTCATGGAAGCGATGGCGTCGCTGCAGGATCCGCGCACCCGCTGACCCGTCGGCAATGCCCTGCGGCTTCGTCTGCGCCGCAGGGCATTCGGCATTCCGGGGCACGAACTTCCGGGCCGCCCCGTTCGACTTGTGGCCGTATATCGTCCGCAAC
This sequence comes from Nocardia sp. NPDC060249, assembly GCF_042728755.1. Taxonomy (NCBI): domain Bacteria; kingdom Bacillati; phylum Actinomycetota; class Actinomycetes; order Mycobacteriales; family Nocardiaceae; genus Nocardia; species Nocardia sp. NPDC060249. The sequence goes on from NZ_JBHXAQ010000002.1 coordinate 195,247, forward strand.
GGAGGTTTTGATCGTCCTGTACCCCATCGAGAGGCAGGACGTGATCAACACCCGGAATTTGACCAGGACCTTCCACGGTCCCGGCGAATCAGAAGTCCGCGCGGTCGACGGCATCGATCTGACCGTCGCGCGCGAAGAAGTCTTGGCGATTCTCGGCCCCAACGGGGCCGGTAAGACGACCTTGATGCGCATGCTCACGACGCTGCTGCCGCCGACCGGCGGATCCGCGGAGATCGGCGGCCACGATGTCCAGCGCGAACCCGGCCAGGTGCGGCGGGTGATCGGATACGTCGGTCAGGGCAACAGCGCGGGACATACCCAGCGTGCGATGGATGAGGTGGTGACCCAAGCCCGGATCTACGGACTGGACCGGAAATCGGCGCGGATCCGGGCGGGTGAGCTGTTCACCGCCCTGGGTCTCGACGGGCTCGGAAATCGGAAGTCCCAGGCCATGTCCGGCGGCCAGCGCCGGCGCCTGGATCTGGCGATGGGGTTGGTCCACCGGCCCGCGCTGTTGTTCCTCGACGAGCCGACGACCGGCCTGGACCCGCACAACCGGGCCAATCTGTGGGACCACATCGCCCGGCTCCGGGCGGAATCCGGCATGACGATCGTGGTCACCACCCACTACCTCGACGAGGCCGACCAGATCGCCGATCGAGTCGTGATCGTGGATCACGGACGCATCATCGCCGACGGTTCACCCGAGACGCTCAAGAGCGAGCACGCGGGAGACCGGGTCACGCTCGAAGCGGGCGACCCGGCCTGGGCCGCAGAGCTGGCCGCGCTGGCGCGCCGGACCGAGTGCGTGAACCGGGTGACCCACACCGGCACCACTGTCGTCGCCCACGCAGCGAACGGTCCGAAAGCCGTACCCGCGCTGGTCACCGCGGCCCATGCGCGCGGCATCGAGGTCGTTTCCGCCGCTACCCGGGTGCCCACCCTCGACGATGTCTTCCTCGAGCTCACCGGACGCAGCTTGCGCGACCCGGGGACGACCGAGAGCGGCAACCACGATCCGGAGGAGACCCGATGACCACCACTGAACCGCGCCGCAATATCGTCGCCGACACCCTGCTCGTCACCGTCCGGGAACTGCGCCCCGTGCTCGGCGATCCGTTCTCGGTCGTCTTCGGCCTGGTCCAACCCCTGTTCTTCCTCTTGCTGTTCGGGCCGCTGCTGGCCCGCGACGGTGAGTCGCCCTGGGCTTGGTTCGTTCCCGGAATCCTGGTCATGACGTCGTTGTTCGGTACCGCCGGCACCGGTTCCAATCTCCAGTTCGACCTCCAGAACGGCACTCACGAGCGCCTGCTGGTCACACCACTGTCCCGGTCGGCCCTCTTCCTGGGCCGCGCGGTCAAGGAATTCCTCCCCCTGATCGCGCAGGCGACCCTGATCATCCTGGTGACCATCCCCTTGGGGCTGCGGCCGGATCCACTCGGCGCGGTGCAGGGCCTGCTGCTGCTGGGTGTCCTCGGCCTGGGCATCGGCTCGTTCAGTTACGCACTGGCCATCGTCGTCCGGGAACAGGACTGGGTTTTCTGGACCGTGCACCAGACATTGTTGTTTCCCTCGATGATCCTGTCCGGCATGCTGCTTCCCCTCGAACAAGCTCCGGGCTGGATGCGCGCACTCTCGGTGGTGAACCCACTGACCCACGTTGTGAACGCCGAACGCGATCTGTTCGCCGGCCACCTCTCGGCCGACGTCGGCTGGGGCTGGCTTGCCGCGATCCTCACCGCGGTCATCGGTATCGCTGTGGGCTTGCGCGCACTGCGCAAGAGCACCGACTGACCAGGAAAGGAACCACCATGGAAATCCTCGTCTGTGGCGCCACCGGGCATATCGGCCGCCACCTCGTCGACCAGCTACTCGCCGACGGCCACCGAGTCCGGGCACTGACCCGCACCCCGCATTCCGCGGACCTGCCACCAGGCGCGCGGCGTGTGCAGGGCGACCTGACCGACGCCTCGACCCTGCAAGAGGCGTTCACCGGTGTCGACGCCGTCCACCTCATTACCTTCGGCGGCGACGACGGCGCGGATCTCACCACCGGCCCCGAGATCGTCGACCTCGCCCGGCGATGCGGAATCGACCGCGCCACCGTCCTGGGTGGCTGGTCCCGGACAAGCGTCGAAGACGCGCTGTCGGGCAGCGGTATCACCTGGACCCGCCTCGAACCCGTCGAGATCATGCTCAACGCTCTCGACTGGCTCGACGAAATCCGCGAACACCGCACCGTCTCCGCTTTCGCCCAATGGCCCAGTGCCATGGTCCACGAAGCCGATATCGCGTCGGTCGCCCGCTGCGCGCTGACCCGAGACGGCCACGGCGGCAAAACCTACCGCCTCACCGGCCCCGAGGCCCTGACCCCGGCGCAACGCACACGGATACTCGCCGAGGCGACAGGACTTCCACTCACCCACCGGCAACTCAACCGAGCCCAGGAACGGGACCGCTTGGCCGGTCACGGATTCGGTGACGAATACGTCGAATTCGGTCTCCGCTTGGCAACCCACCCACCCGACGCCGCGGACAAGGTCCTCGACACCGTAGCGACAGTGACCGGCCGATCAGCCCGCACATTCGCACATTGGGCTACCGAGCACGCCCGCTTGTTCACCTAGCCAGGACATTCCGGGACCGGCGCGTGGCGCTGCCGGTCCCGGCCAGTTCGCCTGCACCGAGTGCGTATTTCGCCTCGGAGCTCGGCTCCCCGATTCCCCACATCGCGGCGACTCGGGACAACACCATCGAACGGTTGGTTGATCGGGTCGGTGTCCGGCAGACGGCGGCTCAACCCCGATCTCGTATTGCGAGGACGGCGCTCGCCGCTCTTTGCTCGTCGGCCTGGGGACGAACGTGGACGACGCCTTATCTCGCGTCGGCGGCTGGGCAGACCTGGAGATGGTGTAGGTCAGAACGGCTGATCGTCACGGCCGCGACGACGACGCCGATCGTGACGCCGATCAGGGTGTCCACGATCCGGCTGACGCCGATCTCGGGCGACAGGTGCACTCCGAGGCCGACCATCAGCAACGCCATCGGGGTGACCGCCAGTGAAGTGAGGGCGTAGTTGCGGGCGGCCATCACTTCGGCGCACACCTGCAGCACCACGATCACGACCGCGGTCGCCCAGTACCCCAGGCCCGCCGCGATCAACAGTGCCCCGATGACCGCGCCGCCGACATTGCCGAGCAGGCGCTGGATTCCCCGCTGCACGGTCATCGCGTACGAGACACCCTGCATCGCGGCCATCGCACCCATCGACGCCCACAGCGGACTGGCGAGCCCGGCTGCGGCGGCGAACCACCCCGCGCCAGCGGAAGCGAGTGCGATGCGCGCCGCATTGCCGAGGACCGCGCGTGAGCGCAGCCCACACAGGCCCGTCGAAAGGAACCCCTCGGGTCGCGGCAGCGCGGGCACCTCGCCTTCGGCATCGCGGTCGAAAATAATGCTGTGCCGCTTGATCTTGCGCAGTTCGGCCTCGTGCCCGACTACGTCGAGCAGCCGCCTCCGCTCTCCCGCGGTCCAGTCGTCGACCGCGCCCTCCGCCTCATCGAGCAAGGCGATCAGGTCACGATCGTGCCTCATATCCCGGCCTCGACAACCGCTGAGCGCCACCTTCTCCCGAGCGTGCGCGATCGCGGCGCGGGCCGGTTCGACGGACCCGCCACGATCGATCGCGGCGACGGCCGAGAGTGCCCGCGCGACGGCCAGCCGGGCGGGACCCAGGGGCAGCACCAGCAGTGGCGCGGTCTGTGCGAGCAGTCCCACCGCGGCGCCGATCGCCGCGGCCGAGCACGCGTGGACGAGATCGCCGGAGGCGGTGACGTATCCGACGGCCGCGGTGGCCGCGAAGACGAGGATCACCGGGCCCGGGCCGGTGATCCGGAATGCCGAGACCGACATCGTTGCCACCGCGGCACCGACAGACATCAACGCGACCTCGGCCCACATCGGCACGTGGGCGAGCGCGAGCAGTCCACCGCCTGCGATGAAAGCGACAACCAGCACGCCGACCAGCGTCACCTTGGCGGCGACCCGGACCATCGGCTCGTGCCGTGCGAAGGCGGAGGCCAGTGCCCCGAGGACCGCGAAGCCGACGTATTGCCGCAGATCGAGGAGGCCGCAGGCGACGAACACCAGTGCGGCCGCTGCGCCGACGCGCAACGAGACCGCGAGGGTCGCGTCGGCAGATCGAACCTCGAGCGCACGCCGCCAGGTGGATGCGGAGACCGAGTGCGCCAACGCGTCACGAGAGTGCCGCAGCCGGGCAGGGGTCGCGTCGGGCGGGTTCTGTAGGTCGGAAGTCGCGGCAGGCACGCTGCCATCCTAAATCTATTTTACTAGTAAAGTATATCTGAAATAGTGTGAAACCGATCGCTAGGATGACCCTATGGGCGACACCTCCCCCGACTTCGTCGACGGCGTTCGAGCCGAATGGGCCGAGACCTATCCCGAGGTGGACACCTCCACGATCGAGGTGATCGGGCGGATCAATCGGATCAGCGCGCTGGCGCTGCACCAGCTCGACCGGGCGCTCGCACCGAGGGGCGTCAACCGTGGCGAATTCGACATCCTGTGCGCCCTCGCCCGCGCCGGCCGTCCATTGCGCGCCAGCGAAGTGACCGCGAGGACCATGACCAGCGGCGCTTCGACCACCAAACACGCTGACCGGCTGACGAAGATCGGACTGATCGAACGTTTGCGCTTCGAGCGCGACGGCCGGGTGGTGCTGATGCAGCTGACCGCTGCCGGGCGCGATCTCGTCGACGCCGAACTGCCCAGTCGCGTGGATCGCGACCACCGGCTCCTGGCGGGACTCGACCAGCAGGAGCGGCAGCTGCTCGCGACCCTGCTACGCCGGGTGTCGCGCAACACTGACGCGGCCACTTGGCCGGCCCCCGGTTCCTGAGCCGCCTGGTCGAGGGCCCGTTCGGGCCTCAGGCGCTCAATGCCGCACGCATGGCCTGGGCGGTGGCGGCGGGGTCGTAGTCCTCGGCGACCCCGCCGACCAGGATGATGTCGCCCTCGATGTGCCGCGAGCGCAACGGCGCGATCTCCTGGTACGCAGGCGAGTCCCACCAGGCCCGCGCCTGGTCGATCCCCGGGAAGCCGATCATCACGATGCCGCCGCTCCAGCTGCCCTCCTTCACTTCGTGCGGCGTCACGTGCACGAGAAAGTGACCACCGTACGGCTCGAAGGTGGCGGGAATGCGCTCGATGTACTCGGCGATCTCCGCGTGCAGCGGGGCGTCCTGCAATCTGGCGATGACGTAGGCGGTCATGATTCTCCTCGGTCCGTTTGCGGCTCGGTGGTGTGATCACCAAGTTAGGTGGCCGACAGCGGTCCGGAATCAGTCGTCTATAGGTACTGAGGAGACAGCCACCGTGTGTCTACTGCGGTGTCTGGAAGCCACCGATCTTCTGTTCGAGCAGTTCGGCAAGCCGCAGTGGGGTGCGGTCCTCGAACTTCGGGCCGATGAGCTGCACCCCGACCGGTAGGCCATCGGGTGAGCGTCCCGCCGGGATGGCGGTGGCGGGCAGGCCGGGCATCGTCGCTACGCCGGCCCAGACGAGCTGGTCGAGGTACGGGTAGCCCACACCGTCGATTTCGAGGTGGCGGCCCAGCAGGTTGGGGTCGTGGTCGTGGGGGAACGCGGGAGTGGGCGTGATCGGGCACACGACGACATCGAATTCGGTGAACAGTCGCCGCCAGCCGGCGCGGTGCAGTTCGCGAGTGTTGTTCGCTGCGAGCCAGTCGCGGTGGCTGCACACCAGGGCGCGTTGACGCACCGCGACGAGATTCCGATCGTCTGCGCTCAGCTGCGCGACTCGGGTCCGCAGTTGCTCGTAGGCGTCGACGGGAAAACGCGCGCCCGCACCCGCGAACAGCAACTGCATGTAGACCGTCGCGGCTTCGGCGAGATCGGGCAGCAGTGAACTGTGTCGTTGCACGCGAGCGCCCGCTTCGACCAGCGCGTCGGCCACCCGGTTCACGCCTGCCCGCACCGCGGACCCGGTCGGTAGGAGCGGATGCTCATCGAGGATCAGGACACGGAAGTCGGCGAGTCGCTCATGGCGCGTGGGCGGCAGTGCCAGGTCGTATGCCACACCGTGTGTCAGCGGGTCCGGTCCGGCCATGACGTCGAGGAGCAGGGTGAGGTCGCGGGCCGTGCGCGCCATCGGACCGACGACCGCGAGGTCGAGATCGACCGGCAATGCTGTCGCCGGTGGTGCGACCATGCCGCGGGTCGCGGCCAGCCCGAGTGTCGGCTTGTGCGCGTAGATGCCGCAGAAATGCGCGGGGGTACGCAGGGAACCGCCGATGTCGGACCCGATGGACAGCGCACCGAATCCGGATGCCAGTGCGGCCGCGGATCCACCGGAGGAGCCACCGGGCGTGCGCGCGTGATCCCACGGGTTGTTGGTGGTGCCGTAGATCTCGTTGAAGCTCTGCACGTCTTGCAGTCCCAACGGCACATTGGTTTTGCCGAGGACCACCGCGCCCGCGGCGGCGAGCCGTGACACCTGCACCGCGTTCCCGGGCGGACAGTAGTTCGCGAATTGCGGCATGCCCCAGGTCGTGGGGAGCCCGGCGATGTCGTAGGACTCTTTGACCGTCACCGGGATTCCGAGCAGTGCGGTGTCGGCGCCGCGGGCACGCGCCTGGTCGGCACGGTGTGCGGCCTGCCTCGCACGGTCGAAGTCGCGCACACAGATCGCGTTGATCGCCTTGTCGGCACGCTCGATACGGTCGATCGCCTCGTCGGTCAGTTCCACCGAGGACACCGCACCCGCCCGCAGCGCGGCGACGAGTTGTTCGGCCGATCGAAAGCTCCACTCCATGAATCCGACCGTACCGAGCTGTCGCGGGCTCTCGATCTCGCTGCACTCGCCCCTGTCCACCAGAGACGGCGAACGGCTCACCGGCACTGCGGAAATCGTGTTCTCGTTGCGCTGTCGACGATGAATCTTCCCAGCTCACAGCATCGACACCGTGGGGCACAGGTGTGCGTCGGTCACGAAATGCCGCCGCACACAACGCGAGGGATGTCTCACCGCGCATCTGGACAATCGGGGTTTCCGGCAGCGGATGTCGTGGGTAGTTCGTTGAGGGGAGTTGCCCCGCCGTGCTCGGCCGGGCCGCACTGCCGCGGTGCCGACGGTCGTTCGCTGGCTGATCGGCACCGAAAATTCGCCGAATCAACTGCCAGGAGAAAAATGCGTTCTGTCACAGCCGGTGCCGTCGCGGTAGCTGTCGCCGCCACCATCGCCTGCCTCGCCGGACCGGCCAATGCCGTCGACAACCCCGCGGAGCCCAACGAGATCATCACCATCGACCTCAATCTGCTCGGGTGCTCCATCGGTGCCGGGCTCGGTGGCGAGCTCGCCGCCGCGTTCACCGGAGCTACCACCGGCTCGGCCACCGGATCGAGCAGCAGCGTCGACACCGGCTTCGCCTCGCGCCTGCGCGCCGCCGGCTGCTTGCCGTCCTGGAAGTAGCCGGGCGAACACCCGACGCCGGGTCACCAGGAAGCCGGCCTTCCCGGTGACTCGGCGTAGCTCGCGTACGGTCCGCTGGCGGCGAACTCCCGCTTCGGGTACGACTGGAGGCGAGCAGAGGGGGAAGCTGTGCGGGATTCGACGAGCGCGACATCAGCGATCGGTACACGGGTGGGTGAGCGAAGAGTGCGTTCCACCGAGGAATGGCTCGCCTACTTCCAGCAGAACGCGCTCCGGCAGCGTGAGATTCCGTGGCAGTCCAACGGGGTCGGGGCAACGACCGCCGAGATGGCGCCTCTTCGCCGGTCACTCCAGGCTTGGCAGCTCGGCGAAACATCGGAGGGACAGCATCTGGCGGCGGCGGCCGACCGATATGCCGCTGCCACCGGTGATCCCGCGTATCGCGATGTCATCGACCTGTTCATCCGTGAGGAGCAACGCCACGGCGCGCTGCTGGGCCGGATCTTGGACGATGCGGGAATTCCACGGCGACAAGCTGATTGGGGTGACACGCTCTTTCGCAGACTTCGGTACAGCATCACCGACATCGAGGTCTGGACCACCCCGGTCGTCATGGTCGAAGTGCTGGCGATGATCTATTACAACGCGATCCGCCGGGCTACCGGCTCACCGGTCCTGCGCGCGGTCTGCGCTCAGATCCTCGCCGACGAGGTGCCCCATGTGCGGCTGCAATGTGAGCGACTCGCGGTGCTGTCGCACAACCGATCCCGCACCCGCTACCGCTGCACCATGATCGCGCACCGCGTCCTGTTTCTCGCAGTCATGCTCCTCGTGTGGGTCGGCCACCACCGTGCTCTGCGCGCCGGCGGCTACACCTGGACGCATTACCGCCGGGCCGCCTACGCAAAAATGAACCGCGCATGGCAACGCATGGACCCGCAACGCTACGTCTGGAGCTGATTCAGCTCGCTCATTTCGACGATTCGGCGGCGGCTTCGAGGTCGTCGATGCTGCCGGACATGATCGTCGGTACGTGCGCGGTGATGCTCTCGGCGGGCCAATCCCACCACGCGACTGCCAGCAGGCGGGCGATATCAGTGTCGCTGAAGCGGGTTCGGATGAGGCGGGCCGGATTTCCGCCGACGATGCCGTAGTCGGGGATGTTGCCGGTGACGACAGACCCGGTGCTGATGATGGCGCCGTGGCCGATTCGCACGCCGGGCATCACCGTCGCGCCGTTGCCGAACCAGACGTCGTTGCCCACGACGGTGTCGCCTCGGCCCGGCAGGCCGGTGAGCAGGTCGAAGTGGTTCGACCAGGAGCCGCCCATGGTGGGAAACGGGAAGGTCGACGGGCCGTCCATGCGGTGGTTGGCGCCGTTCATGATGAACCGCGTTCCGGTGCCCAGCGCGCAGAACTTCCCGATGATCAGTTTCTCCGGGCCGTAGTGGTAGAGGACATTGCGGGTTTCGAAGGCGGTCGGGTCGTCGGGATCGTCGTAGTAGGAGTACTCGCCGACCTCGATGAGCGGCGAGGTGATCAGCGGTTTCAACAGCACAACCCGCGGCTGGTCGGGCATCGGGTGCAGCACGGTCGGGTCGGCGGGAACAGGCGTGCGATCGTGCGACACAGCGGAACTCCTTCTGCGCGTGGACTATCCGATGGCGGTCGAGCCGACCGAGCACTGCGGCGCCCACGCGACGACCGCTACACCCGATCCGAGATCATTGTCGAACACGCGGCCCAGCGCGGCGAACTCCCCTCCGACGTCGACGCACGCGGCGACCAGCGCCACCCTCGCGGCAGACGTGGGCGCATCCACCCGGATGGCCCACGCCCACCGATCGGTGATGCGATCACTGCGAGGATGGCGTGGTGGCACGCGAACGGCACCGCTGGTCTACACGAGGGTTCCGTGGCCGACGATGACGTTGCCGTACAGGTTGCGCGCGAAAACCTCAACGGCCTGGCCGCTTCCCTGCGACGGATCGACGGGTTCCAGGCGGTTCTGCACAGTGCCGTACAGCGCGTTGACCTCGAGCCGCGCCGCGCGGCCCGGCCGAATCCCTACCTCGAGGTCGCCCATCGACGTCTCCAGTCGCAGCACCCCGCGCGTGGCCTCGTCGACACGGATGTTGCCCTTGGCGGTCTTCGCGCTCACCGAACCGTTCGGGCGCTCGACCACGATGTCACCGGCGGAGACTTCGAGATCGCACCGGCCGAATTCGCCGGCGCTCACCAGCCGGCCCATGGCGAGGGTCGCGTCGAGAGCGGAGCCGATCGGCACCGCGACGGTCACCGAAACCGACGGGTTGCCGCCGAACGGGGTGAAGGTCTTCCACGTCTTCGGGGCCTCGACCGTCAGCTTGCCGTCGGCGAATTCGACCCGCATCTGTTCGGCGGCACGGACATCGGCCTTGCTGGAGGTATCGACCGGGCGGACTTCGACGACAGTGTCGGTTCGATCGGAGGCGACCACGGTGACGTCACCGCAAGGCACGTCAACGGCGACGGTGATCGACTGCGGGGTCTGGAAAGTAGGCATCTGCACTCCTGGGCTACGAGGATTGTACGTAGATGTATACGTACATTGCGTGCTCTCACTATAAGTAGATGTATACGTATAGCGCAAGTGTGGGTTTTCGCCCGCGTACAGATAGTCAGGGAGCCAGCCGGGCGATATCGGGTGCGTAGACGGTCATCCAGTGCGGACGCAGGCGGAAGTAGACCACCTCGTTGTCCCAGTCGAAGGCGTCGCCACCGTAGAAATCCTGGAGGTACGCCAGCAGTTGCGGCCAGCCTGCCCCGGGTTCACCGCCCAGCGGGTTGAGGATCTCGACCGTGCCGTGCGTGAACACGCCCAAGTTCTCCCCGCGCATGTGTGCCACGCTGGCAGCAGGTCTGGCCGCGAGATGACGCGCCTTCGCGGCGGTGCGCGCCGTGCCGAAATGCCATTGTCCGTGCAGGAAATGTCCGTCCACCCCGCTGATCCGCGGTTCGCCCTTCGCGGTCACGGTGGACAGCGCGAGGGTGCACATGCCGGTGAGGGTCTGGGTGAGCGCCTCTGCGGTCAGCGTGTTCTCGGCGTCGATGATCGAACGCAGGTGCGACGTGGCGCTGGTGAGTGAAGCGTCGAGCAGTGCCTGCAGCTCTGCGAGATCTTCTGGGGTTTCGTGCAAGGAGGTCCCTCATCTCTCAGTGGTGTGCCAACCGGCGAGTCCCATCCTCGGCGACAACCTTGACACCTTGTGTCATATTTGCGCGAGCGCGATGCGGAGAGTCGGTTGCCGGCAGCACCAGTGAGGCGACCGCCGGACAGGCATCGAAGCGCTCTGGCGCCGTGGAAGTGCCCACCGGCTCCTGGTGGTACCGGCCGTTGATCGGCGGTAGCCCTACTCGACGCTGTTGAGGAAGAACTCCCGGATATCCGTGGCGAGCAGGTCGGGCACCTCCATGGCGGCGAAGTGACCGCCCCGGTCGAATTCCGACCAGTGCCTGATGTCGTAGAGCTGCTCGGCCAGCGGGCGCACCGATTGGGTGATGTCGTGGGCGAAGACGGCGACGCCGAGCGGCACCGGGCACGGCTCGCTGCCCCTCGCGGACTCGCGATGCAGGCGTGCCGAGGACGCCGCGGTGGCGGTGAGCCAGTACAGGGAGATGTCGGTGAGCATCCGGTCGTCGCTGATCGGCGAGCGTGGGTCAGTCCATTGCGCGAAACGTTCGGCGATCCAGGCGAGTTGACCCACCGGCGAATCGGTGAGCGCGTAGCCGATGGTCTGCGGGGTGGCGGCCTGGAGTGCCTGGTAGGGCGGTCGGTTCGCCATCAGTTGTTTGACCTTGTCCAGTCGCGCTTCGTCGGTACCGGAGAGTTCGACGTCCGGGTTCGGACGGGTCGGCAGGTAGTTGACGTGCACGCCGACAACATTCTTCGGTGCCACCGCTCCGAGCGACTGAGAGATGCCCGAGCCGAAGTCGCCACCTTGGGCGCCGTAGCGCTCGTAGCCCAGCCGCCGCATCAACTCGGCCCACGCGCGCGCCACCCGGACGATGTCCCAGCCGCGCTCACGGGTCGGCCCCGAGAAGCCGTAGCCCGGAATGGACGGGATCACCAGGTGGAAGTCGCGGGACAGCGGTTCGATCACGTCGAGGAATTCGAGGAACGAGCCGGGCCAGCCGTGGGTGAGGATCAGGGCGAGCGCGTCCGGCTTCGGCGAGCGGACATGGACGAAATGAATGTTCTGGCCGTCGATTTCGGTGGTGAAGTGCGCGAGTTCGTTGAGTTTCGCCTCGTGCGCTCGCCAGTCGTAGCCGGTGCGCCAGTATTCGGCGAGTTCCTTCAGCCGTGCCAGCGGGAAGCCGTAGTCCCAGCCGGCGTCGGCGATCTCGTTGGGCCAGCGGGTGCGGGCGAGCCGGTCGTTGAGGTCGTCGATATCGGCCTGGGGGATGTCGACGCGGAACGGCTCGATCATGGTCTGAACTCCTTCGTCCGCCCAACGTTGGGGCGACTAACGTTTATGCGACCAACGATATCGCGATCGTTGGTCGCACAAACGATTTGTTAGAGTTGTCACATGGAACACCCACCCGAACCGGCCCCCGCCAGGTGGGCAACCCTGCCCACCTGGCTGCTGACCCAAACCGCGAACCACGCTCACCGCCTGGTCAGCGAGGGTTTCGCAGCGGCCGACGCCCGCGGCTACCACTACCGGCTGCTGGCCACCCTCGACGAATTCGGCCCCGCGAGCCAAGCCACCCTCGGCCGCCGCAGCGGCATCCACGTCAGCGACATCGTCGCCACCATCAACGAACTCGCCGACCACAACCTCGTCGACCGCACCCCCGACCCCACCGACCGCCGCCGCAACGTCATCACCCTCACCACCCAGGGAAAACGCCAACTCCGCCGCCTGGAAAAGCAACTCGCCCACAGCCAAGAAGAACTCCTCGACCCACTCTCCCCCGCAGAGCGAGACCAGCTGACCGCGCTGCTGTCCACGCTGCTGAACCACCACGACCGGACAACAGGCGCCGGCGACGAGCCGTCACACCGGACCTAGGCGGCAAGAGCGAGACGAGTTGGTAGCACTAATCCGCCAACTCGCAGACCAGCATCTCCTGGGCGCCCGCCTGAAATTCGTACTCCACTTCCACGATTCGGCCCTCGATACCTGATTCGGACAGATCGGCGAGCAACTCCTCGAGCTGCGGGTACCGCTCCGACGAACCGATGGGCGTCAACGGGAACAGGCGGATCTCGGTGGTGGTGACGCGGGCCAGTTCGATGATCGATCGGTGGTGGAAGGTGTAGTCGAGGTCGTCGGCGTAGCTGAAGAGTAGGTGGGAGCTCAGCGCAAGGTCGAAGGTGTTGTCGGCGAACGGGAGCGCGGGCAGGCGGCCCGGGACGTAGCAGTTCGGGGAGGTGCGGGCGTGGGCGGCGAAGTGTTCGGCTGACTCGCGGCGGGCGCGGTGGTGTTCGTCGGGGTCGGCGAAGAAGGTCCAGCGGTAGGCGTCGGCGTGCTCGCGTACGTACCTGTTGCCCCGGTCGGCTTCGGCGACCGCGGCGGCCGCCACTCGGTCGATACCGTCGTCGAAATAGGCTACGTCGCAGGCGGTGACATCGCCGCCGCGTCGACTGACCTCGGCGGCGAATCCAGCGGCGCCACCCGGACAATCGAGAATTCGGCGCTCGAGATCGTCATCGGTGAGCGCGAACATCGCCTGGTACTCGTGGAGGGAGCGCGAGCTGACGAGAATCTCGCCGAACCCACCGGTCCCCGCAGACGTGTTGTGGTCGATCATGGTCGTCCTTCCGTTCCGGGACCGCCCGTGGGGCCGGAACAGATGTCGTCACGACAGATCTGGCCACCCTCCAGGCGGCCGCGCACAACTCGGTCAGCCGCTGGTCAGCGGCCACCACAGTTGCGCGAGCATCATCACCCGGTGATCAAACCACGTGAAAGCTCGCCCGAGTAGGAGATTTTCACCGCTCTAGCGGATCATGTGGCGGTGAATCAAGATCTATTGAGGGTCAGGGCGACGGAATTCGGCGGCACACTCGAGGCGCGGATGCTGATGTGGCGTCCGGTCGTGGTGATCGGCGGCCCGACATGAATCCGGCCGAACTCGCAGCGGATCTGGAGGAACGACAGTTCGCCCGGTACGAATGCCCCTGCTGCGAAGAGCCGATCGAGCGCACCTGGAACATGGTCACCCGCGACGGCATCGCCTACGCGGCGTACTTCGCCAACAGCTACCGCCACGCCGACCAGGACCATGACACCTGGATCGATGTCATCCTGGGGACCTGGGATTCCGATGCCGTCGACGATCACGTGACTTTCGGTTGCCGCGTCGGCCCGGTACAGAACAATCCGTACCCGGCGGCGACCCTGGTCCAAGCCTGTTTGGACGGATCCGCCGACGACGTCCACGGAGTGGTGCTCTCGCGCGAAGACGGATTGGCCCACCCTCGCCTCCCGGAGTTCTGGGATGTCGTCGACTTCGTCCTGGCCAACGACCCGACCGTCACCGCCCACCTCTACCAGTAGACAAGGGGTCATCCGGCGTGGATGACCCCTTGCCGCTCAGCCGAGCGGACTGTGCCCCAACAGAACTCGTCCGCTGAAACGGGTCTGCTTGGCGCGGGGCAGTGGGTGGAACTGGCAGCCGTGGATGTCGCGGTAGAGGCGTTCGAGGTCGCAGGCGCGCGAATAGCCTGCGCCGCCCGTGGTTTCGATGGCCAGGCGGACGGTGGTGATGAGCGCGTCGGACGCGACGGTTTTGCGGCTGAGGGTGCGGGCCGCGTAGGCGTCGGTGTTGGGGAAGTTCAGGTTCTCGGAGGCGGTGAACATGGCGGCGACGAGGTCCTCGGCGGTGGTGTGGGCATTGAGCATTTCGCCCCCCGACTGGACCGTGTGGGCGTCGGAACGGCCCTCCAACAGGCGCGCGGTGAGCTCGACAGCCGCGTCCGCGACACCGAGGTAGGCGGCCAGCACCAGCGGAAGGGCCGCGCCGATCACCACATTCAGCACCGGCGGCCACGGACCGGCCGGGCGGGTCATCGAGATCGCGGCATCGGGCACGAACACCTCATCGAGCACGACCGTGTGCGACCCGCTCGCCCGCAAACCGAACGAGTCCCAGGTCTTGTCGATGCTCACCCCCGCGGCGGCCAACGGGATCGCGAAATGCAGCACCTCCCCGTCGCAGCGAACACTGCTGACGAGCACGTCCCCCACCTCACATCCGCTCGCGGGCGCCTTACGCGCACTCACCCGATACCCACCCTCTACGCGCACGGCCTGCCCGTTGGAATCGACCCAATCCGAGGCGCCGGTGCTGACCAGAATCGCCCCGCCCGCCACCTTCGCGAACACCGCCGACGCGTCCACCCCATGGTTGTGGCGCCACACCTGCGCGGCCACCAGATGCGAGTGCATCGCGAACGCGACCGCCGTCGAGGGGTCGTGCCTGCCGAGTTCGCGCAGGATCTCCCCCATCTCCCGATGCGACGCGCCCCCACCGCCGAACTCGACCGGCACGAGCGCCGCGGACAGACCGCTCGCCCGCAATCGATCGAACGCGGCGACAGAGATTTCGCCGGTGCGGTCCCGCTCAGAGACCTCGAGACGCAAGATTTCACCGATCTCACGGGCCACCGAAACCCGGTCGGTGCTGGACGTGGTGTCAGAAATTGTGGAAGTCATGTTTCGAAGGTAGGAAGCGGCGCGATAACCAGATAGTCCAGAAAGTGGACTCTCCCGGTCCAGAAAGTGGACCCCGTCGGTGCGACGGAGGAGCAATTGCCGACCGCTGAGGTGCCCATGACAATCACGACCGCAGGCTACGGCCAGTACTGCCCGATCTCGCGCGCTCTCGACGTGCTCGGCGAACGATGGTCGTTGCTCATCTTGCGCGACCTGTTCCTCGGCACCACCCGCTTCAACGACCTCGCCCGCGGCCTGCCGGGCCTGTCGCGCAGCCTGCTCGCCAAGCGCCTGCGCCAGTTCGAACGCGCCGGACTCATCGAGAAGCTCGGCACCGAACACCTGCTCACCGAAGCCGGTAGCCAGCTCGAGCCCATCCTGTTCGGCCTCGGCGAATGGGGCGCACGCTGGACCTTCGGCGCACCGCAGGAGGAGGAACTCGACGCCGCCCTGCTCGTGTGGTGGATGCACACCCGCGTCGACACCTCGATGCTGCCCGGCCGGCGGCAGGTGCTGCACGTCCGGTTCACCGACGATGTACGTCGCTTCTGGATCGTCGTCGAAGGCGCGGTGCCCTCGGTGTGCGAGACCGATCCCGGCTATCCCGTCGACGTCACGATCACCGCGGATGTCGCCGGGCTCTACGAAGTGTGGCTGGGGCGCATGCCGCTCACCCACGCGCAACGCACCGGACGGATCACCTTCACCGGCCCGCCCGCGCTGACCCGCCGCATGCCCGCGGTGTTGCGGTTGAGCCCGGTGGCCGGATATGTCGCCGCGACAGCCCGCCCGGACCAGCAAGCACGCGCGTCGTGAGACGAAAAGACGTGCCGTTCAGATCGATCCGGCTCGCTCGGCGATACTCATCGCCCAGCGGTACAGCTCGACCGGATCTCCCAGAGTCGCCTGCGCTTCAGACCGCACGAGAACGCCGTTCGCCGCGGACAACAGGTCGTACAGGTCAAGATGCACCCACTCCCACAGCATGCTGTCGAAGTTGTAGGACATCATCGCGCGTTCGACGCGCCCACGGATCTCGGCGATCTCCTTCGACCCCAGTCCCGCCGCGTGCAACCGCGCCTCGGTCGCCTGCTGGTCCTCGGCATCGAACCAGGTGTCGAGGAACGGCTCGAGCAGATCAGCCCAGATATCGAGACATCGATGCACCGCGATCGCGTTGCGCCGGCAGAAATCGTCGAGCGCGCGACGGTGCTCGGCAGGCACGAACAACGTCTCACCGGTGACGGTGCGCAGGTGTGGGCGGATCGCTCCGGGATCGGCTTCGGTGATCGCGGATACCGCGATCACGCCGTCGGGATACACCGACGCGCCCGCGAAAGGGTAGTCGACGAACCGAATTTCCGTGTCGGCGATGACCACCCGCATCGCTCCATGATGTCGGCTCGCGCGGACTCCGACCGGGCGTCATGAACTATATGGAACAAAACGTGGCGGTAATCACTCCATGCCACGTCATGTTGGCAGCCGCCGTAACCAAAACGTTAGGATTCGACCATGGTGCGTACCGGAGCAGTAACCTCAGAGCCGTACGAACCGAATGTTGCTCTGCCCCAACAGCATCCGGCCCGTCTCGCATTGGTCGGCGAAGCTCCTGAGACTGCCGCGGCGCCTGCCGGAGAGGTCGATGAACACTTCCCGCGCCTGGGCGACACCAGCTTCCTCACCGGCGCGGCCCGGCACCGCCTCGCTGCCTACATCCACACCCAGCTCGCCGAACTCGAAGAGATGCCGTGACCGCACGCCGATGACATAAGCTGCGACGCCGGTAACCATCGGCGGCAGCGGCGATTCACGCGAGGAGTGGCGAACTTGAGCGACGCATCGGTCGTGCTACCCGAGCAAGTCCGCACCGAACTGCGCCGCGGAGTACGCAGCGTGCTCGTCGACACCGCAGCCCTGCGCCTGGTCCGCGAGCGCTTCGACGACACCCAGGCAGGCGCACTGCGCCGCTACCTCGAAGCGTCCCAATCGGCCAACACGCTGCGCGCCTACCGGACCGACTGGATCGCCTGGGCAGGCTGGTGCGCGGCCGAACACCGACAGGCCCTGCCCGCCGACCCACTCGATGTGGCCGTTTACCTGGCCGCCTCCGCCGACGCCCGCCGAGAAAACGGCACGTGGGCGTTCAGCCCGGCCACCCTGGATCGCAAGTCCGCCGCCATCGCCGCAGTCCACGCTGCCAACGGACTCCCCTCACCGACACGTTCCGACGTCGTGCGCCTCACCCTGCGTGGTATCCGCCGAACCCGGCGCACCCCGCCGGCCCGGAAACGCCCGGTCCTGCTGCACACCCTCGACCAGCTTCTCGCCGAACTCCCGGCACCCGCCTGGCCCACCGAGCCCGCGCGCCGCCGAGACGGTCTGGCGCTGCTTGTCGGCTTCGCCGGCGCACTGCGACGCAGCGAACTCGCGGGCCTGCGGATCAGCGACGTGCACGTACGCACCGACCACACCACCGGCGAACCGCTGCTCGTCGTGCATCTGCCCACAACCAAGACCGACCCGACCGGCGTCGCCGAACAGCGCATTGCCCTGCCCCGCGGCAAACACCCACGCACCTGCCCGATCTGCGCGTTCGCCGACTGGGTTCGCCTACTGGAAGTCAACGCCGACGCCGGCGACGAGGGCACACGATCCTGGACGACGGACAACCTCGCCGCCGATACCACGATCCACCGCTGCCACGGCTTCACCGGCACCCGGCTCAGCACCGAAACGGACCGCCCACTGTTCCCCACCATCAACCGGCACGGCTCGATCGGTGACACCGCGCTGTCCGGCCGGGCCGTCGCCGAACTCGTCAAGCGCTACGCGGCCCGCGCGGGCCTCGACCCTGACCTGTTCTCCGGGCACTCCCTGCGCGCGGGCTTCGCCACCCAGGCCGCCCTCGGCGGCGCCAGCGACCGCGAGATCATGCGCCAGGGCCGCTGGGCCAACCCCCGCACCGTGCACGGCTACATCCGCACCGCGAATCCGCTCGAAGACAACGCCGTCACCAAGCTCGGCCTCTGAATCCGAGCGAGCCCGCAGCGCCGTCAATCGGCGGCCGGCGCCGATCAATGCCCTCTGATCAGGCGATCCGGTCGAGCCGGAAGATGCGGAACTCGCGACCGCCCGAGCGCTGGAACTCCATCTCGTACCCTGGCCAGAACTCCACCGCCTGGTCCCACACCCGCTTGTGCTCGACACCGGTGATCTCGACGACCGACACCGGGAACGCGGAACTGCCGCCGAAACGCGCCGATGCCGTGCGGGCCGCACGCAAATTCGCCGACCAGGCAGGATGCTCGGGCTTACCCCAGTTCGAGCCGACGAGATAGAAGCCGTCGCCGTCGGGCACACACAGCAGCGAGGTCGTGCGCGGCTGTCCCGACTTGCGCCCGACCACCGTGATCTCGATCGACGGGAGCCCGGCCAGGTCGAGCACACCCCACCGACCGCCGCTGAGCCTGCGCAACAACCGCTCGGTCGGCAGAACGACGCCGGCGCCACGCATCACCCAGGGCTGTGACGCGAACACGCGCGCAAAGCCCGGCAAGGGATTCCACACCATCCCAGAATCCTGGCTCGAGCGAACCTGGTTCGCCCACTCACAACCGCGTGCTGAGAGCCAACTCACTCGGTGTGCTGGACGACCGATCGCCGCGAGCGGACCATAGGGGCATGGACGAGGCCCGAAACGAAGCCCGGCGCACCGCGGCGGAGGCCGAAATCGGCAAACACGGCCGACTCGTGCGCGGTCCTCGCGACGGCAAGCTGCTCAGCGCGGGCATGCTGCCGTTCTTTCGCCTCCGCACACCGCGTGGGTACGGGATTCTGACCACTACGGGACGCAAGTCCGGTCTTCCGCGCCCGAAGTGCGTCCGGATCCTTCGCGACGGTGATCGCGCGTACCTCGTCCAGCTGATGCCACCCCACGTGACGGTGCAGCGACCCGGCGCGGTCAATGCCTGGCTGCTCAATGTCCGCGCCGATCCGCACGTCACCGTGAAGCTGCCCGACGGGACCCACAGCGGGATGGCCAGAGAGATCACCGACCCGGCCGAACTCGCCACGGCGCGAGCTCTGCTGTGCGACACCGTCGTGCCGTTCGACTTCGGCGAATGCACGCTTCACCTGCGCGGTGTGCCCTCACGGGCGAAGATCCGGCGGCTGCACGAGTACTGGTTCGACACCGGTCGTGCCGTAGCCGTCGATCTGGCGACTTAGCGGAAGCCCTCCCCTGTCGGTGCTGGTGAGTTCTTCGAATCGTATGGACATGTTGTCAGTTGGGCGGGTGTGTAGGGCCGCCCAGAGGTAGATACATAAGTAGATGCGCATATCTACGTAACTCCATGTAATTTTGTTAGTTCCAGCCCCGCCGCCGCAATTCCCCCGCACAGTCCCCTCGATGTCGCACACTGATCCCACTCCCCTCCCCTAGCCCGCCAGGAGTGCCATGCCCTCCCCTCGTGGTCGACGCATCCTCGCTACGTTCGCTGTGGCCGCTTCGGCCCTGCTCGCGACCGGCCCCTCCCCCGCTCTCGCTCGACCACCCGCACCGGCCCTCCTCGCGCCCCTCGGACCCGAATTCCTGTGGGGCGTGGCGGCTTCCGGCTTTCAGGCCGAAGGTGATGCGCCGGACAGCAATTGGCGCCGCTATGTCGAATCGGGGAGCACGGCCGACCCCTACCTGAACTCGGTGGACTTCCACGGTAGGTACCGCTCCGACATCGCCCTGGCCGCGAAACTCGGTGTGCGCGTGTACCGCATCGGTATCGAGTGGGCCCGGGTACAACCGCAACCCGGAATCTGGGACGAAGCAGGGCTCGCGTTCTACGACGACGTCATTGCGGCGATCACCGAGGCCGGAATGCGTCCGATGCTGACCCTCGATCACTGGGTGTACCCGGGCTGGGCGGCAGACCGCGGCGGCTGGCGCGATCCGGAGATCGTCGCGAACTGGCTGTCCAACGCCCGCCGCGTCGTCGACCGGTACGCCGGCGCTGATCCGTTGTGGGTGACCTTCAACGAGCCCACGTTCTATCTGGTCAACGATCTGCGGCACGGCGGCATCGGCGCGGCCGACGTCCTCACGATGGGTGATCGAATCGCCCAGGCCCACAACAGCATCTACGACTACATCCACGCCGTACACCCGGGGGCGCAGGTGACCAGCAACGTCGCCTACATTCCCGGGGTCGACGATGCGGTCAGCGGGCCACTGCTCGACCGGATCTCCGCGCGCCTGGACTACATCGGCATCGACTACTACTACGGCCTCTCCCCCACACAGCTGCAAGTCCCCGATCCCGACCGCCTCTGGACCATTCCGCTGCAACCCGAAGGCATTTACTACGCGCTCGACCATTACGCCCGCAAGTTCCCCGGCCGCCCGCTCTACATCGTCGAGAACGGCATCCCCACCGAGAACGGGCGCCCGCGCGCCGACGGCTACACCCGTGCGGATTCGCTCCGCGACACCGTCTACTGGCTGCAGCGCGCCGTCGCCGACGGCATTCCGCTCATGGGCTACAACTACTGGAGCCTGACCGACAACTACGAATGGGGTTCCTACACGCCACGTTTCGGTCTCTACACCGTCGACGTGCTCACCGACCCGACGTTGACTCGCACACCGACCGACGCGGTCTCGGCCTACCGGGCGATCACCACGGCGGGTGGCGTCGGCCCCGACTATCGGCCGACGCGCCCCGTCGCTCCGTGCTCGCTGGTCGACGGACTCGCCAGTTGCACCGATCCGGTGTCGGTCCCCCGGTAGCGGTTTGAAGCGTCAACGTTTGCTCTACACTCGGGCGGGTGTCGAGCACAGCGTCACACCCCTCCAGCGCCGTGAGCGGCAGGCAAGCCCGATGGCAGCCGCACAATGACAGCCGCCGGGAGCGGATCGTGCTGGCCGCGGTCGAGCTGATCGAGCAGGCGCCCGCCGGCGTCGAGGTGCCGATCATCCAGATCGCCGAGCACGCCGGCCTCGCGAAATCGGTGGTCTACCGGCAGTTCGCCGGCCGCGACGAGCTGGATCGCCGGATCAGGAGCGAGATCGCCGACCGTTTCGTCGCCGACATCGAGGACGCGCTCGACATCGCCGAGGGCTCCATCCACGAAATCCTGGTGCGCACGATCGGCGGCGTCGTGACCTGGATCCAGGACCACCCCCGATTACACGAGTTCCTGCGGACAGGCCCGTCGGAGACCGATCCCGATATCGACGCGATGAGCGCGCTGATCGCCACCATCGCGGGATCGACCAGGGCGCTGGTCACCGGCCTGGCCGGGGTGGTCGGCGTCACCGACGAGGCCTCGGCCGACACGATGACCTTCGCCATCGTGTCGATGACCGAGGCCACCGTCACCCGCTGGGCCAACGACCCCGAGCCCGCGCTCACCAGGGATCAGCTCATCGAGGAGGTCGCCTCTTACGCCTGGCACGTGGTCGACGGCGTCGCCCGCCGCCACGGCCTGAACCTCGACCCCGACCAGCAACTCACCGAGATCATCACCCAACTGGTCGCCGGCAACTGAATCGCCGCCGGGATCTGCTCACGCGACGCGACGCGCGCTGCGTTCGGGCTCGCTGCGGTAGCGCGACGCGGGCCCGTCGATACCGAACTTGCGCCACAGCCACTTGGCGGTCGGGTTCATCAGACCGAGGTCGTTGGCCAGTTTGCGCATGTCACCGAAGTAGCCCGACAGGATCTGCTGGGAATGCTCCGACTTCCAGAACGCCTGCTCGATGACCTCGCGCGGAATATCGAACTCGCGCTCGAACGACCGCGGCGGCGCCATGATCTCGCCGGCCAGCCAGCGCATCGCGATCGGGAACGCCACCGAGCAGACGCCACGATTGAACTTGCCCATCCGGCCGATGTGCGCGGTGAGGAAATCCCCAGCGAAGGAGATATGGCGCGCTTCCTCGGCGATATGGATCTCCATGGTGCGCAACACCATCGGCGGCATCGACGCGCCCTCGCGGATCACGGCCTTCTGATAGTGGTCGATCGGTTCCTCGCCGCCGAGGATGCCGATGAACAGAATCGTGTGAGCGTAGCCACCGGCGACGCCGATCAGCGGCGACAGCGCCCGGAACAGCGGGCGCATCCCGGGCACGTCGACGTCGATGCGGTTGACCAGCTCTTGGAACATCTGGATGTGGTTGCACTCTTCGGTCATCTCGTGCAAGCAGTACCGGAATTCGGGCGAACCGTTCGGCAGCTTCATGATGTATTGCATCATTCCGCGGATCAGCACGCTCTCGAAGGCGGCGCCGACCTTGATCGCGTTGGCGGTCCGCCACTTGCCGATCGCGATCCGCCGGTCGAGCGGTTGGTCGCGATACCACTGCGTGGCGCCGAGTGGGTCGATCCGCGGCGAGAGAACCCACCGCACATCGTTCGGGTCAAGGGCGAGCTCGGGTGAATCCCAGTCGATGTCGAGGTAGGGATCGAAATGACGGTCGACAGACCCCTGTGACAGGGTTGCCAGCGCCTCTCGGTACTCCTCGGTGATGGGTCCGCCACGGCTCGATTCGGTCAGCGTCATCGGTGCCTCCTCGGTTCGCGTCCGGCGCGCACGGCACTGTTATCGCCGTCACACCGCTACCCGAGAATAACTGAGACCGTAAGTCCCACACAACCCTGACGCGATAACGTTTTCTCCCCGCCTATTCGACGAGCAGCACCACCAGCTGGCGAGCCAGCTCGGCGTCGCCGGGACCGCCGAGCCAGATCAACGGGCGACGTTGGTCGAGATGGTCCAGCGCTTCGGGCAGGGACACGAAAACACGATCGGCGCGCACGACACAGACCTGGGGTACGGACTCGGAGACGGCGGGCCCACCATCGACATCGAGGGCCAGCGAACCGGTCGAGGCGTCGCCTGCCACCGCATCGCGAACCACCGCGTCGCCGGGCTCGACCGCATCCGAGCCACTGTGCACGACCTGATGGCCCGGCGCACTGGCCCAGTGGTCCAGCCACGCCGGGCCGGGCTCGACCGCGGCGAGCACTGTCTGCACGCTCATGCCGTAGAGGACGTCGGCGACCGCGGCGGGCAAGCCGGCGATGTCGACGGTGCGCACCAGCGAACCGTGCTCGCGCAACCGGTCGACGAACCGTTCCAGCACCTCGGCCCGCTCGGTCGGATCCACGATCGCGTGCCTGCCCCCGGATCGACGCATGGGTACCCGGCGCTCGTCCTCGGGCAGGTCGAGCAGCCCGTCACGGACTCGGCGCAAGATCTCCTCGCGAGAATTCACTCGGGCACTCTCCTTCGTTGGCGACGCCGATGTCGCCGTTCACACATTCCCTCTCCCCACATACCGCGGGAACTCTTCAATTCGCTACCGTACCGACCGGTCCTCATGATCCCGGCGCGGCACGACGAAGCCCAGCAGATGCAGTAGCTGGTCGATGTTCAGGTCGAAGATTTCCGCCCGGTCGGTGAAGGTGTCGCGCCCGTACATGTCGAACACGTCGAAGTTCACGGCGCCGAAGAGGGTGGTCCACGCGGTGAGGGCGGACGCGATCACCCGATCGGGAGCGGCAAGGCCGAACTGCTCGCGAATCGTGGCAAAATCGGCCGCCGTACGCGCGGAGATCGCGGGGTCGGGCACGGGGCCGTCGAGCTGGCCTCGCCGGTAGGCGCTGTCGACGATGCCGAGCAGAATCGCGATCACGCGCACGCCCGGCGCTTCGGTGTCGGCCGCCGGTGCGGCGTAGCCGGGCACGGGTGTGCCGAAGAGCAGTCCGTACCAGGCGGGTTCGGCCATAGCCCATTCCCGCACGGCTCGGGCAGTGAGCCGGAAGCGGGTCGCGGGGTCGTCGGGCGCGTCGATCAGGGCCGCGTCGACGGCGTCGCCCAGCGCGTTGTAGCCGTCGACCACCAGCATGGTCAGCAGTTCGTCGCGGCTGCGGACATACCGATACACCGCCGAGGACACCACGCCCAGATCGCGAGCAACCGCACGCAACGACAACGCCGCCGCCCCCTGCGTCGCCAAATGCTCGCGGCCGATGCGTTTGATGTCGGCGATCGTCTGCGCGCGGGCCAGTGCGCGCGGACCCGGCTGGTCGGAGCTCATCGTCCGATCATCGCCCACTCGCGGCGCGGGCCGGATCCCGGCGTCCGGCCGTGTCGTCCTCGGCGGCGGCGCGTTCGATCTCGGCGGCCAGTGTCGCGCCACCGACCGCCCAGGCCATCGCGAGCAATCGGTCGCGGAAGCGGCTCAGGTCCACGCCCACCCCTTCGCCGCCGTACCCGGTGCCGGTCGCGTCGCGCACCGTGCCGACCACCTCGTCGGCGAGATCGGCGATGCGCGACTGGATCAGTGTCCGCAGGACCCCGCTGAGCGTGACGTCGATACCCACGTCGTAGAGGACGAGCGCGGCTTTGAGCATCGTGCGGTCCGCGACGAACCACCGGTGGCCGCGTCGTTCCAGATATCCCGCCGAGGCGAGTTCGGTGAGCACATCCGTCCCACGCTCGCCCAGCATCGTGGCGAGCTCGGCATCGTCGAGGTAGGTCGAGCGTTCGATGGACTGTCCCGCGCGCGGATCGAACAGCGTGCGCCAGTCGCCTGCCTGCGGCTCGGTGTCGAACACCTCGCGGATGGCGTCCAGCCGCAGTCCGCGCGCCTGCATGGCGACGATGTCGCGCAGCCGGTCCAAGTGCTCGTCGGTGTAGACGACTTCCTTACCCGCCCGGCCGGGTTTCGGCAGCACGCCGAGCGAGTGGTAATAGCGGATGGTGCGCGACGCCACGCCGCTGACGTCGGCGAGTTCCGCTCGGGTATATCGGGCCACCCGACCAGCATAGGTGGGCACGGAGCCTACGTTGACAGCTCTGGCTGTCGCCATTAGCGTTACCCGCGTCACTGTCGACACCGATCGAGGAGCTCCCCCATGCCCGAGCGCACCACCGATTTCGACGTTCTGATCGTCGGCTCCGGCTTCGGTGGCAGTGTCACCGCACTGCGGCTGGTGGAGAAGGGCTACAAGGTCGGCGTCATCGAAGCCGGTCGCCGCTTCGCCGATGACGAACTGCCCAAAACCAGCTGGGACCTGCGCAAATTCGTATGGGCACCCAAGCTCGGCTGCTACGGCATCCAGCGCATCCACCCGCTGCGCGACGTCCTGATCCTGGGCGGCGCCGGTGTCGGCGGTGGCTCGCTGAACTACGCCAACACTCTCTACGTGCCGCCGGAGCCGTTCTTCCAGGACCCGCAGTGGCGCGAGATCACCGACTGGCGCAGCGAGCTCACCCCCTATTACGAGCAGGCGAAGAAGATGCTCGGTGTGGTGACGAATCCCCATATGACGCCCGCCGACGAGATCTTCAAAGCCGTCGCCGAGGACATGGGCGTGGGCGAGACGTTCGTGCAGACACCCGTCGGGGTGTTCTTCGGGACGCCGGGTGAGACCGAGGCCGACCCCTACTTCGGTGGTGTCGGTCCCGAGCGCACCGGCTGCGTGGAATGTGGTGACTGCATGGTCGGCTGTAAGTTCGGCGCCAAGAACACTCTGGTGAAGAACTACCTCTACCTCGCCGAACAGGCCGGCGCGCAGGTGATTCCGATGACCACGGTGTCGGCGCTGCGACCGCTGCCCGACGGCACATGGGATGTGGCCACCGAGCGGACCGGCGCCTGGGTGCGTAAGGCGCCCAAGACCCTCACGGCCAAGCATGTCGTGCTCGCGGCCGGCACGCTCGGCACGCAGAAACTGCTGCACGCGATGCGTGACGAAGGGGCGTTGCCGAACCTGTCGGACAAGCTCGGCCTGCTCACCCGCACCAACTCCGAGTCGATCGTCGGTGCCGCGACCAAGACGCTCGGGCCCGACCAGGACTTCACCAAGGGCGTCGCGATCACCTCGTCGATCCACCCCACCCCCGACACCCACGTCGAGCCGGTGCGCTACGGCAAGGGCTCGAACTCGATGGGCATGCTGCAAACGCTCATGGTCGACGGTGGCGGGCGGGTGCCGCGGTGGCTGCGGTTCCTCGGCCTCGTCCTGTCCAACCCCCTGATCTTCCTGCGCTTCATGAGCGTGAAGAACTGGAGCGAGCGCACGATCATCTCCCTGGTCATGCAGCACCTGGACAACTCGATCACCACCTACACCAAGCGCGGACTGTTCGGTGGCCGCAAGCTGACCTCCAAACAGGGCCACGGACAACCGAACCCGACATGGATCCCGGCGGGCAACGACGTGACCCGCCGGGTCGCGGAGAAGATCGGCGGCGTCGCCGGTGGCACCTGGGGTGATGTGTTCAATGTGCCGATGACCGCGCACTTCCTCGGTGGCGCGGCGATCGGCGCCGACCGTGAGCACGGCGTGATCGACGCCTACCACCGCGTGTACGGCTATCCGACGCTCAGCGTCGTCGACGGTGCGGCGGTGTCGGCCAACCTCGGCGTCAACCCGTCGCTCACCATCACCGCCCAGGCCGAGCGCGCGGCCGCCTACTGGCCGAACAAGGGCGAACTCGACACCCGCCCCGAACAGAGCGCGGGCTACGCCACGATCGCCCCGATCCGCCCGAACCGGCCGGTCGTGCCCGCGGGCGCGCCCGCCGCCCTGGTCCTGCCGATCGTCGAGATCCGCACCTCGGAGAAGACCCCGGGCTGATTCGACGAAATCCGGCCCCGGCCATGCGGTTACCCACCGCGAGGTCGGGGCCGTTCCGTTTCCCGGCCACGTAGCATCGGTGCCGAGGACGGGAGATTCGATGTCGGTAGTGGTTCTGGGCGGATACGGAACGGTCGGCGCGCACCTGGTGCGATTGCTGCGTGCCGAGGGAGTCGAGACACACACGGCGGGGCGGGATCCCGTCAGGGCGGATCGAGTAGTCGACCTGCGCGACAGCGCCGGCGTCGACGCGGCCTTGGCCGGGGCGACCGTCGTCGTGAATTGCGCGGGCGCGGAAGATGTTCGGTTGGCGCAGTCCTGTGCCGGTCGCGGAATCGTCTTCGTCGACATCTCCGCGACGTCGACGTATGTCCAGGCACTCGAAGACCTCGACGGCCCCGCGGTGCTCGGCGTCGGGCTGGCTCCCGGATTGACCACCCTGCTCGCCGTCGACGCGCTCACGCACCGTCGCGGCCCGGTCGACATCATGGTCGGCCTCGGCGCCGGCGAAACCCACGGCCCCGCCGCGACCGCCTGGACCTACCAGCTCCTCGGCCGGCGTTTTCCCGACGCCGACGGCACGAGCGTCCGCAATTTCACCGGACGGCAACACTTTTCGACGCCCGCGGACGCCGCCTACCGGCCGTTTCCCGCGCTGCGCGCCGATTTCGCCGATCAGCACCGCCTCACCCGCGAGTTCGGCATTCCGGTGCGCACCTATCTCCGTCTCGACTCCCGCCTCGCCACACTCGGTCTGGCCGCTCTCACCTGGGCGCCCGCATTGCAATCGCTGGCGCCTGCTCATATGCCCGGTAGCAGTGACCGCTGGGTAGCGCTCGCCCGCGCCGCGGACGGATCGACCAGATCGGCGAGCGGTCGTGGACAATCGCCGGCTACAGCCGTGGTCGCCGCCATCACGGTTCGGGCGCTGATCCGCAATCCGGTCTCCGCGCCGACCTGGATCCACCAGATTCTCGAACTCGACGACATCGCTCACGACCCGCTCGCCGCCGGCATCCGGTTCGAACGCTACTGACAACGGGGGCGAGGTAGTTCGAACGGGCTTCGCGGAGATGGTCAGAGTGCGTTGATACGGGCCAGTGCTTCGAAAGCCAGATCGGCGGCCTGCCACAACGCCGTGATCTCGGAGCGGATGGCGGGTGCCAGGGCGGGGTCTTGCAGGGCAAGGCCGTTGGTGAAGATCACCGTGTTCGCGCCGAGGTCGGCGGCGATGAGCATCTGTTCGGTGGCGACGCCGGCGCCGAACAGTTGGTCCAATCCCGCACCGACGAAATAGAACCGCCACAGCGGGCCCAGGTCCGCGCCGTAGGCCGCCTTGGTGCGGTCGATGATCACGTCACCGACCGAGGCGATGCCGGCCACGATCTTGAAGTAGTCCGGCGCGTTCTCGGGCCTGCTGCCCACGGCGGCCACTGAGTAGGTCAGGTCCACGGTAAGGTGTGCGTTGTAGCCGGCCATAGCGGTGCGGGCGCGCGATGCCTCGCAGTCGCGGGCGAGGGAGAAATAGTGTGCCCATTGCGGTTCCGCGATGCCGCCGGTGAATTCGGCGTGCAGATTGTCGAGGAATCGGCGCAGCAGTTCCGAGCTGATCGCGTGCGCGTACTCGCGGTTCGCGAACGCCGCCGGGTCACGCTGCATCGGCATCACTGCGGCGTATTCGACGCCGTCGAGCCCGATCGCGAACAGTCCGCGCAGGTCGCGATGCTCGACGAGGATCTCGGTGATCCGATGATGGCGGGCCACCGCGTCCTCGAGCCGGTCCAGGCTGTCGGCGCCGGAGATCGCCGAGGTGTCCGACAACCGCACGATCTCGTCGATGTCGGTCCGGGACAGGGTGGACCCGCAGGCCGTGTCCCCGACCGCGCCCGCAGCCGGGCCCGCGGGCAGAATCAGCGCCGCGACGGCGACACAGGCGGCTATTGCACTCGATACGCGCACGCGCCGATTCCACCATCTCTCGGCGTGATTCGCGCATCGACGCGCGCGTCGACGTACCGGATGGGCGTGTCGGACCACCGTGCCGCTACGTGCCCATAGCCTGGACCGATGCCGGAGACGATTGCGATTTCAGGGGCCAGCGGACATATCGGCGGCCGCGTTGCCCGTCTGCTCGCGTCCTCGAGCGCCCGCCTGCGACTGCTGGGACGCCACGTCGACCACATCACGCCCATCGACGGAGCTACCACGGCCACCATCGACTTCGGCGATCCCACCACGGTGGCGGCCGCACTCGACGGCGTGCAGACCTTCTTCTTCGTCTCCGCCACCGAGAGCGCCGACCGCGCAGCCCAGCAGACCGCGGTGGTGAACGCCGCGAAGGACGCGGGGGTGCAACGGATCGTGTATCTGTCGTTCGTCGGGGCCGCACCGGATGCCACGTTCACGTTCGGCCGTGACCACTGGTACACCGAACAGGCCATCCGCGCCTCCGGTCTCACGTTCACCTTCCTGCGCGACAACCAGTACCAGGACATCATCCCGCATTTCGCCGATGCCGACGGAGTGATCGAAGGCCCGGCCGGTGACGGCAAAGTCGCCGCGGTCACCCGTGCCGATGTCGCCGATTGCGCTGCGGCGGTGCTCGATTCGGACGCGTACCACGGCAGGACCTTCGACCTCACCGGCCCGCGAGCCTTCAGCCTGACCACTGCCACCGCCGACATGACCGAAGTTCTCGGCCGGCCGTTCCGCTACGTCGAGCAGTCTGTCGACGAGGCTTACGCCTCTCGCGCGAAGTACGACGCGCCGAAGTGGGAAGTCGACGGCTGGGTCAGCACCTACACCGCGATCGCCCAGGGCGACCTCGCGCACGTCACCGATGCGGTCCCGCACCTGACCGGCCACCCGGCCACCGACTTCCGCGATTTCCTCACGACACTGCCGAAGAACTCCTGACCCCCGGCTCCGGCGAGTAGGGGTCGACCGGGCTCAAGCGATGGACTCCTCGGCGGCGGGCGTCGCCGCAGGCAGCAGCGAGTACGCCAGGCAGACGAGCGCGAAGAACAAGTAACCGAGCGCCACACCGGACGCGGCGGCCCATTCGACCGCGTGCGCGTGAATGAGCCCGATCCAGCTCAACCCGGCGCCGATGATCGCCGCCACTCCCGCCGCGCGGAAACGCTTGTCCAGGATGAACGTGACGATCGCGCCGAGCACCAGCCCGGCCAGCACCGCACCGGACCCGAACACTTTCAGCCCGTCATAGACCACGCCCGCCTGACCGAGCGCGTCCGAGCCGACCTTCGCCGCCGACGTCCCCGCCGCGGACAGCGCGTTGTCGATCTGGGTGACGGCCCACTCCGCCAGGTTGGGCAGCAGCGCGGCCACGACCGCCACCGCGTGGATCCTCGGCACCGCCTGGAATGCTTGCGCGCCGATCAGCAGGCCGATGTAGAGCAGGATCGGGACGATCGCCGGGATGGGCAGCAGCGTCGCGAGGATGCCGAAAAGCCCCAGCAGGCACATGATGCCGATGGTCAGGCCGCTGGCGAGGGAATAGCCGGTGCGCCCGCCCGCGTCCTTCCATCCCGGGTGACCGATGTAGACGGCGGGTGGGAAGGGTGAACCGAAGCCCGCACCGATCACCGCACCGAAACCGTCGGCCAGCAGCACGCTGCGCAGGTTGTAGTTGTCGCCCGCGGCGGCGGCGCTTTCCACGTTGCTCATGGCTTCGGTGAAGTTGTAGATGCCCAGCGGGATGGCGGTGGCCAGCAGCGGAGCGAGGTTGCCGAGGCCGTCGAAGAGAAGGCCGAGGCGCAGGTCGGGCAGCCCGAGCGCGATGTCGTGCGCGGCCTGGGCGACATCGGGTGCCGACATGTACCCACCGATCCAGCCGATCGCCGTGCCGACCAGCAGCGCGACCAGTCCGACCGGGATGTTGCCCGGCAGCTTGATGTCGGTGAAGAAACCGATCAGGATGATGGCCAGCACCGGCAGTCCGATCCAGGCCACCTCCCACATCTGCGCGGCGGGGCGCATGGCGATGAAGGTGATCGAGATGCCGGCCAGGGTGCCGAGCATCGCGGCACGCGGGGTGACCTTGCGGATGTAGGGACCGACGAAGGCGCCGATCATCACGATCACGCCGATCATGAACGCCCAGGCCAGCCCGGCTGCCCACGCCTGCAGGGGATCCCCGGTGGCCAGGTAGATCGGCAGCATCACCACGAACACGACGATGAACATGTGCGGAACGCTCGGCCCGTAGGGCAGTGCGGTGACATCGGCGCGTCCTTCGCGGCGGGCCAGGCGTCTCGCCAGCACCATGTAGTACAAGTTGCCCAGCACGAGCGCGACGCCGAGGGCGGGCAGCACCGTGCCGAGCACATCGGTGCTGGGAATCTTCACCACCGCGATGGTGAGTGTGGTCAGGGTGAGGACGTTGACCAGGATGTTGAACGCCAAACCGAAGAAGGCGTTGGTATCTCCCCTGGTCCACCACGGAAGTGCCGGTGGCGCAGGTCGTTCCGGTGTGACTGCTGTTTTCGAGGTGTCGACGGACATGGTGGGTCCTGTTCGCTAGGCCGTGACGGGGGCGGTGGTGCCGAGTGCGGCGATGACATCCGCGGAGCCGGCGACCCAGCCGAAGATCGCGCCCTGAGCCGCGATCATCGCCAGTCCGACGCGCTGGAATTCCGGGAAATAGGAGCCGACGCAGTCCGCGACCACGAGGCATTCGTAGCCGCGGTCATTGGCCTCGCGGACGGTGGTGTGGACGCAGACCTCGGTGGTGACGCCGGCGACGAGCAGGGTGGTGATCGAATGCTGTTGCAGCACAGAGGCCAGTTCGGTCGCATAGAACGCGCCCTTGCCCGGCTTGTCGATGACGGTCTCGCCGTCGAGCGGCGCCAGTTCGTCGATGATGTCGTGGCCGTACTCACCGCGGATCAGGATGCGCCCGAATCGCCCCGGATCACCGATGCGCTGCGAGGGGTTGCCGCGCCGAAGTTTCGACGGTGGGCAATCGGACAGGTCCGGCAGGTGGCCCTCTCGGGTGTGGATCACCGTGATGCCCGCGGCCCTGGCCGAGGCGAGCACACCGGTGAGAGGTTCGATGACCGTGCGCAACAGCGCCACGTCGTTGCCGAGGCTTTCACCGAAGCCGCCGGGGAGCAGGAAGTCTCGCTGCATGTCGATGACGACGAGCGCGGTCGTGGTGGGATCGAAGGTGAACGGGCTCGGGGTGGCGGGGATTTCGGTCATCGTCGCTCCTGGAGAAATACCGGGCCGAGGTGGTGGGGCAGTGCCGTGGTGCGCGGTTCGTCCAGCAGCCGTGCGGCGGCGGCGAGAACGAGGTCGTCGGCGAGTGCCGGGCCGAACACCATGAGCGAGACCGGCCTGCCGTCGCGGGTGGTGCCGCCGGGGACCGCGATCGCGGTCAGGTCGAGGAGATTGCCGAAGTGGGTGTAATGGCCGAGCACGGTGTTGGTCGCGATGGGGTCGGCCAGCACCTCGGTGACAGTGAAGGTGGTGCCGATGGTCGGCACCACCACCGCGTCGACCTCGTCCCATATCCGGGCGACCTCAGCGCGCAGTTCCTGCAACCGCTGTTGCGCGCGGAACACGTCCACGGCGCTGAATTGCCGTCCACTGTCCAGGATTTCCCGGATCACGGGCAGGATCGAGTCGGGCCGATCGGTCAGGAACTCCTCGAATTCGACCAGACGTTCCGCGACCCACGGACCTTGGTAGAGCAGCGCGCCCGCCGCGAGGAAGGGTGCGAGTGTCGTGTCGACGCAGCTGAATCCCCTACCCGGCAACCTGTCTCGCGCACCGAGGTGTGCCGCGCGCATGGCGTCGTCGCCGAAGAACTCGAGCTCCTGCGGTGCGGGCAGGCCGAGCCGGATCGGGCCACCAGGAAATCGCGCTCCCCTGGCGCGGGCCCACGGATCCTCGTGATCGACCGCCATGATCACCTCGGCGACCAGATCCAGGTCCTCGACGGTGGTCGCCATCAGGGTGAGGCAGTCCAGTGACTTGCAGGCGGGCACGAGCCCGACGGTGCTGATCAGGCCGCGCGACGGTTTCCAGCCGACGATGCCGTTGAGTGCGGCGGGTACGCGACCCGAACCCGCTGTATCGGTGGCCACGCAGAACGGCACCTGGCCGAGTGCGACGGCGAGCGCCGATCCCGAACTCGAACCGCCGCAGATCAGATCGCCGCCGAAGACGCTGCGCGGCACCGGATACGGAGTTCGGGTGCCGTTGAGACCGGTGGCGAACTGGTCGAGATTGGTCTTGCCGACGAACAGCGCGCCCGCGTCGAGCAGGCGCTGCACGGCGGGCGCGGTACGGGTCGCGAGGTAGGCGTAGTCGGGGCAGGCCAGCGTTGTCGGATAGCCGGCAACGTCGATGCTGTCCTTCACCCCGAAGGGAACGCCGTACAGCGGCAGCGTCCGCGCGCCCGGCATCCTTTCGACAGCCGCCGCGGCAGCGAGCAATTCGTCACGAGGCACCGGGGTGATCCAGGTGCCGTCGTCGCCGCGTGCGGCGATCGCGTCGGCCACTCGTGCCGCGGTTCTGGTCGGGGAGCCGTTGCCGCCCTGGTGCTGGGCGAGGATTTCCGCGACCGTAGAGCCTGTCATGTTGTCGATTGTCGACAGAAAGTGTGACGACAGGGAGATCGCTCTGTATCGGATGTGTTAGCAGATACCGAGTTTCAAGTATGTTTGCTCGCCGTGCCTGCGTAGCGCGGTCTCTGCCCGGAGCGGGTCGTTGGTCTCCAGAGCGGCGAGCAGGTCCTGATGCCGGCGCACACCTTCGCGACGGGCGCCCACCTCGGTTTCTTCGCGCAGATTGCGTGCCATCGCGAGCTGCAACTTCACCAGGATCTGTTCGTACACGAGGTCCAGCTGCCGATTGCCCGCCAGCGCAACGATTTCGACGTGGAAGCGCCGGTGTGCGTCGTCACGGGCGACCCAGTCCTTGCGCCGGTCCGCCGCGGTCAGTTCCGCGAGTGCCGCGCGCACCCGCCCCAGCCGCAGGTCCGCGCTCGGGAGCGCGGCGGTCAACGCGTGCTGTTCCAGCGCCCGCCGCACCTCGAACAGCTGGACGATGTCGCGCGCCGACCACACCACCACCCGGTACCCACGCCGCGGCAGATGCTCGACGAGACCCTGCTCGGCCAGGCGCCGCAGCGCCTCCCGCACCGGCGCGCGGCTGATGCCGAGCCGTGCGCACAGGGCTTCCTCGCCTACCCGCTCCCCCGGCGCCAACGCACCGCTGAGGACCTGCGCGCGCACGTGCTCAGCGGTCATCTCCACCAGACTCGCCGGGAGGTCGGTCGACTTCGATGCGGCTGCCGTCATGAGTCGAGTCTACGAACAGCGACCCGGGCGGCGCCGTTGCCGCTAGACCAGGCGCAGGCTGTCGATCATCTTCTTGGCCTGATCGGCGGTGAGTTCGCCGGAGGTACCGCGGTCGACGAGGATGGTCAGGACGAGGGTGGTATTGATGGCGTTGCGGAAGCCGAAGGTGTAGACGGAGTAGGCATTCGCGGTACAACCCGGGACCTGTGGGGTCCACGGGCCCGAGGTCTCGACGAATTGGCCGCTGATTCCGCTCTGGGTCTTCAGCGACGTCGGCGCGCTGATCTTTCCGCCGGTCGGATCCGAATACCCGCCTGCCGCCGCTATTTTCGCGACGCTCTTGGCGGCAGCCCCCAGTTCGGTCTCGGTCGTGGAGGTCACCGCGGCCATGGCGCGATACACCGAGCCGGGGCAGTAGTCGGCTCCCTCGGTCGCCTGGCCGCGACCGTCGATCGCGCCGGTCGCGTTGGAGAACGACATGGTGTCGCTCTCGGAGTGGACCGTCCACGCCGTCGGCACGTCGTAGGCGACGCGATAGCCGGCGATGAGCACGCCCTTCGAGCCCGGCGCGAGCGGTGCGGTACTGGTGCCCGACAGGGGTCCCGATTTCGTCGTGGTGGCGGACGTGCTCGCCGCGGTGGCGGACTCGTCCGAGGAGCTGGCGGCGATCCCGACAGCGACGGCGACCCCGATCACCAGCACGACGACCACCGCTATCACCGCGATGATCACACCCGAACCACCACCGCGCCGCGGCGGCGGCGAATATTGCTGGGGCGCAGGCGCATACCCGTAAGGCTGCTGGCCGTAACCCGGCTGTGGGGGGAACTGCCCCGACCCGTACGGCGGCTGGCCGATCCCGGGCTGGGATGCGTAGGGCTGCCCACCACCGGACTGCGCCGCATACGGGTGATTCGCTCCGGATTGCTGCCCATACGCGGGCTGCCCGCTACCTGGCTGGGCAGCATACGGATCCTGGCTCGCCCCGGGTGGCTGCCCATAGGTCTGCTGCCCGGTCCACGGCTGTCCGACCACGGTCGGCGGCGCGAACGGATGCTGCCCGCTTCCCGGCTGTCCCGCTCCGGGCTGCTGCCACTGCTGCCCGGTCCCGTGTTGCTGCCCGTACGGCTGCTCGCCCGTTCCCGGTGGAGCGAACGACTGCCCGAACACGGTGGGCGGCGCGATCGGGTGCTGTCCGCTCCCGGGGTGATTCGGTCCCGGCTGCGGGCCGTCTTGCGGTCGGGGGGCCGACTGCTCGGCCGAGTTGCCGGGCGAGCGCAGGATGGTGGGGTCGGCGGGGGCTTGTGCGGCGGGGTCAGGGGTGGGGCCTGACATTCCGGGCGCCTCCCACCACCGATCACTGTCGTTTGCCACGGCCCGTCCTTCCTCGCCATCTGCCTCCACGACCGTCGAGCGGGTCGTATCCGGTCAGATCCCCTCTCAGAGTAATGGCGAACCGTCGCCGCCGAGAACTCGAATCGAGTGTTCACGTGGCGTTCGGTCCGGCGGGAGCGCGACCGCGGGGTCAGTCCCCCGACCCGCCTGCGGTGATTCGATCGGCGGCGCTCACTGTCGCCGCGCCGAGCTCGCTCACGGCCTGGGCAGACAACCGACTATCGGGGCAGCTCACGACCGCGGCGACGACCGCACCGGTGCGGTCGCGGATCGGGGCGGACAGCGTGACGACGGCGTTCTCGGGGCCGAGTTCGTCGGGAAGGTAGTCGATGGTGATCAGCTCGGTGATGACGGAACCGAGTTGGGCGCGCAACGCGGCCGTGATCGGCGAATCACGCAGGCCCGCCAGCACTTCCAGCATCGGTGTCGAATCGTCGACCAGTCGTTCGACGGAGTAGCCGCGGGTCCGGATCTCGGCGAGTACGCGGGCGAGGCGGTCGCGGTGCGCGGGATCGGCGGTGGCGAGCCAGGCTTGCTGGACGGGTTCGGTTGCCCAGGCGATGAATTCGCGGCAGACGGGCGGTGCGAGCGGCAGGCGTCTGCCCGGACGGATCCAGCCGGCCGATGGATGCCCGATCACCTCGGTGACCACGATGCTGTCCCCGGCGCGCTCGGCGAGGAACACCGGTACACCCCTCTGCTCGGACAGGTCTCGCAGGTGTGGCACCGCGGTGCGGCGCAGCGGGAACGCCGCTTCGGCACGCCTGGCCACCGTCAGCAGCCGCAGCCCGATGCCGTAGCAGCCGTCGTTGTCGCGCACCGTCCAGCCATCGGCGGTGAGCTGGGCGAGGACGGCGTGCGCGGTGGCGCGCGACAGCCCCGCTTCGCGCACGATCCGAGCCAGCGACAGATGGTCGGTGGGATGTCGTGACAGCAGCTCGAGCACTTTCACCACGCGCTGTGTCGGCGGCGACGCGGCGCCGGGAATCTCGGCATCGCCCATCGAATCCGGGGTCACCTCTTGACCGGCACGCTCGGCCCGGCTTATCGTCGGTGTCACAATACCGAACAATAGCGTCGAATATTCGACATTGCAACCCGCCGGGGCAAGTTTCCCGGCGACTGCGCGAACGAAGTGGGTGAACAGTGCAGGCGGGGTACGAGTTATCGCATCTGGCGGCCTTGGAGGCCGAGTCGGTGCACATCTTCCGGGAGGTCGCGGCCACGCTCGCGCGACCGGCCCTGCTCTTTTCCGGCGGCAAGGATTCCGCGGTGCTGCTGCACCTGGCGCGACGCGCCTTCTGGCCCGCGCCGCTGCCGTTTCCGCTGCTGCACGTGGATACCGGCCACAACTTCGACGAGGTGATCGAGTTCCGCGACCGCACCGCCGAACGCACCGGTGCGCGCCTCGAGATCGCCCGGGTCCAGGACGACATCGACGCGGGTCGCGCGGTGGAACGCCCCGGCGGCACCCGCAACCCCTTGCAGACCACCACCTTGCTGCGCGCGATCGGTGAGCACCGGTTCGACGCGGCGTTCGGCGGCGCTCGCCGTGACGAGGAGAAGGCGCGCGCGAAGGAACGAGTGTTCAGCTTCCGCAACAGCTTCGGCGAATGGGACCCGCGAGCACAGCGGCCCGAGGTGTGGAACCTCTACAACGGCCGCCATCAGCCCGGCGAACACATCCGGGTGTTCCCGCTGTCGAACTGGACCGAACTCGACATCTGGGAGTACATCGACCGCGAAGCCGTCGAGCTGCCGTCGCTGTACTACGCGCACCGGCGTCAGGTCATCGAACGCGACGGAATGCTGTTGTCGGCCACCCGATTCATCACGCCGGCGGCCGGTGAGCACACGTTCGAAGCGACCGTCCGATTCCGCACGGTCGGCGACGCCACCTGCACCGGCTGCGTCGAGAGCACCGCCGACACCGCGGCGAAGGTGATCGCCGAGACCGCCGCCACCCGGCTCACCGAACGCGGCGCCACCCGGGCCGACGACCGGATCTCCGAGACCGGCATGGAAGACCGCAAGCGAGAGGGCTATTTCTGATGCGCCGCAACCTGTTACGACTGGCGACCGCGGGCAGCGTCGACGACGGCAAATCCACCCTCATCGGCCGGCTGCTCTACGACTCCAAAGCCCTGTTCGACGATCAACTCGCCGCTATCGAACGGGTCAGCACCGAACGCGGCGGCGCGGCGGCCGATCTCGCGTTGGTCACCGATGGTCTGCGCGCCGAACGCGAGCAGGGCATCACCATCGACGTCGCCTACCGCTACGTGACCACACCACGTCGCAAGTTCGTCATCGCCGACACCCCCGGGCACGTGCAGTACACCCGCAACATGGTGACCGGGGCCTCCACCGCGGACCTCGCGTTGATCCTGGTCGACGCCCGCACCGGCGTTTCCGAGCAGACCCGCAGGCACGCGTTCCTGGCGACGCTGCTCGGCGTTCCGCACCTGGTGGTGTGCGTGAACAAGATGGACCTGGTCGACTGGTCGCAGGAGCGTTTCGAGGAGATCCGCACCGAATTCGCCACGTTCGCCGCCAAATTGACGGTGGGCGATCTGAGTTTCGTGCCGGTGTCGGCGCTGCTCGGCGATAACGTGGTCGACGGTTCGGCGCACATGGACTGGTATCCGGGGCCGCCGTTGCTGCGCCATCTCGAGGACGTGCACATCGCCTCGGACCGCAACCTCATCGATGCCCGGCTGCCGATCCAGTACGTCATCCGGGCGCAGGAAGGCCTCGACCACCGCAGTTACGCGGGCACCATCGCGGGCGGCATCTTCAAGCCGGGCGACGAAGTGGTGGTGCTGCCCGCCGGGCGGTCCTCCCGTGTCAAGGAGATCTGGGGTCCGGGTGGCACGAAGGTCGACGAGGCGTTCACCGGCATGGCGGTCTCGCTGACGCTGGACGACGACATCGATGTCGGTCGCGGGGACCTGCTCGCCCGGCCGGGCAACCGTCCCCACATCGGCACCGACCTGGACGCGATGGTGTGCTGGTTCTCCGAGAGCGCCCAGTTGCGCGAGGGTGCCCAGTATTTGGTGCGCACCGCGGCGCAGACCTCGTCCGCGCAGGTCACGGCCATCGACTACCGACTCGACGTGAACACCCTGCACCGGGTCGAAGATGTCACCAGGTTGACGCTCAACGACATCGCGCGCATCCGTTTGCGCAGCCGCCACCCGCTGCTGTCGGACCCGTATCGGGAGAATCGGCGCACGGGCAGCTTCATCCTGATCGATCCGGTGACCGACCAAACGGTCGCCGCGGGAATGGTGACCGGCCGGGAATCCGGGACCGCGACCGGCGACAGCGAACGCGCGGCCCCGGCCGTGGTCTGGCATCGGTCGGCGGTCAGTCGCTCCGAGCGCGGGCAAGCGGGCGCGACGGTGTGGTTGACCGGCCTGTCCGGGTCGGGGAAGTCCACTCTGGCCGTCGAACTCGAGCGACAACTGGTCGCGGCCGGGCGTCCCGCCTACCTGCTCGACGGCGACAATCTGCGGCACGGTCTCAACGCGGGCCTGGGCTTCTCCCCCGCCGACCGGGACGAGAACGTTCGCCGCGTCGCCGAAGTCGCCGCTCTGTTCGCTGATTCGGGCGCGGTGGCGATCGTGTCGGTGATCAGCCCGTTCGCCGCGCAGCGTGCCGCTGCCCGGACCACCCATGCCGACCGCGAACTGCCGTTCCACGAAATCTTCGTCGACACCCCGCTCTCGGAGTGCGAGCGCCGCGACTCCAAGGGCCTCTACGCGAAAGCCCGTGCGGGCGAACTGCCCGGTTTCACCGGAATCGGCTCCCCTTACGAACGACCCGACCATGCTGACCTGGTCATCACTCCCGAACTCGGCTCACCTGCCGAGATCGCCGCCCACATCCTCCGAGAGCTAGGAATCGCAGACCGTTGACCCACTCCAGTACCGCCACCGAATCCGGTAGCAGCGCGCCACCGGAACCGCTCACCGCGCCCTTCCTCGCCGCGGTGGCCCAGGCCGAAACACTGATCGCCGGAGCGGAATTCGTCCGCAGCGATCAGGACCTCGCCGAGGGCTACGACTATCTCGCCGCCAGCGTCGCTGCCTGCCTGCGCCTGTCGGGCGCCCACGGTACGTCGCATCCCTACTTCGTGTCCTCGACCGGCCCGTACGCCAAAATGGGGTTGGACAACCCGGACACGCTCTACTATCACGCCACGATCGAGCCGACCGCCGAGTACCTGGTGAGCGGGGTGCGCGGCAGCACCGTCGACCTGAGTTTCCAGGTCCTCAAGGGTGACTACACCGCGACCGACGTGCCCGGCGGCGCCGACGCTTTCGACGACCGGCGCGTTCCGATCGCCGCCGACGGCAGCTTCTCGCTTCGCTTCGGACCGCCGAAAGCCGATGCCGGGCCGGACTACTTCCCGCTCGGGGAAGGCGCGTCCATGCTGGCCGTGCGCGAGGTCTACAGCGACTGGACCGAGCGCAAGGGCTCGATCCGGATCGAGCGCGTCGACACCATCGGCACCGCACCGGTCGAACCGGACCTGGCCCGGCTGCGCAAACGGTACGGCGCGGCGGCGAAGATGCTGCTCACCCGCGTGCACACCTGGTTCAACTTCCCGAAGTGGTTCTACCTCGATCTGCCGGTGAACACCCTCACCGCGCCCCGGCTCACACCCGGTGGACTGAGCACCCAGTATTCCTCCGTGGGCCATTTCGATCTGGCCGACGATCAGGCACTGGTGATCACCGTCCCGAAATCCGATGCGCCGTATCAGGGCTTTCAACTGGGCAGTCTCTGGTACATCTCGCTGGACTACGTCAACCACCAGACCAGCCTCAATCACGCTCAGGCCCAGGTGGATTCGGATGGTCTGATCCGGATGGTGGTGAGCAAGCAGGACCCGGGCATCGCGAACTGGATCGAGACGACCGGTCGCACCCGCGGCATTCTGCAGTTCCGGTGGCAGCGCACCGATCGGCCGATGACCGAGGCCGATGGCCCGGCGGTCGAGGTCGTGCCGATCGACGCAGTCGCACAACACCTTCCGCACTTCGAACACAACCGGATCGACGCCGCGGGCTGGCGCGACCGGATCTCGGCCCGGCAGCGGGCCTTCGGCGAAAGGATGCTCGGATGAGCGGGGCACTGTTGGACGGCAAAGTCGTCGTCGTTTCCGGCGTCGGTCCGGGACTGGGCCGGTCGATCTGTCTGGAGGCGGCCGCGGCAGGAGCGACGGTCGTGCTCGCGGCCCGCACCGAATCCCGCCTGCTCGAGGTCGCCGCCGAGATCGAGGCCGCCGGGGGCGCCACGTTGAGCGTGCCCACCGACATCACCGACGAGGCCGCGGTACAGAATCTCGTCGCACGTACGGTCGACACCTTCGGCCGGGTCGACGCGCTCGTGAACAACGCGTTCTCGGTGCCCTCGATGAAGCCCCTCGACCGCACCGATTTCGACCACATCCGGTCGAGCCTGGATATGACGGTGCTCGGCGGTCTGCGGATGACGCAGGGGTTCGCGCCAGCGCTCGCCGAGGCCAAAGGCGCTGTGGTGATGATCAATTCGATGGTCGTGCGCCATTCCGAGCCGCGCTATGGCAGCTACAAACTCACCAAGGCCGCGCTGCTGGCCATGTCGCAGACCTTGGCCACCGAACTCGGCGGCAAGGGCGTGCGGGTCAACAGCGTGCTGCCCGGCTACATCTGGACCGATCAGCTGAAGTGGTATTTCGGTCAGGTCGCCGAGAAGTACGGCATCACCGTCGAGCAGGTCTACGAGCAGACCGCGTCGAAATCCGATCTGAAGCGGTTGCCCGAACCCGACGAAATCGCCCGTGCCGTCGTGTTTCTCGCCTCCGACTGGTCGTCGGCGATCACCGGTCAGACCCTCGACGTCAACTGCGGCGAATACCACAACTAGGAGCTTGTACAAGATGACTGTGCGCACCGATGTCGGCACCGTGGCCGACCTGCACGCCTCAGCCACCAAACTCACCGGTCTCACCGATTTCGGGGCCGACGACTACACCGAGGCGTTGCAGGTGCTGCTCGACTCGTATCGCGACGAGGCCGGGCTCACCGAGCTCGGCTCCAAGATGTCGCGCTTCTTCCTGCGGGGAACGCTGGTCGCCCGTGCGCTGAGCGAAGCGGCGTGGGCGGCGAATCCCGGCTATGTCGAAACACCGGTCACCCGGCCGATTTTCGTCACCGGCCTGCCCCGGACCGGCACCACCGCGCTGCACCGGCTGCTGGCCGCCGATCCGGCCAACCAGGGGCTGCAGATGTGGCTGACCGACTTCCCGCAGC
Organism: Nocardia sp. NPDC060249; assembly: GCF_042728755.1. Taxonomy (NCBI): domain Bacteria; kingdom Bacillati; phylum Actinomycetota; class Actinomycetes; order Mycobacteriales; family Nocardiaceae; genus Nocardia; species Nocardia sp. NPDC060249. The sequence continues at coordinate 237,096 of NZ_JBHXAQ010000002.1, forward strand.
CGCGACCACCGCGCGAGACCTGGGACGACAATCCCGCCTACCAGCAGATCGACGCGGGCCTGCGACAGCATCAGGTGCAGAACCCCGAGTTCATGGGCCTGCACTACATGAGCGCCTCCGACGTGGAGGAATGCTGGCAGCTACTGCGTCAGTCGGGCATGTCGCATTCCTACGAATGCCTGGCCTATGTACCGGGCTACGCGCAATGGCTGTCAGGTCAGGATTGGACGCCGGCCTACGCACGGCACCGCCGCAACCTGCAGCTGATCGGCATGAACGACACCCGTCGCTGGGTGCTCAAGAATCCCAGCCATCTGTTCTGCATGGACGCCCTGTTGGCGACCTATCCCGATGCCATCGTCATCCAGACCCATCGTGACCCCGCCACCATCATCCCGTCGGTCTGCAGCCTCAACGAACACGCCACCCGAGGCTGGTCGACGGTCTTCACCGGCGAGACCATCGGCCGCACCCAGCTCGACCTCTGGGCGCGTGGCCTCTCCGAGTTCACCGCCGCCCGCACCCGCCATCCCGAGGCCACCTTCATCGACATCGACTTCGACGACCTGCGCACCGACCCTCTCGGCGTGGTCGACCGCATCTACACCCGAACCGGCACCACCCTGACCCCCGAGGCCAGAACAGCCATCACCACACTCGATCACGAAAGCCGCACGGGCGACCGCAAAGCCACCCACCACTATTCCCTCGCCGACTACGGGTTGTCCGAGGAGATGGTCGCCGAACGTTTCCAACGCTGACGTCTCCCCTGCCCGCACGGTTCAGCCGTGCGGGCAGCGCCGACGTTCACTCCCCTGTCTGCGCCGAATCCAGGGCCGCCAGCAAGGCCAGGCCGCGGGGTGAGATCCGGTAGCCGGTGCCCAGGCTGATGGTCAGGCCGAGGTTCTTCAGCTTGCGCACGTTGAGTTTGAAGCGGTGCGGGTCGCGCCCGAGTTCCTCGGCCAGATCGGGGGCCCGGGTCGCGGGACGCCGCTGGATGATTCGGAGGGTGTCGTGGGTCCACGGGCCCTCGGCATCGGTCCGGTCCATGCGTGCGAGGCGGGCCGTCAGAGCCGTGGCATCGTCGATCCGGTCGTCGGCGGCCAGCACATCGCGCGGATCCTCGTCGGTGAGACAGCGGATCCGGAGCAGATAGATCGGGTCGTTCTCGGCACCCCTGAGATCGGCGACCACGTCGGCGGGCGCGTCATAGCCTGCGGCGCGCGCGTCCTCGATGCGGATCTGATCGGCGGTGACCGTCGACAGCTGGTCGACGGCGATGCGCCCCGCACCGGTGCGGTAGACCTTGCCCTCGGTGGCCTGCCGGTGACGCCACCGGCGAAAGAGCACCGTCACCGCCCCGCTGCGGATCCCGGCCCAGCGCTGCTTCTCGATCAGCATGCGAGGACCTGCTGCGGTGCGGCCCGGGCGGGGTGGATCGTGGTCGGTCCGTCCTCGATCATTCCGTCAGGCTATCGCGCGCGGCGCCGATGCACCCGCCCGCACGGATGCCGTTGGTATGCCATTCGCCGTCCGGGTAGGTGATGTAGAGCGGGCCCAGATTGCACGGGTTGAGGCAGCCGGTCGGGGTGATCAGGGCGCCCGGGTGGTCGTGGCGCAGAGTCCGGTGCAGCTCGCCCGCGCCGTACACGGTGCAGCGGGGGCCTCGACAGACCAGGATGTGGGAGGTGTGGTCGGGGATTTCGGACCAGGCCGGGCTGCGGAAGGCCCGCGGGCTCGCCGTCGCCGGTGCGCCGTCCTCGGACATCCTGGAACGCACCAGATCGGCGAATCCGGCGGCGGTGTCGATGCCGTCGGTGATTCGCACGTCGAGGTCGATCCCGCGCGTCTCCTTCCAATTCGCTACCGCTCGCGCGATCCAGGTCTCGAGGTAGCGGTCGCGTGGCACGGCGAGCGGGATCAGCGTGACCGGCGATTCGTCGCGGGCGGCGGCGTCCAGGGCGGTGTGGATGGTCGGCTCTTCTTGGTCGAGTAGCGCGTAGCCGACTCCGCAGGCCGCGGCCAGGGCCGCGACGGCGGGGAGGTCGACGCCCGACGGAGTCGGGCGGGCGACGAGGACGTACCGGCGGGTCATGCGGTGCGCACCGTTCGCGGGGCCGGAATCACCAGCGGTGTGCCCGTCATCGGGTCTTCGATCACCGTGCAGTCGATGCCGAAGACTTCCGACACCAGCTCGGGACGCACGATCTCGGCGGGCGACCCTTGAGCGACCACGCGGCCGTCCTGGACGGCGACGAGATGGTCGGCGTAGCGGGCGGCGAGGTTGAGGTCGTGCAGGACCACGATGATGGTGCGCGGCAACAGGTTTCGCAGGACGTCGAGCACGTCGAGTTGGTGTGCCAGGTCGAGGAAGGTCGTCGGTTCGTCGAGCAGCATCACCTCGGGGTCCTGCGCCAACGCGAGCGCGATCCACACCCGTTGTTTCTGACCGCCGGAGAGTTGATCCACCGATCGGTCGATCAACTCGAGAGTGTCGGTGGCCACCAGCGCTTTTCGCACCGCCTCACCGTCCTGTGCCGACCATTGACGAAACCAGCGTTGGTGCGGATGACGGCCGCGGCCGACGAGTTCACCCACGGTGATGCTGTCGGGAGCGACGGGTTGTTGCGGCAACATGCCGAGCCGGCGGGCGACGGTGCGCGCGGGCTGCGGTGCGATATCGGCGCCGTCGAGCAGGACCGCGCCCGCGGTCGGCGCGATCAGCCGGGCCAGGCCACGCAGCAGGGTCGATTTGCCGCAGCCGTTGCGGCCGACGATGACGGTGATCGCACCGGTCGGGAAGTCGACGGTGGCGTCGGTGACGATCGCGGTGTCGCCGTAGCCGAGGGTGAGCCCCTCGGTGGTCAGGTGTGCGGTCATCCAGCGTGTCCGATCCGGGTTGCACGGGCGAGGAGGTAGACGAGAACGGGAGCGCCGAGAATGGCGGTCACCACCCCGACAGGAAGTTCCGCCGGGAACAGCCGCCGGGCGGCCAGGTCGGCGGCGACCACCAGCAGTGCCCCGGTGACAGCCGCGGGCACGAGCCCGGCACTGCGTCCGGCCAGCAGCCGGCGCGCGATCTGCGGCGCCACCAAGGCGACGAAACTGATCGGCCCGGCCGCGGCCGTCGCCAGGGTCGCGGCGGCGGCCGCGACGACGATCAGCGCGATGCGGTGCGGGCCGCGCCGACCGGCCAGCGAATTCGCCAGTTCGTCACCCATTTCCAGCAGCGGCAACGAGCGAGCGAGAACGATCAGCGTGGGCACGACCACCACCAGCGCCGCCGCGGCGAACCCGACGTGGCTCCACTGGCGATTGGCCAAGCTGCCCGTGAGCCACATGGCAGCCGTGTGCGCCTGATAGTTGTCGGCGATGGTCAGGATGAACGCGATAGCCGAGGACAGCATCGTCGTGACGCCGATGCCGACGAGCACGAGCCGATAGCCGTCGAGCCCGTCCTTGGTGGCCACGGCCACGATCAGCGCCATGGCCACCGCGGCGCCGATCACCGCACCGCCCACCAATCCCAGTCCGGCGCCACCGAGCAACACGCTCACCACCAACGCGCCCAGCGAGGCGCCCGCGTTGATCCCGATGATCTCGGGACTCACCAGCGGATTGGTCGCGATCCGTTGCAGGATCGCCCCCGATATCGCGAAGGCCGCGCCGACACACAGCCCGGTGAGCACGCGCGGCAACCGATCGGCCACCACCACGTCGTACTCGATGAGCGTGCCGCCGCCACCGAGGACCCGCACCACGTCGGCGACCGTGAGCGGGTAGTACCCGATGGTGAGTGACCACGCCGCCACCACCAGCGCGGCCGCCGTGATCAGCACGGTCACGACCGCGGCTCGTTTCCCGACCCGAAAGACGATGCGCCGGTCGGGTGTTCGCAGCAACAGCGTCCCGCTGGGCAGCACGCCGCGCTCGGTGCCCGTCACAGGGTGGCCACCTTTCGATTCCGCACGAGATAGAGAAAGAACGGCGAGCCCGCGAAGGCGGTGATGATGCCGACCTGGATTTCCTGTGGCCGCGCCAGCATCCGTCCGAGAATGTCGGCCACCAACAGCAGCGTCGGGCCCAGGAGCACACACCAGAGCAGAATCCACCGGTAGTCGTGTCCGGCGAAGAATCGGGCGATGTGCGGGATCACCAAGCCGATGAAGGCGATCGGTCCGGCGATGGCCACCGCCGAGCCCGCGAGCAGCACCACACTCACGGCACCGGTAGCGCGCGTCGCGACCAACCGGGTCCCGAGCGTGCGTGCCATGTCGTCACCGATCGCGACGGCGTTCAGCGGCCGGGCCACCACGACCGCCAGTACCAACCCCACCGCGATGAACGGTGCTGTCTGCCACACGGACTCGATATCGGCGCGAGCCAACGAGCCGACCACCCAGAACCGGAAATTGTCGAACAGGGCCCGGTCGAGCAGGGTGATCGCCGTGGTGATCGACCCACACAGCGCGGTGCAGGCAGCGCCCGCAAGTGCCAGTTTCACCGGGGTCGCGCCACCGAACCCCAACGAGCCCAGCGTGTAGACGAACGCGGCGGCGATCGCGGCACCGAGGAAGCCGAACCAGATGAATCCGCCCGTCGCCGTGAGGCCGAGCGCACCCATCGCGATCACGATCGCCAGCGACGCGCCGGCGTTGACGCCGAGCAGGCCGGGGCCGGCCAGCGGGTTGCGAGTGAGCCCTTGCATCACCGCGCCCGCCAGCGCCAACGCGGCACCGGCGAGCAGTCCCGCGACCGTTCTGGGCAGTCTGATGTAGCGCACGACCCGGTCGGTGTCGGTCCCCTGGAAATCGGTGAACGCGACCACGGCCTGGTCGAGGGTGAGCGGGTGCGAACCGATCAGGATGGACGCGACGCAGACAGCCACCAGCGCGGCGCCGGCCAGGATCGGACCGGCGCCGCGGGCGGTGCGCGTCACCGCCGGAACAGCTCGGGATGGATCAACGCGGCGACCAGTTCGGTCGAGTGCGCGATCCGCACCCCCGCCGCCCGGTCGGCGAACAGGAACGGGTGCACCGTCGCGTTCCGCACGGCCGCCAGATTCGCGAACGCCGGGTTGCCGACGATCTTGTCGACTTGGGGCTGAGCGTCGGCGCGCGTATAGGTCGCCTTGCAGCACAGGCTGGTCAGGATGATGTCGGGGTCACGGGCGATGAGCTCTTCCGCGCCGACGGGCACGTTGCGCTTCGCGGTGAGATCGGCGAAAGCATTCACTCCACCGGCGGCCTCGATGATCTGGGTGATGAAGTCGATGCCGCCTGCCACAGTGTAGGAGCCGTCGTCTTTGGGAGTGACGACCGCGACCCGCGGCTTCGCCGCGTTGCCGACCTTCGCCCGGACCGCCTCGATGCGCGAACTCAGCTGCGTGACAACTTCTTCGGCGCGCTCGGAGGCGCCCCACAGGGCACCGAGGTCGCGCAGGTCGGCGTACACGTTGTCGAAGCGCACCGTATCGGGGTCGATCGCCTCATCGGCGAGTCCGTCGGCGCTCGGGCACAGCGGACTCAGCACCCAGGTGCGCACACCCAACTCGTGCAGGCTCGCCCTGGTGCCGACGCTGTTCTGCGCCGAGGAGGCGAACACCCCGTTGAAACCCGACATGACGAAGTCGGGTCGCTGGGCCAGCAGTTCGTCGCGGCTGGGCAGCTTCTCGACGTACGGTGCGCGCGCCTGCGCGTCGACGTATTCCGTGAGCACGGCGGAGTCCAGGAATGCGGTGCCGACCAGCCGGTCGGTGACACCGAGCGCGTGCGCGATCTCGATCGACGGCTGGTAGGCCGCGTAGATCCGCTGCGGTGGGCCGGCGACGCCGACGTCGATCCCACAGTTCACGCGGGTGACAACAGCGGCGCCATCCGCGTCGGAGACGGGTTGCACACCACAACCGGTGACAACAATCGTGCAGGCGAGCAACGCGCCAGAACGTAGGCGCGCGAAAACAGAGCGGGTCAAGAGACGGCCTTCCAGGTCCTCGTGGAACGGGGGTACTGCGTAGCCGTGGCCGGTCTCCTGGCTGACGGGATACTGCGCGGTGAATCCACCTTCCCAGGGCAGGTGCCCCAGTGGCTCCGGATGACAGACGTCGTCCGGATCGATTCACAACTCCCGATCACAGTGGCGAGGGCCGCACCGGTTCTCCACCGGTTTCCCGAACACCACGGCTGGTGAACTGTAGCAACGCCGGTTCTATCGAGGAGTCGGCGCCGGTGCTCGAGCGCGGCGCCGGGTCCGATCCACAGCCGACTCCCAGCTCGGTCCCACCGGGCTCGACGGTTACGTCGCGAAGATTCAGCTATCGGCCGAGCACTTCGGCCGACCGGCGATCTCGGTGAGATCGAAATCAGGAGGAACGCGCATGAGAATGAAGTCGACAGTGGCCAAGACCGCGGTGGCGGGCACTCTCGCTCTCGGGGTACTGGGTGCCACGGCGGGTGTGGCGAGCGCGGATCCGGGTGGGCACGACCAGCAGCGACCCGAGCAGGGTCAGGAACACCGGCCGCAGCAACAGCCGGAGCAGCACCGCGACCAAGCGCCGCAGCACGGCTTCTGGTTCTTCGGCACCTGGGTTCCGCTGCCCTGAACCCCACCGCGGGCCCGGCGCTCACCGGGTCCGCGGTACTCGTCTCTGCGAGTTACGCTGCAGGACTTAGCTATCCAGCTCGCAAACCCCCATCCGTGCCGACGCCGGTGACGAATGGAGTACAGGCGGGTCGGCACGGTATAACCGGTACCATTCACTCCCCTGAAGCCGACCCGCCTGCTTTTCACCGGCGCCCATCGGAGGTGGCGGCCGGGTTGGTGGCATCGCGGATCACGCGCAGGCCGGTGATCAGACCGTCGAGTTGAGTGGGGGTCAGCTGACCGGTGAGCCATTGTTCGAGGGCGGCGAGATAGTCGGGCAGGACCTCCTCGAGGCGGCGGATGCCCGAATCGGTCAAGGCCGCGTAGGCACTGCGCCGATCAGCCGGGTCGAGTTGACGCTCGACCAGCCCCGCGGTGGCCAGCCGGTCGACCAGACGGGTGACGCCACTGGTCGAGAGCTCGGTTTGGGTGGCCAGATCCGACATCCGCAGGCGACAATCCGGCGAGCGACTCAGCCGCAGTAGGGCATTGAGGTCGAGGCCGGACAGGCCGTGCGCTTTCCAGGTCGGCTCAAGTTTGGCGATGAGGCCGTTGTGCGCCTCGAAGAGCAGGCCGGAGATGGTGAAGCGGGGGTCGTCGAACAGCTCGCGCACGGACATAACGCCAGCATAGCTGATATTTGCCACGCGGATAGTTGACATGAGGAATACCTACGAGTAAACCTATGCGTAGACATTATTCCGCACAGCAAATATCGGAGAGATCATGCAGAACACCACGTGGGTAGCCGGCTTCCGGACCGGTGTCATCGACCCGAACGAGCAGATCAAGCTCGCCGAATCACGCGAGTTCAGTAACGAGACCGTGCGCCACGTCCTGCGCCTGGCAGGCGGCGGCCAGGCGGTGCGCGTGCGGTTGACCAACCGCTACGGCGCCGGACCTGTGCGGATCGGCGCCACCCGGCTCGCCCGGCGCAAGACCGGTTCGGCGATCGGCACGGATCGCGAGGTCACCTTCGGCGGCGCGGCGGACGTCACCATCGACGCCGGCGCCGACCTCGTGAGCGATCCGATCGATCTGGCGGTCGACGCGGGCGAAGACCTGCTGCTCAGCCTGTACATCCCGGGGCCGACCGGCCTTGCCACCTTCTCTCATCAACCCGGTGAGATCGCCTACATCGTCACCGGCGACCACACCGCGGACGTGGAACTCCTCGGTGCGCACGAGGTTCCGTTCCGCTTCTTCGTCACCGGGATCGACGTGCTCGTCGCCGATCCGGCACCGGTCGCCGTCGCGTTCGGCGATTCCTGGTTCGAAGGCGTCGGCACCACGCTGAGCGCCAATCGCCGCTCGGTCGACGTTCTCAACGCCCGCCTCACCGAGGGGTGGGTGGTCAACAACGGCATCGCCGGCAATCGCCTCACGGCCGAGGAGATCGGCGAATCCGGTGTACGCCGTTTCGACGCCGACGCCCTGCGCGTCCCCGGTGTCACCGACATCCTCGTCAATTTCGGGATCAACGACCTCATCCTCGGCGCGATGGGCGGCCAGCGGTCGGCGACCACCGAGGAATTGATCGCCGGTTTCACCGACCTGGCCGATCGCGCCCACGCCGCCGGATTGCGCATCCACGCCGCCACCATCGGCCCCTACGCCGGCTGCGTCTACCCCGGCATGCCCCTGCTGGAAACCCAGCCGACACGCCACGCCGTCAACGAATGGCTGCGCACCGCCGACGTCTTCGATTCGGTCTTCGACGTCGATCGCGCCGTGGCCGACCCCCACCGTCCCGACTACATCCGCCCCGAGTTCGACAGCGGTGACGGCATGCACCTCAACGACGCGGGCGCTGCGGCGATGGCAGCCACCGTCGACCTCACCGCTCTCTTCCACTGACCCATCGGATTTCAGCGCGCGTCGCCCGGAAGCTGTGTTCTGGCGAATCGGGCGTACCAAGCGACTAGGGCCGGGTCGTCGACGGCGCCGGGATCCACGACGGTCGTGGGATCGGCGCCCTGGAGGAGCTTCTTGATCGGGACTTCCAGCTTCTTGCCGGTGCGGGTTCGGGGGATGCCGGGGGCGGCGATGATGTCGTCCGGGACGTGGCGCGGGGAAGTCCGGGTGCGGATGATCGCGCGGATTCGGGCGGTCAGGTCGTCGGTGAGGGTGACGCCCTCGGCGAGAACGACGAACAGGGGCATCCAGTAGCCGCCATCGGGTTGCTCCGCGCCGATCACCAGGGAGTCGGCGACGTCCGGGAGCTGTTCCACCGCTTGGCAGATGTCGGCGCTGCCCATCCGGATGCCGTGGCGGTTGAGGGTGGAGTCGGAGCGACCGTGGACGATCACGCTGCCGTGCTCGGTACGGGTGATCCAGTCGCCGTGGCGCCACACACCGGGGAAGGTGTCGAAATAGGCCGCGTGGTACCGCGTTCCGTCCGGATCGCCCCAGAAGCCCACGGGCATGGAGGGCATGGGCTCGGTGATGACGAGTTCGCCGACCTCGCCGTGCACCGGGTTGCCCTGTTCGTCCCAGGCTTCGAGGGCAACACCCAGGTAAGGGGCGGACAGCTCACCGGGACGGACCGGGACGGTTCGCGCACCACCCGCGAAGGCCGAGACCACGTCGGTACCGCCGCTGATCGACGCGACCGGAATGTGCGCACCGACGTTGTCGCGCAACCAGATCGATGACGACGGGGGCAGCGCTGACCCGGTGACACCGATCAGGCGCAAGGCCGTCAGGTCGTGGTCGCACCGCGGCACCACACCGGCCTTCGCGCAGGCCTGCACATAGCCGGGGCTGGTGCCGAGAACTGTCGCGCCGACTCGAGCGGCGATGTCCCACAGCGCATCCGGGGCCGGATAGCTCGGGCTGCCCGCGTAGCAGACGATGGTCGCGCCGACCAGGAGACCGGCGACCTGGAAGTTCCACATCATCCAACTCGGGCTGGTGTACCAGAGAAAGGTGTCGTCGGCACCGATATCGGACTGCAGCGCCATCGCTTTCAGGTGCTCGACAAGCACCCCGCCGTGACCGTGGACGATGCCCTTGGGCAGACCTGTCGTACCCGACGAGTACAGCACCCACAGCGGATGATCGAATCCCACCTCGACCGTCGAGAGCGTGGATCGATCGCCACCAGCAGTGACATCGGCCCAGCTCAGCGTGCCGGGAAGGCGCTCCTGCGAGACCACGACGGTCGCCACCACCGTCGGCAGACCGGCACGCAGTTCGGCGATCTCGTCGGATCGCCGGTGGTGCTTGCCTGCGTAGCGGTAACCGGCACACGTCACCAGCACCACCGGCTCGAGCTGCCCGAGCCGGTCCAGCGCCGCCTTCGCCGAGTAGTCCTGCCCGCACGCGCTCCACACAGCGCCGATGCAGGCGGTCGCCAGGAAGGCGATCACCGCCTCGGAGATGTTCGGCAGGTAACCGGCGACCCGGTCTCCTGACCGAACACCCAAGCCGCGCAGCGTGTGCGCGAATGCCGCCACCTGGTTCAGCAGCTGGTCCCACGACAACTCGCTGACCGACCCGTCCTCCGCCACCGACACGATCGCGGGACGATCGGGACGGGCCTGCCGGATCACCTGGTCGACATAGTTCAGCCGAACCTCGGGAAACCATCGCGCCCCCGGCATTTCCGAGGAGGTCAGCACCGCACCGGGGCGGTCACCGAGTGCGAAGTAGTCCCACACCGAACCCCAGAATCCGTCCAGATCATCGACCGACCACTGCCACAGCGCGTGGTAGTCGGGCACCGCGACGGTGTGCCGCTCGGCCACGAACCGCGCGAAATCGGTGATCCGAGCTCGGGCGATGTCGTTGTCGTCGGGCACCCACTGCGGTGCCGCTGCCACCGCGGTCATCGGGCGCTCCACCCGCCGTCCATGACGTAGGACGAGCCGGTGACCATGCCCGCGGCGTCGGAGGCGAGCCATCCGACCAGCGCCGCGACCTCGTGCGGCTCGATCAGCCGTTTGATCGCGCTCTCGGTGAGCAGCACCTTCTCCAGCACCTCCTGCGCATCGATCCCGTGCGCGGCTGCCTGCTCGGCGATCTGCTTGTCCACCAGAGGGGTTCGCACATAGCCGGGGTTGACACAGTTGCTGGTGACCCCGTGCGGGCCGCCTTCGAGCGCGGTCACCTTCGACAGCCCTTCCAGCCCGTGTTTGGCCGTCACATACGCGACCTTGAACGGGGAGGCGCGGATCCCGTGCACCGAGGAGATGTTCACGATCCGGCCGAAACCCTGCGCGTACATGTATGGGAGGGCAGCGCGGATGAGCAGGAACGGCGCTTCGACCATCAGCGTCTGCATGGTGCGGAACCGGTGGGGCGCGAAATCCTCGATGGGGCTCACGCTTTGCACGCCCGCGTTGTTGACGAGGATGTCGGTCTCGAGCCGCAATTCGGCCAGCGCCTCGACCTCGATGAGGTCGACACTCCACGCGTGCCCGCCGATGTCGTGCGCGACCGCCTTCGCAGCGACGCCGTCGATGTCGGCGACGGTGACCTCGGCGCCGCGCGCGGCCAGCTCCCGCGCGCACGCGGCGCCGATGCCGCTCGCCCCGCCGGTGACCAATGCCCGTCTTCCCGTGAGCTCGGTCATGCGGCAACAGCTTTCGTGGCAGAGGCGTCGGCGAGGTCGACAGATTCGAGGTCGATGCCGCGGGTCTCCTTCGCACACACCACCGCGATCACGGTGACGGCCGCCGCGAACGCCAGGTACCAGGCGATCGGGACCGACGAGCCGAACTCGTCGAGCAGCTTGACCGCGATGATCGGCGCCAGCGAGCCCGCCACGATCGAGGTGACCTGGTAGCCCAGCGACACACCGGAGTAGCGCATCCGGGTCGGGAACATCTCGGCCATGATGGCCGGCTGACCGGCGTACATGAATCCGTGGAACACCAGTCCGATGATGATGGCGGACAGGATGATCACGCTGTTGCCGCTGTCCATCATCGGGAAGGCGAAGAAGCCCCAGGTGGCCGCGGCGACCGCGCCGGCCAGGTAGACCGGGCGGCGCCCGATCCGGTCACCGAGCCTGCCCGCCACCGGAATCACCATCATGTGCACGGCGTGGGCGATCAGCAGCCACCACAGAATCGTCGTGGTGTCGGCGTGCACGTGGACCTTGAGATAGGTGATCGAGAACGTGACGACCAGGTAGTACATGATGTTCTCGCCGAAGCGCAGACCCATCGCGGTGAACACGCCGCGCGGGTACTTGCGCAGCACCTCGAACGGGCTGAACGCGGCGGCCTTGGCCTGGTCCATCTCCTGCTGCGCGGCCACGAAGATCGGGGCGTCGGTCACTTTGGTGCGCACGTAGTAGCCGACCAGCACGACCACCGCCGACAGCCAGAACGCCACGCGCCAGCCCCAGCTCAGGAACGCCGCGTCCGACAGGGTCGAGGTCAGCACCAGCAGCACGATCGTGGCGAGCAGATTGCCCGCGGGCACACCGGCCTGCGGCCAGCTCGACCAGAATCCGCGACTGCGGCTCGGGCTGTGTTCGGCGACCAGCAGCACCGCGCCGCCCCATTCGCCGCCGATCGCGAAGCCCTGGACGAAGCGCAGGATCACCAGCATCGCCGGTGCCCAATAGCCGATCTGGGCGAAAGTCGGCAGACAGCCCATCAGGAAGGTCGCCGCCCCGACGAGCACCAAACTCACCTGCAACAACTGCTTGCGGCCGTATCGGTCACCGAAGTAGCCGAAGACGATGCCGCCGAGTGGACGGGCCGCGAAACCGACGGCGTAGGTGACGAATGCGGCCAGGATCGCGTCGAGGTCGCTGGTGTCCTTGGAGAAGAACACCTTGCTGAACACCAGGGTCGCGGCGGTGCCGTAGAGGAAGAATTCGTACCATTCGACGACGGTGCCCGCCATCGAGGCGGCCACCACCCGCCGCAATCCGCTGGGGGCTTCGTCCGGGTCGTCACCGGTCGGTCGTATCGCGTTCCGCACGCTCATCGCACTACTCCTTCGATGTTCCAGGTCACATCACGGCGTCAGTGTGATGCGGCCCACAAGCTGTGAGGAGAGTATTCGTGCAGATCCATCTCGGTGACAATGGCCAGTTTCGCAGCAGCAATCTGCGAAACTGCACATGTGAGTCATTCTTCGTCGACTTCGGGGCGCAGGCCGAGCGCTGATGATTTGCTGGTGCTCCTCGCGGTCGGCCGGTCGGGGCGCTATATCACCGCCGCCGAAGAGCTCGGCATCAACCACACGACGATCTCGCGCCGCATCGCCGCCCTCGAACACGCCATGGGCGGACGGGTGCTGACCCGGGTCACCGGCGGCTGGGAGCTCACCGATCTGGGCCGCGAGGCGCTGACGGCGGCCGAAGCCGTCGAGGCCGCCGTCCGATCCCTGGGCGCGAGCGCGGGCGAACGCACACTCGAGGGCGTGGTGCGGATTTCGGCGACCGACGGTTTCAGCGCCTACCTCGCTCCGCCGTCGGCGGTGCGCGTGCAGCGCAGACATCCGGGCGTGGCCGTCGACATCATCGCCGCGACCCGGCGAGCATCCACCCAGCGAACCGGCCTCGATATCGAGGTGGTGGTCGGCAAACCGCAGGTCCACCGCGCCGAAGCGATCGAACTCGGCGACTACTGCCTTCGCCTCTACGCCTCCCGCGACTACCTCGCCGAACACGGCGTCCCAACCACCGTCGCCGAACTCACCCGCCATCCGCTGGTCTACTTCATCGAATCCATCCTCCAGGTCGACGACCTCGATCTGGCCCTCGCCTTCGCCCCCACCCTGCGCCGATCCGTCTCCTCGACCAATGTCTTCGTCCACGTGGAAGCCACCAGGGCCGCCGCGGGTATCGGGCTACTCCCTTGCTTCATGGCCGACCGGCACGCCGACCTCGTCCGGGTCCTGCCCGACGAGGTTCGCGTCCAACTCACCTACTGGCTCGTCGCCCGGCCCGAAACCTTGCGCCGCCCCGAAGTCGCGGCGGTCGTCGAGGCACTGCGGGCCACGGTCCGCGAACGCCGTGCGGAGCTACTCGGCGACCGCGCAGCGCCCTTGCCGATACAGCGGCAAGTCGATGTGCGCGGCGCCGAGTAGACCGGGTTGCCGTTGCGTGGGTCTCAGTCGGCGGCTGCCGCCGACGGCTGCGGCGAAGGCAACGCGAAGCAGAGCGCCGCACTCGCCACCAGCGCTGCGATGATCGTCAGAGCGCACGCCGTCAGAGCGCTGCGGTAGCCGTCACTGGCGGCTACCCCGAAGAAGATCGCGCTCAGGGACGCGACACCCACTGCGCCGCCGAACTGTTGGCCGGTGGTCCAGATTCCCGACGCCGACCCCGCGTATCGCGTCGGCACCGTCGACAGGAACAAGGTCGTCAACGGAGGCTGCACCAGGTTGATGCCGACGCCGACGACGAACAACCCCGGCGCGAGCAGCCACGGGTTGACATCGGTGGTCGCGGTCAGTGCCGCGCCGAGCACCGCCAAGGTGCCGACGGCGCCGAAAAGGGTACCGGCGACGACAGCGTAGCGGCCGAACTGCATGGTGAGCCGTCCCACCAGCGGGGCGACCGCCAGTCCGCCGACGGAGAACGCGACGGTCACGACGCCTGCTCGCAGCGCGGTGTAGCCCTGGCCCTCCTGGAGCCAGAGAACGAAGACGAGCAAGAATCCGCTGAAGGCGGCGAAGGCGACCAGCTGAACGACCAGGGCGACACTGCTGATGCGCGCGCGAAGCAGCTCCAGCGGCAGGAGCGCGCCGGCCCGGCCGACGGCATCGCGATTCTCGACGATGGCGACAAGTGCCACCGCGGCGATGCCCGCCACCAGCAACAACCAGATCCACGGCGCCCAGTCGTAGGTGCGGCCTTCCAGCAGCGGGAACACGATGGCGACCAAGCCGGCGGTCAGGCCGACCGCGGCGAGCCATCGTGGCCGCAGCGCGCCTTCGGCACGGTTCTCCGGAACCAGCCAGGCGCCGAGTCCGAGCAGGATCACCGCCGCCGGGACGCTGACCCAGAAGATCGCACGCCAGCCGAGACCAGCGACATCCGCGGTGACGAGCACGCCACCGAGCAGTAGCCCCCCGGCCTGCGCGAGTCCGGCGACCACACCGAATATGCCCAGGACAGTGGCGCGCTCGGGTCCGCGGAACAGGACGAACAAGCTGGACAGCACCTGCGGCGCCAGGATCGCCGCGGCCGCGCCCTGGGCGGCGCGACTGGCGATCAGTTCGCTCGGGCTGTTCGCGAGGGCCGACCAGGCCCCGGAGAGCGCGAACAGCGCCAAGCCGGCGAGGAACACCCGTTTGCGACCCCATAGGTCGCCCAGCCGGGCGGCGGTGATCAGCGCTGCCGCGAAGGCCAGCAGATAGGCCGTCGCGATCCAGCCGACCTGGGACGGAGTTCCCCCGAGGTCGGCCTGGATCGCCGGCAGGCCGACGTTGACGATGGTGACGTTCAGCAGGTCGAGGGTGAATCCAAGGACGAGCACGACCATCGCGGCCCAGCGCCGCGGATACACCGCTTCGGTCGCGTCGTCTCGGGTGGAAGTCGATGTGCTCATCAGCTGTAGCTCCCTGCGCGGCTGGGTGTCCGGTGTGTGGTCATCAATTGCTCCGGCCTCGACGCCGTCATCGCCACGTGGTCCGACCCGTCGCCGACCAGACCGTGGCGGCGCAGAATCGCGTGCACTGTCGACACGGCCGGGACACGGACCGATCCGGCTCGCAGCAGATGCGTCCGAATTCTGCGGGCCCCCCACTGCGGCCGGTCCAGCCGGACGCGCACCACCACGGCTTCGATGTCGGCCGACGTCTGGGCGGGAAAACTCTTCGGGCGGCGCGACCTCGGCGCCAATCCCGCCACACCGTGTTCGCGGTAGCGCGCGAGATAGCTGTAGTAGGTCTTGCGCGAGATGTTGTATCGCCGGCACACCTCGGTCACCGTCAACCCGTTTCGGCCGGGCGCCCGCAGGATCTCGAGCCACGGGTCGGCCTCGAGACCGACCACGGAGCCACGTTCGTTCGGCGGACGGGTGCCGCCCCGCCGAACATGCTGGCGAGCAAGCGGATCGAGCCTGTCTCCTGGGGGTTGCAGCATAGATTTCTCCCGACGTGGAACAGAGCAATTGAACTTGCTGGTTCACTTTAATGTCCTCGCATACACCTCGCAACTCGGTATATGGAAATGAACCCACGAGGCAACTTCGACCTCGATTGCGCTATGGTTCACAGATGGCTGTAGCAACACCGCCGACCGGACAGTCGGCCTCGCGTGGACGGATCGACAAGCGGCAGGCGATCCTGGACGCGGCATTCGTCGTCTTCGCTCGCCGCGGGTACGCGCAGGCGGGCGTGCAGGAGATCGCCGAGGTCGCCGGTGTCGCGAAACCGACCATCTACAACCACCTCAACGACAAGGAAACGCTGTTCCGGCACACGCTGGCCGCCGTGAGCGACGCGGTGCTCGCCGAGAATCTCGCGGTGATCGAGCGGTTGCGCAATCCCGGTGCGGATCTGCGCGCCACCCTCGAAGACGTGGCGTACCGGCTGATCCGGTCCTGCTGTTCCGAGCAGTCCCGATCGCTGCGCTGGCTCACCTACGGTCAGGTCGCGCAATTCCCCGATCTGATGGATGTCGTGGTGAGCCGGACCTCTGATCAGCTCGGCGACGCGCTCGCGGATCGGCTGGCGCGCTTGTCACTGTCGGGCCTGCTGCGCGCGAGCGATCCCGCGATCGCCGCCGAGCAGTTCCTCGTCCTGATCACCGGCCCGATGGAGGGCCGCACCCGGCTGGGCACCCGCAAGGTCGCCACCGCCGAGATGCACGCGGTCGCCACCGCCGCCGTCGACACCTTCCTGCGCGCCTACGCGACACCGGAGAACTCGTGAGCCACCGTCCTTTTCGCTTCGCCCTCGTCACCGTTTCCCCCGCCGACCCGAACTCGTGGACATCGACCGCACGATGGGCCGAAGACGCTGGGATCTCCGCGTTGCTGCTGCCCGATCTCCCCGCACCGGTGCCCGCGCCACTGACAGCGTTGAGCTACGCCGCCGCGGCGACAAACACGCTCCAGGTCGGAACGTGGGTGCTGGCCAACGACTTCCGTAATCCGTTCGTCCTCGCGCGGGAGGCCGCGACTCTGGACCTGGTGTCCGGCGGCCGCTTCCAGCTCGGCCTCGGCGCCGGTCAGACCGCCATCGGCTACGGCGAACTCGGGATCGCCGCCGAGTCCGACCGGGTTCGGTTCGAGCGCCTCGCCGAGTCGGCCGGCATCCTCAACGCGCTGTTTCGCGGTGAGCGGGTCGAGGCCACCGGCGCCCACTACGCGAACACCGCAACGACACTGGTTCCCGCGCCGCCGCGCAAGGTGCCGCTGCTACTCGCCGCGGGTGGGCGGCGCGCCACCGAACTCGCCGCGGCCGAAGCCGACACCGTCGCGTTCAGCACGTTCTCCCGCGACCAGCTCACCCGCCAGGTCGCCTGGCTCGACAGTGCCGCGGGCCCACGGGTTTCCGGTATCGAACGGGCGCTGCGCTTCAGCACCCCGACGAGCACCATCGGTCCGCCGATGCCCGACGGCGCCCCGACACTGCTCACCGGATCGCCCACGCAGGCAGCCGATCAGCTGCGCCGGCTCCGCGACGAGTTCGGCATCTCCTACATCGTTCTCGACGACGACGCGGCACACGAACTCGCGCCTGTGGTGAGTCTGCTCTCAGGTACCTGAGCTGCCGTCGACCAGATCGGCGCCGGGAATGGCGGCCAGCAGCGCACGGGTGTACTCGTGGGCCGGCTCGTCGAAAAGCTGTGCGGTGGTGCCGATCTCGACGATGCGGCCCTGCCGCATGACCGCGACCCGATGGGCGATCTGGCGCACCACCGCCAGATCGTGGGAGATGAACAGGTAGGCCACGCCGGTCTCGGCTTGCAGCTCGGCGAACAGGTCGAGGATCTGCGCCTGCACCGAAACGTCCAGCGCCGAGACCGGCTCGTCACAGACCACCAGCTCCGGAGACAGCGCCAGCGCCCTGGCGATCGCGACCCGCTGACGCTGTCCACCGGAGAGCTCCGCGGGCCTGCGCCCCAGCGTCGACACGGGAAGGGCGACCCGGTCGAGCAGTTCGCGCGCCCGCACCGCACGCGACGCGCGGTCACCGATGCCGAAAACCCGCAGTGGCTCGCTGATCACGTCCTGGATCGAGAACCGCGGATCCAGCGACTCGTAGGGATTCTGGTAGATCACCTGGGCGCGACGCCGCAGTGCCCGCAATCGCGCGCCCTTGACGGCCGTGACATCGTCGTCGTCGAACACGATGCGCCCGGAGGTCGGTGGAGCCAGGCGCAGAATCATTCTGGCCGTGGTGGACTTGCCCGACCCGGACTCCCCCACCAGTGCCAGCGTCTCCCCGCGGTGCAGCGAGAAGCTCACGCCGTCGACGGCGCGCACGGTCTTGGTCGCGCGGCCGTTCGCGCGCGGCAGCGGGAACTCTTTGACCAGGTTGTCGACCGCGAGCAACGGCTCGGTGCCCGACCGGTGCGGCCGGGCACGCACACCGGCACGTCCGGGCACGCTGCGCAACAACTGCTGGGTGTACGGATCGTGCGGGTCGTCGAGTATCTCGCGGACCGGCCCGCTCTCCACGATCCGGCCGCGCGACATCACCGCGATCCGCTGGGCACGGTCGGCGGCGACTCCGAGGTCATGGGTGACGAGAAGTACCGCGGTGCCGAGGGTGTGGGTCAGGCTCGTGATGTGGTCGAGGATGCGTCGCTGCACGGTGACATCCAGCGCGCTGGTCGGCTCGTCGGCGATGATCAGCGCCGGGTTCGCGGCGATGGCGATCGCGATGAGTGCCCGCTGGCGCATGCCGCCGGAGAGTTCGTGCGGATACTGGTCGGCCCGGGTTTTCGGGTCGGGCATCCCGGCCCGCTCGAGCAGATCCACCACTGCTTCCGGTGCCGATCGCCGGGTCGCCAGGCCGTGGATGAGCAGGACCTCGGCGACCTGGGTGCCGATGCGCTGCACCGGATTCAGCGAGACACCGGGGTCTTGCGGGATCAGGCCGATCTGCGCTCCGCGAATCGCGCGCAGCTCCCGCTCGCCCGCCCTCGTCAGGTCCCGGCCGGCGAACCGGATCCGGCCCGCGTCGATATGGCCCGCGGCGGGCAGCAACCCGGTGATGGCGTGCGCGGTCGAGCTCTTGCCCGAGCCGGATTCGCCGACCAATGCGACGATCTCGCCCGGCGCGATGTCCAGATCGACCGCGCCCACCGCCCGCACCCGCCCGGTGCTGGTGCGGTAAGAGATCGACAGGCCACGCACTTCCAGCAGATTTCCGGTCATCGCCGATTCGCCCACTCTCCATCGAGTGCCCGTGCGATCCGGTTGGTCGCGAGCACGACGAACGCCACCATGAGGCCCGACATCGTCGAGATCCACCACGCGTTGGCGAGATAGTTGCGCCCGCTCGAGATGAGCGAGCCCCACTCCGGCGCCGGGGGCACCGCGCCGTAGCCGAGGAAGCTCAGCGACGACACCGCCAGCACGGCCGTGCCGAGGTCCAGGGTGGCCAGCACGACCACGGGGCCGATCGCGTTCGGCAGGACGTGCCGACCCAGCACCGTGTACCAGCGCGCCCCCGACGACCACGCGGCCTCGACGAACACCGCCTGCCGTAACCGCAGCACCTCGGCGCGCATCACCCGGGCGAAACCTGCCACGCTGGCGACACCCACCGCGATCGCGACCTTCACGGTGCCGTAGCCGAGCGCGGTCACCAGGGCCAAGGACAGGAACAGCGACGGAATCGACAGCAGCACATCGGCGAAGCGCATCAGCACGTCGTCGACCCAGCGGCCGACGAACCCGGCGATCAGGCCCATCGCGCCACCGACGACGAACGCGACAGCCACCGCGATCACCGTGGCCTGTAGCGAGAGCGCGGTGCCGTGCACGACGCGGGTGAACAGGTCGCGACCGAGTTCGTCGGTGCCGAACCAGTGTTGCCCGCTGGGTGGCGCGAAGATCTCCGACGGCACGCCGAACAGCGGATCCCGGGAGGTGAACAGCGTCGGCCACAACGCCGCCAGGACGACCAGCACGAGCGCTACCACCGAGAGGACCAGGCCGGGTCGGTACAGCAGGAACCCGGGCAGCCGGCGCCAGTCGAAACCGGTGCGGTGCTCGTCGTCGAATTCGTCGATGACGGTTCGGGTGACGGCCGCCTCGGTCAGCACGATGTCGGTCACGCGTAGCTCCTCGGGCGCGCGACCACGATCCGTGGGTCGAGCACCGGGTAGATCAGGTCGACGATGAGGTTCACCACGACGAAGACGAACGCGCCGAACACCACAACGCCCTGCACGAGCGGAATGTCCTGCACGCTCACCGCGCCCGCCATGACGCGTCCGAGTCCGTTGCGCGAGAACACCGTCTCGATCACCACCGCGCTGGCCACCAGCTGCCCGACGAGCAGTCCGACGATGGTGAGCGCGGGCAGCGACGCACTGCGCAGCGCGTGCCGGAGATGGACCCGGATCCGGCTGGCGCCCTTGGCCCGCGCGGTGTGCACGAACGGCGCGTCGAGAGTGGACAGCAGACTCTTCGCCAGCACTTGCGCGATCAGCGCGCCGGTCGGGATGGCCAGTGTCACCGCGGGCAGCACCAACCCGGCCAGCCCGGCGTTGCCGAACGCGGGGAACAGCCGGATCCGAAACGACAGCAGCTGCACCAGCATCAATCCCGCCCAGAAGGAGGGGATCGAGATCGCCAACGGTGGCAGCGACAGCAGCACCTGCCGCAGCCAGCGCCGCGAGGTGTAGGTGGCCGCCACGGCGAGCCCGCCGCCGAACAGCACGGCGAGCACCAGCGCCGCCGCGGTGAGCTGCAGGGTCGGCGGCAGCGCCGCGGCGATCGTGCCGGTCACCGACCGACCCGTGGCGACCGAATCGCCGAAGTCACCGACCAGCGCCCGGCCCAGATAATCCAGGTACTGCACCACGATCGGTTTGTCGAAGCCGTACTGCGCCCGCAGTGCGGCGAGCTCGGCCGGGTCCACCGGCGAGGAGGTCAATCCGCCGCCCGCCATCGCCGACACCGGGTCGCCCGGCAGGAATTCCAGCACGAAGAACGACACCGTGTACGCCGCCCACAACACTCCGACCGCCTGAGCGAGGCGGCGTAACACGTACCGTCCCACGCCGGTTCAGCTCCGCCAGGTGTCGTGCAACCGGGTCCGGCTCGACGACTCGAAGGTCAGGCCGTGCACGGTCGGCGCCGCCGCGAGCACCGTCTCGAGTTCGACCACCGGGATCACATACGCGTTGCGCACCACCAGCTGCTGGGCCTGCTCCACGAGCGGCTGACGCTTGGCCGGATCGGCCTCGGCCGCCTGGGCGGTGAGCAGTCCGTCGAGCTCGGTCGGCGGCAACCGGTAGGCGTTGACCTGCTGGGTCGAGTACAGCGTGCGCAGGCAGTCGGGGTCGGCCCGGCTCAGGTCGCCGCCCCACAGTCCGTCGAAGTCGCCGGAGCCGATCAGCTGCGGGAACTGAGTGACCTGCAGCTCCTGGAGCTGCAACTCCACCCCGACCACCTTGAGCTGCTGCTGGACCAGTTCCAGCGCCGCCCGGGTGTTCTGGGAGTTGTTGAACCACACCACGGTCAAGCTCAGCCGGGCGCCGTCCTTGCGCCGGATGCCGTCACCGCCCGCCTGCCAACCGGCCGCGTCCAGCAGCGACTTGGACCGGGCGACGTCCAGAGCCAGATCCGCCGACAGATCGGTGTAGCCGGGGGTCGTGTGCGAGAGAATGCCTGTGGCGGGCACAGTTCCGCTGGCGAAAACCGCCTCCACGATCTGGCGCCGGTTCACCGCGGCCTGAATCGCCTTGCGCACCTGAACGTCGCGCAGGATCGGCCGAGAGTTGTTGAGGCCGAGGTTGAACACCGCGCCCGGGTGCGATCGGGTGAGCAGGGAGATGCCCGACGCCTTCAACCCGGCTTCGTCGGCTCGGCCGAGGCCGGTGGCGACATCGAGCTGCCCGGACTGCACACTGCCCGCGCGCACCCCGGATTCGGGGATGACCGTGAACTCGATGGAGTCGAGGTAGGCCTCGCCCTGCTTGGTCCACAACGGCGAGCCCCACCCGTAGCCGACCCGCTTGGTGATCGTGATCGACTGGTTGGGAACGTATTTCGACAGGGCGAAGGGGCCGGAGCCGATCACGCCGTCGCTGCACCGCTGCTGGGGCGTCTTGGCCGTGTCGGCCGTCGCGATCAGGCCGAGCGCGGCGGTCGAGGTCGCTTGCAGAAACTGCGCGTTGGGTTGTTCGAAGGTGATCTTGGCGGTGTGCTCGTCGATCACCTCGGTGCCCACGTACCCGGTGATGTAGCCCTTGGGCAGGATGGCGAGTGCGCCCAGCTTCGGGATCGTGTCGAAGTTCGCCTTCACCACGTGCGCGTTCAGCGGGGTGCCGTCACTGAAGGTGACGTCGGACCGCAGCCGGAACGTGAACGACTTGGCGTCGGGACTCACCTCCCAGCTCTGCGCCAACCATGGCACCGTCCGGCCGGTGGCGGGATCCTGGTCGGTCAGCGAATCGACCGTCTCGCGCAGCGAATACAGGGTGTCGCTGCTGCCGACCTGCTGTGGATCGACGCAGCCCGCGTCGGAGGCGACCGAGAACCTCAGCGTGCCACCGGATCTCGGTGGGCCGGCATCGCCGCCCTGCTCGCCACCGGTGCCACAGGCACCGGTGAACAGGGTGACCACCGCCGCCGACACCACGGCACAGCGAATCGACTTCGAACGCACAACACTGCTCACGCCAGAATTCCTCTGTCTACTGCCCGGATTCACGTGGGACTCACGGCGGGCGACAGGACGAAACATTTCACATCTCGAAATACCCGGTCAACGATTCGGATCACCTCGCTCGGAATACATCGTCGCACCGAATAGTGCGGTACGCCATCGGGCGGTGTCCGGCACCGTGCTAGCTTCGCACCGTGTCGATAATCGAACGACGCGCCGCGCGATGTGTTGTCGTCCGGCAGAGAAAGGACCGACGTGACCGCTGTACATGACAATCTGCTCGCCACGATCGAAGCGGAGCGGGCGATCTTCCGAACGTTCTACAAATTCTTCCGGATCGCCGACACCCAGGAGAGCGAGCGGTTCAGCGAGTGCTTCACCCCCGACGCGTTGATCGAGTACCGGATCATGCCCGGCCCGCCGGTGCTGTTCCACGGCCGTGACGAGTTCACCGATCACATGAGCCGGGTACCCAAGTCGCAACGCTCCCTGGTCGCCCATGTCATCGGGCAGGCCACCATCGAGTGGAACGGCGACAAACCCCTGCTCACCGCGTATGCGACCGTGTGGCACTGGTTCTCCAGCACTGCCGCCACCGACGTGGGCCGACCGGCCGACTGGGTCGTCATCGGGCTGGTCCAGGACGAGTTCGAGCAGTACGAGGGTGAATGGCTCATCTCGCACCGGGATGTGCGGCATGTCGCGGGCCGGGTCGCCGCGGGCCACGGCCCGGGCTGAATATCACCGTTACCCACCGCCGGAGATCGGGCCGGACTCGGCGACGAGTCCGGCCCGATCTCGCGTACACAGGACTTCACCCGCAATGGTTCGACGAATTGTTCGGAGACATCGGTGACAATATGTTCCGGTGACTTGGGAAACAATTCAGCCTGTCGATTTCCGACGCCATGATCGAAATGTCACCGATGTCCCCACAACACGTGCGCGACCGTCCAGGCGATATTCGGACCCTGCGGGCGTGACAGTCGAAACCTACGGTCGAACCGCAGGGTTTCCCACGCGATCTTGTGACCTCTGAATATCGCGTGCAAAGGTGATTCCAGCCCGGCCGGAGAAACACGGTGGCCGCGGTTTTCCCGGAGTCCGCTCCGGTACGTGTACGGAACGAGAGGTGTCACAGCGATGTCAGAAGTCCTGGACCTGGTCGGGCAGGTCGAGCAGCTCACCGAACGACTCGAGACGCTCGAGGCCGTCCGCGCGCTGAACACCTTGCGCCACGACCTACCCCGCTACATCAACGAGGGCAGATGGGACCAGGTCGGCGAACTGTTCAGCGCCGACGCCTATCTCGACTACCGCCATCTGGGCCAAGCCGACGGTCGAGCCGCCATCCAGGCGTACTTCGCCGGGCTGCCACAGCTCATCGAAGACAACAGCCCGGCGGGTCAGGTGCTGGTCAAGCAGTTCCTGCACGGCCACGACGTGGAGATCCTCGGCGATCGAGCCACCGGAGTGTCGTTCTTCGAGGAGAAGGTCGTCTTCGACACCGAAAGCTCGTTCGTGGCAGGCAAGTTCACCGACGAGTACGTCCGTGAGGGCGGCCGGTGGCGGTTCGCCCGGATCGCCCTCGACCTGTACTGGGTCATCCCGTACTCGCGCGGCTGGCAGCAGTAGCCGACGTTCGACAACAGAGAGGCTTGTCATGCTCCAGAAGAACACGACCAAGCGCATCGGGTACTGGCTGCTGCACCTGCACCAGCAGTTCGACGTCGCCACCGGCGCACTGCTGCACGAGCAGAAGCTCACCCGCCGGGACTGGCAGATTCTGCACGCCCTGCAGATCGGTGTGGGCAGCGTCGCCGAACTCGACGCGGCGTTCGCGCCGTTCCTGGTTGCAGACGGCGCGCGGACCTACGAACCGATCGTCGACGACTTCGTCGGCCGCGGCTGGGTCGAGATCTCCGGCGCGACGCTGCGACTCACCGCCGCGGGCGAGACGGCGCACGAGCGCGCCGAAGCTCTGGTGAACGCCCACGCCGACGAATCGCTGCGTGGCATCACCGAGGAGGAATTCCTCGCCGCGAACGCGGTCCTGGCCAAGATCGCCGACAACATCGCCACCGAATGAGCTCGCGAGGAGCGTCATGACTTCCCTGTACGACCGACCGTTCCGCTTCGGTCTCTGCCTGTTCACCCCGTCCACCAGGGCCGAATGGATCGCCAAGGTACGCAAGGCCGAGGAACTGGGCTACGACGTCATCTCGGTGTCGGACCACCTCGGCATGCCCGCGCCGATTCCGACCCTGTTGCTGGCCGCCGAGGCGACCGAGCGGATCCGCATCGGCACGCTGGTGTTCAACACGGCCTTCTACCATCCAACGGTGCTGGCCCGCGACCTCGCCACGGTCGACCGGTACTCCGGCGGCCGGGTGGAACTCGGGCTCGGCGCAGGCTACGACCGCGCGCAGTTCGATGCGGCCGGAATCCCGTTTCCCACTGCGGGCGAACGGGTTTCCCAGCTCGAGCGCACGGTCGCCGAGTTCCGCAAGCCGAAGTCCGCGCTCGACCAGTACGCCCGGTTCGAACAGCCCGGCGGCCCGCCGATCCTGATCGCCGGTCGCGGCGCACGGGTCCTGCGGCTCGCGGCTGCCCACGCCGACATCATCGCGTTCACCGGCACCACCGAGGTGCGCGACGGCGACGGGCTGAAGCTGGGTGGAATCACCGAGGTCACCGACCGGATCGACTACGTACGCGGACTGCTCGGCGACCGGATCGACCAGGTGGAGTTCAACATTCCCATCCACAAAGTGCTGCCCAAGGGCGCGACCGACGGCGTGACCGACGTCTGGCAGAACCGCCTCGACCTCACCCCCGACGAGCTCGCCGAACTACCGTCGCTGCTGTTCGGCACCCCCGAGGAGAACGCCGACACCCTGCGCGAACGGCGCAAAACCCTCGGCCTGACCTACTACACCGTGCTCGAACCCGAGATGGAGGCTTTCGCCCCGATCATCCAGGCGCTCCGATAACAGGGCAGCACACCGTCTTTCGCACGCGGAGGAGACCGACATGACCGAACGATCCACGGCGGACACCGGCACCGGGTACGGCCGCAAGGCCCCGTCCTACGACGCCCGGCTGACCGAGGTCGGCCCCGGCACCCCGATGGGTGAGGCGCTGCGACGGTACTGGCATCCGATCGCCACCTCGGCCACCCTCACCGCCGAGGCACCGCATCGCACCCGCGTCCTCGGCGAGGACCTGGTCGTCTTCCGGGACGGAAGCGGCCGCGCTGGTGTGGTTTTCGAGCGGTGCGCACACCGCGGCGCGAGTCTGTTCTTCGGCCGGATCGAGGACGACGGGCTGCGCTGTGGCTATCACGGCTGGAAGTACGACGTGCAGGGGCGATGCTTGGAGCAGGCCTGTGAACCCGATCGTGGCAAGCGCCGCGATGCCGCGCGTCAGCCGTGGTACCCGGTCGAGGAACGCTACGGGCTGGTGTTCGTCTACATGGGCCCGCCCGACCGCAAGCCCGTGCTGCCGCGCTACGACGTGCTCGAGGACCTCGCCGAGGGCGAGCAGTACTTCGCCGAATGGCCGTTCCCCGGGTTGTCGGTGACCGGCGCCGAGCAGGACTTCCACTGGCTGCTGATCTACGAGAACACGATCGACCCGGTGCACATCAATTGGCTGCACTCCCAGCACAGCGGCTACCAGTTCCTCGGCACCGGCACCACCGGCTTCCCCGAGGACTTCTTCGATCCCTACACCCTGCCCGGCCGGGTCAGCTACGACCGCACCGATTTCGGGGCGAAGTACGGTGTCCGGTTCCTGGACAAGGAACGCGACGGGGTCCGGACCGAGCGGGTCTGGGGCGCCGAGTTGCACCTGCCCAATGCGACGGTGCTGCCGGACTGGGTCGAACTGACCCCGGATACCAAGGCCGACATGGTGATCTGGGCGGTCCCGATCGACGACACCCGTCACCGGGCGTTCTTCTCCATCCGGGCGAGCGATCCCGCACGGCTGCAACGGTTCCTGTTCGGCATCACCCAGGACGGTAAGAACGCGTGGGAGCTGACCGACCAGGAACGTCAGCGCTTCCCCGGTGACGGCGAAGTGATGACCTCGCAGGGTCCGGTCGCGCTGCATTCCGAGGAAACTCTGGCGACCACGGACCGCGGCGTGGTGCTGCTGCGCCGGTTGCTGCGGACGATGATCGACGACGTGGAAGCCGGCCGCGATCCGCAGGGGGTGAACCTGGTCGGGGAACCGGTGCGCCGCACCCAAGCCGGCCTCTTCACTCTCGCCGAGGCCACGGCGGACGAGAGCGCGGCGGCGGTACCGGTAGCCGGCGTCTGACCGGGGCACGCCATGACCTGGATCGACGCGCAAGTCCGCGCCCGCACCCTGGCGACCTCTGACATCGTGTTGCTCGACCTCGCCGCGGTCGACGGTGCCGAATTCCCGTCCTACACCGCCGGATCCCATATCGACGTCCAGCTCGGTCCCGGGATGGTCCGCCAGTACTCGCTGTGCGGAACGCCCGGGCCGGGACGGTATCGGCTGGCCGTGCTGAACGTGGCGAACTCGCGCGGCGGATCCCAGGCGATGCACGCGCTCGCGGTGGGCGATCGGGTGCGGATCTCCGCCCCGCGCAACCACTTTCCGCTGGTCACGACGCACCGTCATGTGCTGATCGCGGGCGGGATCGGGATCACGCCCTTGCTCGCCATGCTGACCGAGCTCGAGCGGGCGGGCGCCGAGTACGTGCTGCACTACAGTGCCCGGAGCCGCTTCCACGCCGCCTTCCTGGACGAGCTGTCGGCGAACCCCCGCGTCAGCTTCCACTTCGACGACCAGCACATCGGGCTCGATGTGGCCCGCGATCTGGGCGAGCCGCAGGCGGAAACGGCGGTCTACGTCTGCGGACCGGACGGGTTCATGGACTACGTCCTGAGCAAGGCCGAGGCGCTCGGCTGGCCGCGCCGAGCCCTGCACACCGAACGATTCGGCACCGACCGCACCGCACCGACCGGGCCGGAACCGACCGGATTCGTCGTCCGTGTGGCCTCCACCGGCACCGAATACGGTGTCACCGAGGACCAGACCGTGCTCGATGTCCTCCTGGATAACGGTGTCGACGCGCCCTTCTCGTGCCAGCAGGGCATCTGCGGGGAATGTGTCGTGCGGGTACTCGCCGGCGAACCCGACCATCGCGACGACGTCCTCACCGACGCCGAACGCGCCGACGGCATGTTCACCACGTGCTCGTCACGAGCGCACTCCCCCGTCCTCGAGGTAGACCTCTGAGGACAGTCCGCCGCGCGGCACGAAGCTCGAAAATGAGTGGCGGCAAACGGTTCCCGAGGGCAAGGTCACCTGCGTGGTGAGCAGCGATGTGTGGGATGCCGCGCAGGCCGAACGATACGACCGCGATTCGGCCTTCATGTACACGCCCGAAGTGCTCGATCCGACGGTGCGGTTCCTGTCCGACGCGGCAGACGGCGGTGCCGCGCTGGAATTCGCCATCGGCACCGGCCGCGTCGCTCTTGCGCTGATCGAGCAGGGCATCGAAGTGAGTGGAATAGAGCTGTCCGCGCCCATGGTCGACCAGCTGCACCGCAAGCGCCCCGGGGTGCCGGTGGTCGTCGGCGACATGGCCTCGAGCCGGGTGCCGGGCGAATTCTCCCTGGTGTACCTGGTGTGGAACAGCCTCGGGAATCTGCGAACCCAAGCCGAACAGGTCGAGTGCTTCCGCAATGCCGCACGGCATCTCGCACCCGGCGGCAGGTTCGTCGTCGAGCTGTGGGTTCCCGGCATCCGCCGGTTTCCGCCCGGCCAAGCGGCGGTGCCGTTCCATGTGGGCAGCCACCACACCGGATTCGACACCTACGACCTGAGCACCCAGCAGGGCACCTCGCATCACTACCGGCACCGACCCGATGGCACGGTGACCTACGGCGTCAGCCACTTTCGCTACGTCTGGCCCGCGGAGTGCGATCTGATGGCCCAGTTGGCCGGGTTGTCACTGGAGCGGCGCAGCGCGGACTGGCTCGGAACTCCGTTCACCAACGACAGCGAGAACCACGTGTCGGTCTGGCGTAAGCCGCCGGACCGACACATCGGCTAGGCGACGTCACCGGTCCACATGCCGACGTCGACCGCCAGCCGTGCGCACCCTCGACGGGCAGGACCGCCACGCCGCCGCTGCCGCACTACCCGGTGACGCTCGCCCCAGCGGGTTCACGACATAGTCTGGACTGATGGCACGACTGCGGGGAAGTAGGACCGAGCTGGTTCTGGGTCCGTTGCTGCGTCACGTCGGCGAATCCGACGCCACCGTCTGGGTCGAGACGTCGGCACCGTGCACTGTCGAGGTCCTCGGCCACCACGAACCCACCTGGACCGTCGCCGGACACCACTACGCTCTCGTCCTGATTGCGGGACTGGCGGCCGGTTCCGTCACGCGGTACGAGGTCAGTCTCGATGGGGAGCGCGTCTGGCCGCTGCCCGACGCCACGTCCCCGTCCGTCATTCGCACGCTCAGAGGCGACGCCGACCTGACCCTCGCCTTCGGCTCGTGCCGATTCGCCACACCGACGGCGACCCAGGACAACGACCACTTCGACGCCGACGCTCTCGACTCCTATGCGCGGCGAGCCATGGAAGGCCCACCCGAAGATCTGCCCGACGCATTGTTATTACTCGGCGACCAGGTTTACGCCGATGAGCTGTCCCCGGAGATCCTCCATCACATCGACGAATTGCACGACCTCGACCAACCGCCGGGCGCCCAGATCCGCAACTTCGAGGAGTACACGTGGCTCTATTCCGAGTCATGGTCCGACCCGCAGGTGCGCTGGCTGCTGTCCACGGTTCCGTCGTCGATGATCTTCGACGACCACGACGTCATCGACGACTGGAACACCTCGAAATCGTGGCGTGACGAGATCGAGGCCACCGATTGGTGGGAGGAACGCATCGTGGGCGCGTTGTCGTCGTACTGGATCTACCAGCACCTGGGCAACCTCTCGCCCGCAGCCCTGGCCGACGACGAGCTCTACCAGCGGATCCGATCCGAGGGCGGCGACAGCGCGGAGTTGCTCCGCGATTTCGCATCCGCAGCGGACGAAGAAGCCGACGGCGCCAAGGGAGCGCAATGGTCGTATCGCCGCGATCTCGGCACCACCCGGCTGCTCGTCATCGACTCACGGTGCGGACGCATACTCGGCGGCGGCACGCGGTCGATGGTCTCCGAGCCCGAGTTCTCGTGGATCGAACGACAGACCGAGGGCGACTACAACCACCTGCTGGTGGGGAGCTCGCTCCCGTGGCTGCTGCCGCGCGCCCTCCACGACCTGGAGTCGTGGAATGAGCGCATGACCTCAGGGGTGCGGGGCCGACGGGTGGCCGGATGGTCCGAAAGATTGCGGCGCTCAGCGGATCTGGAACATTGGGCCGCCTTCCGAGATTCATTCGACCGGCTCGCCCGGCTCATCGCCCGCGTCGGGCGCGGACAGTGCAGCGGCCCGGGAGGACAGGCGCCCGCCACGATCTGCGTGCTGTCCGGCGACGTTCACCACGCCTATGCCGCGCAAGCGCAGTTCCCCGGCGCCGTGAGGTCCCGGGTCTACCAGCTGACCTGTTCGCCGATGCACAACTACGTTCCGACCGCCATGAAGGTGGTTTTCCGGGTCTCGTGGAGTCGGGCCGCCGAACGGGTGACGCGTTTCCTCCTGGACCGGGTGTCCACCGTTCCCCCGGTGCCAGTCGAGTGGAGTCGGGTCACCGGCCCCTTCTTCGGCAACCAGATAGCGACGCTGCATCTGCGCGGTCGGACCAGCCGCCTCGTGCTGGAGCAGGTGAGCACCGACGGCGGCCGTCCACATTTGACGACGGTCGCGGACGTGGTGCTGTCGACCGAGACGGCCGGCTCGCCCCAATGCGGCATACGCCAAGATCCGTGAAGGACCAGCTCGCGGCGAGCCGGCCCTCATCGTGCGGTGACTGGCTTCCGACACTCAGCACGCGCTGCGGCGACGTCGTGGTCATCAGGCACCCTCCGGAAGAGGGAGGTCGGTAACTTCTCCAACAATCGACAGGTCGTGGAGGGGATGTTGTTCCGGTTGCGGACGGGGATGCCGTGGCGGGACCGGCCCGAGAGGGCGGATTGGCATGGCGAGCGAAGTACGGTCACACACCCGTCCCCATCACGTGGAGCGAGTTCGCACAGTGGGTAGCCGATAGATCGGGCTAACAACCCTGGCCGTTCCCCAACAACCACCGCCCGTCGATATGGCTGTTGATCAGGGGCCGGATCCGGTGATGGCTGTCCAAACCTTCGGGCGGCGTAGGCCAGTGCGAGTGCCGCAGCGGTGGTCGGCGTATGGCTTCTTATCCGGTCCGGTTGGCAAATGGCCGTTTGCCATACATCGCGACGAAGTCGGCGATCATGATCTTCTCCGTGGCGCGCGCGTCGTCGGTGGTCTGCCAGCCCACCAGCAGCTCAGCGCTGTCGGCCAGTTGCCAGATCATCCGCCCGCCCCAGTGGCCGACCGGCTGACCGGCACCATGTCGGCGGTATTCGTCGAGTCGTTTGCGCAGCCCGCGTTTTTCTGACTGGCCGGCTGCGGCCTTGCCGATGTAGAGCACCGGCTCGCCCGGCACCCACGCCGAGTGGAGCTCGGCCACCGGCAACGTGGGGTCTTTGCCCTTGAACCACCCGGCAGGGCTGGACGGCAGAAAGATCGGAGTGGTCTCCGTGCGCCGGACCACCACGTACACACCAGGTTCAGCGGGCACGTCCGTGTCGGGCAAACGGGAGAAGGGCACGAATCCGCCGAACCCATCAAGTGCGAAGTTCATGCTGGCGATGATGGTCTACGACAGGAGAGAAGTAGTGGATCCCCGGCGCGCGCAGGAGGGTACGTTGCGTCGTAGGCCTCTGGCTCCTGCTTGACCCGGTCGACGTTCGCAGCGATCCGCATACGCTCGGTCGCGGCACCGAGGAGTTCGGTGACCTCATAGCTGAGCCTCACCAGGCGGTCATAACGCTCGCTGCGGGGCACCCGCGCACTCATCCGAGCTACTCGAAGCACCATACCGGCGAGATTGGCGGCTTTCGTCTATCACGGTTCGGGCGTCCACTCCGGATGAGCGGT
This sequence comes from Nocardia sp. NPDC060249, assembly GCF_042728755.1. Classification (NCBI taxonomy): domain Bacteria; kingdom Bacillati; phylum Actinomycetota; class Actinomycetes; order Mycobacteriales; family Nocardiaceae; genus Nocardia; species Nocardia sp. NPDC060249. The sequence continues at coordinate 268,634 of NZ_JBHXAQ010000002.1, forward strand.
ATCGCCTACGTAGGCGCAAATCAGCGCCTGACCCGCCGCCGACTCCGCGACGGAGCTCCCGAGCCTACACATGGTGCCTGGCTGTTTAACGCCAGCGAACGGCAAGGAGGGGGTCCACTTTGCCGTCGACCCGTCCGTGTATACGCATTTCAGTTGGCCACCACCTGACCCGATCACCCATCTGTCGAGACTTGGATCGCAGTCCCTCCCAGCCGCAGGCGTCGGCGGGCGCGGTGCCGGACTTGGCACCGGCGCGGCAATGGTCGTCGATTCGGCGTCAGCGGGCGGGGAAGTCGGGTTTGCGCTGCGGGTCGGCAGCAGATCCGGGAAAGTGATCGTCGCGTTCGCCGGGGACAGCTTGACATGGGACTGCGCGGCTGTTTCCGGCGTGGCGTCCTCGGCCCACACAATTGGTGTGAACCGCACCGCGGCCTGGTCGGGCTGTGCTGAAACGACAACCCAGCCAGCAGTCTTGCGACCTGGCGCGGCACTGGCCGCTGCTGGGTAGTCACGGCAACCAGCCGTCAAGCTGGCGTTTCCCGCACTGTGAGAAGCACCCACCTTGTCAATGGTGGTGATCTCGGCGTAGACCGGCTCGATCGATAAACTCAGCACCCCAGGATTGTCGACCTCATAGCGCACCGCGAGACCTTCTTGACCAGGCTCGCCGCCCCCTTCCAGACACGACGCCGGCAGCACGACAATCTCGTAGATGATCAAGGTTGCGACAGCCCGCCCATCGTTGGCTCGCGAGAAGTGATACATCACTCCTAGCCCCAGGGTCGAGGGCTTGCGAGCCTGCGTCGTGGTTGGCGTGAAGGCTTGGACATCGCCCGCATCGCCGAATCGGAGCAGGCCAACGACGGCGGTGATCGCGGCGACGCCTAGCACGATTGCAAGGATCAGTCCACGTCGAGACCGGTTCCGCCCCTTGATATCCCCTACATTCACGTGCGCGATCCTTGCTCCCCTTGGTCTGAATCCGCAGCCTAACAGCCAGCTGCAATATGTCAGCTGGGGTGTTCGGATCCGACAGGGGTCCGATCGCGGCCGCAGGAAACATGATCGGGGTGACTGTCTCTGCGAATACCTCACAGCCTCTGCCGTTCTCGTCGACCGCGGTGATCGCGCTGCGCGAGCTCGCGACGGTGGCCACGAGCGGGGTAGCGATCATCTGAGGGTTCCCCGCTGCTACGGCGGCTCCTCCCGCTCGCCGCAAAGCCGACGCAGCCACCCACACGCCGAACACACCCATCTCGGTCTCGTCGGCGGCTGGCATGACTCGCACCTGACACGAACTGGCCGCCACGACGCGCACCTGCTCGCCCAAGAACTTCGACACCGCCACAACGCATCCCGGGCACTGCGAATCACAACCTCTGACCTCGCCCGATGCACCGAAACCGCGCAGATCCTCGGCGAGGCTCTCACCGTCGCGGTCTCCGCCGATCAGCGCCTGCGAGAAATCAGCTTCGGCAAAGCCGAAGGACGACCGAACGAATGGCTCGCGCAGCGGCAAGACCCCGCGCCCGACCACGACCGACTCGACCACCGCGGCCCCATTCCCGGCGCTGAAACCCGCCGCGAGGTCGCCATCCGAGTCGGGGCCTGCATCCAGGAGCTGATGACCGACATCGATCACGATCATGTTGTGGTCACTCACGGATACGCGCTCACGTTCGTCATCACGACCTGGATGCAGATCCCGGTCGACGCGGCCGGATTCGCGTCCTTCGCAACGACACCAGGAGCGATCACCCACCTACGCATCGACGACCACTGGCGCAACCGGACCCTCGTGAGCCTCGCCGACACCGCTCACCTGACCAAGGATCGTGCCGATGCCCGCTCACAACCAAACCCGTCTCGATGACCAGCGTCTTACCGTGCTGCCAGTGCGGGGCTGCGTCCGCTACCCACGGAGAACCTCGAAAGCCTCTCCTCCCGCACGCGTCATCCACCAACGCCGTCTGCAAGGTCGGTTGGTGTGCGCAGTGGTCGAATCGCCCTGGTGTAAGCCGCCGGATCAAAACAGCTAACCATGCACTTCGGGTGTGGATATCGCGGTCGAGCTGACGCCGGGGACGATGCGGCGGGAAAAACCGGTCAGCACCTGGCCCGGGCCCAGTTCGACCAGTTCGTCGTATCCGTCGGCGGCGGCGCGCTGGACGGTCTCGACCCAGCGGACCGGGGCCAGCAGTTGGCCGCGCAGCAGGGCACGGATCTCGGTGGGGTCGGTGACATAGTCGGCTGTGACCGCGCTGAGCACCGGAACGACCGGTGGGCGGAGGGTGTATCGGTCGAGTTCGGCGCCGAATTCGGCGGCGATGTCGGCCATCAGAGGCGAATGGAAGGCTCCGGCGACCTTGAGCCGCACCACTTTCGCCGCGCCGGCGGTCCGGGCGAGGTCCTCGAGGTCGGCTACGGCTGCGGCGGCGCCGGAGACCACGGTCTGGGTCGGCTGGTTGTAGTTGGCCACGCCGACGACGCCCGAGGTGACGCGGGCGCACAGGGCATCGACCTGTTCGGCTGGCAGGCCGATGACGGCGCTCATCGCACCGTCGTAGCGGCGTGAGACCTCGGCCATGAGCTCGCCGCGGCGGCGGACCAGGCTCAGGATGGTGTCCTCGTCGAACACTCCGGCGACGGCCAGCGCGGTGAACTCCCCCAGGCTGTGCCCGGCGACCGCCGCGGGCGGCAGTCCCCGCTGTGCGCGGACCGCGGTGAGGGCCAGGCTGGTGGCGACGATGGCGGGCTGGGCCACATCGGTGGCTCGCAGCTGTTCGGCGGTGCCGTCGACGCACAGCTGGGTCAGCGGGAGGCCGAGGATGTCGTCGGCGCGCCGGAAGACCTCCTCGGCCACCGGGTAGTCGGTGATCCACGCGGCCATGCCGGGGCGCTGGGAGCCCTGGCCGGGGAACAGCGCCAGGGTCCTGGGGCCGGTCGCCAGCTGGTCGGGCTGTTCTCGGATGAAGACGTCGACGGTCATGAGCGGGACCTCCTTGGGGTGAGTGTGGCTGTCATGGAACGGCTTTCGCCGGTGTGGATGCATCGGACGCGCGCAGTTCACTGCTCGCGGCGAGGACCGCCAGAAGCCCGGCGAGCGCGATCACCGCCGCCGCGGGACGGTAGGCATCGAAGACCGTCGCCGCCCCGACGGTGATCGGCAGCACCGATGCCGCGCCGAACTGGACACCGGTTTGATACAGCGGCACCGCGATCGGGCGGAGTTCGGCGGGCACGGTGGCGGTCGACTGCATGTTCAGCGCGGCGAACGACAGGACGAACCCGGCTTCGATCAGCAGCAGTACCGGCAGCGCGTCGGTCGCGTAGTCGTGGATCTCCGGTCGGGCGAACAGCAGCAGGTGCCCGGCCAGCGTCGCCACCGCGCCGGCGAGGATCAGACGCGCGGTGCCGTGCCGCTCCACGAATCGTCCCGCGAACGGAACCGACAGTGCCAGTGGCAGACTCGCGGGCAGCAGACCGACGGCGATCTGCCACGGCGCCCACCCGAGCGACCGGTGCAGTTGCGCCGCGATCACCACCAGCAGTGCGAGGTAGCCGCCGTTGAGTGCCCCCGCGCCGAGGGCGGACCGGGCCAGCGAACCATTGCGCAACAACGGTTTCGACAGCCGTGGCGGTGTCGCCACTGGCGGGTCGGGGATCACCCGCCACGCGGCGACGAGCAGGGCGAGCGCGATCGGAGCGGGGAACACGAACAGCAGGTGCCAGTTCAGCGCGGTGAGCCAGCCCGACAGCAGTAGGCCGGTGGTGAATCCGGCCGCGCCGAAGACCGCGTACACCGAGATCGCGCGGCGCTGCTGGGGACCGGCCGGGAACTCAGCGGCGATCACCGCCAGCCCGGCGGGTGCGGTCAGCGCGGCGGCGGCACCCTTCACCACGCGGGTCGCGACGAGCAGTGCCAGATCGTCGGTGAGCCCGCCGATCACCGAGGCGACAGCGAACAGCGCCATGGCGACGAGATAGACGCGCCTGCGCCCGAATCGGGCGGCCAGCGTGGGCCCGGCGAGGAGCAGCGCGGCGAACCCCGCCGCGAAACCGCTGAGCAGCCACTGGGTTTGCCCGATCGACCGGTTCAGTTCGGTGGTCAGCACGCCGAGCGCCGGCACCAGGATGGAGCCCTCGATGGCGTCGAGGATCATGTTGCCCGACAGCACCAGCAGCAGGACCCAGCGGCGCCGATCCCAGGTCGGCGCCGCTGGTCGCGCGTCAGCCATGGCCGTTGCGCGCCGAAATCGGGCCGCCGGTGCTCACCTGGAACTGCTTGTCCAGCAATGGCGGCAGCTGTTCACTCACCAGCTCGATGTGGCGGGTGACCAGGTCGTCGGGCATTCCGGCGATGCTGGCCCAGAAGATCAGATGCCGCACCGGCAGACCGGCCACCCGTTCGTGGATCCGCGCGGCGGCCTGTTCGGGGGTGAGGATCTCGAGCAGCCCGAAGGATCCGTCCTCGGGACGTTGGCGCAGCTGATCGAGTTCGAGGAGCGGTGGCGGCGGCGCGTCGGTGCCCTGTACCGACAGTTGCCGGTAGGAGTTCATCTGGTGCGCGAGGTGCGGTGCCACCCGAGCCCACGCGGCCTCGGGATCGTCGGCGAGCAGGATCGGCAGCAGATCGGAGACCCGCGCGGACTCGGGATCGTGTCCGCCCTCGATGAGTCCCTCGCGGTACAGCGGGAACAGCTGGCGCGAGATGTGCAGGAACCCGATGCCGAGCCGCCCGGCGAGGCGGGCGCCGCGCGGACCGTAGAACCCACCCCACAGCGGCACGGGATCCTGGATCGGCCCCGGAGTGATCCCACCGGTGGCCCACAGTCGCTGGATCTCGGCGATGTTGTCGCCCGTGCGGGCGAACCGGCGGCTGAAATCGGTGTCGAAGAGCTGGTATTCGGGCAGTCGGTAGCCGGCGCCGAGTCCGAGTTCGAGGCGGCCGCCGCTGATCAGGTCGACCAGTGCGGCCTCCTCGGCGAGCTGGGCCGGTTTGCGCAGCGCGGGCAGGACGACGGCGGTGCCGATGCGCACTCGCTTGGTGCGCGCCGCCGCCGCGGCGGCGAAGGTGAGCGGCTGCGGAAGATAGCCGTCCTCGAACAGATGGTGCTCGGTGAACCAGACTCCGCCGGCACCGCGCAGGTCGGCCTCCTCACAGAACTCGAGGGTGCGGGCGTAGTGGTCGGCCCACGGCCGCTGCCACTGTGCGGGATTGCGCAGGTCGAAGAGCAGTCCGACGTCCATGGTGGCTCCGTTCGTCAGCGGGTGGACCTGGTCCACGCGCGGGGGTCGGTGAAGGCGGGTCGGCGTTCCAGACGGCGCCAGCGGGCGACGGGCCTGGTGAGAGTAGGCGGCACGGCGGCGGCCCGACGCCGGGCGAGCAGCAGCACGAGCAGCGCGCCGAGTTCGTCCGGGTCGGCGCTGCCCTTCTCGACGCGCAGGAAGGGCGCCGGGTCCTCGGCGCTCATTGCGGTGGGTTCCCGTGCTTGCGTCGGGGCAGATCGGTGTCCTTGCCCGCGAGCATGGCGAAGGCCCGGATCAGCACGCCACGGGTGTCGCGCGGGTCGATCACATCGTCGATGAGTCCGCGCTCGGCCGCGTAGTAGGGGTGCACGAGTTCCTCGCGGTACTCGGCGATCTTGCGGTTCCTGGTGGCCACGGGATCCTCGGAGGCGGCGATCTCGCGCCGGAACACCACATCGGCCGCGGCCTCGGCCCCCATGACGGCGATCTCGTTGGTCGGCCAGGCGAGCGCGAGATCGGTGCCGATCGACAGCGAGTCCATCACGATGTAGGCGCCGCCGTAGGACTTGCGCAGTACCAACGAGATTCGGGGCACCGTCGCGTTGCAATAGGCGTAGAGCAGTTTCGCGCCGCGGCGGATGATGCCCGCGTGTTCCTGGCCGACGCCGGGCAGGAACCCTGGCACATCGACCAGGGTCAGCAACGGAATATTGAACGCGTCGCAGAACTGGACGAACCGCGCGCCCTTCTCGCTGGCGTCGATGTCGAGTACCCCGGCCAGGCTCATCGGCTGGCTGGCCACCACGCCGACCACGTGGCCGTCGAGCCGGGCCAGCGCGCACACCAGGTTCGCCGCCCAGGTTGCCTGGACTTCGAAATAGTCGCCGTCGTCGACGATTTCGGCCAGTACCTCGCGAATGTCGTAGGGGCGGTTGCCGTCCAGGGGCACCAGCTCGGTCAGCGCGGTGGTCTGCCGGTCGGCGGGATCGGCGGTGAAGGCCACCGGCGGCAGCTCCCGGTTGTTGGCGGGCAGCATCGACAGCAGCGCGCGGACATCGGACAGGCAGGACTGCTCGTCGTCGTAGACGAAATGCGCCACTCCCGAGACCGACGCGTGGATGTCGGCGCCGCCGAGTTCGTCGTGGGTCACCTGCTCGCCGGTCACGGTGCGCACCACATCGGGGCCGGTGATGAACATCTGCGCGATGTCGCGCACCACGAAGACGAAGTCGGTGAGCGCCGGCGAGTACGCCGCGCCGCCGGCGCACGGCCCGAGCATGACGCTGATCTGCGGGATGACGCCCGAAGCTCTGGTGTTGCGGCGGAAGATCCCGCCGTAGCCCGCCAGCGCCGTCACACCCTCCTGGATGCGGGCGCCCGCACCGTCGTTGAGCGAGACCAGCGGCGCGCCCGCGGTGACGGCCATGTCCATGATCTTGTGGATCTTCTGGGCGTGCGCCTCGCCGAGTGCGCCGCCGAAGATCCGGAAGTCGCTGGCGTAGACGAAAACCGTCCGCGCGTCGACGGTTCCCCACCCGGTGATCACACCGTCGGTGTGGGGTCGGCGCGCTTCCAGCCCGAAGCCGGTGGCCCGGTGTCTGCGCAGCGGCTCGACCTCGACGAACGAACCGGGGTCGAGCAACAGGTCGATGCGTTCACGGGCGGTGAGTTTGCCCTTGGCGTGCTGGCGTTCGGTGGCCGCCGGGTCGGGGCCCAGACGCGCGGCGCGTTTGAGCGCGTCGAGTTCGTCGAGCCGGTGGGTGTACCCGGTGGGTTCTTGCACTGTCGTCATCGGATCTCCTGGTATCTCTCGGCCGCGGCCGTGCTGTCAGCCGAGTAGCGTTCCGCCGGTGGCGTCGATGAACGCGCCGGTGATCCAGCGGGCTTCGTCGGTGGCGAGGAAGGTGACGACATCGGCGACGTCGACCGCCTCGCCGACCCGCTTGAACGCCGAGAACTGCGCCATCTGTTCGACCGCCTCCGGGATGTCGAACACAGCGCTGCCGTTGTTGGTGATGCCGGGCGCGACGCTGTTGACGGTGATCCCGCGCGGTGCCAGGTGCCGGGCGAAGTGCAGCGTGATCTGTTCCACCGCCCCCTTGGTCATCGAGTACGCCACCTGGTCCGGGCTGGCGAATCGGGTGAGGCCGGAGGAGATGTTGACGATGCGCCCGCCCTCGGGCAGCAGGCCGAGGGCGCGCTGCACGATGAAGAACGGCGCGCGGACATTGACCGCGAAGAGCCGGTCGAAATCCTCGGGCGTCACGTCCTCGGGGGCGACGCCTGCCGGGGTGGTGACACCGGCGTTGTTGACCAGGATGTCGAGCGTGGTCTCCCCGGTCCGTTCCTTGAGTCCCTGTTCGAGACCGAGGAACAACTCGTGCACGCCGCCTGTCGTGCCGAGCTCGGCACGCACGGGAAACGCACGGCCACCGTCGTTCTCGATGACCTCGACGGTCTCGCGGGCGGCGGCCTCGTTGTCCGCGTAGTGCACGGCCACGAGCGCGCCCTTGGCGGCGAGTTGACGGGCGGTCGCGCGGCCGATGCCACGGCTGGATCCGGTGACCAGGGCGGTCTTGTTCGTCAGGCTCATCGGTGTCTCCTTGGAATCGGGTGGTGCGGGCGCCGGGTCGCCGGGACCGGGCAGGCCGCTGATCATGCGGGCGAGATGGGATCGGACATCGCCGAGCCGCAGGAGCTCGGCGAACAGCTGCCTGGCGGGTTCGACCTCCGGTCCGCCCAGCAGCAGCAAGGTCTGGGCCCGGATATTGGTCAGGGTGCGCGCGCCGACGGTGTGGCGGGTGCGGTGATAGCCGTCGAGTTCGGCCTCGCCTGCGGTGCCGGTGATCGCGGCGATCAACCGGCCCGACAGGTCGGCCGCGTCCTGCAGGCCAAGATTGAGGGCTTGGCCGCCCACCGGCATCTGCCGATGGGCCGCGTCGCCGGCGAGCAGGACCCGGCCGCGCCGGTACCGGGTGACCTGCAGGCTGGTGTCGTCGAACGCGTTGCGCCACAACGGTGTTCCGTGTCCGATCGACTCGCCGGTCACCCGTTCCCAGGCGTCGGCAATCTCGGCGAACTCCGGTTCCCCACCCCCGGCACGAGGTGCGGCGCCGTAGACGTGCACCATCACCCTGGTGCTGCCGTCGGGCCAGCGCGAGGACACCGCGAGCCCGTGCGGGAGTCGTTCGAAACGGCGGGCCGGGATATCAATTCCGGCCACGTCGGCTCGCAGCATCTCCCGCCCGGCCTCGAGACCCGCCAGCTCGAATCCGGCCAGCTCACGCACGGTGCCGCGTTCCCCATCGCAACCGACGAGGTAGGCGCCCCGGTGGGTATGCCGTTCGCCGTCCGGGGTGACGGTGTCGATCAGCACAGCGCCCGCCTGCGCGGTCAGGGTGGTGACTCGGTGCCCACGCCGGAGCACCGCGCCCGCCTCGAGTGCTCGTTCCTGCAACACCGCTTCCAGCCGGACCTGCGGGCACTTCCACTGACCCGAGAACCGGTGGGCCGGATCGGCTTCGGTCAGATCCAGGCGCAGTCCGCCGAAGTGTCCCGGTCCGCCGTCGGGCAGCGGGCCGAGCCGATCGAGCACACCCCGCTCGGCGAGCACGTCCATGGTGCGGGCGTGCAGGGTGGAGGCCCGCGATTCGGTGGTGGGAGCGCTGCGCTGTTCCACCACCGTCACGCGGACGCCCGCGCCGGCCAGATCGCCCGCGAGCAGCAGCCCGACCGGCCCCGCGCCGACGATCAGGACATCGGTGTCATCGACGGGCTTCGGCATAGTTCTTGGCGTGGTTCAGCGTGGCCCGGCTGTTGCCCCCGAGCGCCTCACGGAGAAAGGTCCGCGCCTCGGGCACCCCGGCAGCGGAGCCGAGGATCTCGGCGATCCGCGACGCTTCGATGATCACCGTGTGCTGCGAGGACGCGGTGGTCGTGCCGTCGGGGTTGGTCCGGAACTCCCAGAAGCCGGTGTGCAGGGCCATCAGGGCGGGCAGGGTGGTCTGCTTGTAGGCGATCCGGTGCTGCGGGAAGCAGACGCGGACCGATTCGGTGGTGTGGCTCGATCCGTCCTTGGTCAGGGTGTCCATGCGCAGCACCTGCACGCCGGGGGTGTTCTCGGTCAGCTGCACCGAGGCCACGTGCGGCAGCCGCTCGGTCCACCGGTTCGCCTCGTTGACGAAGTCGTAGACATCGCTTGCCGCACCGGCGATCTCGACCGAGTCGACGAACGACAGGGTCAGGTCGGCGGTGCGCACCGCCGACTCCACCGAGGCCTTGAGACCGGGCAGTTCCGCACGGCTGTTGTCGTCGACCGCCTTCTCGATCCACGCCAGCCCCTCGGGATCGTCGTCGATGGCCCGATAGGAGTGCAGCAACCGCAATTCGGTGCCCTCCTCGCGCGGTTCGATGATCCAGGTGCCGCTCATCTGGGCCACCGGGGGCGCGGACACCTCCTGCCAGAAGGTGATCCGCAGCTGCTCGGGATCGAGCACGCGGCGCGAGATCCAGGTCTTGGGTTCACCGTTGGCGGTGGCCCAGATCTGGATGCGTTCCTCGTTGCCGTCGTGTTCGAGCCGCGTCACATACACCGAGGGCGGGAACAGCCGGGGCCAGTTCTCCACCTCGGCCAAGAGGCGGTACACCTCGGTCGGCGGGGCCGCCACGGTGATCGTGTGCTCGACCTCGCGGGTGGTCTGCGTCGTCATGGAAGTCTCCTGGTGCTCGTCGGCCGGAATCAGAAGTTGCCGAGTCCGCCGCAGACGTTGAGCGCCTGCGCGGTGATGGAGGCGGCCAGATCGGACGCCAGGTAGCCGACCAGGCCGGCCACCTCTTCGGGGGTGGAGTAGCGGCCGAGCGGGATCTTGGCCTGGAACTTGGTGAGGATCGCGTCCTCGGTGGTGTCGTAGGCCGCGGCGTAACCGGACCGAACCCGTTGCGCCATCGGCGTTTCCACATAGCCGGGGCAGACGGCGTTGACCGTGATGCCGGTCGGTGCCAGCTCGTTGCCCAGCGCCTTGGTGAACCCGACGACGCCGTGCTTGGATGCCGAGTACGGCGCCCCGAGCACTACGCCCTGTTTGCCCGCCGTGGAGGCGATGTTGATGATGCGGCCGCGCTGCTTGTCTCGCATGCCGCCGGTGGTGAGCACCTCGCGACTGGCCAGGAACACACTGTTGAGGTTGGTCGCGATCACGTCGGACCACAGTTCCTCGGTGAGGTCGGCGGTGACGCCGCCGCCGGAGCGGCCCGCGTTGTTGACCAGCACGTCCACCGGGCCGTACCGGTCGACCGCGGCCCGCACGAACGCCGAGATGTCCTCGGCCGCACGGACATCGGCGGTGGTGCCGTCCACATCGAAGCCCTCGCCCCGCAATTGGGCGACGGTGTCGGCGACGGCTTCCTTGTTGCGTGCGCACAGGAACACCCGGTGTCCCTGCCCGGCCAGCTGACGGGCCGAGGCCAGTCCGATGCCGCTGGTGGCGCCGGTGACCAGGGCCACCTTGTCGTCGTTGGTCATGTCTGTACTCCTGTCGGTCAGTCGGTGTCGCGCTCAGCTGGGCTGTGGCGCTTCGAGCAGTTGCTCGTTGACCAGGTCGACCAGCGCGCGCGGCGTGGTCACGGCGACGACGGCGTCGTCATCGAGGGTCACGCCGAATTCGCGCTTGATCCGGCCGGTGGTCTCGAGCAGTGCCAGCGACTCGTAGCCGAGGTCTTCGAACTCGATATCGGCGAATTCGCCGTCGAGGCCGGGGCTGTCGCCGCTGCCTTCTCGCAGGATGCGGCGCAGATCGTCGAGTGTGAACGGTGTCGACACGGGCTTTCCTTTCCTCAGGGGCGAACGTGTTCGGGGCCGCGCACGACCATGGCGGAGTTGAACCCGCCCGCACCGCGGGCGAGCACGAGCGCGGTCCGCACGGGTGCGGGCCTGGCCTCGGTGACCAGATCGAGCTGGTAGCCGGCGGCGAGATCGGTACCGATGGTCGGCGGGATCACGCCGTCGCGGATCGACAGGAACGCGGCGGCCAGATCCAGCGGCGCCGCACCCGAATAGAGCCGTCCCGTCATGGTTTTCGGTGCGGTCACCGGCACGGCGCGCGCACCGAACACCGCGACCAGGGCGTCGACCTCGATCCGGTCGAGTTCGGCGATCCCCGCGGCGTCGGCGAAGACGACATCGATCTCGGCGGGCGTGATCCCCGCATCGCCGAGGGCGAGTTCGATCGCCCTGCGCAATCCGGGCTCACCCGGACCGTCGGGACGCGGGTCGACGGTCGCCGCGTGCCCGGCGATCTCGCCGTAGATCTGCGGCGCATCGCGCCCTCTGGCGTGCTCGGCGTCTTCGAGGACCAGCAGCGCGCCACCCTCACCGGGGACGTAGCCGCCCGCTTGCGCGTCGAACGGCAGGTAGGCACGGTCCGGGTCGGTGACGGTGCTCAGTCCGCCGCCCGCCAGTTGCGCCACCCAGCCCCACGGGCAGATCGAGGCGTCGACCGCGCCGGTCACCACCAGCGAGGTACCGCGCCGGATCTGCCTGCGCGCCTGGGCCACCGCGTCCAGCCCACCGGCCTGGTCGCTGACCACCACGCTGCTGGGCCCGCGCAGGCCGTTGCGAATGGAGATCTGTCCGCTGTTGACCGCGTAGAACCAGGCGAAGGACTGGTAGGCGCTCACGTACTCGCCGCCCTTGCTCCACAGCGCGCGTAGTTCGTTCTGCCCGAACTCGAACCCGCCCGAACTGCTGGCGGTGATCACGCCCGCGGCGTAGTCGGGCAGTTCGCCGGGTCGCACGCCTGCGTCGGCGAAAGCCCAGTCCGCGCTCACCAGAGCCAGCCGCGTCATCCGGTCGGTCTGTGGCAACAGCCTGCCCGGCAGATGCTCCTCGGCCTCGAATCCGGTGATCTCCCCGGCCAATTGCGCGGGATAGGACTCGGGGTCGAACCGGGTGACCCGGCGGATCCCGGATTGCCCGGCCAACGTGGTACGCCAATACTCTTCCAGGCCCAGACCGGTCGGCGCGGCGACGCCGAGCCCGGTCACCACCGCGGCGGTCATCGCCGGCTCCGGAAGGGATCGGCGAGCACGACCGCGCTCTGGAACCCACCGAACCCGCTGCCCACCGACAGCACCACGTCGACCTGGTGATCGCGCGCGGTCAGTGGGACATAGTCCAGATCGCATTCGGGATCGGGGTTGTGCAGGTTCGCCGTGGGCGGCACCACATTGTTGACCAGCGCCAGCACCGAGGCGGCGATCTCGATCGACCCGATCGCGCCGAGCGAATGCCCGACCATCGACTTGATCGAGCTCATCGGCGTGCGGTACGCGTGATCGCCGAGAACGCGCTTGACCGCGGCGGTCTCGTGCCGGTCGTTCTGTTTGGTGCCGGAGCCGTGCGCGTTGATGTAGTCGATCGCGGTGCCGTCGATCCGCGCCTGGTCGAGGGCGGTGCGGATCGCCTCGGCCATCTCCTTGCCGTCCGGGCGCAAGCCGGTCATGTGGAAGGCATTGGAACGGGTGGCGTGTCCGGCCAGCTCGGCGTAGATCGTCGCGCCGCGTGTGCGCGCGCTCTCCAGTTCCTCGAGCACGAACACCGCCGCGCCCTCACCGAGGACGAAGCCGTTGCGGCTGGCGTCGAAGGGCCGCGAGGCGTGCGCGGGATCGTCGTTGCGCGGGGTGGTCGCCTTGATCGCGTCGAAGCAGGCCACCGTGATCGGGCTGATCGGGGCATCGGTCGCGCCCGCGATCATCACGTCCGCGCCGCCTTCGCGCAGCACTTCCGCGGCGTAGCCGACCGCGTCCAGACCGGAAGTGCACCCGGTGGACACCACGGTCGACGGTCCCTGCGCGCCGACCGCCCAGGCCACTTCGGTCGCGAACGAACTCGGGACGAAGTAGTTGTAGAGATGCGGCACCGCGTAGTTGTGATCGACCAGTTCCAGCCGCCCACCATCACTGACGGTGCGGTACTCCTCATCGAGGCCCATCGTGGCGCCCACCGCGCTGCCGATCGTGACGCCGGTCCGGAACGGGTCGATATCGTCGAACTCGAGCCCGCTGTCGGCGACCGCCTCGCGGGCACTGACCACCGCCAGCTGCGCCGCCCGGTCCATCCGCCGGATCTCCTGCGGGGTCAGGCCGTGTAGTTCGGGGTCGAAGTCGATCTCGGCGGCCACCTGGGACCGGAACGGCGCCGGATCGAACAGCGAGATCCGTCCGGTCGCGGTGCGGCCGTTGGAGATCAGGTCCCAGAAGCTCTTCGTTCCCACTCCGCCGGGGGCGGACACACCGACGCCGGTGATCACCACGCGACGTTCGGGCGCGCTCATCGCGCGTTCCAGTCGTAGAAGCGGTGCGCCATCGCATCGGCCGGTGAGCGCCAGGTCTTCGGGTCGTAGGCCTCGATGAAAGGCTTGAGATCCTGGCTGATGCGCACGAAGCGGTCGTCGGTCTTGGCGTCCTCGATCCGTTCGCCGCCGTTGTCGTCGTCGAAGTCCTGCAGGTGGAAGTACAAGCCGCGGTAGTGGAAGAGCTGGCGGCGGCGCGTGCCCATCCGGTGCGGCAGCTCGGTGGTGTCGAATTCCCGGAACAGTCCGGCGACATCGCCCGCGGACGCGAGGTCCATGCGGGCCACGATCAGTGTGCTGAACATTGACTTCCCCTTCTCTCGGATGTTCATCGGGCCGGCCCGAACCAGCGGTCCAGGGCGGTCGGTAGGTCGTCGTGGGTGCCGGGGGCGGCCCAGGCCACATGGCCGTCGGGCCGCACCAGCAGCGCGGTGGTGCGCGCGTCGGCGTCGATGGGTTCGGTCGCCGTCGCGGTGACCACGTCGATGCGGTCGGTCCACGGCTGGGCGCGGTGGCGCAGCGCCGGGTTGTCGGTGAGGTCGAGCAGAACGCCACGGCCCGGCCGCAGCAGGGCGGCGGTGTCGGTGGCGTGCGCGCCGCGCGCGACCCCGCGCCGTGGCAGCCGCGCACCCAGCAGCGGATGGGACCCGCCGCCCACGTCGTAGCGGATGTCGAGTCCGGTCACCCTGGCCGCGAGGTGCCGTTCCACCTCTGGATAGGCGACGAGTTCGCGCAGCACCTCACGCAGTGGCCCGACCTCCTCGCCGCCGAGGATGAACAGGCTCTGCGCCTTGGTGTTGGCCAGCAACCGCTGTCCGACCGGGTGACGTTCCCCGTGGTAGGTGTCGAGCAGGGTGGCCGGTGCCCTGCCGCGGCTCACCGCGGCGAGTTTCCAGCCGAGGTTCACCGCGTCCTGGATGCCGGTGTTCATCCCCTGCCCGCCCGCGGGCAGGTGCACGTGCGCCGCGTCGCCCGCGAGCAGCACCCGCCCCCTCCGGTATTCGGTGACCAGACGCGCGGCGTCACCGAAGGCGCTCACCCAGACCGGTTCCGCGTGCGAGATGTCGACGTCGGTCAGCCGCTTCCACACGTCGGCGACCTCGGCGAAATCCGGTGGGCCGGTGCGCCGCCGGGGTGCGGCGCCGCGTTCGCCGACGATGATCCGGTAGGCGCCGCCGGGCAGCGGGGCACTCATCACCATGCCGCCGGATACCTGCTGGCCGATCATGCGCGGCGCGATCTCCACCCCGCGGACGTCGGCGAGCAGCAGTTCGGTGGTGGCCGGGGTGCCGGGGAAGTCGAACCCGGCGGCCTTGCGCACCACGCTGCGGCCGCCGTCGGCACCGACGAGATAGCCGGCACGCAACGGCGCGTGCTCCGCGAAGTGCACGGTGACGCCGTCGGCGTCGCTGTCGAGCCCGACGACTTCGTGTCCGCGCCGGATGTCGGCGCCCAGCTCACGCGCCCAGCCCTCCAACACCGCTTCGGTCCTCGACTGGGGCACGACGCGTGGCGCTTGCAGCGGTGCGCCGAGGACCGTGAGGTCGAGCGGGATACCGCCGAAATGCCCCGCCGAACCGGTCTCCACCGCGCCGAAGCGGCCGAGCAGTCCACGCTGGTCGAGCACTTCGGTGGTGCGCAGGGTCAACCCGATACCGCGCGATTCCCCGGTGCGCGCGGGCAGCCGGTCGACGACGATCACGTCGACGCCCGCCAGTCGCAGTTCCCCGGCCAGTGTCAGCCCGGTCGGTCCCGCGCCTGCCACGATGACAGCAGCGTTCATGGTTACCTCCTGAATCCCGTTCATGCCGCATGACTTCCGGAGTCGTCGAGACGGCACACAGTGGTGCCGGAGCTCACCGTCGTGCCGACGGTGGCGGTCAGTTCGCGCACGATGCCCGCGCGGTGCGCGGTGAGCGGCTGTTCCATCTTCATGGCCTCGATGACGGCGACGAGGTCACCGGAATCGACCCATTGCCCCTCTGCCACAGCGATTTTCACGACAGTTCCCTGCATCGGCGCCACCAGCGCGTCCGAGGTGGCACCGCCACGTCCACCGCGTCCGGCGCGGGTGCTCCGTCGCGGCGCCACGAGACCGGTTCCGATCCGGTCGGGCGCGGGCAGCGACACCTCGACCCGCCGGCCGCTGATCTCCACGACCACGGTCTCGCGCTGGGGTTCGGGCGAGGTTTCCCCCGCGATGTCCTGCGCGGGGATCCGGTTGTCGAAGTCGGTCTCGATCCAGCGGGTGTGCACGGTGAACGGCGCGCCGGTGAAGGCCGGGTCGTCGAGTACCGCGCGGTGGAACGGCAGCGTCGTCGCGACCCCGTCCACGGCGAGCTCGGCGAGCACCCGGCGCGACCGCGCCAGCGCTTGATCACGGTCGGCGCCGGTGACGATCACCTTGGCCAGCAACGAGTCCCATGCGGGGCCGATCACCGATCCCTGCTCCACGCCGGTGTCGACCCGCACCCCCGGACCCGAGGGCGCGGTGAACTTCGTGACCGTGCCCGGCGCGGGCAGGAAGCCGCGCCCCGGGTCCTCGGCGTTGATGCGGAACTCCACCGCGTGGCCGCGCGCCGGTGGATCGTCGTAGCCCAGCGGTTCACCGCGGGCGATCCGGAACATCTCCCGTACCAGATCGAGCCCGGTCACTTCCTCGCTCACGGGATGTTCGACTTGCAGCCGGGTGTTCACCTCGAGAAACGACAGCGTCCCATCGCCGCCGATCAGGAATTCGCAGGTGCCCGCGCCCACGTACCCCGCCTGGGACAGGATCGCCTTCGAGGCCCGGTACAGCTCGTCACGCTGGGCATCGGTGAGGAACGGCGCCGGCGCCTCCTCCACCAGCTTCTGGTGACGACGCTGCAACGAGCAATCCCTCGTCGACACCACCACCACGTGCCCGAAAGCATCGGCGAGGCACTGGGTTTCGACGTGACGCGGCTGCTCGAGGTAGCGCTCCACGAAGCACTCCCCGCGCCCGAAGGCGGCGGTGGCCTCACGCACGGCGGCGTCGAACAGTTCGGCGATCTCCGCGCGGTCGCGCACCACCCGCAATCCGCGACCGCCGCCGCCGTGCGCGGCTTTGATCGCGATCGGCAGTCCGTGCCGGTCCGCGAAGGCGACCGCTTCGGCCGCACCGGCGATCGGATCCCGTGTGCCCGGTACCAGCGGTGCACCGACCGCCTCGGCGATCCGCCGGGCCGACACTTTGTCACCCAGCGCACGGATCGCCGCGGGCGGCGGGCCGATCCAGATGAGACCGGCGTCGAGTACCGCCTGCGCGAAATCGGCGTCCTCGGACAGGAACCCGTAGCCGGGGTGCACCGCGTCCGCTCCGGCGGCGGCCGCGGCGCGCAGCAGTTTCGCGGCGTCGAGGTAGCTGGTCGCCGGTGTGTCCCCGCCCAGCGCGTACGCCTCGTCGGCGAGGCGCACATGCGGTGCGTCCCGGTCGGGCTCGGCGTAGACCGCCACTGCGGCCAATCCTTCGTCGCGGCACGCGCGCACGACGCGGACCGCGATCTCGCCCCGATTGGCGATGAGTACCTTGCGCATGGTCGCTGCTTTCCGTCGCTTCGTCACGGTCACAGGTAGACGGTGTTGGGCGGCAGGCCGACCAGCGAACGGCCGTACAGTTCGATGTTCACGCTGGGCGTGATCATCGCGTGCAGCGAGGTCGCGTGGACGTCGCGCTGCAATCGCGCGATCGGCACGTCGCGCTGGATCGACGAGCCGCCACTGGCCTGTGCCAGGATCTCCACCGCGGCCTTGGCCTGGTGGGCCACCCAGCCGATCTGCACCCGCGACCAGACGCGTTCCTGTTCGGTCCACGCCTCGTTCGCCGCGGCTTTCGCGTCGATCACGTCGGCGAACGTGCGTGCCCGTGCCTCGGCGTCCTCGATCAGCAGGGCTGCCTCCCCGACCTGCAGATGGGTGACCGGGGCGTCGAGCTGGCTGGGGTAGTCGGTGTAGGTGATGGGCCGACCGGGCAGCCGTTCGACGAACGCCGCCAGCGCCGCCCGCGCCGCGCCGACCAGCTGACCGGTCTGGATCGCGGTGACGGGCACCAGTACCGGCGCCGCGTACTGCGGCTTGAGCACGTTCACCGCCGACTTGGACCGGTTCAGGTAGAAGTCCTCGCCGGTGATCACCCGGTGCTCGGGCACGAAGACGTTCTCGGCCACCGTCGAGACGCTGCCGGAGCCCTCCAGCCCGGAGGTGTACCAGTCGTCGACGATTCGCAGATCAGCCGTCGGCACCAGGGCGAAGATCGGCACCGGCGCGGCGCCGGGCTCGGTCGGCAGCGCCACGGTGACTTTCCAGTGTGCGTGCAGCACACCGCTGTTGAAGCGCCACGTGCCGTTGAGCACCCAACCGCCCTCGACCTTCGTCGCGGTACCGGTGGGGGCGGTCGTGCCCGAGATCCGCACGTTCGGTGTCGCGAAGACCTCGTCGAGCGCGGCGTCGGGCCACAGCGCCGACATCCAGGTGAGCGAGGCGTAGATCGACAGGCAGAACGCCACCGAGGTGTTGCCGCGGGCGACCTCGGCGAGCACGTCCACGAAATCCCGGGTGTTGGATTCGTAGCCGCCGTACTGCGCGGGAACCTGCATGTTCAGCAGCGAGGATTCCTCGATCGCGTCGATGACATCGTCGGGCAGGCGGCGGTTCTCGTCGATCCACCGAGCCCGCGAACGCAATAACGGCGCCAGCTTCGTGGCCCGCTCGACGAGTTCCTCACGGGACGGATTGGTAGACATGGTCGATTCCTCTCGCCGAATATCGTGAATACCGAAGCGGTATCGGAGAAGTTCGAGAATTATTCGGCGACAACGCTGCTCACCGATCACCGAAAATCTCCCACAGAATTCGGCGACGATTCAAGAGCTGCGGAACGACTCTACGGTCGACCCGTAGGTTCTCCCCGGGGAAACCACAGGATCGTCACCAGGGCAACGCCTTCGGAACCGACGGCACACGCACAAAAGACGGCAGTCGTGCGGAACACGACTGCCGTCCGGGTAATTCGACTACCGGAAACTACCTCACGCGCACTCCCGCGCATTCATTACCCCGGCCAGTTGACGCCGGCCCGCGATACCGAGTTTCCGGTACACATTGGACAGGTGGAACTCGACAGTACGCACCGTCAGGAACAACTGTTCGGCGATTTCCTTGTTGCTGAGCCCGCGCACCGCGAGGCCGGCGATCTTGCGCTCCTGTCTGGTCAAGCCGGTCTCTCGGTGCTGACTGTCCAGTGCGCCCAGGACCGAGTCCGCACGCTGCAGTACGGGGCTGTTGCCGGCGGCGGCCGCGAGCTCGGTGGCCGCGGTGACCGCCCACCGCGATCGCTCCGCGTCGCCCTCGACCGCGTGCAGCTGCCCCAGATCACACAGTGCGCCCATCAGCTCGTAGCGTGCTTCAGCGAGTTCGAGCAGCTCCACGGCACGTTCGAGCGCGCTCACCGACCGACTGTTGCGCCGCGCCATGCCGACCGCGTGCAAAGCCCGTCCCACCGCCCCCGGTGAGCCCCAGCGCCGGGCTGCCGCGAGCTCGTCGTCGGCCAGTGCCCCCGCGAGATCGCAGCGGCCGAGTGCGGCCGCCACCAGCGCGGCGCGCGAGCGCCACGGAATGATCGCCGGATTGGCCACATTCAGCGCGGTCAACACCTTTCCGCAGGCCAGATAGTCCGCCAGGCTGCGCTCGAGATCGCCTTCGGCACGATGCAGCGCACCACGGGCGGCGAGTACGTGGGCGTGGTCGGGCATCGCGTCCACCGCGCTCATCCGGTCCTCGAACAGGCACCGCGCACTGCTCAGATCGCCGACCTGAACCAGCGCCTCGACGAGCCAGGCCAGCGCGATGCCGCGCAGCGCGGGTGAGACACCGCGACGCAGTAGCGGTTCCATCGCCGCGATCGCCGCGGCGGGGCGACCGGCTTGCGCGTCGATTCTGGCGCGAATGAGCGTGAGCGCTTCGAAGAGGCGAAACGGGATCTCGCCGCGTCCGGCGGACAGCAACCGGGTGCAGTACGCCGCGGCCTCCGCACATCGGTCCGCGTAGACCAGGGACAGCAGAGCCAGCCACAGACACCCCGGGTCCGGCTCGTCGGATTCGGCGTCGAGCACGAGTTCCGATCGCCGGACGATGGTCTCGCGGTCCAGGACTCCGCAGTGCACGAAAAGCATGTTCTGCACGCCGCCGCACAGGGTGTCGGCATCGCCGAAACGGAGGCGGGCCTCGGCGCGACCGACACCGGACAGATATTCGATCTTGTCGGTGAGCCGGGAGTCTCGGCGTTCACACCACGTCGATTCCGCGTGACCACATCTCACCGGCGCGACGCACCCAGAGCTCCGGGATGTTTTGATCGACAATACTTTCTGACGATCCGACATAACATTCATTACGCTCGGGGGCGATACGCCTTCCGAACGGGACACAGGATGATTGGTCATGAAGTCTCCCTGGTGCAGCGAGCCGAGCTTCCACGACCACGCCGTCGAAGGCCGCGAAAGTCCCCCCGGATGTCAAAGTACCAGCGACACAGCGCAATTCAGAGTGATGTTCAACATATGAATACGATGATCTTATCTCTTGCAGATCACATCGTGAATTACACACTTGCACAGGCCATTACCGGAACAGTATCGAGTATTGCCGAGGCACGGAATGTGATGGTAATCGTGCGCGCAGTGGGGGGATGTCACCGAGAGGCCTTGGCACAGACCTCGGACCGGGGCTCGCCCACGACCCGGCGCGACTGGAGCCGGGCGAGTAGCCTCCTCGTCTCGTCGAACAGTCTCGATGATCAACGGTAACGGCATAGTTCAGCGATGTCATCTCGGAAGACCAGCGAACTGTATCCACGAGTTCAACCGGCCGGCCCGAGACGACCCGGGTTTCGTTCACGCAGATCGGTGGTCTGGTGCGGGCCCGGCGTGCTCGCTAGATTCGGAATGCAGTGCCCACCAGCGTAATCGGAGGTCCACATGGGGCAGAACGTCCCCCACACGGTGTCCGTCTCCTGGCTCCGTGACCATCAGGGCGAGCCCGGCCTGCTGGTCGTGGACGCGAGCACCGAATTCACGGCGCTCGATGACGGATCCTTCACGCTCGAGCCGGGGCGGACCGCGTACGCGGCGGCCCACCTCCCGGGCGCCGTGTTCGCCGATCTGCTCACCGACTTCGCCGATCCCGCCTCCGATCAGCCCTGCACCGCACCGGAATCAGAGCGCTTCGCATCTGCGGCCGGCGCGATCGGCATCGGCCACGGGGTGCGCGTCGTCGTCTACGACCAGCACGACGGAATCTGGGCCACCCGCTTCTGGTGGCACTTGCGCCTGGAGGGTTTCGACGACGTCGCGGTCCTCGACGGCGGCCTTGCCGCATGGCGGGCGGCGGGTGCCGAGATTTCGGATTCCCCGGTGACGCCCACACCGGCCACCTTCACCGCCCGCCGCCGCCCCGGCCTCATCCGGTCCACCGACGAGGTCGAGGCGGCGATCGCCGACGACAAGTTCCGGCTCGTGGGCGTCCTCGACGCCGCGACCTATCGCGGCGAGACAGGCGTTTTCGCCCGGCCCGGCCACATCCCGGGAAGCATCAACCTGCCGATCGACCGGATCCGCGATCCGGAGACCGGCGCACTGCGCCCCATCGAGGAACTGCGGGCATTGTTCGCCGCCGCGGGTCTGCTCGATCCGGCGATCACGCCCGTCACCTACTGCGGTGGAGGTGTCGCGGCAACGGGGGTCGCCCACGCGTTGGCCCTCGTCGGGCGTGACGATGTCTCCGTCTACGACGGATCCCTGACCGCATGGACCGCCGACCCCGCGCTACCTCTGGTCGTCGGCGAGCAGCCCGGTTGATCCACCAGCTCCGGTCGATACCACCGGCTCAGCGGATTGCGCGCCGATTCAGAAAGCGCAGAACAGTCATGCGCGAACCTTGTGATTATCGCGTCGACACGAGGATTGAGTGACACGATCAGGCGCATGATTCGAATCGTCGGCGTTGTCCTATCCGCCGTGCTGATCATGTTGGTGGTGCTGGTCGGCAGCAGACGCCGTAAATTCGTCGGCGCTGCGACGAGTTCGCCGGAGCTGCGGGTAGCTGTGCCGACGACTCGGGCTTCTCCCCCACGGCTCACCGTCGAGCTGGTTCCGAAGACGAGGTGGGGAACCAACCTGCGGTCGGAGCTCTCCGCGAGGGAATGGAAGCGGCTTCGAGCAATCGTGTGCGAGGCGGCAGGCAACCGATGTGAGATCTGCGACGGTGCCGGGCGGCGGGCTCCGGATTGCAACGAGGTCTGGGAATACGATGACCAGCAGCAGATCCAGCGTTTGGTCCGGCTGGAGGCGCTGTGTGCGGCCTGCCACGCCGTCAAGCACATCGGCCGGGAGATCGCCGATGGCCGGGGAGAGCAGGCCCGCAGCCACCTGGCGGAGGTGAATGGTTGGACCCCGGCGCACACCGATCTCTATCTCGAGCAGCAGTTCGAGCAATGGCGTGCCCGCTCCGAGAAAGAGTGGACGTTCGATCTTGCCGCTCTTTCCCAGTATGGTCCTCCCCTACCGCCGTCGACCCGGAGGAAGCGTTGCGCGCGTTGCGACGAGCTCTTCCCCCCGGACCAGCTCACGGCCGTCGAAGTGAAGCGATTGCTCTGCGAGGGCTGCTTGCCGGACGAGTCGGCCGGCTCGAAATAGCGAGGTGGCCGACACCCGACGGGGCCTCTGACGTGATCTCGGCTCAGCGAGGTGTCGGGCACTGGCCTTCGTAGCGGCTCAAGCCGAGACCGTTGGCCTTCTTGCTGCGGCCCACGGGGCCGTTCTTGGCCGAGCGGACCCAGGTGCCACCGGTGTCGAGGACGGGCATGCGTTCGCTGAAAGCTCGGCTGTAGTGGATGGTGCCGTCGACGGTGAGGATGCCCTCGCGCACGTCGATGTGGGCGACCGTGGCCCAGAAGGAGCTCTTACCGTTGCCGATGACGACGGTGATCTGATCGGCATCCTTGTCGGGCAGGCCGTCGGGGCCAGGGCGGCCGTAGCGCACGCGCACGCGTGGGTTGCCGAATTTGTCGATGGCGCCCGCACCGTTGTCCACGGATTGGTAGACGTTGAGGAGCAGGTCGCCGTTCTCGGTGGGGCGGACGGTGACCTGTTCGGTGGCAGGAAGATTGTTGGCGCCGGGACCGCGGCTGTCGCCCTGGTGATGGATGAACGGCCACTGCGTGATGTCGCCCTGGTGGCCTTTCTCGCCGCTGAGGACCACGTAGTCGCCGGTGATCTCGTTGCGGCAGAAGAAGTACACGTCGAGGTCGCCTGTACCGAACTCGGTGACACGACCGTTCGCGTCGTATTTCGCACCGCGTCCGTCCCATTCGAGGCCGACGGTCAAGACGTAGCCCGGATCGCCCTTGCGTAGGTCGATCGTAGCGCGGCGATCCGGCGAATCCTTGGTCAGCACGACGTCGACTTTGCGCAGATCGACCGTGGGCGCCGGGGACGTAACACGCTGGGGTGCGGGCACTTCGGCCACCGGCGAAGACACTTCGGCCGGTTCTTCGTCCGCGTCGACGACGATGCCGTGATCGGTCGCGAACGCCGCCAGCCCGGCACTGTATCCCTGACCGATCGCGTCGAGCCGCCACCCACTGCCCCGCCGATACAGCGCGACAGCTTGCAACACCGTCTCCGAATCCAGTCCTGGCGGCACAAAACTCACCGATTGACTGGACCCGACAGCGGAAACCCGCAGCCCGGCGACCGCACCGAACCTAATCCCCTGCGCCTCGGTGCTCCCGGTGATCACCACCCGATGAATCTCGGCAGGCAAGGCCGAAAGATCTACCGCGACAACAGCATCGGACTCCAGCCGAACACCCGACGCGGCCGGATTGTTGAAGAACACGAAGTCGGCATCGGAACGCACCTTGCCGTCGGCGGTCAACAGCACCGCCGCGATGTCCACCGCCCCGGCCGGACTGTCCAGATCCAGGCGCACCGTATACCGCCCGTCGACGAGATCGGTCTTGGACCCTTTGGACACCTCGACCATCGTTGCCGCACTCCCACTCATGTTCCTGCCCCTCCACCGGTCGGCTGTGCCCCACGGTACCCGCAGAGCAGGACGGCGGGCGCGCGTTCAGCGACCGGCACGCAGCTGTAGCTATCTCCAAGCACAGCCGAAAAACTGTTGGATTCGGTCACAGATCGAGACGCAGCGGTAGCGGGGGTGGCGGGTGTGTCGTTGACTGGCGGGATGGACGTCCGTGAACTGATCGACCGTAAGGCGGGTCGTCGGGTCTCGGTGGTGGTGCCCGCGCTGGACGACGAGGACACCGTTGCCGGGGTGGTTGCTTCTGTTCGGCCGCTGCTCGGTGGCCTGGTCGACGAGTTGATCGTGCTCGATGCCGGATCCGCGGATCGCACCATCGCGCGGGCGCGGGTCGCCGGGGCCGAGGTCTATACGCGGGAAGAGGCTTTGCCGGGGGTGGCGGTGCGGCCGGGCAAAGGCGAGGCGCTGTGGCGGTCGATGGCGGTGTGTACCGGTGATCTGATCGTATTCCTCGACGCGGATCTCGTCGAACCCGATCCGATGTTCGTGCCCACCTTGCTCGCACCGTTGCTCGCCGACCCGCACACTGCCCTGGTGAAGGGCTACTATCGCAGGCCGATGACAGATGACGCCGACGGCGGTGGCCGGGTCACTCAGCTCGTGGCGCGTCCGCTGCTCACCGCGCTCGCGCCCGCGCTGGCCGAGATCATCCAGCCGCTCGGCGGCGAATGTGCCACCACACGGGCGTTTCTCGGGCAGATCTCCATCGCAGGCGGGTACGGCGCGGAGATCGGGATCCTGCTCGATTGCTGGCAGCGGCGCGGATTGTCGGCCATCGCCCAGGTCGACCTCGGGATCCGCGTGCACCGCAATCGTCCGACGCACGAACTCGCGGTGATGAGCCGCCAGGTCGTGGCGACGCTGCTCGACCGACTCGGCATCCGGGATTCCGGGATAGGTCTGGTCCAGTTCTTGCCCGGCGACACCGGCTGGCAGCGAACACCTTCCGAGGTCAGCCTGGCCGACCGGCCACCGATGTCGCGCCGTATCGCCGAGTACCGCGACATCGCCTGACACACGAAAACGCCGGCCCCCGTAGGGACCGGCGTCCACGCATCACACAGCGACGAGACCGAAATCGAGCTTCACCAATTGGTCGGCGCAATCGAAGTACCGGTCGTCGTGGGTGATCACGATGACCGTCTTACCTCGGCGCTTCAGATCGGTGAGGATCTCGTGATAGAACACGTCGCGGAACCGCGGTTCCTGATCGGCGGCCCATTCGTCGAAGACGTAGATCTGGCGGTCTTCGAGCAGGGCGGTGAGCAAGGCCAGCCGCTTGCGCTGCCCCTGCGACAGGTCGACGGTCGACAACCGCCCGTCCTGCACCGTTACCTTGTGCGCGATCTGCAACTCGTCGAGATAACGCTGGACTTCGGCGTCGATACCGGGGCGGTCGAAACCCAGGTAGTCCTCGAACAGATGGAAATCGGTGAACACCGCCGACGAATTCTGCCGATACCACTCGATGTTGTCGTGGTCGATCCTCTCCCCGTTGAGCGACAACGACCCCGAGCGTGGCACATACAGACCGGTGATGAGCTTGGCCAGCGTCGACTTGCCGCTGCCGTTGCCCCCGACGATGAACGTGATCTGGCCCGGTTCGAAAACCAGGTCGATCGGGCCGAGCCGGAACCCGGCGTCCTCGGACTCGTCGAGTCCGGGCGGCGGAGCCAGTGGGCGCACATCGACGCCACCGTGGTCGACCCAGTTCTTGCCGTTGACATCCACCGGACCGCCACCCGGATGGGCACCGGGGTGAGCCGGATGCGGATGCGGCGGCCTGCCGTCACCCTCGCGCGGCGGCATCCCGGGACGCGGCGGTGGCCCGCCCGGCCCGTGCGATCCCGGCGGCGGCGGCACCTGAGAGGGCGCCTCCGAACGATAGATGTAGCTGACGTTGGTCAGTTCCAGCTTGGCCTCCCCTGCCGCTGGACGCTCCGAATACGGCAGCGACTCCTCGTCGTGCAGCGTCGTCATCGACAGGTTCATCGCCCGGATCTTGGCCAACGCGACATCACCCCGCAGCAGATCGGGGATGCGGTGCATGAAGTTCTGCATCGGCATCGCCAGGAACGTGGTGACCAGCACGTAGCCGACCATCGTGTCACGCGGCAGATCCAGTGCGGCCGCGATGACGAACAGGATCAGCGCCATCGTGCCCAGCTGCAACGCCTGGCCGAAGCCTTGGGCGTAGGAGAACTTCGAGCCCGCGTCGGTGTTCTGGTCGCGCAGCGTGCCCGCCGAACCGAGCAGGTGCCGGTCCATGAAGTCACGGCGACGGCCACGGTGCAGCTTCAGTTCCTTGATGCCGAGGGTGACGGCCTGGAACGATCGCAGCAACGCGTCCTCGTTCTCCCTGGCTTCCCGGTAGATGCCGCGGACCCGCTTGAGAACCAGTTCGACACACGCGATGCCGATCAGCGTGCCGCCGACCGTGACCGCGAAAATCGGTCCCGAGACCACGGCGAGGAACACGAAGCAGCCGACAATGGTCGCAACATCCACGCAGATCGAGGGAATGGCGGTCACCGCCTGCGACAGCGAACGCACGTCCTCGGTGAGCGTGGCCATCAGGCGATGCATGCCGAGCCGTTCGAGGTGTTCCAGTGGGGCGGAGACGATTCCGGAGCTCATGTCGCTGCGCAGCCGGTAGATCGCGTCCTGGGACAGGCGAATCAGCAGAACCTGCGACAGCACACCGCTGACGAGGATCACCAGACCTGTCGCACCGAAGCGCAGCAGCAAATTGTCCGGCTGCGGACGCGGCGAGACGACCGCGTTGATCAGCGTCACCAGATAGGTGTTGGCGGCGCCGCAGATCAGGCCGGCGACGACGACGGCCGCGATCCGGGCCGGCGACAGCGCGGCGAGAAAACGGAGCAGATGCATAACCTTCGGCTCTCAGCTTCGGATGACATCGAACACGATGCCCTCGAGGGTGACACCCGGTGCGAACGAGAACGCCACACCGGTAGAGATCGGCGCCACTGTCTGTGCGTCGCGGATCATCCGCTCCAACACGAAGATCAGCGAAACACTGAGCATGTTGCCGTGCTCGGCGAGCACCTCCCAGCTCGGCGCCGCCAGCTCGGCGGGAATGCCGAGCGAACGCGCCGACTCCTCGATGATGCGGGGACCACCGGGATGGATCGCCCACAACTCGATATCGGACTTGGCGAGTCCGTTGCGCGCCAGCACTTCCGAGACCACCGGGTCGACACCGCGGTAGATGTAGTCGGGCAGGCTGGTCGCCAGTTCGCAGGTGATGCCCGCGTCCTTCACCCCGAGCACGATGCCGTCCTCGGCGTCGTCGAACAGGTGGCTGAAGCTGTCGCGGATCACGACGCTGCCGGGCGCCAGCGGCTTGTGCACCTGGTTGGCGCCGATCACCACCGCACCGCAGCCGTCACCGAAGAGGCTGTGGGTGATCACGTCGTTGACATCGTCGTCGAAAACGGCGTTGACCGAACTCAATTCGATGCACAGCACCATCGCCTTCTTGTCCGGGTGGGCCCGGACGTAGTCGACGGCGGCGCGGATGCCGTTCATGGCCGCGGCGCATCCCATGAAGTTGATGACCATCCGGCCGACCTTCGGCGACAGACCCAGCTGCTTGACCACGGCGACGTCGACGCCGGGGGCGATGAAGCCGGTGCTGGTCACGAAGATCAGCTGGCCGATGTCCTCGGCGGGGTTCTCCAGTCCGGCGACCGCGCGCGTGGCCACGTCGACCGCCAGCGGCACCGCGTGCTCGAAGAACAGGTTCATCCGCTCCCGGATGGTGCCCGGCTTGCGACTGAACTCGAGGAACTCGGGGTCGAGGGGGTCGATGGCCAGGCGCCGGGTGTCGATCCTGGTATTGGCGTAGATGCGTGGAATGCGCTGACGCTGTGCGGGATCAGAGAACAGTTCGGCGACCCGGCCCGCGTTGACGGCCTGATCGACGACGAGCGAGGGCGAACCGGTGGCCACCGCTTCGATGACGCCGACGGTCGTCGGCGGCGTGGGTGGTAGCAGGTCGTGCCCGCGCTCGACGTCGGGCGTGCGGAGCAGGTCAAAGGAAACAGACACGGGCACAAATCCTTTCGAGACAGATCAGAGGTGGCAACGGGCCGGGTCAGACGGTTCCGATGCCGGAGAAGCCCTGCGCGGTGTAGACGACACAGGTCTTCAGCGCTGATGGTGCGCAGTGTTCGCGCACGAAACCCCACCGGTTCTCCTCGGCCTCACGGGAGGGCGCGAGCAGATAGGTCCGGCACAGCTTGGGGAAACGATCTCCGAAGAAGCTCTTGGCAGGCAGCCACTCCACGCCGAACTTCGCGGCCTCCTCACGCACCACGTTCTCCGAGGCGATATTGGCGAACCCACTGCGCTGGAACGGAAGTACGTGATGAGCACGATGCGAGCTCAGCCCGGCCGAGAGGAAGCAGTCGACGTACTTGTTGCCGACCACGGTCAGGTCGTAGGCCTGCTCGAGCTGGTTCACCGCCCAGTCCTCGGTCTCGACGTGCAGTTCCTCGGTCGGGACCTCGAAGTCGTGGCTGGCCACCACCATGAAGGTGCTGATCCACAGGGTGATCACGAATTGCAGGCCCCAGGCGAGCAGATCGCCCGCGAAGGCGAAGGCCACGAACTCGGCCACCAGCAGGAACCGCATCCCGAACGAGCCGATGAAGTGCGGCAGCGCGCCGCGCCAGCTGCCGTACATGTCCTTGATGCCCACCTTGCGGGTGAGCCGGCAGACATCGAGGAGCCGAATGATCATGCCTGTCAACAGATGTCCGAACTTGTGCACGGTGTGCACCGGCACCCGGTACAGGCGCGGGATCTGCATCATCATCGTGAAGACGTTCTTCTTGATGTCGACTTCACTCTGGGTGTGCGGGTGGTGCAGCAGCGCGTGGCCGTCGGCGGTGACGAAAGACAGTGCGACATAGTTCATGTCGAAGGCATTGACCGCGTACTTGTTCAAGCCCTTCTGCGCGCGGTGGATCGCGTAGTGGCCGAAGCCCGCCAGCGAGCTACGCAGCAGCACCATCGCGATCACGAAGGCGGGCAACGGCATCCAGCTCGTGTCGTAGAGACGCAGCGCCTGCACAGCGATGTAGGCGAAGATCAGCACACCGACGACGATGTCGAACGCGCGGTCCATGCGCTTCAGTCGCGCGGCCAGCTCGGGCTCCTTGAGCCTGGCCTTCACCTGGTGCAGCAGATCGGACTTGTTGTCGAACTTGTACTTCGGAGTGTCGTCCCAGCTGTTGAACCCGTCCTTGAACAGGAAGTCGGGAGCGTTGTTCTTGGGATGGATGTCCTCGGGCGTGGCATCGCGACCGAGACTGTAACGCTCGATCATCCGCCCGATTTTTTCCGGATCACGGTGGTAGGAACCGATGATCGAGGTGATATCGCGATTTTTCGTGCGGCCGATGAAGAATTCACCACCTGGATGCTTGGAGATCCACTCACTCAGGTCGTAGGCTCTGCCGTTATAAACCCATACGTTGTTGACGGGAGGCCGACCCCCCGGGCCGGGTGGTGGCGGGAGCTCGCGCTCCGCTTCATCAGGTCGATCATCGATCGTCATTAGTTCTTCCTCCGTGTCCGATCGGCGTCCGATGCGTGTTGCCTGCCGACCAGCGTCCCGACACGTATAGTCCTTGTGGCGCCTTGCATCTCGCTGAACATTCTCTTATTGGATGCGTACTCGTGCGTTCGTGATTCGTTTACCGCAGGCGACACCCAGACGACACACCGGTCCGGGGCTGCGGAGGGCACTGCGTGCCAAGCTCCGCTGACCCCGGACCGGTGTGGTTGATCCGGAATTACCGGCGAATATCAGCCGGCGGGCTTGATGATGTTGACCGGCTTGGCCCAGTTCGACAGGCCGACGGTGACCTCGCCCTGGTCCTTCTTCACCACGGCGCGAACAAGATTCGGGCCGTCACCGGTGGACGCCGCGTCCGAGGGCTTGGTCGAATCGGAGGCGGGCGGGGCCGTGTCCTGGATCCACACGGTGATCGGCATGGTGCCCGCGTTCTGGCCGATGCGCGGCACGATCGGGTCGATCACGGCGGCGTCGATGGTGCCGGAGACCTTGACGGTGTTGATGCCGTCGATCACCTCACGACCCTCGGTCTTGGCGTTCTGGATATTGGCGATCACATTCGCGATGCCCTTGTCCTTGTCCAGGATGACGCCCGGATCGTAGACCTTCTCGGCCGGACCCGCCGGCACGTAGCGACCGCCGGCCTGGGTGTACAGAACCTTGTCCACCACAAGGAACTTCGCCTCGGTGAAGGAGGCTTCGGGGGTGAGCTTGACCTTCGCGTCGCCCATCGCCGCGCCCGAGCCCTGGGTCTCGTTGGTGACGTCGGCGGACACGGTTTCCACCGGCAGGTCGGGCAGGTTCTTGACGTTGATCTTCAGGTGCACGTTGTGCAGGGTCTGCGTGGTCTTCGCCGACTCCTTCACGATCTGCGCGCCATCCGGCAGCTGGCCGGTGGGCACCGGGCCCGCCGTGGTGGCCGAGTCGTCTTTGGTGCAGCCGGATACGAGGGCCGCGCAGACCGCCGCCGCCGCGACGACCGAAGTGATGCCGGAACGTCGCGCGAAGCGCCGACGCGAGGTGGGGTTCGGTGTCATGTGGATCAAGTTTCATCCCCTGGAGATGGTCGCAAATCGGTATAGGGCAGCCGAAGACCATCGTTCATCTCGTGCTCCCCCGTCGGCGATAGTACCTGAGGAATTCGGTTTGCGAGTTGTGTCTTCGCGCTATCGATTTCGGATATCTGAGCCCCGGCGTGATATGCCGTTACCCCAGGTCAGCCGACCGGTGGAATCGCCGCCGATGGTCTTCGCCGGGGCGCCGCCGCTCACCGTCCGACATCGCCAGCAGCACGGAGAGCTTCGCGGCCTCGGCGTCGTCGACCGGGGTGAAGATCTGGATCCACTCGCCGTCGGTGGCGGGCAGACTCATGATCGTCAGGTGCATCGCGAGCTCCCCCACGGCGAGATGCTGGATCACCTTGACCAGGTTCACCGGCACCGCCACGTCGTTACGAGCCCACATCCCGGCGAACTCGGCACTGGACGTACACAACTCGTCGATCAACTCCTGCCAGGCCGGATCGTCGAGGTGGCGGACCGACGCACCGCGCAGGTAGGCGACCATGCGACGCAGGTCATCGATGTTGTGCCGATAAGGATTGCAGCACTCCGGTGTCAGGAACACTGTGCGCAGCACATTGGCGTCGGGGCGGGCGAGGCCGGGAAACAAGGCGCGATAGGCGTCATTGTGCGCCAGCACGTCGTACCGGGAATCGAGAAGCACCGCGGGCAAGGGCGCGAGCTGGTCCAGGATCATCGGCATACCGGGCGGCATCGCCGATTCCGCCGCGGCCGCGGGCACCGACGGCACATTCGCGAGGCGGTAGAGGTGCACCTTCTCCGCGTGATCCAGGCCCAGGGTGCGTGCCACCGCGTCGAGCACCTGGACGCTGGCATTGATCGGCCTGCCCTGTTCCAGCCACGTGTACCAGGTGACCCCGATACCCGACAATTGCGCGACTTCCTCGCGCCGCAGACCCGGCGTGCGCCGCCGCGTGCCCGTCGGCAGACCCAGCTCCCCCGGGGTGATCTTGGCGCGACGGGATTTCAGGAACGCGCCGAGTTGGGCACGACGCTCGGTACGCAGGTCGGCCACTTCACTCATCTCACCATCGTCACCGATGCCGATCCCGGTATCCAGGTGGTGCTGATACCCGGATCGACGCGATGTGGGGCGAGTTCCGCCGCCGACGCCCGTGGACATGCTCAGCGGAACGTATTCCGCCGCGTAGTCCATGCGTGATCGCCACAAGACGTTTCGGGCGATCCAGCTCGACACTGCCGCAACGTTCGTCGCGAGGAATTCATCGCGAGGAAGCAGCCGATCTGCGTCGCTCGGGGCGTCATTCGAGGGAGAAACATCCGGTGAAGGTCTGCAGGTCTCCGGCAAGCGCCGGACCACCGGCGCAGGTGGGTCTGGTCACCCCATCGATGGTGACGTTCGCACCGGTGCCCGCGATTCCGATCGCGAGCCCGGGCCGTACGCCGGTTGCGTCGACAGCCGCTCCTGGACCCAGCGCGATCGCGGCAGGCCCGGACAGGCCTTGGGCTTGCGACGTCGCTGTGGCTCCGCCGACGGCGATCGAGAGAGCAAGCCCCTGCGACCCCGCGGACGCCGCGGCGGATCCGTCGACGCCGAACGCCGCGGCAGCACTTCCACCGACGCTCGACGCGGCACATTCTGAACTGTCCGAGGAATTCTCGATCGCGCTCGCGCCGGGAGCGCGACACTCGACCGGTGCCGCGGTAGCCGCCGGAGCGAGCGCGATCAATCCCGCGATCGCCACCGCTGCACCGAATCCAGCGCCCGCCGCTCGTCCGTAGTCGTAGCCTTTCATTGTCATCTCCTTCACTCCGGGATCAGAACCGAGTCGATCAGGTAGACAGTGGCATTCGCTGTCTCGACGCCCCCGCAGATGACTGCGGCATCGTTGACTTTCAGGTTGTCGCCGTCGCCGGTGACGGTCACTGTTGTGCCCTGCACCGTCGTGTGTGTACCCGCGATGGCATTCGGCGCGGTCCGGCCCGGCACCACGTGATAGGTGAGGATCTTCTCCAATGTGGGTGCATCGGTTTTCAAGGACTCGATAGTGGCCGGGTCGACCTCGGCGAACGCGGCATCTACCGGAGCGAAGACCGTGAACTCGCCACCGTTGAGCGTGTCTACCAAGTTGACCTGCGGATTCAGCTGCCCTGAAACCGCGGCGGTCAGGGTGGTGAGGAGCGGATTGTTCGATGCCGCCTCGGCCACCGGTTCTTCGGCCATCTCTTCCACCGACCCCGGACCGGTCGGGACTTGCGCGGCGTACTCCGCGCAGCCCGGGCCCACCAGGCTCGCTCCCATCTGAGCACCGGATGTCGGCGCCGTCGATTCCATCGACATCGATCGGGTGGTCGTCATCGCCGCCGAGTCCGATGAATCATCTGACGAACACGCCGTCAGGCCGAACAGCGCCAACGCCGCCACGCCCACTCCTGCCACACCCACTCGTGCGTTGAAACTCATCGCGGTCACTCTCCTCTTCTCCGACGGGGTGGCGTGGTTCGCCATCACGATTTCCGACGGTCATCGAACTTGTCGGTGTCACGCCGGCGGCCGAGGAGAAGCCCGTCCTGACTCACGCGGGCTTGTGCGAGGGCAATCCGTGAGCTGATCAGAGTCGCTGAGTGGTCGCCGACATCCGGTTGTCCCTTCCTGTGATGCTAGGAGCCGAACCCGCAGGATCGGGCAAACGATGCAGAATTGATGCATCTTTATCGGATTCGCCGCCTATCGCGGCCCTGGCTATGGCGCAACATTCGCGAGTCAGCCGTGCACCAGCGGGCTCAGGGCTTTGCCTGCCAGTTCGAGGATGCCCGGCTCGTGACCGTTGGCGACCATGTTGACGATGATGCCGTCGACCCCGTGATCCAGGATGCGGCGCTGGACCTGCTCGGCCACGTCGTCGGGGGCGCCGGCGAACACACTGTCCTGCGAGATCACCACCACGACATCGCGCTGCATGAACTCCTGCGCCAGCTTGCGCGCCCGGTCACCGTCCTCGTCGACGACAACGACCGCGCGAAAGCTGGTCTCCAGAGTCCGCGGATCGCGCCCGGCCTCCTCGCAGCGCTGCCGCAGTGTGGCCAATTTCCGCGGCAGTTCGGTGGTGTGGCACAGGATGTTCAGGTGGTCGGCGTACCGCGCGGCCAGGCCGAAGGTCTTCTTCTCACCGCCCCCACCGAGCAGGATCGGCAGGTCGTCGCGCACCTGCGGCTCGTTGATCGCGTTCTCGGCGCGGTACCACGTGCCCCGGAAGGTCGGCCGCTGCCCACGCAGCATCGGCGAGATGATCTGCAGCGCCTCGTCCAGTCGCTGGAACCGCTCGGTGAAGCTGCCGTATTCGAAGCCGTAGCCGATGTGCTCCTGCTCGAACCAGCCCGCGCCGATACCGAGGGCCGCACGCCCGCCGCTGATCACGTCCAGCGTCGTGACGATCTTGGCCAGCAGCGCCGGATTGCGGTAGGTGTTGCAGGTCATCAGGGTGGCCAGCTGGATACGCTCGGTGACGGTGGCCAGCCCGGCCAGCGCCGTGTAGGCCTCCAGCATCCAGTCATCGGGCTGTCCGTAGACCTGATAGAAGTGGTCCATGAAGAGCACGGCGTCGAATCCGGCCGCCTCCGCGTCCTGCGCCTGTGCGATGACCTGCGGGAACAGTTCGCGCGGCGAGGCCGCGTAGCCGAAGTAGGGCATCTGATATCCGAGACGAATGCTCATGCTCGACGACCCTACGGTCGTTTCCCGCGTCGACATGCAGCGATAGCCCATGGCAATCAACCGGACGTCACACGGCAATGGCCCGGCAGTTCACCGTGCGCGCGACCATCGGATTTCCCAGTAGTCGGGACTGTTTCGGTCAATTGTCCAATTTGTTGGGTGCTCGGCAACTACGGTCCCGCGCATGTCTCGCACTCACCGCATACTCGCGTCCGCGGCCCTGGCCGCTCTCCCCTTCGCCGCGGCGGCGCCTGCCTCTGCGGCTCCGGTCGTGAACAAGGTCGTGGTCATCGGTATCGACGGCACCCTGTGGAGTGAGGTGTCGGCGGCCGACGCCCCCAACCTCGACCGCCTGGCCGCGGAGGGCACCCTGGCGCGCACTTCCCTCGCCCCGCACACCACCATGTCGTGCGTCTCGTGGGCAACGGCGCTGACCGGCGTGTGGGACAACAAGCACGGGATTCAGGACAATGGGTCCACTTGCAACGCAGGACCTTTCGCACAATATCCGACGGTGTTCACACAGGTGGAGCGGGAGCGCCCGTCCTTGTCGACAGCCTCGATCGGGACCTGGGACACGATCGGCATGATCGCCCGCACCGGCAGCCCGCAGGCCGACCGGGTGGCCGTCACGCAGATCGATCCCTCCGGTGCGGGCGTCTGTGAGACCACCGCCGATTCCAACGCCACCGCGAAGGTTGTCTCGGCTGTTACCGAGGAGGCGACAGATCTGCTGTTCACGCACCTCGATCAGGTGGACATCGTGGGACACACACTGCGCGGAATCTGGCCGCAGGCCTATCGCGATGCCATCAGCCGGGTGGACAGCTTGGTCGGGCAGATCACCGCCGCGGTGGACGCGCGGGCGGCCTCGCATTCGAACGAGCGGTGGACGATTCTGGTCACCACCGACCACGGGCACAAACCGGATGGGGGTCATGGCGGTCAGAGCGCCTACGAGACAGCCAGTTTCGTCATCGCGCGAGGAGCGGGGTTCGCGGCGGGAGCGCAGAACAACGGCTACACCCTCGCCGACATCACACCGACCGTTCTGGATCTGCTCGATGTGTCGGCTCCCGCGAATCTCGACGGCGAGTCGATGTTGACCGGCGGCTCGGGCAACCCGGCAGCACCGGTGCCTAGTACGCCCCCGATCGACGCCGGGATCACCGGTTCGTCGTCCGGTTCGGCGCAGGCGGCCATGGTGGCGAATCCGTTGTGCATCCTGGGAAGTGGATCGGCGAGCGGTTCGTCCGAGCGATAGGCCCACGGAAGAATGTGCTTGCGCTGCGCCGAATTCAGTGCGTGCGCAGATGCCGGCGCCGACCGGTTCGAGCGCCCGATCACCGCTGCGCGATCAGTAGATTGTGGTCAACTCGACGCGCTCAGGAGGTCCCGCCGTGGCGGTACACACGTCCACCCTCGCCGTGGCTACGGCCGACGGCACAGCCGATTCTTTCCTCGCCCACCCCGACGACAACGCGCCGCACCCCGCGGTTCTGGTGTTCTCCGACGCGTTCGGCCTGCGGCCGGTGGTCCGCCGTGACGCCGAACGCCTCGCCGCCCACGGCTTCACGGTGCTCGTTCCGAATCTGTTCTACCGCCACGGCTCCGCACCGGTAGTCGACCTTCCCGACTTCATCGGGGCCGACCGACGCGATGAGATCTTCGGCGCACTGCGCCCGTTGCTGACCGCGTTGACACCCGAACTCGTCGTCGCCGACGCCGCCGCATACCTGTCGTGGCTGGCCGATTCCCCGCTGACCACCGGCAACCCGGTAGGGCTGTCCGGATACTGCATGGGCGTGCGCCACGCACTCCACACCGCCGCCGCCTACCCCGACCGAGTAGCCGCGGTGGCCGGCTTCCACGGCGGCAGGCTGGCCACCGACGACCCCACCAGCCCACACGCCGTCGTCGACCGCATCACAGCCGAGGTGTATCTCGGGCACGCCGACGCCGATCCCGGCCTCCCGCCGGAACAGATCGACAAGCTCGACACCGCCTTCGCCGACGCGGGCACCACCTTCCGCACCGAGGTGTATTCCGGGGCCGGCCACGGCTTCACCCAATCCGACACCGAGGCCTACAACGCCGAAGCCGACACCCGCCACTGGACCGAACTGACTGACTTGTTCACCCGCGTTCTGCGCTGAACCGGTTTCCCAGGGCGACCGGTTGTGATCAGCGATCCGGGCTCGTCGCCCGCGCAGCCACCAACTCGGTGAAGGCGGTGGCGACGAGGGCGACCGAGTGGTCGGTGTCCGCGCTCAGTGCCCGCAAGGTAGCCAGCGCGCGGGTGCCGGGCAGCTCTACCAGTGCCTGAACGAGGCGGATTCGGATGCGCGCGTCGTCTTCGTGTGCGGTCAGCGCGGCGGCCAGCGCGCCCAGTATTCGGTCTGTGGATTCCGGGTCATGCGACAGCGCGCCCAGCACTTCGCCGGCGTCGACATCGTTGGTGCCCGCGATCACCATGGCCACCAGGATCGGCTCGGCCGCGCTCACCCCGCGGCTTCCGGCGGCCAGGGCGGCGGGGCCGCGGACGGCCGGGTCCGGGTCGTCGAGCGCGGCGGTGAGCAGCACGGTCGCGGCGTCGCCCGGGATCTCCGCCACGGCCAGCACCGCCCGGCGCCGGACCTCGACGTCGGCGGCGGTCAGCCCGGGCGCGAGCCCGGCCAGCCCGTCGTCACCGGCCCGCGACAGCGCCCAGCGCAGGGCACCTGCCATGTTGGGTTCGGTCTCGGTGAGCACAGCCGCGGCCAGCAACTCGGTCGGCACCGGCGCGTTGTCGGCCGGGTTCAGCACCGCCTGCAGGCGGCGATGCGGGTCGGTCGAGCCGAGAGTGCGCACGAGTTCGACGATGCGCAGGACGTCGTGCCAGTCGCCGGGCTCGGCGTTCTCGACAGCGCGCAGTCGTTCGAGGAGTTCGCGCTCGCGCACCAGCCGTTCCTCGGTGCGCCGGATGAGATCACTCACCAAGGTCTGCGGTGTGAACGACCGGTCTGCCAGTACCCGGGTGATCTCGCGCAGCGAAAGGCCGAGGGAGCGCAGGCTTTCCACGTGGAAGATGCTGCGGATGTCGGCGTCGGAGTACTGGCGGTAGCCGCCGACGGTGCGCCCGGTGGGGCGGACCAGTCCGAGCGAGTCGTAGTGGCGCAGCATGCGGGTACTGACTCCCGAACGCCGCGCCACCTCGCCGATCAGCACGGTGCGCCGTCGAGCGCCGCGACTCGTTTCGCCGCGTCGATGTCGAGGCCGAAGGCGGCGTCCGGGTCACGTAGCAGTTGCTCGGTGGCCTGTGCGTGGGCTCGCACGTGCGGGTCGGCACTGCCGCCCGCGCGGTGCAGCACCGTGGTGATCACCGCACCGAGCGTGACCAGCGCCCGGCTCAGGCTGCGCCGTACGTCGCGATCACCGCGCCCGAATTGGGTGGCCAGTTCGGTGGCCAGCGCCTCGCGCTCGGCCTCGGGCACGAGCACCACCGCGGCGCGCCATGCGCTGCGGGCCACGTCGTCGTCGGGATCGCGCAACAGCGCCGGGGTTATCAACGGCCAGACTGCCCGATCGCCGATCTTGGACAGCGTGTGCAGCGCTTGGCCGCGGGCCTGGGCACCCTCGGATTCCAGCTCGGCGCACAGCCGGGGCACGGTCAGCTCGCTGGGGAGCCTGGTCAGCGCCCAGGTGAGCATGTCGCGGACGAAGAAGTCCGGCTCCACGGCACAGCGGTCGATCAGAGCCCCGAGCAGGGCCGGGCGCGGATGCGTGCCCGCGGCCAGCGCGGCCTGTAGCCGGGTCGACGCGTTCTGCGCGCTCAGTGCGGCGAGCAGCCGCGGGTCTACCGAATGTGCTGGTGTCGAGTTCATGGGAACTACCTCCTGCCTCCAGTGAAGACATTGTCACTGTGTCAGGGTCAAGCGCTCGATCATCCGCACACACATCACCCGGACAGTACGATCTCGGCGCACGGCGCAAGATTCACCCTTTATGGGGGATACGGGCCCATCGACGACAGTTCTACCGTCGAAACCATGACCACCACCTCACACCCCGCCCGGCGGGTCCTGGCCGTGGGCATCACCCTGCTCGCGGCGACCGCGCTGGTGATCGCGGGCACCCTGAGCATCCTGCGCGGCATCGCCGGCATCATCGAAGACGAAGTATTTCTGGTGCCCGGTGACTACGTCTATCAGCTCGACGTGAGCGCCTGGGGTTGGATCCATCTCGTACTCGGCGTGCTGCTCGTAGCCGTCGCTCTCGGGATGATGGTGACCGCGACCTGGGCCCGCATCGTCGCCTACTGCCTGGCCGCCCTGTCGATCATCGCCAATTTCCTGTCCCTGCCCTACTACCCGTGGTGGTCGGTGATCCTCATCGTCATCGACCTCGTCGTCATCTGGGCCATCTCCACCTGGACCCCAGATCGGGTCTGAGCGCTGCCGAATGTCTTCCTCGGCGTGTCCGAGCCGCTGTTGCCAGCATTGAATCGAAGGGATCTCCATGTCGCGCAAGCGCACGTATGTTCCTCAGGTCTCCCCGGCATATACCGGGCGGCTGTCGATGGCCCCGGTGCCCGCGCTGCGGATGCCCGAGGAATGTATGGATCCTGATGTCGCCTATCGATTCATCCACGACGAGCTGATGCTCGACGGGAGCAGCCGACTGAATCTGGCCACCTTCGTGTCGACCTGGATGGATCCACAGGCCGAGAAGCTGATGGCGGAGACGTTCGACAAGAACATGATCGACAAGGACGAATACCCCGCGACCGCCGCGATCGAGCAGCGGTGCGTGTGCATGGTCGCCGATCTGTTCCATGCCGAGGGTCTCCGCGACGACGACCCGTCCAGTGCCACGGGGGTGTCGACGATCGGCTCCAGCGAGGCGGTGATGCTGGCCGGGCTGGCCATGAAGTGGCTGTGGCGCGAGAAGGTCGGCGACGGGTGGAAGGGCCGCACACCGAACATGGTGATGGGTTCCAACGTGCAGGTGGTGTGGGAGAAGTTCTGCCGCTATTTCGACGTCGAGCCGCGATACCTGCCGATGGAGAAGGGCCGCTACGTCATCACACCCGAGCAGGTGCTGGACAACGTCGACGAGGACACCATCGGCGTCGTGGCCATCTTGGGCACGACATTCACCGGCGAACTCGAACCGATCAGCGACATATGCGCGGCGCTCGACAAGCTCGCCGCCGACGCAGGACTCGACATTCCCGTGCACGTCGACGCGGCCAGCGGCGGCTTCGTGGTGCCCTTTCTGCATCCCGATCTGCTGTGGGACTTCCGGCTGCCGCGCGTGGTGTCGATCAACGTCAGTGGCCACAAATACGGGCTGA
Source organism: Nocardia sp. NPDC060249 (assembly GCF_042728755.1). NCBI lineage: Bacteria > Bacillati > Actinomycetota > Actinomycetes > Mycobacteriales > Nocardiaceae > Nocardia > Nocardia sp. NPDC060249. The sequence continues at coordinate 308,055 of NZ_JBHXAQ010000002.1, forward strand.
CGTATCCCGGTATCGGGTTCGTGGTGTGGCGCGGCCCCGAGTACCTGCCCGACGACCTCGTCTTCCGGGTCAACTATCTGGGCGGCGACATGCCCACCTTCACGCTCAACTTCTCCCGGCCCGGCAATCAGGTCATCGGCCAGTACTACAACTTCCTGCGGCTCGGCCGCTTCGGCTACAGCCTGGTCATGCAATCGCTCTCGCAGACCGCGCGCTGGCTCGGCGACCAACTGCGCGCGAGCGGACACTTCGAGGTGATCACAGACGGCTCCGCGATCCCGGTGATCAGCTTCCGGCTGTCCGGCAACCCCGACTACACCGAGTTCGACGTCTCCCACGCGCTGCGCTCTTACGGCTGGCAGGTGCCCGCGTACACCTTGCCGGACAACGCCACCGATATCGCGGTGTTGCGCGTCGTGGTGCGGGAAGGGTTCTCCGCGGATATGGCCAGGGCGTTGAGCGACGACATCACCGCCTCGCTCGGACACCTCGACGAGCTCAAGCCCAACGGATACTTCGACCGGCTCAAGCCCTTCGCGCACTAGCACTGCGCGCTTCTACTCGTTCGCACCGCTGCGAACGACCCTTCTCCTCGATCTGCGCGAATCTCTGGCCGCTCTCCGGCACAGCACCAACCATGAATGCGGAGATTCGTACGTCGCCACCCATCGACCCGAGGACGCCGCCATGACCGTCACAGACGAATACCTCAGCAACAACACCGCATACGCGGCGCAGTTCAGCGGCCCGCTTCCGCTGCCGCCCAGCAAGCACGTCGCCGTGGTGGCGTGCATGGACGCCCGCCTCGACGTCTACCGCATCCTGGGTCTGCGAGACGGTGAAGCGCATGTCATCCGCAATGCGGGCGGCGTGGTCACCGACGACGAGATCCGCTCGCTGGCCATTAGCCAGCGACTGCTCGGCACCACCGAGATCATCCTGATCCACCACACCGACTGCGGCATGCTCACCTTCACCGACGACGACTTCAAACGGGCTATCCAGGACGAGATCGGCATCAAACCGACCTGGTCCGCCGAGGCTTTCGGCGATCTCGACGAGGACATCCGTAACTCGCTGCGCCGCATCGAACGCAGCCCCTTCATCACGCGGACCACTTCCCTGCGCGGATTCGTCTTCGACGTCGCGACCGGGAAACTGAACGAAGTGCTCGACTGATCATCGATACGACTGCCCGAGTGGCCGAGATCGGGCGCGCTGCTCGGGGACCCACACAAGGCCTCAGATGAGCGAGCTCTCCCGCACCGACACGCGTCGCGTCGCGATCGTGACCGGCGCCGCGTCCGGTATCGGCCGTGCCGCTGTCGAGTTGTTCGCCGAACGCGGGCACGACGTGGTCGCCGTGGACATCTCCGAGCGCGGCCTGACCGGATTCGGCGACGGCATCGTGACTCTGTCCGGCGACGTGTCCTCCGACGCGGTGAACCAGGCCGCGGTGGACGCCGCGCTGGACCGCTTCGGCCGACTCGACACCATCGTCCTCAATGCCGGAACCGGCGGCACCCCGCCGTTCGAATCCGCCGACGCGGTGCGCACGGCCGACCGCATCCTCGACGTGAACCTGCTGGGCCCGATTCGCGGGCTGCGCGCGGCGATTCCGGCATTGCGCCGATCCCGGGGCTCGGCGGTGGTGACCGCGTCGGTGGCCGGTTTGCGTGGCGATGCGGGGACCTGGGCCTACAACGCGTCCAAAGGCGCGGTGATCAACCTGGTCCGCGCGGTCGCGATCGACTATGCCGCACAAGGGATTCGGATCAACGCCATCGCACCCGGGCTCACCCGCACCGGCATCACCGCCGGCGTGCACCAGGACCCCGCGCTGCTGGCCGCGATCGAACGCCGGATCCCACTCGGCCGGTTCGCGGAACCACGTGAACAAGCGGAGGCGATCTGGTTCCTCGCCTCCCCCGCCGCCGGCTATATCACCGGCACCACCCTCGTCGTCGACGGTGGCCTCGACGCCAACCTGGGCATTGTGCCGCTGCCCGGCCAGTCGGGCGACAATAGCGCCCCGGGCGGCTGACCAGCGGAATACTCGCGTTCGGGATCGCCGAGCGCGGTTGCTCGATAGGGTCGGCGCAACGATCGAGCTGGAGGTGAACGTGGGAATCAAACAGCGCGCCACGGTGCAGATGAGCGCGGAGGAGATCGCGCAGTTCCTCGACCGCAGCAGGGTGCTCACCTTGGCCACCCTCGATGCCGAGGGGAAACCGCACCTGACCGCGATGTGGTTCGGGCACATCGACGGCACGATCTACTTCGAGACCAAGGCGAAGTCGCAGAAGGCAACCAACCTGCGCCGCAACCCGACCCTCACCTGTATGGCCGAGGCGGGCGACACCTACGACCAGTTGCGCGGCGTTTCGATCGAGGGAACGGCGCATCTGATCGAGGACCCCGCGGCGGAGGAGTACTGGAACGCCGGAATCGATGTCTTCCGCCGCTACGTCGGTCCGTACACCGAGCAGGCTCGTCCGCTGGTCGAGTCCATGATGCACAATCGGATCGTCGTTCGGGTCGAGCCGACGCGGGTCCGCTCGTGGGACCATCGCAAACTCGGTCTGCCCGCCATGCCGCTCGGCGGCAGTACAGCGGACGTTCAACCCTGATCGGCGTTCATCGAGCCGGCGGAACTGGTCGATGATGCGTCACCGGGGATACCACTGGATCGCGAGCGTCCCGGCGGCGTTCCCGGAAGAGCACAATGAAGGGGTCCGCCCAGCCGCCGATGTGGTCGAAGATCACCTCGAGCACATCCTGGAGGTCGGCTACGGCGGCGTGCTCGACGCTGTGCCGGACGAACGGTAATCGAACGGAGAACGCCGATGACCGACGCCGATTACGTCGTGGTCGGAGCCGGAAGCGCCGGTTGCGCGGTGGCTCGCCGACTCGCCGAAAGTGGCGCGTCCGTCGTGCTGATCGAGGCCGGGCGCGCGGACGACACAGGCATCGCCAAGATGCTCTTCCAGATTCCGGGTGCTATCAACGTCATGCACTCCACGCCGCAGTTGAAGAAGCTGTTCGATTGGGGTTCCCGGTCGACACCGCAGCGCAATGCGCTCAACCGCACGATCCCCCTGACGCGTGGCCGGGTCCTGGGTGGTTCGAGCTCGGTCAACGGCATGCTCTTCGTCCGCGGCAACAAGAAGAACTTCGACGACTGGGCGGCCGAGGGTTGCGTGGGCTGGGACTACGCCGGTGTCCTTCCGTACTTCAAACGGCTCGAGGATTGGGAGGGCGGCGCCAGCGACCTCCGTGGTGCCGGTGGCCCGATCAAGGTCACCCGCAAAACCGATCTCACCGAGGCGGCCCGCGCATTCATGGCAGCGGCGACCGAGCGCCTCGGCGTGCCTGCCATCGACGACTACAACGCGGAAAGCCAGGAAGGCGTCGCGGTCTTTCAGCAGAGCGCCGCGAAGGGATTGCGGTATTCCACGGCACAGGGTTACATCCACGATAATCCGCTCCCGAACCTGCTGGTTCTCACCGATACGACGGTCATCCGGATCGTCATCCACGGGTCGCGGGCAACCGGGGTCGAGATCTCGGTCAAGGGCGGCAAGCAGATTGTGCGCGCGTCGCGCGAGGTGATCCTCTCGGCGGGAGCGTTCGGGTCGCCACAGATCCTCCAACTGTCCGGAATCGGTCCCGCCGAACACCTCGCGCAGCATGCTGTCGCGGTGCGCGCGAATCTACCGGTCGGCGACAACTTGCACGACCATCTCTTCGTCCCGCTCTCGTACAAGATGACCTCGGCGTTGCGTCGACCGACTCCGTCGTACTTCCTGCGCGGTCTACTCGCCGAGAAGCGTCGGCCGGGCAGTTCGTGGGCGGCCGGATCGTCGTTCGAATCTGTCGCGTTCGTGCGCACGTCGTTCGCCCGCGACATTCCCGACCTGCAATTGCTCAGCCTCTACTGGGTCTATCCTTCGCCCAACCAAGACTCCGGCAAGCGGGTGGTGCCGCCGACGAAGAAGCCGGGGCAGAGTGTTTTCCCGACGCTGATCTACCCGGAGAGCCGCGGCACCGTCAGGCTCTCCTGCGCGGATCCCACCGCGGCTCCACTCATCGACCCCGGGTACCTGAGCGTGCCCACAGACGCGGAAGTGCTGCTCGAAGGCATCGCGATGGTGCGCGAGATCATGGCTGGAACCGGCGACAACGCCGGCGAGATCAATCCCGGGGCCGAGTTTTCCGACGATGTGTCGCTGCGCGCAGAGCTGCCGAACCGGATTCACACCGTGTACCACCCGGTGGGCTCGGTGCGAATGGGAGTCGACGAGCGGGCAGTCGTCGATCCCGAGTTGCGGGTACTGGGCATCGACGGTCTACGCGTCGCGGACGCATCGATCATGCCGAGCATCATCGGCGGGAACACCAACGCGCCCTCGATCATGATCGGCGAGAAGTGCGCGGACCTGATCCTTCGACCCTGATCGGTGTCGTATCAGTCGCATGAGTCATGCGCGCGACTGGTTCTGTTGCCGGAGGGAGGACAATGGACGGTGGGTTGACGAGTTCGTACGCACCACCAGGAGCACGCGATGCTACACAGCCACCGAACGTTCTCCCACTTGCTACACGATATGGGTGAGCAGTCTTTCGACGACCACCACGTGCGCCATGCGGCCTGGGTCGCGCGGTGGGTGGGCCGCGGCGCCACCGCTCCCCTGCACCCCGATGACCTCACCGTCGTCGCCGACCGTCTCGAGTCCCCGAACCTGCCCGCCGGATCGGTGATGTTCTCGGCGGATCAACCGCCGGAGGGGGTGTGGTTCGTACGGCAGGGGCAGGTCGAGCTGTCGGTCGAATCGGGCACGCAGCGTGCGGTGGTGGGGATGCTGGGTCCCGGCGATGTCGACGGCGATATCGCGCTGTTGCTCGAAGTGCCCCTGGCATACACCGCGCGCACGCTCACCGAGGCGCACTGCCTGTTCTTGCCCCAGCGCGATTTCGACACGCTGCTCACCACCCACCCCGCGATCGCGCGGCGCTGGATATCGAGTGTGGCGCAACGGCTTTCGGCGGTCCAGGCTCGGTTGACCGATATCCTCGATCGTCCGCTTCCGGTCCAGGTGGCGCAATTGCTTCTCGACGAAGCCGTCGGCGGGTCGGTTCAGCCGGACCAGCGCACGCTCGCCGCCATGCTCGGTGTGCGAAACACCTCGTTCCACAAGGTCGTCGAGGAATTCCAACGACACCGCCTGATCACCGTCGGCCCGATAGGCATCGACATCGTCGACCCCGACGGATTGCGGCAGCTCACCGCAAAAACGTCCAGCCACTGAGCAGCCCGCCGGTGATTGCCGACCAAGACAATATCGGGTCCGCACAGCAACCTTTCTGCAGTTAACTATTAGGAGTAGATATCTAATTGCGGATAATGATATTTTTGACACGCTAAGATTTGCGATTTCAACAACAGGAAGATGAGAGCGGGTTATATTTTCTGAACACCCATTGTTTTGCGGTTCGACAACCCGACTTACCGCTGCTCGACATTCCCTGGAGATCGCCATGATATCGACCTCTTCCCTGTTTCGTGCGGGCTTTATTGCCCCGGTGGCCGTCGCTACCGTCTTTTGTTTGGCCGCACCGGTAAATGCGGCCCCCGTCAGCGTGAACTGGAGCTGCCGGGGCACAGTCTTCGGCATCGGCCAAACCTCGAGCATGAACACCTCGGTCACCGGTACCGCGCCGGGCTCGGCGGCGTCGGGTTCCGCCGTGGCCATCACCATCACGCCGGGCGCCTCGTCGGTTCCCAGTTCGGCTTCCGGCTTCACGGTGAACAACATCAGCAACCTGAAGATGACCATTCCGACGCCGGCGAATTCGACACTGGTCTCGGCTACCGCTTCCGGGGGTACCGTGGCCGGCACCGTCGCCACGTCGGGCGGGAATGTCGTTCTGACAGTGCCGGGTCCGATCGCCGGCGGCACCAGCTTCACCCCACCGGCGGTGACCATCAACGTCACCGCGGGCACCGCCGGGACGCCGATCACCAGCAAGTACGCGGGGACCAGCTACACCAGCCCCGGCATGACCATGACGACCAATGTCTCCTTTGTCGGCAATGTCGCGACCTCGTGCTATCCGAACCCGTCCCCGACACTGACCACCACGACCGTCGTCTGAGCCCGCAGGCGGGTGCCGCCGGAAGGTGACCGGCGGCCCGTGGTGAACGTCCCGGACCGGGTTGTGTCAGCAGCCCGGTCCGGCCCCATCGACCCGCACCGGAAGGCCACCGCACACGATAGTGGTTGCCCTGCTTACGGTTTGGTGCCGAGGAACCACTTCGACCGAATTCTCCGATGCGCAGTATCGCCTCGCCCGGTGTGTCGTACAGTGCATGTCCGGCACAGCCACGGCCGCTTCGACGACCGGAGCGGTGCCGCTTTCGTGATGTTCGTCAGCTGCGGTGCGGGCCGCCGGTCGATCGATTGACAGGAGCCCCGATGCCCACTTCGAGCACCCGGCGGCACTCCCTCCTGCCGCGGCCCGCGGCATCCCTCGACTTCGCCGAGCTCCACGACTCCCCCGCACGAATCCGGGCGCTCAGCAACCGAGCAGGCCCTGATCGGTGATTTGTGCTGAGCGGTTCTCTGTTTCACGTGATCGATGGGAAAGCCCTTGTGCCCGACAACAAGCGAACCCGCCCGGATCTCGGTCGAGCTCAAAAGGGCGCTGGAGTTCTATCACGGAAGCGTCGAGGACCTGGTCCGAGAATTGATCAGGGTGCTGGGCGTGAACGAGACCGATCGGCGTGCGCTGGAGATCGTCCTGCTCGAGGAGAAGGCCACCACGCCGGGCAGGCTGGCCGAACGGCTCGGCCTCACGTCCGCCGGCGTCACGATCATGCTCAACCGGCTCGAGAAACAGGGCTACATCGCACGGTCGCTGCACCCGACCGATCGTCGTCGCGTCCTCGTGATGGCCACCGAACTCGCGGCCGATCGCGTACAAGAACTCGTCGTACCGATGATCGTCGAGAGCTACAAAATGTTGCTGAACTATTATGACGCCGCCGAACTCGAAACAATCGCCGATTTCTTGACCCGTGCGGGCGAGTTGCAAAGAACTCACCGGCAACGACTGCGCGAGGTGGATCCGTATTCGCGCCCCTGAAAATTGGCACGCCGATCGGCGCATTTCGAGGGAGAAGGCAGGAATGGAATGACCGCGACACTATCAACCGATCGGTTCCGGCGGCAGATGTCGCGTGTGGGCGTGGCGGCCGCAGTGGCGACCGCGGTTATCGGGATCACGCTCGTGGTGCGCGCGGATTCGAGTCCGCCTGTATCTGCGAACAGTGCGCAGGCCTTCGCGGGCGAACCCACCGTCCGGACTTCCGACGACATCGCCGACCGAAGTCAGTCCGGCGGGATGATCACGAGCACGACACCCGAGACACCGAGCGCGGTCGCCGTACCGGCCGACGTCCCGGGTTCCTACACCGCTACCGATGCGGAGCCGGCTCCGCCGGAGCCCGATTCCACGAGCACGGCCGCCGCGTCGGAAACGACGACGGATGTTTCGGCACCGAACTCGACGGTTGTTTCGGTGAGCGCGAGTTTCTCTGCCACGGCAAGCCTTTCGATCCAGGACACGTCCGGTGTGCAGGACCCGGGTGCCGTCGCCTCGACCTCGGTATCCACGGTGACCGTCACCATGACGCCGACCAATCCGTCGACGATCACGGTGACAGCCGATCCGAGCACGGTGACGGTGTCTGCCGATCCGTCGGCCAGCACCGTCACTTCCACCACCACGGTGCCAACCACCACGACGACGGTGCCGACCGCCACCACGACAGCGCCAACCAGCACCACGACAACCACAATTCCGACGAGTCCGACCACGACATCCCGGTCACCGGCGGCATCTACAACGCCGGCGGCACCGACGACCACATCGCCGACGACGACCAAGCCCCCTCCCACGACGAGGTCGCCGCGTCCGACGCCATCGATCGCCCGCCCACCGGCCACATCACCGAGGTGACACCAGCGAGTCAGCTCCTGCTGCCCGTAGCGGTTCGGTTCAGCGGCAGCCGCATCGACGCCGAGTATGCGAGGGTGGACGGCATGACGGTAGAACGGTTCGAAGTGCAGCGGCAGGTCCCCGCATCACCCTCGGAAATCTTCACCCTGCTGTGCTCCCCGGAAGGGCACGTAGCCATCGACAGTTCGGGCATGCTGCAATCGGCGGAGGGTAAGCCCGTCACCGGCGTCGGCGACGAGTTCATCGTGCACATGGATCGCGAGTCTCTCAACGACCTCCCGATGGGCAAATACGACGTCACCGTGATCATCACCGAATTCGAGCAGGACAAGCATCTCGAGTGGACGATCTCGGGCACCATCAAACCGCCGATCGAGCACCTGTACGGCTATCGCCTCGAGCCCAGCGACACCGGCACCCTGGTCACCTCGTACTACGACTGGAGCAGGATCGCGCCCCGCTACCGCGAAGCAGCCATCTTCCCGATCATCCCCGAGTCCGCGCTACGGGCCACACTAGGCATCCTCGCCCGCACCATCCAGAAATAGCCCCGCTTATCCGGCAATGCCACCGACGGGGTGCGGGTTCTTCGATGGTCACCGAGGATCTGTACCTCGTCAGCGCGCTGAAATGTAGTGCCCGGGACTCGAACGCCGATCCGAATCGCTCATGTACTTCCAGATCGCCGCGTCGAGCGCGCCTGCCGTGCACCCCAATTCGCTCGCGGCCTCGACGACGAGGGCCTTGATCGCATCATAACCACCACCGCTACCCACGCCGGCCGCGCGAACGAATGCGGCGACGTGCCTGTCGACAGCGACACAGCGGTTCGAGCCGACCAGAATCGCGATGTAGTCAACGGTTTTGGGGCCCACACCCTTGACACGGCGCAGAGCCCGCCGAGTCTGCAGTTCGCAGTCACTGCCGTCGTAACAGTCCGCCAACTCGTGCACCGTCTCGATCCCCAGTTCGCCCAGGGTCGCGGTGAGTTCAGTGATGACGGTGAGCTTGCGTGATCGCTCACTCCACCTGAGGAATCCGGCCAGATCATCGGTATCGAGTCGACGGCGGAACCCGGACAGCACCACCGCTTCGGGCCACTGAGCGATCACATCCCGCACCCGTGGGAGAACCACGGTCGCGTACGTCGTTCGGGGTTGCAGCGACGCATCGACGATCACCGCGCCGATGTGGTCCCATCGCCGCTCGGCCTCGCACGGAACGAGACCGAGCGACTTCACGTACCGCACAATCTTTTCGACGTCATCAGAGCTGGGAGGCATAACCGCTATGTCGCCACATCACGTCGCGGAGTTAGCACGATCGACGGAACTCGCCGAAGCCGGACTACGGTTTGCGGCCGATGCCGCCGACGATGCAGTGGCGGACGTCGGAGAGGGGGGTGAGGTGGGGGCCGTCGGGCCACCAGTCGTCGCAGCGGACGAGGCCGGGTTCGACCATGTCGAGGGTGCCGAACATGGCTTGGATTTCGTCGCGGGTGCGGAAGCGGCCGCTGCCCATCGGGCTGTGGATGAACTTCTCTTCCATTTTCCGGGCCAGCTCGCTGTATTCGGCGGTTTCCGGGTCGTGGAAGTGGGCGATCGCGACGAACGAGCCCGAGGGCAGTGCGTCGATGTAGGTCTGCATCAGGGCAGGGCCGTCGTCGCCGAGGTAGTGGTGCAGGGTGCCGATGTGGAACAGGGCCAGCGGTCGGGTGAAGTCGAGTTCGCGGCGGACCGTCTCGTTGCCGAGAACTTCCAGGGGACGGAAGATGTCGGCTTCGGCGATGCGGGTGCGGCTGTTGCTGGCCAGTAATGCCTGCGCGTGCACCAGAACCGACGGGTCGTTGTCGACGTAGACGACCTTGGACTGGGGGTTCACCCGCTGGACCACCTGGTGGGTGTTCTCCGCGGTGGGCAGACCTGATCCGAGGTCGAGGAACTGCTCGATGCCCGCCCTGGCCAGGAACCGGCAGGCGCGGATCAGGAAATCCCGGTTGGCCCAGGCCAGGTCGTTGACCTGCGGGGCGACGGTGCGGACCTGGTCCAGCACCTGACGATCCACGTCGTAGTTGTCCTTGCCGTTGAGCGCGGCGTCATAGACGCGCGCGATACTCGCACGGGTGGTGTCCACCCCGACCGGAACAGCGCTGGGGTAGGCGGCAGAAGAATGCGACATCGAGAGCGCCTTTCGAGCATCGGAACCGACTGGACGATTCAAGCCTAGAGCATCGATTTCGTTGGCAGACAAGCCATTCCGCCTCCCCGCGGGACAAAGCCGCGAGCCGGGTACCCGGAGTACCCGTATCAGTGGACTCCTATTCCTCCTGTGCGTCCGATCCCAGGATCTGAGCATGATCCAGATGCTCAAACCAGCCCCGGTGCCCGATTCGGCGACGGGCAGGCGTTCGATCGCCGTGCTCGTCGTCATCCTCACCGGCCAGTTCATGACGGTGCTCGACGGCTCCATCGTCAATGTCGCCGTTCCGTCCATTCGCTCGAGCCTCGATACCGGCGGAGCCGCGCTGCAATTGATCGTCGCCGGGTACGTGATCGCGTACGCGGTGTTGCTCATCGGTGGTGCGCGCCTGGGTGAGCGATTCACGCAGCGACGCACCTTCATCGCGGGCCTGGCAGGGTTCACACTGGCTTCGCTCGCGTGTGGGCTGGCGTGGAACGAGGTGTCGCTCATCGTGTTCCGCTTCAGTCAGGGTGTCGGGGCGGCCGCGATGGCGCCACAGGTGATGACGCTGATCCAGCGCACGTTCACCGGGACGGCGCGCGCCAGGGCCCTGAGCATTTATGCCGCGATCGTCTCCGGTGGCCTGCTGGCGGGCCAGATCCTCGGCGGGTTGATCGTCGACGCCGATCTGGGCGGCACCGGCTGGCGTGGGGTGTTCCTGGTGAACGTGCCGATCGGCATCGCGCTGCTGGTGCTGGCGCCGCGCGTCCTCCCGGTCACCGTCGCCCGCACCGATCGAACGGTCGACGGGCTGGGGTTGGTGACGCTCACGGCCACCGTGCTGTTGCTGGTCGTGCCGCTGGTGCTCGGCCGCGAGCTCGGGTTTCCGGGGTGGTCATGGCTGTGTCTCGGGGCGGGCGTGCTCGGGATCGCCGTGTTCGTTCTGGTCGAGCGGACGATCGCCGGGCGCGGTCGCGATCCCCTGTTCGCGCCGCAGGCGCTCGGCGCGCCCGGTCTGCTCGCCACCGCCGCGACCCTGCTCATGGTGATGGGGACCTTCGGCGGCTGGCTGTTCGTGAGCGCCCTCCACATGCAGAGCGACCTCGGCTACAGCGCGCTGCGAGCGGGCATGCAATTCGTGCCGATGGGTGTCACGTTCGCCGTGGCCGGACTGTCCTGGCACCGCGTTCCGGCCACGCTGCATGCGAGGATGATTCCGTTCGGGCTGGTGATGAGCGCGGCCTCGCTGGTCTGGCTGGCGTGGCTGCTGGGCGACGGCGCGGGTATCGGCGTCGCGGCATCGATCGCGTTCGGGGTGTTCGGCCTCGGTAACGGCCTGGCGTTCAGCCCGTTGATGACACGGGCTTTGGCCGCGGTGCCGGTGACGCTGGCCGCCGACGCCAGCGGCATTCTCGTCACCAGTGTGCAACTGGGGACCGTGGCCGGGATCGCGAGCATCGGGTCGGTGTTCTTCGCATTGGTGGGAACGACCGCGTCATCGGCGGCGGGCGCGGTCGCGGTCGTGCATCTGATCTGCGCGGCGACCACACTCGCGGCCGCGGCCTCGGCCGCGCTGGCGGTGCGCGGGATCCGCCGCTGAGTGTGCTGATCGCGGGGCCATCGGTCCTGAGCTAGCGTGACACCATGCACGAGCTCAGGGCCGGTGACATTTTCGCCGGTTATCGAATCGAGCGGGTGCTCGGGGCGGGCGGGATGGGGAGTGTGTACGCCGCCCGGCACCCGCGGTTGCCGCGACTGGTCGCGGTGAAATTGCTGCACTCCGCGTATTCGGCGGATCCGGTGTTCCGTGGGCGATTCGAGCGGGAAGCCGATCTCGCGGGGCGCCTCGACCATCCGAATATCGTGGCGATCCACGACCGCGGCAGCGAGGACGGGCGGCTGTGGATCGCGATGCAGTACATCGCGGGCAGCGACGCGGAAACGGCGCTGCGGGCAGGAGCTTTGGCGCCGCAGCGCGCGTTGCGCATCGCCCGGTCGACGGCGGAAGCTCTCGATTGCGCGCACACGGCCGGGCTCCTGCACCGCGATGTCAAACCTGCCAATATTCTGCTGAGCGAGAGTGCGGGCGGCGGCGGTGAGCGGGTGCTGCTCACCGATTTCGGCATCGCGAAGGCCCTCGACGAGGGCACGGCGCTGACCCGGACCGGGACGCTGGTGGCCACGCTGCGGTATGCGGCGCCCGAACAGCTCGACGGGCGCGCCGCGGGCCCGCGGTCGGACCAGTATTCGTTGGCGTGCACGCTGTTTCACCTGCTCGCGGGGCGGCCACCGTTCACCGCGACCAATGCTGGGGCGTTGATCGGTGCGCATCTGATGCACCCGGTGCCGCGGATCAGCGAGATCGTGGCGGGTATGCCCACCGCGGTGGACGCGGTGTTCGCGCGGGCCCTCGCCAAGGATCCCGAGCACCGATTCGCCAGTTGCGCGGAGATGGTCGCGGCGGCGTGCACAGCCTTGACCACGGGAACCGCTCCGGCGCGTCCGATGACCGGCCTCGGCGGGTCTGCGCAGCCGGTCGACTACCCGGCTCGAGGCCGGGCACACTTCGCCACCGATGCGGGGGCGCGTCGAGGGAACGCGGCGTGGTGGGTAGCGGGCGCACTCGGGGTGGCCGTCATGATCGCGATCGCCACGGTGGTCCTGACGATCCGAGGTTCCGTGGACACCGGTGCCGTTCCGGCGAGTACCACCGCCGCGCCGGCCACCACCGTCCACGCGTGGGCGGCGGCCCGTCCGACGATCGCGATGTTTCCCGACCTGCTGCCCGCGAATCCGGACAGCGCGGGGTATCGGGGACTGCGGTGCAGTTTCGCGACCAAGAGCCCGGAGGCGGTGTGGGACACGGGGTTCGACTGCACCGACCGCGAGGGCCTGCAGGTGCAGGTGTTGGCCCACAAGGATCCCGGCACCGTCGAACGGTTCGTCGCGACTGTGCCCGCCGGGGCGACCCAACAGCCGCGGTCGCGGTACGGCAGACCGCTGACCGTGCACAGTTTCAACGGCTCCACCGGACCATGGCTGCTGGTGCGATTCGACGCCGCGCCGTATTCGACTGTGCTGCTCCAGGTGTACTGGAAGGGCCACACCCATCAGGAGATGATCGACCAATGGTTGAGCACCGCACCGCTGTGACCGCGCGACTGACGCTGGGCGCGCTCGCCGTACTGCTCGTCGGCTGTGGCACCGTCCAGGGCGCCGCGACACCCGGTGAGATCGATGTCCGCTCGCTCGACGTGGGGAGCTACACGACGGCGCCCGCCGATCTCGAGGCGGGCCGAAAGTCCACGGACGGGCCGATTCTGGAAGGTCTGCGGATGGCGGGCGCGGTGGTGTTCCCGCACGAGGTCGATCCGGCGCTGACCCACAGCTGGGGCACCGATGTCCTGGACACACCACGACGAGCTGCCGATACCTCGGCGATCTCGAATGTGAATCTTCCCGTGCTGGAACGGCATCGGATGATCGTCGCCTTCGACGTCGCCGAGGGCAGCCAGGCTTTCGACAAGGCGAAACCGGCGATCGAGACCGACGCGCGGATCACCAGGGTGGTGCTGTTGCGGTTTCCCGGCGCACACACAGCCGCGGATGCGGCACGGGAACTCGAGGCGACCGACTTCCGGGTGAGTCCGGACAACCAGCCGGTACCGATCCCCGGTTACGCTGCCGCACACGCGCATTGGCGGCCTGGCATCAAGACGATCGGGGCCACCTTCGCCCACGGCGAGATCGTGGTGAGCTTGTTTCTCCAGCATCCCTCGCCCGATATCGACGCGCTGGCCACACGCGTCGCGGCGATTCTGGACGCCCAGACAACCTTGCTCGACAAGTTCACCCCGACCGCATCCGACCGGATCGCCGAGCTACCCCGCGATCCCGATGATCTGTTGCGCCGCATCCTGATTCCCGGGCCAGCCAATCAGCAGATCGCGATCTCCTCGCGGGAGTTCGCGGCGTGGCCGGGCCGTGCGGGCCTGCACTACCGCCCCGCCGAACCCGCCGAGCTCGGCGCGGCCTGGGATCGCGGTGGCGTGGACAGCGTGGCGAATTCCTACAGCACCACCCTGTTCCGGTTCCGCGACGACGCCACAGCCCTCGCATTCGGCACCACGTGGCAGAACACGCTCAGCGCGGCCGCGCACCCGGTCGCACCGCCCCTTGACCTGCCGCAGGCGCGGTGCGCGGAGCGCCGCGCCGGGACTGCGCCCGCGCTGACCCGCTGCTATGTGAGCTACCGGCGCTACGGCGCGTTCGTCAGCGGCGCCGAACCCGCCGGAGTTCGCCAGCAGGCAGCGGCACAGTACGCGCTGCTGGCGAACGCTCAGTAGTTCAGCTGATCCAGCTCAGAGCTGGGCTTCGATCGCCTGGACGACGTCGGCGGCGTCGGGAGCCGTGCGCGGGCGGAACCGCCCCGCGACCGTGCCGTCGCGACCGACGAGGAACTTCTCGAAGTTCCACTGCACGTCGCCCGCCGCGCCCTCGGCGTCGGCGGTCTCGACCAGCGCGGCGTAGAGCGGGTGCCGGTCGTCGCCGTTGACATCGGCCTTGGCGAGCAGCGGGAAGTCGACCCCGTAGGTGACCGAGCAGAATTCCTGGATCTCCTCGGCGCTGCCGGGCTCCTGACCCATGAACTGGTTACTCGGGAAGCCGATCACGGTGAAACCGCGCTCGCCGTAGGTCTTCTGCAGTTCCACCAGGGCGCCGTACTGCGGGGTCAGGCCACACTTGGAGGCCACGTTGACCAGCAGCACTGCTCGCTCGCCAGCCAGCTCACCCAGTGTGGTGTCCTCGCCCGCCAGGGTCTGCACCGCAATGTCTCGAATGTTCGCGCTCATCACATCACCACCAGATCTCGTCTATGTCGGTTCGATCGCCACCGTACCGGAGCCCGATCGGCGCGCAAGTGTCCCGCTGGGCGAGAGAATCTGTAACACGTTCTTGTTTTGTCGCGCCGTTCGCGGCACCATTCCTAAGGACGGGCGGTGATGCCCGCACCCCGAAGCACCGGAGGAAGCCCGTGAGCGACCAGCCACATCGGATCGATACCGTCCGCCCGCTGCGCGCGAGCGAGGTGACGCAGTGGGATTTCGAAGCCGATGTGGTGGTGGCCGGATTCGGCATCGCCGGCGTGTGCGCGTCGATCGAGGCCGCGCGAGCGGGCGCGAAGGTCCTCATCCTGGAACGGACCGGAGGCTGGGGCGGCGCGGCGGCGCTGGCGGGCGGATTCGTCTACCTCGGCGGCGGCACACCGCTGCAGAAGGCGCTCGGATTCGACGACACCCCGGAGAACATGGCGGCCTTCCTCACCGCCGCGCTCGGACCCGGCGTCGACGAGGCGAAGATCAACGACTACTGCGCGGGCAGCGTCGAACACTACAACTGGCTCGTCGACTGCGGTGTGCCGTTCAAGGAGTCGTTCTGGGGCGAGCCCGGCTGGGAGCCCCCACACGACGAAGGCCTGATGTACTCCGGCGGCGAGAACGCCGCGCCGTTCCTCGACATCGCCGAACCCGCTCCGCGCGGCCACGTTCCGGAGCTGGCGGGCAAGAAGATCGGTAAGCGCAGCGGCGGCTACATGCTGATGAAGCCGCTGGCCGACACCGTCGCCGAGCTCGGCATCGACGTCGAGTACGACACGCGCATCCGCAGGCTGGTCGTCGACGACGAGGACCGGGTGGTGGGCGTGCTGGCCACCACCTACGGCAAGCCCGTCACCGTGCGGGCCGCGCGGGGTGTCGTCCTGGCCACCGGCAGCTTCGCCTACGACACCGAGATGATCGACCGCTACACCCCGCGCTTGAGCGGCAGGCCCGGCGCGGCCATCGAGGAACACGACGGCATCGGCATCCGGCTGGCTCAGGCGCTCGGCGCCGAGCTCGCGCACATGGACGCCAGTGAAGTGGCCATCTTCGGCGATCCGCAGATGATGGCGCGCGGGATTCTCGTCAACGGACGCGGTCAGCGCTACGTCACCGAAGACACCTACCCCGGCCGGATCGGTCAGGCGACGCTGTTGCAGAACGACAACCAGGCGTTCCTGATCATCGACGAGACCTCGCTCGAAGAGGCGCTCGCGACCGAGAGCGCCACCCCGTTCTTCCGCTTCCAGCCCAAGTGGGTCGCCGAGACGGTCGCCGAACTCGAGGCCGAGATGGGGCTGCCCGCACAGACATTGCAGACCACCATCGCCACCTACAACCAGCACGCCGAGCACGGCACCGATCCGCTGCTGGGCAAGAAACCCGAATGGGTGCGTCCGATCACCGGGGCGCTCGCCTGCTTCGATCTGCGCGGGTTCACCGCCGGGTTCACCCTCGGCGGGCTGCGCACCGACCTGGATTCGCGGGTGCTGCACGTGAGCGGTGAGCCGATCGAGGGCCTGTTCGCGGCGGGTCGCTGCACGTCCGGGCTGTGCGCGTACGGCTATGTGAGCGGGGCCTCGCTCGGCGACGGCAGCTTCTACGGCCGTCGCGCGGGCAAAGCGGCGGCAGCGGGCTGAACCGCGGACGACCCACCACGGAGGTTTCGTCAGTACTCTGCTTGCAGCGTCACGCCCGACGACCAGTCCGGCTGGGCTCACGGTCTTTTCACGCCGGGGAGCAGGCGCGCCGAACGACAGACGAAGTGCAGATCGGAGTTGGACAGTGCAAGCAGGTGGGACGTCCGCGGATTACGTGATCGTCGGCTCCGGATCCGCGGGGGCGGTGCTCGCGAATCGGCTCAGCGCCGACCCGAGCACCACGGTCGTGCTGTTGGAGGCAGGTCCGGACGACGACGACAAGTTCGCCCATATCCCGGCCGCGTTCTCGAAACTGTTTCGCAGCGAGCGTGATTGGGACTATCTGACCGAGCCGCAGGCCGAACTCGGCGACCGGCGGATCTACTGGCCGCGCGGCAAGACCTTCGGCGGCTCGTCCTCGATGAACGCGATGATGTGGGTGCGTGGTTTCCGTGCCGACTACGAGGAATGGGGGCTGCTGGCAGGCGAGAAGTGGAACTTCGCCGCCGCGGTGGAACAGTTCCGCAAGATCGAGAACGTCCAGGACGCACAGTTCCCCGACGAAGGATCCAAGGGTCCCCAGCACGTGCAGCGCCAGCGCAGCCCGCGCGCCTCGACGCACGCGTTCCTCGAGGCCGCGCGCCAGGCGGGCCACGAACTCGAATCGGCGAACCGGCCCGCGCCCGAGGGCTTTACCCAGACCATGGTGACCCAGCGCGACGGCAGGCGCTGGAGCACGGCCGACGGGTACCTGCGTCCGGCGATGAAGCGGGCGAACCTGACCGTGCTGGCCGAGTCGCTGGCCACCCGTGTGCTGTTCGAGGGCACCAGAGCCGTGGGCGTCGAGTACCGCAACGGCGAGCAGACCCGCACCGTGACCGCGAATCGCGAGGTCATCCTGTGTGGTGGCGCGGTGAACAGCCCTCAGCTGCTGCAGCTTTCGGGCATCGGCGATCAGGACGAGCTGAAAGAACACGGCATCGAGGTGATCGCGCACTCCCCCGAGGTCGGCGCGAACCTGCAGGACCACCTCATCTCGGCGCTCGGCTACAGCGTGGACTCGGATTCGTTGTTCACCGCGGAGAAGCCACTCGAACTGATCAACTACCTGGTCCGCCACCGCGGCATGCTCACCTCCAATGTCGGTGAGGCGTACGGTTTCGTGCGCAGCGAGCCCGACCTCGAGCACCCCGACCTGGAGCTGATCTACGCTCCGGCGCCGTTCTATCACGAGGGTCTGGTCGAGGCCACCGAACACGGTGTGGTGCTCGGCGCGATCCTGCTCCGCCCCCGCAGCCGCGGCAAGATCAGCTTGGCCTCGGCCGATCCGACGGCCAAGCCGGTGATCGATCCGCGGTATCTGTCCGATGCCGAGGGTGCCGACCGGGCCGCGCTGACCGCCGGACTTCGGGTGTGCGCCGGGCTGGCCGCGCAGCCCGCGCTCAAGAGCGCGCTCGGCGCGCTGATCTACCCGCCGGAGGCACCCGAGGATCTCGAGGCGGCCATCGCGCTGACCATCGAACAGTTCTCGCACACCCTGTACCACCCGGTCGGCACCTGCCGGATGGGCACCGACGCCGCCAGCGTCGTCGCCCCGGACCTGACGGTCCGCGGCGTCGAGGGGCTGCGCGTCGCCGACGCCTCGGTGATGCCGTTGATCATCCGCGGCCACACCAACGCCCCCGCCATCTTCATCGGCGAACAGGCCGCGGACTTCATCCTCGCCGAGGCCTGACGGAGGTGATGGTGGCGTGCTGGCAACGGCGCGCCACCATCACCACTCATGCTCCCGCGAGGCCGAGCGACGCGGCCGCGAGCAGCAGGTACGGCAGCGGATAGCCCAGATCCGCGTACCGACGCGCTCGCAACACCGTGAATTCGGCGGCGACGAAATACAGCACGAGCCCGGCTGCGGCTGCCACCGCCAGCGGCCGATAGGCCAGACCGGCGAGCAGACCGAGTCCACCCGCCGCTTTGATCAGGGCCAGCGGCGTGAGCGTCCAGGGCGCGATGCCGTAATGGCGCATGTTCTCGCGTACCCAGTCGGCGCGAACGACGTCGACCAACGCGGCCGCCAAGGCAGCGACGGCCGCGAGCACGGTGACGACGAGATAAGTGGTGTGCATCGGATCAGATCCTCCGGTTTCGGTGATCGGCGCCTCTGTCATGGTGGAGACAGCCGTGACGGGACAGCGAGTGCCGTCCTCGGAGAGACGACCGGCGCGAGCGAAAGGTGACCGATGCGCACTGACCGGGGCGAAGTAGCGGCGCGCGCGTTCGAACAACGGCGCGATCGCCTGTGTGGCGTCGCCTATCGGATGCTGGGCTCGGGAGCCGAGGCCGAGGACGCGGTCCAAGAGGCGTGGTTGCGCTTGGCCAAGACCGACATCGAGATCGCCGATCTCGACGGCTGGCTCACCACAGTGGTGTCGCGGATCTGCCTCGATATGCTGCGCGCCCGTACCCGTCGCGCCGAGGTCGCGGCCCCCGAGACCGCCGTTGCGGTGGCGACCGGCGTCGGCGTGGATCCCGAAACCGAAGCGCTGCGGGCGGATTCCGTCGGGCGGGCGCTGCTGGTCGTTCTCGACACGCTGGGCCCCGAGGAACGTGTCGCTTTCGTGCTGCACGATCTGTTCGCGGTGCCGTTCGCCGAGATCGCGCCGATGCTCGGGCGCACGCCGGCCACCACCAAGAAGATGGCCAGCCGGGCCCGGCTGCGTGTGCACGCGCCCGCACAGGCCGAGCCGACGGAACTGCTCGCGCACCAGGTCGCGGTGACGGCCTTTGTGCAGGCTGCCCGAGAGGGCGATCTCGGCGGTCTGCTCGCGGTGCTCGCACCGGATGTGGTGCGCACCGCCGACCCGGCGGCGCTGTCACCCGGGATGGCCCTGGTCGTGCGCGGCGCCCGCGCCGTGGCCGAGGGCGCGCTCGCGCTGCGGCGACGTTCGCGCGACGCGGTGCTGGTGCTCGTCGACGGCACGCCCGGACTGGTGGTGCCGGGGGCCGGCGGACCGGATTTCGTGGTGACGTTCCTCGTCCGCGGTGGGCGCATCACGGCCTACGACGTGGTGGCCGCGCCGGATCGGTTGGCCGCGCTCACCCTGTCGCTGATTCCCTGATCAGGGCCGCGAAGCACCCGAACTTCCCCGTTTCGGCACTCGATGCAACGGCGCAGCCGATGCATCGATCACGTCAGAAGGCAGGAACGCGGGCGAACCCCAACGGTGGAGTCGGCACGGGGCCCGAACGCAGTTCGTGGCGGAAGTCCGGGAGCAACGGCAGCACGTCGACATTGCGGGCCGCGTAGCAACGCACCATCGGCAGTGCTCGC
Source organism: Nocardia sp. NPDC060249 (assembly GCF_042728755.1). NCBI lineage: Bacteria > Bacillati > Actinomycetota > Actinomycetes > Mycobacteriales > Nocardiaceae > Nocardia > Nocardia sp. NPDC060249. Next base: position 328,106 of record NZ_JBHXAQ010000002.1, read on the forward strand.
GAGACCTCCGCGCGTTCGACCGGCTCGGAGTCCACGAACGCGAGTGAGTCCAGACCGAGGCCCAGGGTGCCGGCGATGCGGACGATCGAGGCGGACTTGCGCCCCCAGCCCACCTCGACCGCCGAGAACATCTCGTACAGACCGTGGCGGTACAGCGTGTGCATGGTTCTGGCTCGGTCACCGCGCGCGGCGACAGCATGGAGCACACCGCGCTCGCTCAGTTTCGTCAGCGTGCGCAGTGCCGGTGGGCGCGGCGTGGTGCCGGTCTCGTCGTGGACGACACCCTCCCACAGGGTCTCGTCCAGTTCCCAGACCAGACAACGGACGGCAGGTCGCATGGCGCTGAACTCTACAACCACTGATAGCGAAGAACCAGACTTGTGATCCGTCACTGCGGCGGCGGCCGGGGGTGGGCCCCCTACCCAGAACCTGACAATCCATTCCGGTTTCGTTTGTAGTTCGTTAGGGTGGGGTTCGCTGGACAGCGGGGGGGTACAGCCGAAACTGGCGAAGGGAACACAGATGTCCGTCCACAATCCACCCCGACCGTCGCTGACCGTCTCGGGCAAACCGATGTCGTTGCCACTCAAAGACGTTCGCGCACTCTCGCGGCAGATGGTCGGCCATTTCGTCGCTACCGTCGCACCCTGTGGCACGCTGCCCGGTGACGCCATCTCCGGCGATGTGACCACGATCACCCGGATCTGCCTGGAATTCGCCGTCGGCATGCTCGACGGGCGTGACGTCCCGAGCCAGCTACAGCGCCTGCAGGACGCGGCGGGGGCGTGGGCCAGGGAGGGCGTGCCGATCGACACGATCCACCACTCGATCGCCGAGGGCTTCAAAATCGGCCTCGACCTCGTGGTATCGAGCGCGTCGGGCAAGGATTTCGACAGTCTGGTCGGCGGCGTCAAGGTCGTGATGGAGCTGCTCGACACCATCACCGCCCAGATCTCGCTGGCCTATGTGCGCGAGCTGCGCGGTGTGGTCAGCGAGCACCACACCGCCGTTCACACCCTCACCTCGGCCCTGCTCGGCGGACACAGCACCTCGACGATGGCCCGCGAATGCGGCATCACCATCGCCGAGACCTACGCGGTCTTCGCCCTGGCTATCCCCCAGCACCGCGAAGAAGCCAACCCGGCGCTGGATTCGAAGGTCGTCGCCCGCCGCAAGCTGCGCCGGGTGCAAGCCGAACTGGCCAAGCGCTGCGGCGACTCGGCATTGTCGCTGCTCAGCGTCGACGGCGGGACGGTGCTGATCCCCGCCGACGCCTTCGACCGTGAGGGTCTCACCGCGCTGGTCGCCCAGCTCTCCCAGGCAGCCCAGGTCGGCATCACCGCCGCGATGGTCGAAACGAGCACCACCGGGGTCCCCGATGCCGCCGACCAAGCCCACGAACTGCTGGACATGGTGCAGCGCCTCGAAGTGACCTCGGGTCTGTACCGCTTCGACGAGCTCGCCCTGGAATACCAGCTGACCCGTCCCGGCCCCGGCCGCGAATTCCTCGGCTCGCTGCTGGATCCGCTGGATCAGTACCCCGAGCTGCTCGAGACCCTGCAGCGCCACATCGCCAACAACCTCAACCGTCAGCGCACCGCTCGTGTGCTGCACGTGCACACCAATACGGTCGATTACCGGCTCAAGCGCATCGGCCAGCTCACCGGTTTCGATCCCACCCAGCCCTCGGGGCTGTGGTACCTGCGTTCCGCGCTGGTCGCGCGCAGTTACCGCTCCGTTGCGGCCTGATCCCGAATACGGCGAAGGCGCTGCCCACCATGGTGGGCAGCGCCTTCGTCGTTCTCAGCGCCCGCGGGTCAGAGTGAGCCGCCGCCACCGACCAGCCACGGGTTGAACGCGCAGGTCAACTGCGGGTTCTGCACCGGGTCGAGCGCGCGCAACGCGATCGAGAGTGCCCGCGGCGAGTACATCATCGTCAGGTGATCGGAGATGTCCTGTTCGCAGCCGTCCTGCAGGGTGATGTTGTGGACCGTGGCCCCAGGGCCCGCTTTCATGAAGGTCAGTTCGTAGGGATTGGTCACCTCGTCGTATCGCGTGCCGACGATGGTGTAGTCGACACCGGCGACGGTGTCACCGCCGGCATTGAGGTTGTTGACGAAATCCGAGCCGATTGTCTGCTGGATACCGGCGTGGCCGACGAAGATCTCGATCGGACCCAGGATGTCGATGCCCAGGTTGTTGACCATGCGACCCAGGGCGCCGATGCCGTCGAGGCTGGTGCCGTGATGGGTGGCGCCGAAGGTGATCAGCTTGTTGACCTTGGCCGCGCCGCCCTCGAACTTGGTGTACCAGTTCGCCATCGACCCACCCTGCGAGTGCGCGATGATGTCGACCTCGTCGGAGCCGGTCGCAGCCAGCACGCGATCGACGAACGCCGCGGTCTGCTTCGCCGAATCCTGGATATAGCCGGTGCCCATCACGCCGGGCAGGAACGAACCGAGCCCGCCGCCTTCGACGATATTGGACCGGCCGTAGTTGAACGTGAACGTGCAGTAGCCTGCGTCCTTGATCGGCTGACCCATGTAGGCGTAACCGTTGTAGGCGTTCATCCAGGTGCCGTGCAACAACACCACCGGGCGCGGATGCTGCGCGGTCGGCTTGCAGTTCCAGTCGTTCGTCCCGGGCGCGGCAGCATCGGGGTTGCCGAGACCGTAGGCGAACGCGGCGAGGAACGCCGTCGACGCCGGTCCGTACGCACCGGGGTCGGAGGAATAGCCACCCGAGGAACCCGAGCTGGAACCCGAACCGCCGTAGCAGTCGCCGGACCCGTTACCGGATCCGGCGCCACTGCCGGAGGTGCACGCCGACCCGGACCCGGCGACCTGCCGACCTTCGGAGACGATGCCGGCAAGATCCTGCTCGGTCGGCGCCGAGGCAGGAGCCGCGCTCGCCCCCGGCCCGGTGAGCACCATGGAGAGGGCGCCGACTCCGGCGAATACCGCCGTGTGCAGCGTGCGCCTGCGACTGGGAGATTTCATGTGTTGACTTGTCTTCCTGTGCGATTCGAATATTCGCCGCCCTTTTCTGCCGGGAGAACGAATGGCTTGTCGAAACCGCCCAAAACATAAGCCGCAGAATTCCTTACGAGACGATTGTCACGCGCGGTCTGGGTAGGTCACCACAGGCCCTCGAAAACTGCCATGACAGGGCACAGGAAAATATTCAGCACTCGCTACGCGCCGCGACTCCGAGAAGTCTCTGGTCGAGCCACAGCATCACCTCCGGATAGCCGGTCGCCGCGCCGATGATGTGCTCACCGAGCACCCCGCGATACACCGCGTTCGCCCCGAGTTCGCACTGCTCATCGTAGAGATTGCGCGCACCCTCGGCGGGAATCCACCACTCCTGCTCGCCGTTGTAGATGTAGAGCGGAGTCGACGACCGCATTCCTTGCATCCGGGTGATCTCGTAGATGTCGGTGGCCAGTTCCGAACGCAGCGGGTCGGCAATATTGGCGCCCACATCGATCGGCAGGTGCAAGATTCCCGGCACCGCGAACACGCTGGCGCACGTATCTTTCATAATCGAGGTGGTGACCCAGCGCCCGAGATTGTTCATCGCGGCGAGGATTTCGGGTCGCTCCCGGCCGATCGCGAAGGTCGCGGCCATAAAAATTCCGGACGCGAGGTTGGCATTCATACTGCGCGACAGGATTTCGAAGTCGGCGGGCACGCCGCCCAGTGCCGCGCCCACGATGGCGTCGGCCAGTTCCGGTGCGTAGGAATCGATCAGTTTGGCCGCACCGTGGGTGGCGATGGCGCCCCCGGAATAGCCGGTCATCGCGAATCGGCTGTCGCCGTAGGCCGCGGGGTCGACACCACGCACCGCCCGGATCGCATCGAGCACCGCGTGCCCGGCGACATACGGTTCGGCGTAGGCCATCCACGGGCCCTCGTGGTCGGGCACCAGGACGGCGTATCCGCGCAGGACCGCCAGCTGGGTGGTCGGCGGAATGAACTCTGTCGCGCTCGACTGCGTTGTCAGGCCGTGCGCCAGTGAGTAGCCGGGAGTGCACTCGCGACCGAGCGCGTCGATCGGCAGGTTGTTCACCAGCACAGGACGATCCCCCGGCCCGGTCCACTCGGTGGCGGGCACGATCAGGGTCGCGGTGGCGTAGGACGGTCTGCCGTGGGCGTCGTCGGTGCGGAACTTCAGCAGTGTCGCCGAACGGATGGGAACCAGGGTCAACCAGGCCGCGGACGCGGTGACGTCGCGGGATTCGATCAGATCGCCGGGCGACAACTCGTCGAGCCCGGCCGGCCACTGATCGAAGATCGGATCGCCGACCGGCGACGGGAGCACCGCCGCGTGCAGTGCCGTGAGTTCGGCCGCCGGATCGGCGGCGTTCACCGGGATCGGCGAGGGGATCACCTGGTCGATCCAGCGCTGCAGATCGGGCAGGAAACCGGGTGTCCCCACCTGCGGCACCGGGAATTCCTGGGTCGGCGGCGGCTCGGCGGCCGCGGTGCCGACCGCACAGGAGCACAGCAGCAGCATCGAACCGATAAGTACTCGAACAGATCTCATGGCACACACGCCTTCGGGTGGCAACGGATTCGTCGATGACGTGCCACCATGCGGTGCTCCGACCCCCGCCGAAACTCCCCCACCGCGCCGTCGTCAGATCCTTCACGCTACGGTGCGGGGCGAACGGACTTCGGCGTTGTGCCCGAGTCGTGTGCGCAATGCCGCTGTATCGCAACAAGAATCGACCGCGACGGCGCGAATCGGCCCGGATTCGCCTCGGGGCGAGCGGATCCGGGCCGAGAGAAACCTGCTCAGCAGGTGCTGGGCGCCGCTTCCCCCCGCAGCCGGGCGTCGAGCCAGCTCAGCGCCGAAGGCAGGCCGAGCACCGCTGCGGTCAGATGGTCCGGGGTCGGTGTCTGCTGGCTGACCACCTCGGTACCCGCGGCACACCAGCGATGGGTGGTGGCGGTGATCGCGTCGACCGGAATGAGGCCGTCGATCGGCGAATGCCATTCGAACACCGGCATCGTCGGCGCGCCCTGATACAGCTCGAGGCTGTTCTCCTCCACCACGGCGCGGGCTTCGGGATCCTGCACCAGTGAGGTGGTGGCCGCGAAGTCGAGGATGCCGCGCCCGGCTCCCGCCCCCAGGATGTCATTGGTGCAGGCGTCACGGATCGACGCGCGGGCGGCCAAACCGCTGGCATTCATCTGATCGCTGATCGGGAACCGCTGGGGGTATTCACGTTCCAGCCCGATCCCCGCGGCCAGCGCGAGACCGAACACCGGATGCGAACCGAAACCGAGGCCCTCGAGCATCGACACCAGGTTCATCGGCACTCCGCCCATCGCCGCACCCGCGATCTCGAGCTCGGGCGCGTACTCGGGCTGCAGCGCCGCTGCCCACGCTGTCGCCATGCCGCCACCGGAGTACCCGGCCATCGCGACCCGGCTGCCGGCCACCCGCAACTGCTCGACCCGGCGCACCGCGCGGATGCCGTCGAGGGTCACCTGGCCACCCAATTTCGCTGCGCCATAGGCGAAATTGGGTCCGAGGTGATCGGGCACGGCCATCGTCCAGCCGCGCGCGAGCGCGTAGTTCCAGGCGACTGCCTCGCGCACCATCAGGTCGGGGTCGTCGGTGTAGAGGACCTTGGAGACCGAGCAGCGTGTGCCGAGTCCGTTGATGATGTGCTGGTAGGACAGCACGGGGGCGTCGGTGCGGTGGTTGTTCGGCTGCAGCACCGTCGTCGTCGCGGCGATCGGCTCGCCCGCGGAATTGGTGGAGCGGAACTGGATCAGGGTGATGGTCGCGTCGGGGAACATGGCCAGCGGCGGCATCTGCCGCACTCCGAGTACGTCGCCGGGCTTGTGCTCGGCGAGGCCGGCGGGCTGGCTGTAGAAGGGGTCGGGGTCGGCGGTCGGATACAGCGGTGTGGTGTGGCCCGCCGCGGCGGGGACCACGGTGAGCACCGCTGCCGCCAAACAGATCAATAGTGTTCGGCCCGGCCGGCTCTGTCGTGCCGCGGCTAACCGGATCATGCGGCTGTCCCTCCCGTGTCGCTGCTGTCGAGACCGATCTTCGCCGGTACCGTGGCACCTCGTCGACGGGTCGCCGCGAACATCGGCGGAGCTCACAACCTCGCCTGGGTGCGGTTGTGACCGGAGGCAGCACGCCGATATGCGGACGCACCGCCACGGCGACAGGTGGATTGTGAGATCTCCAAGCGAAATCGGAACGTGTTCCTCTCGATGGTGCAGGACCTACCGTCGAGTAGGAAGGCGCTCACCAGTGCCGGGGCGAAAGGAGCACGCCATGATTCCCACCGACGAGAACATCGCCGCCACCCTCCACCGCATCGACCCGAGCGAGATACCGACCCGGCGGATCACGGTCTACTTCGACGGTCCCACCCCCGAGGACGCACTGGTCCTGCAATACTCCGCGACCCAGGCCGAGGCCTGGGAGTTCACCTCGGCGGCCGTACATTCGGGCCTGCTGGTGACCGTCGACGGCAACGTCGGCCCCGGCCTGCGCCGGTTGCCCTGCCGGTCGCTGTGGCACTGACGCTCGCGGCACCGAGGCGCCGTCCGCACTAGGCTGGCACGGCGGGCGCGGCTCGCGGTGACAGAAAGGGCATTCGTGACACGGTGGCAGTTCCCGCTCGCACTGGCCACGGTGGCCGTCCTCACCGGCTGCGGCTCGGCCGACACCACGGAGGTAGCCACTGCGCCGAGCACCACCGCCCCGGTAACTACCACCAAGCGGGTGCCCGCCACCATCGCACCGCCCACCACCACCGTCGACCCCTACGCGGGCCTGCCCCTCATCGACCACGTGACCTGGACCGAGAACGTCGACGGCCCCCGCCTGCTCGTCTTCCCCACCCAAGCGGGCCGCAAAACCGCCGCGCCCGGCACCGATGAACTGGCGTGGCAGGAAGTACGCGCCCTCGACGCCGACGCCGACGCGCCGGGCATGCGCGACCAGTTCGTTTGTCACTGGGTTTGGGCCAGGATGGTAGCGCCCGACAAGCCGAGCTGGAATCTCGAACCGTGGCGCCCCGACGTCGGTTATCAGGCCACGGTGGCGGCGAACTGCAATCCCGGCGGCCCCGAACGCTGATAGGAGCATCCCATGCGCATCGTCATCGCCGGTGGACACGGCAAAATCGCTCTCCTGCTCGCCCAGGCACTGACCCGGCGCGGCGATCACGTCCACGCGCTCATCCGTGAACCCGGCCAGGCCGCCGATATCGCCGCGACCGGCGGCGTGCCGGTGATCTACGACATGGAACGTGACACCCCCGCCGACCTCGCGGCCGCGGTCGCCGGTTCGGACGCGGTGGTCTTCGCCGCCGGCGCGGGCGCGGGCAGCGGTGTCGCGCGCAAGTACACGGTCGACCTCAACGGTTCGGTACAGCTGGCCGACGCCGCCGAGCACACGGGCGTCGCGCGGTTCGTGCAGATCTCGACAATGGGTGCAGGCAGCCCGCCCGCGCCGGGGACCGATGAGGTGTGGGCCGCCTATATCGATGCCAAGACCCGTGCCGAGGAGGACCTGCGGACTCGCGAGCTGGATTGGACGATCCTGCGACCGGGCCGGCTCACCGACACCGAAGGCAACGGTCTGATCACGCTCGGACCGCCGCCGATTCCGCGCGATTCGGTGCCGCGCGCCGATGTCGCCGCGACGCTCGCGTCGATCTTGGTCGCGGACAATACTTTTCGGCGCACACTCGAGCTGGTCTCCGGGTCACTTCCGATCGAGACAGCTATCGCGGCAATTTGATAGCCATAAATTAACTATCGCACTATTTTTCGCCCCTCGGCCGCGACTGCCGGCAACTCGTGCCGCATTGTCGTCTCCCGATGGACGCAGCGATCCGCCGGTCACGCCACTATTCGAGCAGCACGCATGACGGAGGTGGTGACGCCACCCTGGATTCGCCGCTCAGAAGCGGGGAAATGCACCGCATCGAGACGGAATCGATCGTGCAGATGTGCTTGCATCTGAAAGTCCCCCCGTCCTAAACTCAGGGCCGCAACACAATTCAGGGGATAGTCAGGGGAGGCCGCGAGCGGTACACCCGGGGCCAGGATTGCCTTGGGTTTGCCACTGCCTGAGTAGCACAGGGGCATTTACATGAATAACACCACGGGCCGGTTCGGCCTCGCTGATCGCGCCCATCCCGGCACTGCACGATGGTCGAGGGAAAGCGCGGTCGCCTTCGTCATCGATGCCGTGGAATCCACCGGCGCGGCGACCCGCAACGATTTCGATATCGACCGGATCGTGACCACCGCACACGAACTGGCCGATGACTGGGATCTGCAAACGTTGAGTCCCGATACTTTCTGGCGTATCGCCGCCGGCTGTATCCGGTACTGACAACGAATCGGTACCCGCGGATCGACTGGCCCGCCCCCTGCGCGTAGTTCGATCAGTTCTCCGTGCCCGATTCCACCCGACTGATCAGCACCGCTGTGCTGTCAGTCCCGCTGTGTCGTCAGTCCCGCTCCGCGTAGGACAACAGAATCTCGCGTGAGCGATCCGGCCGTTCGGCCTGGACGCTGAGCTGATCCATCACCGACAGATACATCGCGAGGTCCTGGCGACGCTCGAGATAGAGCGCGCTGGTGAGTTGCTCGAGGTAGACGATGTCGGGCAGTTCCGGCTCACCGAAGCGCAGAATACTGAACGAACTGCCCGCCGCCGCGTGCCCGCCCGCCGAGTACGGCAGCACCTGCACCGTCACGTTCGGCAGTTCCGAGAGCTCGGCCAGGTAGCGCAGCTGGGCCCGGTGTACCTCGCGCCCACCGATCGGGCGATGCAGTACGGCTTCGTCGATCACCGCCCACACCACCGGCGGGTCGACCCGGCGCAGGACATCCTGGCGTAACTGCCGAACCTGGACCCGACGGTCGGTTTCGGCGTCCTCGAAACCGAGGGTGACGATCGCCCTGGTGTACTCCGGCGTCTGTAACAGGCCGGGTACCAGCTGCGCCTCGTAGGTGCGGATCTGACTGGCCGCCTGCTCGAGCCCGAGATAGGTGCTGAACCACGACGGCAGCAGATCGCTGTAGCGATGCCACCAGCCGGGCTCGCTTGCCTGCCTGGCCAATTCGAAGAACGCGGTGCGTTCCACCGGGTCGTGCACGCCGTAGAGCGTGAGCAGATCCCGGATGTCGCGTTCCTTGAAACCCGTGCGGCCCAGCTCGAGTCGGCTGATCTTGGCGTGTGAGCCGCGGATCGCATCGCCCGCGGCCTCGCGGGTGATGCCTTTGCTCTCGCGTAGCTTGCGCAACTGGCCACCTAGCGCGATACGCAACACGGTGGGGCCACGGTCGACAACAGGTTGTACGCGACCGATCTCGTCGGGTTCAGCCGTCATGGACCCAGATCCTACCGATTACCCGGTGAGGTAGTCGAACTCTCCGGCCTTCGCGCCGCGGATGAATGCGTCGATCTCGGGCCGGGTGTAGAAGATCACCGACCCCTGCGGGTCGCGCGAGTTGCGTACGGCGACCGAGCCGTCGGCGGCTTCGGCGACCTCGACGCAGTTGCCGCTGGGGTTGCTGTAGGTGCTTTTGCGCCACGCGCCGTCTCCCGGGCGTTCACGCTGATCATGCTGCATTCCGGACATACCGCACTCCTCGTTGTCGAATGATGCCCACCGGTACGAAAGTTGCAGATGCACGCACAAACGTTCTTGCATCTGCCTTGCGCGATGGGGACATTAACACGCGAAACGCCACCGCGCACCGGTCGGTACTTACCCGACGTCATGACCGGGGCCAGGCGCCGGCCGTCTCGTCCAGCCCCCTGAATTCGTAAGCGCCGCAACCCCATCGCGACCCGACACGGCCACAACGAGCGTGCAGATGTGCTTGCATTCGAAAACGGACCGCCCGTAGACTCAGGCCGCAAGATCACCGGGAGGTACGTCGGCTCCACCAGCCGGGCAGGCCTCCCGTCGCCGAATGGGAGGGGACTCGATGAGCAGTCCGTTTCAGCGACACCTCGGTGCCGCAGGCGCACCGCCCACGGCGTGTAGCGACGAGCCGAACGGGCTCACCTACCGTCAGGCACGCGAGATGCTGAGCCAACACGACATCCACGGTCCGCAATGTCGCCAGTGGCTGGCCGCCGCCGCGTACCTGTCTGCGGGGCTGGACGACGAATAGTGCGGTCGTAACGTCTTCGTGCTGGTCAGGCCGGTTCCGACAGGTCATGCTGGTGGGCGACGACCGATCCGGACAGGTGGTGCGCGTATGCGGATAGCGGAGATCCTGCGTCACAAGGGCAGGGCGGTCACGACGGTGCCGCCGCACACCACCGTGCGCGACCTGCTGGCGGCGCTGGCCGACCACAATATCGGCGCGGTGGTCGTCTCCCCCGATGGTGCCGTGATCACGGGTATCGTCTCCGAACGCGATGTGGTGCGTCATCTGCACGCCCACGGCGCCGCTCTGCTGGATCGGCCGGTCACCGACATCATGACCGCCCGGGTTCGCACCTGCGGGCCCGATGAGGACGTGTCCTCACTACGAGATGTGATGACCGAGCACCGGATCCGGCACATGCCGGTGGTGAAGTCCGACCGGCTCATCGGCATCGTCAGCATCGGTGACGTGGTGAAGAGCGAGATCACCGAACTGGCCGCCGAACGTGAACATCTCGTCGAGTACCTGCAGGGCAACTACTGAGCCCGACGCCGACCGGCGACACCGAAAAGCCTTGCGCCCGATAATTCTTCGCGAGCTGTACCAGAAACGTGCGTATCGTTGAGCAGGTGCACCCCGTCCGGCCCGAGCTCGCCGCCTCGGTGATCCGGCACGCGCCCACCCCGGTGCCCGCCTCGGTTCGCACACGGTTTCCGGCCCTGACCGATCCCGCGGTGGTCTATCTCGACAGTGCCGCGACGACACAGAAGCCCGACACCGTCATCGCGGCCGTCACCAGCTACCACCGCGAGCACACCGCCAACGCGGGCCGGGGCACCTACGGCTGGGCCACCGCGCTGTCGGCGCGGATCGCCGCTGTCCGTACCCGCGCGGCCGGTTTTGTCGGCGCGCACCACTGCGACGAGATCGTGTTCACCAGCGGAGCCACCGCCGCACTCGGCGCCATCGCGCACAGTTGGGGCCTGGCCGAGCTGAACGACGGCGACGAGATCCTCTACAACCCCGCCGATCACGCCGCCAATGTGCTGCCGTGGCACCACCTGCGCGACACCCTCGCCCGGTTCGGCCGCCGCATCGTGTTGCGGCCCTATCGAAGCACCGCGACCGGGGAAGCCGATATCGAGGACATCCTCGCGCAGGTCGGTCCGCGCACCCGCCTGATCACCACCAGCCACCTCCATCACGTGTACGGCGGGCTCACCACTCTCGAGGAATTGCACGGCCGGATCGACCCCGAGATCCTGCTGTGCTTCGACTGCTCGCAGAGCGGAGGGCACCTGCCGGTCGATGTGACCGCGCTGCGTGCCGATTTCGCGGTCTTCGCGGGGCACAAGATGTTCGGCGCGCCCGGCACCGGCCTGCTGTACTGCCACCGCCGGGTACACGACAAACTGCGGCCTTTCCTGCCCGGCGGAAACTCCGGGGTCAGGATCACCGAGAACGGTCTGCTCGGCACCGGAATGCCCGAGCTACTCGAAGGCGGTACCCACAACATTCCCGGGATCCTCTCCCTGGCACCGGCTTTCGACCTTCTCGACGAGCTCGACCGCTTCGCGGTCGCCGAGCACAACCGGGTACTCACCCTGCGGCTCACCGACGGACTGCGCGAGGTCGCTGGGCTCGACTTCCTCCCCGGGCCCGCGCACGCGGCCTGCGCCGTCGGCTACGGGATCGTCTCGTTCACCCTCGATACGATCAGCGCGGCCGACCTCGGGTTCGTGCTGGCCGATGCCGGCTTCCTGGTGCGGACCGGAGCGCACTGCGTGCCCTCGGCCGACGCCGGGAACGGTTCGGTGCGGGTGAGCACCCACCTCTACAACACCCTCGACGAGATCGACCGATTCGTCGCCTGCGTGTCCGGTATCACCGGACACGGGCGCTGAACGACCTGCCCTTCAAGCCCCCGACGCCGAGGAGGAACGATGGGCTCGCCCACCGTGCAGCACTACGATCGTCGCGCCGCGTCCCGGGTACTGGCCCGTCTGGCCGCGCCCGGACTGTTCGCCGCCACCGAACCACCGCCGTCGCGAATCACCTATCGTGCCACCGCATTACAGCCTGAATCCGGCGCCGCGCTGACCCAGTCCCAGCGGATGTACCTGGAGCGGTTCATGCGGCCGTGCCGCCCGGATCAGGTGACCAGCGCGACCCATCGCCTCACCTGGACCGACAGCGCGGGCATTCCCAACACCGGGTACTTCCACACCACGGGCGCCGGCCCCGAACTCGCCGTGATCGCGCGGGAAACAGTCCTCGCGCTGTGGCATTCGCTGGCGGCCTCCGAACTGCCTGCGCGCGCCGCGGCTCTCCCCGCCCACGATCACGGCGTCCTGTCCGCGACCACCACCGATCACGATCCGCACGAGATCTTCCGGGTCGGCATCGAGGCAACGGGGCGCGCGCTGGTCCAGCACGGGCTGATCGCCGCCGACACCCGCTATCGCGGGCTCATCGAATTCGCCACCGGGATGCGTGATTCCGGCATCTTCACCGCCGTCGCCACCCGCTGGTTCTGGGAATTGCAGGCGTCGACCTTCCGGCGCGGGATGATCCCGGTGCGTTTCGCCACCCAGCCCGATGGGTCCGTGCGCTACACCGCCGACTCGATCGCCGTCCTGCGCGCGATGAAAGACGCCACCATTGCCGACGCACACGCGGTGATGCAGCGCGCGACCAGCGAGGAGGGCCTGGAAACCGAGGCGGCCGTCGCGAAATACCACGACGACCTCGACCTGATCTCCCGGCAGTACGCGCTGCTGCCCGCCGGCACGCGACCCACCTGTCTCGCGGCGACCCAGCACGACGTCGACGGTGCCGGTGTCCACGTCCTGGCCACGGTCGTCGATCGGTTCATCGAGACGTTCGCCGCGCTGGCAGGCTCGGTGGAAGTGATCGAGGACCCGACCGAGGAGCAGCCGGGCACCGGCCCCACCGGCGACGACGGTGTCTTCTACGTCCCCGATATGAGCTGCCGGCACTGCGTCCGCACGATCACCGCCCTGCTCGAGTCGATGCAGATCCCGGTCGTCGAGGTCGATCTGGAGTCCAAGCGGGTGGTCGCCCGGATCCGCAGTCCGCGCAACAGGCTCCGGGTCTTCGAGGCGTTGCGCGATGGCGGCTACAACCCGGTCGACGACGTGCCGGCACAGGTGCCCGGCGCGTCGGTGGGATGATCCCGCCCGCCGTTCCCGCCGCGCTGCATCCGCTCGTCGCCGCGTTCCTCACCGATCGCGACGGCGTGCGCGCCGCGCTGCGCCGCTACGGCTCCCCCGTGCATCTGGTGTTCCCGCAGGTCTTCACCGCCAACCTCGCCGCCCTGCGCGCCGTGCTCGACACGGGCGCCGTCCGGCATCGCATCTGCTACGCGCACAAGGTGAATCGTTCCGCGGCGTTCGCCCATACGGCTGCGCACGCGGGAATCGCCGTCGATGTGGCATCCGCGGGCGAACTGCGTTCCGCGCTGTCCGCCGGATTCCCCGCCGATCACATCGAAGTGACCGGACCCAAGGGCACCGCGTTGCTGCGCGCCGCGCTGGCGGCCGCGGCGACGGTCAATGTCGACAACCTCTGGGAACTCGCGACGCTGGCCGAGCTGGCGCTCCCGGAGACGGCCGTGCCGGTATTGCTGCGTGTCTCGGGATTCTCCGGCAGCTCACCGAGCCGGTTCGGCATCGATCTCGCCGAGGTGGCGACGGCGCTGGACCTGCTGGTACGTCACCGCGACCGGCTGCGGCTGCGGGGATTCGCCTTCCACCTCGATACCGCTGCCACCGCGGAACGAGTCAACGCCGTGGGCGACTGTCTGGAACTGATCGAACGTGCCTACGCGCACGGCCTGGCGCCGACGGTGCTCGATATCGGCGGCGGCCTGCGCCAGGTCTTCACCGCCGATGCCGGGGCGTACGACGCCTACGACCACGCGCTGCGGGCGGGCCTGCTCGGGCGTGGCCCCGCGATGCACTGGGGTAACAACACTTTCGGCTATCACGTCGCCGAGGGAATGGTGCACGGCGGACCGGTGTTCCACAAGTACGCCAATACCGAACCCGCCGCCGGCATCCTCGCCGAACTCCTCGCCGCCCCGCTGCCCGGGCACGGTGGACGGGCGCTGGGAGCGGTCCTGACCGACAATCTCCTCGACCTGTGGCTCGAACCGGGCAAAGCGCTGGTCGACCAGGCAGGCATCACCGTGGCGCAGGTCGAGTTCGTCAAACAGGCGGGCAACGGCGCGACGCTGGTCCATCTGGATCTCAGCCGAGACACCGTCACCGCCGCCGACCAGGAGGTGCTCATCGATCCGATCGTGCTGGCCGACGTAGCCGAGCCGCGGCCCGCCGGAGTGTATTTCGCCGGGCACCTGTGCCTCGAGCGCGACCTGATCACCCAGCGGCAGGTGCGGGTCGCGCGGCTGCCCTCCCCCGGCGATCCGGTGGTGTTCCCCAATACCGCCGCCTACCACACGGATCTGTCGGCCGCGCAGGCCGCCATGCATCCGACTCCCGCGAAAGTCGCTGTGCTGCACCGAGAAGGACAGTTCTTCCTCTGCCCCGACGCCGACTATCGGCCCGGGGGCCGGTGATGGTCTACACCCACATCACCGAGCTGATCGGCAACACTCCCCTGCTGCGCCTCGACCCGGCCGTCCACGGGCTGCCCGAGGTGGAGCTGTACGCGAAACTGGAGTCGCACAACCCTTTCGGTTCGGTGAAGGACCGCGTCGCCTGGGCGATGATCCGCGACGACCTCGCGCGCGTCCGCGCGGGCGGACAGTCGTTCATCGAGGCGTCGAGCGGCAACACCGCCAAAGCGCTGCGGGTGCTCGGCGCGCTGCACGGCATCCCGCTGCGCGCGGTCACCAACCGGATCCGGGTGAGCGAGGTCCGCCAGCTGCTGCAACTGCTCGGCACCGAGATCGTGGAACTGCCCGGCCTGTCCGAATGCCCCGATCCCCATGCCGCCGACGATGTTTCGGCCGTCATCGATCAGACCATCGGCCAGGCGCCCGACCGCTGGTACCACCCCTCGCAATACACGAACGAGCGCAATATCGCGGCCCATCACGACGGCACCGGCACCGAGATCGCCACCGACCTCGCGGACGCGGGCATCGACCATCTCGACTACCTGATCGGCGGCCTCGGCACCACCGGCTCCACCCGCGGCACCGCGACCGCCCTGCTCGCCCACCATCCGGACCTGCGCACCGTCGGGGTGGTGTCGGACCGCTTCGATTTCATCCCCGGTATCCGCTCCGAGCGCGAGATGTGGGATGTCGGCTTGTTCCGGCCGGATTTCTACGACGAGATCGTCACCGTCGACTCCGCCGCCGCCATCGAGGCGACCCTCGACCTGATGCGCGGCTACGGCGTGCTCGCCGGACCCACCAGCGGCGCGGGCTATTGCGCCGCCCTTCGCACCCTGGCCACGGCACCGCGCCCCGAGGGC
Source organism: Nocardia sp. NPDC060249 (assembly GCF_042728755.1). NCBI lineage: Bacteria > Bacillati > Actinomycetota > Actinomycetes > Mycobacteriales > Nocardiaceae > Nocardia > Nocardia sp. NPDC060249. The sequence goes on from NZ_JBHXAQ010000002.1 coordinate 343,726, forward strand.
AGAGCGCTGGTGGCCGTGCTGATCGTGTGCGACCGGATCGAACCGTATCTGTCCTATGTCGCCAAACGCAGACCGGAGCTGTTCGGCAAGCCCACCGGGCCCGCGCCCCCGAGTCCCGGCGACACCGCGCCGACCCTGTCACCCGCTGAGCTGGCCGAACTGGACCGCACCGCCAGACCCACCGTCGTCGACACCCGCGGCGCGATGGCCTACCGCGTCGGGCATGTTCCCGGCGCGCTCAACATCCGCGACGACCAGCTCGAGGAGATGCTCACCCAGGGCGTGCCGTTTCCGCGATCGCGGCCGGTGGTGTTCGTGTGCCCGGTCGGGGAAACCTCGCTGCGTTTCGCCGCCGTGGCCCACCGCGCGGGCTACGAGGCGTTCAGCCTCGCGGGCGGCATCGTCGCGTGGCGCGACGCCGGGTACGCGATGGAGCGCGGCGGCTGATCAGACGAGCACCCTGGTGGCGCGGCGGGCGGTGCTCAGCGCACGACCGCGACCGGTCGTCGCCAGCAGGGCCGCCAGCGGGCCGCGATACCCGTCGGCGAGCAACGCGACGATCGCCCGGAAACGCGCCACGAACTGCTGCGCGGTCGCCTCGTCGAACCGGGCGATCGGGTAGATGAACGACCCGTCGACCCCGGCGGGCGCGCCGAGCGGATCGTAGTGGTCGGTGAGCCCGAACTCGAGGTCGTGCTTGGCCCTGACCACACCGGTCGGCACCTCGGTAATCGAAAGCCCTTGTGCTGGAGGATGTTCGACAGTGGCGGGTGGAGCCCCCGCTCGTTGCAGGATGAGCGTGGCCTGGAACAGCGGAAGCGCGGCGTCCTGCAGCAGGCAGCGCTTGAGCCGCGGGTTGGGGGTGTCGGGGTGGGCGTAGGCGGCGAGCGCGACCCGGCGCACCTGATCGAGGAGCTCGCTGACGTCGGCGGCGCGGTCGAGGCGCACGCGCATCAGCACATCGTCGGAGAAGTTGCCGACGAGGTCGTCGAGCACACGGTGATCGCGACCCGAAACCGCCGTGGCGACCGTGACATCGGAGCTGCGGGCGAACGCGCCGACAGTGAGGGCGAACGCGGCCTGCAACACCATGAACAGGCTCGCCCGACCCTCCTGCGCCATCCGCAGCAGCCCGGCATGAGTCGCGGCGTCGAACGAAATCGGCAGCAGCGCACCGGCGACCGGGTCGATCGAGGCCGCGGGGACCTCTCGCGCGGGCAGAGCGAGCAGGGCGGGGCGGCCGGCCAGCGTATTGGCCCAGTACCGCAGCTGATGGGTGGCCCGGCTCCACTCGTCGGTGAACTCGCCGAGCTGCTCGTGCTTCCACAGGGTGTAGTCGATGTAGCTGATCGGCAGCGGCGGCCAGAGCGGGACGGTGCCGGCGCGACAAGCCAGGTAGGCGGTGACGAGGTCGCGGATCAGCGGATCCATCGAGCGGCCGTCGACCGAGATGTGGTGCACGACAAGGGCAAGCACCACGTCGTCGGGCCCGAGCACGAACAGTCGCGCCCGCACCGGCAGATCATGGGTGAGGTCGAAGGGCTGCCCGGCCAGCGCGGCGACGGCGGGAGCGAGCTCGGCTTCGCCGACCTCACATTCGGCCACCTCGAGGACGACATCGCCCGGGTCGACGACGCGCTGGGCCGGACCGAGCTCGGTCGCCGGAAACCGGGTCCGCAGTGGAACATGGCGTCCGACGAGGAGTTTCAGCGCCGCCCGCAGCGCTGCCACGTCGACCGGCGCACCGCGCAAGCGCATCGCCCGCGCGACATTCCAATCCGCCGATCGGCCGAGTCGCGCGGCATGCCACATGCGCTCCTGAGCGGGCGCCAGCGGCACATGCGCCGGACACGGCCGAGGAGCGAGCACCGGTGCGGCGGCGGGCCGGAAACAGACCGGCTCGCTCCCGGTGCGCGCCGTCGCCGACACAACGCCGCTTCCGGCGCCGAAACCCCCCGATCTCTTCCCCACACCGGGGTCCGACACGCGTCTACAACCTCCACACTGTTCCGACAGGTGAGGAACGCTAATGAGTCGATGTGAACACACAGTTACCGGATCGTGACCATGCTCGGTCCGCCCGCTCGCTTCGCGAAACCCACGATTTCGCCGACTATCCACTTTCCGGGCGAAATCGCCCAAAAGCCGCGTTAGAGTAGCGACGGGAAGCGGAGCGAGGAGCTGGTTGGTGTCCATCGGGAAATTGGTGTCGTTCGACGGTTCACGGGGTTTCGGGTTCATCCGGCCCGACGACGGCGGGCCCGATGTGTTCGTCCACGTCAACGACATCGGCCTCGACGAGGACGAGCTGCGCCAGGGTCGCCTGTTCGAATTCGATGTGACCGAAGGCGATCGGGGCCCCAAGGCGATCAATCTGACCGGGGTCGGACAGCCCCCCTCGGCTCCGAAGACGCGCAAGAGCGGCGACCGGCTCGGTCCCGACGAACTGCGTCAGCAGATCACCGAATTGCTGCTGGAGGCGTCTCCCGCGCTCACCGCCGCCGAGATCATCACCATCCGCGACCGGTTCACCACCTTCGCCGACGAGCACGGCTGGCTCGACAGCTGATCTCGCGCACGGTCCTCTCCGAGCGCGACAGGCGCGCACTCGATGTCCGCGCACGTGTCGGTCCCCCGTCCTACGATCGCCTCACACACCGATGAATCGGGCGTGCTCGCATCGTCGACACGGGTGAACACACCCGCGAGGAGGATCGAATGGATCTACCGGTGATGCCGCCAGTGCGCCCCATGCTGGCCAAGTCGACGCCGTCACTGCCCCGCGAATCAGGGCTCAGCTATGAGCCGAAGTGGGACGGCTTCCGCTGCATCGTGTTCCGCGACGGCGACGAGATCGAACTCGGCTCCCGCAACGACCGCCCGCTCACCCGCTATTTTCCCGAGCTGGCCGAGCTGCTGAAGGCGGCGTTGCCACAACGCTGCGTCATCGACGGGGAGATCGTGGTCGTCACCGAGCACGGCCTCGATTTCGACACCCTGCAGCAGCGGTTACATCCGGCCGCGTCGCGGGTCGCCAAGCTCGCGGCCGAGACACCGGCCAGTTTCGTTGCCTTCGATCTGCTCGCCCTCGGCGATCGCGATCTCACCGCCGAGCCGTTCGCGCAGCGGCGCCGCGAGCTCGAGTCGTTGCTCGACGCCGCGCCCGGCCGGATCCATCTCACGCCGATCACCCACGACCCCGACGTAGCTCAGGACTGGTTCACCCGTTTCGAAGGCGCCGGCTTCGACGGCGTGATGGCCAAGTCCGACGAGCTGGCCTACCTGCAGGACAAGCGAGTGATGCTCAAGATCAAACACGAACGCACCGCCGACTGCGTGGTCGCCGGATACCGGATGCACAAGGACGGCGAGGGCGTCGGTTCGCTGTTGCTCGGCCTGTTCGACGACGAGGGCAATCTGCACCATGTCGGGGTGGCGTCGAGTTTCACCGCGGCCCGGCGCCGCGAACTACTCGACGAGCTGGCGCCGTTGCGCGAGAACGCGCTCGACGACCATCCGTGGCGCAACTGGGCCGACGCGGTCGCGCAGGCGAACGCCGACGGCAAGATGCCCGGCGGGCAGAGCCGCTGGAGCGGGGGCAAGGATCTGTCGTGGGAGCCGTTGCGGCCCGAGCTGGTCGCCGAAGTGCGCTACGAGCACGTGCAGTCGGGACGGTTCCGCCACGGGGGACGGCTGGCGCGGTTCCGGGCCGACCGCACCCCGGATTCGTGCACCTACGCCCAGCTCGATGAAGTGGCGCCCGCCGAGCTCGACGCGATCTTCGGCGTCGGCCGATGAGCGCCGCGGTGGAACTCGACATCGACGGCCGCGCGCTGACCATCAGCAATCCCGACAAGGTCTACTTCACCAAACGCGGCGAGACCAAGCTCGACCTGGTCGACTACTACCGCGCTGTCGCCGAACCGATGCTCGGTGTGATCGGTGGACGGCCGCTGCTGCTGGAACGCTATCCCGACGGCGCGTCGGGCAAGTCGTGGTTCCAGAAGCGGGTGCCGAAATCGGCGCCGGACTGGTTGCGGACCGTGGAGGTGTCCACCCCCAACGGCACCACCAGCGACGCGCTGGTGGCACACGATCTCGCGCACATCCTGTGGGCGGTGAATCAGGGCTGTCTCGGGTTTCACGTGTGGCCCAATCATGTTCCCGATCTGCGGATCGCCGACGAACTGCGCATCGACCTCGATCCCTCCCCCGGCATCGGTTTCGATGATCTGCGCCGCGCCGCGGTGCTCACCCACGAACTGCTGTCCGAACTGGGCATCGACTCGTCCATCAAGACCTCGGGCTCACGGGGCCTGCACATCTACGCGGCACTGGAACCGCGCTGGGACGGCTACGAGGTGCGGGCCGCGGCGGTGGCACTGGCCAGGGAGCTCGAGCGCAGACATCCCGACGAGATCACCGCGCAGTGGTGGAAGGAGGAACGCGGCTCGCGGGTGTTCATCGATTTCAATCAGAACGCCCCGCACAAGACCGTGTTCGGCGCCTGGTCGGTGCGGCCCAAGGTCGGCGGTCAGGTGTCGACGCCGATCACCTGGGCCGAACTCGGCACCGTCGTGCCCGACGAACTCACCCTCGCCACCGTGCCCGCCCGCCTCGCCGAATCGGGGGATCCCTGGGCGAACCGGGCGGCGCAATCGATCGAACCGCTGCTGCAGATGTCGGAGCGCGACATGGCAGCGGGGCTGATGGACGCACCGTGGCCACCGCAGTATCCGAAGATGCCCAACGAGCCGCCGCGCGTGCAGCCGAGCCGGGCCAAGAAGGAGTGAGCGCCTATTCGGTGGTCCAGGGCGACCAGACCGCGGCGCTGCCCTTGCCCTCGCACACGAGCGCGTGGTTGTCGGAGGTACGGCCCGACTTGTCCACCGAGGGATCGCATTTCGCCCCGGCGGTGTAGTACGACCCCGACACCTTGAACGGCCCTGACCAGGTGTGACCACTCGACCCGCGCAGACACAGCAGTGTCGCACCGTCTGCCGCGACGCCGAGCAGACCGGCCTTCTCCGCGGTGCATTCCGTGCCCTTCTCGACCACGCCGCTCTTCTCGCCGCCGCCGGCGGGACTCGTCACCGGGACGGCCTCGGTCACCGTCGGTGCCGCGTGCGAAGTCACCGACACCGGCGTCGGTGTGGTTGTCGCCGCCGACTGGGCGAGTGCGGGCATCGGCACATCCAACCCACCGAAAACGGCGAGCCCGATCGCTGCCGCGACCGCCACCTCGGCAATACCGAGCAGCAGTGCCAGCAACGCGATCCCCCGTCCGCGCGGATGCCCGAACGACAGCAGCCCGAACACGATCGCGATCGGGAACAGCAGCACCAGCGCGGCGGCGAGCGCCACCATCGCGTACGGATTCACGCGCGGCTGATCACCGCGGCTACCACCGGCCGCACCGTCCGCGCTCACCTGCGGCCAGCGCCGGCCGTCCCAGCGCCGATCGTCGGACTCCTGCTCGGGGTCGTCGTCCCATTCCTCGTACCGTGCCATCAACCCCGGGTCCCTCTCCGATCTCCCCGGGCGCACAACGAAACAGGTGCGACGCCGGGTTACGCGACGAGAATAAGGACTCGAAGCCCGATAGGACAGCTCAAACGCGAAATAGGGTCACAGTGACATAACGCGTCAACCCGCGCGAACACACCCGGTAACGAACCGGCTATCACCCTTACCTCGGCAGACGGAACAGGTTCATGCTGGTCATGAGGTACACCGTTGCGCGAACTCTCGAGCTCGCGAGGAGGACTCATGCCCGACAGCACGCCTCCGGCAGACCGAGCCTGGCATGCTCAAGCCGGTGATCTGCTGGCCGACGATTACAACGTCCCCGGCATCATCATGTGCGCGATCGGGGTGGTGGCGCTCGCCTGCACCCTCGTCGCGGCGGGCACCGCGCACACCGGATGGGCCGTGCTGGCCGCGATCATGACGCTCCTTTTCATCGGCGGCGGTGTCGGTGCGTTGATGTTCGAGCATCACCGGGAGAAGAAGATCGAGCAGATGCTCGGCCGGACCGGCCACGCGCCCGGCCACGCCGGGCCCCAGCGCTACAGTGCCGCCGCGATCGCGATGCGGCGCTCGGGTCGCTCGGGTCGCGCGCTCGATTCCTAGCGTTCGCCCGATTCCACGGTCGGCTCCGGCTCGATGATCAGCACGCTCGGAATCGTCACGGTGATCATCGTGAGCAAGGTGTCGGCCAGCAGTTGATGCACCTGTGCCCTGGTGAGGGTGGCGCGGGTGATCCATTCCCGACCGGCGACTTTCACCAGGCCCGCGTAGGCGAGTACCAGTGCGCGCAACGGTGCGCTGTCCGCCAGATCCGCGCGCCCGATCATCACCAGCATGCGTTCGGCGGCGGCATCGTCGGCCTGATCGAGGATCTGCTGCACTTCGGGGTCGTCGCCGACGCCCTCGTGGCTGGTCACCTTCACCCAGGTGGTGCCGTGCTCGGCGATGGTGTCGAGCAGCCAGCCCACGATCGCGTCGACCCGCTCGCCCGGTGTGCCCTCGGGAATGGACACCTTGTCCTGACGCGGCAGGGTCACCATGCGACGCACCACCGCCAGATACAGGTCACGCTTGTTGCCGAAGTAGTGGTTGATGAGCCCGCGCGCCACCCCCGCGCGCTGGGCCAGTTCCGCGGTCGACACCGCCGCGTAGGGCCGCTCACCGAACATGTCGATGGCACACGCCAGGATCTGCGCTCGTCGCTCGTCGGGTTCGAGCCTGCGCCTGCGCGGCGCGTCTGCGGTGTCGGTGTCCAGCGGGGAAATCGCGGTTCTCCGTCGAGTTCGATAGCCGTCGCGCGGTTGCGGCGACGGCCCATCACGATACCCAGCGGGTCGCTCGCGCGGCCAATGCGACAATAGATGTCGCCCACCGCTCCCGCACGAAGGAATGTCGCACTCCCCGATGACCGAGAACATGATCGATCCGGATGAGTTGGCGACCTGTCTGCGGGTACTCGAACGCGCCGGGCAGCTGGAGAAGGAACACCCCGACTCCATCGCCGTGCAGCGCGCCGTCGGGCACATGTTCAAGAAGCTCAAGCACCGCCGTCGCATCGAGGCCAGAGAGCAGATCTCCTCGAACGACCGCGCCGTCATCGCCGCGACCGCGACGGGGTCCCCGCAGCGCATCGACGACGAGACCGCGGGCATCCCGATCAGCTCGTCCGCCTCGGGCGCCAGCGCGGGCACCCTGCTCAAGGCGCGTCCGTGCTACATCTGCAAGCAGAAGTACACCCAGGTCGACGCGTTCTACCACCAGCTGTGCCCCGCGTGCGCCGCCGCGAGCCACACCAAGCGCGACGCCCGCACCGACCTGTCCGGCAAACGCGCCCTGCTCACCGGCGGTCGCGCCAAGATCGGCATGTACATCGCGTTGCGCTTGCTGCGCGACGGTGCGCACACCACTATCACCACCCGCTTCCCCAACGACGCGGTACGCCGCTTCGCCGCCATGGAGGACAGCGCCGACTGGCTGCACCGGCTGCGCATCGTCGGCATCGATCTCCGTGATCCCGCGCAGGTCGTCGCCCTGGCCGACGACGTCGCCGCCCAGGGCCCCCTCGACATCCTGATCAACAACGCGGCCCAGACCGTGCGCCGATCGGCCGGCGCCTACAGCGCCCTGGTCGACGCCGAGACCGCGCCGCTGCCCGCGGGCGTCCTGCCGGAGATGGTCACCTTCGGCAAGACCATGCAGGCCCATCCGACCGCGCTCACCGCCTCGCTCACGCCGTCGCTGTCGGCCGGCGATGTCGCCGAGCTCGCGCTGGTCGCCGGTTCGGCCACCCCGGAGCGGATCGCGGCGGGCGTGGCCATCGACGCCGGTGGTCTGGTTCCCGATCTCGCGCACACCAACAGCTGGGTGCAGACGGTCGGCGAGGTGGAGGCGACCGAACTGCTCGAGGTGCAGCTGTGCAATTCGGTCGCGCCGTTCATCCTGGTGTCGCGGTTGCGTCCGGCGCTGGCCGCCGCGGCGGGCAGGCGCAAGTACGTGGTCAACGTCTCCGCGATGGAAGGCCAGTTCGGCCGCGGCTACAAGGGCCCTGGCCACCCGCACACGAACATGGCCAAGGCCGCGCTCAACATGCTCACCCGCACCAGCGCGCTCGAGATGTTCGAGGCCGACTCGATCCTGATGACCGCGGTCGACACCGGCTGGATCACCGACGAACGCCCGCACTTCACCAAGGTCCGCCTCGCCGAGGAGGGCTTCCACGCCCCGCTCGATCTCGTCGACGGCGCCGCTCGCGTTTACGACCCGATCGTGCAGGGCGAGGACGGCGTCGACCTCTACGGCTGCTTCCTCAAGGATTACCGGCCTTCACCCTGGTGACTCGAGCGATGCCCAACCGGAATGATGATCATGATGCCGCCGGGGGGAACGGTACATATCCTGAATAGGTGCCGTTCCGGGTGCTGGCCGACGTTCTCGCCGTCACCCACGTCGCGTTCATCGCGTACGTGGTCGCCGGCGGATTCCTGGCGTGGCGATGGCCCCGGACGATCGGCCTGCACGTCCTGGCCGTGGCATGGGGTTTCGGCACGATCCTGATCGGCTTCGACTGCCCGCTCACCTACGCCGAGAACTGGGCGCGCAGACAAGCCGGGGTCGGCGAATTGCCCGCCGCGGGATTCATCGACCACTACCTCACCGGGGTGATCTACCCCGACAGCGCACTCGGCGTGGTGCGCGCGCTCGCGGCGCTGGCGGTGCTCGTGTCGTGGCTCGGCTACGCGCGCCTGCACCATCGCCGGCTCAGTTCACGTGCCGTGTGATCTCCTGTGCCACCGCGGCGTGCTGTTCGTCGAGGTAGAAGTGGCCGCCACCGAATGTGCGCATGCTGAACGGCCCGTCGGTGACCGCGCGCCACTGTTCGACCTGCGCCACGGTGGTCGTCGGGTCCTCGGTACTCACCAGCGCGACGACGGGGCAGCTCAGCAGCGGTCCCGGCCGACGCCGATAGGTTTCGACCGCCTGGTAGTCCGCGCGCACGGCGGGCAGCACGAGATCGGCGAGGCCCGGTTCGGTGCGCAGCAGCCGCACCGGTGCCGGGTCGTTGGCCAGCCGCTCCAGATCATCGATGAGCGCGGCGTCCGGCCCTCGGTGTAGCTGTCCGGTTTCGACGAATTCCGGTGCGGGACGGCCGGAGACGATGAGGGCGCGGGGCGGTTGGCCTGCGGCGGCGAGTCGCAGTGCGGTCTCGTAGGCCACGGTCGCGCCCATGCTGTGCCCGAACAGCGCACGGGCCGGTCCCGGCTGACGCGCGATATCGGCGGCGATCCGGTCGGCGAGCAGATGCAGGTCGGTGATCGTCGGGTCGTCGAGCCGATCCTGCCTGCCCGGATACTGCACCGCGGTCACTTCCACGCCGGCGCCGATGTGTCGCGCCAGCTCCCGATAGAAGGTCGCCGATCCCCCGCCGGGCGGGAAACACGTCACACGCCCGCGTGCCGCCGCGTCCGATCGCAGGATCCGAACCCACTCCGTCGCAGCTGTATTCACGCCCACATCACTCTCCTCACCGTCTTCACCACAACTAGGCTGGTCGATGTGACCACCGCGCAGCAGCTCGTCCACGCCTACGAGACGGGACTGGGACTTCCGCCGTCGAGCGATGCCGACGTGCCGGATCCCGGTGCGCGGTTGGCGGCCACCCTACCGGTGTGGGCGCTCGCGGCGGGTTCGGTCGCGGCGGTGAGCGCGGCGGCCGATCGGGTCAGAGTCGCACACGGCCTGCCCGCGCGCCCTGTTCGCCTCGATGCCGACCGGGTGACGGCGGCGTTCAGCAGCGAACGGCTGTTCCGGCGAGCCGGTAGCGCGCCCGCGTTCTTCGCCGAGCTCTCGGGTTTCTTCCCCACCGCCGACGGATGGGTGCGCACCCACGCGAACTACCCACATCACCGGGCACGGTTGCTGCGAGCGCTCGGGCTCCCGGCAGCCGGTGACGCCGCCCAGCTCACCGCCAGGTTGTCCGCGATGAAGGGCGCCGAGATCGAAGACATCGCCGCTACCGCGGGCGCCGTCGCGGTACGAGTCCGTACCGAGGGCGAGTGGGCGGACAGCCCGATGGGCCGCGCGGCCGCCCACGGGTCTGTGGTCGCCGTCGACGCGCGCGACGCGCGCATGCCCACCCCGCCGTGGCCCGGTACGAGCGAGCGCGTCGCCACCGTCGAGCGGCCACTGACCGGCATTCGCGTCCTCGACCTCACCCGCGTCCTCGCGGGCCCGGTGGCCACCCGGACGCTGGCCCTGCTCGGCGCCGATGTGCTGCGCATCGACCCACCACACCTGCCCGAGATCGACTGGCAGTTCTCCGACAACTGCCAGGGCAAGCGCTCGACCTTGCTCGACCTGCGCACCGACCTGGCGACATTCGAGGTTCTCCTCGACCAGGCCGATGTGCTGGTCACCGGCTACCGGCCGGGTGCCCTCGCCGCTGCCGGTGTCCGCGCTGCCGGACGTCCCGGCTTGATCGAGGCCTCGGTCTCGGCCTGGGGTACGAGCGGACCGTGGGGCGAGCGACGAGGTTTCGACAGCATCGTCCAAGCGGTGTCCGGTATCTCGTTGCTCGAGGGAACTCCGGATCGTCCGGGCGCACTGCCCGCCCAGGCACTCGACCACGGGTCGGGCTACCTCATGGCCGCCGCCGTCATGGACGCCCTGCTGGCTCGCGCCGACGACGGGTTCGGGCGCGCCGTCCGAGTTTCCCTGGCGCGCACCGCATCCTGGCTCCTGGCCGCGGGCGAGCGCCGCCCCGGCCATCCCGCGCCGACACCGCCGGATCCGGCTTCGACCGTCACACACAGCGAACTGGTCACGGCCGCACCGGCATTCGCCGACTATGACGATTACCGCTGGCCCGCACCACCCTACGGATCAGCGCAGCCGTTCTGGGTCGAAGCGCCCGATCACTACCACCGCCCGTGACCGGTCTCGGTCACTTCCCCGCGAGCGCCCGGATCGCCACCGCGAGCTGATCACCATCGACAGCCACTTCACCCGGATCCAGCAGCCACAGCATCCCGAGCCCCTGGGCGATCACGAAATACATCCGCCCGATCGCCGCGGCCTGTGCCGCATCGAGCTCGGGGTGGGCCGCCTGCACATGGGCGCCGAGATCGGTGAACGCCCCGGACAGCTGGTCGCCCAGTTGCGCCCGCGCGTCGTCGGAGCGCACGATCCGCACGATGTTCTCCAGGCTGGCCAGCATCGCCTCGTGATTGCCCGCGAACACCTCGGGCATTCCGTTCCACAGCAGCGCGAGCCCCTCCAGCGGTGACTTGCCGGTGCCCGTGGCGATCAGCTCGTCCATCGCATCGCCCATCCCGGTGCCCAGCGCCTCGCTCAACGCCTCGGTGACGAGGCGATCCTTCGACCCGAAGTGGTAACCGATCGCGGCCAGGCTCACCCCCGCCGCGGCGGCGATATCGCGCGCGGTCGCCTTCGCGACGCCGCGCTCGAGAATCACCTTGCGCGCCCCCGCCAGTAGATCTTCTCTGTTTCCCATGCTCGAGAGCCTACTCGATCGTCTTAGACATATGTTCTAGACATTCGTGCCAACCTCTGTTAGACATATGTCTAAGACATTCGTACATCAGACGGGAAACACATCATGAGCAGCACCAGCACCCTCCACGTTCTCGTCTCCGGCGGCGGCATCGCCGGCAACGCGGTCGCCCTCCAGCTGCTGCGCAACGGCATTCGCACCACCGTCGTCGAGCGCGCCGCGGTCCCCCGCCCCGGCGGCCAGGCCGTCGACCTGCGCGGCCCGAGCAAGGAAGCCGCGGAGCGGATGGGCCTGATGGAAGGCATCGCCGAGTACCAGCTCGACGAGCGCGGCATGTCCTACATCGACGGCGACGGCAAGATCTACGCCAGGATGGCGATGGAGGACTTCGACGGGCAGGGCGCCGTCGCCGACATCGAGATCACCCGGGGCGACCTCAATCAGGTGCTCCTCGACGCGCTGGCCACCGCAGCCAACGGCAGGCTGGACTATCGCTACGGCGAATGGATCGACCAGATCGTCCAGGACGACGCCGGGGTGGACGTCACCTTCGCGTCCGGGGCCACCGAGCGGTTCGACCTGGTGATCGGCGCCGACGGCGTCCACTCGGCGACGCGGCGACTGGTTTTCGGACCCGAAGAGCAGTTCAGTACCAATCTCGGCGGCTACGGCGCCTTCTTCACCATGCCCAAGCCCGCCGACGTGGAGCCCGGCTGGTTCAGCATGCGCCTGGTGCCCGGCGCCATGCTCGGGATCCGCCCCGATGCCGACCCGGCGACCGCCAAGGCGATCATCACCATCCGCACCGAGACGGACCCGGCGCTGCGCCGCGACGTCGACGCCCAGCGCGCGCTGATCAGGAAGACGATAGGTGACGCGGGCTGGCATGCTCCCGCTGTCCTCGCGGCGATGGAGTCCACCCCTGACTTCTACTTCGACGAAGTCGCCCGCGTCGACGTTCCCGAGTTGTCCGTCGGCCGCGTGACACTGATCGGCGACGCCGGCTACTGCGGCTCACCGCTGAGCGGCATGGGCACCGCGATGGCCATCGTGGGCGCCTACATCCTGGCCGCCGAGATCGCGGCCACCCCGGCCGATCCGGCCGGCGCGCAGCAGCGCTACCAGGACAAGATCTCGCCGTTCCTCGACAAGGCCAAGGAGATCCCCGGCGGTGGTATGGCGATGATGATCCCGAAGTCCCCGCTATTGACGCGGCTCGCCAAGACGAACGTGCGGCTGATGATGTCGCGCCCGATGCGCCCGCTCACCAAGAAGATCTTCTTCGGCCACACCGAGGAATTCGCCCTCCCGGCCTACTGACCCACCCGCGGACTGGCCGCGGACCTCGACAGGTCCGCGGCTACTCTCGATGACGTGCCGCACAGGATCATCCTCGACGTCGATACCGGGATCGACGACTCGCTGGCCATCCTGTACCTGCTGGCCAGCGACGACGCCGAGATCATCGGCATCGCGGCCACCGCGGGAAACGTGGACGCGGCGCAGGTCGCGGCGAACACCCTGGCGATGCTCGACCTGGGCCGGGCGCCCGAGATCGAGGTGGCGCTCGGTGCGCTCGAACCGCTCGCCATTCCCTTGCGCACCACCGAGGACACCCACGGTCCGCAGGGCCTCGGCTACGCCGAACTGCCCGTGTCGTCGCGTGCGCTGTCGTCCCGGTCCGCCGCGCAGCTCTGGGTGGACCTGGCTCGTGCGGAGCCGGGTGAGGTGACCGGCCTGTGCACCGGCCCGCTCACCAATCTCGCGCTGGCCCTGCGCATCGAACCCGAGCTGCCACGTCTGCTGAACCGTCTCGTCGTCATGGGCGGCGCGTTCAACCACCCCGGCAATACGACGCCGACCAACGAGTGGAACATCCACGTCGACCCCGAAGCGGCCAAGGAGGTGTTCGACGCCTTCTCGGCGGCGCCGCCGGACCGCAGGCCGCTGGTGTGCGCACTGGATATCACCGAGTCCATCGAGATGCTGCCCGAACACCTCGCCGTGCTCTCGCAGGCAGCGCACAGCGCACCGATCGAGCATGTTCGCGCGGGTGATCCCCCCGAATTCCGTTCGGCGGCGAGCAATCCGATCATCCGCTATCTCACCGACGCGGTGCGGTTCTATTTCGACTTCCACCACCAGTACGACCTGGGCTACCTGGCGCACATGCACGACCCGTTCGCCGCCGCGGTGGCACTCGACCCGACCCTGGCGACCACCCGCCCGGCCACCGTCGACGTGGAGCTGGCCGGCACCATCACCCGGGCCACCACCGTCGCCGACTGGGCAGGCATGTGGGGCCGAGAACCCAACGCCGACATCGTGATCGGCACCGACCCCGCCGTTTTCTTCGAACGCCTCGTCACCCGCGTCGGTGCCCTGGCCCGCCGCCTCTACCCGGAGCTGTCATGACCGTAGACACTGTCGCCTACCTCGCCGACTTCCGCGCGCGCTACCAGCTGCCCGCGATCATCGACGTGCACACCCACTTCATGCCCGACCAGGTGATGCGCAAGGTGTGGGCGTATTTCGACACCGCGGGGCCGCTGACGGGCCGACCCTGGCCGATCACCTATCGCGACGACGAACAGGTGCGCCTGAAGACCCTGCGCGACTTCGGCGTCCGGGCGTTCACCTCCCTGGTCTATCCGCACAAGCCGGAGATGGGCGCCTGGCTCAACGACTGGACCGCCGAGTTCGCCGCCCGCACCCCCGACTGCCTGCACACCGCGACCTTCTACCCCGAGCCGGACGCGCCCCGCTACGTCCGCGAGGCCATCGACCGTGGTGCGCGAGTGTTCAAGGTGCACATCCAGGTCGGCGCGTTCTCGCCCCTGGATCCTCTGCTCGACCCGGTCTGGGCGATCCTCGCCGAAACCGGCACACCCGTTCTCATCCACTGCGGGTCGGGCCCGGCCCCCGGCGAATTCACCGGACCCGCACCCATCGCCGAACTCCTCCGGCGCTTCCCGACCCTGCGCTTGATCATCGCGCACATGGGAACTCCCGAGTACAGCGAGTTCCTCGATCTGGCCGAGCAGTACCCGCAGCTCTACCTCGACACCACCATGGTGTGGACCGACTTCAGCGAGGGTGGTGCGCCCTTCCCGCCCGCCGAGCGAGATCGCCTGCGCCGCTTCGCCGATCGGATTCTGTTCGGCAGCGACTTCCCCAATATCCCGTACCCCTACGCCGAGGCCGTCGCCGCGCTGGAACGCCTCGACCTCGGTCCGCAGTGGCTGCGCAAGGTCTGCCACGACAACGCGGCGCGGTTGTTCGAGCTCGACTGATCAGGCGGGGATCTCCATCCCCTCGGCCAGCAGCGGCCAGGAGTTCTTGAACGCCTTCTGCCAGTAGCCCCACGAGTGGGTGCCCTGGGTCGACAGGTCGAAGGTCGCGGGGATGTCCAGTTCTTCCAGGCGATTCTGCAGGTTCTTGGTGCACCAGCGGGTCGTGGCTTCAATGACGCCGCCGACGACGATCTGGTTGGCCAAACCGACCGGACCCCAGGTGACCAGGTGCGAGTCACCGAGCTTGTCGAACTCGCCGGGCAGTCCGTTGCCGTTCGAGACGTAGAGCTTGGTCCCGCGCAGCCCTTCGGCGTTCACGACAGGATCGTTGGCCGCCCAGGCCGGATCACCGGGCGGACCGTACATGTTCGACGCGTCGCCGCCGCCGGTCCCGACCACGACATTGACGAACTGTCTGCCCACCGGGTCGCTGATCTGGGCGCAACCGCTGTAGGCGGCGACCGAGCGGAACAGTCCCGGCTTGGCGATCGCGAGCTGCAGCACGGAGGTGGCCGTCATCGAGTTCGCCGCGATCGCGTTCTTGCCGGTCGTGGCGAACATCGTGTCGACGAGCGTGGGCAGCTCGTCGAGGAAGAAGGTCCGCCACTTGTTCACGCCCAGCATCGGATCCGGCTCGCGCCAGTCGGTGTAGTAGCTCCACGCGCCACCGATCGGCATGACGACGTTGACGTCCTTGCCCGCCAGGAAATCGACGACGTCGGTGTTCTGTTCCCAGGTGGCGGTGTCCTCGCCGCCGCCCGCGCCGTTCACCAGATACAGCGACGGCCGCGGCACCGACGTGTCGGCGGGGCGCTGGACTTCGACCGAGACCTCGCGCCCCATGGCGGCCGAGTGGATCCGTACCGTCACCCGCCGACCGTCGATCGCGGTCACCTCGGCCCGCGAACCGCCGACCGTGACAGTCTGCTCCACCCCCGCAGCAACCGATTCCGGCTCTTGCGCGTGCGCCCCGCCGACGCCGATCATCGAGCCCACCACGACGAGCACCGCCGAAACCGCGCTGCGGCACCTCACCGATCCAACCTCCATGCGAAAACCGACCGCCCAGTGCGGCTCGTCACACTATCGGGCTGGATCACACCATCGTTACCGGTTTCTTACCGATTCGTCACCGAACACAACGTCGATTCGCCGAATCATGCTGCCGCGACGGTGAATCGGGCGCGCCGATGAGCGGGCCGCTCGGCCTCGTCGAGCAATGCCACCGCGAAGTCCTCCAGGGAGATCGTCGAGACACCGTCCGCGTCGACCAGCAGTTCGTCGGCACCGACCCGGTATTCACCGGTGCGCTCGCCCGGAATCAGCTCAGCGGGCGGGCTCAGATAGGTCCAGTCGGCCGTCGCGTCCGCTCGGCACGCGGCGAGTTGATCGGCGCACGCCTGTGCGATCGCGGCGAGTTCGGCCGGGAACTCCGGGGTTCGGCTCAGCGGCGCCCCGGCGCCGGGGACCATCAGCGTCGCCGCGCCACCGACGACCAGCAGCCGCACACCGCCGCGTGCGACGCCGTCGAGCATCGCCGCCGCGACGACAGGCAGTTCGGACTCACGTCCCACCGCCGGCCGCGTTGCCGAGATCACGAGATCGTGCCCGGCACTGATCTTTTCGACGTCGTCGGCTCGGCTCGCATCACCGATCCGTATCCGCACACCCTCCGGAACCGGCATGTCGCGCCGCGACACCGCGGTCACCTCGTGCCCCCGCGACACCGCCTCGGCGACGACCCGACTCCCGACGGTCCCACCAGCTCCGAACACCGCGATCCGCATGACCAATCCTCCTGCACGACAATCCGACTGCCTGACAGAAGGAAATATATCTTAATGTTGACTTAGTTAATGATGACTTATCTCACCCTCGAGATATCAGCGGCCGAGGACCTCGGCGGCGTAGACGGCGAGGCGAACACGGTTGTCGGTGCCGGTCTTGCCGAGCAGGTTGGCGATGTGGGTCTTGACGGTGCTGACACCCAGGTGGAGCCGGTCAGCGATCTCCTGGTTGCCGTACCCCTGGGCGACGAGACGCAGGACGTCGAGCTCCCGCGGCGTCAGATCGGGAGCGGGGACCGGCGCCGACGGTGCCCCGAGCGCCCGGTCGACCAGGCGGCGCAGCAGCGCGGGCGAGAACAACAGATCGCCCTCCACCGTGCGCCGGATCGCGTCGAGCAGCACGGCGGGCTCGGTGTCCTTGACGAAATAGCCCGCGGCCCCGGCGGACAGCGCGGGAAACAGGTGTTCATCGTCGTCGAAAGTGGTCAGCACCAGCACTTTCGCGCGTGGTGCGGTGGCAAGGATCTGCCGGGTCGCCGCGACACCGTCCAGGCCGGGCATCCGCAAGTCCATCACGACCAGGTCGGGGGCCAGTTCGGCGTACAGCCGCACCGCCTCGACGCCGTCGGCCGCCTCCCCGACGACGGCGAGGTCGGTGGTGTCCTCGATGAGCATCCGCAGGCCCGCGCGCACGAGGCGCTGATCGTCCACCAACAGAACTGTGATCACGACAGCCCCACTCCCCTCGCGGTGTCCGGCAGCAGAGCGCGCACAGTCCACTTCTCGTCGCCGTCCACGCCCGTACCGACGGTGAGGGTGCCGCCGGCGAGTTCGGCGCGCTCGCGCATCCCGATGATCCCGTGTCCGGGCGGTGTCGTTACCCCGTTGCGACGGCTGTTGACGACCTCGATCGTGATCCCGTTTTCGCACCTGATGATCGCGAACCGCACCGGCACATCACGATCTGCGTACTTCATCACGTTGGTCAGCGACTCCTGTACCAAACGCAACAGCGTGAGCCTGCTGATCGCGTCGAGTCCGCCGAGGTCGGTGTCGATGTCGGTCACCACGGTGAACCCGGCGGCGCGAACCCGAGTGAGCGCCGCCTCGACCTCGGTCGTGACCGCGTCGGAGTCGACCAAGGCGACGGTACCCAGGGTCGGATCGCGCAGGGCGGCGAGCAATCGGCGAATGTCGGCGAGTGCGTCGGCCGCGGTGTCGCGCACATCGTCGAGCACCGCGACCACGCGCGGATCGGCCTCGCGCACAACATGTCCCGCCACCGAGGTCCGCAGCACGATCGAAGCCATGTGGTGAGCGACCACATCGTGGAGTTCGCGCGCCAGCGCGGCGCGCTCGTCGAGGCGGGTACGTGCTTGCTCCTCCTCGGCGCGCAAGCGCAGATTCTGCGCCAGGTCACGCTGCCCCCGCAGGTACAGCCCGAGCAGCAACGGAAGTCCCACATACGCCGCGGCCTCGACGAGCGTCGACGCCCGCCCGATCGAGTTGTCGTGCAGACCGACCCGCCCGAGCGTCACGGCCGCGACCCAGCCCGCGGTCGCCACCGCGACGGTCGACCACCGGTGCGTGCGCGCCACCACGTCGACCAGGGCCACCGCGCCGAGGTACGGCGCCAGCCCGGACACGCCCCAGGCGTCGGTGCGCAGCATCGGCACGGCCAGCGCCGACAGCGCGAGCGACACCGCGAGCGGCCACCGAGCGCCTGCGAGGAAAACCACGGCCGCGGTCATCGCCAACAGCCAGTAGTGCGGTGGCACGCGGTACTGGCCCGGGTAGGTGCTGGCCAGCAGCAACACCGGGATCAGCACCAGCGGCAGCCACCGCAGCAGCCCCCGCCAGTCGCGGTGGGCGCGGATCTCGATCACGCACCCACGGTAAGCGACCGCGCGGTTCGGACCGCGCGAGTAGTCGGTCGGCGCGTCTGTGCGGGAGCGGTGGGATCCGAACAGGCGCTCGATCCCCCGGTCCTTTCGGGATCAACTGCCGCTACCAGGCGACCCGCGTGTGCGCAAGGGCCGCGCGGGTCGAATCCTGCTGCCCGGGTCGGGCCGTTCGGCGGAGTCCCCGCCGCCACGGCCGAACGAAGCTGGAGGTTCCCGCACAGAAGGAGCACACGTGGTCTCGCGACGAGGATTTCTCACCGGGCTCGCCCTCGCACCGGTGGCGTACGCGGCCGGGTGTTCGATCCGACCCTCGGCACCCGGTCCGGCAACCGGCTCGACCCGGCCGCTGCCGATCCCACCGCTGGCCGCGTCCACCGTCGGCGCGGACGGCATCCGCCGATTCACGCTGCGGGCACAGGCGGGCACGACCGAGATGATCCGGGGCAAGCAGACCCCGACATGGGGCTACAGCGGTTCCGTCCTCGGCCCCACCGTGCGGGCTCGACGCGGCGAGGAGGTCGCCTTCACCATCACCAACGACCTCCCCGAGCCCACCTCGGTGCACTGGCACGGCATGCACCTGCCCGCGAAGTTCGACGGTGGCCCCCATCAGATGATCGCGCCGGGCGGGATGTGGACGCCGAACTGGACGGTGCGGCAGCAGGCTGCGACGCTCTGGTACCACCCACATCCGCACGGCGCGACCGAAAAGCATGTCCAGCGTGGCCTTTCCGGCTTCTTCCTGATCGACGACGACGCGTCGGACGCCCTGAATCTCCCCCGAGACTATGGTGTCGACGACATTCCGCTGGTGATCCAGGACCGCCGGTTCACCGCCGACGGCACCCTCGACGAATCCGACGCCACCGATGTCGGCCTGCTCGGCGACACGATCGTCACCAACGGCATCGCGAACGCCCATCTGTCCGTCACCACCGAGCGGGTCCGGTTGCGGATTCTCAACGGCTCGTCGGGCCGCCTCTACCAGCTCGCCTTCGGCGACGGCAGAACTTTCCAGCTCATCGCCACCGACGGCGGTCTGCTCCCGGAACCTGTTGCGCTGAACCGGATTCAGCTCAGCCCTGGCGAGCGTGCCGAGCTGGTGGTCGCCCTCGGTCCGGGCGAGAACGTCACGTTACGCTCGCTGCCGATCACCGAGCGCGCGGGTATCGACCGCGCGGGCGAGTTCGGCTTCGACGACACCTTCGACATCCTGGCACTGCGTGGCGCCGCAGCCCTGCGACCTTCGGCCGCGATGCCGACGGCGCTGATTCCGATGCCCGCCCTCGCCGCCGCGACCACCCCACCGACCCGTTCGTTCGACCTCCAGTGGTTCATGATCAACAACCGCCGGATGGACATGAACCGCATCGACATGACCGTCCCCGTCGACACCACCGAAGTCTGGACGGTCCGCAACAAGGACAACTGGCCGCACAACTTCCACGTCCACGACGTCCAGTTCCAGATCGTGGCAGTCAACGGAACACCGCCTCCCCCAGCGCTTTCCGGCTGGAAGGACACCGTCTACACCGTCCCGGGCACCACCTACACCCTGGCCATGCATTTCGCCGACCACACCGACCCCACCTATCCGTACATGTACCACTGCCACCTGCTCCACCACGAAGACCAGGGCATGATGGGCCAATTCCTGGTGCTGGCGCCCGGGCAGCGACCCGCACCTGCCCCGATGGACATGGGAGCCATGGATCACGGCGGATCGTGACTACAGTCGAGTGATGGGCATCGAGTGTTCTGACATCGTTGCAACACCCCGGGCCGACGTGTTCGCCTGGTTCGCCCGTCGCGGTGCGTTCACGCGATTGGCGCCACCGTGGCAGCCGGTCACCCTGATCGCCGAGGCCGATTCGCTGGCCACCGGGCGAGCGGTGCTCGGCCTGCCCGGAGGGCTGCGCTGGATCGCTCAACACGACCCCGAGCAGTATCGGCCGCCCGAGCGGTTCGCCGACGCCGTCGCGGCGGGCGGACCGGCCTCGTTGCCGGTCTCCCGGCTGTTGCCGTGGCAGCACGTCCACGAGTTCGCCGAGGTCGACGACACGCACACCCGCGTCATCGATCGGGTGCGGACCCCGATTCCGGAGTCGGTGTTGCGGCCGATGTTCGACTACCGCTATCGCCAGCTCACCGATGATCTGGCGAGCCACCGCCGTGCGGCGGAGTCCGGCCTACCACCGACGACGGTCGCGATGACCGGCGCGTCGGGGCTGGTCGGCTCCGCGCTGAGCGCCTTCCTCAGCACCGGCGGGCACCGCGTGGTGCGGTTGGTCCGTCATCCGGCGCGTCATCCCGACGAACGACAATGGGATCCCGCCGCGCCCGCCGCCGACCTGCTCGCCGACATCGATGCCGTGGTGCATCTGGCCGGGGCGTCCATCGCGGGCCGATTCACCGCCGCGCACCGGCGTGCGGTGGCCGACAGCCGCATCGAGCCGACCCGGCGGCTCGCCGAGCTGGCCGCGGCCTCGGGCGTCGACACCTTCGTCAGCGCTTCCGCCATCGGCTACTACGGCTATGACCGGGGCGAGCAGGCACTGACCGAGAAGTCCGAGCGCGGCGACGGATTCCTCGCCGATGTGGTCGAACGATGGGAGGACGCGTGTGAGCCCGCCGCGGTAGGTGGGGTCCGCGTCGTGCGGGTGCGCACCGGCATCGTGCAGTCGCCGCGTGGGGGCACCCTGCGATTGCTGCGGCCGTTGTTCGGCGCCGGTCTCGGCGGGCGGATCGGGGACGGCCGCCAGTGGTTGTCGTGGATCGGTATCGACGATCTCGTCGATGTCTACCATCGCGCTCTCTGGGACGGCACGCTGGCCGGCCCCGTCAATGCCGTGGCGCCACAGCCGGTTCGCAACAGCGAGTACACCCGTGTGCTGGCCCGAGTGCTGCATCGCCCGGCGCTGCTGCCGGTCCCGAGCTTCGGTCCGGCGGTCCTGCTGGGCAAGCAGGGTGCGCGCGAACTCGCCGAGGCCAGTCAGCGGGTGATGCCGACCCAGCTGTTGAAGGCCGGGCACATCTTCCGGACCGAGGATGTGGAGCAGACGCTGCGGCACCTGCTCGGGCGGACCGCGAGCTGACGCGTTCCGGCGCCGGTCGTCACGAGCGGGCGATGCGCGTCAACGGGTTCGAACGCATCAGCCGTGCATCGTTCACTGGCGACTCCGTCAGATTTCACGGTTGTGCGCAACGGGAAAGACGGCCGATCGGCGACGCCGATACGGAAACACGGTGTACCCGAAGGCCATTCAGCGCAGCGCGTCGACCGCGGCCGCCAGGCTGCCGATTCGCTCCACGGTGTCGGGCAGCAGCACGGCCTCCCAGCCCGGCCCGCCGACGAGCACCCGGGCACCGGCTCCCGAGCAGGCCAGCACCGCCGAGGTCAACGCCGTCGACTCACGTTGTGACCACAGCAGCACCGAGGCCTCGTTCGCATGCCGGGCGAGCGCATCGGACAACGCGACCGTCGGCACATCAGCGCCCAGCATGCGCGCACCGACCCCGGCCTGCGCCAAGGCGGCACGCAGCACGTCGAGCGGGAGCGAATGCGTTTCGCCGCTCGTACACGCGAGCAGCACCGGCGCGCTGCTCCGCGCCGGCTTCACCTGCTGCATGACCGCCGCGATCGACCACGACAGCAGGTGTTCGACATCGATGCATCCCTCGCCGCCGCCCTGGCGCGCGACGATATCGGTGAAAGCGGGGCGGCACAGGCTCTCCCAGGTCTGTACGACGCCATGAGCCCGCACATGGGCGTCCAGATGGGCGCAGACGGTGGTGGTATCGAGCGCGAACGCCGCGTCGAGCAGGCTTGCGCGGTCACCGAGGACCGGGGCAGGCCCACGGGCCGCCGCCGCGGCTCCGGCGGGACTCGCGCCCCCGGAGATCAGCTCGAGCATGTTCTCGAGCACGGCGATATCGGTGTCGGTGTAGAGCCGATGGCGGCCCGGCCGGTCCTGGGCGGGACCGATGCCGTAGCGGCGATTCCAGCTCCGCAGGGTCGCGGTCGGGATGCCGAGACGGTCGGCCACCGCGCGCACCGTGAATCCGGCCGCGGCGGAGACAGGAGCAGAACCGGCGGGCATCGCCTCATTCTGCCCGGAACGCCCCGACCGGCGCGTCACGGCCCGGCCTCCGCGCGTCGGCGCCAGGTCCTACCCGTCGAACCGGCAACCCGTCGAACCGCGCATATCATGCATCAATAGTGCATCAATTGCTGTTAGCATGGAAGAACACCGACTACCGCGAGGAGTTTCCTGTGCGCACCCGATTCGGCCCGTGGACCACCGCCTTGCTGATCGTCGCCGGCCTCTGCGCGGCAGGCTCCGGTACCGCGGCCGCCGAGCCACCCGCACCGGTGCCGAGTCTCGACCTCGACCGCTATCTCGGCGATTGGCATCAACTCGCGGCAATACCGCAGGTGTTCAACCTCAATTGCGCACGCGACACCTCCGCGAACTACAGCCTCGACGCGCGCGGCGACATCGCCGTCCACAATCGTTGCCACACCTGGAGCGGCGGCGTCGACGAGATCCGCGGTACCGCGATCGTCAACGACCCGGTCACCAACGCGCAGCTGCACGTGAGCTTTCCGGGCGTCATCGGCCAGGACGGGCGCGAGGGACCGACCAACTACCTGGTGACCGCGCTCGGACCGGACTACTCGTGGGCCCTGGTCACGTCACCGAGCAGGCTGTCGGGTTTCGTCCTCTCCCGCACCCCGGCCCTGGACGAGAGCACCTGGCAGCGGATCGACGAGGCGATCAGGATCGCGGGCCAGGACCCGTGCGTCTACCTCACCTCACCCACCACCGGCGGCCGCGAGGGTGTGCTGCCCCTCTGCGCACGATGAGCGTCGCGATCGCTCTGTTCACCCGTGACCTGCGCGTTCACGACAATCCGGTGCTCACCGCGGCCGCGCGCGAGGCCGAGCGCGTGGTTCCGCTGTTCGTCGTCGACGAGGTGCTGGTGCCCGATCGCTGTCCGCCCAATCGCGCGCACTTCCTCGCCGCCGCCCTCGCCGAACTCGACAAGGAGCTGCGCGCCCTCGGCGGCACACTCGTCGTGCGCCGTGGCGCGGTGACCGAGGTGCTCGACAGGGTGATCGAGGAGACCGGCGCCACAAGCGTGCACCTGGCCGAGGATGTCAGCCGCTACAGCAGGCAGCGCGAGCAGGCGTTGCGCCGCAATCCGGACATCGCCGTGCACTGCCACTCCGGTTCTGTCACAGCCACATCCGCCGAACTGGTGCCGTCGACCGGTCGCGATCACTTCGCCGTCTTCACCCCCTACTTCCGGCGCTGGAGCGCGGCCCACCGCCGCACCCCGCTACCCGCGCCCCGGTCGCTGTCGGTGCCACCGATCCGGAGCGAGCCGTTGCCTCGGCCTGCGGATCTCGGTTCCGGGCAGCCCTCGCCACAGTTGCGGGTCGGCGGGGAGTCCACCGGACGTGCGCTACTGCACGACTGGCTCGACGGCCCGATCGCCGACTATGCCCGCGACAACGACGATCTCGCCGCCGACGCCACCTCCCGGCTCTCGCCGTACCTGCACTTCGGGTGCCTGTCCCCCACCGAGGTGGTGCGCCGGGTCGATACGGCCGACGAGGGCGGCCTCGCCTTCGTCCGGCAGCTGGCCTGGCGCGACTTCCACCACCAAGTCCTCGCCGCCCGCCCCGATGCCGCCTGGTCGGACTACCGCACGCGGGCGACCGCGGGCCCCGACGACGAACAGGCCGTCACGGCGTGGCGAGACGGGCGCACCGGCTACCCGATCGTCGACGCGGGCATGCGACAGCTGCGCGCCGAAGGCTGGATGCCGGGGCGAGCGCGGTTGATCGCGGCCAGCTTCCTCGCCAAATCGCTGCGCCAGGATTGGCGGGTCGGCGCGGCGCATTTCCTGCGCTGGCTCGTCGATGCCGACCTCGCCAACAATCAGCTCAACTGGCAGTGGGTCGCCGGCACCGGCACCGACACCCGGCCCAACCGGGTACTCAATCCGCTGCGCCAGGCCGACCGCTACGACCCCGACGGCGTGTATGTGCGGCGGTGGCTGCCCGAACTGGCGCAGCTACCCGGCGCGAGCATTCACCGACCGTGGCGCGCGGCCATCGACCCGCGGGACTATCCCGCACCGATCATCGACTGCGTGGGCAGCTAGACCGATGAGTTGGGGCTGCGGAGGTCGTCTCATCCAGAGACGCAACCGCAGAGGAGTCGCCATGCCGCTTCATGGTCAGGAATCGTCCGAGCACATGGTCACCGTCGGCGATGTCGAACTGTGTGTGAGCACCTTCGGGGACCGGCACCAGCCGCCGGTGCTGCTGCCGAGCACGGCGAGACTGTTCTGGGAGGACCAGTTCTGCGACCGGCTCGCCGACGCGGGCCGGTTCGTGCTGCGCTACGACATTCGCGATACCGGCCGGTCGACCGCCTACCCGCCGGGCGATCCCGGATACACCCTCCGAGATCTGGTCGCGGACCTCGTCGGGCTGATGGATGCCTTCGAACTTCCGCGAGCCCACCTGGTGGGCTTCTCGGTGGCCGGATGGATCTGCCAGCTCGCCGCCCTCGACCACCCCGATCGGGTGTCTGCCCTGACGCTGATCAACACCCGTCCCACCGCCCCCGGCCCGGCGGACCCGGATCTGCCCGAACACTCGGACCGGATCATGGCGTTCTTCACCGAAAGACCCCACCCGGACTGGTCCGACCGGGCGGCGGTGATCGACTACGGCGTGGAGCAGGCCCGGGTCCGCGCGGGCACCCACGGATTCGATGAACAGCGGGCACGCCGGCAGGCGACCCACATGGTCGACCGCACCACCGACATGGCCTCGAGCGTGCTCAATCTGGCATATGTCGAGTCCGGCGACCGGTGGCGGGAACGTCTGGACGAGATCGCCGTGCCGACCCTCGTCGCGCACGGCACCGATGACCCGTTCTTTCCCTACGGCAACGGACAGGCCTTGGCTCGTGAGATCCCCGGCGCCGATCTGCTTCCGCTGACCGGCGTCGGCCACGAACTTCCCGACACCGCCGGCGACCGCCTGCTCGCCGCCATGCTGCTGCTCCACCCGGAATCGGTGGTCGAAGACGGTGCGGGCCGAGGCTAGCGCCGGCCCGAGAATATCCACGGCCATCCTCGGCAGTCCGAACCGCCGAGCCAGCCGAACTCCGTTGCATTCAGCATCTACGCGGCACCTCGCCGCCTCGACGGAAGTGACGGAAACACCATGCGATCCTTGCCAAAAGCCCTCGTGGCGGCGATGCTCCTCGGCTCGGCACTCGGCCTCGCGGCCTGTTCCGACGACAGCTCGAGCACCACGGCCGCGTCTTCCTCCGCGCCGATGACGTCGGCGCCCACCAGCACCGGCGCATCCGCCGCTGCCGACCTCGTCGGGCCCGGTTGCGCGGCATACGCCGCCCAGGTGCCCAGCGGTCCCGGCTCGGTCAGCGGAATGGCCCAGGAGCCGGTGGCCGTCGCCGCGTCCAGCAACCCGATGCTCACCACGCTGGTCTCGGCGGTCTCGGGCAAACTCAATCCCGATGTCAATCTCGTCGACACCCTCAACGGTGGCCAGTTCACCGTCTTCGCGCCCGTCGACTCGGCGTTCGCGAAGATCGATCCGGCCACGATCGACACGCTGAAGACCGACTCGGCTACCCTCACCTCGATCCTCACCTATCACGTGGTGCCGGGCCAGATCTCACCGCAGAGCATCGCGGGCACGCACAAGACAGTCCAGGGCGCCGACGTGACAGTCAGCGGCTCGGGTGACACGCTGAAGGTCGGCGACGCGAACGTGATCTGCGGTGGCGTGCACACCGCGAACGCCACCGTGTACATGATCGACAGCGTGCTGATGCCGCCCGCGCCGTGATGACGACGGCGCTTTTTCCGGCGTCGCCGCGGAAATATCTCGGCGGCGCCCATCCGAACCCGAAGGCAGGCCGAAATCCCTCTCATGCTGATGCAAGCAGGGACCACCCGATGACGGCCCGGCGCGGCTCCGCACCGATCAACCTGCGATCGGTCACCGAGCCCGCTCCGGCCTGCCCGACGGGCGAGCGAGGCGACCGTGCCGTCCAAGAGCGGCTGGTCGACCTGCTCGACGATGTCGCGGCAGGCGATCGGACGGCGTTCGCCGAGTTCTACCGCGCCACCAGTGCGCGGGTGTTCGGGCTCGCGCTGCGCGTGGTGCGCAACCACGGTGCCGCCGAGGACATCGCCCAGGAGGTGTTCCTTCAGGTCTGGTCGCTGGCCGGACAGTACGACGCCACCAAGGCCAGCCCGATCGGCTGGCTGATGATGCTGACCCACCGGCGTGCGGTCGACCGGGTACGGGCCGAACAGTCGGCCACCCGGCGCGACATCGTGTTCGGCCACGCCCACCTCGGCCGCGACCACGACGTCGTGGCCGAGGAGGTCACCCAGCGACTCGATGAGCAGTCGGTGCTGGACTGTCTGCAGACCATGACCGAACTCCAACGCCAAGCGGTGGCGCTGGCGTACTACGGCGGGCGCACCTACGTCGAGGTCTCCGAGACCTTGTCGGTGCCGTTGCCGACGGTGAAGAGCCGCATCAAAGATGGCCTGAAAAGGCTCGAGAACTGTTTGACCGGAGGGAATACCCGATGAGCGAGACCGATCGGCGGACCCCTTGGTCGTGGCTGGACGAGGCGTACCCCTATGCCATCGACGCGCTGGATCCGCCACAACGACAGGCACTCGAGGAGTGGCTCGCCGCCGCTGGACCCGACCGCGCGGCCGAGTTCCAGGCCGTTGTCCACCGCATCCAGGAGACGATGGCGGACCTGACCGTGTTCGACTCGGTCCCGCCACCGGCACGCCTGGAATCCGCGCTGATGCGCGCGCTGGACCGCTACGACACACAGGCGCATCCGCTCGCCCGGCGCGGCGCGCCCGGCAACCGGTGGCACCTTCGATGGCTGACCGTCGCCGCCGCGGCGATCGTCGCGGTCGGCGCCGGTGTCGGTATCGGGGTGGTGATGGAACGCGCGAACGACGGTACGGGTGCGGTTACCGCGCAGCAGGTGCTCGACCAGCCCGACAGCCGGGAGTCCTCGGTGGCCGTCACCGGTGGCGGCGCGATGACGGTGTACGAGTCGGAGTCACTGGGCGCGGCCGCGGTGTCGTTCCAGGACATGCCCGCGCTGCCTGCCGATCGCGCGTACCAGCTGTGGCTGATACGCGCGGGTACACCGAAATCGGTGGCGGTGATGGACGGTCCGGCCTCGGTCGTGACCGCCGTCGATGTCGCCGACACGCTCGCGGTGACGGTCGAACCCGCCGGTGGTTCGCCCGGGCCGACCACCTCGCCGATCGTCAGCATGACAGTCGGCTGACCCGCTGCGGCGGGCCATGCCGACACTCGAGATCCCAGGAGTGACAGCATGGTCCGCCGTTTCAGCTTCACGCACCGCCATCCCGGCCGGCTCGCCGCGGCAGTCGCGGCCGCGGCCGCCGCGGCGCTGGTCCTCGGGGTCGGGCACCTCGTCGCCGTGGTCATCGACCCGGCTTCCTCCCCCTTCTTCGTCCTCGGTGCCACCGTGGTCGATCACACGCCGAAGTGGTTGAAAGACAGCGCGATCCGCTGGTTCGGCACCAACGACAAACTGGCGCTGGCCGTCACGATGGCTGCGGTCATGGCGGTGGCTGCCGCGATGATCGGCCAGGTGGCCCGCCGCAGCCCGGCATGGGCGGCCGGGCTGCTCGGTGCTCTCGGTATCACCGTCGGGGGCTTGGCACTGCTCCGGCCCACCGCCACACCGCTGTTCGTCGTTCCGGCGGTGGTCGGGTCACTGGCGGGGATGGTGGCGCTGTGTGCGCTGTTCCTCGTGCCCGCCGAAGTCGACCGGCAGGCCGAGCCGACGCGGCGCGGGTTCCTGCTCGCGCTGTCCGCGGTGGCGGCCGGCGCCGTGGCGGCGGGCGCGGCGGGCCGGGTCATCGGCGCCCGGCTGCGCGATATCGCCGCCGACCGGGCGGCTTTCGTGCTCCCTTGGGTCGCCGCCCCGGTGCCGCCGGTCACCCCCGAGATGGACAGAGTCGTGCCCGGCCTCACCCGATTCATCACTCCCGCACAGGATTTCTATCGCGTCGACACCGCGCTGCAGCTTCCGTCGTTGACTCGCGCGCAGTGGCGGTTGCGCATCCACGGGATGGTGGAGCGCGAGATCCGTCTCGACTTCGACGAATTGAGCACCCGGCGTGCGGTCGAGTCGCTCATCACGCTCACCTGCGTGTCGAACGAGGTCGGTGGCGAGCTCGCCGGGACCGCGCTGTGGACCGGATACCGCCTGGCCGATCTCCTGGCCGAGGCAGGACCCTCCCCTGACGCCGATATGGTCCTGTCGCGCAGCGTCGACGGGTTCACCGCGAGCACACCATCGGCCGCCGTGCTCGGCAACCCCGACGCCCTGCTCGCCGTCGCGATGAACGGCGAGCCGCTGCCCGTCGCTCACGGCTACCCGGCGCGGATGATCGTGCCCGGCCTCTACGGATATGTCTCGGCCACCAAGTGGGTTGTCGATCTGGAACTCACCAGGTTCGACCGCGCTCAGGCGTACTGGACACAACGCGGCTGGGCGACTCGGGCACCCATCAAGACCGCATCCCGCATCGATGTCCCCGCGGCCTTCGCCCACCTCGACGCCGGACCAGTGATCGTGGCAGGCGTGGCGTGGGCCCAGGGCCGTGGGATCGAGGCCGTGGAAGTCCAGGTCGACGACGGACCGTGGCAACCGACCACACTCGCCGCCGCCTACTCCCTCGATACCTGGCGCCAGTGGACCTGGACGTGGGATGCCCCACCCGGCACGCACGCCCTGCGCGTGCGCGCGGTCGACGCCACCGGGGCGGTGCAGACCGACGCCAGAGCGACCCCGTTCCCCGACGGCGCGACGGGCAGGCACTCCCGCGTTGTCATGGTGCGATGAACCGGGTGCTCAGGCCTGGCCGACGAGATAGTTCACGAGGGCGTCGACGATGCCGAGGGTGCCTTCCTCGCGCTGGGCGCCGGTATCGAAACCGTCGAGGTGGGCGCCGAATTCGACGAGGGTGAGTTTGGTGCCGACGGTGGTGGGTTCGAATTCCCAGGTGGCCACCGAGGTGGAGATGTGGGAGCCGTCGAGCCACATGTCGTAGGTGTAGACGAGGCGTTCGTTGTCGACGATATCGGTGTAGGTGGCGACGAAGCGGGAGGTCACCTTCTTCTGGAAGGTACCTTCGTTGATCTCGCGGCCGCCCACCTCGAAGTCGATCGAGGACTCGCCCTGCTCCCAGCCTTCCTCGCCGCCGAACCACTTCGCCTTCACTTCGGGGTCGGCGAAGGCTTCGAAGACGACGGCGGGCGCGACGGGCACCTCGCGTTCGATGGTGAACTGGGCGTGGTTGACGGAGCGGGTCACCGTGTCGGTCATTGTTGTTCTCCTTCTGAGTTTCTGGTCGATTCCACGAGCAGTGCCGTGAGCCGGTCCACCTGCCGTTGCGCCGGTGGACGTTGGCCGTGCAGCCAGTCGATCGCCGGGCCGAAGGCATCCGGCACCAACTGGTAGGTGCGCACGCGGCCGATCTTCGCCGAGCTGACAATGCGACCGGCCTCGAGCGCTTTCAAGTGCTGCACGATCGTCGGCAGCGCGACCTCGAACGGTGCGGCGAGATCCGACACCGAGGCGGGCCCACGCGCCAGCCGTTCCACGATCGCGCGACGAGTCGGATCGGCCAATGCCCGAAAGACACTGTCGAGTCCTCCGTCCGGTTCGTCGCTCGAATACTTAGGCACATACCTAAGTATTCACAGCAGCGGCGATCTGCGCAACCCCCGGTTTCGAAAGGCCTGGGGTTACCCCGCCACCTCGATCGTCATGGCCACCCTCTGCGCCACCCTGGCGATCGCCGTCCGCCGTATCCGATGGTCGTGAACCGCCCCGGTGCCCGAATCGCGCCGTCGAACCCGAACCTGCGCACCCGCACCCTCGGCCCGAGGCCGATTCTCGTCACCAGGACAGCACACAGGGCCAGGGAACCGATGATGCTTTTCCACAGGCGAATCACCGCTTGGTCGAGGATGATGCCGATACGGTCGGCGCAGGTGGTGGCTTCGGCGATGGCCATGCGGTCGTTGATCAGCGCGGGGTCGCTGAGGATCTCGTCCAGGCGAATGCCCGCGATCGCCTGCTCGGGCGTGAGCGGGAGCTCGGGAAGCCAGGTGAGGCGCCACCGGCCGTCGTCGCCGAGAGTGGCGCGCTCGGGGGTGCGGTCGCTACCGATCGTTCGGTCCGTGCGGAAGATCGCCATCAGCGCCTCCTAGGGGGCAGGCTTTCGCTTCCACCTTCCACGGTCCACGAAAACTCCACCAGACAACAGCTGGCAAATCATCGTTCAACCGACTATCCTGCCGACATCATCCCGGCCTACCTGCGCAGACAGTACGCGAGGGCATCCGATCGACCGGCTATCGACCGCGCCAGCGAACCCACAGTCACGCGGTAGGCGCGGATTCCCCGTCGAAGGCGGTCAGGATCGCCTCGGCGGCGAGGGCGGGGGTGAGCGATCCCGCGCGAACATCCGCTTCCACCCGCGCGCGAACCTCTTTCACGTTCGGGTTGTCGGCGAGGCGGCGCAGGATCTGGTCGTGGACCATGGTCCAGGTCCAGTCGACCTGCTGGCGGCGGCGCTTCTCGGCGAATTCGCCTGCCTCGGTGAGGACTCGGCGGTGGTCGAGGACGGTATCCCAGAACTTGTCGAGGCCGACGCCTTCCAGACCGCTCATGGTGAGCACCGGTGGCTTCCACAGTGCGTCGTGCGGGTGGATCAGGCGCAGGGCGCCCGCCAGTTCACGGGCGGCGCCTTTGGCTTCGATCTCGTGTTTGCCGTCGGCCTTGTTCACGGCGACGAGTTCGGCGAGTTCGAGCACGCCTTTCTTGATGCCCTGCAGCTGATCTCCGGTGCGGGCCAGGGTGAGGAAGCAGAACACGTCGACCATATTGGCGACGGTCACCTCGGATTGGCCGACGCCGACGGTCTCCACGAGGATGACGTCGTATCCGGCGGCCTCCAGGAGCACGATCGTTTCGCGGGTTGCCTTGGCTACGCCGCCGAGAGTGCCCGCCGTCGGGGACGGCCGGATGAACGCGCCGGCTTCCAGCGACAGCCGGGCCATGCGGGTCTTGTCACCGAGGATCGAGCCACCGGTGCGGGTCGACGACGGGTCGACCGCGAGGACCGCGACGCGATGTCCCTTGTCCAGCAGGTACATCCCGAGCGCGTCGATGAAGGTCGACTTGCCGACGCCGGGAACCCCGGTGATGCCGACCCGATTCGAGACGACACCGCCCGGTTCGGCCGCCACCCGCAGTAGCAGCTGCTGTGCGAGTTCCCGGTGATCGGAGCGGGTGGATTCGACCAGCGTGATCGCGCGGGCCAGCGCCGAGCGCTGCCCCGCCTGGACCTCCTCGGCCAGCGCGTCGACATCGATCGTCCGGCGAACGCCCACAGCGGTGCGCCCCTCGTTCCGTGGCGAGCCGACGCCCGCGGTGGTCCCGAGCCGGGGATGCGCGTCGGCACCCCCGGCTACCTGTGCGGCCTCGCTCATACTGTTCCACTGCGGCATGCTCGGGCGCCCTCCGTGGTTACGCCGGCTGCCGCCTCCGGGCGCTGACCGCTCATGCCTGTGCGCCGCCACCGATCTCGTGCCCGAGTGCCGCGCCCAGCTTCTTCAGCAGGTCGATGGCCGCGTCGGCGATGACGGTGCCGGGCGGGAAGATCGCTGCCGCACCGGCCTCGTAGAGCTCGTCGAAGTCACCGGGCGGGATCACGCCGCCGACGATGACCATGATGTCGGGACGACCCACCTCGGCCAGTGCCTGGCGCAGCGCGGGCACCAACGTGAGGTGACCGGCGGCCAGCGAGGACACCCCGACGATGTGCACGTCGTTGTCGGCCGCCTGGCGCGCCACCTCTTCGGGCGTCTGGAACAGCGGGCCCACGTCGACGTCCATGCCGAGGTCGGCGAACGCGGTCGCGATCACCTTCTGGCCGCGGTCGTGCCCGTCCTGACCCATCTTGGCGACCAGGATGCGGGGACGACGCCCCTCGGCCTCGCCGAACTCCTCGACCAGCGCGATGGCAGCGCCGATGTTGGTGGCCTTGCCTGCTTCGTCACGGTACACACCGGACAGGGTACGGATTTCGGCCTGATGACGGCCGTACACCTTCTCCAGCGCGTCGGAGATCTCACCGACGGTGGCCTTGGCGCGCGCCGCGTCGATGGCCAGCGCGAGGAGGTTGTTCTCCATGCCGCCCTCGGACGACGATGCCGCCCGGGTCAATTCGGCCAGCGCCTGCTCCACGGCGGCCGAATCACGTTCGGCGCGAAGCCGTTCCAGCTTCTCGATCTGCTCGGCCCGCACCCGCGAGTTCTCGACCTTGAGGACCTCCACCGCGTGGTCCTCTTCGACCTGA
Source organism: Nocardia sp. NPDC060249 (assembly GCF_042728755.1). NCBI lineage: Bacteria > Bacillati > Actinomycetota > Actinomycetes > Mycobacteriales > Nocardiaceae > Nocardia > Nocardia sp. NPDC060249. Next base: position 376,748 of record NZ_JBHXAQ010000002.1, read on the forward strand.
TACTTGTTGACGCCGATCACCGGCTGCTGACCGGTGTCGATGCGCGCCTGGGTTCGCGCGGCGGCCTCTTCGATGCGCAGCTTCGGAATGCCTTCCGAAATCGCCTGTGCCATACCGCCGTGCGCCTCGACCTCGGCGATGTGGGCGCGCGCCCGCTCGGCGAGCTGGTGGGTGAGCCACTCGACGTAGTACGAGCCGCCCCACGGATCGATCGGGCGGGTGGTGTTGGATTCCTGCTGGATGAGCAGCTGCGTGTTGCGGGCGATGCGGGCGGAGAAGTCCGTCGGCAGGGCCAGGGCTTCGTCGAGGGCGTTGGTGTGCAGCGACTGGGTGTGCCCCTGGGTCGCGGCCATCGCCTCGATGCAGGTGCGCGCCACATTGTTGTAGGCGTCCTGCGCGGTCAGCGACCAGCCCGAGGTCTGCGAATGTGTCCGCAGCGACAGCGATTTCGCGCTCTTGGGCTCGAACTTCGACACCAGCTCGCTCCACAGCAGCCGCCCCGCGCGCAGCTTGGCGACCTCCATGAAGAAGTTCATGCCGATGGCCCAGAAGAACGACAGGCGCGGCGCGAACTTGTCGACATCCATGCCCGCGGCGATTCCGGCGCGGATGTACTCCACCCCGTCGGCGAGGGTGTAGGCCAGCTCCAGATCGGCTGTGGCACCGGCCTCTTGGATGTGGTAACCGGAGATGGAGATCGAGTTGAACTTCGGCATCTTCGCACTGGTGAAGGCGAAGATGTCGGAGATGATCCGCATCGAGGGCTTGGGCGGGTAGATGTAGGTGTTGCGAACCATGAACTCTTTCAGAATGTCGTTCTGAATGGTTCCGGCCAGCTGCTCGGGCGTCACGCCCTGCTCTTCGGCGGCGACGACGTAGAGCGCCAGGATCGGCAGCACCGCGCCGTTCATGGTCATCGACACCGACACCTGATCCAAGGGGATCTGATCGAAGAGCTGGCGCATGTCCAGGATCGAGTCGATCGCGACACCGGCCATGCCGACGTCACCCTGGACGCGGGGGTGGTCGGAGTCGTAGCCGCGGTGCGTAGCGAGGTCGAAGGCGACCGAGAGTCCCTTCTGACCCGCTTGCAGGTTGCGGCGGTAGAAGGCGTTGGAATCGGCGGCGGTGGAGAAGCCCGCGTACTGGCGGATGGTCCACGGCTGATTCACGTACATGGTCGGGTACGGGCCACGCAGGAACGGCGCGATGCCGGGCACGGTGTCGAGCGGATAGCCCTGTGCGACAACAGCATCCCGATCAGCCTTGGTGAACACCGGCGGAACGTCGATGCCCTCCGGGGTCGACCAGACCAGCTGTTCGGGCGTGGTGTGGTTCGCCGTCGCCGCGCCGGCCACGAACGCGCGGACCTGCTCGGCGTCGACGTCGGCCGCCACGGACGCGTGGTCGGTGAGCGGCACCTCGGCGAAACTGCCGATGACGTGCTCGATATCGGATGTGGTCATCAGGCTCCCACCTTCTCCAGCAGCTGCGACAGGACCGCGACCGCGTCGATGCGCAGGGCCAGATACCCGTCGGGACGCTGCGTCCCGCTGAATTGCTCGACCGACTTCTCCGCTCCGGCCAGCAGCACGGTCTCGATTCCGGCGGCGCGCAGGGCGTCGGTGGCGGCTCCCGCCTGTTCGCCGTAGCGCTTGTCGGCACCGCACAGCACCGCGATGCGCGCACCGGATTCCGCGGCGGCGGCAGCGATGGCGTCGATCGTGAGCGGGCCGGGGTTGACCGACTCGATACCGCCGGACGCCAACACGTTCGCGGTGAAGATGGTGCGCGCGTTGTGTTCGGCCACCGGGCCGAGCGGCACGATCAGCGCCTTCGGGCGGGCGCCGTTGGCAGCCAGGTAGGCATCGGAGCGGTTGCGCAGCGCTTCGAAGGCAGCGCCGTAGCGCGCGTTCGGACCGGGTTCACGGGCCTGCTCCGACAGCGGGGTCTCGGCGAGGTTGGGGAACTCGTTGACGCCGGTGACCGCGGTGCGGCGGTGGGCGACATCGGCGGCGCGCGTGGCCGCGGTCTCGGCGATCCGGGCCGCGAGCACACCGGCGTCGAGCGCGGCGAGGTAGCCGCCCGCCGACTCGAGCTCCTGCATGAATTCCCATGCCTTGGCCGCGAGTTCGTCGGTCAGCGTGTCGACGTACCAGGATCCGGCGGCCGGGTCCTGCACGTGCCCGAGACGGGATTCCTCGAGCAGCAGCAGCTGGGTGTTGCGAGCCAGGCGCTGGGAGAACGTCGTGGATACGCCGAGTTCGCCCGCGGGCAGGGCCGCGTCGAAGGGCAGCACGGTCACCGAATCGGCACCGCCGACGCCGGCGCCGAACGCGGCGAGCGTGGTGCGCAACAGGTTCACCCAGGGGTCGCGCTGGGTCATCATTGCGGCCGAGGTGATCGCGTGCTGCGGGGCGGCGCCGAAGGCGGGCGCGCCGGAGACCTGGGCCACGCGGGCCCACAGGCGCCGGGCCGCCCGGAATTTCACGATGGTGGCGAATTGGTCGTCGGTCGCCGCGAAGCGGAACTCGAGCTGGCCGAACGCGTCGGCGATGTCGACCCCGGCGCCGGTCAGCAGGCGCAGATAGGCCAGACCGGCCGCGACGGCGGCGCCCACTTCCTGGGCGTCGGCGGCACCGGCGTTGTGGAAGGCGATGCCGTCCACCGTGATCGCGCGGACCGTCTCGGGCCGGGCGATCGCGCGCACGGCCAGTGCCACGGTCTCGGCCTGGTCGAGGTCTTCGGCACCGGTGAAGGCACTGGTCAGCGGGGCGGCGCCGAGGCCGACCCGGATCTGCGCGCGATCGGCGATCGAGTACCCGTCGAGGACGTCGAACACCCGCTCGGCGGCCGTGCCGGTCGCCGCGCCCGCCACCAGCGTCAGCGGGGCCAGCTCGAACAGCAGCCCACGCAGGGCGAGGGGGATGTCGTCGACGGCGACGCCGTAGGCGCCCACCCCGAGCGCGATCGCGCTCACGCCGTTCTCCAGGCCGGTCAGGATCGCCCGGTTGGTGGCCTCGGCGTCGTCCTCACCGGCGAACGCGCCGACGAACCAGCCGCGCTGCGGGTCGCGGGTGGCGTCGCCACCGCGCACATAGGGGAAGGCGCCGGGCAGCGGCTGCTCGGGCAGCTCGTCGCGGCGGGTGTAGAGCGGGGCGATCGTGAGCCCGTCATAGGTGGTCTCGTCGAGCAGATGTTCCGGTTCGGCGGGGAGCTCGGAAGCCTCGACCCGTCGCGCTTTCGCCAGCACACCCGCCACGCCCTTGCGCCACGCGGCGTACTCGGGCACCGGATCCGGTGCGAGCCCCGCCCCGGACTCTGAACCAATCGGCATAGCTGCTGTTCTCTCTTCCATTCGACGACCGCACCCCGGTGTGCTGCCGGTCCGTGAAATCCCACAAACGGGCCCACAGCGAACCAGGATGTATCCGGTTCCCTGATGATGCTATCTGTGACAGGGTGTCCACCCACCCGGGCCATCCCCTACCGGCCGGTACGCTGACCCGGGTGTCCCGACTGATCCGCTCCCCGCGCCTGCTCATCGCCGTGGCCGGGCTCGCCGCGCTGTTCCTGGTGGCGATGATGGTTCCGCTGCCGGGCCCGCAGCAGATCCGTGACTGGGCCGGCGACGCCGGACCGCTGTTGCCGCTGCTGTTCTTCCTCTTCTACGCCGTGGTCGCCGTCGCCCCCGTTCCGCGCACCGTGCTCACTGTGACCAGCGGTGTGTTGTTCGGTCCGATCCTCGGTTCGGTCATCGCCATGGCCGCCACGGCGGTGAGCGCGACCGTGGCGCTGCTCGGGGTACGCACGCTGGGCCGCGACCGGGTCGCCCAGCACCTCACCCACCCGGCGGTGCGGGCGATCGATGATCGGCTGGCCCGGCGCGGTTGGCTCGCCGTGGCCGCGCTGCGGTTGATCCCCATGGCTCCCTTCTCGATCGTCAACTATTGTTGCGGGCTGTCGTCGGTCCGGGTCTGCCCGTATCTGGTTGCGACAGTGGCCGGTTCGGCCCCCGGTACCATCGCGACAGTGGTGCTGGCCGGTTCCCTGGCGGGCGACAGCCACCCGCTCACGATCACCGTCTCGGCCGTCTGTTTGTCGATCGGGCTGATCGGGCTGATCGTGGACCTGCGGCTACCGGTCGACGCGGCAGCGCCGGAGCCGGAGCCCGCCACCTCCTGACCGACGGCGCGCCTACGCCGAGCCGTCCCGATCCGCGCGGATAATCCCAGGCCATGGCGATCACGGTGGGACGCAGATCCGCACTCGCACTGCTGGCGGCGCTCCCCCTGCTGGCAGCGGGCACGGCCCGCGCACAATCCGCGCTCGGCCCAGGGGTGGGCATCGACCCCCACCGCACCCCGGTCCGGTACACGATGACCGCCTTCCGCGCCGACAGCGATACCACCCTCGCGGTCTACGAGTCCGCGGACGGCACCGATTTCACCCCGGTCAGCGAGCACGCGTACACGCCGCCGGCCGGCCTGGTCCGCGATCCGAGCGTGCTGCTGCACACCGACGGCCACTACTACCTCACCTACACGATCGCCGGCGACGCGACCGCGATCGGCGTGGCCCGCAGCCGCGACCGGATCACCTGGACGTTCCTCGCCAACGTGCCGATGCTGGTGGCGGGCAGGCTCGAAGGCGCGTGGGCGCCGGAGTGGTACGCCGACGCGGCGGGGCGGGTCGGCATCATCGTGTCGCTCACCTGGGGGCACGGCTTCACCCCGCACCTGCTCATCCCGCTCGATGCCGGACTCACCAGCTGGGCGCCGCCGGTGCCGATGCTCGGGCTCGGTCCCGCCGGGCCCGGCTCACTCGGCCATATCGACACCACCTTGGTCCGCCTGGACGGGCGCCTGTTCGCGTTCGCGAAGAACGAGGACTCCAAGCTGATCGAACTCGCCGTCGCCGATCGGCCGATCGGGCCGTACAGCTTCGTCGCGACGGGCGACTGGGCCGGTTGGGGTGGGCCGCGGGAGGGTCAGTCGGTCGTCCGCCTGCCCGACGGCGGGCACCGCATCTACCTGGACGCCTATACCGAGGGCCGCTACTACTTCAGCGACAGCTACGACGGCTTCCGCACGTGGTCTCCACCGGCCGAATTGCCAGGTCTGTCGGGGGTGGTCCGGCACGGCACGGTCCTGACCGAGTTCAGTTCGGTGATCTGAACTGAAACCCCACTACTCCAGTGCCACCTGGTTTAGGTTGTGATTCGGAACAAATTTGAAAGTGAGCTTCTTCACACTGACCAGTTGTGAAGAAGTAATATTTCAGAAAACTCTAAGAGTTATAGACTCGGAATAGCCCAGGGTTCGCCAGCTACATCCGGTGCGGGATCCAGAGCAACGTCCGGTGACGCGCCCGCGATCACCGAATCCCCGTCGCGCCGTTCTCGGCTTGCACTCCCATGAGGTGACCCGCCATGGAATACACCCATCTCTCCGAATTCCGGATCCGCTCCGGCGACCTGGTGATCTGGACCCCCGAACTCACCTCCCCCGACGCCTGGCGCGACGACGAGCGCCCCCTCGCCAGCGTCCACGAGCAGTACCTCGGGTTCCTCGACCCCGAGGACGCCCGCCCCGGCCGCGGCCGCTGGATCGGCACCATCTTCGAGATGGACGCCCCGCTCGACGCCGAAGCCTGGGCCACAACCCTGCGGCTGTGGCACGACCGCCACGAGGGCTTCCGCACCACCGTCGCTCCCACCGGCGACGGCGGATACCACCGCGTGACCACCGACCCCGGCACCGTCCGGGTCACCGGCGCCCCGGTCGCCGATCTGTCCGACGGCGACGAGATCAACGAATACCTCTGCGACGCACTGGAATTGCGCCTGTCAGCACTCGTATGGCCGCACCTGCTGGTGGCCACGGTGGCCCACGACACCGACGACTTCACCGTCCTGGTCGGCGCCGACCACTCGGTGCTCGACGCCTACTCCCAGGCTGTGCTCATTCTCGAGCTGCGCACCCTCTACACCGCGGTCACCACCGGCGGCGAGATCCGCGACTCGGCCACCTTCGGCAGCCCGGCCGACTACGCCGTCATCGAGCGCGCGGCCGCCGAGGAGCTCGATCCCGGCTCCCCCGCCGTCGCGGTGTGGCGCGAATTCCTCGGTACGCCGGGCTCTCCCATGCCCCGCTTCGCCGCGGACCAGGTCGCCGCCCTCGACGGGGAACACGCCCAGCCCAGCGTCTCGCGCACGCTGCTCGGCATCGAGCAGCTCGAGGAAGTCGAGGCGGCGCTCGATCGGCTCAAGCACCGGCTGTCGGTGGCGGTGTTCGCCGCCCTGGCGATGGCCTCCCGGGAGACCTTCGGCGACGACCGTTTCCGCACGGTGATGCCGATCGCGACCAGGCCCGACCTCACCTGGCTCGAGTCGATGGGCTGGTTCGTCAATGTCGTCCCGGTCGACGTGACACTGCCCTCCGGCGCGGATATGACCGTCGCGCTGGAGGCCACCCGCGCCTCGCTCAAGCGCGCCCACCTCTGCAACGACGTGTCCTGGGGCCGCTCCCTGGCGATGGTCGGCGCGGTGGAGGGCCCGACCTACGGTGCGTCCTTCCTCGACATCCGTATGCTTCCGGACTACGAACTGGTCGCCGACCTGCGCGGACGAACCCTGCGAGCGGTCTCGTACTCCACCGACGAGGTGTACTTCTGGGTGGTGCGCGGCCCCGACGGGCTCTATGTCTCCACCCGTCACCCCGCGGGCCTGCCCGGCGAGGTCATGGAACGCTTCCTCGCCGAATTCGCCAGGGCCATGTACGCGGTGACCATGGTGGCAGCCGCGCCCGCACCGGTCACCGATGCCGCGGCGGCACTGAGCGCGGGCTGAGAATGCGCGCACTGCTGGCCTTCACCGGGAGCCGGGGCGACGCCCAGCCCGGCATCCTGCTGGCTCGCGAGCTGCTGGCTCGCGGGCACTCGGTGACGCTCGCACTGTCGCCCAATCTCGTCGAATTCGCCACCGCGCACGGCGTCGCCGCCGTCGGCTTCGGCCGCGACAGCGCCGAACTGCTGCGCACCCAGCACGACGATCACCGCTTTCGCAGTCCGAATCCGCGTCAGCGGGTGCGCGCGGTGCTGGATCTGCAACGGCGCGGCGTCGTCGAGGCGGTGCGTGATCTGCTGGTTCTCGCACCCGGTCACGATGTGCTCGTGACCGGGATGGCGGGCGAGGAGGCGGCCGAGAAGGCCGCGCGGCGCGTCGGGTTGCCGCTGGCCGCGGTGCACTTCTTTCCGATCCATCCGAATCGGTCGGTGCCGGTGGTCCCCACCGCGTGGGGGGCCCGGATTCCTAAGGCGCTCAACCGGCGGATCTGGTCGGCGCTGCGCTGGGCACGAGACGCCGCGCTGGAACAGCCGCTCTCGGAGTTCGGGATCGTCGAACATCCCCTCCCCGATCGGGTGTCGATCCAGGCTTACGACGTCGACCTGTTTCCCGGGTTGGCCGCCGAGCTGCCGGATCGACATCCGGTGACCGGTTTCGCCGTCGATGCCGGCGGATTCCTCGGCGCGGCCACCGATCCCGCGCTGACCGCGTGGCTCGACGCCGGTTCGGCGCCGATCTATGTCGGCTTCGGCTCGATGGCGGTCGACGATCCGGCCACGCTGGTGGCAATGTTGCGCGCGGTCTGCGCCCGTCGTGGTCGCAGGCTGCTGCTGGCTGCGGGGTGGGCGGGCATCGAGCCTGTCCTGTCGCCCGAGATGGCGGTCGTCGAGCAGGTCGATCATGCGTCGGTGTTCCCGCGCTGTATCGCCGCGGTGCACCACGGCGGCGCGGGCACCACCGCTGCCGCGCTCAGAGCCGGTGTCCCGCAGGTGATCTGCGCGATCCAAGCCGATCAACCGTACTGGGGCCGGGCCCTGGAACGGCTCGAGATGGCGGGCACAGTGCGCGCCGCCGAGCTCACCGAGGCCGAGCTCACCACCCTGCTCGACCGCGTCGCCGACCCGGAGGTGATCGCGCGCGCCGCCGCGTACGCGAGCCGGTTCGCGAGCACGGGGGTGGCACGCGCCGCCGACGAGGTGGAATCCCTTGTCCCCCTGACATTCCCGAGTCCTGTTTCCAGCCACGCCGGGAGGCCGCAGTGAGCACCGATATCGCCGTCCGCACCAGCGGTCTCGGTAAGTCCTACGGCGACTTCACCGCCGTCGGCAGCGTCGACCTGAGTATCGCGGCCGGATCGGTGTTCGCGATGCTCGGCCCCAACGGCGCGGGCAAGACCACCACCGTCCGCATGCTCGCCACGTTGCTGCGACCCGACCGGGGCAGCGCCGCGGTGTTCGGCTACGACGTGGTGCGCGAGGCGACCGCGGTGCGCTCGATGATCGGGCTCACCGGCCAATACGCCTCCGTCGACGAAACCCTCACCGCCGGTGAGAATTTGCGATTGTTCGGGCGGCTGTTGGGCCTGTCGCGGCGCGCTGCCGCAAGCCGGGCCGAGGAGCTGCTCGAGGAGTTCGAGCTGTCGGCCGTCGCGCGCCGCAGCGTCAGCGCGTTCTCCGGCGGCATGCGACGGCGGCTCGACCTGGCCGCGACGCTGATCACGGTGCCCCCGCTGATCTTCCTCGACGAGCCGACCACCGGCCTCGACCCGCACACCCGCGACCGCATGTGGGGCATCGTGCGCGGACTGGTCGCCCGCGGCGCCACCGTGCTGCTCACCACCCAGTACCTGGAGGAGGCCGACGCGCTCGCCGACCGGATCGCGGTCATCGATCGTGGCACGCTCGTCGCCGACGGCACTCCCGCCGAACTCAAGTCCTCCATCGGTGAGCAGGTGCTGCGCCTGGACATCCCCGACACCGCCGACCTGCGCCGGGCCGAGGCGCTGATCCAGGAGATCACCGGCGACGTGCCGGAAGGGTCGTCGACAGGGACGTTGACCGTCGCACTGCACGATGTCACGCGCGGCGCCGATATCGTCGCCGCCTGCCGCGCCGAGGGCATCACCCTGCGCGGTTTCGCGGTGGACCGGCCCGATCTCAACGAGGTGTTCCTGTCGCTGACCGGACGCGCACGCACCGTGGACGCGGCATGAGCACCCTGCGCGAAAGTTCGAGGACCACGATGACCCGTACGGTCGAGAAGCCGCTCCAGGTGGTGCGCGCGCCACGCGTGACCCGTGTGGGTCCGCTTGCCGCCCTGCGTCATTCGCTGATGATGGCATGGCGCGGGCTGCTCACTTTCCGGCACAGTCCGCAACTGCTCTACGACGCCATCCTGCTGCCGATCGTCGGTCCTGTGCTGTTCGGCAGCATCTTCGGCACCGCCATCGCGGGCAGCATGGCGGCGTATCTGCCGATCATGATCCCCGGCGTGCTGGTCCAGATCGTGCTCACCTCCTCGGTCGCCACCGGCGTGCAATTGTCCGAGGACATCCACTCGGGTGTCTTCGACCGCTTCGTCGCCATGCCGATCGCCCGATCCGCGCCGGTTGCCGGGGCATTGCTGGCCGGGACCGTGCGCTATCTGATCGCCGCGACCACCGTGGTGATCGTCGGCTTCTGCATGGGCTACCAACCCACGCACACCACCGGCTTCCTGGCGGGCGCGGTGCTGGTCGTGTTCGCCACCACCGCCATCAGTTGGTTGTTCGCGTTCATCGGCGCCACCATCGCCCGCCCCGCCGCCGTGCAGGGCATGTCCATGCTGGTGCTCACCTTCCTGGGCTTCGCCTCCAATGCCCTGGTCCCCGAGGAATCCATGCCGACCTGGATGCAGCACGTCTCGGACCTGAATCCGGTGTCCTACCTGGTCTCCGCCGTACGCACCCTCGCCGCGGAGGGCACCGTCGGCGCCGATGCCTGGTGGTCGCTGGTCGCCTCGGTGGTCGTGGTCGCTGTTTTCGCGCCGCTGACCGTACGCACTCTCCGTTCCCGCTAGGAGCCTTTCGATGACCGTCATCGCCCCCGCCGCCCCCGCGGTGTCCACCGAGCTCAACCGGATCACCGCCGACGACGACCTGTTCTTCAAACTGCACAGCCTCTACCCGAACGCCCTGGTCAACCAGCTGGCGTACCGCTTCGACACCGCGCTGGGCCGGGACCTGCTCGCCGACTGGCACGCGCATCTGGCGACCGGGTTCATCGCGCGGCGGGTCCGCACCACGCGTTTCCCGATCGCCCGCGCACACTGGGAGCCCGCCACCGAATCGCTGCCGCTGCGCTGGTCGGACACCCCGATTCCGGCGGACCGGGTGCTCGACTGGTTCCTCGAGCAGGCCGCCGTGGAGTTCGACCCCGAGCGCGGGCTCGTCTGGCAGCTCGCGGGCGCGCCGCTCGAATCCGGTGGCACCGTGGTCACGTTGGTCGCCTCGCACGTGGCGTGCGACGGCGGCGCCATGATGCACGCGATCGTCGATTCCCTGGACCGGCTCAACCGCGGGGAGACACCCGACCGCCTCGCCGGTGCGGGCAGGCTCGTCGGTCCGGTGGCGGGCACGGGCCGCTTCGCCGCCGACCTCGCCGATGCGCGTAAGCAACTCGGTGCCGTCGCCCGTGGGGTTCGCGCGGCACGCCGGTCACGCGGTGTCAGCGAACCGGCCCGCAATCCGCGCCCGGCGGCGCCACGGCTGCCCCATGCCGACACCTGGCAGGCCGCCGAGGCCATCGTTCAGCTCGACCTCGCCCAATGGGACGCCGTGGCCGCCGCGCACGGCGGCACCACCAACGGCCTGCTGATCGGTGTCGCGGTCGGGCTGCTCGGTCGCAGTGGCCGCGTGGCCGACGGCGCCGAGGTGCGCGTCGACATTCCGCATTCGATGCGCGAGGCCGACGACCCCCGCGCCAACGCCACCACCGGGCTGCCGATCAGCGTCGGCTACCGGGCGGGCGAACGCGCCGATCTGCCCGCGGTCCGCGCCGCGCTCAAGGCGGCGGGCCTGGCCTATCTCGATCCGGCGACCATCCCACCCATCCAGCACCTGCAACCGGTGCAGATGTTGTTGCCGAAGGTGGTGCTGCACAAGTTCGCCCGCACCGCCAAGGCACCGGAGTGCCTGTGCACCAACATGGGTCGCACCGCGCAGAACATCGCGGTCCTCGGATCACACCGCGCGCGCGATGTCATCATGCGCCCGGTGGTCAATCCCGGTCCGGTCGAGTTGTTCCGCCAGGTAGAGGTCGGTGTCAATCTCGCGTTCTCCTGCGATGACGACACCGTGACCCTCGTGGTCACCGGCGGCGACCCCGATCGTTTCCCCACCCGCGCGGCACTGCGCGAGTTGCTGGCCGCCGAGTTCGCGGACTGGGGGCTCACGCCGCGGTTCTGGTGACGGACTAGGAAGCTTCCTCGACGAAGTCGGCGGGCGCTTCGACCGTGTCGATCCGCAGCGCGAACCGGAACCCGCACGCCGCCTCGAGCGAGGCGGAGCCCGGCTGCGGCCGGTTGCGCACCTCGATGCTGACGTCGAGGTCGTCGAACCCGACGTGGAACCGGTCCGCCATCCACAACTGGGTGTGCCACGCCGTCTGCCCGGCGAGAACATCGCCGGGGCCGGGCCGGAAGTCGCGCAGCCGCACACAGACCGGCGTGTACCCGTCGGTGTCGGGCGCGAGGTACAGCACCACCGGGCCGTGCATCTCGAGCAGCAGCCGCAGCACCCGCAGCGCGTCATCGCTGGCCTCGACCGCGCGGTGACGATGATCTACCTTGCGGCCGTTGGGATGTCGAACCATCGTGCGCTCCTCGCAGTTTTCTCGCCGGTGATCGTGCTCGGGGCACACTATCGTTGCGAAAGGTTGGTCCAGGGTTGGTACCGGTCCAAACCTGCGAAGATCACCCGCGCGTGTCACGGCCACGGAATCGCCTCGCGTCCGCGACGTTGACTACTGATATGGCACTCGAATCGGTTCGCTTCTCGATCCTGGACCGCTCACGCGTGCGGCGCGGGCAGGACCACGCCGACGCCCTGCGTGAGACGGTCGCGTTCGCGGTACTGGCCGAGCGGTGGGGCTACCACCGGTTCTGGGTCGCCGAGCATCACAGCGTTCCCGGCGTCGCCGGAACCGCGCCGACCGTGCTGGCGGCGGCGGTCGCGGCGGCCACCTCGCGCATCCGCGTCGGCACCGGTGGAGTGATGCTGCCCAATCATCAACCACTCGTCGTCGCCGAGCAGTTCGGCGTGCTCGGATCGCTGTTCCCCGGACGGATCGACATGGGCCTCGGCCGTTCGGCCGGATTCACCGACGGCGTCCGCCGCGCGCTCGGCCACGACCTCGACGACGCCGACGATGTCGACGCGCGCCTCACCGAGGTCCTCGACTACTTCGCGACGGGCAGGCAGGGTGTGCACGCAGGCTCCGCCGAAGGCGTGGATGTCCCGGCGTTCCTGCTCGCCACCGGTTCCGGGGCCGAGCGCGCCGCGCGATTCGGGCTGCCCCTGGTGATCGCCCCGATCGCGGGCACACAGGCGATGGTGGACGCGATCGAGCGGTACCGCACCCAGTTCCAGCCCTCGGCTCGAGTCCGGCGACCGTATGTCGTCGTCTCCGCGACGGTGATGATCGCCGACTCGGCCCAGCAGGCACACCGGCTCCTGCTCCCCGAGGCCTGGGCGAGCGCCTACTCACGCACGCACGGCGAGTTTCCCGCGCTGATCCCACCCGAGGAGATCGACCCGGCGACGATGACCGACCGTCAACGCCACCTCTTCGAACAGGCGCTCGGCCAGCAGATCCACGGTACCGAGGATCAGGTCGCCGAAGCGCTGGAGAAGCTGGTGAGCCGCACCGACGCCGATGAAATCCTCGTGCACACCAGCACTTTCGATCGAGCGGCGCGGCTGGATTCGCATCGGCGGCTCGCCCGCGTCGTCACCCTGGCGGCCTAGTTCTCTCCGACAAGATTCGCGAGACCACTTGTGCTCCAAAAACAAACCCGTCTGCCTCGCAATTTATTCGACGGTGTAAACAATCGTGAAGTGACTCACTGTGCGAGCACCGCTCTGCAGGGCCGCACCACTGCGGCGAGGCAGATCCTGCCGATAGCCATGCCATTGCCCTTGACCACACAAACGCCCTGGTACAGGTGATCTGGGGGTTCGAGCGGATTGCCGAAGTTTCCGTAACACCGTGTCGCACAAACGAACTCGCGCCGAACAGTGCGCTGCATCACTGCACCCGATGCCGACCGGCGACCGGTAGGGTTCGATTCCACCGGCGCTCGAGATTCGTCCGGTAAACCATTCTTCGACCGCATCCGGGAGCTCACGTGTCACAATCGCGTTTCGAATCCATCGGGGCATATCTTCCGTCGAACATCTTGTCCACCACCGAATTGATCTCCCGGTTGAAAACGCCACCGTCGTTCGATCTGGAGCGCATCACCGGCGTGAAAGAACGCCGTGTGCGCGACACCCGCCCGGAGTCGACCGAGGACTCGTTCACCCTGGCCGTCAACGCCGCGCGGGACTGCCTGTCACGGTCGAGCTACGCACCGGGCGAGCTGGACGTGATCATCTCGTGTTCGATCACCCGCAGCAACGACGGCACCCGGATGTACATGGAGCCCTCGTTCGCGTCGACGATCGCCAAGACTCTCGGCGCCGAGCGGGCCATCACCTTCGACGTCTCCAACGCGTGTGCCGGAATGCTCACCGGCACCTACATTCTCGACCGGATGATCCGCTCGGGCGTGGTGCGCAACGGCATGGTGGTCAGCGGCGAGGCGATCACCCCCATCGCCGAGACCGCGGTGGACGAGATCACCGAGAAATACGATCTGCAGTTCGCCTCGCTGTCGGTCGGCGACTCCGGGTGCGCGGTCGTGCTCGACCGCGCGGTCGACGACGCCGACAAGATCCACTACGTCGAATTGCTCACCGCCGCAGAGCATTCACACCTGTGCCTCGGTATGCCCAGCGACAAGTCGTCGGGCGTAGCGCTCTACACCGACAACCGCAAGATGCACAACGAAGCGCGGTTCCTGCTCTGGCCCGACGCCCAGGGCAGCTTCCTCGAACAGCAGGGCCGCGACTTCGCCGGCGAGCAGTTCGACTACATCATCCATCACCAGTTCGGCGCTGCCGCGGTGCCCTACATCAACGCGGTCGCCGCGCGCGAGTTCGGCGCCGAGATGCCGCCGGACCTCAATGTGATCGAGAAGTACGGAAACACCTCGACCACGTCACATTTCATCGTTCTGCACGATCAGCTCGCCGACGACAACATCGCGGCGGGATCGAAACTGCTCATGGTGCCTGCCGCGTCCGGTGTGGTCGCCGGCTTCCTGTCCGCCACCATCTCTTCCCTGAAGGTCTGAGGTCAACACATGGGCATTCGCATCCGAGCCACGGGCACGAGCAGGTCGACCGATACCCACAGCGTCGTCACGCACAGCGGGCGCGCCGCCGCGCAATGCCTGGAACGGGCCGGTGTCCGTCCCGACCAGGTCGGGGTGCTGATCAATACCGGCGTCTTCCGCGACTCGAACACCGTGGAACCGGCGGTGGCCGCGCTGATCCAGAAGGCGGCGGGTATCGGGCTCGACTACACCAAGACCGATCCGCGGACTTTCTCCTTCGATCTGATGAACGGCGCGGTCGGCGTCGTCAATGCCGTCCAGGTGGCGGGCTCGGTCTTGACGACGGGTAGTACCGAGCACGTCCTGATCGTCGCGGGCGACACTCACCCGTCGATGGCCCGGTCGAGCGCCGACGCCGAATTCCCCTATGCCACCTCGGGTGCCGCCCTGCTGCTCGAGCAGGTCGACGACCCCGAGGGCTTCGGCCCGGTGTACACCGCGACCACACCCGGCACTCCAGCCGGCCAGGCTTACGTCGACACGGCGGCCATGGGCACTGTCGGACGAACGCTGATGACGGTCGAACGCGAACCCGACTTCGAGGACCGAATCCTCGCGGTGGCCACCGACGTCGCACACTCCGCGCTCGCCGACTTCGACGGCGCCTTCGTGGCGTTGATCGCGTCCACGCCGAGCCCGCACTTTCCCGGGCGGCTCGCCGACGCCCTCGGTATCGACCAGGACGCGGTGCGGGTGCCCGACCTGTCCGACGGCGACCCGCACACCGCCGCGCTGCCGTTGGCCTATGCCCGCGCGAGCGCCGAGGGCACCCTCACCGGCTACACCCATGTGCTGTTCGTCGCCGCGGGGGCGGGTCCGTCCGCCGCCGCGACGCTGTACCGGCTCCCCGCGGAGACCGCCGCGTGACGACGGCGACCTACTGGGCGACGATCGACCGGTTCCGGGCGCTCGCCCGCGAGGAGCCCGACCGCGAGGCCGTCATCTATCCCGACGGCACCACCGCCGACGGGTTGCCCGGCTACCGCGACATCTCCTACCGCGATCTCGACCGCTGGTCCGACGCCATCGCCGAACATCTCACCGATTCCGGGGTGGGCAGCGGCACCCGCACCATCGTGCTCGTGCTGCCGAGCCCGCAGCTGTACGCGATTCTGTTCGCGTTGCTGAAGATCGGCGCCGTTCCGGTCGTCATCGATCCCGGCATGGGCGTGCGCCGGATGGTGCACTGCCTGCGCGCGGTCGAAGCCGAGGCGTTCATCGGGATCCCGCAGGCGCATGCCCTGCGGGTGCTGTTCCCACGCAGTTTCCGGCGCGTGCGCACCACTCTCACGGTGGGGCGGCGCTGGTTCTGGGGTGGACCGACGCTGGATTCGTGGAGCCGCACCCCGTCCGGCGCGCTGCCCGAGCGGGTGCCCGCCGATCCGGACGCGGTGCTGATCATCGGATTCACCACGGGCAGTACCGGTCCCGCCAAAGCCGTCGAACTGACCCACGGCAATCTCGCGGCGATGGTGGAGCAGGTGCACGCCGCCCGCGGGCACACACCACCCGGCACCTCCCTGGTGACGCTGCCGCTGGTAGGCGTCCTCGACCTGCTGCTCGGGTCCCGGTGTGTCCTGCCACCGCTGATTCCGAGCAAGGTCGGCTCCACCGATCCGGCACACGTGGTCGACGCGATCCAGCGTTTCGGCGTGCGCACGATGTTCGCCTCGCCCGCGGTCCTCATCCCACTGCTGGAACGGTTGCGCGCGCATCCGGTCGACCTCCCGTCGCTGGCCAGTATCTTCTCCGGTGGCGCGCCTGTGCCGCACTGGTGCGTCGCCGGATTGCGCGAGGTCCTGCGCCCCGATGTCGAGATCTATGCCGGATACGGCTCCACCGAGGCGCTGCCCATGTCGACGATCGAATCGCGGGAATTGCTCGCCGGTCTGGTCGAGCGCGCCAAGAACGGCGAGGGCACCTGCATCGGCAGGCCCACCGATCGGGTGCGTGTGCGGCTGCTCGCCATCACCGATGACCCGGTCGCGACCTGGGACGACACCGAAGAACTCGGCGCAGCAGAGATCGGCGAGATCGTGGTCGCCGGCCCGAATGTGAGTACGCGCTACTACTGGCCCGCGCAGGCCAATACCGCGGGCAAGATCGCCGACGGCGAGCAGATCTGGCATCGCACCGGTGATCTGGGATGGCTCGACGAGCAGGGCCGGATCTGGTTCTGCGGGCGCAAGAGTCAGCGGATCACGACGTCGCGGGGCCCGATGTTCACCGTGCAGATCGAACAGGTCTTCAACGCGGTCGCCGGAGTGACGCGCACGGCGCTGGTCGGTGTCGGCGCCCCCGGCGCCCAGCGACCGGTCCTGTGCGTGGAGCTCGAACCCGGCGCGGACGCGGTGGCCGCACTCACCCGATTGCGGACGCGCGCCACCGAATTCGGCACTCTCGTCCCGATCGCCGAATTCCTCGTACATCCGCGCTTCCCTGTCGATATCCGGCACAACGCCAAGATCGGCCGCGAACAACTCGCCCGCTGGGCCACGAAGAAACTGGACTCGCGACGATGAAGATCCTGGTCACCGGCGCGTCCGGATTCCTCGGCGGCGCCATCGTGCGGGCACTCGTCGCGCAGGGTTCCCACGATGTCTCGATCCTGGTGCGGCCCACCAGCGTTCTCGACGATCTCGGCCCTGCCGTGGAGCAGGTCACACTGGTCTACGGCGACCTCGCCGACGCGGCGTCGCTGCACCGGGCCACCAGCGGCATGGACGCGGTGATCCACAGCGCCGCGCGGGTCGACGAACGCGGTACCAGGGATCGCTTCTGGACCGAGAACGTCCGCGCCACCGAGTTGCTCCTCGACGCGGCGCGACGCGGCGGCACTCGCCGGTTCGTCTTCATCTCGAGCCCGAGCGCCCTGATGGAGCGCGACGGTGGCGATCAGGTCGACGTCGACGAGTCGCTGCCGTATCCGAGCCGCTACCTCAATCACTACTCCGAAACCAAGGCCGCGGCCGAACGCGCCGTACTCGCCGCTGACACACCGCAATTCACGACCGTGGCGCTGCGGCCGCGAGCGATCTGGGGCGCCGGGGACCGCTCCGGGCCGATCGTTCGGTTGCTCGATCGCACGGCCGCGGGCTCGCTGCCCGATCTGTCCTACGGTCGCACCGTCGAGGCCTCGCTGTGCCACGTGGACAATATCGTGCACGCCTGCCTGCTGGCGGTGCGCTCGGACACGGTGGGCGGCACGGCGTATTTCATCGCCGATGCCGAGAAGACCGATGTCTGGGGGTTCCTCGGCGAGGTCGCCACCCGGCTGGGGTACCAGGCCCCGACGCGCCGACCGAACCCGCGCGTACTCGCCGCGGTCGTCGCGACCATCGAAACGATTTGGCGGATACCGGCGGTGGCGAATCGCTGGTCGCCTCCGCTCTCGCGCTACGCCGTCGCTCTGATGACGCGGACCGCCACCTATGACACCGGTGCGGCTCGCCGCGATCTCGGCTATGTGCCCGTGGTGGATCGCGACACCGGTCTGGCCGGATTCCTGGCGTGGCTCGACGAGCAGGGCGGCATCGAGGTGCTCGCCGAGAAACTTCGATAGGCCGGGAGGCAATCATGAACGGCAGCAAAGTTTTCCGTCGTCCGGTGACGACGACCGAGCGCATGTATTTCCCCATGCGCGAGCTCGCACCGCCCTTCCTCATGCAACTGGTGGTTCCCGGTGAGGGCAACATCGACCCGGAGGCATTGCGCACAGCGGTAACCACTGCCGCCGCGGTGACGCCCGGCGCGCGGCTGCGACGGCACGGCAACGAGTGGGTCGACAGTGGCATCGCCCCGGCCGTGCGCGTGGTCGGCCACCGGCTGAGCTACCCCGCGCTCGAGACCGATCCCGTCCTCACCGGCGCGATCGGGCCGACCCCTGATGCCACCGTCGAGGTGCTGCTTCTCACCGGCGCGCCCACAACGCTGATCTTCCGCGTCTTCCACGGCGTCATGGACGGCATCGGCATGGTGGCGTGGGCCACGAATGTGCTGCGCGCCCTGCGCGGCGAGGGCCCGGTTGCCCAGCCCGATCCGATCGCCGACCAGGAACTCGTCGCGAAGGTGGGCGCTCCCGGTAGGCCGACTCCGATGGTTCCGCGCTACCGCACCGCCGTCGGCCGCGGCCGGCAGCGCCGCGATCTCACGCCCCATCTCCTGCGTCATCGCCGGATCGAGGCCGCCGGTCCGGGCGCGTTGGCCCGCGTCTGCGCCCTGCTGGCCGCCGAGACTCCCGGTACCTCGCGCATCATGATGCCCGTCGACCTCCGTCGCCACGACCCGGCGCTGCGCTCCACCGCCAACCTCGCGCTCCCGCTGTTCCTCGACATCGAACCCGGCCGCGACTGGACCTCGATCAAGGACCAGATCAAGACCGGACTGCACGAACGGCGCGAGCTGAATCAGCTGGCCAACACGCGCATCACCCTGGTCCCCGACCCGATCAACCGCGGCGTGCTGCGCACCACGAACTGGCTCGGCGCCCGCCTCGGCCGAAACCTCGCCTCGGCCACCGTCTCCCAGATGGGCCGCTTCACCGCCGACGAACTCGCCGTCCCCGGCTTCCGCCCGACCGGACTGTTCGTCCTGCCCCAGCACAGCATCGCCATGCCCCTGCTGTTCGGGCTGACCGAGTTCGACGGCCACACCGATCTGACGGTGTCAGCACGCAACGGCGCCGGTATCGAGGCCCGCCTCGAAGCCCTGCTCGATCGCATCGTCGCCATGCTCGAAGCCGAACTTCGCACCCCGAGCCCGGCAGACCAGCAGTAGAAGCCACCCACCCGGCCCCGGCGACCAGGTCACTACCGCGACTATCCTGGACGCTGTGGGCATCATCGGCGAACTCTTCCCAGGCAAGAAGCTGCAGAACGAGGGCAGCGGAGACTCCAACGGCCAACCCCACCTCGACTTGGACCTCGAAGCGGGCGTCATCCGCGTCACCGGCGCCGTCACCCCGCGCCCGGCCGACGACGATTCCGACGACTGACCGGCCACCACCACCCCGCTGTCGAACCGACCAGCTCGACAGTGCGCCACCCGGCGCAGCGCCGCCGTTCGATCGACGCGACCGCACTCCCCTGACGTCTACCAGACGCGGTACGGGACCGTCGCTGCGTAGGCAGTGCTGCGATCGACGGTGACGGTGACGCGCAGGCGCCACTCGCCGCTGACCGGAATGCGGGTCTCGGCGAGGAAGTAGTCCGGGGCGAGGTCGCGGGGGGTGACTCGGCGGAACTCGATGTCCAGGGGCAGGGAGTTGTCGTCGCGGGTGAGCCGGCCGGTGAGGTCGAGGACGTCGAGGGGAGTTCCGTTCGCGTCGCTGACGCGCACGGTGAGCTGTTGTTCGCCGGCACCGGTGCCGTCCACATCGAGCAGGGCGCGGACGGGGCCGAGCGTCACCGTGGTGTGAACCGGCGGGTCGTAGGCGTCTCGGGCCGGCGTGATTCCGGCCAGCACGGCGCTGATCACGAGCACCGCACCCAGGGTCGCCGATTCCGCGCGAAGCCAGACCGGACGAAATTCGCCTCTGCTCAGGTGGCGGCGGATCAGCGCCGCGACGACCAGAGCGAGCAACACCGCGACCAGCTTGGCCAGCAGCAGTCGGCCCCAACTGGTGGTCCACAGTGCGGCAAGAGGTTCCACCGCGCGCAACGCCTGCACGGTGCCGGTCACCGCCAGGACGACGACGGCGGCGATCGCGAGCGCACCGAAACGACGCAGGGCTGCGCTGCGTTCGCTGCCACGCCAGACGAGAAGGGCCGCGACGATGCCACCGGCCCACACCGCCACGGCTGCGATATGTCCGGTCGTACTCGCCACGGCCACAACACGATTCGGGCCCGACACCGCGTGGCCGGAAGCCGCCGAGGCGACCAGGACGATCAGCGCGCCCACGGTCGCCGGGAGCAGAGCGACAGCGGCCGGAATTCGACTGCCCGCCGCGGTGATGTTCGGCGCTCCGGGACCGAAAAGCCGTCGAAACGCCGGAAGCCTCGGTGGCGGCGAGTGCCGGTCCTCGCTCGCATCATCACCGACTCCCCGAGCTGACCGCGCAGCAATCACCCGCACCATCGGGACGAGTCCGATGCCGAGCACAAGCGCTCCGACGGCGCGGATCAGCGCCGAGGCGCCGGTGGTCGAAGTGAACGCACTGCCCCACACCGACGGATCCGCCCAGCCCGCCGTTCCACCGAGCCGACCCGGTGTGATCGCGAAAACCGCGACGGACGTCACGGCGATCGTCACCGCGCCGGTGACACCGAGCTGCCGTACCAGCGCGGGGGCCGCCGGACCGCACAGCAGCACGACCACCGGCACCCCGACACCGAGCACGATGCCGACATGCCCGAGGGCGGTGAGCAACCGGACCATGGTGTCCAGTGCGGCCGACAGTGGATCCGGCGGCGGCGCGGTGAGAGTGGTGTCGGGCGGGACGCCGACACCGAACACGCTCGAGCCGCCGACGGTGTGTCCGTCGGCGGACAGGATCACCCAGCTGAGCAGGTAGGTCCCGTCCGCCAGCTCGGCGGGCAGCGCGCCGGACACGGTGTGATCGTTGTCGGCGTAGCGGATCTCGCCGATCCCCACCCGCACACCGTCACGGTCGAGCACCGTCAGACCCGATTCCGCCACGGTGACAGCTTCGTCGAACGTCACCGACACCCGGTCCTGCCCCGGCACCAGCACTTTGCCGTATCCCGGATCGGTGCCGACGAGCACGGCATGCGCCGCGGCGGCGCCCACCGCGCCCAGCGTCCAGACGAGCGCGGCGAACACGACCACCGTCCAGCGCAGCCGATGACGCCCCGGGGCAGCGCTGGTCCACGGCGCTCGGGGCGTACCGCCGACCGCGCACGGTGACCGACGATGCCCTACCGCGCTCGCGCCGCCGCCGGCTCGCACGGCATCAACCACCGAGGAAGGCCGTCCAGGCGAACACCGAAGCGGCGAGCGCGTTTTCCCATTCCGGTTCCCGCTCCCGCGGTTCGTTCGGCGAGCTCGAAGGCGGAACCGCCGGACGATTCGGTGTCAACGCGGCGACCAGATCCCGCCACCGGCGCCCACCCCAGCGGAAGTCTTCGCCGCCCATCGCCACCGTGGCCATCACTGCGCCGAAGTCGCGTCGGCTGCCGGATGCGCGCGCCGGCCACGGACGAAGGCCGCCGCGGACGCACCGAGTGCCACCAGCGACACGCCGAGCGCCGTCGACCCCGCCCAGCCACCACCTGCCCGCGCCGTCGTCGGTGAGGCTGTCGCAGGCGAACTACCGTGTGCCCCTGCGTGTTCCGCACCGGCGAGCCGAACCTCCGGAGCGGGTTTGTCCGCCTCGGTGCCGTCGTGGCTCTGCTCGATCCAGGCGACCACGGTCCCGTCGCTGTAGCTCTGCCGGGTGGGCAAGGTGAGGACTCCGGATTGCGGGAACGGCCCGACGAGCAGCCGGAATTCGGCGAACTCGCCCGGCCCCACCCCGCTGCCCGCCCGGGCGGTGAACGCCACCGTCGACACCACCTCATCGATCTGCTTGCCGTGCCCGTTGTCGATCGGCGCGGAAAGGCGGGTCCGCCGCAACGCCACGTCCCAGCCCGGCGTCGTCTCGTTGCGCACCACTGCCAGCGGATGATCGCGAGGCAGATCCACTTCGAGGCCGATCGTGCTCGCGGTCGCGGACTCGGTGGGTACCCGCAGCGTCACCACGGTATAGGCACCGGGTACCGCGTCCGGGGCCACTGCGGTCACATGGGCCTGTGCCGGCGTGCAGAACAGCACCGACGCACCGGCCGCCGCCCCCAGCGCGGCCCACCTCGTGTACCTCATGACGCCTCCGCGCGCGCGAGGTGAGCCACGAACGCGGCGGCGTCGACCCCACCGACCACCCGACCTTCGTGCACGATCAGCACCTCACCGTGGTAGTCGGCGAGCCGTGTCACCGCGGCTCCCACCGGCTCGGTGGTGCCGGCGAACGCCGGCGGCGGATCCAGGTGCGCGCCGATCGGATCTCCGTCCGCAGCGCCGACGAGCCGAGCCTGGGTCGCGGTGCCGAGCACCTCGGCGACCACGACCGGTCCCGCGGTCTGCCTGGCGAGGACGACCGGAAGCGACCGGCGCGAAGCGAGTTCCCCGCGCACCGACGACACGGTCGTCGTCGACGGGAGCAACCGCGCCTCGCCGAGCACCGACGAGCCCGCTCCGGCCGAGCGGGCTCCCTCGACCACACCGAGCGCCGAACCGACCGTCAGCTCATCATGGGCCGCGAGCAACGCGAACCCGTACTGCCCGAGCCAGCCGTCGTCGAAGTACTTCGACAGGTACGCGCGTCCCGAGTCGGGCGCGATCACCACCACCACGTCGTCGGGCCCGAGCGCGCGGGCCACCCGCAGCGCGGCGGCGATCGACGTGCCGGAGGAACCACCGAGCAGCAGCCCTTCCTCCTTGGCCAACCGGTGCAGCACCCGCAGCGACTCCCCGTCGGAGATCCGCTCGATCCGGTCGATCACCTCGGTGTGGTACGACTGCGGCCATTCGTCGAGTTCGGTGTCGGGATGCCGGTAGTGGCCCACCGACTCGACATACCAGGCCCGCCCGTCGCCGCCGCCGTACACCGATGTCTCGGGATCGGCTCCGATGACCTGGACCCGGCTGCCGGAGACCTCCTTCAGGAATTCCCCTGTGCCACTGACGGTTCCGCCGGTGCCGATCCCCGCCACGTAGTGGGTGACACCGCCGCCGGTCTGAGCCCAGATCTCGGGACCGGTGGTTTCCCGGTGAGCGGTGGGGTTGGCCGGGTTGTCGTACTGGCCCGCGAACCACGCGCCGGGGATCTCCTCGGCCAACCGCAGTGCGACACTGCGCAAGTGCTCGGGATGCCCGACCGGACGACCGCCCGGTGTCACGTGCACCTCGGCGCCGTAGGCCCGCAGCAGCGCGATCTTGTCGCGGCTCGACTTGTCCGGCACGACCACCACCGTGCGATAACCACGGGCCGCCGCGAGCGCGGCCAACCCGATCCCGGTGTTGCCCGACGTCGCCTCCACGACGACCCCACCTGGCCGCAGCTCGCCCGCGGCCTCGGCCGCGTCGAGCATGAACAGCGCCGCCCGATCCTTCACGCTCCCACCGGGATTGAGGTATTCGAGCTTCACGTACACCGTGGCGGCGATGCCGTCGGTGATCCGGTTCAACCGGACCAGCGGCGTGTGCCCGACGGCCTGGTCGATGGAGTCGAACACCGTCGCGGTGCGCCGGGTGTGCTCGATGTCGATGGTCATGCCGCCGACCTTCCTGTCTCGCCGAGCAACCGCAGCACTTCCCGCCGCAGTCGCAGATAGTCGGGGTCGTCGTGATCACGTGGACGTTCCAGTGCCACCGGCAGTTCGGCGATCACCTTCCCGGGCCGCGGGGAGAACACGACGATCCGGTCGGCCAGGCGAAGCGCCTCGTCGACGTCATGGGTGACCAGCACCCCGGTGAAGCCCTCGGCCTGCCACAGCCGGGAGATCTCCTGTTGCAGGGTGGCGCGGGTCAGCGCGTCGAGCTTGCCGAGCGGCTCGTCGAGCAGGAACAGGCGCGGCCGGTTCACCAGTGCCCGCGCGAGCGAAACCCGTTGGGCCATACCGCCGGACAGCTGCGCGGGCAAACTGTCACGGAAGCTGTCGAGACCGACCAGCCGCAACGCTTCCTCGATGCGGTCGCGGTCGGCGGCCAGGGTGCCACGAGCCTGCGGACCCAGCGCCACGTTCTCCGCCACCGTGCGCCACGGGAACAGCGTCGCGTCCTGGAACATCAACGCTCGGTGCGGGTCCGGCCCGCGCACCTGCTCGGCGTCGACCCGCACGCTGCCGCGCGAGGGTCGGTCGAGCCCGGCCAGCAGCCGCAGCAGGGTCGACTTGCCGCAGCCGGACGGGCCGAGGAAGGCGACGAACTCGCCCGGCTCGATGCGCAGACTGATCTCGGTGAGCACTCGCAGTCTGCCGAGTTCCTGAGCGCGGGTCGGCGCCGGGACGGGTCGACCGAGCACCCGGTCGAGGACACCGCGACGGCGCGGGCCCGCGACATCGAACTGGTGGGAGACGCCCTCGATGTCGACCGCGCTGCCCGCGAGTAGACCGTTCACCATCGCACCAGATCCTTCTGCCAGCTCAAGGCCCGGTTACGGACCCGGAACAAGATCAACATCAGCAGTCGGCAGACCAGCACCATGATGATGATCGCCGCGTACATCCGCGGGTAGGCGGCCCAGCCCTTGGTCCACTGGATGTACCAGCCGAGACCGTCACGGACACCGAGCAATTCGGCCACCGCGAGCGCCCCGAGCGATGCGCCGAGTCCCATGAACAGCCCGGTGAAGATGCTGGGCAGCGCACCCGGCACCGCCACCCGCCAGATCAGGAAACGCGGTGTGGCGCCCAGGGTCTGGGCGACATCGAAGTACCCCCGCGCCACTCCGGCGACGCCCGCGCGGGTCAGGACCGCGACCGGGAACCACACACCGAACGCGACCATGAACACGCTGCCCGAGTAGGTCGACGGCGACAGCACCAGGACCAGCGGCAGCAGGGTCGCCGCGGGCACCGGTCCGAGGAACTGGAGGAACGGATTTCCCCAGTACGATGCCACTTTCGACCAGCCCATCGCCAGCCCGGTGCCGAAACCGGCGACGGCGCCGATGGCGAATCCGGTCAGCAACAGCAGCACCGAGTGCCAGGTGCTCGATGCCAGAATTCCCGCGTCCTCGGAGAAGGCGAGCAGCAGGTGCTGTGGTGAGGCGAAATGTGGTGGTACCAGCCACCCGGTCTTGGCGGTCGTCCATTCCCACACCAGCACCCAGGCGCCGAGCACGCCGATCCACGGCGTCCATTCCCGCAGCGACGCCGCGGTGGCGGCGCGCCGGTAGCCCGCGATCGCCCACCCGGTGAGTACCACCGTGACGCCCGTGAACAGCAGCCCGGCAGCGAAGGGATCGGCGGCGTCGAGCCGATCGGGGATCACCGAGGTGAGCACGGCGGTGAGCGCCCAGATCGCCCAGGTGACAGCGAATCCCGGCGTCGGCGGATACCGCAGCGCGCGCGGGGTCGCCCGTACGGCCGGCCCCGCGACCACCGGCGTGACAGTCGTGGTCAATGTCTCACCACTTCAGGCCGAGATCGACATAAACCTTGTTCGCCAGCACCTCGGGGTCGGTCTTGCGGTCGAGATACCCGGTCTTGGCGAATTTCGCGATGCCGGGAGTGATCTCGGCCTTGAGCTTGGCGGCCGACGGGTTGTAACCGTAGGTGGCCAGAATGGACTCCACCACCGGTTGTTCGGCCGCGACGTACTTGTGCTGAACCTGCAACGCCGCGGCGCCGGCGATATTGGCGCCCACCCACCGGCTGCCCTCCGCCCACGCCGTCACCAGCGCTCGCGCCACGTCCGGATCGTCGCGCAGCAGCCTGCCGTTGATCGCGGTGGCACAGCAGTAGTGCTGCTTGTTCACGCCCTGAGAGTTGTTCGTCAGTTCTCGTGCCTTGCCCTTCAACGTGGGCAGCAGGGCGATGGGATCACTCGCCGCGATCGCGACGATCTCACCGCGCGCCAACGCGTCGGGCAACTGGTCGGTGTCGAAGACCCGCCAGTCCACGTCCTCGCTCGGGTTCAGGCCCGCGTCGAGCAGGTCGAGGGAGAAGAACGACATGGCCGAGTCACCGATGGCACCGACACCGACGGGCTTGCCGCGCAACTCCGCGACAGAGGTGATCGGACTGTCCGGCGGCACGACGATGCGCAGGCAACCCTCGTGCAGTCCGGCCGCCAGTTTGGCGTCGATCCCCTGCTCGATGGGCTTGAGCCAGGAGAAGAAGATGCCAGGTGCCGCGTCGAGCTTGCCCGCGCCGACCGCGTCCTTGATCTCGCCGCCGCCGGTCTTGACGACCTCCACGGTCAGGCCGTGCTTGTCGAAGATCCCCTGGTGCAGCGCGGCGAACAGCGGCGCCTCACAGATACCACCACCGTGCCCGATCTTGATGGCCCGGTTCACCCCACCCGTACCGGGCGTGCGGCGAGTCGTCAGCCAGGCCGCGAGCCCGCCGCCGGCCACCACCGCCGCCGCGGCGCCCGCGCCGGCGAACAGGGTGCGCCGCGACAGCCCCGCACTGGGCGGCTCGGGCGGCGCGGTCAGATCCTCGTCCTCGGGAGACGTGTCCACCACGGGGGCCACCGCGTCACCCGGCTCGGAATTGCTCATCGAAAACCTCGTTCTCCGCGCACCATTCGGCGCGGACCCTCAGCCGCGCGTGCACGTTCCAGATTCCTCGCAGCCGCACCGCGTCGACAGGTTTGTTCTCACCCGGATTCGATCGACGCCTCGTGAATTACTCGCACCCGTGCGCCGAATCATTGCGCCTGGATAGCGCGATGGCGATAGTTCTCGGCACGTCGTCGAGTAGGAGGCCGCCATGACCGCGACCGAACCACCCCGTTCCGGCGCACAAGCCGTCGACCGTGCCGTATACGTGTTGAACTGCTTTCAGGGTGGCGACCCCGAATTGTCGCTGAGCGAATTGGCGCAGCGAGCCGGGCTGCCGGTGAGCACCACCTTCCGGCTAGCGCAGGCGCTGGTGCGCGGCAGACTGCTCGAGCAGGACCCGGCGACCGACCGCTACCGGATCGGGCACGGGCTGGCATGCCTGGCACGGCCCGCGCTGTCGCGGCTCGGGCTCGACGACGCGGCGCCGCACCTGTACGCGCTGGCCGCCGGCATCAAGATCACCGTCAGTCTCAGTGTCGCCGATGCCGACGAAGCGCTCACCGTGTTCCAGGCGCGGCCACCGATCCACTTCTGCCACAACCAGATTCCACAGGAGCGCCGACCGCTGACCACCAGCGCCGTCGGTCACGCGCTGCTCGCGCACGCCGCGGCGGGACTCGACCGCGGCAACGGCGAACTGTTCGACACCATTCGCCGGCGTGGATATGCCATCGAGGAGATCGACAGCGACGAACCGATCCGCGCGATCGCCGTCCCGGTCCTCGGCCCGGATCGGCAGGTGTGGGGTGCACTCGGCGTGCAGGCGCGCGCGGTGCGCCTGGACCGCGATCTGGTTCGCGCCGTGTTGCCCGCCATGCATCAGATCGCGGTGCGCATCGGCCCCTATTTCCATACCGCGGCCGCAGGTGAGGGATTCGACGCACCATGATTTTCACGATGTGGAAACAGTATTGCCGAGCCGTTATCTGTTGACGCACTATTGAATACAGGCGGCGTCCCCTACGCCGATCCCGCTTCACGAAAGTCTTCTCATGATCGAATCCCCCGCGCTCGTCCGCCGCCGTACGGTGGACTTGATGCGCCTGTCCCCCGGATTCTGTCGCAGCTGAAACAGCGGCGGCATTCCTCCGTCGCCGATCTCTCCTTTCTCTCCTCCCCCGTCAATCCGCCCTTCGTGTGCGGATCGTCGCGGCGTGCGCCCGTGGTGGCCCGTCGCGTGGTCCTGCCATGCCGCAGAAAGAATTCGCGAACCATGTTGTCCAATACCTTCCGACGACGTCCGCTGCGTGCGCTCGCCGCCGCGCTCGTCGCACCCGCCGTCCTCGCGGTCGTCACCGCGTGCGGCGGCACCGATGCGGCGACGACCGCCGACGGCAAGACCGTGCTGCGCTACCAGGGACAGACCGGACAGGTCACCCCGTACGAGCTCGCCGACAACCTGGGCTACTTCACCAAGATCAGCTTTCAGTGGGAGGGCGACACCACCAGTGGCCCGGCCAACATCCAGGCGGCCGCCACCAAGCAGGTCGAATTCGGCAGCGCGTTCAACGGCGCCGTGGTCAAGCTCGCCGCGGGCGGTGCGCCGGTCCAGGCGGTGCTGAGCTCCTACGGCTCCGATGCCAAGTCGTTCACCGGCTACTTCGTGCGCGAAGACGCAGGCATCACCAACGCCCGCGACCTGATCGGCAAGAAGGTCGGCGTCAACACCCTCGGCGCGCACCACGAGTTCGTCACCCGTGAATGGCTGCACCAGCAGGGCCTGAGCGAGGCCGAGATCAAGCAGGTTCAGTTGATCGTGGTGCCGCCGGTCAACACCGAGGAGGCGCTGCGCAGCGGGCAGATCGATGTGGGGGCGCTCAACAGCGTGTACCGCGAGACCGCGGTCGGACGCGGAGGCCTGCGCCCGCTGTTCACCGACACCGGCATCTTCGGCGAATTCGATTACGGCACTTATGTTTTCCGCAAGGACTACATCGCCCAGAACCCCGAGGCGGTCAAGGACTTTGTGCAGGGCACCGCACGGGCGACCCGGTGGCTGCAACTGACCCCGCGCGATGAGGTCGTCGCGAAGTTCACCGAGATCATCAACAAGCGCGGACGCAACGAGAACCTGAAGCTGCTCGACTACTGGCGCAGCCTCGGCATTCCGGTGCCCGGAGCGGTGATCGCGGAGAAGGAGATCCAGATCTGGATCGACTGGCTCGAGCGCAACGGCGAACTGCCCAAGGGCAAGATCATCGCCAAGGACCTGTTCACCAACAAGGACAACCCCTACGCCAACGGCACCTACCAGCCGACGAGCGGCCCGACCGGAGAGGTGGTGGCCGCGAAATGACGGGCAACCCAGCCAAACTCGCGCTGCGATCGGTGGGCAAACAGTTCGCCGTGCGCGGCTCCGACGAGAAGTTCACCGCGATCGACGACATCTCCATCGAGGTCGAGGCGGGCGAGTTCCTCGTCCTGGTCGGGCCGAGTGGCTCCGGCAAATCCACGCTGCTCGATCTGCTCGGCGGACTGAGCAAGCCCAGCTCCGGGCAGATCCTGCTCGACGGTGCCCCGATCACCGGTCCCGGCCTCGACCGCGGTGTGGTGTTCCAGCAGTACGCGCTGCTGCCGTGGCGTACCGCCCGCGCCAATATCCAGTTCGGCCTCGAGGCCAAAGGCATCGCTCGCAAGGAACGCAAGGCGATCGCCGAGCACTACCTGGAGCTGGTCGGCCTGGCCGGTTTCGGTGACCGGTACCCGCACGAATTGTCCGGCGGTATGAAGCAGCGCGTGGCGATCGCCCGCAGCCTGGCCTTCGACCCCGAGGTGCTGCTGATGGATGAGCCGTTCGCCGCCCTCGACGCGCAGACCAGAGAGTCGTTGCAGGACGAATTACTGCGGATCTGGCGCACGACCGGCAAGACGATCCTGTTCATCACCCACGGCATCGACGAGGCGGTGTACCTGGGCCAGCGCGTCGCGGTGCTCACCTCGCGTCCCGGCCGGGTGAAAGCCGTGATCGATATCGACATCGACCGCGGCGGCGATATCGATGTCCGCTCCAGCGAACAGTTCCGTGGCTATCGCCATCGGATCTGGACGGAACTGCAGAGCGAGGTGAGCCGGGCCCAGCGCCTCGAACTCGCCGCCGACGACAGCACGGCCGCCGCGGCGGTCGCGTCCACCGACAGGAGTCCCGCCCATGTCTAGCGCCGTCCCCCTGCTCGTCCGCCCCGTCGAGGTCGCCGCCGAACCGGTCGCGCCCCCGGCTACCCTCACCGCGGCGCCTGCCGCTCGCTCCGCGTTCAGCCGAGCGGTCGGCTCGGCAGGCAGCGCTGTCCTTCGCATCGCCAAACCCTTGCTCGCCTTCGCGCTGCTGCTCGGCGCCTGGGAATTGGCGCCACGGTTCGGACTGGTCGACGAGGTGTTCCTCCCGCCGTTCTCCACCGTGGTGCAGGCCTTCTTCGAGTTGGCGGGCAACGGCCAACTGGCCGAACACACCTCGGCCAGCCTCACCCGGTCGGTCACCGGATTCTCCTTCGCCCTGGTGATCGCCGTCCCGGTCGGCATCGCCATCGCCTGGTACAAGCCGGTCTCGGATTTCCTCAATCCGGTGCTCGAACTGTTCCGCAACACCGCCGCGCTCGCGCTGCTGCCGGTGTTCGTGCTGATCCTCGGCATCGGCGAGACCTCGAAGATCGCCCTGATCGGCTACGCCACGTTCTTCCCGATCCTGCTCAACACCATCACCGGTGTCCGCACCGTCGACCCGCTGCTCGTGAAATCGGCGGTATCGCTGGGCTTCTCGCCGCTGCGGTTGTTCCAGAAGGTGATCCTGCCCGCGGCGATCCCGTCCATCTTCACCGGCATCCGGATGGCCGCGGCGGGCTCGATCCTGGTCCTCATCGCCGCCGAGATGATCGGCGCGCGCGCCGGTTTGGGCTATCTCATCACCGCCGCGCAGCAGAACTTCCAGATTCCGCAGATGTACGCGGGAATCGTCGCGATCTCGCTGATCGGCCTCGGTTTCAACTTCGCCCTCGTCGCTCTGGAACGCCGGCTCTCGCGCTGGCGCACCTCACCGACCAATGCCTGATCAGGAGATCACCATGGCTAGCAGGACTTTCCATCTGAACGCCTTTCTGATGGGTGTCGGCCACCACGAGGCCGCGTGGCGCCATCCCCGCACCGACGAACAGCGCGTCCTGGACGTGCGGCACTTCCAGGAACTGGCCCGCATCGCCGAGCGCGGCAAGCTCGATTCGGTGTTCTTCGCCGACACACTCGCCGTGGGACCCCGGATCGAACGCAACACCCTCACCGTGTTCGAACCGATCACGCTGCTGTCGGCGATCGCCGCGGTCACCGAGCGGATCGGCCTGATCGCCACCGCGTCCACCAGCTACAACGAACCGTTCAATCTCGCGCGTAAGTTCGCCTCGCTCGACCACATCAGCGCGGGCCGGGCGGGCTGGAACATCGTCACCTCCGGCAATGTCGACGAGGCCTACAACTTCGGGCTCGACGCGATTCCCGAGCACGCCCGTCGCTACGAACGCGCCGAGGAGTTCGTCGACGTGGCACTGGCGCTGTGGGACAGCTGGGAAGCCGAAGCGATCGTGCTCGACACCGAGGCCGGCGTCTTCGCCGACCCGAGCCGGGTGCACACCCTCGACTACGCCGGCGAGCGCTTCCGTGTGCGCGGCCCGCTCAACTCACCGCGCGGACCGCAGGGCAGGCCGCTGCTGGTGCAGGCCGGATCCTCGGAATCGGGCAAGGAGTTCGCCGCGCACCGTGCCGAAGCCGTGTTCACCGCCCAGCGCACCCTCGACGAGGGCGTGCGGTTCTACCGCGATCTCAAGTCCCGCCTGGCGAAATACGGTCGCGCACACGACGACTTGAAGGTCCTGCCGGGGCTGGTGCCGTTCATCGCCGACACTGCCGAGGAGGCGAGGGCGCTCGAACAGGAGTTCACCGACCTGATCTCGCCCGATTACGCACTGCGCCAGCTCTCCTCGATGCTCGGCGTCGACCTCACCGCACACGCGCTGGACGCACCGTTGCCGCCGCTGCCCGCCGAGAGCGAGATCGAGGGCGGCAAGAGCCGGTTCACGCTGGTCAAGCAACTGGCCGAAACCGAGGACCTCACGGTACGTCAGCTCATCGGCAAGCTGGGCGGCGGCCGCGGTCACCGCACCTTCGCCGGCACACCCGAGCAGGTGGCCGACGAGCTGCAGAGCTGGTTCGACGCGGGCGCGGCCGACGGGTTCAACATCATGGCGCCCTACCTGCCCGGCGGCCTGGCGGAGTTCGTGGACCGCGTGGTGCCGATCCTGCAGGAACGTGGACTGTTCCGCACCGACTACGAATCCACCACGCTGCGTGGTCATTACGGCCTCGCCCCGGTGGACAACCAGTTCGCCGAGCAGGACTCACGGGTGAGCGCCTGATGCACACCCGGCGTCTCGACATCGAGTTCATGCGGGTGGTGAGCAGCTCCTGTCCGAGGTGAGCAGTCCCGCACCCCGGCCACAGACTTCCCACGAAGGACCACCGACATGACCACCATCGAAAACCCCAGCGTCGTCACCGCTCTCGAGATCACCCCGGTCGCGGGCCACATCGGCGCCGAGGTGACCGGCGTCGATCTGCGCGAGGAACTCGCCGACTCCCAGGTCGAGGAGCTCACCGCGGCGCTGCACCGGCACAAGGTGCTGTTCTTCCGCGACCAACGGATCGGGCACACCGAACAGATCGCGTTCTCCCGCCGCTTCGGCGCGGTCACCCCGTCGCACCCCTATGACGACGACGCGCCCACCGAGCACCCCGAGATCCTCGCGGTCGACAGTCGCCTCTACGAGAAGAAGTTCGGCCGCAAGAAGTTCAGCTACACCAACCAGTGGCACACCGATGTCTCGCCGCTGATCAACCCGCCCGCGGCGTCGATCCTGCGTGCCGAGATCGCGCCGGAGACCGGCGGCGACACCCAGTGGACCAACCTGGCCGCGGCCTACGCCGGTCTGCCGGAATCGCTGCGCACCTTCCTCGACGGACTGCGCGCCGAACACCGTTTCGGTGGCCGGATCCCGCCGTGGGAGGCGGGCAGCGAATACGCCCGCAAGATCGCTGCCGCACCGCTGGTGACCGAACACCCCGTCGTGCGCGTCCATCCGGTGACCGGTGAGCGCGTGCTGTTCGTCAACCCCGGCTTCACCACCAGGATCCTGGGGCTGACCCCGCCGCAGAGCGATGCCCTGTTGCAGCTGCTGTTCGACGAGATCTCCCATCCCGCCTACACCGTCCGCTTCCGCTGGAGCAAGGGCAGCATCGCGTTCTGGGACAACCGCGCCACCGCGCACCTGGCCCCCAGCGACCTCGACCATCTCGACGTCACCCGGGTCCTCTACCGCACCACCCTCGAGGGCGACATCCCCGTCGGCGTCGACGGCCGGTCGTCCACCCCGATCGCCGGCACGAAGTTCACCGGCGCCTGAGACCCGTTGCGGTGCCCGCGCCTTCGGCCGGGCACCGCACCCTCGGCCCTTGCCGGCCCCCACCTCCCCGCGCGACACACACAGGAGCACACAATGACCGAACCGTGGCACACCAGGACCGACGTGCTCGTCATCGGCGGCGGTCCCGCGGCATCCTGGGCCGCGATCCACGCCCGCGAGGCAGGCGCCGAGGTGATCCTCGTCGACAAGGGCTACTGCGGAACCAGCGGCGCCACAGCGCCGTCCGGCACCGGCGTGTGGTACGTCGCGCCCGAGGCCGAAGCCCGCGCCAACGCGAAAGCGAGCCGGGAGGCCCTCGGCGGCTACCTCGCCGACCATTACTGGATGGACCGCGTCCTCGACCAGACCTATGCCAACATGAACCGGCTCGCCGTCGAGGGCCGCTACCCGTTCCCGGTGGACCCGGCCACCGGTGCGCAGCTGCGAACGGGCGTCCAGGGCCCGGAGTACATGCGCCGGATGCGAGCGTGGCTCACCCGGCTCGGCGTCCAGGTCCACGATCACTCCCCCGCGCTGGAACTGCTGGTCGACGAGACAGGCGCGGTGCGCGGCGCGGCGGGCTATCAGCGCCAGCTCGACCGGGACTACCGGATCACCGCGGGAGCGGTCGTGCTCGCGACCGGTGGTTGCGCGTTCCTCTCGCGCGCGCTCGGCACCAACGTCGACACCGGCGACGGCGCGTTGATGGCGGCCGAGGCCGGCGCGCGATTCTCCGGCATGGAGTTCTCCAACGCCTACGCCATCGTGCCCAAGGGTTCCACCATCACCAAGACCGCCTACTACGGCTATGCCACCTTCTTCGGCGAGGACGGCAGGGTGCTCGAGGAGGCCGGGTCGACGAAGGGCCGCTCGGTGATCGCCCGAACCCTCCTGCAGGAGAAGGTGTTCGCCCAGCTGGATCGCGCGGACGAGACCGTGCAGGCACAGATGCGGGTCGGTCAGCCGAACTTCTTCCTGCAGTTCGACCGGCGCGGCATCGATCCGTTCACCGACCGATTCGAGATCGACCTGCTCGCCGAGGGCACGGTGCGCGGCACCGGCGGCATCGACGTGATCGACGACGACTGCGCGACAACGGTTCCCGGCCTCTATGTCGCCGGGGACGCGGCCACCCGCGAACGCATCTGCGGTGGTTTCACCGGAGGTGGTAGCCACAACGCCGCGTGGGCGATGTCGTCGGGAAGCTGGGCGGGCACGGGCGCCGCCGAACACGCCGTGGCAGCCGCCCGATCCACCGGCGCGGTACACGGCATCGGCGGAGTCGGCCTGCACCCCGGCGACGCACCCTCGCTGACCGCGGCCGAAGTCGTCGCCGCCGCGCAGGACGAGCTGATCCCCTTCGAGAAGAACTACCTGCGCCACGGTGACCTGATGCGCCCCGCGCTGGCTCGGCTCGACGAACTGTGGGACGCCGCGGCGGCCGGTCTCGGCGGCGGCACCGGCGAGGAGCGGGTCAGGGCCCGGCAGGCGGCGGCGATCACCGCGGTCGGACGTCTCATGTACCGATCCGCGTTGGCGCGCACCGAGACTCGCGGCATGAGCAAGCGCGCCGACCATCCCGACCTCGACGCGGCACAGCACCACCACCTGCACTCGGGCGGTCTCGACCGGCCGTGGGTCGATCCGTCGGACGCCCGCAACTCGGGTCTGGCGGTGGCGTCGTGATCGAACTACTGCGCGCGCAGGACTGCATCGGTTGCGACAAATGCGTGACGGCCTGCCCCACCAATGTCTTCGACCGCGTCGACGGCGGGATTCCGGTTATCGCACGGCAATCCGATTGCCAGACCTGCTTCATGTGCGAGGCGTACTGCCCCACCGACGCACTCTACGTCGCGCCCGAGGTGACCCCGCTGCCGCCGGACGCGACGGTCCCCACCGAGCACATCGGTCGATATCGGGAAAAGCTCGGGTGGGGACACGGGCGCACTGCCGGTGCCCAGCTCGCGGTAGGGCCGCGGCTTCCGCACGGCGCGCCGCCGCCCCGGCTCAACTCCTGAGGGCGGCGCCCGTCGGGTGCGGCAGCGGACCGAACAGCGGGTCGTCGAACACGCTGCGTTCGACGACCGGGTCGGGCTCGCGCAACAGCTCGGCGGTGCTGATGTCGGACCAGTCGTATCGTCCGTCCTCGCACTGCATTTCGACCATCGACACCGCCGAGATCGTGTCATCGAGGGCGAAGTCGGCCAACCCGTCCTCGGCGAGCGCGGTGCGGATCTCCCGCACCGGTGACGGGTGGATGGCGTGGGCCAGCGCCAGGTAGGGCCGTAGCGGCTCACCGAAATCGGGGATCCGCTCGCGGATCCACACGTCGGTCAGCGCGTCGGTCAGATCCGCGCGCACCCGCAGCAGTTCCTCCGACACGGTGATCGGCAACCGGATCGTCTCGGCGGTGACCTCGGGCGGCCCGAAGGCGAGCTGGAACGGCGCGAGCTCGGCGAGCAGGTCGCGGGCGCCCGCCACCAGCGCCGCCAGGTGCACTCCTTTGACCCCGTCGGCGAACCCGATGCCCTGCACGCCGATGCGCAGCCGGGCGGCGTCGACCTGTTCGAGGTCGGGCAGGCGCGACAGCGTGGGCGCGAAGATCTCGACCAGTTTGTCGGCGACCGGCTGGGTCGGGGTGATCTGCCAGTTGTAGAACGAACGACCCGGCGTCCACCCGGGACGCCACCACCAGCGACTGGCGACAGTCATCTCGCTCGCGATCATCGTGCGCCACCTCCCGATCTCGGCCGACCCGCGGGTGAACACCCGGCTGGCCGGTCGTCCGCCCGACACGATCGGCACCGATGCTGCGATGCCAGTTACCTCACAGCGACGGTATTCCCGGTGTGACCGGCGGACAACCTGGCGAGACCGTTCCGTTGCGCCTTCGACGCACTACACTGACTGCCATGCCTGTTCGACGGCTGATCACGCTTTCCGCGTTCGCCCTCCTGCTTCCCCTCACCGTTTCCGCGTGCACCATGACCGGGCCGGGCACCACCTCCGAATGCAGCGTGAGCGGGTGCACCGTCACCTTCGACCGTGGAGTGAGCGCCAAAGCCTCGGTTCTCGGTATCGACGTGGAACTCGTCGCCGTGAACGGTGACTTGGTCACCCTGAGCGTCGGCGGCCAGCAGATCACGGTTCCGGTCGGCCAGTCGCAGGCCAGCAACGGTACCGATGTGCGGGTCAGCGAGGTGACCGACGACAAGGTCGTCGTCGTCTTCGCGACCGGGCTGAACCCGAACTGATCATCCGGGCACGTTCGATCGCTCGACCGATTCGCTGACCACCCAGGGCGCGTTCGGTTGATCGAGAATCCAGCGCCAGCTCCCGTCGGGCTGTCTGCGCGCCACCTCGACGGTCGCACCGGTGCCCCCGGGCAGACGTGACGACGTCAGCGCCAGATCGCCCGCCAGCAAAGCGGGCGCCTGATGCCCGGGTTGGAACACCGGCCGATCGGCGACCAGCCGCGCGTAGGCCGCCCGTATCTCGTCCACGCCCGTCGCGACGACCCCGTCCGGCAGTGCGAGCACCGCGTCGGACTCGTACAGCTCGACGAGTCCGTCCACATCACCGGCGTTCAATCGCTCGACCACCAGCCGGCTCAGATCCTCCGGGCGCTGCGCACGTTCGCGTACTTTCTCGGCCATCGCCACCCTCCCTCGACTCGGGTTGTGCGACAACGGTAACGCCGGGGTCCGACACGAATCGGGCCCTCGGCACGGCGGTCAGGGGTGGTCGTGCATCGTCACCGCGAATCGGTACCAATTCCCGTCATAGGGCGTATAAACGGGCTGATATCCCGCACCGCCGTGATCCGGTGGCGGCGTACCCGGTGGAAAATAGGCCAGACCGCCGATAATCGCCATGTCATCGATGGTGAACCGGCACCCGCCGTCACCGGACCTGACCGAGTAGGTCCGAATGACACCGAACCACTCACCCTCGGATTCCTCGCAGCTCTGCGCGGCATCGGTCATCGAGGCGGCCGATATCCACCACCCCACTTTTTCCGGCACGTCGAGCCGCACCAGACCCAGCCCGACGATCACCACCACCGGTGCGACGACGACGGCCCGATACTCCCGGTACCGAGCACACCCGATCGGCGCCAGAATCATCCAGGACAGGCCGCAGGCCAGCAGCATCACCACCGCGAACACCCAGCCGAGCACGTCGATGTGCGTGGCATCGACCACGAACATCACCGCGATCGACACCAGCGTGGCCCCGGTGGTGACCCGCATCGCCACCGACCATCGCCGTGGCACCTGAACCGCCCCCGCTGTCGTCATCAGCCCACTCTACGATCGACGCGCACCCGCGCCAACGGTGAAACCCCCGAAAGCCAACGGCCTCCAGGGGTTTCACAGACACCACGTGATGTCAGCCGATCACAGCGGCGGGAATCCCGACGATCCGGTCGCCATCCAGTTCCAGAACTCGGTGACGCGGTTGAGGACCAGCGCCATGATGTCGAGGGCAGTGCTTCCCATTGTCTTCCTTCACATCCGAACGAACACTTCGCGCGTTCACCATAGCAACCGGCATCGAGTGAGCAACGTTGTGATAACGGACAGATGACAGCACCCATGATGGTCTCCGATGACGAGCCCGATCGCCGTGACCGGTTGAATCCGGCAGGCGATCATCGGATGCACCGGTCGCCATATAGCGAAATGCCCATCTGAATCTTGCCAGGTGAACGCCAGGGAAACGCATCTGCACAGACGGCTGCCGACAGTGTGATGGTGCCTACAAACATCATCCCATCCGGAATGAACAAAATATCGGCAGACAATTGCGTACCCGAATACGCACTCTTCCAACCCTGATGCAGGACAGGTGAATCCATGCCTCGATCGCGAATAGCAGCAGGCGGCAGAGTTTTGTTCAGCTAAACCGTGATGCCCATCACGATGCTGCTCTCAGCGGAATCACATATACGATCTATCTCGCCGAGGCTTCACGGAAATGTTTTCACCGCCGAAGTTCAACGCATCAGGTGACACAGTGCGGTGTTCTCCTCCCCCATCCTTCCGCCGCTTCGGCATGCATTCGTCACGAGGTGAACCGGTCATGGAATACACCCACCTGTCCGAATTCGACATCCGTTCAGGCGCTTTGTCGATGTGGACGCCCGAGCTCGCCGCCGACGCGTGGCAGCCCGACGAGCGCCCGCTCACCAGCGTGCACGCCGATTACTGCGCGAGCGTCGATCCCACCGATCCGCTGCCCGGTCGCGGCCGCTGGATCGGCACCGTCTTCGAGATGGACGCCCCGCTCGACGGTCCCACCTGGCGTGAGACGTTGCGGCGCTGGCATGCCAGGCACGAGGGTCTGCGCACCACGGTGACCATCGCATCGCCGGGCGAGCCGCGCAGGCTCGTCGCCGCGCCCACCGCCGTCGATATCGCCGAACAGCCCGTAGCCGGATGCACCGACGGCACTCTGATCAACGAATTCCTCAGCGGCACACTGGAAGAGCGCCTGTCGCCACTGGTGTGGCCGCACTGCCTGGCCGCCACGGTCGAGCACGCCGACACCGCTGACTTCACGGTCCTCGTCGCGGCCGATCACTCCGTGATGGACGCCTACGCACAGGCCATCCTGATCCTCGAGCTGCGCACGCTCTACCGCGAGGTCATGGCGGGCGAGGCGTCGCGCGAGTCGGTCACCTTCGGCAGCGCGGCCGACTTCGCCGTCCTGGAGCGCGCGAGCGCGGCCGAACTCGGGCCGGATTCGCCCGCGGTCGCGACGTGGCGCGAATTCCTCGCCGACGGTGCCATGCCGCGCTTCGCCCCGCAGGCCCAGCGTCCCGCTCGCGCGGATCTGCCCCAGCCTAGTGTGTCGCGGCGGGTGCTCGATCTCCCCGAACTCGAGCAGATCGAAGCGGTCCTCGACCAGGTACGGCACCGGATGTCGGTGGCGGTGTTCGCCGCGCTGGCGGTGGCCAATCAGCAGCGATTCGGCGCGGACCGGATGCGGACCGCGATGCCGATCGCGACCCGCCCCGACCTGCGCTGGCTGGAGTCGATGGGCTGGTTCGTCAATGTGGTCCCGGTCGATATCGCGCTGACCCCCGGCATCGGCATCGCCGGAGCCATGGATCTGACGCGGGCCGCGCTGCGTCGTTCGCGCACCGCCAACGACGCCTCCTGGTCGCGCGTCCTCGACCTGCTCGATGTCGCCGAGACGCCCCGGTTCGGCATCTCCTTCCTCGACATCCGCGTACTGCCCGGCTATGAACTGGTCGCCGACCTGCGCGGACGGACCTTGCGGGCCGAGTCGTACTCGGCCGACGAGGTGTTCCTGTGGGTTGTGCGCGCGGCCGACGGCCTGTACGTGTCGACGCGGTATCCCGCCGGCTTCCCCGCCGAGGTCATGGACGAGTTCCTGACCGCGTTCGGTCAGGCACTGTCGTCGATCACGGCCGCGGTGCACGCGGATCCGGCGGTCGACCAGGGTGGCGCCGGACAGCCCTGCGCAGCGGTTCCTGCGGGTGCGGTGGCCGACAGACTGTCGCCGTCGGCCGTGGCGGAAGCACCGCTGCCGAGCGATGCGCGAGCACTGCGCGCCGACACGCTGCGTGTCGCCGTGCAGGCGGGGTGAGCGGATGCGCCCACTGTTGGCCTTCACCGGCAGCCGAGGAGACGCCCAACCCGGCATCCTGCTGGCTCGTGCGCTGCGGGAGCGCGGTCACTACGTGACCCTGGCGCTCGCACCGAACCTCGTCTCGTTCGCCCATGACCATGGGATTGCGGCGGTGCCGTTCGGCTGCGATACCGCCGACCTCTTGGTGGCGCAGCGCACCGATCGACGGTTCACCAGCCACGATCCGCGCGCCCGGCTACGGGCGCTGTTCGATCTGCAACGGCGTGGAGTGCCCGAGCAGCTGCACGACCTGCGCGCACTGGCACCCGGACACGATCTGGTGGTCGCGGGGATGGCAGGCGAGGAGGTGGCCGAGTCGGTGGCGCGGGCGCACGGACTGCCGTTCGCGGCGGTGCACTTCTTCCCGATCCAGCCGAACACCGCGGTCCCGGTCGCGCCGGTGCGCTGGGCAGACCGGCTTCCCGGGTTCGTGCACCGATGGGGGTGGTCGGTGCTGGCCCGGGCACGTGCGGCCGCGTTGGCTCCGGTTCTGCCGGCCGGGGCGCCCCCCGCTCGGGCGGCGACAGCGTCATCGGTAGCGCCCGCCGAAGGCAGGGCGACTGCGCGAATCCAGGCCTATGACCCGCGGCTTTTCCCTGGCGTTCGTCAGCAGATGCCGGGGCCGTTCACGGGATTCCTGACCGATGTGGACGGATTCCTCGCCGGTGCGACGCGTTCCGCCGGCCACGAACCCGCCCTCACCTCGACCGGAACCGGCGATCTCAAGTCGTGGCTCGCTGCGGGCACCGCGCCGATCTATGTCGGGTTCGGTTCCATGGATGTCGGTGACCCGGTCACGTTCGTCGCCATGGTGCGCGAGGTGTGCGCCCGGCGAGGCCGTCGGCTGCTGCTCGCGTCGGGCTGGGCGTCGATCGCTGCCGGATTCGAGGAGACCGTCGCGATCGTCGGTCAGGTCGATCACGCTCGGGTACTGCCTCGTTGCGTCGCGGCCGTGCACCACGGCGGCGCCGGGACGACCGCGGCCGCGCTGAGAGCGGGTGTGCCGCAAGTGATCTGCTCGGTCCAGGCCGACCAGCCCTACTGGGGCCAGGCGTTGCAGCGACTCGGTCTCGCGGCCACGATTCCCGCGAAGAAGCTCACCGCCGAACGCCTCGACGCACTTCTCGATCAGGTCTCGCGTCCCGATGTGATCGGGCGCGCGGCGTCCTGGGCCGCCGGTTTCACCACTGACGGTGTCGAGCGAGCCGCCGATGCCGTCGAGGCGCTGCTGGGTTCACCGGACGCCCCTGAACTGCTCCATTCCGCCGGGAGGCAACTGTGAGTACCGATATCGCCATCCGCACCGCCGGTCTCGGCAAGTCCTACGGCGATTTCACCGCCGTGGGCAGCGTCGATCTCACCATCGCGGCGGGGACGGTTTTCGCCCTGCTCGGCCCCAACGGCGCGGGCAAGACCACCACCGTGCGCATGCTCGCGACGCTGGTCCGTCCCGATCGCGGCTCCGCCGAGATCTTCGGCTACGACATCGCACGCGACGCGACCGCCGTGCGCTCGATGATCGGGCTCACCGGCCAGTACGCCTCGGTCGACGAAACCCTCACCGCCGGTGAGAATTTGCGGCTGTTCGGGCGCTTGCTCGGGCTGTCCCGCCGTGATGCCGCACGCCGCAGTGCCGAGCTGCTCGCGGAGTTCGAGCTGTCGAAGGTGACCGACCGGCCGGTGAACCAGTTTTCCGGTGGTATGCGGCGACGGCTCGATCTGGCGGCGACACTGATCACCGATCCGCCGCTGATCTTCCTCGACGAGCCGACCACCGGCCTGGACCCACACACCCGCGACAAGATGTGGGGCGTGATCCGGCGTCTGGTCGCCCGCGGCGCGACCGTTCTGCTGACCACGCAGTACCTCGAAGAGGCCGACGCGCTGGCTGACCGGATCGCCGTCATCGACCGCGGGACGATCGTCGCCGAGGGCACCGCGGCCGAACTGAAGTCCTCCATCGGCGATCAGGTGTTGCGCCTGGAACTCGCCGACCCCACCCAGTCCGCCCACGCGGAGGCCATCATCGTCGAGCTCACCGGCGAGGCGCCCGAAGGGTCGTCGGCGGGCATGCTCACCGTCGCGCTCACCGATGCGGGCACCGCCGCCGATATTGTCGCCGCCTGCCGCGCCGCGGGCATCGCACTACGTGGGTTCGCTGTCGACCGTCCCGATCTCAACGAGGTCTTCCTCGCGCTGACCGGCACCGACCGCGTCGCCGCCTGATCCGAAAGACCGAGGCCACCATGACTGCCACCATCGCCGAGATCACCGTCGAGCCCACCACACCGCCGACGATCGACCGCCGCCCCCGCATCACCCATGTCAGCCTGCGCGCCTCGCTGTTCCAGTCGCTGATGATGGCGTGGCGCGGTCTGCTCACCTTCCGGCACAGCCCGCAGTTGCTCTACGACGCGCTGCTGCTGCCCATTGTCGGGCCGCTGCTGTTCGGCAGCATCTTCGGCACCGCCATCGCGGGCAGCACGCAGGCATATCTGCCGATTCTGATTCCCGGTGTGCTGGTGCAGATCGTGCTGACGTCGTCGGTCGCCACCGGAGTGCAACTGTCCGAAGACATTCGGTCCGGGGTCTTCGATCGATTCGTCGCCATGCCGATCGCCCGGTCCGCACCGGTCGCCGGAGCCCTGCTGGCCGGGGCGACCCGGTATGTCATCGCCGCGACCACGGTGGTGATCGTGGGGTTCGCGATGGGTTATCGGC
The DNA here is from genome assembly GCF_042728755.1 of Nocardia sp. NPDC060249. Lineage (NCBI taxonomy): Bacteria > Bacillati > Actinomycetota > Actinomycetes > Mycobacteriales > Nocardiaceae > Nocardia > Nocardia sp. NPDC060249. The sequence goes on from NZ_JBHXAQ010000002.1 coordinate 419,184, forward strand.
CCGATCATCCGGTCGGGTTCGTCGCCGGTGCGGTGCTCGTGGTCCTGGCCACCACCGCGATCAGCTGGTTGTTCGCGTTCATCGGCGTCACCGTGTCCAGACCCGCTGCGGTCCAGGGCATGTCGATGCTGGTGCTCACCTTCCTGAGCTTCGCGTCCAACGCCCTGGTGCCCGAGTCGGCGATGCCGACCTGGCTGCGCTACGTCTCCGACTACAACCCGGTGTCCTACCTGGTGTCCGCGGTGCGCGGGCTCGCCGAGAACGGCGTCGTCGGCGCCGACGCCTTCTGGTCGGTGGTGGCCTCGCTCGTGATCGCCGCCGTCTTCGCACCCCTGACCGTCCGCACCCTGCGTGCTCGCTGAGGAGTTCTGATGACACTCACCATGTCGACCCCGCCCGTCATCTCCCGGGTCGGCGTCAACCGGCTCACCGCCGACGACGACCTGTTCCTCAAGCTACACAGCCTGTACGGCAACGCACTGGTCAATCAGCTCGCGTGGCGTTTCGACGAGCCCCTCGACCCCGAACTGCTCGCCCGATTCCACACCCGATTGGCCCAAGGTTTCCTGGCCCGGCGCGTGCAGTCGGCCCGGGTACCGTTCGCCCGCCCCTACTGGCTGCCCGCGACGGAATCGCTTCCGCTGGTCCTGGATTCGGTGCCCGTCGCCGACGACGAGGTTCTCGACTGGTATTTCGCGCAGAGCCGGGTCGACTTCGAGCCCGAGACCGGTCGGGTGTGGCAGCTGTCCGCCGCGCCGACCACAGCGGGTGGGACGCTGGTGTCGCTGGTCACCTCGCATGTGGCATCCGACGGTGGCGCGGTGCTGTTCGCCGTGGGCGACGCACTGGCCCGGCTCGATGAGAGTCCCGACGTGACAACCGGTTCGGGCTTGCTGGTCGGGACACAGCCACGCAACGCGCTGGGTGCGAATCTCATCGATGCGGGCCGCCAGCTACGCGCGGTCGCGCGGGGGATTCGCGCGGCGATCGCCACCCGTGGCGTCATCGAGCCGGACCGCAATCTTCGCCCCGCGCTCCCCGAGCTGCCCCTACCGGCCCGGTGGTCACCGGCCGATCTGGTGGTCCAGGTCGATCTGGCGGAGTGGAACGCCGCCGCCACACGGCATTCCGGCACCACGAACGGGCTCCTGATCGCCCTGGGCGCCGGTCTCCTCGGGCGCAGCGGGCGCGTCGGCGACACCGCAGGCATCCGCGTCGACATCCCCCATTCGATGCGCACCGCCGACGACCCCCGGGCCAATGCCACCACCGGCCTGCCGATCTCGGTCACCTACCGCACCGGCGAACGCGTCGACCTCGCCGCCGTACGCTCGGCCGTGAAGCGCGCCGCGACCGCCTATCGCGACCCGGCGACCACGCCGGCTCTGCAACACCTCCAGCCGTTGCAGATGATCCTGCCCCGTTTCGTCCTCCGTCGTTTCGCGCGCACGGCCAAGGCCCCGGAATGCCTGTGCACCAATCTCGGCGAAACCGCCAGTGGCGTAGCCGATTTCGCGGGCCGACGCGCCTCCGCCGTCCTCATGCGACCGGTCGTGTGCACCAACGACACCGCCATGTTCCGCCGAGTGGAGGTAGGTGTGAATCTCTCCTTCTCCACCGACGGCCACACGGTCACCGTGGCGGTCACCGGCGCCGACCCCGACCGCTTTCCCAGCCGCACCGCCCTGCGCGAGTTGTTGACGGCAGAATTCGCGTCGTGGGGTCTCACCCCCAGCTTCTGGTGACTCCCACGCGTCAGTGACCCGTCGCCACCGCACGCACAGCCGCCCGAGCGGCGACGAGGACGGGGTCCCACACCGGGGAGAACGGTGGTGCGTAGCCGAGGTCGAGCGCGGTCACCTGCTCCACCGTCATTCGGGCGGTGAGCGCCACTGCCGCGATGTCGATTCGCTTGGCGGCGCCGGTGTAGCCGACGATCTGCACGCCGAGCAGCCGGCCGGTGCGACGTTCGGCGAGCATCTTCACCGTCATGGGTTCCGCGCCGGGGAAATACCCCGCGCGACCGGTGGATTCGATGGTGACGGAGTGGAACTGCAACCCCGCCCGCCGAGCGTCGTCCTCTCCCAGGCCGGTTCGCGCCACCTCGAGGTCGCACACCTTGCTCATGGCGGTACCGACCACGCCCGGGAAGGTGGCGTATCCGCCGCCGACCCCTGATCCGATCACCTGCCCGTGCTTGTTCGCGTGGGTGCCGAGCGGAATGTGCCGCAGCGAGCCCGACACCAGGTCCAGCACCTCCACGCAGTCACCGCCGGCCCAGATGTCGTCGTATCCGCGCACGCGCTGAGCGAGATCGGTGAGCAGACCACCGCTCTCCCCCAGCGGAAGCCCGGCCCGACGCGCCAGCTCGGTCGCCGGTTGCACGCCGATCCCGAGCACGACCACATCGGCCGGATACTCGGTGTCGGCGGTCGCCACGGCGCGGACCCGGTCGTCCTCCGACGTCCGCATTCCGGTTACCTCGGTGCCTCGAACAACCTGTATACCCATCCCCTCCATGGCTTTTCGCACCCGCGCACCCATATCCGGATCCAGCGTGGACATGGGTTCCGCGCCCCGAGTGACCATGGTGACCTCGAATCCGCGACGTACCAACGCCTCGGCCATCTCGACACCGATGTACCCCGCGCCCACCACGACGGCTTTGCGCCCGTCGGCCGACTCCAGACCTTCGATGAGCGCCTGCCCGTCATCGAGGGTCTGTACTCCGTAGACCCCCTCGGCATCGATACCGGGCAGCGGCGGCCGGATCGGCGTCGCCCCCGTGGCCAACACGAGCTGGTCGTAACCCGTCCAGCCCTGCGCACCGGTGTCGAGATCGCGAGAGAGCACCCGCCGCCCCACGGGATCGATCTCGATCGCCTCGGTTCGCATCCGCAGATCGATATCGCGAGCGCGATGTTCGGCCACCGAGCGCGCGATCAGATCATCGGCACCGGTGACGTCACCCGCCACCCAGTACGGAATCCCGCACGCCGAATAGGAGGAATGCTGTCCCTTCTCGAACACCACGATCTCGAGCTCACCGGCATCGCGCAATCTCCGTGCCTGCGAGGCCGCCGCCATTCCCGTCGCATCCGCTCCGACAACCACCATCCGTGCGCCCATGTCACCACCGTACGAGAGCTGGTCGCGGTTTCGGCCACCAGCTCCGCGAGTCGCCGGTTCGGTGAGTTCCCTGAGCCAGGGCGGGGTGGTCGCCCAGTTCGCGCCGATCGGTTACCGCTGCGAAATCGCACAGCGTCGCGGAGAGAATGCCGTCGAACACCCTACGAGTGGTCGGATCCGCCTGCGTCCAGGTGAATGCTCTTGCGCTCCAACCACTCCCAGATCAGCTCGGCGGCCGATTCGCCGTCGCGCAGAGTTGTCGATGCCAACTCGTCGAGGGAGTCAGGTGAGCGGATCTCGAGGTAGTAATCGGTGTCGCTGTGGCGGTAGGTCTGGATGAATTCCGGGTGGCCGGGGCGCGATACCGTCATGAACGGGCCGCCGCGACTGTATTTCAGTTTGCTGATCCAATAGCTCAGCTGGGTGCGGGTGAGTGTGGTCAGGGTGCGTCCGCCGACCGTCACGTCCAGGTTTCTGTGTATCGTCGGCGCTGTTTCCGGTAGGACGTCGGGCCATTCGTGGCCGGCTTCGTCATTCTTCATCCGGATACCCCCAGTCGAAAGCCACGCGGGCCTGCGGGACGAGCGCTGCCACCCGACGGGTGAGGCGATCTTCGAAAGCCGCACTCCAGCGGAAGAATCCGCTGAAGATCACCGGGTAGTCCGATTCCGCGCGAACGAACAGACCGTCCTCGGTCTCCCCCATCCAGACGAACACCTCGTCTTCCAGTCGCTCGTCCTTGAACACTTCGACGAGCAAGTCGGTCGTTCCCACCCACTCGCGTTCGTTCGCGAGCCCCCGAACAGTCAGGGCGACATCGATATTCACTGACACCGAAGGAGAGTATCGCCCGCCACCGACAACCCTGCCCGGGCTGTGGGCTCAGGATTCGCGAGCGGCGATCGCGGCTTGGATTCGGCGAAGCGTGCGCAGGCCCTTCTTCGCGGCGACGCTCACCATGCCGTCGAAGACGGTGGAGCCGCGATCGTGGGCCATCAATCGTTCCAGTGTCGGCACGGCGCGGTCGTCGCCGGTAGAACCGAGGGCGACAGCCGCCCAGTACCGCTTGTCGGGATCGTCGCTGGAGGCCGCCTCGATCAGCCTCGGGATGATGCCGGGAGCGAACTCCGACAACGCACTCGCGATGTAGCCGATCCGGTAGTAGCGGCGGTTCTCGAATTCGTCCCAGAGCGCGGCCAGTGCCGCGTCGCCACCGATCATGCCGAGCGCTTCGGCGGCGCGCTCGCGCATTCCGCTGATCGAGTCCCGCAACAGGGGCGCCAGGACCGGGACAACCGATTCGTCGCCGAGGACACCGAGGGCGATCACCGCCTGGTCGCGGGCGATGTCCTGTGGGTGGTCCAGCATCGCGACCATGCCGGGAACCGCCTCACGGATACCGAGCGCCGCGCAGCCCATCGCCGCCCATGCCTGACAGTTGTAGCGGGTGTCGGCAAGCGACGCGAGCAGGGGTTCGCGCAGGGTGTCGTCACCGAAGACCTCCGCCCGGTTCAAGGCCCTGCTGTAGAGCGACCGGTGGTAGTCGGGATAGTCGCGCACGAGCGCACGCAGCGTCTCCTTCGCGGACGTATCGCCGTCCTCAGCCCGCACGAGCAGGTGGCGCAAGTTCTCCTCGCGGGTCCCGAGGTCGCCATCTTTGAGTAGTCGCACGTCAGCTGGGTTCACCGCCCAACGGTACCTGGCGATTTGCCAGATCCTCGACGCACCGCAGGTCACGATGCCGACCTTCGACACCGCCCCCCGCACCGCCGGATTGATAGAAGAAAACAATACCTTTTCAGCAATTCTGCGAAAACGCGACAAACGCGACAAACCGCAAATACCGTCCACACCATTCGGCGGCCTGGGTTGGCCGCCGCATCAATGTGGGAGCGGCATGCTGGAAGTTCGCAACCTGGAAGTGGTGTACGAGGACGTCATCCTGGTCTGTAAGGGAGTGAGCCTCGACGTGGCTCCCGCACAGATCGTGACCCTCCTCGGCGCCAACGGAGCAGGAAAGACCTCGACACTGCGGGCCATCACCGGCCTGCTCGACACCCATCGCGGCCGCACAGCCGCCGGCACGATCAGTGTCGACGGCACCTCGATCACCGACTTCGACCCTGCCAAGGTCGTTCGCTCCGGCATCGGGCAAGTCATGGAGGGCCGACGAATCTTCGTCGACTTCACGGTCGAGGAGAACCTGCTCGTCGGCGCGCACACCCGCAAACGGTCGGCCATCGCACCCGATCTCGAACGCGTCTACGCCATGTTCCCGATCTTGAAGGATCGCCGCACGGGGCGGGCGGGGTTCCTCTCCGGTGGCGAGCAGCAGATGCTGGCGATCGGGCGGGCGCTGATGGCTCACCCACGGTATCTGCTGCTCGACGAACCGAGCTTAGGGCTGGCGCCGCTGGTGGTGGCGCGGATCCGCGACCTCATCGTCGAGATCGCGGCGGCGGGCACGGGGGTGCTGCTGGTCGAGCAGAACGCCGCGATGGCGCTCTCGATCGCCGACCACGGGTACGTGATGGAGAACGGCAAGATCGTGATGGACGGGCCCGCAGCGCAATTGCGCGAGAACTCCGACATCCAGGAGTTCTACCTGGGGCTGGGTTCGGAGTCGGGCAGCTACCGAGACCTCAAGCGCTACAAGCGCAGGAAGCGCTGGATCGCATGAGCATCCTTACTGTCGAGAACCTGAGCCTGCGATTCGGTGGCACCCACGCCCTGACCGGCGTCGATTTCGAGGTCACCGAGGGCGAACTCTTCGCGGTGATCGGCCCCAACGGCGCGGGAAAGACCTCCATCTTCAACTGCCTGTCCGGGGTGTACCGCCCGCAGGAAGGCTCGATCACGCTGGCGGGCACGCCGCTGCTGGGTCTGCGGCCCGACGCGATCGCCCGCCGTGGGGTGGCCCGGATGTTCCAGAACATCGAGCTGTTCGACAACCTCACGGTGCTCGACAACATCAAGCTCGGCCGCCATATCCATCTGCGCTACAGCACTTTCGAGGCCGCCCTGTTCCTGGGCCGGGCCCGCCGCGCCGAGCTGGCGGCCCGGCGCTTCGCCGAGGGACTGATCGAGTTCCTGGAACTCGAGTCGGTGCGCCACCACCCGGTCGGCATGCTGCCCTACGGCATCAAGAAGCGGGTGGAGCTGGCGCGCGCGCTGGCGATGGAACCGTCGCTGCTGTTGCTCGACGAGCCGGTGGCCGGCATGAACGTCGAAGAGACCGAGGACATGGCCCGTTTCCTCTGCGACATCCGCTCCGAGATGGGGATCTCGATGATCATGGTCGAACACGACATGCGGCTGGTGATGGACCTCGCCGACCGAATCATGGTGCTGGACTTCGGCAAACGCATCGCCCTCGGCACGCCCGAGCAGGTGCGCCGCGATCCGGCGGTGATCGCCGCCTACCTCGGCGGCGCCGACACCGACAGCGCCGCCGAGGCCGAAGCCCTGCTGGAGAGCCGATGAGCACCACGCGCCGCCTGCCGCAGCTGATCGCGGCCCGCGCCGCCGCCACCCCGACCACGGTGGCCCTGCGTGAGAAACAACTCGGTGTCTGGCGTCAGATCACCTGGGCCGAGTACGACACCCGGCGCCGGGTCGTGGCGCACGCCCTGGCCGCGCTCGGCGTCGGCGTGGGCGACCGCGTCGGTGTGCTGTCGGACAACCGGTGCGAATGGCTCTACGCCGATCTCGGCGCGCTGTCGCTGCGGGCGGCGAGCGTGGGTTTCTATCCCACCAGCCCGGCGGCCGAGGTCGAGCATCTGCTCACCGATTCCGGGGTGAAGGTGCTCGTCGTCGAGAATCAGGAGCAGCTGGACAAGGCCGTCGCGGTCTGGGATCGGTGCCCGGCCCTCGAGACGATCGTCTACCTCGACGGTCGCGGCCTGGCCGACTACACCGACGAGCGGCTGCTGTCGTGGGAGCAGCTCTACGAGCGCGGCACCGCACATCTGGCAGACAATCCGGATCTGCTCGACGAGATCGCCTCGGGCACCAGCGATGACGACCTCGCCACGCTGGTCTATACCTCCGGCACCACCGGCCCGCCCAAGGGCGCGATGCTGACCGTCGCCAACATCGACTTCTTCCTCGCGAAGGCGGGCGAGGGCATCGGGTTGTTCACCACGATTCCCAGCGAGCGCGATGTGACGCTGTCGTACCTGCCGCTGTGCCACGTCGCCGAACGCGCGTTCACCGTCTGGTACAACGCCGGGCACGGCGTGGTCGTGCACTTCGCCGAATCGTTCGACACCATCTCCGCCGACCTGGCCGACGTGCAGCCGACAGTGTTCTTCGGTGTGCCGCGGGTGTGGGAGAAGATGCAGGCCACCGTCGAATCGAAGATGGCCTCGGCCTCGCCGATGAAGCGGCTGGCGTGGCGGATCTCGCGGCGCATCGGTGACCGCGTCGCCACGCGGCGGCTCGACCACGGCGGCGCGCACACGCTCAGTTCCCGGTTGTGGTACTCGATCGCCTGGGTGCTGGTGTTCCGTGCGCTACGCGAGCGGCTGGGCCTGCGCCGGGTGCGGACCGCGCTGTCGGCGGCGGCGCCGATCTCGCCGGAGGTCCTGCGCTTCTTCCTGGCGATGGGCGTACAGGTCACCGAGGCCTACGGCATGACCGAGAACACCGCGCTGGCCTCCTCCACCCGCCCGGGCAGGCAACGGCTGGGCACCGTGGGTGAGGTGCTCGACGGCATCGGCCTGCGCCTCGATCCGCGGACCCACGAGATCCAGACCCGCCACGCAGGCAACTTCGCCGGCTACTGGGGCAACCCGGCCGCTACCGCCGAGGCCTTCACCGAGGACGGCTGGTTGCGCACCGGCGATCTCGGCGAGTGGGTCGGTGACTCGCACCTGCGGCTGATCGGGCGCAGCAAGGACATCATGATCACCGCGGGCGGCAAGAACATCTCGCCCGCCGAGATCGAGAACGAGCTCAAGACATCGCCGTTCGTCAACGAAGCCGTGGTGATCGGTGACGCCCGCCCGTATCTCGCCGCGCTCATCGCGATCGACTACGACGTGGTCGCCGACTGGGCCTCGCGCCACAACCTGCAATACACCACCTACCACGATCTCTCCGGCAAGCCCGAGGTGGTCGAACTGATCCGCGCGGCCGTCCTGGCCTGCAACGACAAGTTCGCCCGCGCCGAGCACATCCGCAAGTTCCGGATGCTGCGCAAGGAACTCGACCACGAGGACGGTGAGCTGACCGCGACCCGCAAGGTCAAGCGGGCGGCGATGATCACCGCCTACGACTCCCTCATCGGCGACATGTATGCCAACACCACCGACCACGCGGGCGGCGACCTGCAGTCGGTGCACACAGAGAAAGCGGACGCATGAGCCAGCGATCCCCGCGCATCCCACGCGCGCACCGAGCCGGGGCGGTGCACCGATGATCGAGTTCGTCGAATCCCTGGTCCGCGGAACGGGTCTGGGCGCGATGTACTCGCTCATCGCGGTCGGCTTCGTCATCATCTTCCGGTCCACCGGCGTGATGAACTTCGCCCAGCCGGTGTTCATGATTCTGGGCACCTTCATCAGCTACACCCTCGTCGACGCCGCCGGACTGCCGTTCGCGGTGGCGGCCCTCGGCGCGGTGGCCTCGGTCGCCGCGATCGCGGCGGCGACCGAGCGGATCGCCATGCGGCCCATGGTCGGGCGGCCGCCGTTCTCGGCGACGCTGGTCACCGTCGGACTGTTCGCCGCCGGACTCGTGGTGGCCAACAAGCTCTTCGGGCCCGACGTCATCACCTCCGGTGACCCGTGGGGCCTCGGCAGTCTCTGCCTCGGCGGCACCCGCGCCGAGACCGGCACCGTGGCCGGGCTGGCCGCGCCCTGCGTGGGTGGGGTCACCGTCGGCTACGTCGACATCTTCAAAGTGGTGTCGGCCGTGGTGATCGTCGGTGCGCTGCTGCTGTGGCTGGACCGCTCGCGCTACGGGCTGGCGATGCGGGCCACCGCCGCCGACCAGGAGACCGCGATGGCCCAGGGCATCAGCGCGGGCACGATCTTCTCCCTGTCGTGGGCACTGGCGGGCGCGCTGGCCGCCTGCGGCGGGATCCTGCTCGGCACCGCGCCCGGTGGCGTCGCGGCCGCGGCGGCGCTGGTGGCGCTGAAAGCCTTGCCCGCCACCATCATCGGTGGTCTCGACTCGGTCAAGGGCGCGGTGGTCGGTGGGCTGATCGTCGGCTGGGCCGAAGCGCTCACCAAGACCTACCAGCCCGACCTGGCGCCGTGGCTGGGCGCCAACTTCGACGTCGTCATGCCCTACGTACTGATGTTCGCCGTCCTGCTCGTGTCCCCGCACGGGCTCTACGGCACCAAGGAGGTGCAGCGAGTATGACCACTACCCGCGAAGATTCACCCCGCACAGTCCGCGCGCCCCGCGCGGTACTGCGCGGCAGGCCCCGGCTCTACACCACCTACGCCGCCGACCAAGCCATCTGGAACACACCCGCCAAGGCGTGGTGGACGGGCGGTCTGCTGGTGCTGGCGGTGCTGGCGCCGTTCCTGGTCACCAGTGACGTCACCAATCTCCTCGCGCTGGTGGCGGTGTACGCCATCGGCGGGATCGGGCTCAACCTGCTCACCGGGTTCGCCGGGCAGGTGTCGCTGGGGCACGCGTTCTTCGTCGGCGCGGGCGCCTACACCGCGGCGGTGTTCGGCGGCACGGAAACCCGCACCGTCATCGGCTTCGGCTGGGACATGGCGCTGTGGCTGCCGATGGCCGCGCTGATCCCCGCTGTGCTCGGCCTTGTCGTGGCGCCCTTGGCATCTCGGGTGCGCGGCCTCTACCTGGCCACTCTCACGCTCGGCCTGGTGATGCTCGGTGAACACGTCTACCAGGAGTGGACCAGCGTCACCGGCGGCGCGGGCATCGGGCGGCGCCCGGCCGAACCGATCCTGTTCGGCGTGGACCTGACCAAGAAATACAAGGTGGCCGGGGTGGTCGTCGACGAGACCATCACCCTCTACCTGGTGTGCCTGGCGGTGCTGGTCCTGGCAGCCCTGGCCGCGCGCAATCTGGCCCGCTCCAAGGTGGGCCGGTCCTTCGCCGCGGTGCGCGATCGCGACATCGCCGCCGAGGTGATGGGGGTGCCGTTGCAGCGCACCAAAACCCTGGCCTTCGTCATCTCCTCGGCCTACGCGGGCGTGTGCGGCGCGCTGCTGTCGGTGGTGGTCGGCCAGATCAGCGCCGAACGCTGGAACCTGCTGCTGTCCATCGACTTCCTGGCCATCGTGCTCATCGGTGGCATCGCCACGCTGTCCGGCACGATCATGGGCGCCGCGTTCGTTGTGCTGCTGCCACGCATCCTCGAAGAACTCACCCGGGCCTTCCCCCTCCTGGTCGACGCCGAGGGCGAGATCCTCGGCGTCACCCTCGAGCAGTTGCAGCTGATCCTGTTCGGTGTGCTCATCGCCGCCGTCATCGTGCTCGAGCCGCGCGGCATGTTCGGGCTGTGGCTGCGCGCGCGCAACTACTTCAAGGCTTGGCCATTCAGTTACTGAGCCTTTCCACTGCCAGTCCCGCCGACCTCTCGACCCTGGATTCACCCGCTCAAAAGGAGATTCACATCATGAGTGCCGCACTGCGCCGCCCTCGGGGCGCCTATCGTCGGTCGGTCCGCGTGGCCGCCCTGCCCGTCTTGACAGCGCTGCTGCTCTCGGTGGGCTGCTCCAGCGTCGACGAGGAGACCGGCGCCGGTTCCACCGGCCCCGGCGTCACCTCCGAGCCCTGCCCCAACGCCATCGACAAGGCCAAGGGCTGCATCTACCTCGGCGCGCTCAACGACCTCGAGGGTGGGCCCTTCGCGGTGATCGGTCAGGCCGTCGACGCGGGCCAGACCGATTTCTGGAAGAAGGTCAACGAGTCCGGCGGTATCGGCGGCAAGTACGAGGTCGACCTGGCCACCAACACCAAGAACACCTCCTACGACGCGCAGAAGCATGCCGCCGGATACAAGGAGATCGAGCCGAAGATCCTCGCGCTCGCGCTGAGCCTGGGCACCGTGCAGACCCAGGCCATCCTCGACGACATGGACTCCGACAACGTCGTCGCGGCGGCGGGCACCTTCTGGTCGGGCTGGCAGTTCCCCGAGACCGACAAGGGCCTGGTGCTCGAGTCCGGCTACTCCTACTGCACCGAAGCGGTGATCGGCCTGGACTGGCTCGCTGCCAACAAGTCCAAGCCCACCAAGCTCGCCTCCGTCGGCTTCCCCGGCGACTACGGCGGCGACTACGCCGAGGGCGCCAAGCGCTGGGCCGACGCCAACGGCGCCCAGGTGGTCGCCACCATCAAGACCGCCCCCAACCAGGTCGCCGGTAACCAGGACGGCCCGGTGCAGCAGATCGTCTCCGCCGCACCCGATGTCGTGACGCTGGCCACCGGTCCCGCCGAGACCGCCGAGATCATCGGCAAGGCCGTCGCGGCCGGCTACAAGGGCCGCTTCATCGGCGCGGGCCCCACCTGGAACGGCGCGCTGCTCAAGACTCCGGCGGCGCCCGCCCTGAAGGCTCTCTACAACAGCACCAGCCCGTTCGACGGCTGGGACGGCGCCAGCGCGGGCATCGCCGAGGCCAAGGCCGCCGCCGCGGGCAAGGTCCCCTCGAACTGGGCCTACATCGCGGGCTGGACGATCTCCATGCCGATCGAGCAGCTCCTCGAGACAGCGGCCGAGCAGGACAAGCTCAACCGTGTCGACATCCGCAAGCTCGCCAACTCCCTCGAGGTGAACTTCGACGGCCTGGCCCCCAACCAGGTCTACGGCAAGGCTCCGGTCGCCAAGTCGTTCACCGGCAGCATCGCCGTGCCCGACGATGCCGCCCCGATGGGTACCAAGACCGTGGAGGCCAACTACAAGGCGCCGACGCTGGAGAAGATCAAGTACGACTCCCCCTGTGTAATGCCCTGATAGACAACTGATCTCGGCCCCCGTACCGAACTTCGGTGCGGGGGCCGAATCGTCTCCGGGCCCGCCTGGATCGAGGACGCCCGTGGCCGATGATCACTACCGGGCTCGTCTGTCTCGTGACAGCGACCTCGGGAACGCCATGTCCGAATCCAGCCGGACATCGGATGGTCGTGTCCGTTGAATAGCTGGTATGAGCGAAACCCCGACAACCACAACAGCCCTGGTAACCGGCGCGAGCCGGGGCATCGGCCGTGCCATCGCCGAACGATTGGCCCGAGACGGTGTACTGGTAGCAATACATTTCGGCCAGAACGACGCCGCGGCCAAAGACGTGGTCGCCGGGATCGAGGCCGACGGCGGCCGAGCTTTCGCGGTTCGTGGCGACCTGGGCTCCACAGACTTCGCCACCCTCCTCGATGACGTGGACGCGGGCTTCGCCGCCCTCGGCGCTTCCGCCGGCCTGGATATCCTGGTCAACAACGCGGGCATGACCATCATGAAGGGCGTCGACACCATGACGCCCCCGGAGTTCGACACTCTCTTCGCCACCAATGTCCGCGCCCCGTTCTTCCTGGTGCAAGGCGTCCTCGACCGGCTTCGTGACGGCGGCCGTGTCGTGAATCTGTCCTCGGCCGTCACCCGGTTGGCGATCCCCGACATCCTGGCCTACACCATGACCAAAGGCGCCATCGACAGCTTCACCCGCGTCCTCGCCCAGGCCCTCGGCCCGCGCGGCATCACCGTCAACGCCGTCGCCCCAGGCTATGTACTCACGGATATGAATGCCTGGCTCATCGACAACCCCGACGGTCAGCGCGAAGCCTCCTCCAACGTCGCCCTCGGTCGCGTCGGCCACCCCGCCGACATCGCCGACATCGTCTCCTACCTCGTCAGCGACGACGCCCGATGGATCACCGGCCAAACCCTCGACGCCTCCGGTGGAACCGCGCTCTGAGTGGTTGTTGTGCCAGAGGCTCCGCCTCGGATATCTCCGAGGCGGGGCCTCAGTCGACAAGAGCCACCGCGCGGTGGGCCGTTCCCGAGGCTGTTCCGGTCGACGGAACCTTCCGGATCGGCAGCGTCACCACGATGTTCGTGGACACCGTTGTCCTGCAACTCGTCAGCGAAGGGCACCTAGGGCTGGACGATCCAGTGGCCGACCATCTCCCCCAGTACGACCTCGCCGTCAGCGCTCGACACCGACCAAGGCCATCGACACGGGCGATCCGGAGAAGTTCGCCGCCTACATGACCGCGGCGTACCGGAAAACAACGGCCGGCCTATGCGACGAATCTCTGTGAACAGGTGAGTTCATCTGCGGTGTAGTCAGTGTGGCATGAGTCTGGAAGGGCGGGGCCCGGACCGCGATGTCAGGTGGGCTTCGATTACCTGCGCCACCTGGTAGGCGTGTTCGGTCGGCTCGAGGAATGGCAGGTATTCGACCGTGCGTGCCAGTGCCGGAAGATCGACGGCCAAATACATCGCCATGAGCGGGTTCACGAACAACTCTGTGCCGCGGGTGCGGTCGGTGGCTTGGACATCCCCGAATTCCCCGCGCAACGCGCCGGCGATCTGGGAGTGGACGATGCTTGGGCGCAAAGGCGTTTCGGTCATGGAGTGGATGACTGCGGCGAGATAGGCCGCGCCTTCCGGGCTGTCCTGCGGTATGGAGAGCACTCCGAGGAACGCGTTCTGCCGTTGCAGCGCCGCGAGATTCTCGAGCACATGTGCGTGACACACACCGTGATAGGCGTCAACGCCGAAACCGACAGACACCACCAAGCGGGTGACGCTGTCCAGCCCCGCCACAGCCGCGAGGCTGGTCATGTCCTCCTGCGGAGTGCCCAGGCCGGTCTCGTCGCCGCGCAACAGGATGTCTGTGCCACCATCCACCAGCACGACGGCGTCCACGTCGAGCTGCTCGATAAGCGCTGCATAGGCCGCGCGTAAGGGCCGGACACCGGATTTGGGGAACGCATAGACGATCGGCTCGCGACCAGTGCTTGCCAGCCATCGCGCCAGGCTGCGTTCGGGGAAGTAGTCATCATTACCGGCGGTCTCGGGATCGACGGCGGCGACTCCCGGCACCGGCCAGTCGTCAAGCGGGGTCCGGCGCAGGTCGCTGAACGACAGGTTCGCCAGATACACCTTTTTGCCGAGCCCTTCCAGTGCCACAGCGAGCGGCAGGCCACCGTACACATCGAATCCCCCACCCGCACCAGCGATCAGCACGCTCGAGGCGTCGCGCAGGCGAGTGAACAGCGGCGGTTCGGCCAAATGATACGAAGTCACCTCACCATCATGGCCACGAAGCGTGACGAACCGGTGTCCGAGCTGATCTCCGGTGACGACAGAGGCCCCGCCTCGGATGTCTCCGATGCGGGGCCTCAGTCGAAAGAGCTGCTACGAGCTACTTTTCAAGGTCGCGACAGCACTACTTCTGCGCGGCCTTGAACTCGCGGCGGCGCCGGTGCAGGATCAGCCCGATCCACACTATTGCGGCACAGCACGAATCTGTCGCTCGGCCTGAGCCTGCGGTCCAACCGTTGAGGATGACAGGATCAGCGCCCGCGCTCATCCCAGAGGGCCGATGAACTTCCGTGGAATCAGCCTCCCGCCCAACCGAACCGCCTACGTTTGACACGGTGAGCCACCGCAGCCGCCTGTGCCACATCGTCATCGACGTCGACGACCTCGACCACGCCAGCTCGTTCTGGTGCGCCGCCCTCGCCGCCACCGAAGAGACGATCAACGACAACAGCCAGCACATCTACCGCCGACTACAGCTACCCGACACCGAAGTCCGACTGCTGCTGCAAGCAACCACAGACCCCAAAACGGCCAAATCCCGCATACACCTCGATATCGAAACCGACGACCTCGACGCCGAAGTCCACAGACTCGAAGCACTCGGAGCCATCCGCTACGACCACCAACGCGAGCGCGGATTCGAATTCTGGGTCCTCCAAGACCCCTGGAACAACGAATTCTGCGTACTACACACCGAATTCCCCACGCTACTGTCCCAGCGGCCAGCATGGACCTAGCCGCTCGCACCAGAATCGAAGACCTGACCACGCGACAGCGGCCGCCGATCCGGGTTCAGATGGCAAGCACGGTGTCAGCGACCGGCCGTCGTCGTGACGGTCCGGTGGGACCCGGTTCCAGCACGCTGCGAGCCCATCGCCGTACCCGCGACGACGGGTGCTTGGGACTGCTGCACGGATCGACACGGAAATCCCCTGGCAACAGCGCCTTCGACGCTGGTTCACTTCAAGGCATGGCGCATAGCGAACAAGGCGTTCTCGAGGTCCGACAGGCCCAACCTGACGACGTTGATGCCCTCGCCGAGTTAGGAATGGAGATCCAGCAATTGCATGCCCAGGGACGTCCCGATGTCTTCCGCGAGGCGAACCTTTCTGCGTTGCGGGAGTTCTTCGAGTCCCAGTTCACCCTCGAAAAGCATGCCCTCATAGCCATAGTCGGACAGGAACCGATCGGATACCTGCTCGCAGAGCACATTCAGCGAGAAGGCAACGCGTTCAATCACGAATCATCGATTCTCGACATTCACCACGTCGCTGTTGCTGCGTCTGCTCGTCGCAGGGGTCGGCAGGGCACTTGATCGAGGCGGCCACGAACGTTGCGCACACAGTGGGAGCATCCCTGATCCGGCTCGATTCCTGGCAGTTCAACAGCCGGGCACATCAGTTCTTCGACGCCCAAGGCTTCGCACCGGTTAACGTGTTTTTCGAGCGGGCCGTCGAACGCGACGTTGAACGATCAGCATCGGATCGAGAATCCGAAAAGTAGATCCGGTTACCGCGGGCACGAAAACGCACGATCTATCTTTCGGTTTCGAGGTCAGGCGGACGCGTTCCGAAAGATGCCGCCGGAGCAGACAAAGGTGAGTGTCCAGTACCGGTGTAGTTGGCGGGCGAGTGGCGAAGTCCAGGTGTTGTTGGCGAGGACGGGCAGAAGGGCCAGCACCCCTCACCGGCGACCGTGCTGCGGCTACTGCGGCCACGACAACAACCAGAACATGGGACTGAAACTGGTTGATTCTCAACCGATCTGGAAACGCGCGAAGTCGAGTGCTCACCCATGAGCGAGGCTGGTCGCCGTATTCCTGGCTACGCTCGCCTGCATGGTTACGGTGATCGACTACAGCAGCCCCGGCCCGCTGACCAGCCTGCACGGGGCCCGCCTAGAGGCGGTAGAGCCAATCCCCACTGGAATCATCGATGTCTGCGGTCTTGCCGCCGGCCTAGTCATTCAGCCCAACGACGCCCAGGCCCTCGGGCTGCCAAACGAACGGTTCCCGCAGAACCAGATTCGTCCGGTCGGCGAGCTGGTCGACGCGTTTCTGTCGCTGGATTCGAAACCTTTGACCGACCGGCGAGAACCCAACCACCGCGTGATCGGCACCTGTCGGCACTTCGCTGCGCGCTGCTCCGGCATCGCGGGATCGCATCGCGTGTCCGATGCGGCTTCGCCACACGGAATGAACGTGAGGTGAAGCGTCGACGCGGAGCCGGACAAAACTCCGGCGG
>NZ_JBHXAQ010000002.1:435813-538512 GCF_042728755.1 Nocardia sp. NPDC060249
TTTCGTTCGGTTCCCGCCGTACGCGCTACTTCCGGTCGGCGCGGTCGTCGACGCCACATGGGATCAGCGGCGGCCCTTCTTCCCACGACGACCCCGGTCACCCACGCCGAAACGCTTCGCGAGCGCGGAGGTCGGGGCGTTCTTCCGCACCGACTCGAAGCCGTTCTCGGCCGAGGCCTTGCTCTTGTAGCCCTGGCCCGAAGCGATGGTCTCACCGTTCGCGGCATTGACGCGCCCCTGGAACTCGCCGGAGTCGTTCTTGTAGAGCTCGGGCTGCCACCTGGGCGTTTGCTGGATGTTGGTGAAGTCGCTTGACCAGCTCATATGACGTTGGCTGTGTTGAGGTTGACGGTTGTTGAAGGGCGGGCTGCGCACTCTGTAAGTACCTCTACCCCTGCTCGGCAGGGGTGTGCGGAGGCGCGTCAGTCCGGCCGGAGGAGACTGGCCGCAAAATCTGCCAACTGCTGCCGCGGTTGTGGAGCGCCCCAGTCGCTGCGAACCAGCTCGGAGCTTCTTCTTTCGTATGCGCTCCAAGAGCGCCCGCGGTCATGGCCTTTGAGGGCATAATCCGGAATGAGAAGTTCGTCCATAAACTCGGGCGCGATGACCATACGTTTACTCAAAAGGCCCGTGGCCTCGTGAACGGTAAACATGTTCTCGGGAAGTTTCCCAAAATTAACCGATAAGACGCCAACGTCAGGAATGTAGCAGTAATTGTCACATTCTCCATCGTAAGGCTTGGCCCAGTAGCCCAGCGGCCAGCCATAACCAATCAATTCGTGTTCGACTATTGTAATAGGCCGTGTATGCCTCTTCATAAACCCGTACGATTCCGAACTGTATTCTTCGACCGTTCGGAAGACGGCTATGGATCGAAAACCATTTTTTTCCAATAGGTCGGAAAATTGCGTCAAGGTCCGCCGAGTGAGCTCGTTTTTCTGAGCCTCAGCATCCGCTTCGCGATGCTTCTCCGCTGCTCTTCTCTGCTGAGCCTTTTCGACCTGAAGTAAAAAGTCATCGTCGAGCACATAACCTCCTTGGGAATCTGCTGAAAAGTAGATGATCTGGTACTCGTGATACGGACTTCAGGACAGCGATCTGTATCCGGTTTGCCGGTTCTGGCGCGGCTGGGGCTGTTGATGGCGCGAGCCTCGCCAGCCCTTTCACCGTTTGCGGAGTTGGTCAGCGCGGGCGGCGCGCGACCGTACTGCGTACTCTGTGCGTACTTGCCTGTGCTGATACTGACGCTCACGCAAGAGCTCACCTCTTATGAGGGGATTACTTGTCTCATGGAACCCTGACTGTGATGGTGGCCGCTGGATCTGATGGCGGGAACGGTACGGCTTCGAGCGGGAGTCCTGATTTGGCGATATTACTGTGCAGGCTCCCCAGGAAGAGCTGGGCTGCTGCCTCGGGTGTAGCCGGTGTTTCTGGATCCCCTTCAAGCCCGGCCTGCGCAACGCAGGGCACCCCCGCCGCTATGGTAGCTGAGTTGGGCGGACGCGGTCCACCTAGGGAAGGAAGAAGTCTGGTGCCGTGCTCGATTGTGTAGGGCACATACACTTTCGCTGTACCGCGGAAGTAGCCCCATTCCCTGTCGATCTGCTTAATTTTCCGCACCGCTTTACTGATGTCGTTCAATATTTCGCGCGTCTTGAGGAGAAGGCGGGTATCTAAATTGTCGAGCAGCGTGCTGAAGTCTGTGATCAATTGCAGTACCCGTTCAGCCTCGACGCGTGCAACGGTCTGGTAGTCCGCCGTAGCGTGAATATCCCTCTTGCGGGGACGCGCTCCGTTGCGGCCGCAGCCAGTTGACAGAGTATCGAAGGCAGTGAACTGCGCATGGTGTCGAACTGTCTCGTTATTTGCGGTCGTCGGTGATAGGTTGTCGATAGTCGACCACCCCACGTGCTCGGGGGATCTCGTGGGCAAGCTGTTCAACGATGTCGAGAAAGCACGGCCTCAAGCGTATCCGCGGCTGCGTGGCGCGCCGACCGAATCGGCCCGTTGCTTCACCTGTACTTAGAGCTCCTAACAGGATCTGTCCGGTAGCGGCGAGTCTGCTTGTCGTGCAGGATGTTTCGTCGTGGCAGCGCCGTGGATCGTGGACGACCACCTGTGGGCAGTGATAGAACCGCTACTACCGGTCAAGGC
This sequence comes from Nocardia sp. NPDC060249, assembly GCF_042728755.1. Lineage (NCBI taxonomy): Bacteria > Bacillati > Actinomycetota > Actinomycetes > Mycobacteriales > Nocardiaceae > Nocardia > Nocardia sp. NPDC060249. Next base: position 437,968 of record NZ_JBHXAQ010000002.1, read on the forward strand.
GCCGGGAACACCGGGACCAGCAAGGATGAACGATCGGTTTGTCCTGCAAGGGATCTTGTTCGTGCTGATCACCGGCATCGGCTGGGAAGACTTGCCCCAGGAGCTGGGATTCGGGTCCGGGATGACCTGCTGGCGGCGGCTCCGCGACTGGCAGGCCGACGGGGTATTCGAGGCCATGCACACCACGATGCTCGCGCACTGCCACCGCGCGGGATTGATCGATTTCGACCGCGTCATCCCCGACGGCTCGCACGTGCGGGCCAAAAAGGGGGCGCCGACACCGGTCCAAGCCCGGTCGACCGCCGTAAAACCGGATCGAAGCATCACATCTTGACCTGCGGTAACGGCCTCCCGCTCGCGATCGTTCAATCAGCGGCCAACGTCAACGACCACCTCGTGCTATCCGAACTGCTCGATCGAGTACGGCCGCTGCGAGGACGCCCCGGCCGACCACGCGAGAAGATTGCGACCCTGATCGCGGACAAGGGCTACGACTATCCCCGGGTCTACGACGAACTCGAGCGCCGACGGATCACCGGCTACATCCCACGACGAGGCACCCGCGACAAGGTGACCGCCGGCCGCTGGATCGTCGAGCAAACGCTAGCCTTGCTGCACCAATACCGGCGTTTGGCCGTTCGTTGGGAACGTCGCACCGACATCCACCAGGAATTCCTTGACCTCGCCGCTGCGCTGATCTGCTGGCGACGACTCAGCAATCGAACCTGATAGGAGCTCTTAGAGGCAAAGAATGAGCTGGATATTCGCTGGAAGTAGCTGTGGCGGACCAAGATTCGCGATACGAGTCGGCATGACCGGCGCTTCAGATTCTGGGTGACACCTACCACGACAGGATACTTGCCCGGAATCCGTGCTCGCGCCGGACTGCTCCGCCCGTTGGGAAGCAGAAGGTCTACTGCATCGAAACCGCCCAGATATGAGCGATTCATGACCCCGCACGACAATGGCACCAGGGGCAGCACGCCCCGGTGCGAGAGGAAGTCACGACCATGTCCGAGATCTTGCGAGTACTCGCGCCCGATCACCCCGATCTCTTCGGGCAGATCGGCCGTGCCGTCGACTTCGCGGGAGCCTTGCGCCACGCCAACGACTCTGCCGCCGAGGGCGATCAGGAGGAGGCGTGGCGGTTGCCCGCCCAACTCGTCGACCCGGCTCTAGGCTGCGCTGGAAGCCATCGTGCTGCATGACTGGCGCCACGACATCGGCCACAACACCGCCGACAGAAGCACCGAAACCACTGTCAGCCACGAGCTGGTCGAGCACATGGGCCTCTATATCGCGACCGGAACCAGGGCGCAGCTGTCGCTACTCGCCGCCGCACTGGCCTTCGTCGCCAAGTTTCTCCCCGAGATCGACAGCTCCGATGGCGTACACGGCAACTAGATCGCTGGGGCCACGAACGTTCGGTGGCTCCAGCCTGCGGGCAGATCGTTGTCAACCTTGCGTAGCAACGTGCCGATACGAGTCTGGCCGGTCGCCTCGATGGCCCGAACCGTCATTTTGGATTCAGTCTCCGTGGCAGGCGGTTGGGGCTGCGGGGTTTGCTGCTGTGGCGGTTGGGTCCGCGGCGCCGACATCGACCGGGTGCTGCGCTCGCTGCGGGCCCAGTCCCCGCGATCCGCGCGCGAGGCACTGCCCCACCCTGGGCCGCCCGGCCGCGCCGTGGAGTACACCGGCACGATACCGCCGTTGGCACTCGAGATCGACTCCGGGCCCGAGCGCTAACCCGGCGCCGATCTCGGCGACGGTCCGCCATCAGGCTTGACGATCGCCGTGACGAATCGGTGGTGCACCAACCTGGGCGACTCGGGTGCAGAGCTAGGACGGAAAGATCGTTGGGTCGACCTTGCGTACCGCAGCCAGGAGTTGAACGAGATGCGAATGCGCGCACTGGATCAGCGAATAGCTTCCCTGTTCGGTGAATGCCTCTTCCGCAGCGAGCTCGTCGGCGGAGCCGGTGGGCGGGTTCGGCGTCGCGGGTCAGCACGTCATGCCGGACCGGAATCCCAACTCCTGGGGCAGGCCCTCTCACCCGATACCGGTGATCAGTACGAACAAAATCCCCTGCAGGACAGGCCGATCGTTCATCCGTGTCGGTCCCGGTGTTCCCGGCGCCTTGACCGGCAGTAGCGGTTCGATCACTGCCCACAGCCGGTCGTCCACGAACCACGGCGCTGCCACGACGAAACATCCTGCACTACAACAGGACTCGTCGCTACCCGGCAGAACCTGTTAGGAGCTCTAAGCATGAGTGACTTGAAAGCGGCAAGGGGTACGATGGAATAGACCGGTCCGGCGGACTCGGCCCGGCCGCTTGTCGGGACCATAGGAGATCATCGTGATTGTGCCGCGAGATGAGAACTTCCCTTTTCACAATAGCGGAGCTGCCGACGAACGCGAGGCTCTTCCTCGTCCCACTGATCGCTCCGCAGCGCCCAACTACCATGGCAGATGGTCTATTCAGAAGAGCGCAGATGAACTCGCTTCAGACCCCGACAATCACCCTTTGTCTCGGGCGGATGCGCATCGAGCGCAGCCAGAGGGCGATGACAGGGCAGATCGAAAATGAGTCTTTACATTGACAACCGGTACGAGACAGTAATATGGGTCGCTGTCGTTTTTCCGGAGTCTGTATTTTATCCGGATAAACGATGTGGATATAACCCGGAGGGTCCGTGGGTATAGGCTGGATGGTGGAGAGTCTTCCCATATTGGGAAGCCCCTCCGCCATATAAAGGGGCGCCACCCCTCACGGCCCAACCGAAACGCATCCTCGTCGGGGACCTGAGCCCACGGTTTCACTACTACGTCCACGCCAGGGCATGGGATGGTTCAAAGTGGGTCGCAGGGTGGGGAGACAAGCTATCCGGGTACTGCCCCTGGTATGAATTCGAAGGGTGCTGGGGCGAGCCCTTCGGCGATTCGGAGCGATGCTGGTTCCTTGAATTATCTACTAGTGCTAAAGACCTAACGCTTACGCTTCATGCGTAGTTCGCATGAGCAGATCGGTAGATGCCGCCGGCAGGACGATCTCGTCAGTTGTCGGGTAGCCGAGCAAGCTACCGGTCGTTCGGCGTTGACGGTGCTAAATTTGTCACGGATGGCTCCGCCGATCACGGCAGCGATGGGTATTGCGGTCGGATGCCACCAGATGACGGCGTTTTGAACTCTTAGAGCGTGTCTCATGTCGCTGACCGGGCTTTCACTAGGTTCTTGTAGCAGGTCAACGCCGCTGCCAGGGTGAGGAACCCGCAGTAGTGAGTGTCCTTGCGGTCGTAGCGGATCGAGAGCCGGTGATAGCCGCCGAGCCAGGCGATGGTGCGTTCGATGACCCAGCGGTGTCGGCCGAGGTGTTGACTCGACTCGATTCCTTTGCGGGCTATGCGAACCCCGATTCCTCGATCCCGCACCCAGTCCCGTAGTTCGTGGTGGTCATAAGCCTTGTCCGCGTGCAACTTTCCCAGCTTGCGTCGACGCAGACCGCGCCGGGAACGGATCGCCGGGATCGATCGCACCAACGGTCGCAGAGCAGCGGCGTCAGGTGTGTTGGCCGCCGAGACCGCGACCGTCAATGGTATCCCCGCCCGGTCCGACAGTACGTGTAGTTTCGAGCCCGACTTGCCCCGATCGACCGGATTCGACCCGGTCATTGGGCCCTCTTTGCTCGAACCGACGCACCGTCGACCACGACGCGCGACCAGTCGAGCAAACCCTCGCTGCCGAACTCGTCGAGCACGGCGCACTGTAGGCGCCGCCACAGGCCCGCCTCGGTCCAGGCGGTGAACCGGCAGTGCGCCGTCGGAACAGTCACCCCGAACGAGGGCGGCAGCATCTGCCACACACATCCGCTGGTCAACACATAGACGACCGCGGCGAACACGGCCCGCTCATCGGTCGGTGCAGTACCGCCACCTTGGCGACGTGGGGTGAACACCGGCAGCAACGGCTCAACCAGCTGCCACAGCTCATCGAGCACCAAACGCAACGACAGTTTGTGGGTCACGACCGAACATCATGCATTACACCAGGTTCCGGTTGGATCGTGACTACCCAACTCCGACGTGAGACACCCTCTAAGGTCTTCCGCTGTGGCCGTCCAGCGCGAACGCGACCGGCATTGACGCCAATCAGGAAGCTAAGCTGCGGCAGCGACCACGCCATGTCACTGCCGCCCACGGATCGAGGTCAGAGACCAACCGCGGAGCGGAGCTTGTCGGCACGGTTGGTTTGCTCCCAGGGCAACTCGACATCGGTGCGACCGAAGTGACCATAGGCCGCGGTCGCCGTGTAGATCGGGCGCAGCAGGTCCAGATCGCGGATGATCGCGGCCGGTCGCAAGTCGAAGACCTCCAAGATGGCGGCCGCGATCCGTGCAGGATCGACCTTCTCGGTGCCGAAGGTCTCGACGAACAGACCGACCGGCGCCGACTTGCCGATCGCGTACGCGACCTGCACCTCGACGCGCTCCGCCAGCCCGGCGGCCACCACGTTCTTGGCGACCCAGCGCATGGCGTAGGCGGCCGAGCGGTCCACCTTCGACGGGTCCTTGCCGGAGAACGCGCCACCACCGTGGCGAGCCATGCCGCCATAGGTGTCGACGATGATCTTGCGGCCGGTCAGACCGGCATCACCCATCGGACCGCCGAGCACGAAATTGCCGGTCGGGTTGACCAGCAAGCGAACGCCGGAAGAATCCAGGCCGGGCAGTCCCAAGTCGGCCAGCACCGGATCGAGAACCTTCTCACGGATATCAGGCTCGAGAACGTGGTCGAGGTCTATGCCTGCATCATGCTGGGTCAAGATGACCACGGTGTCGAGCCGGACCGGGCGGTCACCGTCGTATTCGATGGTGACCTGGGTCTTGCCGTCGGGACGTAGGTACGGCAGCACACCGGACTTGCGGACCTCGGTGAGCTTGCGCGAGAGCCGGTGCGCAAGCGCGATCGGCAACGGCATCAGCTCGGGAGTGTCGGTGGTGGCGTAGCCGAACATCAGGCCCTGATCACCGGCACCCTGACGCTCGATCTCGTCGTCGGAGCCGCCGACACGCGCCTCGTGCGAGGTGTCGACACCCTGAGCGATATCGGGCGACTGCGAGCTGATCGAAACGTTCACGCCGCTCATGCTGCCGTCGAATCCCATGTCCGAGGAGTCGTAGCCGATCCTGATGATCGTCTCACGCACGATTGAGGAGACATCGATATAGGCAGCAGTAGTCACCTCTCCGACAACATGGACCTGACCCGCGGTCACCATCGTCTCCACCGCGACCCGGCTGGCCGGATCCTGGGCTAGCATGGCGTCGAGAACGGCATCGCTGATGGCGTCGGCGATCTTGTCGGGATGCCCCTCGGTCACCGACTCACTGGTGAACAGGCGTTTTGTGGGCGCGAATCGATGTTGCTCGGCCGCGGGCGTGATCGGAAATGCGCCAGTCGGCGGGGGCACTGGTGCGGGCGCCGAGTGTGGGCCCTGTGTGTTCGAGGGACGGTATTCGTCGCCTATCGCAGGACTGAACGCGGGAGTGGTGCCTGCTAGAGCGGCCAGGAGGCGACGCCACCAGATCCTGTCCCCCACGGGTGCGCCGGAGGTACCGGCAAAAGCCGGAGTCGACTGCGCCAACGCAGCAAGCAGCCGGCGTGTGGAATAAGTACCACTCATTGCTCACTTCCGTCCGACTCGTCATCGCCAGGCAACAACGACTGCACGTAGGCACTGAGCTTCTTGACAACTACCGGCGTGCCAGTGCCGATTCCGAAGGCCACCAAGATGTTTGGCGCGACCAGGCCACTACCCAGCACGACTGAGGCTGTGGCACCCGCGATGAGTAACTGGATCGCAATCGACACCGCGTAGATCACTCCGCCTGGCCCCTCCGGACGGGCCCAAGGCCAGCCCTTGGAACGTTGAGTCGCTTCGAGGAATACCAGTCCACAGTTGACGGCTGCGCCGACCATTCCCCACACGGCATACAGCCACATGCGGCCACTATAAGGCGTCCCAATCCATGCTGCAGGACGTGAATGATGTTGGAACTGATGGGCATACGGCCACGATCTTCAACGACACGCTGCACGAAGCCCTGCCATCGGGGCAAACAACCAGGTGCTGCCGATTCACCGAGGTTCGGTCACACCGACATCCAAGACAACTGCCACCGGAATTCTCGCGCTGGAGCGCGGAGGGTTGGAGTACCGACACTACGTCCGCGGCGCTGCTGCCCCCGAACAGCGCCGAACTGATCGGGCGCCTGTCTACGGCCACCTCTCGGGCGTCAGCCCTCATCGGACTGGTCATCGCGGGCGTTCCTCCTCGCGGGGCGAGGCGTCGGTCTCCCACCAGGTCGCGCTGTCGTTCCGCGATCATTGGCAGGGCCCGGTCGTCCACCGCGACCTCGCCTCGACCCCGGTTCCGCACCTGGACGCCGCGGGCATCACCGCCCGCGACGCCGACCGGCCCCGCCACACCTCGGAGCAGGCGAAAACCGCCGCTGTCCAGGCCGAGCTGATCGAGGAGTTCCTCGGTGCGGGCGGGTACCTATTCACCGTCCCGATGTACAACCTGTCGATGCCGTCGGTTGTTCAAGGCGTGGCTGGACCAGATCATCGTGCCCTACCGCACCCTCAACCTCACCGGCGCTTCCCCGGTCGCGGGCCGCACGGCCGTGCTGATCATGGCTCGTGGCGGCAGCTACGGCCCCGGAACCCCCAATACGGCCTGGACTTTGTCGTGTCCAAGCTCGAGGCCGTCCTGGGCAGCGGCATTCTGGGCCTGAACGTGACCGCGGTGATCCCCGAACTGATTATGGCCCCACACGCGGCGGCCCTCGCCCCGCTACTTCCCTTGCACAAGGCGTCGCTGGCCGCCGCCCACGAGCAGGACCGCGACCTCGCCACGACCCTGGGCCCCCATCCATGCGGCCTGACGGCTCCATTCAGGAGCTAACGCCATTGCCACGGCCCCGTCGAAGGCTATACCGGCACCACCTGCTCCTTCGTCCCCGCAGCGGCCGCCGCACCGAACACCGCGTTCCACGGCCAGAAGCTCGAACCCGACCAAACCCGCCAGCACCCATGGCTTTCGCTGTACTGGGACACCATCGATCACCGCGGAAACAGATCGACAGAATGCGCACGCCGCGCCGGTGAGCGTCGCGCACCGCGTCGACCAGTTCGGGCGGCGGGCCGTCGTGCACGTTGAGGCAGGCCGGCACGACCAGGGTCTCGGCGCACTCCAGGTCGCCCGACGGTGTCGGCAGGTACCACGACGAAACATGGACCTACAATCCGTCCGCAAACGCGTGGCACCTCGACAACCGAGTTGTTCGAGTGCCCTTCCCGAAGGGAACATGATGATGCTCGTAACCCTGCTGACCGACATGCCGACCGGCACATCGGGAATGGTCAGATCACGCAGCGGCGATTGGACCGCAGTGTGGGCCGGTAGGAACCTCGGAGTAGAGGGCGTCGAGTACGACGTGGAGATCGAACTGGGCGACGAGCTCTCAGAAATTCAGATCTATGATTCCGACCCACCTAGTGAGGGAATCTATCTGAAGAATGGTCAACTCATGGTCTGCGGCCTAGTTACCACCGTATTCGACGACGGAATCGTCGTACTCGACCTCAAACCCGGCAACCTCTTACTTGAGGCCAGCAGACCACGCCCCACACTCCATGTTGGTCAAATAGCTTGCGCTTCTCCGAGCGAAATATCTGTGTTCCCAACCGGTATCTAAACGTCCGCAACCAAGCCAAAGGATTTCATTATGCGCCGGAATCTGGGTACATGATCCGAACAACCTCGTTATGGTGATACTCAGCTCACTCACTCGATCCAGAAACCGCCATCGTGTCGGGTGGCGGACATACGCGGGTTCGCCTTCGTTGTCGTGCAGCGTGAGCCGGTCGACACAGCGACGGCAGTCACGCTATACACCTCCACGCTGGCTCCGCACCGACTACGCCGGGGCGGCGCATTGTCGACTGGGCTTCCGGCTGCCGAAACGGCACGCACTTCGATCGGTTACGGTCTGTTCGGTATGCCGGATGCGACACGACTACCAGGTCAAATGGGATCGGCGGGGTCAACCATCAATCGACGAAGGCCGTCCCCAGGACTCATTAAGGGATGTCCCGTAAGTCTGGGGCGGTGACGGTGGGCGGTCCACCGGTCAGGAGTCAGTGGGGGTGGGCAAAGGTTGGCCAGAGTCGCTATCCCTGCCTTTGCAACACCCACACCGTCACCACGTAACCGACTGTACCGCAGCAGCTTCCACGTCTTCATCTGCGCCAAAGCATGCTCGACACGGGCTGGAGGTTTCGGCGGGACTTTGTTGTGAGCCTGTTTCCATTCCGGCAGCTCGACACTGCGTGATCGGCGGTGCGGGATGATCACACCGGTGCCCTGGTAGCCGTCATCGGCGATCACCACCGCGTTGCGGCAAGGCGTGGGCGGCACCGGATTCGGTCCAGGCCCGGCAGCGGGTCGTCGCGCTCAGCGGCCACGACCGGTTGTCGGGCGCGTGTTCCCGATCCCTGTGATCAGCTCGGTGCAAGCAAGAGCGGTTCGTGTCCTCGGAGATGACGATCCATGCATCAGGAAACCGCGCGGTGATCGGGGAAATGCTCGCGGCCGATGCTGGCGCCATCACCGACGCTGTCCGCCGCAAGATCGCAGAGTTCCGGCAGCCCTCGCCCGCGCCGCCGGCGTTTTCTCCTGTTCTACCGCCAGTTGATCCCGTGGATCAGATCAAGCGACTGGCAGAGCTTCGCGACGCCGGGATTCTGTCGGGGTCAGAATTCGAGACGAAGAAGCAGGAACTCCTCGGTCGAATGTGACCGACGGGTACAGTGCGAACGTCTGAAAGCATGCAGGGTGGACTTCGTCTGCCCGGCGGCAAGACCAGCAGCGATCAGTATTCGAACGGCGAGGACGGCTTGACACGGGCACAGTCCCGATCTCCCAACACATCAGCCTTACGATCCCGGGTGGATGCACGCGGTGGCGATCAGCGCAGACATCTCATCTCTAGGCATGGGCGGGCTGTAGAGGAACCCTTGTCCCCGATCGCACCCGAGGTCATTCAAAGTATCTGCGGCAGTATATGTTTCGAATCCAGCTGCGGACACGTCTAAGCCGAAGCTGTGCGCCATAGCGATGATGGCGCGCACGATCGCGATGTCGTCGCCGCTACTGGACAGTCCCTGGACGAAGCTGCGGTCGATCTCCAGCGAGTCCACCGGCAATCGCTGGATCATCGATAGAGAGCTGTTGTAGGTGCCGAAACTGTCGATCGCGACCCGCACCCCCACCTGCTTGAGCGCTCGAACGGTAGCCACGGTCGCATCGAAGTCAGTGTGTTCACGTTCGACGATCTCGAGACAGATCGCCGCAGCGGGGAGTCCGGACTGACTCAGTGTGGCGCCGAGGTTTTCGACGAAGTCCGGTTCATCGAGCAGTGGTGGTGAGACATTGATGCGCAAGATGCGAACACAACCTCCGGCATTGCCACTCAGCACTGGGCTACCGACACCGGCCGAATACGCTGCAGTCTGCACCCACACCCACCACCCCCGGTGGGCTGCAGGATCGACTGACAACCGACAACGCCCCGGGCTCTAGTACCGAGTGGTCGTATCATCCAACTCGACCGTCCAGGCGAGATGCGCGATGTCGTCTTGCCCTTCCTCTCCTGACCACGCCCGCAACTGTTGGGCTGTAGCGACTTTCGGCGAGAAGTCGGTCAGGCGTGGACGGTGTCCGTGGCGGAGTCGCGCGACCACGCCGGTGTCGCGACCCGACGGGCTTTGAGTAGATCTCGATGATCTCCCTGCGGGATTCATCAGCGGAGCTTCAGCGTGGACGCTCCGCGGCTTCGATAGTCGGGTATCGGGAGGGCGGCACTGATCGGATCGTTGCGCCCCAAGGGTCAGCACCACCGGCTACGTCGACACCCGCCTCCCCCCTCCGCCGCCGGTGCCCGCCGACGGTGGCGAGGTGTAGTGCTTTTCGGGGTCATCGTCGGTGCCTGCACGCCCGTCGGGGCCCCACTTCTCCCTCTTCTCCGCCTCCTCGCGATCCAGTCGGTTTCTGCACTCGCCGATCGCGCCGAGCCGGCCTTCCCATGCTGCCCCGTCCGCCCGAGCGATCGCGTCGATGTAGGGCACGGCGACGGGCTGGCTTTGTGCCCGGATCGCAGCGATCTGATCCTGGTGCGAGGTCGTCGTCGAGTCCCTTCGCGCCTCACTCAGCGCTGCGCTTCCCTCGGTAACCAGTTGTTCGTTGATGCTCGGACCCGACGGAGGAATTGATGTGTCGCTGGCGCTTCCGACGTGGATGAAGGCCTTCCTGTCGGACGCAACCCCCGGAGCGGCGCGCACGACGGTCACGGCGCTGCCGACGGGCAGAATCGTCGCAAGGCGCGTCGAGAAGACGTCGTGCGTTTCGCTATAACACGCGATCGGAGCGCCGGTGTTGGCCAGGGTGAGAGACAGTTCGTGTCTCTCGGCAGAGACCCTGACCGATCCGCTCGAGACGGAGACCACCGTGGCGTTGAATATCGAGGCCTCACGAGGATCCGGCGGTCGCGGGGTCGTCGTCACAGCGCCCGTGGGTGACGCATTTTTCTCGTTCTTGCGGAACAGTCCCGAGCAGCAACACGTCAAGATCAGGAGCACGACACCGAGCACGATCCAGGTGTTCTGTTTCGAACTCCGCCCGCCGCCACGACGGTTCCCTGGCCGTCGAGGTGGGGCGCCACCGTACGGTCCGTTCACAGATTCCCCTCACGTCATGTGTCCGAAGAGTCGGGAGTCGGAACCCGCCAACACTGGAGTGTGTCACGTCACGAAAATGTTTGCCAATCTGGTGAATGGGTATCGGCGCCCGCCCTTCCTACTCCCGTCCGCGGGTTGGGTTGGTACCCCCGCGCGCGGTGACCGGTTTTCCGGCCACATGAGCGAGTAGTGCGACGAATTCCCGGTCGCCGTCAAGATTTCGTGTAGCGGCCAAAACTGTTCGCCGTGGCACATACCCGGTACCAGGGTCGAACGGAGCCACGAGCCACCAACGAGTACGTGACCTTCCCCACCGACCCGTTGCAGTACCCACCTGCCGCTACTGCTGCGCGGAGTAGACCTCGCAGTTGGCCGTCGACAACATCGCCACCCCGCCTCGGCACCGGCGCTGCTGCGCAGCCATGTCGGGGCTCGTCGGTGTGTGCTGATAGCGATGGTCATATGCCGGACCGTTGAGAACGTGGATTGCGGTGGTGGGCACCGATTGCTGCTTGGGTGTGTAGACCGGTCGTCCTGGTGCGGCTACCGCACGATCGAGGCCTGTCGGGCACTTTGGATCCAGGATGGAAACTCCTGCAGGAGCCGACTGTAGAGGTCAGCGTCGGTGAGACTGTCCAGGTCGTCAACGGCGAAGAACCCGACGTTGTCGACTCGGCGTCCGGTCATCGTGTCCAGCCGCTCGAGTACGCCGTAGCCGCTGGTGGTGCCGAGTCCGATGAACTGCCAGAAGATGGGTTCGTCGGCAGCGGCCCGGAGCTGTTGTTCGATCTCGACGTCACGGTAGATCCCGCCGTCGGAGAAGAACAGCACCAGAGTGGGGACGGCAGTTGGTGTGACCGCGACGAAGCTGCGGACTTCGGCGATGACCTTGTGTTCTTCGTTGACCACACCGACGGCGGACATGTCGACTTGACCAGGTTGGAGCGGGAAGGTGCGAAACCGGGGCAGTTCACCGGATCGCACATGCAGCGAGATCCACTGAGGGAGGTCGGCGATGGCGAGATCAGGAAGCCTGGCAGGGTTCTCAGCGAAGACCCAGGCCTGCATCTGTGCGTTGTCGTCGAGTTGGGCGGCGACGGCGCCTACGCGTTCGACCGCGCGGTGGATGACTTTCTTCTGGTACAGGTGGATCATCGATCCGGAGCTGTCCAAGACGAGGACGACCCTCGCTGTCGCGTAGGCCATTCCGTATTTGGCCAGGATCTCGACCACCTGGTGCTTGCGTGTGGAAAGCCGCTTGCGCATATCCAGTGGCAAGAGATTCTCGCCCGGGCTGATCCGCGGCGGCGCGGCCATGCCAGGTCGCAACGCCGGTGCTCGGCCAGACTGCGCGACAACGGTTTGCGCGCTGGCGGTGCTGTCGGTCTCGTCAATGGTGATGCCGAAGTCGGTGGCCAGGCCGGCCAGACCGCTGGCCCATCCTTGTCCGACGGCACGGAACTTCCACGTTCCTTGCCGTCGGTAGAGCTCGCCTGCCAGCAGCGCGGTTTCCGGGCCCGCTGTGATATCGAATCGGGCGAGGTCGGTGCCCGTCGCGGTGTCGATGACACGCAGATGCAGACCCCGGATCTGTTTGAAGGGGCGTCCATCGGCCGAGGTGCAGACGGCGATACAGTCGATATCTTGTCCGAGACGCGCAAGCTGGACTTCGACCGCGTCGACTGTGCCGCGTCGACCCAGATGCCGCACCGGTTCAGTGGGATGGTCGGGCTGGTTGTAGAACACGAAATCGTTGTCGCTGCGTACCTTTCCCGCTGACGAGAGCAGCAGGGCACACGCATCCAGGCCAGGATCTGCGGGTCCTGCCGACCAGCCGATCAGCACCCGCACAGACGCCGCCGAAACAGCGATGTTCTCGCCCATCTTCAGGATTTGCATGAGGTGACTGCAACCGTTCATCGTCGAGTAGGTGCCGGGTCGGACTTTATTGGGCCGCACGAGCTCCGCTGTTCGGTGCCGGGTTCGGGCGTTCACCGGTATCCCGTGATCTTGCTCCAGTCATAGGCGCATCGATCCACGGTTTGGAAGTCGTCTCCGGCGAGATCGATTCCCAGCCCGCGCGATGCGCGGTCGAAGCTCGACGCGTTGCGGGCGCCTCCGGATGCTGCCCACACCTTTCCGAGCCCTCGCACCTATACATCAGAGCGCTGGACCAGCTTGCCGTCTGTTGCGATGATCGACGCAGCGAAGTACTCGTAGCCGTCGGCGCCGCGTAGCCGGACCGTGTGGACCAGGGTGTTGGTGCGGTCTTTCAACCCGACCGCCACTGCGGCCACCAATTCAGCAGGAGCCTCGCTGCACCGGGGGTTCAGTCCTGCCGAGAACGGTGCGACCGCCGTCAGCCCTTGCCCAGAGGTAGTCACAGCAGGGGGCGGGGGCCGGCGCGCTGGTCGCCGCAGGTCCCCGAGTCGTCGCTGACGGCTGGCTGGTGGGCGCCGAGGAAGCTGCCGCTGTCAACACGACGCTGTTGTCGCCGTCTCCGTCTTTGATCAGGTTGCCGATGATCGACAGCGCCACGAACACAGCCACGAACACCCCGCCGACGAGCCGTGGCAGACGGGTGCTGGGTTTGGGCGGCCGCGGCGGCGGGCATGGGGCGCGGTGCGGGATGGGGCGGGATGGTCACGGTTGTCCCTGTCGGAGTGTGGGTATCGCCGAATGATCGGTCGGTGCTGGGGTGTTGTTACGTTCGGGTATCTGCGAGCCAAGGTCGCGGTCCTCATGGTGAGTTCCGCCCCCGGAACCGGTATTTGGGTCCTCCCCGACCTCCTCTGGTTCGAATGTGCTGTCACTCGACTCCATCGTTATGTGCCCCGGCTGGCTCTACATCGCCAGGTCGGTCGGGCCCCAGGTCTCGGGATACACCCGCACCTCGGACAGATGTGGGAACGTCAACCGCCACAACACCTTTGCACCACCATCGACAACCACCACGACCCAGATATCTACCCGGACCACCTCACGGGGCCGATCACCGATCATCGAAAGTCGGACAGAGCCAAGTTCAGCGAGCGTCGTCATTGCGGCGCGCCTTGGCCCCCGGATACAGGCAATACGCGAAAGAGCCATCCGAATAACGCTTTTCGACGGGCAGTACAGCATTGGATTTCATCCGCCACAGCAGGTCCGCGCCAGTGGTTGCACACAGATTCCACAACCGGTAGCTGAAGAAGCCTCTGTCGGCCAGCAGTAGCGTCCCCGGACGCAGTGACCGCGTCACCGACTCGGTCGGGGTCTGCTCGCCTCGGGTATAGGTCCCCAGCGCCACATTCGACGATCGCGTGCGACCCGCACTCGGCCAGACCCAATACCCGCACCTGGGGAAATGCCCCGCCGCGGGCTCCGCCGCACGAGGACGGCGGCCGTCGGAAGTGCTCGACGTTGGCCTCGGTGTAGCTGGTCGCGGGGCTCGAGTGGGCGTCGGGGTGGTCACATCAGTGGTCGATTCCGACGAAGGCACCCTCGGCGGGTACACGCCGGTCGTGGCAAGTCGGTTGCAGGACCTGCTCGACATCATCGGCCCCGACGGTGACCTGCCTACTGTCACAGCCCTCGACCCCTACCTGCTGGGTACGACCAGTTCCCTGTTCGGTAGCGCTAGGTTCACACAGTCGCCGGGCCCCTTCTGCGGCGCAGGGCTGACTCCCGACCCCTCTGCGCCCGTCGCCCCCTCGATCGGGGCGATCCTGTCCGGGAGTCAGGAATCGGTGCAGATCGTCGAGCCACACCAGGCGGTCGATCATCGCCGCGGCGACAACGTCATCCCCGAAGACCTCGCCCCAACGGCCGAAGGGCTTGTTGCTGGTCACGATCAACGATGCCCGCTCGTAACGAGACGACACGAGCTGGAAGAACAGGTTCGCAGCCTCGGCCTCGAACGGGATGTAGCCCACTCCGTCGACAATGATCAGCGGAATTAGGCCGAGCTTTATCAGCTCTGCCTGCAGTTTTCCGGAGTGATGGGACTCAGCCAGTCGTGAGACCCACTCCGCCGCGGTCGCGAAGGCAACGCGATGCCCGGCCTGGCAGGCCCGGATTCCGAGCCCGACCGACAGGTGGGTTTTGCCGGTTCACGGCGGTCCGAGGAATACGACGTTCTCCATGGCGGTGATGAAATCTAAAGTCCCGAGATGGGTGATCGTGTCGCGTTTGAGAGAACGTTGATGCTCGAAATCGAACTCCTCCAACGCCTTTCGCGATGGAAACCGAGCACCTCGGATTCGGCCCTCACCGCCGTGGGATTCGCGGGCGGAAACCTCGCGTTGCAGGCAAGCCGCCAGGAACTCTTCATGACTCCAGCCCTCGCTACGCGCCCGCTCAGGCAGCCGCTCAACCGCATCGCCCAGCGATGGTGCTTTGAGAGCTCTTGCGAGATAAGCCATTTCGGACGAGACGTTCGTGATCCATTTGTCGCGGACTTTGTGGCCGTCAGGCGATCTCCTCGCTGCCGCTCGCCTCGTCTAGGTCGAACATTCGGTCGTAGTCGGAAAGATTGCGATGCTCGATATCGGTGTCGAGCGCGGGAACCGCGACCAGGCGCCGAGACCGACGCAGATCCGCGGCAGCAGCCGCGTGATCAGGGTCGGTGATGGTTTGGTGGTCGGCTCAACACCGTTGATGACGAGCGACTTCGGTGCCGGCCAGGCTGATCGTCACCTCGGTGAGGTCGGCGCGGACTTCCACTCGCCGACCGATCGCGGCCGGGTGGACCGAATAGTCGTTGGAGTCCAACCGGACGTAATGATCGCAAGGCAGGCGCGTGATGAGTCGCCATCCGACCACTGGATCAACCGGCGGCAGCTCGAGCATCGCCTGCCTGTCGGCATCCCAGCGATCGACCGGTCGACACTCCAACCGGCGATGGTGGCTATGGTTGGCCTTGACCAGCCACTGACCAGTTGGGTATTGAAGTCAGCCGGGTCGGCGAACACGCGGCCCGTCAGGAACGAGGTCTCCAGATATCCATTTGCTCGTTCGACCAGACCTTTGGATTCAGGATCCCGAGGTCGGCACTGAATCAACTTGATGCCCAACGTTCCTCGTCTCGGTCAACTGGGGTTTGCCGCCGCGCCACTGCCCGACCGCGGACTCGTTGTCCCAGACCAACGCTCGGGGGACACGGCCCCAGCCCGAGATCAACGCCCAGTGCCCGGCCAGCAGATCCGGGCTTTGCCGGGTCGGGATCATCGCCGCGGCCATGATCCGTGAATAGCCGCTCACCATCACCAACACCGGCGGATGACCCACATGCCCGAACCCAACGGAACATCGACCGGCGGGAACCACAGATCGCACTGGGCCAGCTCGCCGGGCTGATACTCGGTCCGCGAGGCCAGGTCCACCGGCTTGAACAACGGCCGCAACTGCTGCACCGGTTCGAAGAACACCGTCTTGCCGCGCGGCCAGCCGACGCGCTCCATGATCACTGTCGTCGGCATGTCCGGGAACTCCGCCAACACCGCCCGGATCAACGGCTCGAACTCATCGACCGCCGACCCTCGCGGCTCGCGCTGATACCGAGGCGGCTCATGCGAGCCCAACGCCTTCTTCACCGTGTTCTTCGAAACCTTCATCCGACGAGCGATCGCGCGGATCGCCATTCCCTCCGAGCGATGCAACCGGCGGATCTCCGCCCAGTCCTCCACGTCAGCACCTCATGATCGTTCACGGGGTGGGTCAGCATTCACCCGGAATCAGAGGATCAGTCTTCAGGCGGAAGCGACAACCACGAGCGCACGACGCGATACCTCTACGCCCAGCCCAGGTCAACCGTGGTGCCCCGTAGAGACTTCAGTACCTGCCCGGACGAGAAAACTGCTGCTCAGAGCTTAATTTTGAAGAGTGTTACTGACTGGTGGCACACCGATACCGCCACCATCCGGCGGACACCTTCCAGGAGAGAGCAATGACTAGGAACACTGACAAACCGGCAGCAGTGCGAGCCTCTGCTACCCGTCGACCCGTCGTACTTCTGTTTGCTGTGGCATTGGCCGCGGTGGGGCTCGGGGCGCCGGCCTCGATCGCGGGCGCAGCGCCGAAACACGGCACCTGCACAATCGTCGCCAACCCAGAGATGTTGGGACGTAAAACATCCTGCCACGGCGCAAAACTGCCCGGTGAGGACCTGCGCGATCACAACCTATCCTTCGCGGACCTGTCCGGGGCGGACTTGTCAGGCGCAGATCTGCGCAACGTTAACCTGTTCATGGCGAACCTGACCAGTACGAATCTGACCGGGGCGAAGTTGTCCGGCGCAAACCTGGGGCTCGCGAACCTGGTCACGGCGAACTTGGAAGACGCGAATCTAACTGGAGCCGATCTGCGATTCGCCGACGTGACCCGCGCCAACTTCACTGACGCGGTCCTGGACGGCGCCTCGGGGTTGGCACCCGGCCCAAAGGGCCCGCGCGGCCAGCGCGGTCTGCAAGGGACACAGGGTAACCCAGGACCGGTGGGACCGCGGGGATCGCAGGGAGATCGTGGTCCCCGAGGGCATCAGGGGGACCGTGGGGAGCCGGGTCCTCCGGGCCGCGACGGCTTCATGGGGTGCACGTTGCACGACCATTTCGACGCGTTCGGCGACTTCACGCACTCGGATTGCGCAGAGATCCATGTCCCACCCGTGATCGGGTAAGGCGGCTTGAGCGGACACCGTTAGGTCGACCGGGCCTACCCCGGCCACGCAGAGATTCTCGGAAGAACGGGACGCCTGGGGAAGGCGTCCCGTTCTTCGTGTGCCATCACGAACGACAACAGGATCTCCTCGGGCAGGGTTCAGGATCGAGTGGACTGGTTCGGCCGCGATGTCGATTTTCTGCTCGCTGCTGCGCGGGTTTCGAAACACTTACTGCCGCAGCTATTTGAATCGCCCTCGGGTGCGACCGCAGACAAGGATTCCTCTACAGCACACCCGTTTCTCGCGGGGAGGTGGCGGCGCTGATCGCCATTGGGCCCGTCCACTCACCGCCGCCCTGCATCTGCGCGGCTCCGGCGGACTGGTCCACAATGACCAGGCGTTTCCCAGTCGCCCATGTTTGCATGTCCTGCCGAGCTCGAACCTGCGACGTTAGATCGTCAACCCGGAAGCGACACTGGCGGTGGCGATCTCGCCCGATTCGGCAACCTCGGCGCGTCCTGGGTCATAGACTCGCTTGGCCAAATCGCGTCGGACACGGCGCTGACAGGGAGGCTGAGCTGTGGCGAAAGAATGCAACGAGTGTGGCGCAAAGTGCACCGAGGATGGGCGGTGCACCAACGACAAGTGTGGAGCGAAGAGCTAGTACAAGCGCAGTTCTCGGACGCATGTGGATTCCGATGTCCAAGAACCGCTTTCCCAGACTGTCGAGGTATCAATGCCGCGAACACCTACTGAATGCGAGCTGGCCTACGAACGATCCAACCTGCACCCAGACCGCATCCGCGCGTACGCACGGAAGGTCGTAGCAGCATGTCTTCGCGCCGACATCGAGACCAGGCTCTTCGATGGGCACCTCTGCTGGGTCCTGAGTCGCGAGGTGATCTGGAGCTGCCCTGACTATCAGGAAGTCAACTTCCTACTTTTAACCACCAGCTGCGAGATCGTGTTCTACCCCAACACCGGGTTCTTCCCGCGACAACCCGACCGAGCGCCCTACATCGGCGACCTGGAGATCTACCAGGGAAAGGTCCTCGGAGACGATCGGCTCGATGTCCTCGATCGAAAGGCTGTCCTCGGCTCTCCCAAGCGTGAGTACCGAGACGGGCCGAAGGTGCGAACTGCGACCTACCCGATCTCGGTAGCCACCAAAGGCGAGGGGCTTTCGCGCGCCCTGAACGCCCTGTTGCGAAAGGTCCCCGAACATTTGCGGGCCGACCCAACACCGACCGCCGCCGCAAAGACTCCAGCCGTCAAGACATCTGTTGTGCCGCAGGAAGATCAACCCCGTGAGGCAACCGGAAGACCGATCGAGTACCTGCTAACCAACCCGCCCCGCCCAGAAGGTGCGACGCGGAAACGTCCCCTCAACCGCGGACGGGCAAATCAGAAAAGACGCCGCTGATCACGTCAGCGCGGTTCAAGAGCGGCCAGATCTGAGCGGATTCGAGCGACCTTTCGGATCGCATCCTGTGCGTCCACACTCGGCTTGTCAATCTCCCCCTGGCCATGGTCAGCCGCCGCGCTGGAGGCGAACAACGATACCGCCGACTCGTACACTTCTGCCACTTCGAATGTATGGCCGCCGATCCGCCCTTGCACCAGAGCCAGACGAAGAGCCAACAACTCCCGACCACCATGGCAACCCACCCAGCCCGCACACATTCGCCGCCCCGTCAAGTCCGTATCGGTCTGGTGGCATTGAAACAACTAGGGAGCCTGCCCACTCATATCACGTCGTAGGCACGCAGCTTCTCTTACTCGGCGAAATCCCACACCTCGCTGGGGACATCACGCCGGTACGGACAACTCACACACGGCCGCGGCGCCGGCGGCCCCATCTCATCCGCGCCCGCCGCATCGTTCGGTTCCACAACTTCCACTAACTTCGGCTGCCCGATCCACAGACTATCGATGACTCAGCATCACCGACCCGTAGATTCCCGCTTGGATTCGTCTCTGCCAGGAATAGGAAGGGCTCAGCTGCGAGTCCAAGTGGTTTCCCCGGTCCGCCCCTTCAAGCCGCCGCACAACGCCGAACGCCCCGAGCTCGCTAGCAACGGGCTCGGGGCGTTCGTGATGGGGTAATCGGCCGCGCACAGGCTTGATGCAAGCTAGTGGTTGGCGTTTCACAGTGTATCGGTACCCGCCCTGCAGCGGGAACCAAGCGCGCCAGGCCTCCCCACCGCATGCGTCAATCCACCACCCACGACGTTTGCTGGGTTAGTTAGTGCGTAGTGGTCCAATTGCCCCCGGACAAGTCGTCATTGACGCCACGAGGCCGGGCCACAGCGCACCACCGGCCACCTTGGGCAAGATGGCGACGTCCGCCCGCTCAGATCGCGGACGGCGACGGATCTCGTGTCGTTGTATTCAGTCTTGTCAGATCTGGCCGAACACCCCGACGAGGCCGAGCACGAACAACAAAGTCCCCAGAAAGAACGCGACGACGTGGGGAAACATGACGTGGCCGAAGAACCACGGCTGCCTCGACCACCACGAGGACGGGCTCTCCCACGATTCCGGCACCGCGGGGTCGACCCGACGCCCATCGGGCCTGCGACCCACCATCCCCAATCGATAAGCGGTGAGGAAGCACGTCCACCATCGGGCATCGCGACCGAGAACAGCGTGTACGCAGTCAGTTCGATAGCGCGCATACGCGGGTAATAGTGCACCTGATGCGCCTTGGTGAACGCCTCCAGAAGCCAGAACGCGACACCGCTGGCGGCAGCGACGAGGAACAGACCGTAGTGATTCTGCTGAAATCCCAAACCGAGGGTGGCCAGGCTCAACGTGACACCCCAGCCCTTGATGGTGAGAAGTCGTTGATCGAATCCGCTCACGATGTCGAGCAGTCGCGCGTACTCGGCATTCAGGTCATCGTGCAGGCGATCCAGGTCGCCGGGCTCCACCGATCCATCCATGTCGTTGATGTCCTCCGTGGTATGAAGTCGGGCGCTCACTGGGAGACCCGGCCGCAGGTGGTCCCGTGCAAGCAGGTCGCGCTCAAGGTTTATCCCATCCCCCTTCAGGGTAAAGGAAGTGCCCGTATGCTGGCCGTCTGTTGCTAGCAGGAATGCCGCAGGGGGCCAACCATGTTCGAACAACGACCACAACCATCAACACCTCCCGTGTTCGCGTCCACACCGACCATGGAGTCGAAGCGGAACCCGTGGTGGGCCGCCGTGCTCATCGGTGCGTTCGTTGTCTTCCTCGCCATGAGCGACGGTGGCAGTTTCACCGGTGCTGTGATCTTGCTCCTCGTCGTTGGCGTCCCGCTTGCCTTCATTGTTCTAGTCGTGCGCGCCCTCTACCGACTGGGTGAGCCACGGCCTGCACCAGTTGCTTTCGTCGCGCCGCCTGCGTCTCAGGCTTCCCGGTCTGCACCCAATTCCGGTTGGTACAACAACCCCGACGGTGACGGCGAACGCTGGTGGGACGGGCTCGACTGGACCCGCCGCCCGAAGTAGTTCTATCACCCACCAGGATTTGATCCTCGTGGTGCCGCTGAAGTTCCCGCCGCCGCTGATCGACTGGGCCACCAACCCGTCGACGAACAGGCCGACAAGCACTACGTGTGGGACACCGAGGCCGAGAGCATCATCGATGCCGCCCCTACAGCACGATCACCCTTATCTTGGGTACGTAGCTCGGCTTTGACTCCCGCCAAGAGACGGAGTTGGGTTGTCGGCGCTCAGGCCGCCTATCGGCCCGAGGTATGCATTCGATCCGCCGAACCGTGTGCCGGTCCGGCCCTTCCAGCCGCGCAACGCTGAAACGCCCTGAACTCGCTAGTAACGAGTTCGGGGCGTTCGTGATCGGTTAATCGGCCGCGCACAGGCTTGGTGCAAGCCAATGGTTGGCGTTCACAGCGTATCGGCACGGTCGTGGGAGCCGACTGTGTCAGGCCGCCCCCGCTGCATATCTCACCTCACCACCAACGACGTCTGCTGGGTCGGTTGATGTGCGTAATGGTCGAATCGCCCTCCGGACACCAGTGTTATCCAAACGTAGGGATGCACTAACAGCTACCTTGAGCTCCAGCTTGTGCCCTGGCGCACTTATAGTCAGGATCGCTCCGACATCTCGCGATGACTCCGATTTGCCGAGGAAAACGCGCTCGACCGAGCGTGCCCTATCTGGTCGGCAAGCAACGCTGCACAGCAATTGAGCGAGGACGCAGATGCGGCAAATCCAGTTAGCTGCCAGATTGCTGAACGCTGGCAATCCCCTGCGTGTCGCACTCCGACACGCCAAGGCTGGGCGACTTCAGGCGAGCATCTACACCTGCTCGCCCGGGTATCGGGAAGTCTGTGGAGCAGTCCCGCAGACGACACCGAGCGAACACGAGGGCACAACGCATCGCTGCAAGGTCAGCCTCCAAACGAGGGATGCGAATCCGCAGGTAGTCGACTTCTGTGGAGGATGTCCGCACGTTCCGCCTGTGACCGCTTTTGTGACCGTTTTGAGGGTGACGGACCGGTGTCCGAGGTGATCTCCGGTGACGGCAGAGGCCCCGCCTCGGATGTCTCCGATGCGGGGCCTCAGTCGAAAAGAGCTGCTACGAGCTACTTTTCAAGGACGCTACAGCACTACTTCTGCGCGGCCTTGTACTCGCGGCGGCGGCGGTGCAGGATCGGCTCGGTGTAGCCGTTGGGCTGCGTGGTGCCTTCCAGGACCAGTTCCTTGGCGGCCTGGAACGCGATGTTGTCATCGAAGTTCGGGGCCAGCGGGCGGTAGGTCTTGTCGTTCGCGTTCTGGCGGTCGACGACCGGGGCCATCCGCTCGAGGCTGGCGATCACGTCGGCTTCGGTGACGATGCCGTGGCGCAGCCAGTTGGCGACCAGCTGGCTCGAGATGCGCAGGGTGGCACGGTCTTCCATCAGGCCGATGTCGTTGATGTCGGGCACCTTGGAGCAGCCGACACCGTGATCGATCCAGCGGACCACGTAGCCCAGGATGCCCTGGGAGTTGTTGTCCAGTTCCTGACGCTTCTCCTCGTCGGTCCAGTCGGTGGACTGGGCGAGGGGGATCTCGAGGATCTGATCGACAGTGGCGCGCGGGCCGCCCTTGGCGATCTGCGACTGCTGCTTGAACACGTCCACCAGGTGGTAGTGGGTGGCGTGCAGGGTGGCAGCGGTCGGCGAGGGCACCCAGGCGGTGTTGGCGCCGGCCTTGGGGTGGCCGATCTTCTGCTCGAGCATGCCCGCCATCAGGTCGGGCATGGCCCACATGCCCTTGCCGATCTGTGCCTTGCCGGGCAGGCCCTTGGCCAGGCCGGTGTCGACGTTCCAGTCCTCGTAGGAGGTGATCCAGGTCTGGGCCTTCATCTCGGCCTTGCGGACCATCGGCCCGGCCACCATGGAGGTGTGGATCTCGTCGCCGGTGCGGTCGAGGAAGCCGGTGTTTATGAACACCACGCGGTCCTTGGCGGCCTCGATCGACGCGGCGAGGTTGACCGTGGTGCGGCGCTCCTCGTCCATGATGCCGACCTTGAGGGTGTTGCGGGTCAGGCCGAGGACGTCCTCGATCCGGCCGAACAGCTCGTTGGTGAACGCGGCCTCGTCGGGGCCGTGCATCTTCGGCTTCACGATGTAGACCGAACCGGTGCGCGAGTTGAGGCGCGTGTTGTCACCGTTGAGCGAGTGCACGGCGATCAGCGAGGTGATCAGGCCGTCCATGATGCCCTCGGGCACTTCGTTGCCCTCGGCGTCGATGATCGCGTCGGAGGTCATCAGGTGGCCCACGTTGCGCACGAACAGCAGCGAACGACCGTGCAGGACCAGCTCGGAACCGTCGAGCGCGGTGAACACGCGGTCGGGGTTCATGGTGCGGGTGAAGGTCTTGCCGCCCTTGGAGACTTCCTCGGCCAGGTCGCCCTTCATCAGGCCGAGCCAGTTGCGGTAACAGACGACCTTGTCGTCGGCGTCGACCGCGGCGACCGAGTCCTCGAAGTCCATGATCGTGGTGAGCGCGGACTCCAGGACGATGTCCTTGACACCGGCGGTGTCGGTGGAGCCGATCGGCGAGGTGGCGTCGACCTGGATCTCGATGTGCAGCCCGTTGTGCTTGAGCAGGATCGAGGTCGGTGCCTCGGGGTCGCCGAGGTAGCCGACGAGCTGCGACGGGTCGGCCAGGCCGATGTCGGTGCCGTCTTCCAGACCGATCTCGAGCTCGCCGTCGACGATCTTGTAGTACGCCGAGCCGAGGTGCGAACCGGTGATCAGGGTGACCGCGTCGTCGAGGAAGTTACGGCCCCACTCGATGACCTTGTCGCCGCGCACGCGGTTGTAGCCGCTGCCCTTCTCCGCGCCGTTGGCCTCGGGGATGGCGTCGGTGCCGTAGAGCGCGTCGTAGAGCGAACCCCAGCGCGCGTTGGCGGCGTTGATCGCGAAGCGCGCGTTCATCACCGGCACCACGAGCTGCGGGCCCGCGGTGGTGGCGATCTCGGTGTCGACGTTGCCGGTGCCGATCTGGAACGGCGCGGGCTCGGGCCGCAGGTAGCCGATCTCGGTCAGGAACTGCTTGTAGGCGGCCTTGTCGTAGCCGGTGCCCGGGTTCTCGCCGTGCCACGCATCGAGCTTGCCCTGGAACTCGTCGCGCTCGGCGAGCAGAGCGCGGTTACGCGGGGCGAGGTCGTTGATGATCTGCTCGGCACCGGCCCAGAACGCGGCGGAATCTACGCCGGTACCGGGGAGCGCCTCGTTCTCGATGAAATCGCGAAGAACGCTCGCCACCTGGAGCCCGCCGACCTGAATCCGCTCTGTCATCTATTGCCTCACTTTGGTGAAAACCGGGTGGGAAAAGTCGATGTCATGTTACCCGTGGGTAGAGGTGACACCTCGTGTGGGTTCGAACGCCCTGTGGGCTCCATCCATTCCGCCACGCCGAGCCGCCGAGGTCGGTGGCATGGGCGCGGCGGGTCACCCCTTGATTGTAGGTGCGCGGGCAATTAATGTACTGATCGGAACATTAAGTCGCGAGCCGGACCGAACGGAGGCGCCGTGACCACCGAACCGGTATCTCCCGTGCGCCGTCGCGGACGCCCCCGCGCCACCGAGCGCGCCGACACCCGCGAGCGGATCCACAACGCCGCACTCGAGCTGTTCGCCGAACGCGGCTTCCACGCCACCGGCGTCGCCGAGATCGGCGCGAAAGCCGACGTCCAGCGGGGTGCGCTGTACTACCACATCGGATCCAAGGAAGATCTGCTGTGGGCGATCCTGCGCGACTACACGCGGCTGCTGCTCGCCGATGCCGAACGCATCATCGAGGCAGGCGCCGACCCCGTCGACACCCTGCGCCTGCTGATTCGCAGTCACGTCGAACTGATCGTCACCCATCGGCGCGCCGTGGCCGTGCACCTGCGTGACGCCGACGCGCTCACCCACGAACACGCGGTGGTTCTCCAGCAACTGCGCGACCGGTTGCAGCGCCACTGGCAGGACGTGATCGACGCGGGCCACGCGGCCGGACAACTGCGCACCGCCGACCACATCGTCACCAACGGCCTGCTCGGCATGCTCAATTCCCTCGGCTACTGGTACCGCGAGCGCGGCGCCCACTCCCCGGTCGAGATCGCCGACATCCTCACCGACACCGTCCTGTCCGGGCTCCGCGCCACGGGCGACAACACGAAAGGCTGACCATGGCTTGGGATTTCGAGACCGATCCAGAGTACCAGCGCAAGCTCGACTGGGTGGCGGAGTTCGTCCGCACCGAGGTCGAACCCCTGGATCTGCTCTACCCCAATCCCTACGATCGGGCCGACCCCGAGATCCGGGCGCTGATGCGGCCGCTGCAACAGCAGGTCAAGGATCAGGGTCTGTGGGCCTGCCATCTCGGTCCCGAGCTCGGCGGCCCCGGTTTCGGCCAGCTCAAGCTGGCGCTGCTCAACGAAGTGCTCGGTACCTCGATGTGGGCCCCGCTCGTCTTCGGTTGTCAGGCACCCGATTCCGGCAACGCCGAGATCCTCGCGCACTTCGGCACCGAGGAGCAGAAGGCGAAGTACCTGCAGCCGCTGCTCGACGGCGAGATCGGCTCCTGCTACGCGATGACCGAGCCCACCGGCGGCTCCGACCCGACCGCGTTCCGCACCACCGCCGTGCGCGACGGTGACGAGTGGGTCATCAACGGCGAGAAGTGGTTCAACTCCGCCGCCGAATTCGCCACCTTCCACATCGTGATGGTCGTGACCGACCCCGGAGCCGAACCGCACCAGCGGTTGTCGATGTTCATCGTGCCCGCCGACGCGCCCGGACTGGAGCTGGTGCGCAACTTCACCGTGCCCGGGTTCAGCGAACACGAAGGGCATCTGCGATTCACCGATGTCCGTGTGCCCGCCGATCATCTGCTCGGGGCCGAAGGCGCGGGGTTCATCGTCGCGCAGACCCGGCTCGGCGGCGGACGCGTGCACCACGCGATGCGCACGGTCGCGTTGGTGCGCAAGGCCTTCGACATGATGTGCGAGCGCGCGGTGTCGCGCCCGGCCCGCAAGGGTGTCGTCGGCGGCTTCCAGATGACCCAGGAACGCATCGCCGACAGCTGGATCCAGATGGAGCAGTTCCGTCTGCTGGTCCTGCGCACCGCGTGGCGCATCGACCAGGCGCAGGACTATCGCGCCGTCCGCAAGGACATCGCCGCCATCAAGATCGCCATGCCGACCGTCATGAACGACATCGCCCGGCGCGCACTGCATCTGCACGGCGCGATGGGCGTGAGCACCGACCTGCCCTTCCTCGACATGACCACCTACGCCGAGGTCATGGCCATCGCCGACGGCCCGACCGAGGTGCACAAGATCACGCTCGCCAAGGAAGTGCTCAAGAACTACGCGCCGGGAGACCCTGTGTATCCGAGTGGCTACCGGCCCGCGCTGCGCGAACAAGCCCGCGATCTGGTGGCGCGCAGGCTGGAACACGAGGTCGGCAACCACTGAAGGTCCCCGATCGCGAGGTAGGCACGAACTAGCCTGCCTCGCATGGGTGGTGTCAGCAATCCCGGGGACAACGGCACGCAACGATCACCGACCGGGACCGAGCACGAGGTGGGCCCGGTAGGTCCCGCCGCCGATCGTCGTTCGGTCAACAAGCCGGTGTTCCTCATCGCCGCAGGGACCGTGCTCGCTTTCGGGATCTGGGCACTGGCCTCGCCGTCGAGCGCCGAGACCATCGTGGGCGAGGTCAAGACCTTCACCACCACCTGGTTCGGCTGGTGGTACTTCGTGCTCGCCACGGCCATCCTCGGCCTCGTCGTCTTCCTCGGCGCCAGCCGGTACGGTCGCTACCGGCTGGGACCGGAGGAGTCACGGCCGGAGTACAGCCTGTTCTCCTGGACGTCGATGCTGTTCGCGGCGGGTATCGGCATCGACCTGATGTTCTTCTCGGTCGCCGAGCCCGTCTACAACTACCTGCGTCCCCCGCTCGGCGAGCCGGGCACCAACGAAACGGCCCGCGACGCGGTGGCCTGGACGATCTTCCACTACGGCATCACCGGCTGGGCGATGTACGCGCTGATGGGCGGCGCACTCGCCTACTTCGCGTTCCGCCACAACCTGCCGCTGACGATCCGTGCCGCGCTCTATCCGATCTTCGGCAAGCGCGTACACGGCCGGTGGGGCGACGCGATCGACGTGGCCGCGGTGCTCGGCACCATCTTCGGCATCGCCACCTCGCTGGGCATCGGCATCGTCCAGCTCAATTACGGACTGCACCAGATGTTCGGGATCCCCCAGGGCAAAGCCGCCCAGATCGGGCTCATCGCGCTGTCGGTGGCCATCACCACGATCTCCGCGACCACCGGCGTCGACAAGGGCATCCGGCGATTGTCGGAGCTCAATGTCATCATGGCGATCGCGCTGCTGATCTACATCCTGGTGGCGGGCAACACCGATTTCCTGCTCAACGGCCTGGCCCAGAACGCGGGCGACTACCTTTCGACCTTCCCCGACCGGACCCTCGACACCTTCGCCTGGGAGCGCAACCCCGAGACCGCGAACGCGCCCTCGACCTGGCTGGACAGCTGGACGCTGTTCTTCTGGGCGTGGTGGGTGGCCTGGGCGCCGTTCGTGGGCCTGTTCCTCGCGCGTATCTCGCGCGGACGCACGCTGCGCCAGTTCATCTTCGGAGTGCTCGTCGTGCCGTTCAGCTTCACCCTGATGTGGATCTCGATCTTCGGCAACAGCGCGCTCGAGGTCGCCAGGGACGACCGCGCCTTCGCCGAGAAGACCGCGGCCCAGGCCGAACTCGGCTTCTACTCACTGCTCGAGCAGTATCCCGGCGCGACACTGCTGCTCGGCGTCGCGACCATCACCGGGCTGCTCTTCTATGTGACCACCGCCGATTCGGGGTCGCTGGTCATGGGCAATTTCACCTCGAAACTGCCCGATCCGATGGCCGACTGCGCCACCGGCACCCGGATCTTCTGGTCGGCCGCGATCGGCGTGCTCACCCTGTCGATGCTGTTCGCCGGTGCGAGCGGGTCCATCACGACCCTGCAGAACGCCACCATCATCATGGGGTTGCCGTTCTCGTTCGTGCTGGCGCTGATCGGCATCGCGATGCTGCGCGCCGTCCACAACGAGTCGTTCAAACTCGACAGCTACCGCACCTCGCTACCCAAGGCTTTCGCCGCGGGCCGCGGCCCGGCCGAACTCAGCAGTTGGCGTCGCCGGTTGCTCTCGACCGTCAATTACCCGGGGGCCGCGGCCACCCGGAAATTCATCACCGGCACCGTCGACCCGGCGATGCACGATGTGGCCGCGGAGTTCGAGCACATGGGTATGACGGCGACCATCGACGATTCCCAGTCCAACGAGGGTCTGCCGTCGCCGCGTCTGCTCGTCGATCAGGCCAGCGAGCCCCGGTTCGAGTACGGCGTCTGGCCGGTCTCGGCGCCGGCCCCGACCTATGCGGTGCTCGCCCAGCGGTCCGGCGATCGCTACTTCCGCTGCGAGGTCTATCTGGCCGAGGGATCGCAGGGATACTCGCTCAACGGCTACAGCCGTGAGCAGATCATCGGCGACATTCTCGACCAGTACGAACGCCACCTCGGCTACCTGCACCTGCGCCGCGCGGCGACCGATCACCACGAGCCCGAGTCCAGCGACGTCGACAGCACCGACCGCGAACCGTGAAGGGATCCAGCATGAGCGACACTCTCTATATCGACGGTTCCTGGCGACCGTCAGCGTCCGGGCAGACGCGCGAAATCCGCTGTCCGGCAGACAATTCCCTCGTCGGTGTGGTCGCCGAGGCCGGCCGGGACGACACGGTCGCCGCGATCACCGCGGCCCGCCGGGCCTTCGACGAAGGCCCGTGGCGGCGCACCGGCGCCGCCCACCGGGGCGACCTGCTGCTGCGCGTCGCCGAGGCGATCGACGCGCGACGAGACGAGTTCGCGCGCGCCGAGACTCTCGACACCGGCAAACGCCCCTACGAGTCCGACATCGACATGTCAGACATCGCCAACTGCTTCCGGTATTTCGGCAAGCTCGCCGCCGACGACGTGGGCCGGGTCGTCGACGCGGGCTCCCCCGACATCGACTCCCGCATCGTCTATGAACCGGTCGGTGTCTGCGGGTTGATCACGCCGTGGAACTACCCGCTGTTGCAGGCGGCGTGGAAGGTCGCCCCGGCGCTGGCGGCAGGCAACACGTTCGTTCTCAAACCGGCCGAACTGACCCCGCACACCGCGATTCTGCTGATGTCGGTGCTCGACGACCTCGGCGTGCCCGCCGGGGTGGCCAATCTCGTGCTCGGCGCGGGCGCCACCGCGGGTGCGCCGCTGTCCGAACATCCCGATGTCGACCTGGTCTCGTTCACCGGCGGGCTCGCCACCGGCAAGATCATCGCGCGCGAGGCGGCCGCCACGGTCAAGAAGGTGGCGCTCGAGCTGGGCGGCAAGAACCCGAATGTCGTCTTCGCCGACGCCTGCGACACCGAGCAACGGCTGGCCGCGAGCGTCGACAACGCACTCAACGCGGCGTTCCTGCATTCGGGCCAGGTGTGTTCGGCCGGCGCGCGCCTGGTCGTCGAGGAATCGGCACACGACCGTTTCGTCGACGAATTGGTGCGCCGCGCCGAGCAGATCCGGCTCGGCTTGCCTTTCGCCGTGGGCACCGAAACCGGGCCGCTGATCTCGGCCGCCCATCGCGACAAGGTGAACGCCTACGTCGAGCAGGCCCGCGCCGAGGGCGCCGTCATCCGCACCGGTGGCGCGTTCGCCACCGGCGACCGAGGCTCGGGGAACCTCGACAACGGCTGGTTCTACCTGCCGACCGTCATCGACGAAGCCACCCGGGCGATGGCGTGCGTGCACGACGAGGCATTCGGGCCCACCGTGACCGTGGAGACCTTCACGACCGAAGACGAGGCCGTCGCCATCGCCAACGACACCGAATACGGTCTCGCGGGCGCGGTGTGGTCCGGTGACGCGGCACGAGCCCGCCGCGTCGCCGCCCGGCTCCGGCACGGCACGGTGTGGGTCAACGACTTCGGCCCGTACCTGCCCCAGGCCGAGTGGGGTGGTTTCGGCCACTCCGGCGTCGGCCGCGAACTCGGTCCCTCCGGGCTGCACGAGTATCGCGAAGCCAAGCACGTCTACGAGAATCTCCGGCCGGGCGTCACCGGCTGGTTCGCCGATCGGGAGGAACAGCGGTGACCACATACGACTACGTGATCGTCGGCGGCGGTTCCGCGGGCGCGGCCGTCGCGGCACGGTTGTCGGAGGACTCTTCGGTGACGGTCTGCCTGCTCGAGGCAGGCCCCTCCGATGTCGACGACCCTGCCGTCCTGCGACTCGACCGCTGGATGGAACTGCTGGAATCGGGCTACGACTGGGACTACCCCATCGAGCCGCAGGAGAACGGCAATTCGTTCATGCGCCATGCCCGCGCCAAGGTGCTCGGTGGCTGCTCGTCGCACAACAGCTGCATCGCCTTCTGGGCTCCGCGCGAGGACCTGGATGCCTGGGAACACGAGCACGGCGCCACCGGGTGGGGCGCGGATTCGGTGTATCGGCTGTATTCGCGGATCGAGACCAACGATGCCCCCGGCGAGCACCACGGCCGTGGCGGCCCGGTGCACATCATGACGGTGCCGCCGAACGATCCGTGCGGTGTGGCCTTGCTCGACGCCTGCGCGGCGGTCGGTATCCCGCGCGCCGAATTCAACGCGGGACGCACAGTCGTCAACGGCGCCAACTTCTTTCAGATCAACCGGCGAGCCGATGGGACGCGCTCGTCGTCGTCGGTCAGCTATCTGCACCCTCATCTCGACCGGCGCAACCTCACCGTCCGGACCGGCGCGTGGGCCAAGAAGATCGTGATCGAGAACGGGCGGGCCGTCGGGGTCGACATCACCGACAACGCGTTCGGCCGCACCACCCGGATCACGGCGAACCGTGAGGTGATCGTGTGCGCCGGCGCCATCGACTCGCCGAAGCTGCTCATGCTGTCGGGCATCGGACCGACCGTTCACCTGCGCGAGAACGGCATCGAGGTGATCGTCGACGCGCCCGGTGTCGGCGCGAACCTGCAGGACCACCCGGAGGGCGTGATCGGTTTCGAGACCACGCGACCGATGGTGGACAGCTCTACCCAGTGGTGGGAGGCCGGCATCTTCACTCCCACCGAGGACGGACTCGACCGGCCGGACCTGATGATGCACTACGGCAGCGTGCCCTTCGATATGCACACCCTGCGCCAGGGGTATCCGACCGCCGAGAACACCTTCTGTCTGACACCGAACGTCACCCATGCCCGCTCACGCGGCACGGTGCGATTGCGCTCGCGCGACTTCCGCGACAAGCCGAAAGTGGACCCGCGCTACTTCACCGACCCCGAGGGCCACGATATGCGCGTGATGATCGCCGGTCTGCGCAAGGCGCGCGAGATCGCCGCGACCGCGCCGCTGTCGGACTGGGTGGCGCGTGAGCTGTATCCGGGGCCGGACGCGCAGACCGACACCGAACTGGCCGACTACGTCCGCCGAACCCACAACACCGTGTACCACCCGGTGGGCACGGTGCGGATGGGCCCGGTCGACGACCCGATGAGTCCCCTCGACCCCGAACTGCGGGTCAAGGGCGTCGAGGGTCTGCGGGTCGCCGACGCCTCGGTGTTCCCCGCGCACACGACCGTCAATCCGAATATCACCGTGATGCTCGTCGGCGAACGCTGCGCCGAACTGGTCGCCGCCGATCGGACGTAGGTCAGCCGGGAACCGGCCCGTCTCCGCGCGGCGGGCCGAAAATAAATCAGCCGACATTTCGGACACGGTGTGCCACCATGATTTCACGCAGGTGATTCGCATCGGGCGAGGAACCGACGAGCAGCATCGAGAGGAGGAGACGGCCGTGAAACAGCAAGCGCCACAGCGAGAATCGGATAGGACCTATCGCCGCGCGAATTCGGTCCATCGCGCGATGCGCCTGGAAATCGATGGCTCCGGCCGTCTCCTGATCGTGGCCTGACCGGCCCGGCCCGCCTCCGCTCACGACGTTCACACTTCTCTCGAAACATGGTGATTCCCATGATGATTCGTCATGCCGTCGACCCGACGGCGCCCGCTTCCGACACCTGGATACACACGAGGGTGCTCGTGCTGAACGCCAGCTACGAGGCCCTCGACGAGATCCCCGCCGATCGGGCCGTGACCTTGCTGATCAGCGGCGCCGCCGAGACCGTGATCGAGCGGGCCCCGCGGTTCCCGATCCGCTCGCAGCATCTGGTCATCGCCTTGCCGGAGACGATCCGGCTGGTGCGCTACGTCTACCTGGCGCACGTCGCGCCGATCGGTGACGACAGCCGCGCCACCTTGGCCGGGGTGTTGCGTCGCGACAAGCACCGGTGCGGCTACTGCGCCGACTGGGCGCACACCGTCGACCACATCCGCCCGCGCAGCCGGGGCGGGCCGAACACCTGGAGCAATCTCGTCGCCTGTTGCGCACCGTGCAATGCAGGCAAAGCTGACCGCACCCCGGAAGAGGCGGGGATGCGGCTGCTGTGGGAGCCCAAGGCTCCCGACCCGCTCGCTCGCAAGCAGCGCCGGATCTGGAAGGAGTACGCGCCGTGACCACCACCGACCTCGCACTGACCGAACTGCTGACCCTGTCCGATTCGGGGCGGTGGCACCGCGCCGCCTGCCGTGGTGACCCCAACCACGAGGCGTGGTTCCCCTACCCGTCGCAGGACTTCGACTACGCCCGCGAAATCTGTGCCGGATGCCCGTTGCTCGCGGGGTGCGCCGAGTACGCGGCGCAGACGGGTCAGTCGGGGGTGTGGGGTGGTCGTGAATACGATCGCGGGCGCGTGATCCGCGCTTGACCGGCCCAGCCGGGTGTCCGCTGTGACACCCGGCTCGGCCCGTTCGGCACACGGTGCGCAATTGCACACACTGCCTCAACCGGGGCGGACCGCTAGTCGTGCCTGCTGTGACCTGCAGCGATGCGCACCGGTATGCGCTGTGCTGCGGTTGCGCGTGGTGTCCTTAAACTTGCCGCGTGGGTACGCATCGCAACGGGACCAGTTCTCGAAGTATCAGCAAGGGTCCGGTTATCGCGGCATCGGCACTCGTCCTGGTGATCGTCGCCGTCTTCGCGTGGTTCCAGCTCAGCGATCGCGCCGCGACCACCGATGTCGCCGCCGCCGCCGAGTGCGTCGAGGGGGCCGCGCAGCTCGATGTCACCGTCGATCCGGCGATCGCGGGCCCGGTGCGCGCCGCGGGCGACCGGTTCAACGCGACCAAGCCTCGGGTACGTGACCACTGCGCGCAGGTGAAGGTGACGGCGCGCCCGTCGAGCGCGCTGGTCGCCGCCCTCGCCGACACCACGAAGTGGGATCCGGGCCTCGGTCCGCAGCCGGGGCTGTGGATCGCCGATTCCAGCCGGTCGATCGAGCTGGTTCGGGTGCCCGGCCTGATCGAGGGCACGCCCGCCTCGATCGCCACCAGCCCGATCGTGCTGGCCGTGCCCGACGCCCTGCGCCAAGCGCTCGAACAGCACCAGATCTCGTGGGCCGACCTGCCCCGGCTGCAGCAGGGCTCACTCGACGAGGTCGGCCTGTCGGGCTGGGGTGGGCTGCAGATGGCGCTGCCCACCGGTGACGCCACGACTGCCGCCGCCGCGTCCATCGGCGCCGCGATCTCGGGCACCGAACCGTTGACCGAGCAGGCAGCCGGGTCGGGTCAGGTCGTCGCCGCGATCTCCGGGCTCGCCGCCGGCGCGCAGGCACCGGCCGATCTGATGACCGCCATGTCGGAGATCAGCGCGAATCCCACCGATGACGACGTACACGCGGTCGCCGCGACCCAGCAGCAACTCGGCACCGGTGGCCTCACCGCGTTCCGGCCGGTCGGCAGCGCACCGCTGGCCGACTATCCCGCGGCGTTGCTGTCGGGTCCGTGGGTCGACAAGACCCAGAATCTGATCGCGTCGCGGTTCATCGACTTCCTGCGGGCACCGGAGCAGGCCGGTGCGCTCGCCACCGACGGCTTCGGGCCCGCCATCGGTTCGGCACCGGCGAATCCGCCACGCGCGGCACTGGAGAAGGTGCAGTCGACGCTGGCCGACCCGGTCCTCGGCGTGAACGCGACGGTCCTGCTCGACGTGTCGTCGTCGATGGGGACCGCCGAGGGCTCGACCACCCGGCTGTCGAACGCGATCGCCGCCGTCGCCTCGACACTGCAGGTGATGCCGCCCGACTTCGGGCTCGGCCTGTGGACGTTCGGCAAGAACCTCGACGGCACCACCCCGTACAAGGTGCAGGCGCCCACCGCGCTGCTCACCGACTCCCAGCGCAACGCGGTCGGCTCGGCGGTCACCGCGGTGAAACCGAGCCAGCTCACCGCGGATCAGGCCTACCCGAGCCTGCTCGCCGCCTACCGCGCCGCGGTGACCGGATACTCCCCCGGTCGCACGAATTCGATCCTGCTGATCACCGACGGTCCCGACGACGATTCGACGCTGACCGGCACCGCGCTGGTCGACGAGATCACCGCGGCGACCAAGTCGGGCAAGCCCGTTCGCGTCGACATCGTCGTGGTCGGCGGCCAGGGCACCCAGACCCTGCAAACCCTCGCCGACCAGACCGGCGGCACCTACACCCGCATGCCGACGAGCAACGACCTCGGCTTCGGCACCGCGGTCGTCAAGGCGCTGACCACGCCCTAGGACACCGGCCAGGACGCCGCTACAGCGAAACCTGCACCAGCGCACCGGATTCCATCGCGACCCAGAGGTCTCCGGCAGCGTCGACGGTGAGTCCGTGCGGTTCGGCGCCCGGTAGGTCGAGGTGAGTGATCGTGCCGTCGGTGGTGATCCGCCCGAGACGGCAGCTCGCCCACTCGGTGAACCACAGCGCACCGTCGGGGCCTGCCACGATCGCGTGCGGGCGAGCATCGGTCGCCGGGAGGGCGAATTCGGTGACGGTGCCGTCGAGGTCGACGCGCCCGATCGCGCCCGCGCCGATTTCGGTGAACCACAGCGCGTCGTCCGGCCCCGCGGTGATGCCGACCGGCGCGGCCGACGGCGTGGGGAGCGGGTACACGCGCAGCGCGAGGTCGGTGCCGACGCGGGCGATCGCGTTGCCCTGGTTCACCGTCAGCCACAGCGCCCCATCGGGCCCCGGCGTGATCATCGAGGGCATTCCGTCGACCTCGACGCGGGTGAGGTTGCCGTCCGCGGCGAGTCGCCCGACCCGGCCCGCCCGCAATTCGGTGAACCAGAGCGCACCGTCCGACCCGGCGCACACACCGTAGGGACCGTCCATGGACAGGCTCGTCACCGCACCGTCGACGGTGATCCGCCCGAGCCGATCACCCTGGAACTCGGTGAACCACAGGGCATTATCGGAACCAGCGACGATCACCGTCGGTTGTCCGTCGGACCGCTCGAGCGGATAGGACCGCACGATCCCCTCCGCGAATCGTCCGATCACCCCCTGCGCCACCAACGTGAACCACAGCGCCCCGTCGGGCCCGACAGTGATCCCGTACGGAGCGCCGGGCACGTCGATCACTCGCACGATCTCAGCCACAGTCCTCAATTCCCTTCTGTATTCCCCGACGATGCCGACGCGTTCGCCCGGCCGGATCGAGGCCGAGACGGTGTCGAGCACCGGCCGGTCCGCAGCAGACTTCGATACTCCGCGCAGGGGCAGTTGAGTGGTCGAGCAGGCCCCAATCGCAACTGGTGTAGCTTTAACCCTACAAAACCACGACGCCTAAAGCAACAGGAGTTGTTTTTGGAACCGCAACGACGTCCCGGCGGACGAAGCGCGCGAGTCAGGGAAGCCGTTCTCGACGCGACGACGGACGAACTCGCCGAGCGCGGCTACCAGGACCTGAGCATCGAAGCCGTCGCGCAGCGAGCCGGGGTGCACAAGACCACCGTCTATCGGCGCTGGCGCGGCCCGGAGGGGCTCGTCGCCGACGCGCTCGAGCGCGCCTCGGAACAGCCGTGGCCGATCCCCGATACGGGCACCCTCACCGGCGATCTCCGTGCGCTGACCGAGTTGCTCCGACAGGGCTTCACCGATCCCGAATCAGGTTCGCTGGCCACAGCTTTCATCGCAGCGGGGATGCAAGATTCCGAGGCCGCCGACGCGCTGCGCGGCTTCTACGCGGCGAGACACGGCGAAGCGGCGGTGATCGTGGCGCGGGCGGTCGCGCGCGGCGAGGCGGACCCGGAGGTCGACGCCGCCGAGATCATCCGGCTCGCGGTCGCGCCGCTGTTCCACCGGCTGTTCATCACCCACGAACCGATCACCGCCGACCACGCGCGCCGAGCCGCCGACGTGGCCGCCGCACTGGCGAGAACACCGATCGTCACCTGAATCCGACTGCGCGGCAATATTTCACGTGCGGTCATACCCGCACGGCATACACCTCGTGGAGTTCGGTGCCTGCCAGCGACGGGTCCTGCCTGGTGCGCGAGGTGAGTCCGTGGAGGTGGAGGACCTCGCAGAATTCGGCGAGGCGGCCGTCACGGTCGTGCACCTCGGCCACGACCGCGCGGATTCGGGACCAGTCGGATTCGGTGATACCCAGCAGGACATCGAATTCGGCGCGCTCGACATCGATCTTCAGCACGCCGATTTCGGCGGCCGGATCTTCCTGCGCAAGGATCGCCGACACCGTCGTGACCTCGACATCGATCTGCTCCCCGTCGTGCAGGCCGCGGGTGATGAGCGTGATCGCGTCGTCGGGCAGGCCGCTGTTGCGCAGAAAGGTTCTCGTCGCATCGTCGTCGGCACCACGATCGGCATACAGACTCGAGTTCGCGGTGGCGCGGGGGTACCAGGTGAACGGCAGCACACCGGGTGCGGCGCCCACGGCGACCTCGAGGGCAACACCGCCGGGCACGTGGGCCGCCATATTGCGGTGCAGGCAGTCGAAGGTGGCGGGAGCGGGTTCGGCGGCGATCACGCGGACACCGGGGCGCGTTTCGGCGAACATCATCGCGCTGAGCCCGATATTGGCGCCGATGTCGACCGCGAGATCACCGGACCGCAGGGTGGCGGCGGCCTGGCGGTAGTACCCGTCGACGATCATTTCGTTCCAGAGCATGCGCGCTTCGGCGGGGCTCGTGCAGGTGACGGTGCGGCCGTCGTCGAGGCGCAGTTGCTGCCGTGTCGTCATCAGTTCATGAATCCTTCGAGAATCGGGCCGATCACGGCCAACGCGGACGGGTGGGTCAGCTCGAGATGGCGAGCGTCGAGAACAGTGTTGTGAATCCGGCCGGTGACGTGCGGTTGCCACGTCCGCGCGACGGCCTCGGTGTCGTCACGGTCTCTGCCTGCGGTGAAGAAGATCAGGTCACCGTCGAAGATCCGCGGGTGGTAGTCGCCGGCGAGTTCGCCCGCGGTGGAGAAACTCTCCATCACCCGGTCGACCTGGTCGGCGCTGAACAAGCCGGTGCCGGCGATCTGGTCGCGCACCACCTGCCACGCCTGCTCGGTGGTGCTCGCGGTGACGGTGTCGCCGAGGTCGAACAGTTCCCGCCAGCCACCGAGCAGATCGGCGATCAGTTCCCCCGGCGCGGAATCGGTGCCGGGAGTGATCGGTGGCGCACCGACCGCGCTGTCCATCATGGCCAGCAGCGCGACCTGTTCGCCCTGTTCCTGCAGCTGTGTCGCCACCGCGTGCGCGATCTCGCCGCCGAGCGACCAGCCGAGCAGGTGGTACGGCCCAGCGGCCTGGGTGCGGCGGATCTCGTCGACGTAGCGGTGCGCGAGCTCATCGATCGACGTAGCCGCAGGCTCGGCGGCGACGACGTGCGGGTCCTGTAGGCCGAACACCGGCCGGTCACCACGCAGATGTCCGACGAGTCCGCCGTAGAACCAGGCCAGCCCACCCGCCGGATGGATCGCGAACAGCGGGGTGGCCTCGCCCGCGGGCCGCAAGGGCAGCAGCACCTGCATGCCCGAACTGCCCTCGGCCTCATCGACCCTGCGGGCCAGCGCCCGCGGTGTCGCGTCGTCGAACATCCACGGCAGTTCGAGTCGCACGCCACGGCCCTGCAGCTCCGCTACCGCCATGGTCGCGAGCAATGAGTTGCCGCCCAGATCGAAGAAGCCGTCACCGGCACCGACCACGGCCACGTCCAGGGTGCGTGCGAAGACCTCGGCGATCGCGATCTCGGACGGTGTTCGCGGCGCGTCGTATTCGTCCGCAGCGTGGTCGAAGTCGGGTGCGGGCAAGGCCTTTCGGTCGAGCTTGCCGTTGACCGTCACCGGCAGCGCCGAGAGCACCACGATGGCCGAGGGCACCATGTAGCCGGTGAGCAGGTCGGCGGCGGTCTCGCGGACCCGCGCCGGGTCGAGCTCCTGCCCGTCGACGGGGACGACATAACCGATCAGCTGGTCGACGTCCATGGCGTGGCGATGCACCGCGGCTGCCGCCTGGGCGACGCCGGGATGGCGGAGCAGCGCCGATTCCACCTCGCCCAATTCGATACGGAAACCACGCAATTGGATCTGCGCGTCCGCGCGCCCGAGGTAGTCCAGTTCCAGTCCGTGCCCGCCGCGGCGCCACCGGCCGACGTCACCGGTCCGGTACAGGCGGCTACCCGGCGTGCCGAACGGATCCGCCACGAACCGGCCCGACGTGAGCGCGCTCGCCCCGTGATAACCGCGCGAGAGCTGGCCGCCGCCGACGTAGAGATCACCGGCGACGCCGACCGGGACCGGCCGCAACCGCGCGTCGAGCACGTACACCGACAGGCCGGGCAGGGCGCGACCGATCCCGCCCCCGGCCACCTGATCGACCTCGGCGTAGCTGACATGCACGGTTGTCTCGGTGATGCCGTACATGTTGACCAGCGTCGGCGTGCCCGCCGGGTGCGCGAGGAACCAGCCGGTCAGCCGGGACGGGTCGAGCGCTTCGCCGCCGAACACGATGTAGCGCAGGGCGAGCCCGGCGCCGCCCTCGCCACGATAACGGCGCTCCGCGTCGGCGAATCCGTAGAACGCCGACGGGGTTTGGCTGAGCACGGTGA
This sequence comes from Nocardia sp. NPDC060249, assembly GCF_042728755.1. NCBI lineage: Bacteria > Bacillati > Actinomycetota > Actinomycetes > Mycobacteriales > Nocardiaceae > Nocardia > Nocardia sp. NPDC060249. The sequence goes on from NZ_JBHXAQ010000002.1 coordinate 476,920, forward strand.
CCTGTTCGCGCGCCACGAGCTCGACGAAGGCGTCGGGCGTGCGCGTGGTGTCGTAGTCGACGACCACAAGGCGCCCACCCGAGAGCAGGGCGCCCCACATCTCCCAGACCGCGAAATCGAAAGCGTAGGAATGGAACAGCGTCCAGACGTCGTCGGGCCCGACATCGAACTTCTGCGCGGTGTGGGTGAGCAGGGTGACCACATCGCGGTGGGTGACCGCGACACCCTTCGGCCGGCCGGTCGAGCCCGAGGTGTAGATCATGTAGGCGACGTTGTCCGCAAGCGCGGCAACGCCGGGCGCACTGTCGATGTCGTTGTCGTCTTCCACAAGGACTGTCGGCCCGTCGAATTCGGGTGTCTGCGATGCCGATGCCGACGTGGTCAGCATCGCTACCGGTCGTGCGTCGTCGAGCACGAACCGGAGCCGCTCGGCCGGATAGGCCACATCCACGGGCAGATAACCCGCACCCGCCATGACCACAGCCAGTAGCCCGATCGCCAGTTCGGCCGAGCGCGGCAACGCGACGGCGACCAGTGTTTCAGGGCCCGCACCGGCGGCGATCAGTCGGGCGGCAACAGACTTCGCGCGCCGATCCAGCTCCGCGTAGGTCAGGACCGTCGTCCCATCGGTCACCGCGACCGAATCCGGGGCCATATCCACGCGCCGTGCGAACAATCCACCGATCGTTTCCTTGGGAACGTGCACGCCCGCCACGCCCGCCGCATCGAGAACCTCGTCGCGCTGCTGCGGTTGCATGAACTCGATGTCGCCGATGATCGCCTGCGGATCCGCGGTCACCGCCTCCAGGATCCGCAGATACCAGTGCGCGAACCGCTCCATCGACTCTTCGACGAACAGGTCTGTGGCGTAGGTCAATCGGCCGAGCATGCCCAGCGGGTTACCGTCGGCGTCGAATCGCTCGACCAGCTTCACATTGAGATCGGACTGCGCCTGCTCGATGTAGTCCTCCACCGGTTCCACCGAGATTCCCGGCAGTTCGAGGACCACCTGATCGAGATTCTGGTAGTCGATCGTGACCTGGTACAGCGGCAGGTGCGCGGTCGAACGCGGCGGGTTGAGCGCCTCCACGACCTGCTCGAAGGAGACCTCCGCGTGCGCCAGTGCCGCCAGGTCACCGGCCATCACCTCGGCCAGCAGCTCATCGAAGGGCTGATCGGCGGACACCGTCGTGCGCAGGACGACGGTGTTGACGAACATGCCGATCAAGTCGTCGAGTTCACGTTCCCCGCGCCCCGAGACCGGGGTGCCCACCGCGACATCGCGGGTGTTCGCCAGCCGCGCCAGCAGGACGGTCAGCGCGGCGTGGGCCACCATGAACGGCGTCGCGCCCGCGGCCCGCGCGACCGTGCCGATCCGCTCCTGCAGTCGTGCCTCGATGTCGAAGTCGATGATCCGGCCGCGCATCGACGCGACCGGCGGACGCGGCATATCGGTCGGCAGTTCGAGCAGTTCGGGCAGCCCGGCGAGGGTATCGCGCCAATAGTCCAGCTGACGGGACAGCAGCGACTGCGGATCGTGCTCGTCGCCGAGCAGATCGTGTTGCCACAGCGCGTAATCCGGATACTGGACCGGGAGCGGTGGCCAGGCGGGCGCGCTCGCGGTGGTCACCGCGTGATAGGCGGCGGCGACGTCGCGGGCCAGCGGAATCATCGAGAGCCCGTCCGCGCAGATGTGGTGCACGGCGATCACCAGCACGTGTTCATCGGAGCCGAGATCGAACAGTTCGGCCCGTACCGGCGGTGCCTCGGTGACCTGGAAGCTGCGCGACAGGACCGCCGCCGCGGCCTTCGGCAGCACCGATTCCTCGATCGCCACCGGGATCAGGTCGGGCACGACCTCGTCCACATCGACGATCTCCTGCCGCGGAATGCCGTCGACCACCGGGAATTTCGTGCGCAATGACTCGTGGCGGCCGAGCACCATCGCGCAGGCGGTCCGCAGCGCGGCGATATCCAGATCGCCGGTCAACCGGATCACCAGTGGCACGTTGTAGGCGCCGACCGAGGCGTCGAGCTGGTTGAGGAACCACATCCGCTGCTGGGCCGGCGAGAGCGGTGCCGGGCCGCGGTCGGGCCGCCGGGTCAGCGCCGGGCGTTCGATGTGGTCACGTTCGGTGAGCCGGGCGGCGAGGTCGGCCATCCTCGGGTACTCGAACAGGTCGCGCACCGTCACCCGGATGCCGAGCGCGGTGCTCAGTCGAGCGGTCAGCCTGGTCGCGGTCAGTGAATTGCCGCCGAGGTCGAAGAAGTTGTCGCGCATGCCGACTCGGGGCAGGTCGAGCACTTCCGCGCAGAGGTCGGCGACGAGGTGCTCGGTCGGGTCGCTCGGCGCCAGGTATCCGGCGGCGGCGAAGCTCGGCATCGGCAGTGCGCCGCGGTCGAGTTTGCCGGTGGTGGTCAGCGGAACCTGTTCCAGCACAACGCAGATGTCGGGAACCATGTGGGCCGGTAGCCGGCGGCGTGCCGATACCCGCACGTGCTCGGGGTCGATGCTGTCGCCGATGAGGTAGCCGACGAGTCGGTCCGTGCCGTTGTCGTCGGTGCGCAGCAGCGCTACCGCGTGGGTGACCGCGTGGTGTTCGGCGAGAACGGCCTCGATCTCGCCGAGTTCGATCCGCTGGCCACGGATCTTGACCTGATGGTCGGTGCGCCCGACGTAGTCGAGGGTGTGGTCGGCGGTCCAGCGGACTCGGTCGCCCGTGCGGTACATCCGGGTGCCCGGATCGTAGGGGTTGGCGAGGAAGGCGGCGGCGGTGGCGCCGGGGCGGCCGAGGTATCCGCGGGCGAGCTGGACGCCGCTGACATACAGTTCGCCGGTCACCCCGATCGGCACGGGCCGCAGGTGGGAGTCCAGCACCACCGCGGATGTTCCGCGAATCGGACCGCCCAGGGTAATCGGTTCGGTCGGCGCGAGTGGGTCGCTGATGGCGACCATGATGGTCGTCTCGGTGGGTCCATAGCCGTTGAACAAGCGGCGTCGCGGTGCCCAGCGCGCGGAGAGTTCGGCAGACACGGCTTCCCCGCCCGCGACCAGAACCGTGAGGCTGTCCAGCCCGTCTGGCGACATGGTCGCCAGCACGGTCGGAGTGAGGAAGGCGTGGGTGACCGCGTTGTCGCGGATGAGCCCGGCCAGCTCCGTACCCGCGTAGGTGTCGGGCGGCGCGATGACCAGCGCCGCGCCGTGCGGGTGCGCCATCAGGACTTCGAGCATGACCGCGTCGAATCCTGGTGCGGCACACTGCAACACCCGTGAATCCGGGCTGACCTGGTACCGCTCCTTTTGCTCGGTGGCGAAGTTCGCCATTCCCGCCTGGGTCACCGCGACGCCCTTGGGCGTGCCGGTCGTTCCGGAGGTGTAGATGACATAGGCCAGGTCGGTGTCGCGGACCGTCCGTTCCACCGCCTGTGCCGGTCGGCTCGCGATCTCGCGCTCGGCCGCCGGATCGTCGACGACCAGACGCGCCCACTCACCTTCCGGCACTCCCGCACTCACCTCCGAGACGGTCACCACGACGTGGGCAGCACAGTCGGACAGCATGACCGCGAGCCGCTCGTCGGGGTTGCGTGGGTCGAGCAGGGCACACGCGGCGCCGATCTCGGCGAGCGCCCAGATCGTGGTGATCAACGGCAGCGACCGCGGCATCACCACCCCCACGGTGTCCCCCGTGTCGACACCGTGCTCGACCAGCCAGTGCGCCAGCCGATGTGCCCGGGTGTCGAGCTCGGTGAAACTCACCGTCTCGGTCCCGCACAGCACCGCCGCACCGTGGGGGTGCCGGGTCACGCCGTGGCGCAGCAAGTCCGTCAACGGTTCGGGAGTCACCCGGTCGGCGCCCCTGGCCGGGACCAGTGCCGCACGCTCCGCCGCCGAGAGCAGGTCGATATCGCCGACGCGCCCGGTCGGGTGGGCGGCGACGGCGCGCAGGACCCGCTCGACCCGGGCGGCGAGCCCGGCGGCGGTCACGGTGGCGACGCGAGCCGCCTGATACCGAAGGCGGATGTGCAAGGTGTCGGTGTGGTGGGCCTGCACGGTGATCGGGTAGTGCGCGGCATCGGTGCCGACCACCTCCGTGACCCGCACTCCGTCGATGTCCGCGTCACCGAGTCCGCTGCTGTCGACCGGGTAGGACTCGAATGCCACCAGGGTGTCGAAAAGCTGTCCGCCGCCGAGCGCGGCCATGATGCCGGACAGTTCGACGTGGTGGTGGTCGAGCAGCCGGGTCTTGTCCGTCTGCAACTGTTCCAGCGCCGCCACGATGGTCCGGTCACCTCGCACGAGGACCGGAACGGGCAGCGTATTGATGAACAGCCCGATCATCGACTCGACGCCCGGCACCTCGGCCGGCCTACCGGAGACGGTCTCGCCGAACACGATCCGCTCGCGGCCCAGCTGGTTGGCCAGCACCGTCGCCCACGCGAATTGCACGATCGTCGACATCGTGGCGCCCGAGGTGCGGGCGAGTGTGGTGAGGGCGGCGGTGATGTCGTCGTCGAGATCGATGCTCAGGTCGGTCGGCACCTCGACAGTGGCCTCGCCGACCGTGTCCGCGATCAGGGTGGGCTCGGTGAAGCCCGCCATGGTCTCGCGCCAGATCTCGACACCGGCGGTGTTGTCGCGCCGGTCCAGCCAGGCCAGGTAGTCGCCGTAGGACGGCGCGGGAGGCAGCAGGGCGGCATCCGCGCCTGCCGCGTACAGCCCGACGAGGTCGCGCAGCAGCAACGGTAGCGACCAGCCGTCGAGCAGCAGGTGGTGCGCGGTCAGGATCAGCCGGAATTCGGTGGGGGCCACAGCGACGAGAACGAATCGCACCAGCGGCGGATCGGCCGGGTCGAACGCGGTTTCGCGTTCAACGGCCGAGATCTCCGGCAGCGCTGCCTCGACTGCCTCGATGCGGCGCCAGTGCACGACGGACTCCACGGGAACGACCTGCGCGACATCACCATCGATCGTTCGGGTGAACGCCGCGCGCAGGTTCGGATGCCGATGCAGCAAGTCCGCCACGGCTTGCCGCAACCGGACCTCGTCGACCGGCCCGGTGAGTGTCATCTCCGACTGCGCCGTGTACACATCGAGGTCGCCTGCGGCGAGCTCGGCGTGGAACAGCAGCCCCGCCTGCAACGGCGCCATCGACCAGACGGCCTCGATCGGGCCGTATCGTTCAGTGAAGTAGTCGAGGTCCTGTTGGGTCAGCGCGACCAGCGGGGCGTCGGACGGGGACAGGCCCCAATCGTGTTCTCGTGCCGACGCTTCCGCGATCTGTCCGAGGGCGGCTGTCCACTCGTCGAGGAGTTCATCGACGTCCTCACGATCGAGAAGCCGTGCGGCGTAGCCGATCTGCACGCCGAGGGTAGGACCGTCGGGGGTATCGACGATGCTGGTGTCGACGGCCAGTGTGGCGGCCGCGGGCATGTCCGGGTCGAATGAGCCCTGGTGGTCGAATTCCTCGTCGGCGGGAATCCAGGCGAGTCCCGACAGTGCCGAGATGTCGACGCCTGCCCGGCCGAGATTGTTGAAACTGATCTGCGGTGCGGGTAGGGAGGCCAACTGGTCGGCGGTCGCCGGGTTCAGGTATCGCAGCATGCCGTATCCGATGCCCTTGTCGGGCACGGCTCGCAGCTGTTCCTTGACCGCCTTCACCGCGGCACGTGGATCGGTGCCGTCGACGTCGAGGTCCACCGGGTAGGCGCTGGTGAACCAGCCGACGGTGCGGGACAGATCGGCGCCCGGGGCGAGTTGCTCTTCACGCCCATGGCTTTCGAGCAGGATGCGCGCACCGGAGTGCTCGACACCGCGCCGGGTGCGCCAACGTCCCAGTGCGAGAACGAGACCCGCGAGCAAGGCGTCGTCGGTGGTGGCATGCGCGGCGCGGGGCACCGCACCCAGCAGGGCGGCGGTCAGCTCGGCAGGCAGCGCCAGCGTCAGCCGTTCGACCGTGGCGTGCGTGTCGACCGCCGGGTCGAGCGGTGCGCGCCCGAGCAGCGGTTCAGGGCGTGACCCCATCCGTTGCCACAGCGCCAGCTCGCCGGTACGGCTGTCGACGGCGGACGACACGGCCTCGGCCCACCGGCGCATCGATGTGCCGACTTCGGGCAGTTCGACCGTTCGCCCCGTGCCGACCTGCTGCCACGCGGAGACGAAGTCGGGGATCAGGATGCGCCAGGAGACACCGTCGACCACCAGGTGGTGGATCACGATCAACGCGCGCCCCCGCGACACCACACCGGGCTCGGGCAGCAGGCAGACGACCTGCATCATGACGGCGTCCACGGGGTTCAGCGCGGCCGAAGCCTCCTCGAGGGCATCCTCGATCAATGACGTGAAACCCGCACTGCCGGGGACACTCCCGGCACCGAATTCACGCACCGATACCAGCCGCTCGGCGTCGATCGCGTCGGGCGCCAACACTTCCAGGTGTGCGAGACTCACGCGCGCACGCAACATGTCGTGCCGATCCAGCACCGCTCGGACAGTGGTGACCACATCGGCCGGGCGCGCATCGCCGGGCAGCTCGACCAGCAGCGACTGCGCGAACCGGTCACCGGCGGGACGGTCGAGGTACCAGGACACGATCGGGGTCCGCGTCACCTCGCCGATGCCACCGCCGGGAAGTTCCTCGAGACTCACCCGTCCGGCGTCGCCTGCCACGGCGGCCAGTCCACGAACGGTCCGGTGCTCGAAGATGTCGCGTGCCGTCACGAGCACGCCCGCGGTCTTCAATCGCGACGCCAGCTGGATCGACATGATCGAGTCACCGCCGCTCGCGAAGAACGACTCGTCCACACCCACCGAGGCCACACCGAGCACCTCGGCGAAGATCCCCGCGATGGTCGCCTCCAACGCGGTCGCCGCAGCGGCCACACCCGAATCCGACACCTCGGCATCGGGTTCGGGCAGTGCGCGTCGATCCACCTTGCCCGTCGACGTCACCGGCATCTCGTCGAGAACCATGAGCACAGCGGGCACCATGTGGTCGGGCAGTGCGCCCGCGATCTGGTCGCGGATCGCGGCCGTGTCGATCGTTCGCCCCTGGGCGGCCACCAGGTAGCCGACCAACGTCGGTTGCCCGGCACGCCCGTGCCCGCTCACCGTGACCGCCGAGGCGACGTTCGGGCAGGCGACAAGCGCCGCGTCGATCTCACCGAGTTCCACCCGCTGACCACGGATCTTGACCTGGAAGTCGGCGCGACCCACGTATTCGATGGTGTGCTCGGCGCTCCAGCGCACCAGGTCACCGGTGCGGTACATCCGGGTGCCCGGCGCACCGAACGGATCGGCCACGAACGCACCGGCGCTCGTCCCCGGCCGATTCAGGTAGCCGCGCGCCAGCGCATTGCCCGCCAGGTACAGCTCGCCGACGACGCCGACCGGTACCGGCCGCAACCGACGGTCGAGCACGACCGCGCGCACCCCGCGGATCGGGGTGCCGATGGTGATCGGATCACCGGGCAGCAACTCGGCGCTCACGCACACCGCGACCGTTGTCTCGGTCGGACCGTACACATTGTGGAAGCGGCGGCCCGGCGCCCAGGCGGCGACGAGTTCGGCCGAGAGTGCCTCGCCGCCGATGGTGAGCATCTTCAGCGCGTCGAGACCTTCGGGCCGCAGGGTCGCCAGCACGCTGGGTGTCAGGAACGCGTGCGACACCTCGTGTGTGCGAATCAGTTCGGTCAGTTCCGCCCCGGCGAACACCTCGGCCGGCGAGACGACCAGGGTGGCACCCGCCGCGTACGCCATCAGCGATTCCATCATCACCGCGTCGAACGCGGGTGCGGCGACCTGCAGGACCCTCGACGCTCGATCCACCTGATAGTGCTGACCCTTTTCGGCGGTGAAAGCCGACAAGCCCGCGTGCGTGACGACCACGCCCTTCGGCGTGCCCGTCGAGCCGGAGGTGTACACCAGGTAGGCGGCATCGTCCAGGCGTGCCTGCTGGAAACGGTGATCTGTTGTCGTGGTGGACAGCTCAGCGATCACCTGCTCGTCGTCGAGGCACAGCCATTCGACGGTGTCCGGCAGTGCGGAGCGCGCCGCGCCCAGCGTCACCCCGAGACCGACGCCGGAATCCTGGGCCATGTGCGCCAACCGGTCCGCGGGGTAACGCAGATCCAGCGGCATGAACGCCGCACCGGTTTTCGCGATCGCCCACAGCACCACGTGGAAGGCGACCGACCGCGGGACAGCCAGGGCGACATAGGTTCCCGGTCCCGCGCCTGCCTGTGCCAGCAGCACGGCGAGCTGATCGGATCGCCGGTCGAGTTCACCATAGGTCACGGTTTCGTCGGCACCGATCAGCGCGGTCGCCATCGAGTCGGCGGCAGCGACGGCGAGCAGCGCGGGCAGCGTTTTCGGCACTACGGCGATCTCGCGCCCGGCGGGGAGCAGGTGTGTGACCTCCTCCGGGCTCAGCAGGTCGATGGCCTCGAGCGGAATGTCGGGCTGGGTGGTGACGATGGCGAGCACGCGCAGCAGCCGGTCGGCGAACCGGGTCGCGGTGGCCGCGGTGAACAGATCCGTGGCGTAGACGATCTCACCGTCGATGCCCGCTGCGTCGGAGCGCTCGTTCAGCAGCACCGTGAGATCGGTTTTGGCTTGCGCCACCACGGGATCGAGCACCTCGACGTCGATATCGTCGAGTTCGAAGCGCGCGGGGTCGGCGTTGCGGAACCCGAGCAGCACTTGGTAGAGCGGCGAATACGCAGTCGACCCGGCCCGGTCGAGCACCTCGACGAGACGCTCGAACGGTACGTCGGCGTGCGCGAGCGCCTCCAGATCTGTGCCGCGCACCTCGGCCAGGAACGCACGGAAGGACCGTCGCTCGGCGACGCGGGTACGCAGGACGACCGTGTTGACGAACATCCCGACCAGATCGTCGAGTTCGGGGCGGCCGCGACCGCTCACCGGAGTACCGATCGTGACGTCGTCGGTGTGGGCGGTGCGCGCGAGCAGGATCGCCAGGGCGGCGTGCAGAACCATGAACACCGTGGCGCCCTCGCGGCGGGCGAGGTCGGCCACGGCACCGTGCAGCGCCGGCTCGACCGTGAAGCCGATACTGCCGCCGTCCATCGTCGATACCGCGGGCCGCGGACGGTCGGTCGGCAGTGCGAGCAGTTCGGGAGCATCGGCGAGAATCCGCTGCCAGTAGGCGATCTGGCGGCCCGACAGCGAGGTGGGATCGTCCTCGGCACCGAGCAGGTCACGCTGCCAGACCGCGTAGTCGGCGTAGTCGACCGGCAACGGGGGCCACAGCGGTGTGGTGTCGGTACGGCGAGACCGATAGGCGGCGAACACGTCTCGGGCCAGCGGCGCCATCGACGCGCCGTCGGCGGCGATGTGGTGCACCACCAGGATCAACACGTGTTCCTCGGCGCCCGTGCGATAGAGCCGCGCGCGGACCGGGGTGTCGGTGGCGATGTCGAAGCCGGACTCGACCGCCGCACGCAGCCGCTCGGCCAGCAGCGCCGGGTCGTCGAGGACGGCGATCTCGATATCCACGGCACCGACCGCACTGTCCTGGACCAGCTGACGTGCTCGCCCACCCACCGAGGGATAGATCGTGCGCAGGGTTTCGTGGCGCGCCACCACATCGAGCATCGCCGCGCGCAATGCGGCCACATCGAGCGGACCGGTCAATCGCGCGGCGAATCCGATGTTGTAGGCACCGGAGGTGGGGTCGAGCTGGTTGAGGATCCAAATACGTCGCTGCGCCGCCGCCAGCGGGATCTCGGCGAGGTCGGTGCGGCGCACCAGCGGGACGCCGGCATACCGGTCGCGCAGCGCGATCCGCTCGGCCAGCGCACCGATGGTGAGCGCGTCGAAGATGTCGCGGACACCGACGCGCACCCGCAGGGCGGCTTCGGCGCGAGCGGCGATCTGGGCAGCCGACAGCGAGTTCACCCCGATGTCGAACAGGTCGGCGGCGACGCTGACCCGATCGGCGCCGACGATCTCGGCGACGATCTTGGCCAGCACCGATTCCCGATCGGTGCGCGCGGCGACGAACTCCTCCGCCTCGTCGAAGTCCGGGCGGGGCAGCGCGGCGCGGTCCAGCTTGCCGTTCGCGTTGAGCGGCAGGGTGTCCAGCACCAGCACCGCACCGGGGACGAGGTAGGACGGCAGCAACCGGGTGAGCTCGCGTCGGATGTCCGGCCCGTCGAGCGTCACGCCCGGCGCCGGCGTGACGTAGGCGGTGATCCGGTCCTCGGTGACGATCGCGACCGAGTGGGCGATCGTGTCGATCGAGTGCATGGCGGCTTCGATGTCGCCGGGCTCGACGCGTTGACCGTGGTATTTCACCTGGAAATCGCTGCGGCCGAGGAACTCCAGCGTGCCGCTGGTTGTCCAGCGCGCCAGATCGCCGGTGCGGTACACGCGTTCCCCCGGCACCCCGAACGGGTCGGCGAGGAACACACCGCAGGTCAGGTCGGGACGGCCCTGGTAGCCGCGAGCCAGCTGAGCACCGGACACGTACAGGTCCCCGGCGACACCGACAGGAACCGGCCGCAGCCGCGCGTTCAGCACAGAGGCGGACATCCCCGACACCGGGTATCCGATCGGAACGCTCTGCGGTGCGTCGGAATCCGTTGTGCACCGGTAGGCCGTCACGACCTCCGCTTCGGCGGGGCCGTACCAGTTGACCACCTGAGCCCGGTCGAACACCTGCTGTGCGCGTTCGGCGGTGCGCTGGGCCAGGGCCTCACCGGCCGGGAAGACATAGCGGACCGACGGCAGCCGTGTCGTGCCCGGATGCTCGAGCAGCACGTCGAGCATCGACGGGACGAAGTGCACCGTGCTGATCTGCTCGTCCGCGATGACCTGCGCGAGGTAGGCGGGGTCGCGGTGGCCGCCGGGCTCGGCGACCACGATCTGCGCGCCGGTCTGCAACGGCCAGAACAACTCCCACACCGCGATGTCGAAGGTGATCGGGGTCTTGTGCAGCACCACATCCGACGCGTCGTGCGGGAATTCGCTTTGCGCCCAGGTCAACTGGTGCACCGTGGCGGCGTGTGTGAGCGCGACGCCCTTCGGTGCGCCGGTCGAGCCGGAGGTGAACAGCACGTACGCGGCGTTGCCGGCGCGCAGCGGTGCGCGGCGTTCGTCGTCGCCGATCGGCCCGCCGGGGCGCGCGCTCAGGTCCAGTCCGTCGAGGCGGACCCGCTCGATGTCGTCGGGAAGCGAGCTCTCGTCGCCAGAGGTGGTGACGACCAGCAGCGGCCGGGCCACCGACAGGACATGGGCCAGCCGCGCGGTGGGGTGGTCCGGGTCGAGCGGAACGAAGGCGGCACCGGATTTCACGACGGCGTAGACGGCGGTGATCAGGTCGATCGAGCGGTGCATCGCCACGGCCACGGTCGTTTCGGGACTCGCGCCGAGCTCGATGAGGTGGCGGGCGAGGCGGTTCACGGAGTCGTCGAATTCACGGTAGGTGAGGCCACGGCCACCGGGCACTCGGACAGCGACAGCGTCCGGGGTGCGTGCTACCTGCTCGTCGAAGGCATCGACCAGCGTTCGGTCCGCGCTCACCAGTGGTGCGTCCTGCGGGCGCAGCAGCCGATCGCGGGTCGTTTCGTCGGCGAGGTCGATCTCCCCGGCGATGATCTGCTCGTCGGCGGTGACCGCGTCCAGAACGCGCACGAACTGGTCGGTGAACCGGCGCGCGGTGGCGTCGTCGAACAGGTCGGTGGCGTAGGTCAGGCGCAGGTTCATGCCCGTGATCTCGTTGTGCGGGCCCCGGTCCTCGGTGATCATGAGCAGCAGATCGCAGATCGCCGCGTCGGCGCCGACGTCGATGCCGCCGACCTCGAGCCCCGGCACCTCGAGCTGGGCGGGCGCCATGTTCTGGTAGGCGAGCATCACCTGGAACAGCGGCGAATGTGCCGTCGAACGCGCCGGATTCAGCACTTCCACCAGCTGTTCGAACGGAACGGCCGCATGATCGAACGCTTCGATGTCGGTACGCCTCGTCAATTCGATCAGGTCGGCGAACCGCTGGTCGGGGCGCACGCGGGTGCGCAGGACCAGCGTGTTGACGAACATGCCGACGAGGCGATCGAGGGCTCGGTCGCCGCGACCCGCATAGGGGATGCCGATGGCGATGTCGTCGCTGCTCGACAACTGCGCGAGCAGGACGGCAAGGGCGGTGTGCGCCACCATGAACGGGGTCACCCCGCTGCGCCGCGCCGAGTCCGCCACGGCTTCGGCCACCCGGGAAGGCACCGGGGTGTGCACGGTCGCGCCGCGGTGGGATTGCTCGAGCGGGCGCGGGCGGTCGGTGGGCAGCGCGAGTACATCCGGGATCCCCGCGAGTTGGGTACGCCAGTACAGCAGGTCGCGGCCCGGCGCGGAGTCGGGCGCGGCGAGCAGTTCGCGCTGCCACAGGGCGTAATCAGCGAATTGCACTGGTAGCGGCGTCCATTCGGGCGCAGCACCGATCCGGCGTGCGCGGTAGGCCTCGATGATGTCGGCGGCCAGCGGCGCCACCGAGTAGCCGTCGCAATTGATGTGATGCACCGACAGCGCCAGCGCGTGCGCGGTTTCGGTGAGCCGGAACAAGGCCACTCGCAACGGGGCGCCCGCCGAGACATCGAAGCCGGTGCCGAAGAAGTCTGTCAGCCGTGGGAGCAGTTCGTCGGCGGACACCGGGTGCACCACGAGATCACAGGACGCGACGACGTCATCGGCGGGCAGAACGAGCTGCGCGGGGGTGCCGTCGTGGGCCGGATAGGTGGTGCGCAAGATCTCGTGCCGTTCGATGACATCGCGCAGCGCGGCCGACATGGCCTCGATATCGAGTTCGCCGTCGAGGCGGATCGACAGGGGCACCACGTAACTCGCCGACTCGGGGTCCAGCTGATTGAGCAGCCACATCCGGCTCTGCGCGGGCGAGAGCGGGATGCGCTCGGGCCGCGGTTTCGCCACCGGTCCCGCGATGTCGCCGACGGCGCGCTGCCGCTCGACCCACCGGGCCAGCTCCGCCACCGTCGGCGCTTCGAAGATGGCGCGCACGGGAATCATCACGCCGAGAACTTCGCCGATGCGGCTGAGCACGCGGGTTGCCAGCAGCGAATTGCCACCGAGGGTGAAGAAGTTCTGGTCGGCCCCGACCCAGGGGGTCTGCACCAGTTCGCCGATCACCCCGGCGATGGTTTCCTCGGTGAGCCCGCTGGGAGCGCGGTATCGGGTCGTGGTGGCGCGGGTGTCGGGAACCGGAAGGGCACGGTAGTCGATTTTGCCGTTGGGTGTGAGCGGGATCGTGTCGATCCGAATCACCTGGGCGGGCACCATGTACGCGGGCAGGCGCGACAGCAGGTACGTCCGCAGCGAGTCGGGGTCGACCGCCTCGTCGCTGACGGCGTAGGCCACCAGGATCTGTCCGTCGGCGACCGTATGGACCCGCACGACCGCAGCATCGATGTGTTCGTGGGCGAGAAGCGCTGCTTCGATGTCGCCGAGTTCGACGCGCAGGCCGCGAATCTTCACCTGGGAATCGCGACGGCCGACGTACCGCAGCCGGCCTGCCGTGTCCCAGCGGACCAGGTCGCCGGTGCGATAGAGGCGTGCCCCCGGCGTCGAGCCGAACGGGTCGGCCACGAACGCGGTCGACGTCAGGTCCGCGCGGGCATGGTAGCCGCGGGCGAGCTGGATTCCGCCGAGATACAGCTCGCCCGTCACGCCGGCGGGGACGGGCCGCAGCCGGGCGTCGAGCACCCGTGTGACGACGTTCGCCTCGGGCGTGCCGATCGGCACGACGGGTCCGTCGAGCTCGCCGATCTCGTGGGCGGTGACACTGACAGCCGCTTCCGTCGGGCCGTACAGGTTGTCGATGCGTGCTGCGCTGACGTCGCGGAACCGGCGAACGGTCGCGGAGTCCAACGCCTCACCGATGCACAGCACCTGGCGGACGGTGGCGAGATCGTCCGGGGTGGCGATGTCGAGCAACGCCGACAGCAGTGAGGGAACGAAGTCGACCACGGTCACGCGGTGCCGAGCGATCAGCCCTGCGACGGCGGTGGGGTCGGTGTGATCGTCGCGCCCGGCGACGACCAGCGCGGCGCCGGCGGTGGATGCGGTGAACAGTTCCCACACCGACAGGTCGAAGGTCGCGGGCGTGCGCAGGAGCAGTACGTCGTCGGTGCGGATCTCGTAATGCCCGGTGAGCCACCGGAGTTGGTTGACGACTGCCGCGTGGGTGAGTGCGACACCCTTGGGGACCCCGGTCGACCCCGAGGTGAAGATGACGTACGCCAGATCGTCCGGGCGCAGCGGCCTGATCCGATCGGCGTCGGTGATCGGTGTGGTGTCGGACGCGGGCGCGGTGAGATCCGGCAGACGCCAGACCGGCACCTGTGCCGGCAGGTCGATGTCGTCGCCGATCAGTACCCCGTCGGGTCGGGCGGACGTGAGGACGGTGCGCAGCCGATCGACGGGATGACCGGGATCCAGCGGGAGATAGGCGGCGCCTGCCGCGTGCACGGCGTAGAGCGCGGTGAGCAGCTCGACCGAGCGGTGCACGGCCACGGCCACCACGCTTCCCGGCCCGATACCGCGGCTGATCAGCTCTCGTGCCAGCGCGTTCACTTCGGCGCCGAACGCGGCGTAGGTGAGCACATCACCGCTGTCGGCGTCGACGATCGCGGGGCGTTCCGGTGTCGCCGCGACCCGCACCGCGAACAGATCCGCGATCGTCGCGCCGTCCGGGGGCGCGTGGGGGCCGGACTCGCGCAGCACCAGCTCGTCGAGTTCGCGCGGGCTGAGCAGTGGCAGGTCACCTACGGGTGCGGCGGGATCGGCGACGATTCCGCGCAGGACGGCGACGAACCGCTCGAAGATCGGCGCGATCGTGGTTTCGTCGAAAAGATCGGTCGCATAGCCGAATTCGACTTGTATGCCGCCGGGAGCGCCGTCGGCGTCGACCGTGTCGACCAGGGTGAGATGCAGGTCGTACTTGGCGACGCCCGGTTCGACGAGGTCGGCCGACACCGTGAGCCCGCCCAGGCGCAGCGTCGGAACATCGATGTTCTGGAACGAGAAACCGACCTGGGTCAGTGGCTCGTGCGCGGTGCTGCGCGCCGGATTGAGGACCTCCACCAGCTGTTCGAACGGGATCGCGGCATTGTCGAACGCGCCGAGATCGCATTCCCGGGCCCGCCCGAGCACCTCGGTGAACGGGGCCGCGGGATCGACCTGCACGCGCAACACCAGCGTGTTGACGAACATGCCGATGAGCGGGTCGAGGGCGGGCTCTCCACGCCCGGCGACCGGAGTGCCGACCGCGATGTCGCCGGTGCCCGACAGCCTTGCCAGCAGGACCGAGAACGCGGCATGGGTCACCATGAACAGCGTCGAGTCGTGACGGCGGGCGAGGGCGATGACGTCGCGGTGCAGGTCGGCCGGAATCGTGGCCGACATGGTCGCCCCGCGGAAGGACCGCCGCGCCGGACGCGGTCGGTCGGTCGGCAGGTCCAGCATCTGCGGCAGGTCGGCCAGCGCCGCGATCCAGTACCGGATCTGGTCCGCGGTCACACTGGCCGGGTCTTCCTGGGTTCCGAGATTTCGCCGCTGCCACAGCGTGTAGTCGGCGTACTGCACCGGCAGGGGCGCGAAGGCGGGCGCCTGGCCGGCCGACCGCGCCCGGTAGGCCGCGGCCAGGTCGGCGGTCAGCGGCGCGAGCGAGGATCCGTCGATGGCGATGTGGTGCACGGTGAGCACCACGGTCCATTCCTCGGTGGCGGTGCGCAGCAACGCGATCCGGATCGGGACCTCGGCGCTCACATCGAAGCCGAGGGAGGTTTCCCGCGCGATCTGTTCGGCGATCTCGGTCTCGGTGATCTCGCGGCACTGCAGCTGCGGTGCCGATGCCGGGGGCAGGATCTGCTGCCACGGTCCGCTGTCACTGTCCGGATAGCGGGTGCGCAGCGTTTCGTGCCTGACGATCACGTCGGCCAGAGCCGACCGAAGAGCATCGACATCGAGCGGACCGGAGATCCGTACGACGACAGGCACGTTGTAGACCGCCGCCGAGGTATCGAACTGGTTCAGGAACCACATCCTGGTCTGCGCGGGCGAGAGCGGAATCCGATCCGGACGCTGCTGTGGCACCAGCCGACGATGGACTGATCCCCGATCAGACTGTCCACCAGCCGAATCCAGCTCGCGAGCCAGCGCGTCGACGGTCGGCATCTCGAACAGGACCCGCACCGCGATGTCGGTGCCGAATTCATCGGACAGCCGTGCCGCGGCCTTGGTCGCGGTGAGCGAATTGCCGCCCAGGTCGAAGAAGTTGTCGAGCGCGCTCACGTGCGCTGCGCCGAGCACATCGCGGTAGACACCGGCGACGAGTTGTTCGGACGGCGTGCGCGGCGCGATGTGCTCGGCGGCCTGCGGGAACACCGGCTCGGGCAGTACGGCGCGATCGAGTTTGCCGCTGGCGGTCAGCGGGAATCGGTCGAGCACCATGCACACATCGGGCACCATGTGCGCCGGAAGCCGGTCGCGCGCGGCCGCGCGCACTTGTTCCGCGTCCACGCCCGCGCCGACCAGGTAGCCGACGAGGCGGTCGGCTCCGGTACTGCCGTGCATCACGACGACGGCGTGAGTCACTGCGGGATCCTGGGCGAGTACGGCTTCGATCTCCCCCAGCTCGGTGCGCTGCCCGCGGATCTTCACCTGGTGGTCCGCGCGGCCCAGGTACTCGATGGTCCGCTCCGAGGTCCAGCGGACGAGGTCACCTGTGCGATATATGCGGGTGCCCGCGCCGCGAGGATCGGCGACGAAACTGGCGGCGGTCGCCGTGGGCCGGCCGAGGTAGCCGCGCGCCAATTGCACGCCGCCGATATAGAGTTCGCCCGCCGTACCGACCGGCACCGGCCGCATCCGGGAGTCGAGGACCTGCGCGGAGATCCCGCGAATGGGCCCGCCGATGGTGATCGGACCCTGCTCGGGGATCGGATCGCTGATCGCGACCATGATCGTGGTCTCGGTGGGTCCGTAGCCGTTGAACAGCCGACGCCCCGGCGCCCAGGTCGCGCTGAGCTCGGCCGTGAGGGCTTCGCCGCCGGAGACCAGTACCCGCAGGCACTCCAGGTTCTCCGGCGACATCGAGGCGAGCACAGTCGGCGTCAGGAAGGCATGGGTAACCCCTTGTGCCCGAACGAGTTCCGCCAGTTCGGCGCCCGCGTAGACATCGGGCGGGGACACGATCAGCGCCGCGCCGCCGGGGTGGGCGAGCAGAACCTCCAGCATCACCGCGTCGAACCCCGGACCGGCGGCCTGCAGCACTCGCACGCTCGGCTCGACGTCGTAGCGGTCCTGTTGTTCGGCGGCGAAGTTCGCCAGCCCCTGGTTGGTGACCTCGACGCCCTTCGGCACACCGGTGGTCCCTGACGTGTAGATCACATACGCCACGTCGCCGGGGTGCACGGGCCTGCCACGGTCGGCGTCGGTCACCGGCGCGGACGAGAACTCGGCGGTGATGGAGCGCGAGACCGGGTCCGCGACCACCAGCAAAGTCCACGGCCCCTCGGGGGCAGCACCCTCGACTTCGGCGCTGGTCAACACCACTCTGGGCGCACTGTCGGCGAGCATCGAGCCGACCCGATCCCGCGGGTTGCGCGGGTCGATCAGCACCAGAGCGGCACCCGTTTTGGCCACCGCCCACACCGCGACCACGAAATCGACCGAGCGTGGCAGGACCATCGCCACCACTTCGCCGGGTCGGGCTCCTTCGTCGAGCAGCCGCCGGGCGAACCGGTTCGACAGCGCGTCCAACTCCGCGAAGTCCAGGCACTGCGTCCCGGACACCACGGCCGGACCCGCCGGCGAGATCGCGACACCTCGGGCCAGCAGCTCCGCCAGCGCTACGCCGGGTACCGCGACGGCACCCCGAACCGGGTGCAGCGCAGCGCGTTCGGCGGTGGACAGCAGTTCCACATCACCCACCGCCACGGCGGGGTTCGCCACCACCGCGTCCAGGATTCGGCCCAGCCGTGCGGCCATCTGCTCGACGGTGGCGGGGTCGAACAGATCGGTCGCGTAGTTGATGCGCACCGCGACCGCGCCGGTGTCCGCGGCGTTCGCGCCCACGGTGACGACGAGGTCGACCTTCGCGGGTTCGGCGACCGGATCGAGGACCTCCACCGTGAGGCCGGGCAGGGCAAGGCGGGGCAGTTCGGTGTTGTCGAAGGCCAGATACACCTGGCACACCGGCGCATAGGCCGCCGAGCGCCGCGGATCGAGCTCTTCCACGACCCGGTCGTAGGGCAGGTCGCCGTGCGCGAAGGCGTCGATGTCGATGTCCTTGACACGTTCGAGCAATGCGGTGAACGACTCGTCGCCGCCAATCGGCGTGCGCAATGCCACCGTGTTGACGAACATTCCCACCAGCGGAGCCAGATCCGGCTCCCCGCGACCGGCCAGCGGCGCGCCGATGACGATGTCGCCGGTTCCCGACAGCCGGGCCAGCAGAACGGCGAGCGCGGCGTGGACCACCATGAACGGGGTGACGTCCGCGGCGTGAGCGAGTCGCTCGATCTCGGCGTAGGTCCGGGCGGGGAGCTGCGTGGTGACGGCCTCCCCGCGCATCGAACGGCGAGCAGGCCGCGGCCGGTCGGTCGGCAGCTCGAGCACGGCGGGGGCATCGGCCAACTGGGTTGTCCAGTATCGCAACTGGTCACCGGCGAGTGAATCCGAATCCGCTTCGTCGCCGAGCAGACGACGGTGCCAGTCGGCGTAGTCGGCGTACTGCACCCGAAGCGGCACCTGCTCAGGCGCCATCGCCTGCGACCGCGCCGCATAGGCGGCGGCGAAGTCGGCCGCCAGCGGCGCCAACGACGTACCGTCACAGCAGATGTGGTGCAGGACGAGCACCAGCACGTAGGCGTCGGGACCGGTCGTGAGCAAGTCCGCGCGCAGCGGCGGTCGAACGCAGACATCGAAGCCATCGACAGTCAGTTCGCGGATCCGGTCGGCAAGCCGGTCTTCCCCGACTTGTTGCGGGACGCAGTCGAAGTCGGCCAGAGCGGCCTCGGCCGACACAACCTCCTGCACACCGTGGCCGTCGCGGGCGGGATAGCGGGTTCGCAGCGACTCATGGCGATCGAGGACATCGCCCAGCGCCGCGCGCAGTGCGGCGGGGTCGAGCCGCCCGGCCAGCCGCAGGACCAGGGGGATGTTGTAGGCGGCGGACTCCGGGTCGACGCGGTTGATCAACCACATCCGGTGTTGTGCGGGAGCCAGCGGCAACAGGCCGTCGCGCGCGATCGGTGTCAGCGCGGGCCGTACCCGGCGCCGTGCGCGGCCCACGGACTCGGCGAAGCCCGCCACTGTCGGGTTGCCGAACAGATCACGCACCGACAGTGCGCATTCGGTGGTATCGGCGACTCGGGCGACGGCGCTCGCCGCGGTGAGCGAGTTGCCGCCCACCTCGAAGAAGCTGTCGAACGCGCCGACCCGGTCCACCCCGAGCACCTCGGCGAAGACGTGCGCGACGATCTCTTCGGTCTCGCTCCGCGGCGCCACATAGCTCGCGGTGCGCCCGGCGGCCGGTTCGGGCAGCGCGCGCAGATCGAGCTTGCCGTTCACCGTCAGCGGCAGTTCGTCGACGACCATCACGACGGCCGGGATCATGTACTCCGGCAGCAACGAACCCGCCTGTGCGACAACGGCATCGACCTCGCAGTCGGCGCCCGCCGGTACGACGTATCCCACCAGCCGCGCCGCGTCGGTGCCTGCGCGATGCACCACCACCGCGGCCGCGGCCACTGCCGGATGCGCCAGCAGCGCGGCACGGACCTCGTCGAGTTCGATGCGGTACCCGCGCAGCTGCACCTGCTGATCGGCGCGCCCGCGGTATTCGAGATCGCCGTGGTGATTGCGGCGGGCCACATCCCCGCTGCGATACATGCGCTCCCCCGGCGCACCCCACGGGTCGGCGACGAAACGACCCGAACTCAACGCGGCTTGACCGAGGTAGCCGCGGGCCAATTGCGTGCCCGCTACATAGATCTCGCCCCACGCGCCCACCGGCGCCGGCCGCAGACGCCGATCCAGCACGTAGGTGCGCAGGCCGGGTAGCGCCGTGCCGATCACGCTGGGCGCGCCTGGTACCGCCAGATCGGCGTTCATGTCGGCGTGGGTCACGAACACGGTGGTCTCGGTGATGCCGTAACTGTTGACCACGATCGGGCCGTCCGGGTTGTCCACGTACCAGGGCGCCAACGCCGCCGGGTCCAGACCTTCACCCGACAGCACGACCAACCGCAGCGCCGGCTCACCCTCGGGCGCACCCGCCGCGAGGTAGCGGCGCTGAGCCGCGGCGAATTGATAGAAGGCCGAAGGAGTTCGGCTGAACACGGTGACGCGTTCGCGGACGGTCAGGCGCACCAGCTCCTCGGGCGCGCGGGTGGTCGGTCCATCGGCGACCACGACGCGACCGCCGGTGACGAGTGGCCCGAAAACCTCCCAGATCGAGTAGTCGAAGGCCACCGAGTGCAGCCATGTCCACACATCGTCGGCCCGAATATCGAGGGCGGCGCACGCATTCGCCAAGTAGGTGACGACCGAGCGGTGGCTGATCACCACGCCTTTCGGCCGCCCCGTGGAACCGGAGGTGAAGATGACGTAGGCGGCGTCGTCGGGTCGCAGTGGTGCGGTGCGCTCGTCATCGGTGATCGGGATCGCGGCACCTTCGAGGTCGTCATCCGGCCCGAGGACCAGCGTCTGGCCCCGACCAGCCGGCAGTCGGTCCTCCTCGACCAGGACAACAGCCGGATCTGCCTGGCTGATAACGTATTCCAGCCGCTCCTGCGGATGGGTGATATCCAGCGGCAGATACGCGGCACCGGATTTCAGGACAGCGAGCATCGCGACGATCATCTGGGTGCCACGCGGAAGCGCGATGGCGACCAGCGCACCCGGACCCGCGCCACCGGCGATCAAACGCCGAGCCAGCCGGGTGGAACGCTCGTCGAGGTCCCGATACGTGATCGTCGCGCTCCCGGCGGTGACGGCCGCCGCCAGCGGGGTTGAATGAGCCTGTCGCGACAGCGAATCCACCAGCGTTTCCACCGGGGCGACACCTTCGGCGCCGGCGGACTCTCCGATGATCGAGAGCTCCTGCGCGGCGGACACCAGCGGCAGTTGCACCACCCGCTCGTCAGAGCCTGCCTCGATGAACCGGTGCAGGAAATCGATGAATCGGTCGGCGTGCGCGTCGATATCGCGCTGGCTGTAGAGGTTGTCGTTGCCGTGCAGCTCGATCAGCAGGGGCGCGTCGGGGCCGGTCCGATAGAGGTTGATCTGCAGATCCTCGAGCGCACCGGAGGTGAGCGCGTGGTAGCGCCCGACAGCGTCGCCGAGACGGATCTCGGAGTCGAAGAACAAGATGTTGAGGACGGGCCCGAAAGCGTTGGCGGAGTTGTCGATCGATGCGGATTCGCGACGCAGATCCTCGAAGCGGTAGCGCTGATGACGCAGCGCGGAAACCAGCTCGCTGATCGATGCCTTGACCAGCTGTGCCACCGTGGTCGCGTCATCGACCGCACAGCGGATCGGCACCATATTGGCCAGCATCGCCGCGGCATTGCGCAGCTTCACGGTGACTCGGGCGCTCATCGGGACCGAGAGCACCACCTCGTCGGCGCCGGTCATCCGCGTGAAGAAGGCCGCGAACGCCGCGACGACGACCTGCGCGGCGGACGCGTCGAGCTTGGCCGAACGACGATCGAGCAGCGCGCACAGCCGCGCCGGAAGTTCGCGCGCCGCCACCGCATCCACGGTTCCCGCGCGCGCCGACCGGCCGGACAGGCTAGCGGGCGCGGGCAGGTCGGCGACCTTGTCCAGCCAGTACCGGCGATCGGCCTCGAACCTGGAGCCGTCCCGATAAGCCTGTTCCCCCGCGGCGATTTCGCGCAGGTCAGCGGCCACCAGTCGAGCAGGCGGCCTGCCTTCCGACAACGCGTTGTAGTGCTCGGCGACCCGGCACAACACACTGAACGCGCCATAGCCGTCGATCACGAGATGATGGGCGCGCGCGTACCACAGGTGGCGGTCTTCGCCGATTCTGATCAGCCGCGTGACCGCGAGTTGATCTCGGGTGATGTCGACCGGTCGGGTGTAATCGTGGCGCATCCATGCCAGCGCCGCGGCCATCGGATCACTGTGCGCGCCGAAGTCGAGCACGAGTTCGTTGAACGTGATGCCGCGGTCGACGACCTGGTAGGGGTGCCCCTCCACCTCGACCACCCGCACCATGAGCGACTCGGTCTCTTCGGCGGCCTCGTGCACCGCCTTGTTGAACAGGGCGATGTCGATCCGCCCCTCGATCTCGACGTACTGCGCGATATTGGTCGCCGGTCCACCATGCGCGCTGTCCGCGAACCACATGCCATATTGCGCAGAGGAAAGCGGAATAAGATCCTGATTACCGGCACAGCTCTCGACAGACTCCATGATTACCCGACCCCTCGCACGGCTATCGACCTAGCACGGACTCCGAGTACGGAGATCCGTGCGCTTTCCTACCCCACGCATCAACGTGTACCACAACCGCCGAATGCGGGTCCATTTACTGCCGAGCAGCCATACGTATTCCCCTTGCTGTTTTCAGGACCGAACGGATCCGGTGGACATCGATCCGACGGTCCGCGACGTGCGGTACCCAGTCGATTCCTACTCGAAACATCTCCCCGACATTAGCCTGACAGCAAACAACCGGCATACGATTTATCGGGAACACCCTAGTAACAATTCAAATCAGGTCGATCGCGAATCCGGACATTCCGTGCGAAATCAATATTTCGACATCACCAAAGGTAGAAGCGATGGAGTCGCGAACGTAGCGCTGCCGCTCTCGATGTGGACCGGTCAGCCATGGCGCGATCTTCGACCTCGATTCTGCACATCCCCAGCGTGATCGGCAAATTTTGCCAACAATTCACGTCGAACTGATCGATTGACCGAATCCAGCGATTGCCGTCATGTCGACATTCGACACTCTCTCGTAAGACCGAAAACAAACCAAGGCGTCGGATTTGATCGATACATCCCGACACTGCGCGTGTCGTGCAGCGGATATACCAATTCGTTTGCCACCGATATTCGGGGCTTGACTTAATAGCGAGACCATTTAAACGCCGCGAGACAAACTGGACATTTCTTGAATGGCTAGAAACAAGACAGTGGGTATGTGACGCGCCGCGAGTTCGGCCGATGAGAATTCACTGACGGCAACCATGCCGCGATTGCACGGTCACCGGACCCGGACCGACCACAACGGGCCCCGCCGACAAGATCGGCGGGGCCCGTTGTCCGGACTACTGATCAGTCTTCGTAGGCATCCAGCGGCGGGCACGAGCACACCAGATTGCGGTCACCGAACGCACCGTCGATGCGCCGCACCGACGGCCAGACCTTCGGGCGGGCATGGCCGATACCGCGCGGGTACACCGCGGTCTCCCGGCTGTAGGGATGACTCCACTCGGCGACCAGGCTGGCCGCGGTGTGCGGCGCACCGCGCAGTGGGTTGTCGGTCACCGGCCACACACCGGCCGCGACCTGGTCGATCTCGCCACGGATGGCGATCATGGCGGCGACGAACTCGTCGATCTCTTCGAGGTTCTCGCTCTCGGTGGGTTCCACCATCAGGGTGCCCGCGACCGGGAAGCTCATGGTCGGCGCATGGAAACCGTAGTCGGCCAGTCGCTTGGCCACATCGTCGACGGTGACGCCGGTCTGCTTGGTGATCTCCCGCAGATCCAGGATGCACTCGTGGGCGACCATGCCGTTCTCGCCGGTGTAGAGCACCGGGAAGTAGGCGTCGAGGCGGCGGGCGATGTAGTTGGCGGACGCGATCGCGGTCAGCGTCGCCGCGCGCAGGCCCTCGGCGCCCATCATCCGGATGTAGGCCCAGGTGATCGGCAGAATCGACGCGGAACCGTAGTTCGCCGCCGACACCGCGTGCGAGCCCGCTTCCAGCGGGTCACCGGGCAGGTACTGCGCCAGGTGCGAGCGCACCGCGACCGGGCCGACACCGGGACCGCCGCCACCGTGCGGGATACAGAAGGTCTTGTGCAGGTTCAGGTGGCTCACATCGCCGCCGAAGCGGCCCGGACGGGCAAGGCCGACAAGGGCATTGAGATTCGCGCCGTCGACGTACACCTGGCCGCCGGCATCGTGCACGAGCGCGCACAACTCGGCGACCTCGTGCTCGTAGACGCCGTGGGTGGACGGGTAGGTGATCATGATGCAGGCCAGCCGGTCGGCGTGGTCGGCGATCTTGGCGCGCAGGTCGTCGAGGTCGACGTCACCGTTCGCGCGGCACTTCACCACCTCCACGCGCATGCCGACCATCGCCGCCGAGGCCGCGTTGGTGCCGTGCGCGCTGGACGGGATGAGGCAGGTGTCGCGGTGGTCGTCGCCGCGATCGAGGTGGTAGCGGCGGATCGCGAGCAGGCCCGCGTACTCGCCCTGGCTCCCGGCGTTGGGCTGCAGGCTCACCGCGTCGTAGCCGGTGATCTCGGACAGCCACTGCTCGAGATCGGCGATCAGCGTGCGGATGCCCGGGGTGTCCTCGGTGGGCGCGAAGGGGTGCAGTCGGGCGAAGCCGGGCCAGGTGATGGGCTCCATCTCCGCGGTCGCGTTGAGCTTCATGGTGCACGAACCGAGCGGAATCATGCTGCGGTCCAGCGCGATGTCCTTGTCCGAGAGCGCGCGCAGGTAGCGCAGCATGGCGGTCTCGGTGTGGTGGCGGGTGAAGGCCGGGTGGGTCAGGTAGTCCGAGGTACGCGTCTCGATCGCGGCGGGCTCGGTGCCCGCGCCCGCGTCGGGGGTCAGGGCGGTGCCGAAGGATTCGACGACGGCCGCGACATGCGCGTCGGTGGTGGCCTCGTCACAGGCGATGGCGACATGGTCGGCGTCGACCAGGCGCAGGTTGATGCCTTTCGACTTCGCCTTGGCGACAACGGCTTCCGCGCCGCCGGGCACGTGCGCGAGCACAGTGTCGAAGAAGGCGCTGTGCACAACGGCCCCGCCGAGGCCTGCCGCGACGGCGGCGGCGTGCTCGTGCACCCGGCGCGCGATGGCGCGCAGGCCGTTGGCACCGTGGTAGCTCGCGTACATCGCGGCGACGATGGCCAGCAGCACCTGGGCGGTACAGATGTTCGAGGTGGCCTTCTCGCGGCGGATGTGCTGCTCGCGGGTCTGCAGCGCCAGGCGGTACGCGGGCGCGCCGTCGGCGTCGACGGACACGCCGACCAGGCGACCGGGCAACTGACGGGCGAAAGCGGTACGCACAGCCAGGTAACCGGCATGCGGGCCGCCGAAGCCCATCGGCACGCCGAAGCGCTGGGTGGTGCCGAAGCAGACATCAGCGCCCTGCTCACCGGGCGGGGTGCTCAGCGTCATCGCGAGCAGATCGGCGCCTGCGGCGACCAGCGCGCCACGCGCGTGGGCGGCGGCGAACAGCGAGGTCCAGTCGACGATGTGGCCCGAGGCGCCCGGGGTCTGCACGATCACGCCGAAGAACTCGCCGTCGGGCAGTTCCCCGGTCGACAGGTCGGCCTCGATGATCTCGATGCCGAGCGGCTCGGCCCTGGTGCCGATGATGGTCTTGGTCTGCGGGAACAGGTCGGCGTCGATCAGCAGCCGGTTCGACTTGGACTTGCCCGCGCGGCGCAGCAGCGTCATCGCTTCGGCCGCGGCGGTGGCCTCGTCGAGCATGGAGGCGTTGGCGACGTCCATGCCGGTCAGGTCCGACACCATGGTCTGGAAGTTGAGCAGCGCCTCGAGCCTGCCCTGGCTGATCTCGGGCTGGTACGGGGTGTAGGCGGTGTACCAGGCGGGGTTCTCGAGCAGATTGCGCACCAGCACCGGCGGGGTGAGGGTGTCGTAGTAGCCCAGCCCGATCATCGAGGTGGCGACGGTGTTCGCCTGCGCCAGCGCGGCCAGTTCCTCGAGCACCTCGTGCTCGGAGGCGGGCGCGGGCAGCGCGCCGAGGCCGGACTCGTCGAGGATCGTGGCGGGCAACGCCGTGGTCGCGAGTGCGTCGATGGACTCGACGCCGATGGTCGCGAGGATCCGGGCGAGTTCGTCGGAATCGGGTCCGATGTGGCGGTCGGCGAACGAACGGGTCACGGCAGCTCCAGGTCGGGCGGGTCGACCTCGTGGTCGACGGGTACCAGCCCTCCCCCTCTGTCTGTGCGCCTGAGAGATTCGGAAACGCGGCCCCGAAATGGGAAGACCGTGCCCCTTTCCCCGTGGGCGGGCAGCCGGATGCCACCGCTTTCCAGAGGCGTCGAATCACCGTGCGGTCCCTGTTGCCTGAGAGATTGACGGGGAGGTGCTGCTCCTTCGGCGCCCCGATTCTCACGAACCGAGGACTCTCCCGCACGGCGGCGACGCACCACTGATTCTAGATGCAGCAAACCCCCGGTCGCGCCACCAGGGGCACGCCGGGGGTGTAGTGCTCGTCACTGTGCCCGCGCGAGCACGCGGCACCGCTAGCCGGTTTTTCGGTTCTCGCGCACCTTGCGGCGGAAGGACAGTTCGTCCTCGGGGCGGTCGGTGATCGCGGTGGCCCGCTCGGCGGGGAAATCCGCGATCGCGCCGGTCAGCTCACGCATGGCGCCACCGACGGCGATGCCGAACACGCCCTGTCCGCCCTGCAGTAAATCGACGACTTCCTCGGGCGAGGTGCACTCGTACACCGAGGTTCCGTCGGAGAACAGGGTGATCCCGGCCAGATCGCCCACGCCACGACTGCGCAGGTGATCGACGGCGATCCGGATGTTCTGTAAAGAGATGCCCGCGTCCAGCAGCCGCTTCACGATCTTGAGGACAAGGATGTCCTTGAACGAGTACAGCCGCTGGCTGCCCGATCCCGCCGCGCCACGGATCGACGGCACGACCAGCCCGGTCCGGGCCCAGTAGTCGAGCTGACGGTAGGTGATCCCGGCGACCTGACACGCGCTCGGCACCCGGTAGCCGACCAGATCATCCGGAACCGAGTCGTCCGGGAACAAGCCAGGCTGTACGACATCCTGCGTTTGTTCTTCCACTGATCGCTCCTTCTGCCGACGTTCTCGGGTCGGAGTCACGACGGATGTTGCCCGACTTTCGAGGTTACTCCTGCCATTGTCGGACCTGCGGTGTTGTCACACCAAGCACCAAACGCCGCGATTCCCTGGACCTCTACTTAAGGTTTAGAAGATTGCGATCAGCTGTCGGTCGCCTTGAAGTCGTCGGGCGAAACCGACTCCAAGAACTCCTTGAACTTCTCCACCTCGTCCTCGCGTTCGTCGGGCATCACCAAGCCCGCCTCAGCGAGCACCGGTTCTTCGGCGTAGATCGGGCACCCGACGCGCAAGGCGATCGCCACCGAGTCCGACGGCCGCGCCGAGACCCGCAGGTCGCCGTCGAAGACCAGATCGGCGTAGAAGGTGCCTTCCTGCAGATCCACGATCCGCACTTCCTTGAGTGTGTGTCCCAGCTCGGTGATCAGAATCTTGATCAGATCGTGAGTGAGCGGGCGGATCGGCGTGACCCCCTCCTGCTCGAGCACGATCGCGGTGGCCTCGGCCTGCCCGATCCAGATCGGCAGATACCGCTCCCCCGAAGCCTCCCGCAGCAGCAGCACGGGCTGGTTCTGTGGCTGCTCGACACGGATGCCGATGACACGCATCTCGCTCATGAGTAAGTCCTGCCTCCCATACTCGGCCGCCGGCCGGCACGACAGCTGCACAGCTCGCCGTATCAACGAGTCTAGGCGAATTCTGGGGCGTGCAAGAAAGACGTTCGAGCCGAAATCGGTGTGTAGCCGGGGCGATACCTGATCACCAGGCCGGGTGTGTCAGCCGCCGAGGGCTGTGCGCACCGCGGCTTTGACCAATGCGGCGTGCAGGTTCAGCGACAGCGCCGCGAGTTCGCGGACGGTCTCCTCGGCGCGAGCGCGCGCATCGGCATCGCGACTCTTCGCGATGGGCGCGGCGATCTGCGCGATCAGCGCCGCCTCGCGATCGGCGGCGAGTTTGAAGGCGCGCAGATGACGTGCCTCCAAGCCGAACTCGGCCATCGCCTTCGCCGCGTGCGCGAGCGTTACCGCATCGGATTCGAAGAACCCGCCCGCACCGGCGACGATGAGTCCCGCGCGCAGCAGATCGTCGAGGAAACGGTCGTCGATGTCGGCCTTGGCCAGCAGGTCGGACCTGGTGAGCCGCACGCCGATGTCGACACGCAATTCCTCGGGCGTGATCGCGCCCGTCACGATGCCGAGGCGACGCGGCGCGGCCGGGCTCGTCGGCTCGGCATCGGCGTCCGCGGAGCCGGGCACACCGTGCCCGGCCTCCGCGGATCCGTGGTGGGAGTGCGCGCGGGCGCGCGCTTCACGCACGCCCAACGTCGCCGCACCACTGTCGATCGCTTCCAACTGCTCCTTGATCACCTTCAACGGCAGGTACTGATCGCGTTGCGCGGTCAGCACGAAACGCAGCCGTTCGTAGTCGGCCACCGAGAACCGCCGGTATCCCGACGGTGTCCGTTCCGGCCGGATCAGGCCCTCGGATTCGAGGAACCGGATCTTGGAGATGGTGATATCAGGAAAATCTGGTCGCAGCAGGTCGAGTACGGAGCCGATCGACATCCCTCCGCGCGCCCACTGCGCCGCCCCTGTCACAGCACTGTGCCCGTTACGGGCACCAGTACCGTTGGGGTCATCGCGACCCCGCGCCCGACGCCGACTCGTTCGCCTGCGTGCGCGGCCCGGTCAGGAAGACCAGCCGGAACTTGCCGATCTGGACCTCGTCGCCGTTCTGCAGCTCCGAGGAGTCCACCGGCTCCCGGTTGACGTAGGTGCCGTTGAGGCTGCCCACATCGACGACCTGGAACGAGTCGTCGTCCTGACGGAACTCGGCATGCCGACGGCTGACGGTGACGTCATCCAGGAAGATGTCACTGTCGGGATGGCGGCCGGCCGAAGTGGTCGGCTGATCCAGCAGGAAACGCGAGCCCGCGTTCGGGCCACGCTTGACCACCAGGAGGGCCGCACCGGCCGGCAGGCCCTCGACGCCCTGAACCGGCTGTTCGCCGGTCGGCTCTGCGGAGCGCGACGCGTCGACCTCGTTGAGGAAGTCCGCGCGGAAGACCGACGTCGTCTCGGCCGCGGTTTCCCCGTAACCCGGGTCCCTGTTCTCGCTCACCGTTTCTCTCCTCCTCGAACCTGATTATCCATGCAAGCAGGTGCTGTATTCGGCGACACGACCGGCGCGATCACATCGCCAGGAAAAGATCCCGGCGTCGATTCCCCGACGTATCCGCTTGGCTTTGACCGTACCCTGCCGGGGCGTGCCCGTGCAGGGAGAACTGTGAAGGCTGAGTCAGCCCCCGATAACTCCTTGGTAACCCGCTGCATCCAGCAGTTCACCGAGGGCGGAATCGAGCGTTGCCTCGTCGTCGAACGCGAGCTCGAACAGCCATCCCTCGTTGTAGGGATCTTCGTTGAGCGTCTCCGGCGTCTGGACCAGATCCTCGTTCACCGCAACGACTTTGCCGGTGAGCGGAGCGTAGATGTCGGACACGCTCTTGGTCGACTCGACCTCGGCGATGCTGTCACCGACGGTCACGTCTTTGTCGACGTCGGGCAGCTGGACGAACACGACGTCACCCAGCTGTGACTGGGCGTAATCGGTGATGCCGACACGGACCGCCGTGGGGCTGGTCCGCCGCACCCATTCGTGCTCTTCGGTGTAGCGCAGTTCCTCAGGGGTCCGGGTCACTGGACGTCCTTTCATCGTCGACGTTGCACGCAACAGTATCGACTAGCTCCCACGGTGCGGCACAGGCGGTATCGATCGCGCGACCGCGACCGCGAGCCCCGCGTAGAGCAGCCCGGTCCAGACGTAGAGTGCCGTACCCCAGATCAGTAGTGCCCAGCCGAAGGCCCACCCGAAACTCGCCCCCGCCCAGTCCATCTCCCCGGTCAATATCCACGGCAGCGCCGACATCAGCGCGAAAGTGGCCGCTTTTCCCAGGTAGATCACTTCCGGCGCGGGAAGTTCGCGCCGCTTGTAGACCGAAAGGGTCGCGGTGAGTACCAGATCGCGTGCGATCAAGATCACCGCCAGCCACCACGGCAGCAGGCCGCGCACGACGAAGGCCACCAGGGTCGTCACCAGGTACAGCCGGTCGACGAGCGGGTCGAGCAGCGCTCCCAGACGCGAGGACTGATCGAGCAATCGGGCGAGTTTGCCGTCGAGGAAATCGGTGAAGCCGCTGGCGATCAGCAAGGCGAAGGCCCAGCCGTCGGCGTGGCGGACCAGCAGGAGCCAGAGGAAGACGGGGATGCCGATCAACCGCACCACGCTCAGCGCGTTGGGCACGGTCAGGATGCGGTCGCTGAACACACCACCGGTTTCGGTGTCGTGCGTGCCCGGCGTTCCTGATTCGGTTGCCACGCCCCTGCTTACCGCACCGACCCCGTCCGGCGCCATCCGGCCACGCCGAAACGCCGTCAACTCCGCTGTGTCCCGAGCGCCGCGCTGCCCGGCGCGCGGCAACCGGCTAACCTCGGCACTCGTGTCCGACAGTGGTATTGATCTGCGTTCCTACGTCTCCGCCGAGGACGCCCGCGAACGTGGCCGGGCTGCCAGGCTGCGGGTGCCCGTCACCGAGCGTGACCGCGCCGCGGCGAGCCCCGATCGACCGACGGTGCGCGAATTCATCGACCTCAGCAACCGTGGCCGGATCGAACGTCTGATCCCGTTGCGGATCGGGCGGATGATCGCCTCACCGTTCACCTTCTTCCGCGGCGCCGCGGGCCTGATGGCCGCCGATCTGGCCGCCGGACCGGACAGTGGTCTGGCCGCCCAGATCTGTGGTGACGCCCACGCCGCCAACTTCGGCCTCTACGGCACCCAACGTGGCGAGATCGTGATGGATATCAATGATTTCGACGAGACGGTCCTCGGCCCGTGGGAGTGGGATCTGGAACGTCTGGCGGCCAGCCTTGTGCTGGCGGGACGTGAGAGCGGCGTCGACGAGGACGACTGCCTGCGCGCGGCACGCGATGCGGCCCGTTCCTACCGCCGTACCGTCGGCGAATTGGCCGACATGCCGTTCATGCAGTCCTGGACCGCGCTGCCCGACGAGTCGATTCTCACCAGCGCCAAAGCCGAAGACCTGCTCGACGACTTCAAGAAGGCCGCGAAGAAGGCCCGCAAGAACACCAGCGCCAAGGTGGTGGCGAAATGGACCGAGCACCTCGACGACCACGAGACCGACATCCGCAAACACCGTTTCGTCAGCGATCCGCCCGTGCTGACCTCGGTCGACACGCCGGTGTCGGAAGCCGTGATCGACGGCTTGGAACGCTACGCGGGCACCATCCGGGAGTCCCGGCGCAATCTGCTGGCCAGGTTCGCGGTCTCCGATGTCGCGTTCCGCATCGTCGGCACCGGCAGCGTCGGCCTGCACAGCTATGTGGCGCTGTTGCACGGCAACGACGGCGAGGCGGTGGTGTTGCAGGTCAAGCAGGCGCGCCCGTCCGCCCTCACCCCGTTCCTGCTGCCCACCGAGCCCCGGCACGAAGGCGAACGGATCGTGGTCGGCGCGCGGAGCGTGCAGTCCGAGACCGACATCCTGCTCGGTTGGACGACCATCGAACTGGACGGGCCACTGCCCTTCATCGTGCGTCAGTTCCGCAACCTCAAGGGCAGTATCGACCCGGCGGCCCTGTCCGCCGACGATCTCGACGACTACGGCCGGCTCGCGGGCGCCCTGCTGGCCCGAGCGCACGCCCGCTCCCTCGACCCGCGCGCGCTGGCGGGGTATCTGGAAACCGACGATGACGACGACGACCGGTTCGAGGACTCGGTGGCCCGCTACGCGGTGCGCTACGCCGACCGCACCGAGGCCGATCACGCCGACCTCGTCGCGGCCGTGGACGCGGGTACGCTCGCCGCCGAACAGGATTGATCGAGCTACGATGTACGCCAACGGTTCTCGGCACAACGAAGGGCGGTCTCCATGCTCGTGCGCGTGCAGAATGCGGCAGGCAGCGATGCCGAGGCGGCACTGATCGACTGGTTGCGTACATGGAAGGACCCGGCGAGCCCGCACGGCGTCGCCACGATCAACTGCAGCCTGTTCCACCAGGATCGGCTGCATCAGTTCGACGCGGTGGTCTGGACCCCGACCAGTTGCGTGATCATCGAGGCGGAGACGTTCACCGCCCCGCAGGACGGCGTGCTGGAGATCCCGCTCAACGGCCCGTGGATGGTTTCCGGCGAACTCGCCCAGTTCTCGGGCGCGGAGAAGTCGACGCCGCTGGAACGGTCGCGTGATCACACCTTCGCCCTGCAGGACTATCTCGCCGCGCGCGGGCTCGGCCAGCGCGCGGTGCACGGTCTCGGCCTGATCGTGCCGATGCCCGGCGCCCAGATCGACGTGCACCAGGGCTGGAGCGACCCGAGCTTCGATGTGATCGTCACCGACGACCCGCACCGGCTCGAGCTCTACTTCGAATTGCTGGCCGAGAAGGAACACAATCTCTGGACGGCCAACGACGTCGCCATCGCGTTCCGCGGCCTCGGCATCCTGCCGTTCCTGCCCGCACCGCAGGATCTGCTCAACGAGGGCTTCCTCGGCCCGATCGACGTGACGCTGTGGCACGGCGGGCCCACCCAGGCTGCCGCGGAGACCTATGCCGAGGAACAGGCCGAGATCGCCCGCCAGGCGCAGTCCCGGGGCATGGTCGCGCCGTGGTACAGCCCGTGGAAGCTGTATCCGCGAGTCGGCGGCGATCTCGATTTCGGCCGGGCCTTCCTGCGGATCACTCTCGCTCTCGGCATGATCGTGGCCATCGTGTGGGTGCTGTGGTTCCTGGTCACGGCGGTACTCACCTACGGTCCGGCCTGAGCGGGGCCCGACGGCGGCTATCGTCGCCTTCGTGATCGACCGTGTCGGTAGTGCCCGCGTTGTCCGGGTGACAGCGATCGGCATCGGCGCCGCACTGACCGCGTCGATCCCACTGACCTTCCCCGCGAACGGTGGCCCGAGCGAGCTGGATTCCGTGGTGCCGGGCAACACCGTCTCACCGGGCCTCGCGCAGGTACTCGTCGTGCCGAGTAACGCGCCGGTGGTCGTGGCGCTGCTGCTGGCCGCCTGCGCCTGGTTCGCGCTCCACCGGCAGTGGTGGCAGGCCGTGACCATGCTGGTGGTTCCCGAGGTCGCCTTGGCGGTCAACACCTGGTTGCTCAAACCACTGTGGGATCGGCAGCTGGACGACCATCTCGCCTATCCCAGCGGACATACCGTCCACATGGTCGCTGTCGCAACAACTTTCGCGTGCCTGGTGGCCGGCCTCCGGGCGCGGATCGCGGTCGCGACGCTCACGGTGCTCGCCCTGCTCGCGATCACGCCCGCGATGGCCGAATTGGGCTACCACCACCCCACCGACGTACTCGGTGGGGCGGCGGCGGCCGCGGCGATGGCGATCGGCCTGTGCTGGCTCTCCGATGCCCTACACGCCCGGCGCGACGCCTAGCGGCGGTCGAAAACGCTGGCGTCGTGCAGCATTTCGGCGCGCAGCATCGCCTCGGGCACACCCATCGCCTCCACCAGGGTCAGCGCGTCCGGGCGCAGGCGGTCGACGAGTTCGTTCACCCCGCGCCGCACCGCCTTGGCCCGCTCCACCGACATGAACCGGTGCATGATGTACCAGGCCAGGTTCTCCTCCAGCGAGGCGTAAACGAAGAGGTCGCAGACGGTTTCGGCCAGCGCCTTGGCCTCCGCGTCCTCGATGGTGGCGATGCCGTCGACGAATTCCTCCAGCACGAGCCGGTCGATGTGCGCGGCGCCGGCGGCCAGGATGTGGTCCTGGGCGTTGTTGAACGCCTCGAACGGGCCGGTATCGGCGGCGCGGGCGCGCAACCGGTGCGCGGCGGTGCGCAGCAGGTAGTCCTCGCGGTCGGCGAACAGCTGTAGCTGGACGTCGCGTTTGGACAGGTCGCCTTCGTCGACGGACTCGTCGTTGCGGTCGCGCAGGGTCTGGATCAGCTGGCGCACGCCCGAGCGTTTGCGCACCACGTCGCCGGCCATGGTGGCGGCGAAGCGCACCCAGCCGAGTGCGTCGAGGTCGCGGACCTCGTCGGAGTAGGCGGTGAGCAGTTCCTTCGCCACGAGCTGGGTCAAGACGACGTTGTCGCCTTCGAAGGTGGTGAACACATCGGTGTCGGCCTTCAGCGTGACGAGGCGGTTCTCGGTGAGATAGCCCGCACCGCCGCAGGCTTCGCGGCATTCCTGAATCGCCCGCGTGGCGTGGCGGGTCTGGGCGACTTTCAGACCGGCGGCACGCTTCTCCAGCGCCCGCTGTGAGCTCGGTTCGGTGTCCTGCCCGCTCTGGATCAGGTCCATCCGGCGTACGAGGTCGTTCTGGGCGAAGGCCAGCGCGAACGACTTCGCCACCAGCGGCAGCAGCCTGCGCTGGTGACTGCGGTAGTCCAGCAGCAGAGTCTCCTCGCCGGTGTCGGGGTCGGCGAACTGGCGGCGTGCCAGCGCGTAGCGCACGGCGATACTCAGGGCCACCCGGGCGCCCGCCGCGGCCGCGCCGCCGACGCTGACCCGGCCACGCACCAGCGTGCCGAGGGTCGTGAAGAAGCGGCGGCTCGGGTTCTCGATCTCCGAGCTGTAGGTGCCGTCCGGTGACACATCGGCGTAGCGATTGAGCAGGTTCTCTCGGGGGATCCGCACCTGGTCGAACACGATCCGGCCGTTGTCGACGCCGGGCAGGCCGCCCTTGAGGCCGTCGTCGTAGGTGGTGACGCCGGGCAGGTCCGCGCCGAGTTCGTCACGGATCGGCACCAGCAGGCAGTGCACCCCTTTGCTCTCGCCGCCGACGATCAACTGGGCGAACACTGCGGCCATCCGCGCGTGCACCGCGGCGCCGCCGATGTAGTCCTTGCGCGCCGACGGGGTCGGGGTGTTGACGACGAATTCCTGGGTGGCCGGGTCGTAGGTGGCCGTGGTCTCCAGATCGGCGACATCGCTGCCGTGCCCGGATTCGGTCATCGCGAAACAGCCGAGCAGGTCGAGCGAGATCAGGCGCTTGATGAAGTCACGGTGACGTTCGGTGCCCAGGTTCTCCACCGCGCCGCCGAACAGCCCCCACTGCACACCGGATTTCACCCACAGCGACAGGTCGGTGTAGGCCAGCATCTCCAGCCCGATGACCGCACCGCCGGGATCGCCGGTGCCGCCGTTTTCGGGCCGGAAGCCGCGCTCGGGGTAGCCCATGGTCGCGATGACCCGCATCTGGTCGAGCACGCGAGCCCTGGCCGCGTGGATGTCGAGTTCGGGGTCGTCGGTGAATTCCTCACCGGCGAGCTGGGTGCGTGCCTGTTCCCTGACCGCGCGCCACGGTCCGTCCAGCGCTGCGCGGAGATGTTCTGCCGTCGTCGATGTGCCGGTAGCCATGGCTTCGACAGTAGCCCGCACACGGTGGGTCACCCAGGCCCGAAACTCGGATCGGGCGAAAGTCTTGCCAACGGATTGAACACGCGTTTAACATATTGAACATGCGTTCAGCTGATCTCACCACCGCAGCAAGAATTCGCGATGCCGCGATCGAATTGTTCGGTGAGCAGGGATTCGGTGTCGGCGTCCGGGCCATCGCCGCCGCAGCCGGGGTATCGCCCGGGCTGGTGAACCATCACTTCGGCTCCAAGGATGGACTGCGTGCGGTCTGCGACGATCGTGTGCTCGAGATCATTCGCGACGAGAAGTTGCGTGCGCTCCAGGCGCCGGGTCCCGCGGGGATCTTGAACGCGATGGCCGAGATCGAGATGTACGCGCCCCTGGTGGCCTACATGCTGCGCAGCTTCCAGGCCGGCGGCCCGCTCGCGGAGTCCTTGCTCGAGCACATGATCACCGACGCGGAGCAGTACATGCAGACCGGTGTCGACGAGGGCAAGGTCAAGCCGAGTCGCGACCACGCCGCCCGCGCCCGCTACATCGTGCTCTGCCACGTCGGCGCGATGAACCTCTATCTCCAGATGCGTATACAGCGCGAAGGAAAACTCGACTACGGCAAGGCGATTCGTGAGCTGTCCGACGAGATCACCTTTCCGGCGCTCGAGCTCTACACCCAAGGATTACTCACCGATTCCACCACGCTCGACACCCTTTTCGAGGAGTAGACGATGCCCACCCCCACCACTGACCGGGTCATCGATGTCGCGGGCCTGCGCAAAACGTTCGGCCGCTTCACCGCACTGGACGGACTCGACCTGCGCGTCGGTACCGGCGAAATCCACGGTTTCCTGGGTCCCAACGGCGCGGGAAAGTCCACGACCATCCGGGTCCTGCTCGGCGTCCTGCGCGCTACCGGCGGCGACGCCGCGGTCTTCGGCCGCGATCCGTGGACCGATGCCGTCGAACTGCATCGCCGCATCGCGTATGTCCCAGGCGATGTCACCTTGTGGCCCTCGCTGTCGGGTGGTGAGACGATCGATCTGCTCGCCCGCATGCGCGGCGGCCTGGATACGACACGACGCGACGAACTGATCGAACGCTTCGAACTGGACCCGACCAAGAAGGCGCGCACCTACTCCAAGGGCAACCGGCAGAAAGTCGCTCTGGTATCGGCCTTTTCGGCGAACGCGGACCTGCTGATCCTCGACGAGCCGACCTCGGGCCTCGACCCACTCATGGAGCAGGTCTTCCAGGAGTGCGTGCGCGATGCCGCCGCCCGCGGTGCGACGGTACTGCTGTCGAGCCACATTCTGTCCGAGGTCGAGCACCTGTGCGACCGGGTGACGATCATTCGCGCAGGCCGCACCGTGGAATCCGGTTCACTGAACGACCTGCGCCATCTGAGCCGCACCGCCATCACCGCCGACCTGATCGGCGATCCCGGCGATCTGAGCGCGATGGCCGGTGTCGGAGATGTCGAACGCGACGGTTCGACCCTGCGCTGCCAGGTCGACGCCGACCATCTCGGCGCCCTGATCCGTGTGCTCGGTGACGCGGGCGTGCGCAGCCTGACCAGCGCCCCGCCGACACTCGAGGATCTGTTCCTTCGCCACTACCACGTCGACACCGAGACCGCGGAGAAGGTGCGCGCATGACCACCACCGCCGCTCTCCCCCATTTCACCGCAACAGCGCGCACCGCAGGCGAATTCGCGGGCACCGGCCAGATGCTGCGCCTGTACCTGCGCCGCGACCGGGTGGTCGCCCCGCTGTGGTCGCTGCTGATCGGGCTGATGCCCGCGCTGCAGATCGTTTCGATCAAGGACATCTACACCACCCAGGAACAGCTCGACCACTTCGCGACGACCACGGCGGCGAGCCCGGCGCTGATTGCCATGTACGGGCCGGTTTTCAGCTCGGCGCTGGGCTCCATCGGCACCTGGAAGGCCGGGGCGATGTACGCGATGATCGCGATCGCGGCGGTACTCACGGTCATCCGCCACACCAGGGTCGAGGAGGAGACCGGGCGCGCGGAACTGGTCGGCGCCACCAGCATCGGCCGGTTCGCCGGCCTCACCGGAGCGCTGCTGCTCACCTACGGTGCGTCGGTAGTGGCCGGAATCGCCTGTGCCGCTTCGCTGATGGCCACCGATCTGCCTGTCGGCGGTTCGGTCGCCTTCGGCGCCGCGCTCGCCGGGTCCGGTGTCGTCTGGGGTGCGGTGGCCGCGGTCGCCGCTCAGGTCAGCACCGGCGCGCGGCTGGCCCGTGGCATCGCGTTCGCCACCTTGGGCGCGGCCTTCGCGGTGCGGGCGGTCGGCGACGCGGGAAACGGTGTGCTGTCCTGGTTTTCGCCGCTGGGCTGGTGCCTGCAGATCCGCCCGTTCGCCGACGAGCGCTGGTGGGTGCTGGTGCCGTTGGCCGCCCTCGGCACCGGCGCGACCCTGCTCGCCTATCGGCTGCTGCAGACCCGCGATATCGGTGCGGGCCTGGTGGCCGAGCGCCCGGGACCGGCCGTCGCGGGCAGCGCGCTGTCGGGTCCGGTGGGTCTGGCCTGGCGCCTGCAGCGCGGTTCGCTGCTCGCCTGGACGACCGGCTTCGCCCTGTACGGCCTGCTCATCGGCGGTGCGGTGAACAGCATCGGCGACATGCTCGACGACAGCGGCACCCTGCAGGACGTGGTCACCTCGCTGGGCGGGTCGGCCGACCTGGAGAAGGCGTTCATCGCCTACGCCGTCACGATGTTGGCCGCCGCGGCGGCCGCCTACTCCGTGTCGGCG
Organism: Nocardia sp. NPDC060249; assembly: GCF_042728755.1. NCBI lineage: Bacteria > Bacillati > Actinomycetota > Actinomycetes > Mycobacteriales > Nocardiaceae > Nocardia > Nocardia sp. NPDC060249. The sequence goes on from NZ_JBHXAQ010000002.1 coordinate 515,169, forward strand.
GTGCTGCGGCTGCACGAGGAGGAGAACTCGGGCCGCGCCGAGACGGTCCTTGCCGCCGCGGTGGGACGCGTGCGTTATGCGTCGAGCCACCTGCTGTTCGCGATCGGCGGACCCGCTGTGGCACTGCTGTCCGCGGGCCTGGCGATCGGCATCGTGTGGGGTGCGACGGACGGCGACCTTCCCGGCAAGATCGGCGCATCCTTGGGCGCGGTCGCGGTGCAACTGCCCGCGGTCTGGGTGATCACCGCCATCGCGATGCTGTTGTTCGGCGCGCTGCCCAAGTACGCGGCACTTGCCTGGGGTGTACTGAGCGCGATGATCGTGATCTTCCTGCTGGGCTCGCTGGGTAGCTTCCCGCAGTGGGTCCTCGATCTGGTGCCCTTCGTCCATCCGCCGAAGCTGCCGGGTGCGGCGTTCGACATCGCACCGATCGCCTGCCTGATCGCCCTCGCGGGTGCGGGAATCCTGGTGGGGCTCATGGCTTTGCGCCGACGGGACCTGCGCTGATCGCCGGAGCGCGCTCCGTGTGGCCGAGCCGGGGTGGTGAGTCGGCGCACCGCCCCGGTTCAGTACGCGCCGTCGCCGCGGGTGACCGCCCCGATGGTGCGCGCGATCAGCGCCAGATCCAGCACCATCGACCAGTTCTCGACATAGGACAGGTCAAGGCGCACCGAATCCTCCGGCGACAGATCCGACCGTCCGCTGACCTGCCACAGCCCGGTGACGCCCGGCTTCACCAGCAGCCGCCGTCGCATCTCCCCGTCGTAGCTGTCGACCTCACGTTGCACCTGCGGCCGTGGCCCGACGACGCTCATGTCACCGCGCAACACGTTGAAGAACTGGGGCAGCTCGTCGAGGCTGTACTTGCGCAGGAACCGGCCGACGGCGGTCACCCGCGGATCGTCTTTGACCTTGAAGAACAACGGATTTCCACCGTGGCACTCGATGAGCGCCTCCACCGTGCTGTCAGCGTCGACGAGCATGCTGCGGAACTTGATCATCCGGAACGGAACACCGTCGCGCCCGATCCGCTCCGACAGATAGAACACCGGCCCCGCACTCGTCATCTTCACCGCGATCGCGATGGCGGCCAGCATCGGTGCGATGAGTACCAGCACGGTCGCGGCGAAACACAAGTCGAACAACGCTTTACGGCTCGATTTCGCTCGGCCGTAGCGCGGCGGGTCGATGTGCAGCATCGGCATCCCCGCGACGAGGCGGTTGGTCAGCCGCGTCTCCGCGATGTCGGCGACGCCGGGCGCGACGATCAGATCGACGCCGAGTGGATCCAGGGCCCATGCCATCCGCCGCAATTCGGCGGGTCCGAGATGATCGGTCGCGGCCACGGCGACCGAATCGGCGCCACTGCGACGCACCGCCTCCAGCACCGAGCGATCATCGCCGAGCACCGACGGCCCGTCGGACGTATCGAACTGCGCGCCCACCGATCCCGCGGGCACGCACACGCCGACCACGCGATACCCGGAGGCGGGATCGCCGGTGAACGCCGACGCCATCGCGTGCGCGGCCTCCGGCGAACCCACCACCAGCACCGCGATGTGGCACCGTCCCTGCGCGCGCCACCGCCGCAACCGCCACCGCCACGCCAACCGCCCGGCGACCAGCGCGAACAGCCCCGCGGGCAACGCGATGGCGAGATAGCCCCGCGCGACCTCCACCCGGAACAGCAGCGCGAGGATCGCCAGCACACCGAACAGGCGCAGGGTCGCCGACACCAGCCTGCGGAACTCCTCGGTTCCGGTGCCGACCACCTGCGGGGTCCGGCTGCCGTACCCGTGCAGCAGCGCCAGCCAGCCGGCGGCCAAGGCCAGCGACACCACCGAGTAGCCGACCTCGTAGGGCAGCGGCCAGGCCAGTGGCGGCGCGGCGGGCCCACCGAAACGGATGACCTGTGCCGCCGCGACCGCCCCGAACACCGCGATCACATCGGTCACCGCCAACCGCTGGACCAACACGGTCTGCCAACTCTCGCGCTGTGTACGGCGCAGCACCTGGACAACGTCGACGTCGCCACTACCGGTGAGCTCGTAGCTCATGAACCCACACCCTCCCCTTCGGGAGACGAATCGTTTCCCGATCCCCGTCGACCGGAACGCGGCCTTGCGACCGTCCTACTTCCCGTCGATTCGATACCCGCCCGCTGATTGTTACAGACCACCAGCCGGGGTTCTTTCCGAAGACTCACCGCCACAAGGGATTCCGGTAGTTAGCCACATCACAGAACAATCGAACAGCTATCACCGATTAACTATTGCCTTTCGATATGAATGCAGGACAATCACTTTCACAAGTGATTGGCATCACACATAAATGAGGGGTGGTCGCCCTCGCCAACAATTAGCCGGTGCCGAATCGACCTGGTATCGGCCCGAAAATTACCATGAATCTGTTTCTGCCCGAACGTTTCGGGGCACTCTTGGAGCCCGCCGCTGTAACGTCTGGGCCCGCCGGTCCGACGTCCGGCATGACCGGCATGAGCCGCGACAGCTCGGATGAACAGGGATGAAGGTGGGGACTCCACGTGCAATGTCGACTCTGTGATTCCGAACGGCTCACGAGCGTGCTCGACCTGGGCGCCACCCCACCGTGCGAGAGCTTTCTGTCCGCCGCCGAACTCGACCTGCCCGAAGCGACGTATCCGCTGCACCTGCGGTTGTGCGAGGACTGCCTGCTGTTGCAGATCCCGGCGCTGATCACCCCCGAGGACACCTTCACCGAGTACGCCTACTTCTCCTCGTTCTCCGACAGCTGGGTACGCCACGCCGAGCAGTTCGTCACCAGCACCGCCGAACGACTCGGCCTCGGCGGCGATTCGTTCGTCGTCGAGGTGGCGAGCAACGACGGCTACCTGCTGCGCCACGCGGTCGCGCGTGGCATCCGCTGTCTCGGCATCGAGCCCTCGGTCAACGTCGGGCTCGCGGCCCGCGAGGTCGGCGTGCCGACGGAAACGGCGTTCCTGGAACAGGATTCGGCCGCCCGGGTCCGCGCCGAGCACGGTCCGGCCGACCTGGTGGTCGCCAACAACGTCTACGCCCACGTACCCGACCTGCGCGGGTTCACCCACGCTCTGCGCACCCTGCTCAGCGACGACGGCTGGTGCAGCATCGAAGTGCACCACGCGCTGAACCTGGTCCAGCTCGGCCAGTTCGACACCATCTATCACGAGCACTTCCAGTACTACACCGTCCATTCGGCGCAGCGCGCGCTGGCGATCGCCGGGCTGACCGTCGTGGATGTGGAACTGCTGGACACCCACGGTGGCTCGATCCGGCTGTGGGCACGCCCCGACGCCGTCGCCGAACCCACCGCCCGCGTCGCCGAGGTCCTCGACCTCGAGCGTGCGGCGGGCCTGCACGAACCCGCCGGCTACGCCGCGCTCGGTGCCCGTGCCGAATCGGTCCGTCAGGAGTTGCTGCGTTTCCTGCTCGACTGCCGCGCGGCCGGTAAGCGGGTGGTCGGTTACGGCGCGCCGGGCAAGGGCAACACGCTGCTCAACTACTGCGGCATCCGGCCCGACCTGCTCGAGTACACCGTGGACCGCAACCCCTACAAGCACGGCCGCTACACCCCCGGCACCCGGATTCCGATCCATCCCCCGGAACGCATCGACGCCGACAAACCCGATGTGGTGCTGGTCCTGCCGTGGAATCTCGAAACCGAGATCACGGCCCAGCTCGGCCAGGTCGGCGAATGGGGTGGCGAACTGATCTACCCGCTGCCGGTGCTGCATCGCGCCGCCACGGCAGGCGAACCGGTCGCGGCCGGCGCACTCTCCGAATGAAAGTGGACGAACCGATGAAGGTCGTACTGTTCTGCGGCGGATACGGCATGCGCATGCGTGGCGGATCCGACGACGTCGTCCCCAAGCCGATGCAGCTGGTCGGTCCGCGCCCCCTGCTGTGGCATGTGATGCGCTATTACGCGCACTACGGCCACAAGGAGTTCGTGCTGTGTCTGGGCTACGGCGCCGAACACATCAAGAACTTCTTCCTCACCTACCAGGAGTCGGCGTCCAACGACTTCGTGATCCGCAACGGTGAAGTGGAGCTGCTGGGCAGCGACATCAGCGACTGGTCGATCACCTTCGTCGACACCGGTGTCGAATCCGCGATCGGAGAGCGACTGCGCCGCGTGCGCGAGCACCTCGACGGCGACGAGTACTTCCTGGCCAACTACGCCGATGTCCTCACTGACGCGCCGCTCGACACCATGATCGAACGCTTCCACGCCTCGGGTGCGGCCGCCTCGATGATGGTGGTGCCGCCGCAGTCCTCGTTCCACTGCGTGGACATCTCGCCGACCGGTGAGGTGAAGGACATCGTGCCGGTGGCGCAGATGCCGCTGTGGGAGAACGGCGGATACTTCGTGCTCAGCCAGGAGATCTTCGATCTGCTGCCGCCCGGCGGCGATCTCGTCGCCGATGCGTGCGGCGCGCTCGCCGGGCAGGGCAGGCTCTTCGGCTATCAGCACATGGGCTTCTGGAAGCCGGCCGACACCTTCAAGGAACGCGCCGAACTCGACGACGCCTACCGCAACGGCACCCGGCCGTGGATGGTGTGGGACCGACCGTGATCGGGTTGTTCACCACCCCGCCGCGCCGGATCGCCGTGCTCGGCGCGCACTGCGACGACATCGCGATCGGGATGGGGGCGACGCTGCTCGCGCTCACCGGCGCCGATCCCGATATCGAGGTGCGGGCCCTTGTCCTCTCCGGTGGCGGCACCGCACGCGAGGACGAGGAGCGGGCGGCGCTCACCGCGTTCTGCTCGGGCAACAAGCCGGAATTGCACGTTCTCGATGTGCCCGACGGCCGCGCGCCGGCGCACTGGGATCGGATCAAGGACGCGCTGGCGGCCTTTCGTCGTGGCGGTGAACCCGAGGTGGTGTTCGCGCCGCATCGCGGCGACGCCCACCAGGACCACCGCCTGCTCGCCGAACTGGTGCCCACCGAGTTCCGTGACCACCTGACCCTGGGTTACGAAATCCTCAAATGGGAGACCGACACGCCGGCTCCCACGCTCTACCACCCGCTGAGTCATGAACTCGTCCAGCAGAAGTCGCGTCTGCTGCACGAACACTATCCGTCGCAGACGGGCCGCGACTGGTTCGACGAACAGGCCTTCCTCGGGCTGGCCCGGATGCGTGGCGTGCAATGCCACGCACCGTATGCCGAGGCGTTCGTGCTCGACAAAGCGATCATCAGATGGGAACAGACGTGAACATGCGGGTACTGGTCACCGGGCACCAGGGCTATCTCGGCACCGTGATGGTGCCGGTGCTGCGGGCGGCGGGCCACCAGGTCACCGGCCTGGACATCGGCTACTTCGCCGACTGCCTGCTCGGCGAATTCGCCGGTGACCCCGAAGGTTTGGCGGTGGACCTGCGCGAGGTGACCGTCGAGCAGCTGCGCGGTTTCGACGCGGTGATCCACCTCGCGGCGTTGTCGAACGATCCCCTCGGCGCCCTCGCCCCGCAGATCACCTACGACATCAACCATCACGCGTCGGTGCGACTGGCCCGCCTCGCCAAGCAGGCCGGGGTGTCGCGGTTCCTCTACGCGTCGACCTGCTCGGTCTACGGCGCCGCCGGTGCCGACCTCGTCACCGAGGACGCCCCGCTGCGCCCGATCACCCCGTACGCCGAGAGCAAGGTCCGCGTCGAAGACGATGTGGCCGCCCTGGCCGACGACGACTTCGTTCCGGTATTCCTGCGCAACGCCACAGCTTTCGGCTTCTCGCCGCGCTTGCGGGCCGATATCGTGCTCAACAATCTGGTCGGCTACGCGGTGCTCACCGGCGAGGTGAAAGTGCTCTCCGACGGCACCCCGTGGCGCCCCCTGGTGCACGCGGCCGACATCGCCGCCGCCTTCGCCACCTGCCTCACCGCGCCCGCCGCCGACGTCTCGTGCCGGGCGTTCAACATCGGCACCGAGGTCAACAACCTCACCGTCGCCGAGATCGCCGCCTCGGTGGTCGAGGCGGTGCCCGGATCCCGGCTGCTGATCACCGGCGAGAACGGTGCCGACCCACGGTCCTACCGGGTCGACTTCTCTTACGCGCGTGAGGTTCTCGGCTTCGAGGCGCAGTGGACGGTGCCCGCGGGCGCGGCCGAGCTGTTCACCGAGTACACCGCGCGCGGGCTCACCTCCGACGCGTTCTTCCGCCGGTTCACCCGGCTGCCGCACCTGCAGGGGCTGTGCGACTCCGGGGTGCTCGACGCACAGCTGCGCCGGATCAGTGCGTCGGCGTCAGCGTAGCCAGCAGCGCGGCCCAGCTCCCGGCCCCCGCGTCACGCGCGGAGACCGGACCGACGGGCAGCGGCCACTCGATCCCCAGTTCGGGGTCGTCGTAGGCGACCCCGATGTCCTCGGCGGGATCGTGCGGACGGTCGATGCGGTAGCAGACGTCGGCGATCTCGGTGAGCGCCTGGAATCCGTGCAGGAAACCCGGCGGCACGTAGAGGTGGTGGAACTGCTCGTCGTCGAGTCGAAATGCTCGGCGCGCACCGAAAGTCGGCGAACCGGGGCGAATGTCGACGAGCACGTCGTGCACGGCGCCGTGTGCGCAGCGCACGAGTTTGGCCTCACCGCGCCCGCCACGGCCGTGCATGCCACGGATCACCCCGCGCACCGACCGCGACTGCGAATCCTGCACGAAAGCCGCCGCCGCGCCCGGCACGCCGAGGTGGGCGTCGAACTCGACCGCGTCGAAGGTACGGGTGAACAACCCCCGCTCGTCCCGGAACGGTTCGGGTACGAGAACCACTACGTCGGCCAATTCGGTCCGCTCGATACGCACGAGGACATCCTGTCATGACCCGCCGATGCCGCGGCTGCGCGAAGACCGCGCTCGCTCCCGTTCTCGACCTGGGGTCGGTCCCGGCGGCGGATCACTTTCCGCCACGTGACGCTCCGGTCGCCGCCACCGAATCCGGCCACCCCTTGCGGATGGACCGGTGCGTGGCATGCGGGCTGGCCCAGTTGGCCGACGACGACACTGTCACCGCCGAACCCCGCGGCATCGAGCCGCTGGCCCTGCGCGACCAGGCCGCCGAGGCGGTGCGTCTGGTGCACGCCGCCGGACTGCTGCACGGATCGACGGTCACCGAATTCGGTAGCCCGCACGGCGGCACCTGGCTGCCCCTGCTCGCCGAGCGCGGCTTCACCGAGAACACCGGCGGACCGGCCGATGTGGTGCTCGACTGCTTCGGGATCATGCACGAACCCGATCAGCGGGCGGCCTTCGCGGCACGTGCCGCGGCGACGGCGCCCGACGGGGTGCTACTCGTCCAATACCACTCACTGGCCACCATCGTCGCGCAGGGACAGTGGAACGCCTTGCGGCACGGGCACTTCGCGTACTACTCGCTGTCCACTCTGCGCACTCTGCTCGGCGCGGCGGGGATGAGTGTGGTCACCGCGTGGGAGTTCGACCTCTACGGCGGCACGGTGCTCCTGGCCGTACGCCACGGCGATCACACCCCCGACGCCACCGTCGACAGCCTTCTCGTCACCGAAGCCGATGCGCTGAACTCGGCCCCCGAGTTACAGCGGACGGTCGACACCCACGTCCGCGCCCTGCGCGGTTGGCTGGACGCTGGTTCCGCACAGGGCCATCGGGTCTATGCCTACGGTGCCGCGTCCCGCGCGGTGGCCCTGCTGAGCATGGCGGGCGCGCACCGCGGCCTGCTCGCCGGGGTCGCCGACGCCTCTCCGGGCAAGCAGGGCTGCCGGATGCCCGGCACCGATGTGCCGATCATCTCCCCCGCCGAACTGGTCGCCGCCGAGCCCGACGTCGTGTTGCTGACGCTACCGGACCTGCTCGCCGAAGTGAGCGCCGCACTGCCCGAACTCGACGGCCGGTGGATGATCGACGACCCGGCGGGCCCACGCGAGTGATAGGCGCGCGCGACGACTGTGGCATAGCCGACCCTGTGTCGATCGGCAGCTGATCGGATCGCATGGGATACTCGTAATGCCCAGCGCCGCACCATGATCGAGTTCGGGACACTGCTGGACCGTCGCAGTGTCGCGGTGGCCGGTGCCCGGTTCGCAGGGGGAATGCGATGCCGAACGCAGCGTTCGACGGGCGCACAGCCAGGGGAAGAATTCTGATGAGGGGAACCACCGTGCTCGCACCACGCACGCTCCGGATCGCGGCGATGGCGTCGGTCATCGCCGTCGGTCTCGCCTTGGGAGCGGGGTCCGCCGCTGCCGGAATCGACAGCAGCAGCACCGTTCTCGACGGCAAGAACCGCGCGGTCGAGGCGATCCAGTCCGACACCCGGATCGACTTCGTCGCGCCACTGGACGGCAATCCGCTCACCCGCGAGTGGTTCCACAGCGGGGCGGCCTCCTACCTGGTCACCGGCCCCGACGCCGAGGCCTGGTCCGGCCGCATCACGCTCGGCTATCAGGTCGGCTACCCCGCGACGCTCGACGGCCGGATCAAGTTCGAGTGGTCGACTCCGAGCCTCGGCCTCGAGGTCGGCCCGGACGGGCCCACCGTCAAGCTCGACGGCCTCATCCCGCGCGCGGGCATCGAACTCGCCGCCGGCTTCGGCCCCGGTATCCAGGAGGTCGAGGTCGCGGGCGGTGAGATCGCCGGAGCCGAAGGCACACTGCGCCTTTCGGGCTTCCACGGCACTGTCACCGGTGTGCTCGGCCAGACCAATGTTCGCCCGTTCGTGCGGATCGTCAGCTCGTCCGGCGATACCGTCGTCACCTACGGCAAGACCTTCTCGATCTGATCACGACCCGACGGGCCCGGCCAGCGAAGTCGCTCGCCGGGTCCGTCGCTGTCATGCGCGCGGCCGAGCCTGTCAGGGTGGGGTGTCGAGCAGTGCGTCGAGCATCTGCGGCAGCGTGCGGGACCGATCGTGTGCGGCCGCCACGCGAGCCCGACCGTCCTCGTGCAAACGCGACCGCAACCGCGGATCACCGGTGACCCGCTCGATCGCCGCCCGCAACGCGGCCGGATCGCCGGGGGGAACGCACACCATGACGCGGTCATCGGCGTAACCGCCGTGATCGGTGGCGATCACCGGGACACCCAGGCTCATCGCCTCGAGGACGACGAGCTGGCCGGCCTCGGGCAGCACGCTGGCCGAGATCACCGCATCCCAGCCGCGCATGGTGGTCATGGCGTCGACCTGACCGAGGAACACGACCCGACCGGCGAGGTCGGGCTGCTCGGCGCGCTCGCGGAGCTCGGCCAGATACGCCACGTCGCCGGGCAGTGCCCGACCGGCGATCTCGAGCCGGACCTCCGGCAACCCCGCGACGGCTTCCAGCAGAACGTGGTGGCCCTTCCAGGAGGTCACCACCCCCAGGATCCCGATCACCGGTGGCGTGCGCTCGACCACGGGCGCGGGTTCGACCGGCCAGGCCACACCGTTGAACGCGACCTCGACCTCGAAGCCGCGCCGGCGCAGCGGCGCGGCGGCGGTCTCGGAGACCGCGACGGCGTGGCCCACCGCCGCGCGCCCGGCCCACGCGGCGCCGTATTGCCGTCGGCTGGCGAGGATGTCGTGGACCAACCAGGCTGCCGAGCGCCGATGCGGACGGGCCAGCGCCAGCGCGGGCAATGCCATGGTCGAATTGACGATGACTCGGGTTCGGCTGTCCCGCAAAGGCTGACGTAGCCGCCACGCCGCACCGATCCAGTTCCTCAGCATGACCGACGCGGCGGTCAACCGGCGCAGACCCCGTTCACCCGCCAACCCCAGCGGGGCGATGCCGATGTGCTCGACTCCCACGGGCAGCCGTTCGCGCAACAGACCGTCCGGGCAGGCGACCCGCACCCGGTAGCCACGTTCGAGCGCCGCGTCCACCAGCGCGAGCATGACGTTCTCCGCGCCCGACGCCTGTCCGGTGTGCGCGACGAACACCAGCTCGCGCACGTCGTCACTGCCCGGCACGCAGCACCTCCGCGCGGGCGCGGACCTGTGCCAGTGCCGGTTTCGCCGAATAGTCACGACGGAGCATGCCGAAGTTGTCCTCCAGGTCCTGGCGGTCGTCGCCCGCGTCGATCAGGGAGTAGACGAAAACAGGGCCGACATTGGGCATGGCCGCGATCAAGTCCAGTCCGCTGCCGAGTATCTCGGCTTGGGTCTGCTCGTCGACCGCGCGCGCCCCGGTACCGGTCGGCGCGCCGAATTCGGTGGGCCACAACCGCTTCGACGTGTCGCCGCGAGCGTCCATGATCGCGCGGAGGCGAGTCAGGTTCTGGAAGGCGTTGTCCCGGCTCGGCGCCGCGGGCAGCTCCGGATAGGAGTACGGGTGCACCGCGACGGCGTCGAAGTCGGGAGCCGAGCCGAGGTCGTAGAGGCGCTCGACGAACGTCGAGGGCGCGATGTCGCGACCGTTGTCGGCGGCCGGCGCCAAGCCGCCGACCAGCACCTGGCCACCCGGCTGGCGGGTGCGCACGGCCGTCGCCGCCTGGTGGAGCAACTGCGCGTACAGGCCCACATGGGGTAGCGGCGCGAAGAAGCTGGTGACATTGGGCTCGTTCCAGACCTCCCAGTGCTTGATCTGATCGCGGTAGCGCTCGACCGCGTCGGCGGCGAATTGGCCGAACAGCGCGGGATACGGGGCGACCTTGTTGCCGCCGGGCCCCGGGTTCTGACGTGCCCACGGCGGTGAGTAGGTCAGGATGGCCAGCACGTGCAGTCCATGGGCGCGCGCCGATCGAACCACTCGATCGGTCATCGACCAGTCCTTGCGGCCACGATCGTGCTCGATGAGCGACCAGTCCAGATCCATCCTGATCCAGGTGGCGCCCGCGTCGACCACGCCCGACATCTGACGGTCCAATTCGCCGGTGCTCATCGCGAGCCACGAGTGCCCGCCCGCGATCCCGAGTCCGGTCTCGTTCACGCGCTCATCGAGCACGGTCGACGTCGTCGGTGTCGCGCATCCGAGCAGGGTGAGGGTGAGGGCCACGGTGGTGATCATCCGAGCGAATCGCCACAGTGTCATCAGTTTTCGGCCCTCGCATGCTTCGTATCGTCAATCCGTCGGTCCAGCGCACTACGCAGCCGGCGAGGAAAAGGTACAACACACCGGCCACCGTGGAGGTGACAATCCAGGGCGGCTCCCACCGCTGCTGAATCATCGTCGCGGGGACGATCACCGCGGCGGCGACAGCGCTGACCGACACCACCGAGGTGACCGGGATCAACCGCCCGATCCGTACCGTGGCGACCAGGGCGAGCCACACCCCGATCAGCAGAACGACGTTGGCCACCAGACCGGCGATGGCCGCGCCTTCGAACGACAGCCACGCGATCAGCGGCCACGACAACGCCAGGTCGACTGCCAAGGCGAGCAGCGCGATCCAGGGAATCAGGTAGTTCCGCCCGGCCGCCATCAGCGCGACCAAGCCCAGATGCGCCAGCGCGCCGAGCAGTCCGCCGATGATCTGGTAGCGACTCGCGTCGACCGCGGACCCGAACTTCGCACCGAAGAGCAGATCGATCACCTGGGTCGCGACCGGCCAGAAGGCGACCAGCGCGGCAAGGCCCAGGGCCGTCAGCGCGGCACCCGCCTGGCGGAAGTAGCGCCGGAACCGGGTGGGGTCGGCGGGCCACACCGCGATCAGCAGGGTGGTCAACGGGGCCACGACCGCGATCGCCGCGGTGTCGACGAGGTCGGCGAATTTCATGCCGACCGCGAACATTCCGACGGATTCGAAGGTGTCGAAGTGACCCAGCAGCAGCAGGCCGACCTTCTGCAGCATGATGATCAAGGCCAGGCCGATGCTCAGCGGCAGCGCCTCGCGCAGCATGCCGCCCCACCAGCGCAGTTCGACGCGGCGCGCCGGGATGGGTCCGCCGAGTCCCCGACCGACGCCGACGATCTTGATCGCGAGGGCGATCAGTTCGTACACCACGGCGGGGATCACCACGATCAGCAAGGTCGGTGCCCACAGCACCGCGAGGACGGTCAGCGCCACCTGGACGGCGCGTGCGATCGCCTCCGCCGCGGCGACCAGGGTCAACCGCATGGTCGACTGGAACAGCACGGTGAGCGCGTTGCTCGGCGTCGCGACCACCACGACCAGCCCCGCGATGGCCGTCGCCGCGATGACCTCCGGTGGGCAATCGAGCAGCACCACGTAGCCCAGGGCCACGCCGTAGCCCAGCAGCCCGAGTGCGGTCCGCAGCGCGATGAACGAGGTCGCGATCTCGGCGACCTCGGCGGGCTCGCCGTGCACGAGTTTGCCGATGACCGCGCGCCCGACACCCAGATCGGTGACGATCGCGAGCATGCCGAGCAGACCGAACACGAAGGAGAAGTAGCCCCATTCGACCGCGGGCAGCATGCGGGCGGTGAGCATGGTGCCGAGCAGACCGAGCACCGCGGCGAAGATCCGGCTGGCCAGCATCGCGGCGGTGTTGCCTGCGGCGGCCCGGCCCGACATCGAGACGCCGCCCTCGGCCGGTTGCTCGGGAATCGACGGTTTCGCCTCGGTCGTCACGGAATCAACCCGGCGCCGCGATAGGCGCCGACCGTCGCCTCGGCGGTGGCCCGCCAGCTCAGTTTCGACGCCGCGACGAGACCACGCTCACGCAGTGCGGTGTTGTCGGCGCTGTCGTGCAGCAGGGGGCGCACGGCCGCCGCCCACGACTCGACATCGGCACGCGCGACCAAGACGGCACCGTCGCCACAGATTTGGGGCAGCGCGCCGACCGCGCTGGCCACCACCGCGCCACCGCACGCCATGGCCTCCACCGGCGGCAGCCCGAACCCTTCGTACTCCGAGCAGTAGGCCACCACGGTCGCGGCGGCGTACAGCGCGGGCAGATCGGCGGCGTCGACGTAGCCGAGACCGATTGCCGTGGCCGGGGCCTGCGGACCGGCCGATCCGGCCCCGGCCAACACGAGCGGAATGTCGAGGGCGCGCGCCACGTCCGCGAGCATCGCGACCTGTTTGCGCGGCTCGACGGTCCCCACCTGCAGGATGAACCGAGGTGGCAGGTCGTAGTCGGCACGCACCCGCTCCACCGCGGCGGGCTCGGGGACACGCGCCCAGCCGGCGGGAGCGAGCGGCACGACAACCGCCGTCCGGCCGAACTTGTCCGCGATCCGTTCGGCGGTGAACTCCGATACCGCGATCAGCAGATCGGCACGCGTCAACGACGTCCGGACCAGGATCTGTTCCCCGCGTGCCCGATACCGGCTGAACGCCCACGGCACATCGAAGACCGACAGGTCGTGCACCGTGGCGACCGTGGCACGCGGGCCGATCAGCGGAAGATCGACATCGAGCCCGTGGAACACCTCGACACCGCGCAGCGGCGCGACGCCGTGCCACGCGCGGCGCGCACCCGACGCGACCGGTCGCGACACCGCCGAGACGGTGGGCGGCAGCGAGCTCGCCGCGTCGGCTTGGACCAGCGCCGACAGTTCGGCGTCCGGCAGCAGCGCGGGCAACTGCGCCAGCAGTTCCCGCTGATAGGTCGACACCCCGGCGCCGTCGGGTCGGTAGGCCAACGCCCCGAAACACACGGTGGGTCGGCTGTTCGCAGCAGTATTCATGACACCTGTTCGGGGACGGGGCTGCGCTCGACGGCCCGGACTGGGGAGTGCTGGGAGACCGCGCAGCCGACAACCGCGGCGAGCAGCCAGAAGTAGAAATCGCTGGGAAAGATCTCGAAGTAGCTCGACGCGACCGCCGCGACCGCGCTCGACAGCACGGCCGCCGCGACCCCGAGCGCCAGCGCGGCGTCGTTGCCGGTCATCGTGCGGGCCGAACGCAGCGCGAGCAGATAGATCACCACCAGGATCGCGCAGAACAACCAGACCCCGATCGGCCCGAGTTCGATGAGCAACTTCACGTAGTAGTTGTCGGGTTGGTACGGGCGCCCGTAGATCTGGACTTCGCCGGTGGCATAGGGCAATTTCTCGGCGGCCGGGCCGAGTTCGGCCACGAGTTGGGCCGCCTTCGCCGCCCCGGTCGAGCCGAGGCCGTCACCGAACGGATGACTGGGCACCGTCCTGGTCACGACCTTCCATCCGGTCTCGCGCGCGGCCAGGCTGTCCGAGGACAGCAGCGAACTGCGCGCCTGCGACGACGCCCCGACGCCGACCACCGCGATCAACGCGACCCCGCCGATGAGCACCGCTTTGAGCTGTCGCCGATAGCGGACGATCGCGAGCACCAGCACGCCGATCAGCAAACCGAGCAGCGCGGCACGCACGACGCTGGCCGCGACCCCGGCCACCAGGACCGGGGTCGACAGCAGGAACAACCGATTGCGGAACCGTTTCGGCGCGGCCAGCGCCACTGATCCACCCACCAACAAGACGGTGACCAGATAGAACGCGAACGGGAACGGTTGGTTGAACGACCCGAACGAGCGCATCAAACCACCGGAGAACCGGATGGTCTCGTTGAACTTGTAGCCCATCTCCGCGAGCCCGGCGGGCCCGATCGCCTGCTGCGCCAAGCCGAAGACCGCGATCCCGACCGACTCGACCATCATGATCGTGATGAGCAGATCGCGATCGCGCGCGGTGAACGGCCGCAGATACAGAATCAGCGGCACCACGATGAAATAGAAGAACGTGATCTTGATCGCGAAAATGCCCAGAATTCCCGCGGTCAGGAACGCCGACCCGACCCCGAACACGCACAGCACCACGCCGAACGACCACCACGGCAACACCGGACGCGGATCGACTCGCCCGTGGGGGACGAACGCCGCCACCGCGAGGGTGAGCAGCAGCATCGCTTCTTTCCAGCCGTCGACCCGCATCCACGCGGGCGCGATCAGCAGCAACCCGTTGAAGGGCACCAACGCCGCCACCAGCAACACCCCGCGTTGGGGCCGATGCCAGATCCAGCGCAGGAACACCCATGCCACCGGCAGGGCCGCCACGTACAGCAGGGAGTTCACTGCTGTAAGCCTCGTCCGAACAACCGCGCGGCCCTCGCCGAGACCCGGACCAGCGCCTGCCGCAGCACGCGACCGTCGCCGATCAGGACATCGATCACACCCACGCGGTCGCGGAATTGCCGACGCTGATGGTGGTTGAACCGCAGCACGTCGACGAATTTGCTCGCCGACGAGGTCGTGCTCGAGTAGTTGAACGCCGACGCGCGGTTGATCGCGAGCACCCGATCGTGGCCGAAGAACTCACCGCGTTCGCACAGTTGGGCGACCAGATCGACATCCATCGCGTACAGGAAGTTCGTGCGAAAACCGGTGGTCACGGCGAAATCGGCGCGACGGAACAGGAACGCCGCGGTCGGGCACACGTCGTCGGGCATCTTTTGCACGAGCGTGCGCAGCACGGTCCGCGACGAGCATCGACCCACCAGTCCCGGCAACCCGCGCCCTTGCGCGAGCATCACATTGTCGTCGTCGACGACGTCGAACTTGGCGCCGACGACCGCGATCTCGCTGTCGGCCATCGACTCGACCTGCGCCGACAGGCATCCCGGGGTGATCATGTCATCGGCGCAGACCAGCTTCACCAGCTCGCCACCGGCCAATTCGATCGCCCGATTCCAGTTCTGCACGATCGGCAACGTGGTGTCGTTGGTGTACAGCCGAATCCGCGCGTCGTCGAACGCGCGCACGAGATCGCCCGTTCCGTCGGTGCTCGCATTGTCGACGACCACGATCTCGAAGTCGTCGAAATCCTGCGCGCTGATCGACTCCAGCGTCTCGACAATCGTGCGTGCCGCGTTGAAGGCCGGTACACATACCGACACCCGAACCCCCACAGCCGTTACCCCTCAATGACATCCATTTGCCGACGGCTCCGCCGTCCCGCACCCATCGAGGGCGAACGGGGATCAGACTACCCGCAGGGCTTCGCGGATGTTCGCCGAGGAATTCCCAACGACTTACTCGCGGACGAACAGTGCAGGTTCGGCGGGATTCAACGACGTTCGCCGACGCGACCGCCGGGCGGGCCTGGGGTATCGTCATCGCAACTCGGTCGTGCCGAAGTGACGGCGTACCGGCTTCGGGAGCCGGTGATCGAGCAGTGTTGATGCGTGGAATGTGGGGGAAGTGTGAGCAGTACCGAGTCGCCGTCGACCGCCGACCTCGACTCCGGCGGGCGATCGATGCCGGCGGTGAACATCGCGGGCCATCTTCGTCAACTGATCCGGGTGCTGCCGTTCGCCCTGGTTGCCGCGATCCTCGTCGGCGGCGCGGTGTGGTTGATTCGCGACGGCAGCGAGCGCACCTACCAGGCGAGCATCACCGTCCAGATCTCGCAACCGTCGATCGGCGCGGTGTTCAACGAACTCACCCAGCCCTACATCGTGATGGTCACCGATACCCGCGTGCTCTCGGATGTGGTGAAGAACGGGCTCGCACCCTCGGAAGCGGATCTGCGCTCCCGGGTGTCGGCGATGACCGGCCCCGCGCCGTCGTTGCTGATCATCACCGCCGAGGCCGGCTCGCCCGAGCAGGCCTCGAAATTGGTCGTGGCGGTCGAACAGTCGCTCGACAGTGTCGGTTCCCAGATGCGGACCGAGGCGATCGCACGGTCCGCGGCCGATCTGGAGGCACACCGGCGCGCGGTCGAGGACACCTTCTCCAAGCGCCTCTCCGATGACCCGCTGCGCCCGGAGCTGAGTTTCGACGCCCGCGACGTGGCGCGCGAGACCGAGTTCCGTCAGGTGCTCGGCCCGGCGCGCCTGACGGTGCTCACCGCGCCGTCGTGGGAACTGGTCGCCCCGCATCCGGTGCAGGAAGGGCTGTTCGCCGCGCTGGCCACATTGATCGTGGTCGCCGAAGGTCTGGTGCTGGCGGTGGTGGCTCGCGATCGCCGGCGTGGCGGCACAAAGCCTGCCGCGACCCCGGACGTCGACATCGACAAGGTAGCGCCCGCAGCCGACACCCGGGTGCCCGCGGCCGACACCCGAGCACCCGCAGCCGACACCCGAGCACCCGCAGCCGACACTCGGGTGCGCGCAGCCGATACCCGAGCACCCGCGGCCGATACCCGGGTGCGCGCGTCGCCGACTCCCCCGGCACCATCGTTCGACACGCCTCCACGCCGTGCCGCCCCGGTCACCCCGCGCTCGGCCACCATCTCGCACGACCCCGAGACCATGGCGCTGCCAAAGGTCGGGTACACGCCGAGCAGTCCGCGCGCGACCCCCACCGAATCACGCGACAGCTAGCTCGGCGGCGTGAGCACTTCCTACCGAAGCAAGCAGCGGCCGAACGACTCGGAGTTGTCGCAGCTGATTCTCGGCCCGGTGCGACACAACGGCCACTCGATCCGGCTACGTCCACCCCGAATGTCGGATTTCGCCGCGTGGCGCGAGATCCGGCTGCACGACCGCGCCCACATCGAGCCGTTCTGGAGCACCTCACCGCTGCCGTGGGACAGACGGCACACCGCACGGCGCTGGGCGCGCGAATGCCTGCTCGCCCGTGTCGATATGCGTGCCGGACGCTGCTACGCGGGCGCGATCGAGGTCGACGGACAGTTCGTCGGACAACTGGAGTACTGCGTCATCGACACCGCGACGGGGACCGCCGAGTCCAGCGCCTGGATCGACGCGCGCTGGGCCGGCCACGGGGTGATCACCGTGGCGGGCGCGATGTTGCTCGACTACGGGGTGACCGTGCTCGGACTGGTCCGCGTCGTCGCGCCGATCTCACCCGCCAATCTGCCCGCCGCCGGATCGGTGCGCGCCCTCGGCTTCCGCAAGGAAGCCACGATGGCCTCGGCTTTCGACGCGGGTGGGTCGCTGCGTGACCACGCGTTGTGGGCGTGGACCGCACGCGACTGCTCGGCCCCGGTGACTTCGGCGATCGCGCCACAGCTCGAAGCGCCGTCCGCTGATCGCTTCTCGCGCGCCGGTTCGCCGTCACCGGCGATCATCGCGATCGCCGCGCTGCGACTGTTGCTGTGGGTGGTCACGCACCGTCTGCGTCGATACACCCTCGTCCGAGCTGTGCGGATCACCGTCGCCGACGCCCCGGCCATCTCGGTGCGCAGCCTGTCGCGTGTGGATCGGGTCGGCTGGCAAGCGGCCGCTACCGCGCACTGTGCCCGGCTCGCGCCGATCGACCGGCACCGGCATCGGCGCGAGTGGCATCGCGCGCTGCGCAACGCCCGGCACGGGTTGCGATCTCCCGCCGGGTTGGTCCTCGTCCTTCGCGCCGACGGCCGCTACGCCGGGGAGATTCGGCTGTTCGAACCGACGATGAGCGGGCGCGTCGCCCGCCTGTCGGCCTGGGCCGATCCCGAACTCGTCGCGGCCGCACAGCTGGGGGCGGCGCTGCGAGCGGTCGCCGAACACGGCTTCGGCGAGCTCGGGCTTCGGCGGATCGCCGCCGAAGTTCCCAGCGCCGATCTCCTGTCGAACGCTGTGGTGGCTGCCGCCGGTTTCACCGAAGAAGGTGTGCTGCACGACCATTGCGGCCCCACGGGCGTCCGCGCCGACCACCGCCTGTGGGCACTGACCACACCACCGAGTCACGGAGGTCGTCCCTGATGCGAACGTTCCAGCGCAGCAATGCGATCCAGGACCGGCTGCACGATCTCGTGCCGGGCGGTGCGCACACCTACGCCCGTGGCGCCGATCAGTATCCGGAGAACATGGCGCCGATCCTGGTGCGCGGCAAGGGCGCGCACGTGTGGGACGCCGACGGCAATCGCTACGTCGAATACGGGATGGGGTTGCGGTCGGTGACGCTCGGTCACGCGTACCGACCGGTGCTCGACGCGGTGTCGTCGACCATCGCCGACGGGGTCAGCTTCACCCGCCCCACCGAGCTGGAACTGCTGGCCGCCCAGGACTTCCTGGATCTGGTGCCCGGCGCCGACATGGTGAAGTTCGCCAAGAACGGTTCCGACGCCACCACCGCCGCGGTCCGCCTGGCCAGAGCGGTGACCGGCCGCACCGCCGTCGCGGTCTGCGATCAGCCGTTCTTCTCCGTCGACGACTGGTTCATCGGCACCACCGAGATGGCGGGCGGCATCCCCACCGTCGACACCGTGAAGTTCCCGTACAACGATCTCGACGCTCTCGCCGCGACACTGGCGGACGGCTCCGTGGCCGCGGTGTTCCTCGAGGCCGCCACCGCCATGGCCGAACCACTGCCCGGATATCTGGAAGGTGTTCGCGCACTGTGTGATCGGTACGGCACCCTGCTGGTGTTCGACGAGATGATCACCGGCTTCCGCTGGTCGGCCGGGGGCGCCCAGACCGTGTACGGCGTGACACCGGACCTGTCGTGCTGGGGCAAGGCGATGGGCAACGGCTTCCCCCTCTCCGCGCTCGCGGGCAAGCGCGAGTACATGGAGCGGGGCGGGCTGCGTACCGATCAGGAGCGGGTATTCCTGCTCTCCACGACGCACGGCCCGGAAACGTCGTCGCTGGCCGCGTTCCGGGCGGTGGTCCACGCCTACCGCACCGAGGACCCCGTCGGGCGGATGGAACAGGCGGGCAGTGCGCTCGCCGACGGCGTGAACACGATCGCCGCCGACCTCGGCATCGCCGATTTCCTTCAGGTGCGCGGCAGGCCGTCCTGTCTGATCTACCGCACCATGGACGCCGAAGGCGCACCCTCGCAAGCCTTTCGAACGTTGTTCCTCCAGGAGCTGCTGGTTCGCGGCGTGCTCGGCCAGTCGTTCGTCACCTCCGCCGCCCACGACCCCGACGCCGTCGCCACCACGGTCGCGGCCTGCGCCGAGGCGGCGCAGGTCTACCGCCGCGCCCTCGAGCGAGGCACCGTCGACGGGCTGCTGCGCGGCCGGCCCGTCGCCCCCGCCGTGCGTCGCACCGCCGCACCCCGACAGATCGAAGCGAGCACCCGCCGATGACCCGTGTCGCCATCGTCCACGAACGTTTCACCGAATTCGGCGGTTCCGAGGCCGTCGTCGGCGAATTCGTCGAAACCTGGCCCGATGCCGAGGTTTTCGCGCCGATCGTCGCGCCCGGCGGCCTGCGCGAACCTGTGCGTTCCGTGCACGACACCTGGCTCAGCACGGCGCACACCTATACCGGTGGCAGGCACGCTCCCCTGCTCCCGCTGGTCCCCCGCGCGCTGCGCCGAATGCCGTTGCGCGACTTCGATGTCGTCGTGATCAGCCATCACGCGTTCGCCACCCAGGCCGCCTTGGCGACCGACGCGCCTGTGGTCGCCTACGTCCACTCCCCCGCGCGCTGGGCCTGGGATCGCGAGTTCCGCGCACAGGAGGCGGGCGGACGGGTCGGCCAGCTGGCACTGGGCGCGCTGGGCACCCTCGCTCGACGTGGCGAACTGCGCGCCGCGCCGCGGCTGACGCACGTCATCGCCAACTCGCACGCGGTCGCCGAGCGGGTCACCCAGTGGTGGGGTCTGCCCGCTTCAGTCGTCAACCCGCCGGTGCAGGTCAGCCGCTTCACCCCCGACCCGTCGGTCGAACGTGAGGACTTCTTCCTGTGCGCGGGCAGGCTCGTGCCCTACAAGCGCGCCGACCTCGCCATTCGCGCCGCGCAGCGGGCCGGGGTTCGCCTGGTCGTCCTCGGCGACGGCCGGTTCCGCGCCCAGCTCGACGAGATCGCGGGCTCGGAGACGACCTTCCTCGGCGCCACCTCGGGCGAGCTGCTGCAGGACATGTACCGGCGCTGCCGAGCCCTGCTCATGCCGGGCATCGAGGACTTCGGCATCGTCCCGGTGGAGGCGATGGCCTGCGGGACGCCGGTGCTCGCGGTCGGGGCCGGTGGCGCCCTCGATACGGTGCGCCCCGGCGTCACCGGCGAATACGTACCGGCCGGCTCCGATGAAGACGTCGTCGCCGCGCTCGCCGACACGATGCGTGAATTCCGCTCGGCGTCCTACGATCCCGCGAAGATCCGCGAGCACGCCAACACCTTCGCCCCCGAGGTGTTCCGCACCAGGATCGCGAGCACTGTCGGCGACGTCCTGGCGGATCGGTCGCGACGGTAGCGGCAAGTTGTCTGAAACTCGCGGTTACTGAAAGTATCTGTCACACATACCCTTTGACCTGCGGTGATGCGTGACAATTCCCACACGGTGATACCACGCCATCCGCTTGCCCGGCAAGGTTACTGACGAGTACGGTAAGCGTAGCCGGGACGACGATGTGCCCGGTTTCTCTCCAGCCACTTTTGCTGCTGGACCTCAACCGTTGATTTCGCATTCACCGCCGCATGCCGATCACTGTTGCGCGACACCGTGTTTCGAGATTTTCAGGAGGAGCGATGGTTTCCTACATCGTGACAGGCGGTACCGGATTTCTGGGTCGACGCGTGGTGCGGGGGCTGCTCGCAGCCGACCCCACCGCGATCGTGCACGTGCTGGTGCGCGCCGAGTCGCTGGCCAAGTTCACCGCGCACAATGCGCAACATCCCGACAGCGACCGCGTGTTCGCGCTGGTCGGGGACCTGACCGCCGAGGGCCTCGGCCTCGGCGACGGCGCGCCGCGAGCCGATCACGTGCTGCACCTCGGCGCGGTCTACGACATGACCGCCGACGAGGAGACCGCCCACGCGGCCAATGTCGCGGGCACCCGCTCGGTGATCGAGCTGGCCCGCAGCCTCGACGCCACCCTGCACCACGTGTCGTCGGTGGCGGTGGCGGGCGATCATCGCGGCAAGTTCTTCGAGGAGGATTTCGACCTCGGCCAGAACCTGACCTCGCCGTACCACCGCACCAAGTTCGCCGCGGAGAAGCTTGTTCGCGAGGCCACCGACGTGCGCTCGCGGGTGTATCGCCCGGCGATCGTCGTCGGTGACTCCCGGACCGGCGAGATGGACAAGATCGACGGCCCGTACTACTTCTTCTCGGCCATTTCGGCCCTGGCCGGCCTGCCGTCCGAACTGCCGTTGCCGCTGCCCGATCTGGGTGCGACCAATGTGGTGCCGGTCGACTACGTCGCCGAGGCGATGGTGCGACTGGTGCGCCGCGACGGTCTGGACGGGCGCACGTTCCACCTGGTCAACCCGCGGCCGCAGCCGTTCGGGGAGATCTATCGCGCGCTCGCCACCGCCGCGGGCGGCCCCGTCGGTATCGGCACCGTGCCCGGCAGCGCACGCGCGTTGAGCGGGCTCGGTCACGTTCCCGGCGCGAACACGGTGCGCGACTTCCTGTTCGAACAGGCAGGCATTCCCGCCGAGGTCGCGCCCCACGTCGGATTCACCGCCGACTTCGTCTCCGACTCCACCCAGGCGGTCCTGCCCGGCCTCACCGTGCCCGCGTTCGACACCTACGCCGACCGGCTCTGGGATTTCTGGCGCGGCAATCTGGACCCGCACCGCGGCCGTCCCGCCGCCGACGCGCACCCGCTCTCGGGCCGCACGGTGTTGATCACCGGCGCGTCCTCGGGGATCGGCCTGGCCACGGCTCATGCCGTCGCCCGCCGTGGCGCGATCGTGCTCATGATCGCCCGTGGCGTCGAAGACCTCACGGCCGCAGCGGAATCCGTGCGCGCCGAGGGCGGCACCGCGTTCGCCTACCCCTGCGACATCACCGACGCGGAGGCGGTGGACCTCCTCGTCAAGACCGTGCTGACCGAGCACCACCACGTCGACTACCTGATCAACAACGCGGGTCGCTCCATCCGCCGTTCGGTGGCCAATTCGGTGGACCGGATGCACGACTTCGAACGGACCATGGCGGTCAACTACTTCGGTGCCGTCCGCCTCATCCTGGGTCTGCTCCCCTCGATGCGCGAACGCCACTTCGGCCACATCGTCAACATCTCCTCCATCGCCGTGCAGACCAAAGCACCTCGCTTCGCCGCGTATGCCGCGAGCAAGTCGGCTCTGGACAACTTCAGCGATATCGCCGCCGTCGAGAACCGCAGCGATGGTGTCTCTTTCACCTCTATCCGGATGCCGCTCGTCCGCACCCCGATGATCGCGCCCACCGACCTCTACCGTTCGCTGCCCCTGCCCGACCCGGACCGGGCGGCCGACATCGTGGTCCGCGCGCTGCTGGAACGCCCCGACCGCATCGATACCCCCGCGGGCACCTTCGCCCAGGCGGTCGAGATGTTCCTGCCCTCGCTCAAGCGCACGATCATGCACACCGGGTTCCGGTTCTTCGGCGAATCCACTGCGGCACAGGGCAAGCCTCGTCCCGCCGCGGTGACCGAGCCCGCCGAACCGGCACGCAATGCCCTCACCGTCCTCGGCCCGGTCTTCGCGCCGCTGATGGTGATGCCGAACTCGGCGGCCCGCATGAGCCGGGTGCTGCCCGGCGTGCACTGGTGACATCACCCTGAAACCCCGGCCGGGGGCCGCGGTGGGGGGGGGCGGCCGGGGGGGGTGGCCGCCGGGGGGGGGCGGGGGGGGATTCAAAAAATGAGCGGGCGACGCAGACGAGTGGGGTG